>NZ_QDFZ01000004.1 GCF_003347605.1 Chryseobacterium sp. KLBC 52 | reverse complement strand
GGCAGGGTGAAAAATTTTAAACATTTGTTTGGAGGATGGGGTGAGAGCGTGGGAGGGTTGGAGGGTTTGTGCGTTGGAGAGGGTGAGAGGAGATGATTCGGGTTGCGGGATGCGGGTTTTGGGGTGTGGAAGGACGAAAATAAGGTATATATGAGTAAGGTGCAGGTGTAAGTTTGGATTGAAGCTTGAGGATCGGGAATTTTCATGAGACCAGGCTCCCTTTAATTAAGCTCAGGATTTTAGCCCATTCCTATTGAATGGTTATAATGAAACACAGATGACACAGATTGACACGGAGAAGATGTTTGCTTTTATATTATATAGAATGGGAAGGATGGGAAATGCTAAAGGATATATTTATATATAATATAGAGTGATAAGATTTAACTCGTATAAAGTAATTAATTAAAATGCTTCGACTCGGCTCAGCATGACATTGCTAATACTAACGGCTAAAAGGTCTGAGACACTATACTGTTATTTTACTTTCTTTAAGACTCTCGTAAAGAAGTTGGGATTCCTCCGGAATGACACAATAGGAATAGAGATTTGTACTCAATACCCTGTTTCCATAGAACTCCAATGTTCTTTTTATACCTCGAAAACCGAAACCCGAAACTCAATAACCTCAGCCACTGTACCCTCCTACCCCGAAAATCATCATTCATCATTCATCATTCATCATTTACAGCTCCTCCCCTAGCCCTGATAGTAATGGTTACCCCGCAGCTTGGGTTGGAGGGTGGGTGGGCTTGAGAAACCCTTCGGCTTCGCTCAGGGTGACAGCGTGGGAGCGCGGTGGCGCGAGGAGTATGAATGGATAGCAGGATTAAGCTCCTGAAAAAAGTTCGAGAGTTTGAGAGTTGGAGGGTTGGAGGGTTTGAGAGTTTGTTGGTGCGTAAGAGGGTTTAAGAGAGAAATGAAGGACAAAGAGGCATAATCTGAAATAGGGACATATTCTCTAGAAAGGATAAAAAAACATTCCGTAAGAATCCTAAATATGGGGGACTCCTACGGAATGGGGATAAAACGAAGTTATATTTTCTAGTTCAGAACGTATGATGTTCCGTCTCTTCCGTCTTTTAATTCGATACCTTCTGCAAGCAGTTTATCTCTGATCTGGTCTGAAAGTTCGAAATTTTTTGATTTTCTTGCCTGATTTCTCAATTCGATCAAAACTTTCAGGGTCTGATCCAGCTTTTCATTGTTATTCTCTTCTACGGTTTGCAATCCCAGAACGTCAAAGATAAAAGCATTGAGTGTAGTTTTCAAATCTTCAAGGTCATCTGTTGAGATTGTTTCCTTACCATCATTCAAAGCAAAGATGTATTTCACCGCTTCAAACAGGTGAGCGATCAGGATTGGTGAATTGAAGTCGTCTGTTAAAGCTTCATATGCTTTATTTTTCCATTCTTTCAGGCTGAAACCGGATTGTTTGGTATCATCAGGGGTAATAGAATTCAATACTTTCACTGCTTCCATTAATCTGATAAATCCTTTTTCGCTGGCTATCATGGCATCGTTTGAAATATCCAGAACACTTCTGTAGTGAGCCTGCAGGAAGCAGAAACGTACAATTGAAGGATGGAAAGGTTTTTCAAAGAAGTCATTATCACCTGTAACCAGCTGCATCGGAAGGATATAGTTTCCTGTAGATTTGCTCATACGCTGAGAATTCATCGTCAGCATATTGGCGTGCATCCAGTAATTTACCGGAGCTGCATCGTTGCAAGCTTTTCCTTGTGCAATTTCGCATTCGTGGTGAGGGAATTTAAGGTCCATTCCTCCTCCATGGATATCGAATGTTTCGCCAAGATATTTTGTACTCATTGCAGTACATTCAAGATGCCATCCCGGGAAACCTTCTCCCCAAGGGGAATTCCATCTCATGATGTGGGCTGGGGATGCTTTTTTCCACAATGCAAAATCCTGTGGGTTTTTCTTTTCACCCTGTCCGTCAAGGTCTCTGGTATTGGCGAAAAGCTCTTCTATGTTACGTTTTGAAAGTTCACCATAGTTCAATCCTCTTTTGTTGTACTCCAAAACATCAAAATATACTGAACCATTGCTTTCGTAAGCAAATCCTCTTTCAATTAGTTTTTGAGTTAACTCGATCTGCTCTACAATATGTCCTGTAGCAGTAGGTTCGATGTTTGGAGGAAGTAAGTTGAACATATCCAGCACTTTGTGGAAGTCTACGGTATATTTCTGTACAATTTCCATAGGTTCCAGCTTTTCAAGTCTGGTCTGTTTTACGAATCTGTCGTTATCAACATTTCCATCATCGGTAAGGTGACCTGCATCAGTAATATTTCTTACATATCTTACTTTGTATCCCAAATGCATCAGGGTACGATAGATAAAATCGAAAGAAAGGAAAGTTCTTACATTCCCTAAATGTACATTGCTGTACACGGTAGGTCCGCAGACGTACATTCCGACGTTTCCTTCTAAGATAGGTTTGAATATTTCTTTTTCTGCTGTAAGCGAGTTATATATTTTTAATTGCATTTATTTTTAAGTTAAAAGATTTAATGATTTTAAAGATTCAAAATTGAGTTAAAAATTACATCTGTCACAACAAATAATTGTCGTGATAAAAATCTTATCTGAAACTTTTTTAAATTTTATCATAATTAAATCGCTTTTAAATGATGCTGTAAATGATCTACATAATCATCGATAATAAACTCCAATGTATAGAACCGAGGCTCTGTTTTGGTCGTATCACAGGTTCTCTGTAATGCATCGTCCGGGATATTTTCTACGATATGAACAATCTGATAGTTTAAAGATTTCCACAGATCAATAAGATCTGAAGTGGGAACATTCTGATAGTTCTGAGCTTTTACCCAAAAATTCTGGTCATATACAATATTTTCGTTCTCTTTATATTGTGTCACAACAAATCTACGGATATTTGTAAAAGCGCTGTCACAAAGATGGCCAATAATTTCTTTTTTGGACCATTTTTCTGAAGAACCCTTACGCGACCATTCTTCTTCAGTGATATTTTTAAATCTCTGAAGCTCGGAATCGATAATATTTCTAAGAATCTGGTAGTTCATTGTTTATTAATCCAGTTTTGCATGGCTTCCTACGTAATGTAAGAATTCCTGTCTTGTAATAGGGTTTGTTCTGAAAATACCACTCAATTCTGCAGTAATGGTAGAACTTGCTGTATCTTTTATTCCTCTGCAGTTTACACAAAGGTGTTTTGCATCAATGATACATGCCACATCTTTCGTTCCCAAAGCTTCTTTCAGAGCATCTACAATCTGCATGGTAAGCCTTTCCTGAACCTGTGGTCTTTTCGCGTAGTAATCTACAATTCTGTTAATTTTTGAAAGACCGATTACTTCTCCATTGGAAATATAAGCAACATGTGCTCTTCCTATGATGGGTAAAAAGTGGTGTTCGCAGAAAGAATATACGGTGATATCCTTTTCTACCAACATCTGGCGGTATTTGTATTTGTTGGAGAAAGTGGAGATTCCTGGTTTGTTTTCAGGAAGAAGTCCTCCGAAAATCTCGTTCACATACATTTTGGCAACACGTCTTGGAGAGTCTTTCAGAGAATCATCTGTCATATCCATTCCCAGCGTTTCCATAATCTCGCCAAAAAGCTCAGTAATTTTTTCAATTTTTTCCTGTGGCGATTTATCAAAAGCATCTTCCCTTATAGGCGTATGTTCTTTTCCAGTGAAAATATCATCGTCGTTATCAGTAAAATCAACCATTTTTATTTAATTTGCAGCAAAAATACGGATAATATCTTTTTGTCTATTTCAAATGAGATGAAAAACATTATCTTTTATAGCCATTTCTGATAAAAAAACATATGATTATTGTCGAAGAAGTACAAAACCAACTCCATAAAAGGGAATTTCTGGAATTCCCGGCCCGCCTTTATGAACACGACAAAAATTATATCCGTCCTTTAGATAAACATATTGAGGAGATTTTTGATCCTGCCAAGAATAAATTCTTTAAAAATGGAGAATGTAAAAGGTTTCTGTTTAAAAAGAATGGCAACACCGTTGGGAAAATAGCTGTTTTTGTGAACGGTTGTTATGAGCAAAAGCAACCAACTGGAGGAATTGGCTTTTTTGACTGTATCAATGATCAGGAAACGGCCAATTTTATTTTTGACCATTGTAAAAAGTGGCTTCAGGAAAAAGGAATGGAGGCAATGGACGGTCCTATCAATTTTGGGGAACGGGATAAATTCTGGGGTCTTTTGATTGAGGGTTTTGCTGAACCTTTGTTTGGGATGAATTATAACTTCCCTTATTACAAAGATCTTTTTGAGAATTATGGTTTTCAGATTTATTTTGAGCAGCTATGTTTTACCAGACCTGTTTTTGCAGAGGTTTCCAGGATCTTTACTATTGCCCACGAAAAGAACAGAAGAAATCCTGCAATCTCAGCCCAACCTATGAAAAAGAATAATCTTCCAAAGTTTGCCAGGGACTTTACAGAAGTGTATAATAAAGCATGGGCTTCTCATGGAGAAGGAAAGCATCTGGAAGAAGCAAAAGTTCTGAAAATGTTCAACACCATGAAACCTATTATTAATGAGCATATTTCATGGTTTGTATATGAAAATGAGACCCCTATTGCGATGTGGATCAATATGCCGGACCTCAACCAGTGGTTCAAATACCTTAATGGGAAATTCGGGATTTTTGAAAAGCTCAAATTTTTGTTTTTAAAGCGTTTTAAAAAGAATGAAAAAATGGTTGGGCTTGTTTTTGGGGTTGTCCCTGAATGGCAAAAGAAAGGCATTGACGGGTATATGATCTGGGAAGGAACCCAGCATTTGAGAAAATATACGGATTTTACGGTTACGGAGCTGCAGTGGATTGGTGATTTTAATCCGAAAATGATCAAGATTGCAGAAGTTCTGGAAACAACGGTTACCCGGAAGCTGGCTACTTATAGATATTTGTTTGACAGAAGGAAGGAATTTGAAAAACATTCTGTTTTATAAGTTATTTTTTGTCGGCAGATACAATAATATTTGTACTTTTGGTAACTTAATTAAAAACATATCAATAACTCATGAAAAAGATTACATTAATTACATTATTGGGGATGTCATCCTTTCTGTTTAGCCAAGCAAACACAATTGGATTAACTTCAGGAGGGGGAACACGGGAGGTTTTCTTTAAAATTAAATCAGAAGGTGCCGGAAGAGCTTTAAATTATGATGAAATTATTGGTTCACCTTATTTAAGTAAAAGCTTTAATATTGCCCAAGTTGCTAATGATTATGAAAAAGCACCTGTTAGATATAATACATTTAACGATGAAATAGAGTTTCAAAAAAATGGGACGACTTTAGCTCTTCCTAAGGAAGAAAAATTCTCAAGAATTGAAATATTCTCCCCTAAAATGACTTTAGTTCGCTTAGACACACAAGATGATTTAAGTGGATATTTTTTTGAATTAGTTAAAGATAAAACGGGATTATATAAAAAAATAAAAACAAAATTTATTGATGCGGTTCCTGCAGCAAACTCTTATGCTACCGATAGACCGGCATCTTTTAAAACATTAGACCCGGTATATTATATTAAAACAGAATCAGGTTACATCAAAAAGCCAAAAAAAATAAAAGATATAGCTGAAGCTTTTCCAGCAAAAAAAGATGAGATCGAAAAGTTTGCGAAATCTAATAATATCAAAATAAATAAAGAAGAAGACCTTATTAAACTGGTTAAATTCTTAAATCAATAAAAATAAACCCCTGTGCAAATTCACAGGGGTTCCTTCATTTTGGTACTTTTATTAGAATAGCTCACCGGCTACTTTTTTAATATTATCACTCTTTCCCATTGAGTAGAAGTGCAGAACAGGAACTCCAAAATCCAGTAGTTCTTTGCATTGAGCAATGGACCACTCTATTCCGATCTGCTTTACGGCTTCATTATTTTTTGCATTTTCTACCTCATTGATAAGTTCTTCAGGAAGATCTATTTTGAATACCTGAGGCAGGATTTTTAAGTGTTTCTTTGTTGCAATAGGTTTGATCCCCGGAATGATTGGAACCGTTATCCCCATTTCTCTTGCTTTCTGAACGAATTCAATATACTTTTTATTGTCAAAAAACATTTGGGTTACGATATAATCTGCTCCGGCATCTACTTTTTGTTTCAGCCACTTCAGGTCATAGTTCATGGAAGGGGCTTCCATATGCTTTTCAGGATATCCGGCTACTCCGATGCAGAATTTGTTCAGTTCATCACAAACCTGTTCTTCGTTGTGAAGATATTTTCCTCTTCCCAGATTATTAATCTGTCCCACAAGATCCATCGCACTTGCGTGGCCTCCCTGAGTGGGTTCAAAGTACTGATGCCCTTTCATGGCGTCACCTCTTAAGGCCATTACATTATCTATTCCAAGGTACATACAGTCTACCAACAGATATTCTGTTTCTTCTTTTGTAAAACCTCCGCAAAGAAGGTGTGGTACTGTATCTACATTGTATTTATGCTGAATAGCAGCGCAAATTCCCAGTGTTCCCGGGCGCATTCTTGTAATACGACGTTCCATCAAACCATTTCCTTTGTCTAAATAAATATATTCTTCTCTGGAGGTGGTAACATCAATGAAAGGAGGTTTGAACTCCATCAACGGATCTATATTGGTATAAAGATCTTCAATCCCGATTCCTTTCTGTGGCGGAACAACTTCTAAGGAGAATAAAGTTTTTCCATTTGCATTTTTAATGTGTTCTGTTATCTTCATGTTAATGTTAATCTGCTAAATTTGGCGACAACCATTTTCTCGCTTCCTGGATGCTACAACTTCTTCTTGCTGCATAATCTTCAAGCTGGTCTTCTGTAATTTTTCCTAATCCGAAATATTTGGCATGGGGGCTTCCGAAATAATATCCGGAAACAGATGCTGTAGGGAACATAGCAAGGCTTTCTGTAAGGAAAACACCTGTATTTTCTTCTACTTTTAAAAGATCCCAGATGGTTTTCTTTTCCAAATGATCAGGGCAAGCCGGATAACCTGGAGCGGGACGGATTCCTTTGTATTTTTCGGCGATCAATTCTTCATTGCTTAAGTTTTCCTGATTGGCGTATCCCCAGTATTCCGTTCTGACTTTTTTATGTAAGAATTCGGCATAAGCTTCTGCAAAACGGTCTGCCAGAGCTTTTACCATGATGGAATTGTAATCATCATTGGCTTTTTCGTATTCTGCAGACAGTTCATCGGTTCCAAATCCGGTGGTTACGCAGAATGCTCCCACATAATCGGTTTTTCCAGAGCTTTGAGGAGCAATGAAGTCGCTTAGTGCGAGATAGTCTTTTCCTTTTGATCTCTGAGCCTGCTGTCTAAGGGTTAAAAACTTCGCCTGCTCATTATTATTTTCATCAAAAATCAAGATATCATCAGATTCATTGGAATTGGCTTTAAAGATTCCGAAAATAGCTTTTGCGGTCAACAGTTTCTCATCCAGAATTCTATTCAAAATGACCTGAGCATCTTTGAATAGTTCTTTTGCCTGAACTCCTACAACCTCATCTTCTAAGATATTCGGATATTTCCCGTGAAGATCCCAGCTTCTGAAAAACGGAGACCAGTCGATAAAAGGAAGAAGTTCTCTTAAATCCTGATTCTCGATTACTTTTATTCCTACAGTATTCGGAGTGAAAATATCTTCGTTTTCCCAATCAATTTTAAAATTGTTTTCTCTTGCTTCTTCAATGGAGACATAATCTTTATCCACTTGTCTGTTCAGGAATTTTTCTCTGAAATCAGAATAGTCATTCTTTAAATCCGAAACATATTCTTTATTTCGGTCGCCTAATAATGAACTCACAACATTTACAGCTCTTGAGGCATCATTTACATGAACGACTGCATTTTTATATTTTAAATCGATTTTCACTGCGGTATGTGCTTTTGACGTGGTAGCACCACCGATCAATAATGGAAAATCTAAATTCTGTCTTTCTAATTCTGAAGCGATATAGACCATTTCATCCAAACTTGGGGTAATCAGTCCGCTTAGTCCAATAACGTCTACTTTTTCTTCAATAGCTGTCTGGATAATCTTTTCAGCCGGAACCATTACACCAAGATCAACAATTTCATAGTTGTTACAACCCAGGACGACACTCACAATATTTTTACCGATATCATGTACGTCTCCTTTTACCGTTGCCATTAAGATTTTTCCGTTAGCAGGTTTTGTTCCGTCTTTTTCTTCTTCAATGAAAGGCTGTAAATAAGCTACTGCTTTTTTCATTACCCTTGCGGACTTTACTACCTGGGGAAGAAACATTTTACCGCTTCCGAATAAATCTCCTACCACTCCCATTCCGGTCATCAAATTAACTTCGATAACATGAAGTGGTCTTTCTGCCAATTGTCTTGCTTCTTCTACATCTTCTTCAATAAAACGGTCTATTCCTTTTACTAAAGCATGGGTAATTCTTTCCTGTAAAGGATTGTTTCTCCATTCTAAGTCTTCAGCTTTTTCTTTCTTAACTGATTTATGCTTTTCGGAATAGTCGAGAAGTCTTTCTGTAGCATCTTCTCTTTTATCCAGGATGACATCTTCTACAAGCTCCAGTAATTCTTTATTGATCTCGTCATAAACCTCAAGCATGGCCGGATTCACTATACCGATGTTCATTCCTGCCTGAATCGCATGGTAAAGGAATACAGAGTGCATGGCTTCTCTCACCGTATCATTTCCACGGAAAGAGAATGAAACATTACTTACTCCTCCACTCACGGATGCGTATGGAAGGTTTTGTCTTACCCAGCGTGTAGCTTCAATAAAATCGATGGCATTTCTTCTGTGCTCATCCATTCCGGTTGCCACCGGAAAGATATTTAAGTCGAAAATGATATCTTCTGCAGGGAAACCAATCTGGTTCACCAAAATATCATAGGAACGTTTTGAAATTTCAATTCTTCGTTCAAAACTGTCAGCCTGCCCTATCTCATCAAATGCCATGACAATCACTGCAGCACCATATCTTTTAATGGCTTTGGCATGTTTGATAAATTCTGCTTCACCTTCTTTTAAGCTGATAGAATTCACTACACATTTCCCTTGAGCTACCTGGAGACCTGCTTCAAGGATTTCCCATTTGGAAGAGTCTACCATGATCGGAATTCTTGCGATATCCGGTTCTGAGGCAATTAAGTTCAGGAATTTGATCATCGATGCTTTTCCATCGATCAAACCATCATCAAAGTTGACATCCAGGATCTGGGCACCTCCTTCTACCTGATGGCGGGCAATATCTAAGGCTTCAGAGAATTTCTCCTCTTTGATCAGTCTTAAAAACTTTTTGGAACCGGCAACATTGGTCCTTTCACCAACGTTGATGAAATTACTCTCCGGGGTTATGATAAGAGGCTCAAGGCCTGATAATCTTAAATACTTCATTTTATTCTTCTAAAATATAGTAGGCATTATTGGCATTTTGCTTCAATAAATCCCTATGCTTACTTAAAGCTGTAATCAGTGGAAATCTTTTGTATGCTAAATCATGTTCTCTAGCAAATTCCTCTATTTCTTCTGTTATTTCATTGTAATACATATAACTGTAATTGGGAAAAAGATGATGGGCAACATGAAAATTGAAGTTTCCCAACACATTTCTTACTAACCAGTTATTTTCTTTTAAATCATTGGTCACTTCAAACTGGTGACGAAGCCAGCTGAATGGAAGACCTTTTTCTTTATTTAATTTTGGAAAGGCATTATCAGGAAGCGGATGCAAAGGCAGTAAAACAAACAATGCAAAAATACTTGCTGATATCACCTGTAAAAACCACGCTCCTAAAGCCAATCCTATTGATACTTTAAAGAACATTACAGGAACCACAATCTGATAAAAGAAATAGAACAGTTTATAGCTTATCATTTTTACTTTTTCAATGGTGGGTATCTTTCCCTGGGTTTTTAAAATCACCCTTTCCTTATCAAAGAAGTCACGGAAGTCTCTTATAAACATCCAGTTGAACAAATACAACGGATAGACTAAAAAGAAAAACTTATCCTGATACTTCTGTACTCCTTTCGCCTTGATCCACGGTACGATTAAAAGCAGCCCGCTCTGTTCGATATCCGTGTCCCATCCATCTACGTTCGGATAGGCGTGATGGCTTGCGATATGTCTTTTTTTCCAGATATAGGAATTGGCGCCTATAAAATCAAAAATGTGAAGAACCAGCCCGTTCAGTCTTTTACTTTTATAAATGTTGTTATGGGCTGCTTCGTGGATTAAGTTCAAATAAATCAAAACCAGAGAAATTCCCATTAAAACAAAACTCAGAATATAGATCCAATGCTTTTCGGCATTCAGAACAGCTAGAATATATAAGCCTATATAGATCAGTGGAAGTAGTACCGCTTTAATCTGAATGTAGATATCTCTGTTTTCAGAAATGTTTTCTACTCTCTGGTTCACTTTCTTTCTCAGCTCATTAAATAATCTGACATCCTCGGAATCTTTTAAGTAAATTGGCTTTTCCATATTTATAACTTTGTGGTTCACTTAAAGTTAACATTAATATTTCAGCCTTCATCTTTGATTTTAATTAAAAAAATCTATCAAATCACACAAATTTCTTCAATTTCCTTGGCTCATATTTTTCAACCAGATCAGCAATTGCTTTAATATGCTCAGGCGTTGTTCCACAACATCCTCCGATAATATTGATTAATCCCTTCTCAACATATTCTTTGATCTGTCTCGCCATATCTTCCGGAGTTTCGTCATATTTTCCAAAAGCATTCGGTAAACCGGCATTCGGATATGCTGAAACATAGAATTCTGAATTATGAGCCAGTGTTTCAAGATAAGGAGTCAGCTGATCCGCTCCCAATGCACAATTGAAACCTACACTTAATAAGTTCAGGTGGGAAACTGAGATCAAAAAAGCTTCTGCGGTCTGTCCGCTCAATGTTCTTCCTGAAGCATCGGTAATGGTTCCTGAAACCATGATTGGAATTTTAATTCCTCTTTCGTCCTGCAGTTCGTCAATGGCAAACAAAGCTGCTTTTGCATTCAGGGTATCAAAAATGGTTTCTACCAGAAGGATATCTGAACCTCCATCCAGCAAAGCTTCACACTGCTGTTTGTAAGCGACTCTCAATTCTTCAAAAGTGATGGCTCTGTATCCTGGATCATTAACATCAGGGCTTAAACTAGCTGTTCTGTTTGTAGGTCCGATAGATCCCGCTACGAATCTTGGTTTGTCCGGATTTTTCGCAGTATACTCGTCACAGGCTTTTCTGGCAATTTTTGCTGATTCATAGTTCAGATCATAAACAAGATCTTCCATGTGATAATCTGCCATCGCAATGGTAGTTCCTGAAAAGGTATTGGTTTCAATAATATCAGCTCCTGCTTCCAGATATTTCTTGTGAACTTCTTCAATCGCCTGAGGCTGTGTCAGAGAAAGCAGGTCATTGTTTCCTTTTACCGGATGTTCCCAGTGTTTGAAACGCTCTCCACGGTAATCTTCTTCTTCGAATTTATATCTCTGAAGCATGGTTCCCATCGCTCCGTCGAGAATTAAAATTCTTTCGGATAAAGCTTTATATAATTGTTCTGAATTTTTCATTTTAATCTATTTTGGCTACAACCAGTGGCTATTTGGATTAATCCAGAGCTTGTTTTAAATCTGCAATGATATCATCCACATTTTCCAATCCTACTGAACAACGTACCAGTCCTGCCGTAATACCTACTTCATTTCTTTCTTCGTCTGAAAGTTTGGAGTGTGTAGTAGAAGCCGGATGCGTAACGATCGTTCTTGTATCCCCTAAGTTGGCAGACAGTGAACACATTTGTATCTTGTCTAAAAAGTTTCTTCCCCCTTCTATTCCGCCTTTTATTTCAAAGGCTACGATATTTCCTCCAAGTTTCATTTGTTTTTTGGCTACTTCATAACTTGGGTGAGATTTCAGGAATGGATATTTTACCAATTCTACATTAGGATGACTCTCTAAAAACTCAGCTACCTTCAATGCATTCTCACAGTGTTTTTCCACACGGATTGCCAATGTTTCAAGGCTCTTTGATAACACCCATGCATTAAAAGGAGATAATGCTGGTCCTGTATTTCTTGCGAAAAGATAAATTTCTCTGATCAGGTCTTCCTTTCCTACTGCTATTCCCCCTAAAACTCTTCCCTGTCCGTCAATCAGTTTCGTTGCTGAGTGTACCACAATATCTGCACCGTATTTGATAGGCTGCTGAAGATAAGGGGTTGCAAAACAGTTGTCTACAATAAAGATAAGATTATGTTTTTTAGCAATCTGCCCGAAAAACTCAAGATCCAGAATTTCAATAGCGGGATTGGTAGGCGTTTCAAGATATAAGATCTTTGTATTGGGTTTAATATATTGCTCCACATTTGCTGCGTCTTCTGCTTTGAAATAAGAGGTTTCAATATTCCATTTCGGGAAATATTTGGTAAACAAAGTATGGGTAGATCCAAATACTGACTGGCAGCTTACGATATGATCTCCGGCATTCAGTAATGTGGCAAATGTAGAATAGATGGCTGCCATTCCTGTTGCAAAGGCATATCCTGCTTCTGCACCTTCCATTTTAGCGATTTTATCTGTAAATTCGGTTACGTTTGGATTAGAGAAACGGCTGTAAAGATTTTTAGGTTTTTCTTCTGCAAAGCTTGCTCTCATATCTTCCGCATCCTGAAATATAAAGCTGGAGGTAAGATATAACGGTGTGGAATGCTCATCAAACTGAGATCTTTCCGTCTGGGTTCTTATTGCTGATGTTTCAAAATTTTCCATATAGTTTTAATTTGTCAATTCAGCAGGGTAACCATTAGATTCTTCGCTATGCTCAGAATGACAATTGCAATAATGGTTACACTGCCAGATTGGTAGATTGTTACATTATTATTTAGTTTCACTTACTCTTAAAATATCTCCGAATACACCTCTTGCTGTTACCTGTGCACCAGCTCCGGCTCCCATAATCACAATTGGATTTTCACCATAGCTTTCTGTATAGATTTCAAAGATCGAGTCTGAGCCTTTCAGCTGTCCTAATGCAGAAGTTGCAGGAACAGAAACCAGTTTTACATCCAGTTCCCCTTTATCTTTCTGTAAGTCTCCGTGCAGATCACCTACATATCTCAATACATGTCCTGGTTCCTGATTTTCTTTTATTTTCTGATATTCTTCGTCCAGCTCTTCCAATCTTGAAAGGAATTCTGATTTTGAAACTTCAAGAAGGCTTTCCGGAACAAGATTTTGAATATTGATATCTCCGAATTCGTTGATTAAGTCTAGTTCTCGCGCCAGGATCAATAATTTTCTTGCTACATCATTTCCTGATAAGTCTTCTCTCGGATCCGGTTCTGTGTAGCCTTTTTCCAGAGCTTCGTTGATAATGGTTGAAAATTTATCGTCTCTCAAAGAAAAATTATTGAACACATAGCTTAATGTTCCTGAGAATACGCCTTTGATTCTTGTGATATTTTCTCCTGAAAGGTGTAATAATTTAATCGTATCAATTAACGGCAATCCTGCACCCACGTTGGTTTCATACAGATAACGTCTGTTGTTTTTACTCAACGTATATCTTAGTTTTCTGTATTCTTCGATCGGAAGGGTATTGAAGATCTTGTTGGAAGACACCAGATCGAATCCGTTCTCTGCCAAAGCGTGATAGTTTTTCACAAAATCCTTACTTGCGGTGTTATCCACAACGATCAGATTTTCCAGTTGATTTTCATTAGAGAAGTTGATCAATTCTTCAACATTCGATGGATGTTCTGCTGTCAAAACCTCATCACCCCAATTCGCATCAAATCCTTTTTTGTTGAAGGCAATTTTCTTAGAGTTAGCTACTGCAACTACTTTAAGGTCTATTTTTTTACGTTTTTTTATTTCTTCTGCCGATTCCAAAACCTGTTGTATCAATGTCTTTCCTACGTTTCCGTGGCCAATGATGGCCAAATGAACGGTCTTCGGCTTTTTGAAAATTTCGGATTCTATGATGTTTCTTGTTTTTTCATCCTGTGAAGAAGTCACAACGATATTCACTCTGTTTTCTCCTGCCACCTGGTTTAAAAGCAATGGAAAAACATTGTTTCTTGCCAGTTCTGCAAAGACTTTATTGAAATCTTCTGCTACAAAACCAATCACAGAAACATTATTGATACTATAAATCTGGGAAACTTTTCCAGATTTTCTTTCTGCCTCAAATTCATCAATAAGACAAGCCACTGCTTTTTCTGCATCATTTTCATGAACCAGAATAGAAATTCCGTTTTCTATGGCCTGTTGAGAAATTACGCCTACACTGATACGCGCCAAAGTAAGCGCTTTAAAAATTCGTCCGTCAATCCCGATTTCTCCCAGGAAATCTTCTCCTTCAAATTTGACGATTGATCTGTTCTTCAAAAATTTTATTTCGTTAGCATTTTTCATTACTTCTGTAAAATGTTTTTAATGATATTATTTAATTGTTGATATTCCATTAGGAAGGCATCATGCCCGTGTATAGATTGGATCTCGTGATAAGAAACATCCTTATTTTTCTCTTTTAAGTTTTCAAAACACATCCGGATTTCAGAAGCCGGGAAGAATAAGTCTGTATCTACGGAGATCATGTGCATTCGTGCCTGTATGTTCTCCAGTGCGTCTTCAGCGACGTTGATATTCATCAGGAGATGGTTCATCAGCTTGTAACTCTTTAAACTAAACCTTTCGTTTAGTGCGTTACCATGATAAACCAACCAGTCTTCTGATTCCAGGCGTTGTTTGTCCTGATTATATTGGTTTTGAAATCTGTCATTGAGTGACTGCGGAGTTCTGTAACACAACATGGCATGAATTCTCGCTTTCTGTAATGGTTCTTCTTTATCATTCAATAAAAATTTCTGAACCAGACATTGTGCATGAAGCCAGTCGTGTGTTCTGTAATCACAGGCTATGGGAATAAATATTTCTGCGAGATCTGGCTGCTTGGCAAGCATTTCCCAGGCAATCCCTCCTCCCAGAGAGCCTCCGATAATGGCATATAAATTTTTGATATGTAACGCTTCAAGTCCTTTCAGAAATATCCCTGCGATATCTGAAGGTGTGAAGTCTTCATAGTCTTCAATTAAAAAATCGTCGTATCCGTTTCCTGGTATGTTGAAACACAGAACGGTATATTGATCGGTATCAACAATCTGATTTTCTCCCACCAATTGTTTCCACCAGCCTTTTTCTCCGGATACATTTGAATTTCCGGTAAGAGCATGATTGATTAAAATGATTGGGGCTGTAAACAGATCTTTCCCAAAAAGCTGATAGCTTAATGAGATATGGTATTCCTTTTGGGAATAAGTTTGATACGTAAGATTAATATAGTTTAGTTCTGTTTTCAATTCTATTAAATTTTAATACAATTGAAAATGCCACAGGAAATGGCTGAAAAGAACTTCAGTAAGTTATCTGTCCAAAATACTTTGGTAGAACGTAGCACCTTCTTTGCTTGCGCAAAGGGTTGCTAAGGTTTCATAGGGTCTAATCCCTCAACCTTTCTTGATAACATTTTCAATATTTGAATGAACGAATGGTGCAAAGGTAGTTCTTTTCTTTTAATTTCAAAAAAAAATTATTTTAATATTTCAAAAAGCCCTTAAACACAAGTATTTCAAGAGTATATTAATAATTATTCAGATGAAAAAAATTGGAATTACTTCTCAAAAAAACTAACTTCGTATGGAAAAGTGATGAGATATGACCGCCGAAAAAGATAGATTACAAGATACCAAATGGAAAAACTGGGGACCTTATGTAAGCAACCGGCAGTGGGGAAATGTACGCGAAGATTATAGCCCGAACGGGAATGCCTGGAATTTTACCAATCATAATAATGCAGAAAGCTATGCCTACCGCTGGGGTGAAGAAGGTATTGCCGGAATTTCTGATGTAAAGCAGCTTTTATGTTTTGCTTTTTCGTTCTGGAACAAGAAAGATAAAATGGTAAAGGAAAGATTCTTTGGATTGAGCAATCCTCAGGGGAATCATGGGGAAGACATCAAAGAAATCTTTTATTATCTGGATAATACACCTACCCATAGTTATATGAAAATGGTGTATAAATATCCGATCAATGAATTTCCTTACGATGAGCTTGTTGCAGAAAACGGGAGACGCAGTAAAAAGGAACCGGAATATGAAATTTTCGATACCGGAATTTTCGATAATGATGAATATTTTGATATTTTCATAGAATACTGCAAAGCAGATCACAATGATATTCTTGCCAGAGTCACGGTATGCAACCGAAGTCAGCATGAAGCACCTATTATGGTAGCGCCTACTGTATGGTTCAGAAACAACTGGAAATGGGGATACAATACCTATAAAGCAGAAGTCAATGCTTCTCATGACGGAAGTATCAACATTGAACACGACAGTATTTCCATCAAGAAACTCTATTCCCGAAATACCAATGCGCAAAGCGTATTTTGTGATAATGAAACCAATAATTCTAAGCTTTACGGAGCTCCTGCAGCTGAAAATACATATTTCAAAGATGGAATCAATAATTTTATCATCCATCAGACGAATACGGTAAATCCTGAAAAAAAGGGAACAAAAGCTTCTTTTCTGATTGATGAGTTTATCGGAGCCGGAGAATCTAAAGTTTTTGAGTTCAGGTTATGTCCGGATCAAGCTGATGAACCTTTTGAAAAGTTTGATGAAATATTCAATACGAGACAGGCTGAAGCTGAAGAGTTTTATAAAGAAATTCAGAACGACACCGTGAATGAAGATGAAAGAAATGTTCAGAGACAGGCTTTTGCAGGGCTTCTATGGAATAAGCAGTTTTATCACTACAATATCGGGAAATGGCTGAAAGGTGATCCCAACTTTGAAGCCCCAAGAAATTTCAACGAATATGTAAGAAATACGGAATGGAATCATCTCCATAATAAGGATATCATTTCAATGCCCGATAAATGGGAATATCCCTGGTATGCCACATGGGATCTGGCATTTCACTGTGTTCCTTTTTCCATCATCGATGCGGAATTTGCCAAGGGACAACTTTTGCTCCTTACGAAGGAATGGTATATGCATCCTAACGGACAGCTTCCAGCCTATGAATGGAATATGAGTGATGTGAATCCGCCAGTACACGCCTGGTCATGCTTCCGTGTTTTTAAAATTGATGAAAAAACCAATGGAAAGCCGGATTTATTATTCTTGGAAAAAGTATTCCAGAAACTGCTTCTTAATTTCACCTGGTGGGTGAACCGAAAGGATAAAAACGGGAAAAATATCTTTGGTGGTGGTTTCCTTGGTCTCGATAATATCGGAGCTTTTGACCGGAATATGGAATTAAAGGATGGCCAGCACCTTGAACAGGCAGACGGCACAAGCTGGATGGCGATGTATGCGCTGAATATGATGCGTATTGCCATGGAGCTTGCCCAATATTATCAGGTATATGAGGATATGGCGATCAAGTTTTTTGAACATTATCTTTATATCGCTGAAGCTATGGAAAACCTGGGTGAAGGAACGAAAGGGCTTTGGAATGAAGAAGATGGATTCTTTTATGATGTATTGCAGCTTGGAAACGGAGACAGTGTTTCTTTAAAATTAAGAAGTATCGTCGGTTTGATTCCTTTGTTTGCTGTTGAAATTGTAGACCACCGCCTACTGGAAAAGATGCCGAATTTCAGAACCCGAATGGAATGGATCTTAAAAAACAAACCGGAACTGACCAAACTTGTTTCTCACTGGGACGAGGAAGGGCAAGGCCGAAAACACCTGATGAGTATCCTCCGCAAAAACAGATTGACAAAGGTTCTGACCAGAATGCTTGATGAAAATGAGTTTCTGAGTTCGTACGGAATCCGTGCTATGTCTAAGGTATATGAGGAAAATCCTTTTGTTTTCTCTGTACATGGGTCTGAAAATATGGTCTACTATACACCTGCAGAAAGTGACAGCCGTATGTTTGGCGGAAACAGCAACTGGCGCGGCCCAATTTGGTTTCCGATCAATTTTCTGATTGTAGAAAGTCTGCAGCGCTTCCATTATTATTATGGAAACAGTCTGAAAGTAGAACTTCCAACGGGGAGCGGTGATAAAAGGAATCTTGACGAGGTAGCTCAGAATATCAGCAAAAGGCTCTGTTCAATATTTTTAAAAGATGAGCATGGACAAAGGGCTTTCAACGGAGGAAATCCAAAGTTCAATTATGATGAACATTTCAGAGATTATATTACGTTTTTTGAATATTTCCATGGAGATAACGGCCGTGGTGTAGGCGCTTCTCACCAAACGGGATGGACAGCTACTGTGGCGAAACTGATCAAACCAAGACTTACCTTTTAATGAGTAATTGGTAATGAGTAATAAAAAAGCCGGATGTCTCATCCGGCTTTTGCTATTTTTTTAAATAAGAGATTAAATTTTTTCTCCATTCACATATACTTCGTATCCGATTTCTACATTCGGTTCTAACGTTTTTGATACAGAGCAATATTTTTCAAAAGAAAGTTCTGCAGCCTTTAATGCTTTTTTAGGATCAATTTCTCCTTCCAGAAGGAATTTAACATTAATAGATTTAAAAGGTTTAGCATCTTCTACCTGTACTCTTTCTCCTTCTACTTCTGCCTGAAAACTCTTGATTTCCTGACGTTGCTTTTTCAGAATAGAAACTACATCAATTCCGCTGCAGCCGGCCACAGCCATCAATACGCTTTCCATTGGAGAAACTCCTTTGGCTCCCGGCTGGGAAGTATTATCCAAAAGAATAGAATTTCCCTGAGCATTGGTACATTCAAATAAAAAATCGTCGTTTATTCTGTTAAGTGTAATTTTCATTGTTTATTTGCTTATTGCTTCTACAAAGTTATAAAATTCCTCTCGCTTTTATCTCCAGATATTTATTGATAACATCGATATTCAAATTTTCCGGAAGGGTATAGACGGTATAAATTCCGTATTTACGAAGTTCCTGGATGATCAGTTTCTTTTCAAATTCGAATTTTTCAGCAATGATTTCATCATAGATTTCCTGCATATTCTCAGGTTTTTTGTTGATCAGTGTCTGTAGTTCTGAATTTTTAAAGAATACCACGACCAGCAAATGGTTTTTCGCAATTCCACGAAGATATTTCAACTGCCGGTTCAATCCGTCCAGTGTTTCAAAATTGGTAAAAAGCAGGATTAAGCTTCTTTGATTGATGGAATATTTTACATCCTGATACAAACGGTTGAAATCACTCTCGAAGAAATCTGTTTTAATATTATAAAGTGCTTCAGAGATTTTCTTCAGCTGTCCGGATTTATTATCAGCGGCAATTTTATTTTCTGCCTTCTTGGAAAACGTCATCATTCCGGCTCTGTCTCCTTTTCTCAAAATAATATGGGAGAGTGCCATCGTAGCATTGATAGAATAATCCAGTAAGCTCAATCCGTTGAAAGGCATTTTCATGGTTCGTCCTTTATCAATCAGCATAAAAATACGCTGTGATTTTTCGTCCTGAAACTGGTTCACCATCAGACGGTTCGTCTTTGACGTTGCTTTCCAGTTGATCGTTCTGATATCATCTCCGGGAACATATTCTTTGATCTGCTCAAATTCCATCGTATGTCCCAGCTTTCTGACTTTCTTGATTCCGCCTAATAAAAATTCACTCTGAATAGCCATCAGTTCATATTTTCTGAGATGAACAAAGGATGGATAAGAAGGAAGCATAGCATCTTTTTGGAAAATAAATCTTTTTGAGATGAATCCCAATGGTGATGATGCATACACATTTAGACCTCCGAAATGATATTCTCCTCTTTCTTTAGGTTCTAATGAGTATTGAAAAAATGTATTTGCTCCTGAAGCGATCTGTTTTTCAATCAGAAAATCTCTTTTTTGAAACTGAAACGGAATTTCATCAATAATTTTAGTGGCTATGGTAAAGCTGTAATTATTCTTGATGTCAATTTTTACAAAATTCTCATCTCCGTTGGACAGTTTTTCTGGCAGAATTCTTTGAACCTGCAATGCATTCTTTTGGTTGAAAAGCAACAGAAAATCTACCATTGCCGCCAGAAAGCAAATCAGGAGTGCAATATGGGCAACCCACATCAGCACCGGAAAGAAAAATGCAAGGACATACAGAATCCCCACTCCGATGAGTGTAAAAAAGAAACGTGTATTGATGTATAAGTTTTTCATTGGTTAGGTGGCAGGTTGCAGATGAAAGGTTTTAGGTGGTCGTTTATTAGCTTTTTCACATTCATTATTATTGTAAGGAATTAATAAGTCCGTTCAACATTTTGGATATTTCTATAATACTTTTATTGAGTTTCAAATAACCATCCTCATTTAAAAAACCGAGATTTTTTGAAATGATTAATTGTGTTTCTACCTCTGCACAACTGCCTCTTGCTATTTTTAAAAATTGTAGGTAATCAGGTTTACTTCGTCTCGAATTTCACTCAGCAATATTAGAGGGGATTGAAACAGCTGCTCTTCTGATTTGTGATACTAATCCGTAGATTTCGGCTTTAGGAAAAGTTTCTGTAATTCTATACATTTCAGTAACAAAATCAATTGATTTCTGCCAAACTAAAAGCTCTTTAAAATTTGCCATATATAATAATTTTGTCAGTTTCACTTACTATCAACTGCTACCTGCCACCTATTATCTACTACCTACCTTGGAATCTCTATTCCTTCTAAAATCTGACGGATAATTTCATCTGCAGTAAGACCTTCCATTTCTCTTTCGGGAGATACAATGACTCTATGTCTTAAAACAGCATAACTTGCTTCTTTAATATCTTCAGGAGTTACAAAATCTCTTCCTCTTATTGCTGCAAATGATTTTGAAGCGGTAAGAAGTGCCAGAGAAGCTCTTGGAGATGCTCCCAGATATAAGAATTGGTTTTCTCTGGTATTGATGATAATCTTTGCAATGTATTCCATCAATTGGGCTTCCACAATGATTTCTTTTACCAGATGCTGATAGTTTTTCAACTGTTCTGCACTGATCACACGGTTAATTCCTTCTGTTTTATCTTCTTTTTTGCTTTCGTGCTGATTTTTAATGATCGCAATTTCCTGTTCAAGGCTAGGATATCCTACATTGATTTTGAATAGAAAACGGTCCAGTTGTGCTTCAGGAAGTCTGTATGTTCCTTCATGTTCAATTGGGTTTTGGGTAGCAATAACAAGGAAAGGTTCTTCCATCGTATAACGTATACCATCCATTGTGATCTGTCTTTCTTCCATCACTTCAAATAATGCAGACTGCGTTTTGGCAGGTGATCTGTTGATCTCATCAATCAGGATGAAGTTGGAGAAGATAGGACCTTTTTTGAATTCAAATTCTGAATTTTTCACATTAAATACGGAAGTCCCCAAAATATCGGAAGGCATCAGGTCCGGAGTAAACTGAATTCTGCTAAACCCTACGTCAATGGTTTTGGCTAATAATTTTGCCGTGATTGTTTTCGCTACTCCTGGAACGCCTTCAATAAGTACGTGTCCGTTTGAAAGTAATGCAGCCAAAAGATGTTCAATCATCTTCTCCTGTCCTACAATTACTTTTCCGATCTCAGATTTTACTTTCTCTAAACTCGCACGAAGTTCAATCATATCAATTCTCGACTGAAACTGCTCTTCCTGTTTATTAAGATTGATAGCGTTTTGGTTTTCTATATTCGGGTTATCAAAGTTTTCCATAATAATTTTAATTTGCTAGTTTAACAATGACTATCTACAATTACATTTATTCTAACGAAAAGACATTTTAGCATTGAAAAACTGTTATATGGTTAGGTTATTCTATTGTTATATTATTTAAGTATTTCATCAAGGAGCTTATTGATCCTTGTAAGATCTTCCTTCATTACACTGGCGTAAGGATCCTGAGCTTTTTTGATAAGTGCTATTGCTTCGCCAATCATTTCCACGGGTTTACCAGTTTTCAGATGTAATTTTTTTGCAAACTCTTCATCTACATTCTGAGTATCTATCAACAGATCCATTCTCACTTTGTTCAGAAAATACTGTGCCTTCTTGGCCATCATGTCATGAAAATCGCCTTCCTGAAGATACAGATTTCCAATGCTTTTCACAAAATCCAAGGAAGTATTTCTTAATGGTTCTTCTACAGGGACGATTCTCTGTTTCCTTTTTGCATTAAAGAAGATAAAAAGAATAAGTCCTCCTAAAAATACCCACCATGCATATTTTAAAGGTGGATTTGACAATATAAATCTCATGAAAAAGCGTGATTCAGAGCTTTTATTTGAGACAAACCAAAGGGTTTCCCTATCCTGAAGATATGAAAACACATCCTGTGCATATTTTACATTGCCGGGTTTCAGAAGATAATAATTGGTCAGGAAAAGCGGTTCTGTATGAGCATAGATGTATCCTTTCCCAAACTTTACTTTAATAAAATTGGCCTGATCTGTATTCTTTTTCTCAACGGTTTTCCCCAGTACTTCCACTTTAGGCTTAATGAATGAAAAACCTCTACCCGATGGAAATTTATCTAATTTAAGAAAATCATTCTGAAATTTTTTATCGGTAAGCTTCAGGACATTTTCTTCTTCAAAAGAAATTTCAGAATCGTAATATCCGATACTGTCTGAAATTTCTTTAGGCATACGGGTTACCATCAGAAATGCGTCTGAACCTTCAGATACCTGAGACAGGATTTTTTTCCATGACTCACCGTCTAGGTTATTTTCAATGACTACAATATTGTGAGCTCCTTTTTTGTGCTGGCTGTAATATTCGTAAGGAACCTGCTCAATTTTCTTCAGGTTATTTTTAAAAAGATCTTTGGCTTCATTATTAAAAACAAATAATCCAAACGGAGACTTTTCGTTGATATCAAAATTCTTCCGCCAGTCTGTCGTTTCTTTTTTGTTAACTTCAAGCAACGCCAGAATAATCATCACAATGACGAAAATTACAGCATATGTTTTGAAAGTTTTATTCATGGTTACTATTTGTTATGGTTTAAAGGCCTGATACTGGTTTTTAAATTTCTGATAGCTCTCTTCTTCAATATTAAATTCACCGTACCAGACATAATCAAAGATATAAGAAAGATTATAAAATTCATTTTTCAGATGAGGAGCCTTAAGTTCTGCAGCATAATCCTTGTTGGTCTTTTCCGGATTCCAGTTGATCAGTTTTTTGTCACTTAGTTTTTTAAGAACAAACAGGAATTGGTACCGAACTGCGGAGCGGTAATCTCCTGCAAGTTCAAATTTCGCGATACTATCAGGGAAATTGATTTCGTGGATATTCTCATGGAGCTCCTGCACATTGAGATCCAGTTTTTTATTCTTCCTGCCAAAAATAAAGTTTCCATCCTTCCCCATGATGTATTTAATGATGAAATAAAGCAGAAAACCTACCAGGATAATGGCAAACAAACGAATAAGAATAGTAGTAAGCTCTGCCGACTTAGTGAATGCTGTTTCCCCAAAAATACTCTGTATGATCTGATTGATTTTTCGCATCAGCTTCTGAAAAAAAGATTCTCTCGGCTTTGATACGGAATAATCAAATTCATTTCCTTTATATCTTGACGGAATATTTTCTTTAAATGTTTTGGGATATACCTCATTCTCCGATACCGGGTATTTCATCAGCACAGAATCCGCACGCAGCATATTCCTGTAATGTCCGGTGGTATACAATGAATCTACCAGATCATCAGAAGCAGGATTATCTTCCTGAGCTTTAACCAGCCCAAGAGAGAAAAAAAGCAGTATGAAAAAAAGAATTTTATTCATTGATTCCAATCGTGTCTATTTCTGCCAATTCTACTTTCTGGTGGAGATCTGTTCTGCTGTCATAATACATCAATCCCGCATTTACATACATCAGATTGGAAAGGAAAAAAGAAAGCAGCATAGAAAATCCATAGAATACAAAAAATACAATTCCTGCAGCTCCGGTAAAAGGATTCTGCTCAAAATTTCCATCCGGTGTAGACGTAAGAAGCGATCCGTAAAAAAACATCATGGGGATCAATGTGAATATGGATGTTATCATATACATAATAATAAACATCACAAATGCAGATCCCCAATATTTCCAGAACGGCGATTTTTCACTTCCATTCGGGTAAGAAAACTGAGAACGCAAAGCATAGCTCAAACTTCCCCAGAAACCTCTGTCCGAATTAAAATAATCATACATCAGAAATGTTGTAAAATTAAATATCGTAGGATAAAGAAGCAGGATAAGGAAGAATCCGATAATGATAAGAACCAGGATATAAGAAAAGCCCACTACAAATAAAATGGCCGGAGTAACGATAAAGATCATTCCCAGACATAGTTTCCCAATTCTTCCGGCATTGTTTTTAAAGTCTCCCAGAATTTCATCAGTCTTTATTTTTTCTGCACCTTGTGCAATTCTTTTTAAGTAAAAAACAGGATACAGATAATTGACAATCATAAGAACCATGAAAAGCAGGAAAGTTAATAATCCCACTGTAATCAGCATCCCTGAGTTTTCAGAAAAATACTGCTCAAAATAATACGTTTCACCTCCAAGATTCGATCCGAATATCTGTGAAAAAAGTTCTTTATATCCGAAAATAACAACTGTAACCATTAAGATCAAAAGCAAGCCGTTGATCAAAATATAGTTTTTAAAATAATTCTTTCCGTATAATTTGAAAAAATTGAAACTATCACTGATAAAAGTTCCGAAATCTCTTTTTTTATAAAATTGTATCATTGATGTGTTTATTAGTTTTTTTGTAAACAACAGACGGATATACAAAATAGTAGTATCCAATAATTGCCAGTGAGCCAAAAATGATGATTAGGTTCAATAGTAAAGGCATCTTCAATGCGTGTCTGGTGACATATCCTTCTATAATCCCTGCACAAATGGTGAAAGGAACGGTACTTAAAAATATTTTAAATGAATCTTTAAATCCTTTTTTAAACGAATTAAATCTTGAAAATGTTCTTGGAAACAAAATAGAAGCGCCCAGAATCAATCCACACATCGCTTCTACCACCATAGCAAAAATCTCAAAAACTCCGTGAAGCCATATTCCTCTGGCGCTGTCTTTCAATGCTCCGTAATCATAGAAGAAATATTGAAAGGCTCCCAGCATTACACTATTGGAAAGCAATGCAAACAATGTTCCCACTCCTCCGGCAATACCGTAAATATATAATTTTGCTCCTACCTGGATATTATTAAAAATAATTCCGATGGTGCTTCCCCAGGTACTGCCACTCTGATAAACGCCTACCGCATTATTATTTTTAATATTTTCGATAGTTTCATTCACATATCCTTCTCCGAGAATAATATTCACAAAGTTCTTATCATAAATGGCCGAAAGTACTCCGATTGAAGTAAATAAAATAAAAAAGAGAAAGGCATACATCAGATATCTCCGGTACTGATACATCAACAACGGAACTTCTGTTTTGAAAAAGTAAACCAATCTGTTTTCCTCTACCCTTTTGGTTTTATAAATTTTCTGAAAAATCTGGGCAGATAAATGGTTCAGATAAACGGTAGTATTACTTTTGGGGTAATAAGTCTGGGCAAAAGAAAGATCGTTGATGAGATTTATATACAACGAAGACAGGTCATCAGGATTTTTTTTAATTTTCCCTTGAATAACCTGTTCTATTCCCAACCATTTTTCTTTATTTTGTTTAATGAAATAAACTTCTCTCATAATTGTTAAGGCTAAAATAATAAAAAATATGTCTCAAATTGCGATAAATACCTCACAAAATGTAAATATTAATTTTAATATTGCAGGTGTAGGAGAAAGAATGCTTGCCTTCATTATTGATCTTTTGATCAGGATTGCTTACGTAGTCATTATCCTGTATCTGTTCTTTAATATTTTCGATTTGGGATATCTTCTGAATGGCCTTGACGGTTGGTCGATACGTGCTGTCTATCTTGTCCTTACATTTCCTATTTATATTTATCCTCTTGTATTGGAAAGCTTAATGGAAGGGCAGACTCCCGGTAAGAAACTGATGAAAATAAAAGTGGTGAAAATAGATGGTTACCAGGCCAGCTTCGCAGATTATATGATCCGCTGGGTTTTCAGAATTGTAGATGTTTCATTTGCCGGAGTAGTCGGGCTTATTTCTATGATTGTTTCTAAAAACAACCAGCGTTTAGGAGACATTGCTTCCGGAACGGCTGTGATCTCCCTAAAAAATAACATTAATATTTCTCATACAATCCTGGAGAATATCCATGAGAATTATGTTCCTTCTTTTCCGCAGGTGATTGCTTTGAGTGATAATGATATGAGAATCATCAAAGATAATTATACCAAAGCTCTGAAAGTGGATGACCGACAGATCATCAGTAAACTATCCGAAAAAATCAAAAGTATTCTGAAGCTGGAAATAGATCCCACTAAAATGACGGAAAGGCAGTTTATCAATGTTATTATCAAAGATTATAACTATTATACGGGGAAAGATAATTAGGTAGGTGAATGGTCAATTTGAAAAATGTTGAGCGAGATTGACAGCAAGACTTATTGCTTATTGCTTATTGCTTATTGCTTATTGCTTATTGCTTATTGCTTATTGCTTATTGCTTATTGCTTATGCAAAGCTCGGTGCAATTTTTGTATATTGAAAAATAAAGTCCTGAATCATGAAATTTGAAAACAATAAATCCGGGAACGGCGGAGTTCTCACTTTAAATAACGAACTAAAAGAAGTCGGAAGGCTTACCTATACTATTTTCCCTGAAGATCATAAATTTATTATTTCTTTTGTATTGGTACATCCCGAATTTGAAGGCAGAGGAATGGGAAAATTTTTAGTGGAAGAAGCCATCAGATTTGCCAGAGAAAATAACTGGAAGGTATATCCGCACTGTTCCTATGCAAGGTCTGTGATGATGAGAATGAGTGATGTGGACGATATCTTTTTAAAGAATTAATACCTCGTTTACCAGAATATCTTCAATATCATCCGGATAATCTACTCTGAGATGATGATCTGATGCTACCCATTCCATTATTTCCTGAAGATTTAAAACCTTGGAATTGGGGATTCCCATTTTATCCAGAGCGCATGCATTGCATTCCTGCTCATATTGATTGTGAATAGGAATCACAAATAGTTTCTTATCCATAAATAGTGCTTCAGCCGGAGTTTCAAAACCTGCATTGCACAAAATTCCGTCACAGCCTTCAAAGTATTTCAGATACTGGCTTTCATCAATGGGAAATACTTCCACATTTTTTACTTTCACCCGTACTTTGCTGTATTTTGAAAACACTTTCCACTCCACAGGAATTTTTCTTAAAACCTTGATGATATTCTCATCTGCAAAACTAGGCAGGTACACAAGATAATATCCCTGTTGATAAGGATTCAGATTTCTGATCTTTCTCCTGATCACCGGTTTTTTGATCTGTGGATGATAATTTTCAAAATGAAACCCGATTTTCCTTTCACTGGGAACGTAATATTTCAAAATCATTTCTCCAAGAAAATCTTTTTCCTTTGGTTTGGGTGTTTCAGGAAAACTCATGGAAGCCTGGTGGCTGAGTTCTATCAACGGAAGCTTTTTAAGTTTGGAAGCCCAGCCTGTCAGAGGTTCATAATCGTTAATAATTAAATCATACTGTGACAGCTCCAATTCTCTGATGGTTTTAGCTGCTTCAAAGAATTTATTTTCGGTGAATGTTTTTCGGTAAGACAGGCCTCCTGTTTTATTATAAAGAAGGGAAATGCCTCCGTATTGAAAGTTAATGTCAAAATCAGCCTTCAATTGCGATTGATGACCGCTTATTAAGGTATCCACAGATGCATGCTTTTTGAGAAGAGGAATAATTTCCTGTGCTCTGGCAACATGCCCGTTTCCAGTACCCTGGAATGCATACAAAATCTTCATTTAGGAAAAGTTGGTTACAATTTTTAAAAGAGCAGAATTATCCATTTCCGGGATTTCTTCTGCTTCATCATCTTTCAGCAAATGCTTATGCTCATCGTAATAAAAGATCTTCCATTGTTTATCATGATATTCCAAAGCAGAAAGATTTTCTATCCAGTCACCGGAATTCAGGTAAGTACAGGATCCTTTTTTATTAACAACCTCACGGATCTGTGGCTGGTGAATATGGCCACATACCACATAATCATATTGGTTATCAATAGCCAGCTCAGAAGCTGTCAATTCAAAATCCCCGATATATTTTACTGCTTTTTTCACATTGTTTTTGATCTTTTTGGAAAACGAATATTTTTCTTTACCCATTTTTTCTAAGAACCAATTTACAACATTATTGATAATAATAAGGAGGTCGTAACCTTTTCCGCCGAGTTTGGCGATCCATTTGGAATGCTGGACGGATGCATCGAAAACATCACCGTGAAATATCCAGGTTTTTTTCTGATCAATGTTCAGACAGATCTTATTGCAGACTTTAAGATTCCCTAGTTCAAAATCGGTGAACTTGCGGAACATTTCATCGTGATTGCCTGTAATGTAATAGACATCTGTGTTTTTGGTAGCCAGTGAAAGTATCTTTCTGATTACCTTCAAATGAGGTTTAGGGAAGTAAGACTTTTTAAACTGCCAGATATCAATAATATCACCGTTTAAAACTAACGTTTTAGGTTGGATAGAATTGAGATATCTCAACAATTCTTTAGCCTTACATCCATAAGTTCCCAAATGAACATCCGATATAACAACTAATTCAACGTTTCTTTTCATAGTTTTATACAAAGAAACTAATTGAAAATTAACTGTATATGAATGCTATATTATTTTTTATAAAGAGTTCATCAGCTCTTCTGTGATTTCCATGTTGTGGTAAACGTTTTGCACGTCATCATCTTCTTCGAAACGCTCAAGCATTTTCATATTAGCTTTGAACTGTTCTGCGTTTACTTCTTTTGTATTGTTTGGAATTCTCTGAAGTTCTGCACTTTTTGCTTCAATTCCAAGCGCATCTAATTTGTGAGATAAAGAACCGAAATCTTCAAAAGCAGTAGTAATCATTACTTCTTCTTCATCTTTTTCTACATCTTCTGCTCCTCCGTCAATCATTTCCATTTCGAAATCATCCCAATCCATTTTAATCTGAGCTAAATCTATGGTGAAAATTCCTTTTCTGTCGAAGATAAATGCCAGTTCACCATTTTTACCAAGGTTACCGTCAAACTTGTTGAAAACAGCTCTTACGTTAGCTACCGTTCTTGTTGTATTGTTTGTAGTACATTCCACAAAAAAAGCAACACCACCTTGCCCATAACCTTCATAAGTGATTTCTTCATAGTTTTCTGCATCCGCACCACTTGCCTTTTTAATTGCTCTTTCAACATTATCCTTAGGCATATTGGCACCTTTTGCGTTTTGGATACATCTTCTCAATGCAGGATTGGATTCAGGATCTGTTCCACCAGCTTTCACCGCTAAAGCAATATCTTTTCCAATTTTAGAGAATGTTTTGGCCATCTTATCCCATCTGGCCATTTTAGAAGCTTTTCTATATTCAAATGCTCTTCCCATTTTAATTTTTAAATTTCCAACAAAATTACTCAAAAGTCCACAAAAAAAAAATACCTCCAATCAAATTGGAGGTATTCATTATTTAGAAAAATTAATTATTTTTTCTTTTTAGCAACAGCTTTTTTCTTAGCTGGAGCTTTTTTAGTAGCTTTTTTAGTAGCTTTTTTCGCTGGAGCTACAACATCAGATTTCTGATATTTGTTCCACTCACTGTCATCACCAATGTATCTAACAGTTACTTTTCTATCAGCTTGTCTTTCAGCATCAGATGCAGATTCTGCAACTTTAGCATTTTGCTCTCCAATACCAACTGATTTTAATGCGTTGATATCTACACCTCTCGCATCTAAAGCAGCAACTACAGAAGCAGCTCTTTCCTTAGATAATTTCAAGTTGTAAGCATCACTTCCTTTTTTGTCAGTTTCACCAACTAATAGGAATCTACCTCCATCTTTCTTAATGATTTCAGCAGCAGTATCTAAAGCTCCTTTAGATTCAGGCTTGATTGTAGCTTTGTTGAAATCGAAGTATACGCTCTTAAGGTTTTTCTCAACGTCAGTAGCTGTTACTTCTTTTGGTTTAGGACATCCGTTGTATTCTGGAAGACCTGGAACAGTAGGACAAGCATCATCTTTATCTAAGATACCGTCACCGTCTGTATCTGGCCAAGGACAACCGTTGTTTTCAGCAGGACCTGCTACTGTAGGACAAGCGTCATCTTTGTCGATTACACCATCACCGTCAGTATCTGGCCAAGGGCATCCGTTGTTTTCAACTGGACCTGCCACTTCTGGACATTGATCGTCTTTATCTGGAACTCCGTCACCGTCAGTATCAGGACATCCTTGGAATTCTGGTAAACCTGGAGTATCTGGACAAAGGTCATCTTTATCTAGGATACCATCCTTATCTCTGTCTCTGTTTCCGAATCTGAATAAGATAGAAGCAGAAGCTTGCCAGAAGTTAGCAACAGTAGATTTATCACCTGGAGTTGATACATAATCTCCCTGAATACCAAGACCGAAGTTCTTAGTTACCCAGAAGTTAGCACCAGCACCTGTAGCTACAGTAAAGTGGTTAGCTTTACCGTTTTCGTTACCATCCTTACCGTTTGTTACAGTTTCGATTGCGTTACCGTTAGCATCAACAGATGTTCTAGGGAAAGTAAGAGCTGTATAGTCATGTCTTAAGTAGTTAGCACCAACTCTTAAATATGGATCAAACCAAGATTCTTCGTTCCATAAAAGACCTGCAGCGTGAGCCTGGAAACCAAGACCTGTCATTAGGAAAAATTCTTTCCCCATGTTGAATCTTTTGTTTTCAACATTTCCAACAGAAGTTTGCCAGTCAATTACTAAACCTTTACCAACGTTTCTAGCAACTGTTAACTTAGATAGTGGAGGTGTAATAGAAAAGTTGTTCACATTGAACATACTTTTTGTCAAATTGTTAGCAGAGAACGTATTACTGAAGTTACCTCTTGCTGCTACGTGGTTTTCAGCATGAGCACCAACTCCGATTAACCACGGATTGTTGGTAGTCTGTGCGAAAACAGTAGAGGCAACAGTAAGCGCCAATGCTGAAATTCCTAATTTTAGATTTTTCATAGAATTAAATGATTAAATAATTGATAATGCAAAATAAATATAATTTTTCTTTATATACAAAGTTTTTCAAATGATTTTTAACTTTTCTTTAATATTCTGTCGAGGTTCCGTTTATTTTCTCTATCTTTTATCGCCTCTCTTTTATCGAAAAGTTTTTTCCCTCTACCAAGCGCTATCAGCACCTTTGCTTTCCCTCGGTCAGTGATATATAATTTTAAAGGTATTATGGTGTTCCCGGCATCCTTTAACTTTTTTTCAAGTTTTTGTAATTCTTTTTTGTGCAAGAGCAATTTCCGTTCCCTTTTTGTTTTGTGATTGTAAAAAGTTCCCAATTTATACTCATCAATCATCATGTTGATGATGTACAATTCCCCATCAATAAACTGACAGAAGGATTCTGTAATGGATGCTTTGGATGAACGTAAAGATTTTATTTCCGTACCCGTCAAAACCATTCCGGCTTCGTATTCTTCCAGAATTTCATATTCAAAACGGGCTCTTTTATTTAATATGCTAACTGTTTTCTCAATCTTCATCATTTTAAAATTTCGTTAATGAAATATATAAAAAATACCATACATTTAAAAACTTGACTATTATATTATTACAAAATACCCAAATTCTTTTCGTATTTTTGCGCCAAATTTACAAAACTATATGTTAACAGTATCTAACTTATCTTTACAATTCGGGAAAAGAGTTCTTTTTGACGAGGTAAATATTATGTTTACCAAAGGAAACTGCTACGGGATCATCGGAGCAAACGGTGCGGGAAAGTCTACATTCCTGAAAATACTAACAGGAAAGCAGGATCCTACAACAGGGCATGTATCTCTGGAACCAGGGAAGAGAATGTCAGTTTTGGAGCAGGATCACTTTGCTTATGATCAGTTTACAGTTCTTGAAGCTGTTTTAAGAGGTAATAAGAAATTATTTGAGATAAAAGAGGAAATGGATGCGTTATACGCAAAAGAAGATTTCTCTGACGAAGACGGTATCAAAGCCGGAGAATTGGGTGTAATTTATGACGAAATGGGTGGATGGACTGCAGAATCTGATGCTCAGACCATGCTTTCTAACGTAGGAATCACAGATGATATGCACTGGCAGCTGATGAGTGAACTTGAGAACAAAGACAAAGTAAAAGTTCTTTTGGCTCAGGCACTTTTCGGAAACCCTGATGTTTTGATTCTGGATGAGCCTACCAACGACCTTGACATTGACACTATCTCATGGCTGGAAGACTTCCTTGCTGATTATGAAAACACAGTAATTGTTGTATCTCACGACCGTCACTTCCTTGATACGGTTTGTACACACATCGGTGACCTTGATTATTCTAAGCTTAACCTGTACACGGGTAACTACTCTTTCTGGTATCAGGCATCTCAATTGGCAACTAGACAAAGAGCTCAGGCCAACAAAAAAGCTGAAGAGAAGAAAAAAGAACTTCAGGACTTCATTGCTAGATTCAGTTCTAACGTTGCTAAGGCAAAACAGGCAACTGCAAGAAAGAAAATGATCGACAAATTAAATATTGATGATATTAAGCCTTCTTCAAGAAGATATCCTGCTATTATTTTCGAAATGGAAAGAGAAGCAGGAGATCAGATCCTTGATGTAAAAGGTCTTGAGAAAACAAAAGACGGAGAATTATTATTCTCTAATGTTGATTTAAATCTTAAAAAAGGAGATAAAGTAGCTGTCCTTTCCAAAAACTCTTTAGCTATTACCGAATTCTTCGAAATTCTGGCTGGAAATGTAGAAGCTGATAAAGGAACAGTTGCATGGGGAGTGACAACAAACCAGTCTCACATGCCTTTAGACAACACCAACTTCTTCCAGGAAGACTTAAGCTTAGTTGACTGGTTGAGACAGTTTACAAAGAATGACGAAGAGCGTCACGAAGAATTCGTAAGAGGATTCTTAGGAAGAATGCTATTTTCAGGAGATGAAGCTTTGAAATCTTGTAAAGTACTTTCAGGAGGTGAAAAAATGAGATGTATGTTCAGTAGAATGATGCTTCAAAAAGCAAATGTTCTTCTATTGGATGAACCTACCAACCACTTAGACCTTGAGAGTATCACAACCTTGAACAACTCTTTATCCAACTTCAAAGGAAATCTTTTACTGGCATCTCATGACCACGAAATGCTTTCAACAGTCTGTAACAGAATCATTGAGCTGACTCCTACCGGAATCATCGACAGAGAAATGACCTATGACGAGTACCTTGCTGATAAAAAGGTAAAAGAATTGAGAGAAAAAATGTATTCTTAATCTTTAAAGAATATCAGATAAAAATCAAAGGCTGTCTTTCAGGACAGCCTTTTTTATAATCATATCTGTTGTTTTTACAAGCAACGGATTGTACCGCCATCAACCCTAAGTACAGAACCACTGATATAATCAGCAAAAGGACTACAAAGATAGGCCACAGCTCCTGCAATTTCTTCAGGTTCACCGAATCTGCCCGTATCATTAGGAATGAGCTCCTGTACAGCTTTGTATTTAATTTCCTTCGGATCAGTACCCCAATTAAACTTCGGTGCAGCATTTTTTAGCCACTCTTCAACCATTGGATTCATGATTGCTCCTGGTGAAACTACATTAGAGGTAATTCCCGTATCTTTAACTGATCTGGCAAGAGAAACAGACATATTGTGGCGGGCCGCCAAAGTAGCATTATAATGAGGCTGCTCTTTAATAGGCTGTATACCAAGTCCTCCACCAATATGTATTACCCTTCCCCAACCTAATTTTTTCATCTGAGGAACAATGCGTTGAATCATCCGGACGTAGGAAACTACATTAGTATTGTAAATGTCCAGCCAATCCTCAGCACTAGCTTCCCCCCATGATTTGTGAGAGGTAGTGCCTGCATTATTAATGAGGATATCAATCTTCCCGGACTTCAAAGCCGCAGATGCAACCTGATCTGCACCATCATCCGTAGAAAGGTCACCTACAGCAATTTCGGCACTGCCTCCTTTCTCCAATATAGAAAGCATAACTTTTTCTGCGCGATCCTTGTCTCTGCCATGAATAATCACAGCAGCCCCTTCGTCTGCCAGTAATTTTGCAATAGCTTCACCTAAACCTGAGCTTGAGCCGGTAACGAGAGCCTTTTTTCCTTTTAATTGTAAATCCATTTTGAACTAGTTTTAATTTATTTAATTTTTTGCTGGAAGTTTATTCAAAAAATATTTTTACTGTATCCTGTATCCTGATAAAGCAAAATTACATAGTCCATCACGATCTCGTTTTGTTGAAAAGCTCAAAATCGCTTTGTTGAAAAGCCCATTTATATTGGAAATATTGAAAGAAAATAAGGAAAATGGATATCCTGATCCACCTCAGATCATATTGCAGGCTTATCAGGCAGCAATGAAAATTTCAATTTTTGCAAATCAACAGGTAAGAAAAAATAAAACTGTCTTAAAAGCCTATTCTAAGATTACGTGATGCTTGAAATGATCAAACAACAGCTCAGAAAATTTGACTTTTAAAACAGTTGTATTATTTTAAATAGTTAATTAAAACTTATTTTGTTAATTTGGATGCAGGTAAAGAAACGGTTCCCGGGTCTTTCCACAAACCGTCTTTTTCAGCTCTTTTTTTAATCGCTTCCGCTCTTTTATTGCTATCAGGGTGAGAGTTGAACATCTTTTCAAAATTAGTCTGTGTGCTTCCCTGTGAAAGTAAGGCTAACTTTTTAAAAGCTGTATACGCTCCTACCACATCATACTTATTGGCTTTCATGAAGTCATATGAATAAGTATCTGCTTCAGATTCCTGCTTTTTGCTGTGCGAAGCATCTAAAAACGCATTCGCCATCTTCCCTACCTGACTTTCATTTAGTGCTGCTACATCTGACGAAGCTGAGGAAGCAGCATCTAATGCAGCTGCCTTCAGATAGGCTGATTTCATAGCATCTTTGGTATCCTGATTCTTTACGTGTCCGATTTCATGACCGATTACAGCAAGTAATTCATTATCCGTCATGATATCCATTAATGAAGAGAAGACACGTACACTTCCGTCTGCACAGGCAAAGGCATTAATATCTTTTACTTTATAAACTTTATAATTTAAGTTCAGTCCATCCTGAGATTTATGCTTTCCGAACAGTTTATTCAGTCTCACAGTATATGGGTCTTTAGGTCCCGCTACAGGATTGTTTTTATCCATCCATTCTACTGATTCTTTGGATAATTTAATAGCATCTTCGTTGGTAAATGTTAAGGCTTTTGCACCATTTGAAACCATTCCGGCAGCTTTTCCGAGGTTAATTTTCTGCGCATTAATCGAATACATAGCCCCTAATAGCATAAGGCTTATCATAATTTTTTTCATAGTCATTTAAAATTTGGAGCACGAAGATAGCCATTTTTAACAATTATTGAGTTAAAAATTCTACCATATCTTTTTTGAATATTATTTTTTTAATTATCGAAAGTATATACCCTTATCACCAATAAAACAATCATGAAAAAGACCCGAGAAATATAGTCTGACTGAGGATAATTTTCCTGTAGAAATCATTTTTAAAATGGATAAAAAAATAATTAATCTGATCAATTTAACAAGCAAGTATAAATTTTGCCAAGGATTGTAACACCCATTTTAAAATCTAATTTGCTGATTTTTAAAGACGCTTTTAGAACTTTTTTCCTTATTTTTGTGAAATGAGTCAAAAATGGATTTACAAGCCTGAACCCGATGAGGAAGTTGTTGACAGACTAAGTTCGTCACTTGGTTTTGGTACTTTTGAATCTAAAATCCTCGTTCTAAGGGGAATTGACAATTATCAAAAGGCCAGAGAATTCTTCAAACCCAACCTTAACGATATACACAATCCTTTTTTAATGGCAGACATGCAAAAAGCTGTAGAGCGTATTGCCACCGCTATTGAAAATGGAGAAAAAATATTGGTATATGGTGACTATGATGTGGACGGAACTACAGCAGTTGCCCTGATGTACCTGTATCTCAGCAAAATTGTTGAGAAAAAATATCTGGATTATTATATTCCGGACAGGAATTCTGAAGGATATGGAATTTCCACAGAAGGAATTGATTTTGCCAAAGAAAATGGTTTTTCATTAATCATTGCTCTGGACTGTGGAATTAAAGCTCTGGATATGATCAACTATGCCAGCAATCTTGGGATAGACTTTATTATCTGTGACCATCACCTTCCGGGAGAAGAGATTCCTAATGCGGCGGCTGTGCTTGATCCTAAAAGAAGCGACTGCCGATATCCTTTCAAAGAACTTTCCGGATGTGGCGTTGGTTTTAAACTCTGCCAGGGACTTAATACCATTTACAAATTACCGGAAGCAGAATTATTTGAACTGACAGACCTTCTGGCAATTTCCATTGCTGCTGATATCGTTTCTATGACAGGAGAAAACAGAGTTCTGGCTAAAATGGGATTAAAAACCCTCAGAAAGACCAGAAATCTTGGTTTAAGATTATTGATTCCTGAGGATAAGCTTTCTCATTTTGAAATTTCCAATATTGTTTTTGAAATCGCTCCTAAGATCAATGCTGCCGGAAGAATTTCTCATGGCAAAGCAGCTGTGGAGCTAATGGTTTCTGATAATCTGAAACATGCCAATCAGATTGTAAATGATATTATGAACCTCAACGATGAAAGGCGTGAACTGGATATGAATTCCACTCTTTCGGCCCTCAATCAGATTATAGAATCCCAGCAGGAAACCAAGCATACTACAATTGTTTATCATCCGGAATGGAATAAAGGTGTAATCGGTATTGTTGCCTCAAGGCTTATTGAAACCTATTACAAACCTACCCTTGTTTTTACCGATGGTAATAATGGGGAAATGGTAGCTTCCGCAAGATCTGTTTCTGACTTTGATGTTCATGAAGCTCTTGATTTGTGTTCCGAATATTTTCTAAAATTCGGGGGGCATCATGCTGCTGCAGGACTTTCAATGGAAAAAGAGAAGTTTGCAGCATTCAAAGAAAAATTTGAAAGAATAGTTTCTGAAAAAATCAAGGATCATCAAAAGGAACCTTCTATTACGATTGATACGGAGATTAAAGTAGATGAGATCAACAGAGAGTTTATCAATTTCCACAGAAAGCTGGCTCCATTTGGACCTCACAATATGAAACCTATTTTTACCTTAACGGATCAGAAGCTTTCCGGATATGTAAAAACAATGGGAAAAGATAATAATCACCTGAAGTTTTATATCAAACAGGAATCTACAGGACGAAATATTGAATGTGTCGGATTCAAACTGGGACAGTTTGTTGACGATTTTAAAAATAAAAACTTTGATCTTGCTTTTACCCTGGAAGAAAATCACTGGAAAGGCAATGTCACCCATTATCTTAATATCAAGGATGTAAAATTCAGAGAGTAAGTGAGGTTGCAGGATTTAGATTGCAGGTAATAAAAGCCTGAACTAATTTAAAGTTCTGATCAAAATATTGATATTCTAAACTACTGCTACCTGCCATCCGCTACCTATTACCTAACAAAAAATGAAAAAAATCGGTTTATTTTTCGGATCATTCAATCCTATTCATATCGGGCATCTTATTCTGGCTAATTATATTCTTGAAAATTCTGATATGGATGAACTTTGGTTTGTAGTAAGTCCTCAAAATCCTTTTAAAGACAAAAAATCTTTACTGAATGATCATAACAGGCTGGATATGGTACAGCTGGCAGTAAAGAATTATCCCAATATGAGAGCTTCCAATGTGGAGTTCTCTCTTCCGAAACCAAGTTATACTATTGATACCTTAACGTATCTTCATGAAAAATACCCTGATTATTCTTTCAGTCTCATCATGGGAGAGGATAACCTGAAAAGCCTTCACAAATGGAAAAACTCTGATATACTGATCAAAAATCATCATATTATTGTGTATCCCAGAGTATTTGAAGGTGAGAAAAAAGATTCTGAGTATTTACAGCATGAAAATATCTCCATGATCAAAGCTCCGGTAATAGAACTTTCAGCTACGGAAATCCGTAATATGATAAGGGATAGTAAAAATGTAAGACCTATGCTGCCACCAGAAGTTTTTGAATATTTGGATGGTAGCAATTTTTATAAGTAATTTTGTACATCAGAAATGAGAGATTAACCAAAAGCGGGAGAAAGACTCTTACCTTTTAATTCTCACCTCAATCTTTAGAAATGGACTTCATCGAAAAAATATTCTCAAAATATTCTCAGGAAAAAATCATCAGATGGTTTAAGCAGATTTGTCTTGCGGAGGCCATTTCATGTCTTTTGTTGTATGGTGTTGCGATGATCTGGATCCGGTATGATGAAAATTTATATTCGATTATCTTCATCAGCGTTATTGGTAGTTTACACGGATTATTTTTTACGCTTTATCTTTTGTTATGCCTTCCTGCCAGAAAAATTTATAACTGGGATGATGAAGATTTTGTTTTTGCCCTATTATCGGCATTCTTCCCTTTTGCAACAGTTTGGGTAGATAAAAAGCTCGCCCGATTCGACAGAGAATAAACAATATAATAAAAGGACCTTTTCGGTCCTTTTTATTTTTACAGTTATTATGCATCCTGTTTCACCTGTGGTTTTTTGTGAAGCATAACTCGTGAAGTATGGGAATAAATTTCAGTAATCATTATATATTTAAAAAAAAATCTTTCATAATTTCTTTCATTGATGTAACATTTAACATCATTTATTTGTCTTATTATACAGAAAGGTCAAGCAATCAATATTTTAATGTAAATTTTTATTAATTGATAATCAACCGATTATAATGATTTAAAAATATTTTTAAGTACTTTGTATTGCATAATACTAAATTTATTATATATCTTTGTAATGTTAAATAACAAACCATACAAGCTATTAATTAAAAAAGAATAATCATGAAGACTCAAATTCTTATTGCAGCACTATTTTTCGGTGGACTTGTCACTGCCCAGCAGAAAAAAGACAGTATGAAAGTAAATGCTATTGATGCAGTGACTCTCAAGAAGCAGGTTTTCAAAAAGCAAGGGGACCGTTTGGTATATGATGTAGCTTCTTCATCTATTGCTAAAGGAACCAATACCTTCACTCTTTTGAAACAAACACCGATGATTTCCAGCATTGACGGAAAAACGCTGAAGATTTTGGGAAAAAATGATGCAATCATTTACATCAACAATAAAAAAACCAATATGGATTCTGAGGCATTGATTGAAATGCTGAAGTCTACTCCCTCTGAGGATATCCAGAAAATAGAAGTCATTACAGTTCCCGGAAGTGAATTTCAGGTTGAATCTAAAGAAGGGGTGATTAATATTGTGATGAAAAAAAGCAAAAACAACGGCTACAACGGAACGTTGAAAATGCAAAACGAACAGGCATATTACAATAACCCTAATGCAGGAGCTTCTTTTAACTTCAGACAGGGAAAGTGGTCTGGTAATTCCAATTTCAGAACGGGAAGCTGGACAGACAGACAAAGGTATACGCTGTCCAACGGAGATCCTACTTTCAGAAATGAATCCTTTGGGTTTAATGATGATCCTAACAAAAATTTTGGAGGCGGTTTCAATGTTGATTATGAGATTAATAAAAAGCACAGCCTTGGATTCTCCTACAACATGAGATACAATAAAAGTTTCAATTCTGTACTGGATATTACCAACTGGCAAAACGGAGTCTTAAACAACAGAACAGTGAATAACGAGGATGCACAGACCAGAAATCATTCTTTCAATTTGAATTATGAGATGAAAACAGATTCTCTCGGAAGTAAGCTTACATCCAACGTTTCTTACCTATGGTTCAACAGAGATAAAGTAAGTTTCAATGAAAGTTTTCCTTTAACGAATGATACCATCAATAAATATTCAGCATTGCATCAGGCGGTACCACAAATCATTAATAATTACGCTGCCAATATTGATTATCTGAAAAAGACAGCAAAAGGAGCCACCTGGTTAATGGGAATCAGTTACAATCATACCAATACAGATAACGACACCAGACAGGATAAACTTAAAAACGGAGAGTTTGTAATAGATCCCAATCAGACCAATCACTTTATTTATAAAGAAAATATACTTGGGATTTATCTGAATTATGAAAGAAAACTGACTGAGAAAATATCCGGAAAAATAGGTGCCCGCTACGAAATGACCAGAAGTACAGGTGATATTGTAGATAAAACAGGATTTGAAAGAAATTACAACAACCTTCTGCCTTACCTGAATTTAAATTACGCCATCCATTCCGATCATAATCTAAGCTATACTTTTTCCAGCAGAATCAGAAGACCTAGATTCTGGGAACTGAATCCTTCAAGAACTTATTTTACTCCAACCAATTATACACAGAACAATCCATTTATACTGGCTTCCAAGTACTATAATCAGGAGTTAAATTATATGTACAAAAATGCATTCTATGCCAATCTTAGTTTTAATATGGTGGAAGATGCAGCAGCTTCAGACCTGATTCCATTGCAGGGAACGGTAACAGCTCCTAAAAAAGATGCTGAGGGGAAAATCATCAAGGATATCAAAGGAAATCCAATTATGGAAACTACCAGATTCCTGAGGTACATCAGAACCAATTATGGTAAAAACAGAGAAATTGCTCTTACTCTTGGAATGAACAAATCCTGGTTCAAAGACATATGGACAACCAACTATTCTGTCAATTTAGGATATGTTACCTACAAAGGCGGAGTATTTGAAGATCCTACTTCCATGCCTGCTCCGGGAGAAACGGAAGTAGTAGATCCTTATATCATTGATGTCAAAAATTACAATATGTCTGCAACCATCAATAATGTCATCAGACTGTCCTCTAAAAAAGACTGGTTCCTGGGAGTGAATTACTTCTTTGCCAGCCAGACTGCCATGGAAGGAGGGATGATAGGAGCAAGACAAAGCTTTGATTTCAGTCTGAAAAAAATTGCAGGAGACTGGACTATCGTAGCAGAGGTGAGCGACTTATTTAATCAAAGTTTCTACAGCATTAAAGGAGTACAGCCTAATGGAAAATACAATAATATCGCCAACTTCAACTATCCAAGACTCATGAGCATCGGAGTTACCTATAACTTCGGGAATCAGAAACTGAAAAAAGCAAGGGAAATGAAATCAGCTAACGATGCTGTAAAATCAAGAACCTAATCTATAACCACTTATTTCACTAAATCCACTCTTAAATAAAAACAACATGAAACGTATAATTTTGTCAATGGCTATTGTATTCGGTACCTGTGCATTTGCACAAGAGAAGAAATCTGATACGGCAAAAACAAAAAACATAGAAGGTGTTACCATCACCAAGCAGGTTTTCAAAAAGCAAAGCGACCGTTTTGTATACGATGTCGCAGCATCACCAGTTGCCAAAGGAAACACCACTTTTGATCTTCTGAAGCAGACCCCATTATTATCTTCCACAGATGATAAAACATTGAAAATCGCAGGAAAGAATAATGCACTGATCTATATCAACGGAAGAAAAAGCAATATGGATTCTGAGTCTCTGGCTCAGTTTCTGAAAAATACTCCGGCGGAAAATATCCAGAAAATTGAAGTCATTACTGTTCCAGGCAGCGAGTACCAGGTAGAATCTTCTGATGGAATCATCAATATCGTTTTAAAGAAGAAAATGAGTGACGGTCTCAACGGAAACATGAGAATGTCTAACACAACCAATAAGTATAACGGAAGTCAGGCAAGTTTCTCAGCCAACTACAGAAAAAACAAGCTGGGAGTAAGTGCCAGTCTTAGCGGTGGTGAAAATATAGAGGCACAAACATATACATTAAGAAATGGAACTTCAACAACTTCCAACGAATCTACTGGAGATATTGACGATCCGAATAAAAATATAGGAGGTTATCTGAATATTGATTATCAGCTGAACGACAAAAGCAATCTTGCGTTATCATGGAATACATGGGCCAATAAAAGTTATAATTCAACGGTAGATTTATTCAATACCATAAAAAAAACGAAAACGGAATATACGTGGTCTAAAAACAGAGAGAATACAAGATCTTATAACAATTCTGTGAATTTAAATTATGAATTAAAAACAGATTCTTTAGGCAGTAAACTGAATGTAAATGCTGCTTATCTTAACTACAGAAGATTTCAGTTCACAGATAACCAAACCTTTGCTTCAGATATTGACAGAGTTGTGGGAGCAAGAACAAAACAAGTTATTCAGGACCTTCCACAGATCATTAATAACTTCTCCGGAATGGTGGATTATAATCAAAAGTTTAAAAATGATCTTACCGTTTCCATCGGTGGAAATTATAACAAAACAAAAACAGATAACGATTCTAAAAACATCACTTACTCTTTTAATCCTGTAACAGCACCGGATTCAAAACCCAACCATTTTATCTATGATGAAAACATCTACGGAATGTATCTTACCGTTGAGAAAAAGATTTCCGACAAACTTTCAGGAAAAGTTGGGGCCCGATACGAGATCACCAACAGTCTTGGAACTTCTGACAATGCTCCCACAGAAGCCCTTAGAAGAATTGAGAGAAATTACAAAAACCTTCTTCCCTACCTAAGCCTGAATTATGCAATTAATGATAAAAACAATATTTCCTATTCCTTTTCAAGCAGAATGAGAAGACCCAGTTTCTGGGAACTTAATCCGGTAAGGAATATTCTTACAGATGATAATTATACTCAGAATGACCCGTTTGTAAAAGCATCTTCTACTTATAATCAGGAGCTTACTTATATGTTCAAAAATTCGTATTTCCTGATTTTAAACCACTCTTACATTCATGATGTGATCACCCAGGTTCCGCTTCAGGGATATCCGGTATCGCCGGATGGTAAAATTGGTGATAACCCGGCATTGAGATACATCAGAACCAATTTTGGAAATAAACAGGAAATGTCGGCCATGGTAGGTATTCAGAAGTCGTTTTTCAAACAGTACTGGACAACCAACTTCAATATCGGAGTGCAGCATAATATTAACAATGGAAGTCTTGATACTGATCCTACGACCGGAGACCGCTTCAAAGATCAAAAAGGGCCTAATGGAAACTTTATTACCTACACCAATAAAACGAATTCTACCAGTCTTCTGATCCAGACCAACAACACCATTCGTCTTGATAAAAAGAAAACATGGTTCTTCGGACTTAATTATTTCTTCGTAGACAAACAGCAGATTGAGCTTGGTTCACTGAAAAACTTAATGAGTCTGGATCTCAGTCTTAAAAAAATGTGGAACGACTGGACGTTTGCAGTGAATGTCAATGATGTCCTGAATACCAACATTGTTAAAATTGAAGACTTTCAGGAGAACGGAAATTATAATTATATCCACCAAAACCGTTACAACAGAAGTTTAATCGTAAGCCTTACCTACAATTTCGGAAACCAGAAAGTGAAAAAGGTAAGAGATATCGAAGGGGCGTCAGATGCCATCAAAAGCAGAACAAGATAGAGAATTATCTTTCTTCATATTTAATTATTCTTACGGTATCCGCTGATTCTTTTCAGCGGATTTTTTATATTTAATCATTATGAAAAAAGATATAAAAATTATTTTGATATCCCTCAGTTTCCTTTTTATATGGACAGGTTGCAAAGAAAAAAAGATAAAGCTTGGCCATGATATCCATTTTGATAAGGAGGAAAATATTCACTATGGAAACAATCCAAAGCAGATTATGGATCTCTATATGCCACATAAAAAAACGGATAAAGAAAAGGATGTTTTTATTGTAATTCATGGTGGAGGTTGGAGGGCTGGAGATAAATCGCAGCTCACCTTTTTCACACTCTCTATGATGCAGAAATTTCCAGATCATATTTTCGTTAATATGAACTACAGACTAGCTTCAGCTACCCAATTTGGACTTCCAAACCAAACTGATGATATTAAAAGAGTAACTGAATTATTAAAAAATAAACTAGGCTACCATCCCAATTTGATTTTATTAGGCAACAGCGCCGGAGCCCATTTATCGATGCTGTATGCCTACAAGTTTGATACAGATAAAAAAGTAAAAGCTGTCATTAATATTGTAGGTCCTGCAGATCTTGCGGACCCGGGTTTTAAAAATTATCAGGAATATTCTTTTGTGGAAAGCAGACTTGTGGATCCGGGAATAACTAAAACCGGAATATCAAAGATAGGTTTTGCCAGTCCTGTGAAATGGATAAAAAGCGATTCCCCTCCTACTTTGTCGTACTATGGAAATTCGGATCGTGTAATTCCGTCTACACAGGAAAAAAGGCTTGATTCAGCATTGACTGCCAGCCATGTTATGCATGAATCTTATCAATTCAATGGAGGACATCTGGATTGGGATAAACATCCAAATGATGTATTTCTTATTGATAAAATTGAAACCTTAATTAAAAATATTGGCAAAAAATAACACGTTCCGATTCTCCAAAACGTGTTATTTTTTATTTTAAAATTGAATTTTATTCAGATTTTGCAACGGCTGTTCTTTCAGAAACGCCATTGGCATTAAAAGCTTCAATCTGGAAGTAGTAGGCATCTGTTCTGTCTGCCCCTGTAAAGAAATACTCATTCTTTCCGTACACCATAATGCTTCCATACAATTTATCGGGAGTTTTTCCAAAATAGATTACATAGCCATCCGCTTCAGGATTCTGCTGCCATTTCATCCAGATACTTCTTCTTTCACCATATTTTTTCGGGTCAGCTCTTAAAGGCACAAACCCTTCCACTTTAGCAGGCTGTTTCCCTGCTCCTTTTCCAAATACTCTGAAGCCGCTTAATGCAAATTTTCCGGTAGGCATTTTCAGGTTTTCCATTTTAAGGAAACGGGCTTTTGCAGGTTGTTCAAGTTCCACATAGTCGTGAGGTACGTCCTTTGTATTCTTGCTTTTATCCACAATTACATTCCATTTCTTTCCATCATTAGAACCATAAATTTTATACTGATGCATTTTTCCAAAAGTTTTCCCCATAAACTCAGCATCCTGATCTGCGTAATTGATCTGAATGGCATTGATCGTGGAAACCTCCCCTAAATCTGTCTGAAACCATTCCCCGGAATTTCCGGTTTTGGCACTCCAGTACGTTTTGATATCTTCATCTACAGCATAATTAGGCTGATACCCTCCCAAAGTAGATGAAACCTGAACCGGTTTATTATAATTCAGCAGCATCCATCCGGCAAAAAGACCTTTTGTAAAATCTTTCCCTTGTGCATACTGCGGAAGGTAAGTAGGATAATCCCCATAAGCTGTGTTACAATACATCACATCGTCTTTATCAAACCCAGCAGGCCAGATTCCCAGTCTTCTTTCAAAATTATTTTTGGTAGAGATAAAAATGGTGGAGATGTGCCACCAGTTTTTGTAATTGTCTTCAAATGTCGCTCCGTGCCCTGCACCTCTGGCAAAACCACCCGGTTTATAAGAGAAAGGATTATGCTGCTGATATTCGAAGCCTTCCAAAGGATTTTTACTTACATACACTCCATCGGAATATCCGCTGAATTCTGTTGCCGGAGCACCATACTGCATATAATATTTTCCGTTGTGTTTCGTCATCCACGCTCCTTCTACAAAAGGCTGAAGAAAAACATTGTCATTGTATTCCCCGAAGCGTTCCCATCCGTGATCTTCAGGTTTTAGTTTAATAATGGGCTTAACGAAACCTTCAGACTGAAGATTTTTCACTTTTACTTCTGTTCCCAGCAATGGCCATTCATTACTTGAGCCCCAGTAGAGATACAGTTTATTTTTATCTTCATCATAATGAAATGCCGGATCCCACGCTCCTACTTTTAAAGTATCCACTGCTATTTTCCAGTCATCTTTCGTAGGATTTGTACTTTTCCAGATCGGAAAATCCTGTTCCCAGGTAGAGCCATACACGTATAAAGTATCTTTCATGGCCCAAACTGCCGGAGCATTAAGATCGTGAATGTATTTATTATCTCTTAAAAACTTCCTTTTCACAAACTTCCAGTCCAACATATCATCACTATACCAGTATCCTTCCTGGTTGGTAGAAAAAAGAAACAGTTTATTTTTAAAATTAACAATCACCGGATCTGCTGTAGCACGGTGTTTCCCTTGTTTTGAAAAAACTTCAAACGGAGTATACCCATAATCGATATTGATGGGATTGCAGAATGTTTTCTGCTGAGCACCCACCATCATTCCGAGAAAGATTGCCAGTGACAGAAAATATTGTCTCATTTTTAGATTTTAAAGATTGAGACAAAGTTAGGCAACTTTTTGGGTTTTCTCCAAATAAAGCCATCCAGCAGATAATGGGTAAGCTGGGGAACAACTAACAACGGAACAAGGAACTGAAACAGATTTTCAGAGATCATTAAATTCAAGGAAAAATGTTCATTCCAGACCAGAGTTTCCCATAAAAATTCTTCCAGAAAAGCGAACAATAAAATGACGCCGACAAAGAGAAATATTCCTGAAAAAGATTTAAAAATATGCATCCAACTCAGCTGATGATTTTCTTTTTGCTGTATTTCCCGGATATAAATCAACGCTATATAAGGAATACCATGAGAAACCACATTCAGAAAAGTAAACAGAAGATCATTATTGAAGTAAACAATCCCGAAATACCAAGAAAGAAAAGTTCCGGTGATCAGTGCTGTTTTCGGAATGTTAATTTTTTTTGTTTTAAAGGCTTCAACAACAGTTTTAATAATCCAAATAATCAGAATGGCAGAATAAATAACGGTCATTAAAGGAACATAATCCGGAAGATTCTGAAGCCAGTCAAACTCGTTGTTGACGAACCAAGTGAAGGCACGGGGAGTTTTAAACCAGTACAACATGGGAAAAATAGTTGCGGAATAAACGGCTACCTCATCTATTCTTTTGCTCCAGTTATTCGGTTCAAAGCGGGCGTAAATTCTCATAAAACCATATTGCTGGCGTATAAAATGAAAAACGGCAACCAGTGCCAGGACCGACCAGAATGTCAAAGTCCCAAATTGAAACAGGATGATTCCCAAAATCCAGCTTACCGCAGGAATTCCGAGATAAAGCCATCTATTTTTCTGTATTTCTCCCTTTACGAAATACGTTTTGAACAGCGTAGAATAAACGTGAGCCACATCCACAAAAACGATCAGGAAAAGCCATGTGTAAAAGGAATAGTGATTTTCCAGCCCCTGAATCTGTTTCTGAAAAAGAAATATAATCAGCAATACAACAAAAGGTGGTGATAAAATAAACCACCAGTCTGTTTTTGCATTATGTATCCACGGCTGTTTCATTGTATTATTGTATCATTTGTTCTGCAGTCCGGATTCCCTGATAAAAGGCTTCTTCAAAAATAGAGATTCCCGAAAGATCAGAATGAGCGAAGAAAATTTTTCCTTCTATGGACTCTTTTACTTTTTGGGTTTCTTCACCAAAAATTTGATTGGGAACGGGAGCAATCATCGCATGTCCTATTTTATGAAACTGCATTTCCAGGATGAAATCTTCTATCAATGGATGGGCTTTCTTCAGATCATCCAAAACTAAAGTTTTAAGTTCAGATTCTTTCATTCCATAAAGTTTTTTCCTCGCTTTTTTGCAGTCTGGCGTTGAAAAGCTCTTGTAATGGGTAATTACTTTTTCACCTATGATCTGGTTCAGATTCTGATGTTGATCAAAGATATAACCTAATCCTGAAGTCCCATAGATTACATTATCCCAGGCCAGTTCTTCATCTCCACCAAATTCATTCTTTAACGTGATCGTTGTTAAAAGCCACGGCACATAATGAAATGATGATGCTCTTCTTTGATTAAAAATTCTCTCATTCACAAACTGCGGTGATGCAAACAGTACTTTATCTGCAATGATCTTTTTTGTTTTCTTTTGAGTATTATCAAAACTCAATACCTCAACTTTATCATTGATTTTCACATCAAAAACTAAGTTTTCTGGCATGTGTTTTCCCTCTGTATATTTTGAAAAATGTTTTGCCAGTCTTGCATTTCCTTCCGGCCAGGTGAATACCTGATCTTTATATTTCGTACTCCAGTTATTTTTTCTTCCGGCAAAATAATGAATACCTGCCCAAGCTGAAACATAGTCAATTCCTAATCCGAAATCGTCTCTGCAGGAATAATCCAGCAACCAGAGAAGTTCTTCCGACTGGTAATTATTTTCCTTAAGCCAATCTTTAAAAATGATTTTTTCAAGTTTCACCACCTCATCTTCTCTGCTGGAATCATGTACGGGAATGGCAAACCAGTATTTCCCCTGTGGATCTTTCTTTACGCGAAAATCATCCATCAGCTTAAAAAAACGGCTAAGCTCCTGTTGTGTTTCTGCTGAAATACCTTTCTGAGGTACAATATCATTCTGCCAGGAATTTTTATAGAAAAGTCTTTCCTGCTGTGGAAAAGTCATTTGGTATTCATCAAGAATGGGTTCTCCGTTTTCTTCTGTTCCCAGGCAGATTTTACATTCTTTCAGGAAATCTATTATTTCTACGTTTTCCTTATTGGGTAAAGGTAAATAATGTGCTCCCAAAGGGAATTTTGAAAATGAATTCTGTCCGTTGGAAGAATTTCCTCCCAGATGGTTTTCCATTTCAAGGAGAAGATAATCCTGTTCATTATTCTGACTGAAGAATCGACATGCCGAAAGCCCGGAAATCCCACCACCCACGATAAGATATTTTGTGTGGATAACTTGTGAAAACTGTGGAAAATTTTTTGCCCATAACTTGTGGCCAAGAACATGGTTTGTCCCGGTAATTTTCAACAGCAAAGCTTTTACTTTCTTTCCGCAATACTGCAAAAAGGGAAGCATAAGGCTACCTAAAAATATAGTTGTAAGAAAATCCTTTCTACTGTACTTTCCCCCACTCTTCATCGAAATAACGAACTAATATCTGGTTGTCCAGACGGTTAACTTCTATGTCTTTCACTTTCATATCTTTATTAAAATAAGACATCTGTGAAAAGTTATAATCATAATATTTTAAGCCGGGAAGCTTTCTGTAGACTCTGTTGTTGATGGGCTCAAATGAAGCCATTGAGAATCCCCATTCCCCAAAAGACGGAACATAGGTATGATATGCAGCAGTGAAAGGAAAAATCTGATTGATTGTTTTCTCAATACACCAGAAAGATTTCGGAGCAAAATACGGAGAGGTGGTCTGAACCACAATTTTAGTATCAAGTGTTGTCAGCTTCTCCAGTTCTCTATAAAACTGCAGGGAATAAAGTTTTCCTAAGCTGTAATTGGACGGATCCGGAAAGTCTATGATGATAACGTCAAATTTCTTTTTGCTGTCTTTTACCCAGATGTACGCGTCTTTATTGATGATCTCTACTTTTGGATTGGAAAAAGAATTTTGATTCAGCCTGCGCATGGTTTCATTCGTCTTGAAAAACTGAGTCATTTCCCCGTCAAGATCCACAAGGGTTACTTTTTTAACGTCTTTGTATTTCAATACCTCTCTGGCTGCAAAGCCATCACCTCCTCCCAAAATCAGAACGTTATCAATATTTTTTGCCATAGACATCGCCGGATGTACTAAAGCTTCATGATAACGGTATTCATCCGTGGAAGAAAACTGTAAGTTGTTATTCAGATATAAACGAAACTCGTGCGTATTCCTCGTTAAAACGATTCTTTGATAGGGTGAACTTTTAGTATAAACCACATTTTCACCGTACAATTTTTCTTCAGAATAAGACAGAATCGTATCTGAGAAAAAGAAAAGTCCCAGCAAGAATGCAAATGCTGCTATAGATTTTACTTTGAGAGATAAAGGTTTTGATAATTCCTTTGTAAGGTAATAGCATAGAAATATCGCAATAGAGATATTGATCAATCCGAAAAATAAAGGTGTCTTTACAATTCCTAATTTTGGAATCAAAACCAACGGAAAAAGAATCGATGCTAATAAAGCTCCTATATAATCGAACGCAAAGACATTTGAAACTAAATCTTTAAACTGAACTCTGTCTTTCAGAATGTTCATCAGAAGCGGAATTTCTACTCCGACAAGGCAGCCTGTGAAAAAGACAAAAAGGTATAGAACGCTTTCAAAGTGTGCTAGTGTATTAAATAAAATAAACAGCACTACGGAACTGATTCCTCCTACGATTCCTACCAGGATTTCGATCTCAATGAATTTATCAATAAGATTTCCTTTGATGAATTTCGCAAGATAGGAACCTACGCCCATTGAAAAAAGATATACCCCGATAATGAAAGAAAACTGCTTTACAGAGTCTCCTAAAAGATAGCTCGCCAGGGCTCCGGCCACCAGCTCATAAATCAATCCACATGTAGCAATGACGAATACTGAAAACAATAAAAGCAGCTCAAGAGGAATCCTCTTCTTATCCATGAATTGCCGCACTTATGATCATTGAAATTCCGATGATAAATGCTCCGAAAACAATAGCCAGTGCTATGTTTTTGTTCTGAGCGATCTCATGCCATGTTTTCTCCGGGGTAAGCTTTTCAATAATGAAATAGCATACAAGCAGAATTGCGATTCCTAAGAATGAGTAAAGAACCGAGTTCAATATGGGTAAGAAATTGATGTTGTCCATAGTTTTTATATTTTTATTTGTGATAGTATCTGTAGAATCCTACTCTGGAATGGCTTCTTGTAGTTCCGTCGCGGTATGTTTCCGTTTTGGCACAATCGCAGACCTGATTTCCCCGGTAGGTAAGGTAAACAAACCAGGTCATGAAAAACCCTCCAATCAGGCAGAGCATCCAGTTTTGTCTTATATAATGTAAAATATTGTTCATCATGATGTGGCATATGGGGTGTTTGAACTATTCTTCCATTTATTCACATTAAAGAAATGTTTTCCTATCCACATGGCGACAAAGAGTGCAATCATTATGAATAAAATGAATCCGAAGTTCCAGAATGAAACAGGAAGCCAGGTCGCTTTGAGCTGTATATAGGTATTATTTGAAATAGGATCTGTTGTAAGTCTTAGACCTTCAGCATTGATAAGAGAGTCTATTTTTGAAGTTCCAAAGGAAGCTTTCACCAGTTTACCTAGTTCTGTCGTATCTTTTTCTAAAGTCTTTCCATCTATGAAAGTGATAGGCTGTCCTTTATAGATATCGGTTACCTCTACTGTTCCTGATTTATCCCTGGAGATTAATACCCTTGAATCCGGTGACTGAAGACCAGAAAACGCAGGCAATAAAGATCCTTCTTTTTCTGCTGAAATAAGAAAGTGATATTGCCCAGAACTTACTCCACAAAGATTAAATTCTTCAGACTGACTTCCTTCTGACCAGCTTTCCCCATCTTCGTACCCATGATATTGTTCGATATCTTTCGAGGTATAGACAATTTCATTGGTATTTTCATTGACAAGGCTTAGCTGAACATTAGCCCAGGAATTATCAACACCGGAAAATGCATTCACTTTTAATGGTGCTGAGCCTCCTGAAAGGGTAAAACTTTTGCTGACCATTTCTTTGTCTTTTACATCAGCAAAATTGATGGTCTCCGCAAAAACAGTTTCGTTTGTTCTTGAGATGTACACATTCAGCTGAAGCAGACATATCATTAATGCGCCCACACAAAAAATGTTTACAGCCTGTTTCATATCAAAATAATAAGGCTGAACAATTCCAACCCCTGTATAATACGGCATGTGAGCTATTTTAAAAGCTCTTTTAACGTCATATTTTGAAATGTGAACTCCATAAAAATACTGGCTTTTCTTAGCGGTCTTCTCCTGAGAGATCATACGGGTTCCATTGACATATTCTTTGTAGGTCGCAATGCTGAAATCCAGGTGTTCATCAAAAAAACCGGCAGCAGCATCAATAGTGCATGGAGTGTTTTCATACCAGCGATACGTTCGTCCGGCATAGGTGGGTAATTTCGAATCTTTACCTTTAAAATCATCAGGATGTATAGAAATCAGTAAAACCCAATGCCCATCACTCTCGCTCAGGAAAGCATCATTTCCTTTGCTGTCTTTTAAAGAATATTCCCGCCAGAAAATACTGTTTCCGTATTTTTTGATGGTAATCGCAACGACCGTATATTCTACACCTTCAATTTTTCCTTTCTGTCCGACATCCAAGACAACGTTTTCTGTCGGTATTTTCAAATGTTTAATCTTTTTATTTCCTGCGACATCAATGAGATGAGAGCAGGTTTTACAAACATATTCCTCAATAGGAAAAGTGAGATTTAATGTATTTTCTGATTCGCATGCTGGGCAGACGTAGTGCATTTGTTATCTGTAAATTTTGTGTTTCTGAATGGTGTTAGCTTTAAAATACTGAACCACTTCATCTGCAATCTGCTCTACTTTAGTGGTATTATCCTGCGAATAATTGCAAAGAAAAACATCAAAAGTAAGCTGTTTAAACTCCGGCCACGTGTGGATACAAAGGTGAGACTCTTTCAGGATGACTGCGGAAGTAAAACTCTCATTCTCAAAAATATGATTGGTTACTCCTACAATTTCTACCTCTTTGGTTTTCAGAATATCTTCTGTAAACTCCAGAAATCCTTTGCTGTCTAATAACAAATCTTCTGACTCTGTTTCCAAAGTCAGAAGAATATGTAAACCTTTACTTGATAATGGGTTCAATTAATTTTTTCGTAAATATATTATTTTTTTGGAAGAAAAACCTCAGCAAGCATACATCTTGCGCTTCCTCCACCATTTACTTCAATGGTATTCAGGTCGGAATAGATTATCGGGCAGTATTTTTCGATAGCAGCCACCTGTTCTGAAGATAAAGACTGATAGGCTGTCTGGCTCATCACCAGGAATTTTTCACCGTCTTTGTTTTGAACCTGAAGCATATTTCCTGCAAACTGCTGCATCTGTTCCTCAGAAATTTCGATGATTTCTTTTCCTGAGCCTTTAATCGTTTCTGTTACTTTTTCTCTTTCCAGCTCATCATCGATACAGTCAAGGCAGATTACAACAAATTGATCTGCGACACACATCATTACATTGGTATGGTAGATAGGAAGTCTTTCTGTTCCTACTGTTTGGAAAGAATGGAAAACAACGGGAGTAAATCCATATTTTGTACAGAATTCTCTGAACAGTTTTTCATCCAGTCTCAAAGAAACAGAACCGTAAGCAATTTTGTTATCATGATCAAAAATCATACTTCCCGTTCCTTCCAGAAAATGCCCCTGAGTTTCTGAAAAGGACCAATCATCAATCTCAGCTACCTCGAATCCCTGATTCCGGATGCTTTCAATAATATCCTCTCTTCTTTCTACTCTTCTGTTGGAGGCGAACATTGGATATAAAACCACCTTCCCATCTTTATGGAAACTTACCCAGTTGTTTGGGAAGATAGAATCCGGTGTGTGTGGATCTAAAGTATCTTTTATGGTAATCACATTGATTCCTTTTTCTCTCAGTTTTCCAACAAAAGTATTGAATTCAGCCAAAGCTTTTGACTGGATATCAGAACCTGTCTGTTCTACCTGGAAATAATTATTTTTCGCTGTTTCAGCATTGTAACCGAATGCAATCGGTTCTATCATTAATACGGTATCTGTTGTTTGCATTTTTTATAAGTTTGAGGGTATTAGCGTATAAGAGTTTGAGAGTCTGAACAGCGTTTTACAAATTATTATCTTCTTTATTCACCGAAGAAAATGAACACCACTTTTCTGACTGGCTCATCATGTTAACTAACATCCCTATTATTTGGTTATACTTGTTGTGCAAATTATTATATTGCTCTTCATTCATATAATGGCAGGCAAAGGCAAACTGAAGCCATGTTTGGGTTTCTCTCGCTTCTCCCTCCGAATCTGTAAGCTTAGCGATGAAGGATTTTTCATATTTTCTTTTCCCCCAAGCCTCACTAATATTTGCCGTTACAGATCTTGATGATCTTCTTATCTGATCTGTAGGTGAGTAAAGTTCTTCTTTTGAAAAGGATTTTGAGAGTTCATAAATCAACTGAGCTGTTTCAAATGATTGTTGATAAACTTTTAAGCCCTGATGAAATTTAATTGTCGACATACCCAAATATTTTTTTAAAATTAAAAAAATATTCAAACCCACCAACGCTCTAACGCTCAGACTCTAAAACTCTCCCATTCTCAAACCCTAAAACTCTCCCACTCCATTATTCTCTTACAAGCGGCATTGTAGAGCATCTCAGCAAGCCTCCCATTTTGGAGATTTCTCTGTAAGGGATTTCTTCTACCGTCATTCCCCACTCGTTTCTTAAATGGTCATTCATTCTGGTGAATGCTTGGTCTGAAACTACTACATCAGGAGAAATAGAGAAAATATTCGGGAACATTTCAAACATTTCTTCATCATTGATGTGGAAGCAGTTTTCTTCTCCGAAAATATCAATGATTAAGCGGTAATCACTTTCATCTACAAATCCGTTCTTATAAATGATACACTTGTCTTCTCCTACAGGATTAAATGTACAATCCAGATGAAGAATCCCTTCAAACGGAACTTTATCGTTTTTCTTCAGTTCCAGGTCGATAATTCTTTTCTTGGGAAAATATTCTTTCAGAATTTCAATGGCATACTCATTGGTTCTTGCCGTTTTATAGTTTCTGTAATCTTCACTGAAACAGGTTCCAATGAAAATAAAGTCATTCCATACGATTACATCACCTCCTTCAATGTGTGCTGTTTCGGGAAGATTAATGATCTTTCTCCATGCTACTTTTTCAAAAACACTTTTGTAGGCTTCCTGCTCATCTGCTCTGTCTGCAATCACATTGGAAATGATCATCTTATCATCAATGACAAAGGCTACATCTCTTGAAAAAACCTGATTGTAGTCCTGGATGATACTAGGACGCAGAACTTCAACACCATACTTTTTTAAAACTGCTTCAAAAGCATTCATTTCATTGATAATATCCTCTTCTTTAGGATAAATGTTGTGTTCGATTGAGTAATATGACTTGGCGTCATAACTTTCCTCTAGTGTGGGAACTGGTCCCAATGAATTAGGCTGGCCTAGAACTACTGACTTCAGCCTACCCGTTTCGTTTTTAATATTTAGTCTCATAAAGATTTATGCAATACTACAAATATAAGTAAAGGTCTCTACCTGTAAAACTTTTCGATTATTTTATGTGTGAAATTTGATTTCTAAAATCAGCACCCTTCAACAAAATTTCCTTGTCTGGCCGGCCAACTGCAGTGAATAGTCCCAAAAACATCTACAACTTACTATTTTCCATCTACATAAGAACAAAAAAACAGATAATTATATTATTTAATTTCCTATATTAGTGATATAATTTTCGCGAAATTATAGATCATAAAACTTAACTATTAACACCAAAAATCAAAGTTATGAACAAGAACAATCCGGTGCTGAAAAACGCACAAAAATTGGGAAGAGATCAACAAAAATCTGTAATGGGAGGCGCTCCAATTTCAACTGGCAGAAGATGCTGCGAATGGGATGATGCAGGAAACTGTTATATCTGGACTTGCGATAGATGTGTATGTCCTTAATAAAAATGAAAACCTGCTTTTTTAAGCGGGTTTTCTTATTCTATGATAAATAAAAAATCCCAAAGCTTACTTTGGGATTCTTTTATGGTATAAGCAAATATTATCTGCTTGCGATATCGATGTAGTTTCTTTCCTGAGCACCTTGGTAAACCTGTCTTGGTCTTCCGATCGGGTCTCCTTTCAGTCTCATTTCTTTCCACTGAGAAATCCATCCTGGAAGTCTTCCTAATGCAAACATTACAGTAAACATTTCTGTAGGAATTCCTAATGCTCTGTAGATGATACCTGAGTAGAAGTCTACGTTTGGATATAGTTTTCTTTCTACGAAGTACTCGTCTTCCAGCGCTACTCTTTCTAACTGCATTGCAATGTCAAGAGCTTTATCCTGGATACCTAATGCTTTAAGGATATCGTCAGCAGCTTTCTTGATGATTTTCGCTCTTGGGTCGAAGTTTTTGTACACTCTGTGTCCGAATCCCATTAGACGGAAGCTATCCCCTTTATCTTTAGCTTTAGCAACATATTTAGATACGTCACCTCCATCTTTTTCGATCAATTCAAGCATTTCGATTACAGCCTGATTAGCACCACCGTGAAGTGGTCCCCAAAGTGCAGATACTCCGGCAGAGATAGAAGCGAAAAGACCTGTGTGAGCAGAACCTACCATTCTTACTGTAGAAGTAGAACAGTTTTGTTCGTGGTCTGCGTGAAGGATTAATAATTTATCTAGAGCATTTACTACTACCGGATCGATTTCGAAATCAGCGTTTGGTAATCTGAATGCCATTTTGTAGAAGTTCTCTACGTAGTTCAGGTTGTTATCACCGTGGTTTAATGGTAAACCTTGAGTTTTTCTGTAAGTCCAGGCACAAAGGTGAGAGAACTTAGCGATCATAAGCTCAGCAGCATGATCCATTTCTTCTTTAGAGTTTACGTTCACTGCTTTCGGGTTGAAAGCTGTCAAAGCAGAGGTCATAGAAGATAAAACTCCCATAGGGTGAGCAGAACGAGGAAAAACATCAATGATCTTTTTCATTTCGTCTGCGATGAAGTTATATTTTTTAATGTTGTTGTCGAATGAAGTAAACTGATCCTGAGTAGGTAATTCTCCATGTAATAAAAGATACATTACTTCAGTGAAGTTAGATTTCTCAGCAATCTGTTCGATTGGATAACCTCTGTAGAATAATTCTCCTTTATCTCCGTCTAAGTAAGTGATGTCGCTAATGGTAGCTCCTGTATTTTTGTAACCTAAATCCAGAGTGATCAAACCTGTCTGGTCTCTTAATTTTGAAATATCAATCCCTCTGTCTCCGATAGTACTATCCACGATTGGATATTCATATGAATTACCGTCGTAATTCAATATTACTTTGTTGTCTGACATTATTTATTTATTTTTTTTAAATATACCACTTTCCATAAAATACGGCAAACTAAAAATTTCGCTTGCCGTTATTTATAAATTCGATTAATTATCTTTTGATTTTAAAAGCTTCCAATCCTGGGAAAATTGCAGTTTCACCTAAAGCTTCTTCAATTCTCAATAACTGGTTGTATTTTGCCATTCTGTCTGATCTTGATGCTGAACCTGTTTTGATCTGTCCACAGTTCATTGCTACGGCTAAATCAGCAATTGTAGAATCTTCAGTTTCTCCTGATCTGTGAGACATTACTGAAGTGAATTTGTTATTCTGAGCCATTTGTACAGCAGCCATTGTTTCAGAAAGAGAACCGATCTGGTTTACTTTTACAAGGATTGAGTTGGCAATACCTTCTTTTACTCCTCTTGATAATCTGTCTACGTTTGTTACGAATAAATCGTCCCCTACCAGCTGTACTCTGTCACCGATTTTATCTGTAAGCATTTTCCATCCTTCCCAGTCATCTTCCTGCATACCGTCTTCGATAGAGATGATCGGATATTTAGCAGCCAATTCTGCAAGGTAAGAAACCTGCTCTTCTCTTGATCTGTGAGCACCTTTGTCTCCTTCGAATTTTCTGTAATCGTAAGTTCCGTCTTTGTAGAATTCTGAAGCAGCACAGTCTAATGCCAGCATGATGTCGTCACCAGGCTTGTATCCAGCTTTTTCGATCGCCTGAAGTAATGTATCCAAAGCATCTTCTGTTCCGTTGAAAGTAGGAGCAAAACCTCCTTCGTCTCCTACTGCTGTAGAAAGCCCTCTTCCTTTAAGGATGGATTTTAGGTTGTGGAAAATTTCAGTTCCTTTTCTCAAAGCGTGAGAGAAAGAATCTGCTTTTACCGGCATGATCATAAATTCCTGGAATGCGATAGGCGCATCTGAGTGAGATCCACCGTTGATTACATTCATCATTGGAACCGGAAGTGTATTGGCATTTACTCCACCAACATATTTATAAAGAGGCATTCCCAATTCAGCAGCAGCAGCTCTGGCTACCGCTAGAGAAACACCAAGAATAGCATTAGCACCAAGATTACCTTTGTTAGACGTTCCGTCAAGATCAATCATAATCTGATCGATATAGTTTTGTTCAAAAACCGGTTGTCCCACTAAATTCTCTGCAATTACTTCTTTTACATTTTCAACAGCTTTCAGAACTCCTTTCCCCTGATATTCTGAACCACCATCACGTAATTCTACCGCTTCGTGTTCTCCTGTAGATGCTCCTGAAGGTACAGCTGCACGGCCCATTGCCCCGCTTTCTGTAAATACATCTACTTCAATGGTAGGATTTCCTCTGGAATCTAAAATCTGTCTCGCTTCTATGTAAGAAATTGCACTCATTTTTTATTTTTTTTAGTTTAGACAAATTTAATCAAAATTTAACTTTCAGGGGTATTTCACGGGATTTTTTTGAGATAAATCCGAGTTAAATTTTAGTTAATTTATATTATGATAATACGACAAATTCTTTGTGAAGAACCAGGTTTTTAAAATGGTAAAACAATCTTACGAAAAAACTCCAGACACTATAAAATGCTGGAGCTTAAAAAAATTATTTAATATTAGTTTTTGTTGTAGCTTACCTCTTTATTTATAGTTTTATTTTACCTAGCCCAACTAATAGGTTTAATGCTACAATAAGATTCCCTTTCTTCTCATAATCTCCATTAAAATCCTTGCCGAAGGAGAATGTTAATCTTTGGTTTTTTGTCAATTCATATTCAAAATTAAGAAGGTACTTCCAGGAAGCTTCAAAATCTGATTTATTAAGTATACTTCTATAAATACATTCTCCACTTAAAAGAAATTTTTCTTCAAATATTTTGAATACCAGTCGTGATCCAAAATCTAAAGTGTGTAAATTTTCTTTTTTCAGTGATGGGTTTGCTAAAGATGAATCTGGATTGTACAGATATCTAGCCATAAAAATAAATGTTGATGGATGCTTCTCCCAATTGTACCCCCCGGTCAGCCAGACTCCGACTTTACTTATTTGTGAATTATTAAATTTATTACTTCTGAAATCTAAAACTGTTCCCATTGACATATCCAAAAAAGGCCCATAACGCTCTAGTTTAATTTCTTGAACATCTTTTCTTATCTTATCATCCAATTCAGCAAGTCCTAAATTGTGTTCTCTCGTTAATAAATCAATACGCTGAAATTCAAGATGATCTAGTCTTTCTATCGCTTCCTGAAGTTCTAAATATTCTTTACTTGTTGTATTTTTTAAAGCCTTTTTCTTTTTTAACAGTTCCATTTTAGAAGTGTGATATTCTATTATTAGTTTATCATTTTCTATAAGATCTATTCTCTTCTGGCGTGCAATATGATATTGATAGACCTCTCCTAAAATTTTTCTCGTGTTTTCATCAAACCTTCCTCTTAGTAAAGAAAACTTAGCTCCAAAACCTAACCTGGATTTATCTTCAATATTTAGCTCATCATCTTTTTCGATGCCTCTAAAACCTAGAGATATAATAAAACTCTGTTTAAATTTTTCACTAAAGTTAGCGCTATCAATTAAATTTTGATATTTCCCATTTAACTTAAAGGGAGCGATATCCATTGCAAAAGATGTTGGTAAACCGGAAAAATTACCGGTTCCTTCCCTCAAAGAAACCATTACGCTTTTTAAATCAGTAGGTTTTTCAATATCGGAATTTGCAATACCCAATAAATTTGCAGCAGGCGACGCTTGCGCACGCAATAAATCTAAATCTATCTCATCCTTTTCTTGGCTAAAATAAAGATGAGAACACAACATGCATATCCAACATATTAGTAATTGTATTGTTTTCATGATCCTTATTTGAAGTTAATAAAATGTAATATTATATGTAAAAGTAGCTGTAGCTCCTTCATTACCTACATCTATAGTGTGGCTATCTTGATAAATTATCTTGTTATTCTGTTTTATTTTTATTTTTAGAATAGTATTATTATTTTCGGGATCTCTATTTGAATCTGTAATTTCGGCACCTATAACAAAAGCGTTTCCAATCAATTCTTTACACGTACCAATTACAATATCATCTTCCGATGTTTCAATATATATTGAAGGTTTATTAGTTCTTAAAACTTTAAGTCTTGCCGAACCAAATTGATTTTCTCCTCCAAAATATATTGACACTGTAACTTCTGAATTATCATCTGGTAATTCCAGGTTCTTCCCAGCAACATATCTACTATCTCCCCCAAGAACATCCAATAATGAACTATTTATCATCTGCATTTCCAAAATTTTATAGTTTAATAGATGATTTTGAGCTTTTAAAATTTTTTCTGTTTGATTTTTTTTAGCTTTCATGACATTTCGTTTTTTAAGTTTTTTATTATTTTCTCGGTGTAGGTGATAAAAGTCCGGCTAAGGCTCCTATTGCACCTGAAGAAATGGTCGCAAAAATAGTGACCAGCTGATTATCTTTAGCGGCACCATCATTCCAGTAAGCAATGAGAATAAGCCCTGCTATAATGGTAATAACTGCCAACCCGAGCATAAGTACAATAATTCTGTAGATCCAATAGTCTGTATCTTTCGGGTTTTTTATTTCTACATTTTTAATAGCCTCTATCGGATTGGTTTTGAACTTCTCCTGAAGATCCGTGTTGTTTTTCAAAGCAGCTTCCAAATCTCCAATACTGTCGTTAATAAGAGTTTTCATGGCTTTTAATTTTATATATCAAATTTCCTTCTAAAAAACGGACCAGTCAATTACACAAAAGGGTAATTTATTTATAGGGCTATTTTAAACACCAGACAGGTTCCCGGAGTTTCGGGTATAATTGTACATTCGCCGGATAACTCGTTCATTCTACGTTTCATATTTCTAAGGCCGTTACCTTCTTTCTGCCCATCGGGGATTCCGTTTCCGTTATCAGAGATTTTCATAGAGAAATTATTGTCTTCCTGCGAGAAGGAAAGTTTCACCGTATTCGCCTGACTGTGTTTGTATACGTTATTGACAGCTTCTTTTAAGCAGAGAAAAAGATTACGTCTCATTTCTGTGGAGATAGGCGTTTCTACGATGATACCTTCACATTCTGAATACACCATTATTCTTGTTTTCTTCAAAAAGTTTCCGGTATAAAGGATAGCATACTCGATAAAGCTTCCTAAGGTGTCATTTCCTGAATTCAGGCTCCAGAGCATTTCTCTCATGGAGATGTTCATTTCTTCAGAAGTTTTCAGAAGTTCATCAATATCATTTAGCAGATCATCGTCTCCAGCCTTCTGTTTCAGAAATTCTGCCTGAAGTTTCAATGCAGAAATTCCTGCTCCCAGATCATCATGCATATCGTGTGAAATACGCTCCCGTTCCTGTTCCAGCACTTTTTGTTTCTCGAGTTCTTTCTGAAGAAGCTGGTTTTGATGTTCGGATTCTTTGAGTTGTTGTTCTTTAAGGTATAAAAGCTGTTTCCGGTTGTACATTAGTACAATGAAAATAGTAAAAGCAACTAAAAGCACAACCAGGAGTAATGCTATTAAAAAAATAAGTTTTATTTCTGAAGGTAAAGACTTCATTTTCTATCCATCAATTTATATTTGTGTAAAGCAATAAAGAATAAGCCACAGCATACGATATTGATTATATTCAATATCTGTTTCAACAATTTTAGAAATGGTTTATCAATTTCATCCAGCAGATACATAGGAGTAATTCTGAAAAGAAAAAAACAACTCCATAAAAGTATTGAAGTTGAAATCCAAAAGACAGGATCTTCCGTAATTTTCGATTCACTGATATTGTTTAATTTATAACTGCACCAGTACAATACCTGGAGTATATTGATAACACAATAGGTAATTGCAATATTCAGATTATACTTATCAACATAAAAAAGCTCAATATTCAGGAGTATAGCTATTACAACTACTATGGATACTACAACCGCTATCTTCTTATTTTTAATGTACCTGAAATAAAAGATGATAAAATAAAAGCTATTGAAAAGATTCAGATAATTATACTGAATTGATTTCGTTGAAATAAGATTAATTTCTGAAAAAAAATCTACAGTAAAATTGACGATTAAATACAACAAAAAATAGTCTTGAGAGGACAATTTGCTTCCTCTCAAAACTATGATTCCTTTTATCAATACCATAAAAGAAATAATATAGTAGGCTGTAATAAGCATTTTATGGCTCTAGGCTTCCCTGATCATAATATGGAAAATCTGCACTGAGCAATTGTTTATTATTATCTGAAGGCATGGTTGCAAGATATAGTGACTCTTTTCCAGTCGCAAAAGTCATAGTCTTTTTCCTTCCAATGCATGGTATAAAATCAAGTCTAACAACATTTTTTCTAAGACAGCCCTCCAAATACATGTGTATTCTATCGATGTATTGTTTTACGAGAATCAAATCATAACGTATACATTCGGCGACATATGCATCGCTTGATGCATTGATAAGAATTTGGCCTACGCGAGTTCTATTGAAGTCCCCAAATGAATTAACATTAATCTCATAATAAGTATCCAAATTAAATATAAAATAATGTTTGGCGGGTTTAGCCTCTGTCTCCGTTTCAACGTGGAAGGAAAGCGTTGCATATAAATATTCTTTTTTACTTTTTAAGAACATTTGATTCTCTTCGCCCAGTATTCTGGAATATTCACTTATGTTACTGTCTGTAATTTCTCTGAAAGAGATTTTCATCAATGTATAACCTTCATTTAAACGGTCTCTGACAAGGGTTTCAAATAAACGGAAGTCGACATATAACTCCTGTGCAAGGTTGGGAACCCGTTGCTGGAATACGCCACTGTTTACCCGAAATTCTTCATCACCAATAGGATGCGTGACAAAAAATTTCACACCATTTTTTACAATATAATCCTTTATCCATTGTTCCTGTTCAGTAAACTCGGTCATTTCATAGAAATCTCTAATTGTTCCTGCTTTCTGCATAGCAACGATGGTTGCTTCCAGGGCACATTTAAAATCGTAAAGTTCTTTTTCCATTTTTTTAGTTTTTTGATTGATTAAATTTATTAACTGCTTCCACTTTATTGTTGACGTGGAGTTTTCTGTAGATATTTCCGACGTGTTTTTTAACAGTATCGATACTAATGAATTTTTTATCCGCAATTTCTTTGTAAAGAAGTCCCTGCGAAAGAAGTTCAAGGATTTCCTTTTCGCGTTCTGTCAGTTCATCGAAGCCTCTGATTTCCGGAAGTTTTTTTTCAAAATGGCTGAGTACTTTCCTTGCAATAGAAAAACTCATGGGTGCACCGCCACTGTATACATCCCGTATGGAAGAAAGAATTTTATCCATACTTTCACCTTTTACCAGATATCCCATAGCACCAGCTTTTAGCGAATTAAAAATCTTTTCATCATCATCAAAACTGGTACACATGATAAACTGTGTATTGGGCATTTCTTTCCGTAATTTTTCAATGATTTCGATTCCTAGCATATCCTGTAATTGAATATCCATCATCACAACATCAGGAGAAATATCGGGTAGATTTGTTATGGCATCATTACCATCAAAGAACTGAGCAATCACTTTCATATCCTTCTGATAATCGATGACCTTCTTCAACGCATTGTTGTAGTTTTTCTCATCTTCTACTATGGCTATGGAAATGCTCATGACTTTGTTTGTTTGAAGCAAATTTCAACAGAAAACAGTTTCAAATCAATTACACTTTTGTGTAATATGAATGTTTGAGTTTGAGGTGATGGTTCAGTTTTTTAGTTTTATTAAATTTAATCAATTTTTGTTTCCAAAAACCATATATGTGTAATTATTTCACAATAAATTAAAAACAAAAACAAATAAGACACAATAAATCACCTTAAATTAACAATTATTTCATAATATGATTGAGAATTTGCTGATCAGCCTGCTTACTTCACTATGGAATGTGATTTTCTTAAAAGATCAATCTGTTTTTTTCTTTTCAATCCTATTCCAGCAATATAAAGTGCCCGCTGATGACCTACTGTAATATTCCAACCCGTTTCAGAATTTTTTTCATTTGATAAGAAGAACTGCCTCCCTTACACTCAAAATTTTCTTTTTGTCAAGCCAATTATTCAAAGAGAAAAACAAAAGAAATATGCATGAATAACCATTAAATTTTCTCATATTGTAAGGCATGATTTTTGTAAAATCAAATTATAAAATCATATTGAATATCAAATAATATAATCATGAAAAAAAGTCTTTTAGCACTAAGCGCTGTATTGGCACTAGCTGTAATCAGCTGTAAAAAAAGTGAAAGCGGAAACAAAAGCATTATTAAAACAGACAGTTCAGAAACTGTAGTGACAGACCATAATGGAAAAATAGATTCGGTAACACAAAGTTCTTCAACAGTAGATATCAACGGAAAGAAAATTGAGAAAACCGATTTTGTTTACAAAGCTACCGACGGCACATTGGTAAAAGTAGTATTTAAAAATGATCCGAAAGAAAATACAGTAGCCATTACCAGCAATAAGAAAACATTTACATTACCTAAATCGGAAACCAAAGGTGATGAAACGATTTACAAGAAAGATGATATGACTGCAAGGGTAAAAGGAGACAGCCTTCACCTTGAACAGGGTAATAATATTATTGAGCTGAAAAGAACTAAAATTTAAATAAAAATTGTCCTTCATTACTGAGGGACATTTTATGCAAAGAACACTAAACAAAAAAACCATCCGGAATCCGGATGGTTTTTTTTATATATCTGAATGAATATTATTCTTCAGTTTTTTCTTCAGTAGTATCAGCTTTAGCTTCTTCTACTTTTTCTTCTACTACAGGAGCATCAGCAACTACTGCTTCCGCTTTTTTAGTAGTAGCAGTTGATCTTCTGCTTCTTCTTGTAGCTTTTTTCTCTTCAGCATTAGGGTTGTAAAGCTCGTTGAAATCTACTAGTTCGATAAGAGCAGTATCAGCAGCATCACCTGGTCTGAATCCTGTCTTGATGATTCTTGTATAACCACCGTTTCTTTCAGCGATTTTAGGAGCTACAGTTCTGAATAATTCAGCAACCGCAAATTTATTTTGAAGGTAAGAGAATACTACTCTTCTGTTGTGTGTAGTATCTTCTTTTGCTTTTGTTAATAGAGGCTCAACATATACTCTTAAAGCTTTAGCTTTAGCTACAGTAGTGTTGATTCTTTTATGCTCAATTAGAGAACAAGCCATATTAGAAAGTAAAGCACTTCTGTGAGAAGCTGTTCTTCCTAAGTGATTGAATTTTTTACCGTGTCTCATTATTAATTATTTATCAGCGTCTAACTTATATTTTGCAACGTCGAAACCGAAGTTAAGACCTTTTGAATGCACTAATTCTTCTAGTTCTGTCAAAGATTTTTTACCAAAATTTCTGAATTTCATCAAATCAGACTTACTGTAAGAAACCAGTTCTCCAAGAGTTTCTACTTCAGCTGCTTTCAGACAGTTAAGGGCTCTTACAGAAAGATCCATATCTGCTAATTTAGACTTAAGAAGTTGTCTTGTGTGAAGAGTTTCTTCATCGTACTGGATAGATGCTTTTACAGCTTCAGTTTCAAGCGTGATTCTCTCATCAGAGAATAACATGAAGTGATAAATTAATATCTTAGAAGCTTCAGTTAAAGCATTCTGAGGGCTGATAGACCCGTCAGTTTCTATATCTAATACAAGTTTTTCGTAGTCTGTTTTTTGCTCTACACGATAATTTTCAATGCTGTATTGTACTTTCTTGATCGGCGTGAAAATAGAGTCGATAGCAATAGTTCCTACAGGAGCATTGTTTGACTTATTTTGTTCAGAAGGAACATACCCTCTTCCTTTTTCAATATTGAAAGTAATTTCGAAAGTTACATCACTGTTTAGGTTGCAGATCACTAGATCCGGGTTCAGAACCTCAAATCCATTGATAGACTTTCCTAAATCACCAGCAGTAATAACCGTTTGACCTGAAACTTTAGCAACAACCTGCTCGTTAGCCTGGCCTTCTGCTGCAGCTTTTAATCTTACCTGCTTAAGGTTAAGAATAATTTCGGTAACGTCTTCGATTACTCCTGGAATAGTTGAAAATTCGTGCTCTACACCTTCTATTTTGATAGATGAAATAGCGTATCCTTCCAGAGAAGAAAGCAACACTCTTCTCAAAGCATTACCGATTGTAAGCCCGAAACCTGGTTCTAAAGGTCTGAATTCAAATTGACCTTTAAATTCATCAGAGTTAAGTAAAATTACTTTATCGGGTTTTATGAATTGTAAAATTGCCATATTATTGGGTTGAGCAAAAATTTGATTAAAAAATTATTTAGAGTAAAGTTCGACGATAAGGTTCTCCTTAATGTCCTCCGGAATCTGGATTCTTTCAGGAGCAGAAATGAAGGTACCTTCTTTCTTCTCATCGTTGAATTGTAACCACTCATAGTTTGACTTAGAAGCCAATGCATTGGTAACAACTTCAAGAGACTTAGACTTTTCTCTTACAGCGATTACATCACCAGCTTTTACCAAGTAAGAAGGGATATTAAGAATCTCTCCGTTCACAGTGATGTGTCTGTGAGAAACTAATTGTCTAGCTCCAGATCTTGTTTTAGCAAAACCTAATCTGAATACTACGTTATCCAATCTTGATTCACAAAGTTGTAATAGAACTTCCCCTGTTACACCTTTACTTCTGTGTGCTTTGTCAAATAAGTTAGCAAACTGTCTTTCTAAAATACCGTAAGTATATTTAGCTTTTTGTTTTTCAGCTAACTGAACTGCATATTCTGATTTTTTAGCACCTCTTCTTTTGTTAGGACCGTGTTGTCCTGGCGGTTGGTTTTTTCTCTTTTCGAAGTTTTTGTCATCTCCGTAGATTGCAGCACCAAACTTTCTAGCAATCTTAGTTTTAGGTCCAATATATCTTGCCATAATGGGTAAATTCTAAAAATTAAACTCTTCTTCTTTTTGGTGGTCTACATCCGTTGTGTGGCATTGGAGTCACATCAACGATTTCGCTAACTTCAATTCCTGAATTGTGAATAGATCTGATAGCAGATTCTCTACCTGCACCTGGACCTTTCACAAACACCTTTACTCTTCTTAAACCAGCTTCGTGAGCTACAGCAGAGCAATTTTCAGCTGCCATCTGAGCAGCAAATGGAGTATTCTTTTTAGAACCTCTGAAACCCATTTTACCGGCAGAAGCCCAAGAGATAACCTCTCCGTTTTTATTTGTTAAAGAAATGATGATGTTATTGAAAGAAGCCTGAATATGTGCTTCTCCAATAGCTTCAACTTTTACTTTTCTCTTCTTAACTACTTTAGTTTGTTTTGCCATAATTCCTAACGATTATTTACTAGCTTTTTTCTTGTTAGCAACAGTTTTTCTCTTTCCTTTTCTGGTTCTAGAGTTGTTTTTCGTTCTCTGGCCTCTTAAAGGTAATCCAAGTCTGTGACGTATTCCTCGTTGGCATCCTATGTCCATCAATCTCTTGATGTTCAATTGCACTTCAGATCTTAATTCTCCTTCAACTTTTACGTTTTCTAAGATATAAGTTCTGATGGCAGCCAATTCATCGTCATTCCATTCGTTGACTTTTTTGTCTTCGCTGATACCGGCAGCTTTAAGGATTTCAGAAGAAGTACTTCTTCCAACACCATAAATGTAAGTTAAACCGATAACTCCTCTTTTGTTTTTTGGTAAATCAATACCTGCAATTCTCGCCATAATTTAATTAACCTTGTCTTTGTTTAAATTTTGGGTTCTTCTTGTTGATTACGAACAGTACACCTTTTCTGCGTACGATTTTGCAATCAGCGCTTCTTTTTTTAATTGATGCTCTTACTTTCATTTTGATAGTATTTATTTTTTAACAAGAGCCAAATGGAGATCCGAAGATTCCATTTGGCGTTTGTTTAATATCTAAATGTGATTCTCCCTTTTGATAAATCATAAGGAGACATTTCTAGTTTTACCTTATCACCAGGTAAAAGTTTAATATAATGCATTCTCATTTTACCAGAAATATGAGCGATAAGAATATGCCCATTTTCTAGTTCTACACGGAACTGAGCGTTCGAAAGTGCTTCCGTTATAACGCCGTCTTGTTCAATATGTTTTTGTTTTGCCATAAATTAATATCCAGTCGTTCTTGATAATTTAGACTGCATTAAGCCATCATAATGATGGTTCAGCAGATATGTATTAATCTGTTGAACTGTATCTAAAATTACACCCACCATAATTAATAGGGACGTTCCCCCAAAAAATAGGGCAAACGCATCTGTCTGAACAAAGGTTCCATGCACAATTGCCGGAAGGATTGCAAAGATAGACAAAAATATTGCACCTGGCAAGGTAATTTTTGATAAAATATCATCTAAATAATCAGCGGTCTCTTTTCCTGGTCTTACTTTTGGTACTAAACCTCCATTTCTCTTCAAATCATCAGCCATCTGGTTTACCGGAATTGTAATCGCAGTATAGAAAAATGAGAAGATAATAATTAATAGCGCAAACAATACGTTGTACTGCCAGCTAAAAACATTCTTGAAACCTGCAAGAAAAGTATTAGACTCATCGAATTTTGTTAATAATCCTGGTACGAACATCAATGCCTGAGCAAAGATAATCGGCATTACACCAGCAGCATTTACTTTCAATGGAATCCATTGTCTTGCTCCCTGCATAAGATTTCTGTTTACACCTCCTCTTGCTTGAGCTCTGCTTACATACTGAATTGGGATTTTTCTAACAGCAACTGATAAGATCACTGCTAAAAGAACAACCACCATCCAGAATAATACTTCAATAAGGATCATGATAGATCCCATTCCTCCTTTTCCGTTCTGCACGGCCATCTCCTGTACGAATGCCTCAGGCAATCTTGAAAGGATCCCCACCATAATAAGGATAGAGATACCATTTCCGATTCCTTTATCGGTAATCTTTTCACCTAGCCACATTGCAAATACTGAACCGGCAACCAAAATAACAATACTTGGTAACCAGAACATGATTGAATTTGGCTCTACATAGTATGCAGACTGGAACTGAGCATATGGTAAGAATAATTGAGTAATAGAAGTTAAGTAAGAAGGCGCCTGTACCAGACAAACTCCAATCGTTAACCATCTTGTAATTTGGTTCAATGTATTTCTACCTGACTCTCCATCTTTCTGAAGCTTCTGAAGATAAGGAATAGCCATCCCCATCAACTGAACAATAATAGAAGCAGAAATATAAGGCATGATTCCTAACGCCATTACGGAAGCGTGGCTGAAAGCTCCCCCCGTAAACGACGAAAGCAAGCCAAGGAGACCTGCTCCTTGCTTGTTACCGCCTTGATTTTTATAATGCTCTAAGAGATCTCCCACCTCTGCAAGGTTAATTGCAGGAAGCGAGATATAAGATGCGAATCTATACACAAGGATAATACCTAAAGTAAAGAGAATTTTATCTCTAAGTTCTTTAAGACTCCAAATATTTTTAAGTGTTTGTATAAATTCTTTCATTAGTAAGTATTATAAGGTAATTGCTTTTCCACCTGCTTTAGCAATAAGCTCTTCAGCAGATTTAGTGAATTTGTCAGCAGAGATTGAAACCGCAGATTTCAATTCTCCTCTACCCATAATTTTCACTAATTCGTTTTTAGAAATTATCCCGTTTGCTATTAGAACTTCTTTCGTGATTTCTCCAGTGATGGATTTGTTCTCGATTAAAGTTTGGATAGTATCAAGGTTAACTCCTCTAAACTCTTTTCTGTTTACGTTTTTGAATCCGAATTTAGGTAATCTTCTTTGTAAAGGCATCTGTCCACCTTCGAAACCGATTTTTTGAGAATAACCAGCTCTAGCTTTCTGACCTTTGTGTCCTTTTGTTGAAGTACCTCCTTTTCCGCTACCTTGACCTCTACCAATTCTCTTTGAGTTGAAAGTAGATCCTGCAGCAGGTTTTATGTTATTTAAATTCATTTTAATTTCTCTTTTATAAAATTATTTTTGAACTTCAAGTAAGTGTCCTACAGCAGCGATCATTCCTAAGATGGAAGGAGTAGCTTCATGTTCTACAACTTGGTGAAGTTTTTTTAATCCTAATGCTTCAAGCGTTCTCTTTTGGGTTTTTGTTCTACCAATAGCGCTTCTTACTTGCTTTACTTTAATTGTTGCCATTGCTTTAATTATTAACCGTTAAACACTTTACTTAGAGAAATCCCTCTCATTCTAGCGATTTCTTCAGGTCTTCTGATGTCTAATAACGCTTTGAAAGTAGCTTTCACCACGTTGTGAGGGTTAGAAGATCCTTTAGATTTTGAAAGGATATCGTGAATACCAGCAGATTCCAATACCGCTCTTACCGCACCTCCGGCGATCAATCCTGTACCGTGAGAAGCAGGTCTTAAGAAGATATCTGCACCACCGTATCTAGCAGTAGTTTGGTGAGGGATAGTATGGTTCATTACAGGAACTTTCACAAGGTTTTTCTTAGCGTCTTCAACTGCTTTAGCAATTGCAGAAGCAACCTCTTTAGATTTTCCTAAACCGAAACCGATAACACCTTCTTCGTTACCTACTACAACAATAGCAGAAAATCCGAAAGCTCTACCTCCTTTGGTTACTTTTGTTACTCTGTTAACAGCTACGAGACGATCTTTTAATTCTAATCCTCCCGGTTTTACTCTTTCTATATTATCTAGTCCTAACATATTTTCCGAAATTTAATGATTAGAATTTAAGTCCACCTTCTCTTGCACCATCAGCCAGAGCTTTTACTCTACCGTGGTATACGAATCCGTTTCTGTCAAATACAATACTTTCGATTCCTGCAGCGATAGCTTTAGCAGCGATAGCTTTACCAACAGCAGCAGAAACTTCAGTCTTAGTACCTTTAGCGTCTACACCTTTCTCTCTTGAAGAAGCTGATGCTAAAGTTTTACCATTTTTATCGTCGATTAACTGAGCGTAAATTTCCTTATTACTTTTGTATACAGATAATCTTGGCAATTCAGAAGATCCAGAGATTTTCCCTCTTACTCTTCTTTTGATTCTTATTCTTTTTTCTAATTTACTTAATGCCATAATACTTATAATTTATTAAGCAGATTTACCAGCTTTACGTCTAACAATTTCTCCTACGAATCTTACACCTTTTCCTTTGTATGGTTCAGGCTTTCTGAAAGAACGGATCTTTGCAGCTACCATTCCTAGAAGTTGGTTGTCGTGAGACGTTAAAGTAATAATTGGGTTTTTACCTTTTTCAGTCAATGTATCAACTTTTACTTCACTTGGAAGTTCTAATACGATACCGTGAGAGAATCCTAAAGCCAACTCAAGTTTTTGACCTGCGTGTGAAGCTCTATATCCTACCCCTACTAGTTCAAGTTTCTTTTCGAAACCAGCACTTACACCAACAATCATGTTGTTGATTAACGCTCTGTATAAACCGTGAAGCGCTTTGTGTTGTTTAGAATCAGATGGTCTGTTTACGTTAAGTTCACCATCTTTTTGTTCTATAGTAATTCCTGCAGTAAGCTCCTGAGAAAGTTCTCCTTTAGCTCCTTTTACAGTTACTACACCGTTGTTTTCAGTGATTGTAACTCCTGCTGGAATTGTTATAATTGCTTTACCAATTCTTGACATTTTCCTCTGATTAAAAATTAATAAACATAGCAGATTACTTCACCGCCTACTTTCTCTTCTCTAGCTTTCTTGTCAGTCATTACTCCTTTAGAAGTAGAGATGATAGAAATACCCAAACCGTTTAGTACTCTTGGAAGCTCAGCTGAACCTTTGTACTGTCTCAAACCTGGTCTAGAAGCTCTTTGGATAGACTTGATAGCCGGTTTGTTAGTTTGCTTATCATACTTTAAAGCGATTTTGATCACTCCTTGAACAGCGTTATCTTCAAACTTGTAGTTTAAGATATACCCTTGATCAAATAGGATCTTAGTAATCTCCTTTTTGATTTTCGATGCAGGAATTTCCACCACTTTGTGGCCTGCGCTTTGTGCGTTCCTTACTCTAGTTAGGAAATCTGAAATTGGATCTGTTACCATTTTTCTTTTATAAATTATTGGTTAAAGAACAATCAGTTTTGCAAAGACTTGAAGAGTAAAATATCAGACTTCAGAAATCTTCGGTCTGATATTTTTATCTTTAGTATCTGAACAACTTAATTGTTCCGATTTTTTAATTAGTAATAATTACCAACTAGCTTTTCTTACACCTGGGATAAGACCGTTGTTTGCCATTTCTCTGAAAGTTACTCTGGAAATACCGAACGTTCTCATGTATCCTCTTGGTCTACCTGTTAGTTTACATCTGTTGTGTAATCTTACAGGAGAAGCATTTTTAGGCAATTTTTGAAGTCCTTCGTAATCACCAGCTTCTTTAAGAGCTTGTCTTTTAGCAGCGTATTTAGCAACTAGTGCTTCTCTTTTGCGCTCACGCGCTTTCATTGATTCTTTAGCCATTTCTTAGTTCTTTTTAAATGGTAAACCGAAGTGAGTTAATAATGCTTTAGCTTCTTTATCTGTTTTCGCAGTAGTAACGAAAGTGATGTCCATCCCCTGGATTTTTTTCACTTTGTCAATTACGATTTCAGGGAAGATAATCTGCTCAGTAATACCTAAGTTGTAGTTACCTCTACCATCGAAACCATCAGCTTTGATTCCAGAGAAATCTCTGATACGAGGCAAAGCAGAAGCAGTAAGTCTGTCTAAGAATTCATACATCTGGTTTCCTCTTAGGGTAACCTTTGCACCTACTGGCATACCTTTTCTCAATTTGAAAGCAGCTTCGTCTTTCTTAGAGATTGTACCAACAGCTTTTTGACCTGTGATATTTGTAAGCTCTTCTACAGCATAATCAATGATTTTTTTGTCTGCAGTAGCATCACCTAAACCTTGTGATACAACGATTTTCTCTAATTTAGGTACTTGCATTACTGACTTATACCCGAATTCTTCCATCATTGCAGGAACAATTGTCTCTTTATATGCTTTTTTGGGTCTTGCTATATATTCCATGTTAATTCAAATTATAAAGTTTCACCCGTTTTTTTGTTAATTCTTACTTTCTTATCTCCTTCGATTTTGTAACCGATTTTGATAGCTTTTCCGTCTTTACCAACTAAAGCTACGTTTGAGATATGAATAGAAGCTTCCTTCTCAGTAATTCCTCCTTGAGGATTAGAAGCTGAAGGCTTAACGTGTTTTTTAACGATGTTAAGTCCTGCAACGATTACTCTTGGGTCTCTACCTTCTTTCTTGATCACTTCAATAACTTCACCAGTCTTACCTTTGATATCTTTCTTACCAGTAGTAATGATTACGTTATCTCCTCTTTTTATTTTTAACTTTGACATTTCTTTTAAAAATTTTTAAAATTAAAGTACTTCAGGAGCTAATGAAATGATTTTCATATATTCTTTGTCTCTCAACTCACGAGCAACTGGTCCGAAAACACGCGTTCCTCTCATTTCTCCCGCTGCGTTTAGTAATACACAAGCATTGTCGTCGAATTTGATGTATGAACCATCTTTTCTTCTTACTGCTTTTTTAGTTCTTACTACTACAGCTTTAGATACCTGACCTTTTTTTGCGTTTCCAGATGGCGTAGAATCCTTGATCGTAACAACGATTTTATCACCAACTGAAGCATATCTTCTTCTGGTTCCTCCCAGAACTCTGATCACTAGTACTTCTTTAGCACCTGTGTTATCAGCAACTTTTAATCTTGATTCTGTTTGTAACATTATTACTTAGCTTTTTCAATGATTCTTACTAATCTCCATCTCTTGCTCTTGCTCAAAGGTCTAGTTTCCTGGATCAAAACTGTATCACCTTCTGTGCATTCGTTGTTCTCGTCGTGTGCAGTATATTTTTTCGTTTTCAAAACGAATTTACCGTACATCGGGTGCTTTACTCTTGTAGTTTCACTAACAACAATAGTTTTTTCCATTTTATTGCTGGAAACCACTCCGATTCTTTCTTTTCTTAAATTTCTATCCATTGTAAAATGAAATTATTGTTTGTTAGTTAACTCAGTGTTTAGTCTTGCGATTGTTTTTCTCAAATCTCTGATTTGAATCGGGTTTTCAATTGGGCTGATTGCATGAGCCAATTTCAATTTAGAATATTGAGCTTTTGCTTCAGTTAATTGAGCTTGAATATCACCCGCGCTTAAATTTTTAATATCAGCATTTTTCATTGTATTCAAAGATTATAGAGGTTTAACAAAATCGTTAGCAACGATGAATTTAGTAACTACTGGTAATTTTTGTGCAGCAAGTCTAAGAGCTTCCTTAGCGATATCGTAAGGTACACCTCCAACTTCGAACATAATTTTACCTGGTTTTACTACAGCTACCCAGTATTCAACAGCACCCTTACCTTTACCCATACGTACTTCCGCTGGTTTCTTAGTAATTGGCTTATCCGGGAAGATTTTGATCCATAGTTGACCTTCTCTCTTCATATATCTTGTCGCAGCGATACGAGCTGCTTCAATCTGTCTTGCAGTGATCCAAGCTCCTTCCGTTGCTTTGATCCCAAAAGTTCCGTATGCAAGTTGACTACCTCTTTGGGCATTCCCCTTCATCTTCATCTTGTGAACTCTACGGAATTTGGTTCTTTTTGGTTGTAACATAATTTCTAAATTTTAGATTTTAGATTTTAGATTTTAGATTTTTTTTAATTTTAAAAAAGTAACGGTAATTTAAAATTCAAAATTTCTAATCTAAAATTTTAATTATTATTGTTATTGTTGTTGTTTTTTCTAGGTCTTCTGTTGTCTCTGTCTCCTCCTCTGTTTCCTCTGTCTGACTGACCTCCTTTTTTCTGTTGTCCCACTAGTGGAGAAAGTTCTCTTTTACCGTAAACTTCACCTTTCATGATCCAAACTTTAACCCCTAGTCTACCGTAAGTAGTGTGAGCTTCTGCCCAGTGGTAATCGATATCAGCTCTGAAAGTTGACAATGGAATTCTTCCTTCTTTGAAAGATTCTGATCTTGCCATTTCAGCTCCGTTTAATCTACCAGAGATCTGAACTTTGATACCTTCAGCACCCATTCTCATAGTACTTGCCATTGCCATTTTAACAGCTCTTCTGTAAGAAATTCTGTTTTCAATTTGCTTAGAAATACTATCAGCAACTAGTACAGCATCTAATTCAGGTCTTTTGATTTCGAAAATGTTGATTTGAATATCCTTACCTGTAAGTTTCTTCAACTCTTCTTTCAATTTATCAACTTCCTGACCTCCTTTACCGATGATAAGTCCCGGTCTAGCAGTAGTAATAGTTACTGTAACTAATTTTAAAGTTCTTTCAATATAAATTTTTGAAATACCACCTTTAGATAATCTAGCTTCAAGGTATCTTCTGATTTTGTAGTCTTCAGCGATTCTGTCTCCATAATCGTTTCCACCAAACCAGTTAGAATCCCATCCTCTGATGATACCTAATCTGTTACCAATTGGATTTGTCTTCTGTCCCATACCTTGATTAATTTTCTTTGTTACCTAAGATTAATGTAACGTGGTTAGATCTTTTTCTGATTCTATACCCTCTACCTTGCGGAGCTGGTCTTAGTCTCTTCAATTGTCTTGCACTATCCACAAATATTTCTTTAACGATAAGGTTTGCTTCCTCGATGTCAGCACCTTCGTTTTTCACTTGCCAGTTAGCCATAGCAGAAAGAAGTAATTTTTCTAACTTGTTAGAAGCATCCTTCTTAGAATATTTTAGGATATAAAGTGCTTTGTCTACCTGCTCTCCTCTAATGATATCAGCAACTAATCTCATTTTTCTTGGAGAAGACGGGCAATTATTTAATGAAGCTTTTACAACGTCTTTGTTAGCTTCTTTTCTTGCGATTGAACTATCTTGTTTTCTTGATCCCATGATTATCTGCTTCCTTTGTTTTTGTTACCACCATGACCTCTGAAAGATCTTGTTGGAGAAAATTCGCCTAACTTGTGACCAACCATGTTTTCTGTAACGTAAACCGGGATAAAAGATTTCCCGTTGTGTACAGCAATAGTTTGTCCTACGAAGTCCGGAGAGATCATAGATGCTCTAGACCAAGTTTTGATAACTGTCTTCTTACCAGACTCTATATTTGCCTGAACCTTCTTATCTAAAGTATGATGAATGAACGGTCCTTTCTTAAGTGATCTTGCCATAATTATTTTCTTTTAGATACGATGTAACGGTTAGACACTTTGTTTTTCTTTCTAGTTTTGTAACCTTTAGCTGGTTTACCGTTTCTAGATCTTGGGTGACCTCCTGAAGAACGTCCTTCACCACCACCCATTGGGTGATCTACTGGGTTCATTACAACCGCTCTTGTTCTTGGTCTTCTACCTAACCATCTGCTTCTACCAGCCTTACCTGATACAGTTAATTGGTGATCTGAGTTGGAAACAGAACCAATCATTGCCATACATTCAGTAAGGATCATTCTTGATTCTCCTGAAGGTAACTTGATGATTGCATATTTACCATCTCTGGAAGTTAATTGAGCTGAAGAACCAGCACTTCTTGCTAAAATTGCACCTTGTCCAGGCTTCATTTCAACACAAGAGATTACAGTACCCAATGGAATGTTTTTCAATTTCATTGCGTTACCTACGTTTGGTTCAACGCTTTCTCCTGATACTACTTTCTGATCAACTTTGATACCGTTTGGAGCGATGATATATCTCTTCTCTCCGTCTGCGTACTCTAATAAAGCGATAAATGCAGTTCTGTTTGGATCGTATTCTACAGATTTTACAGTGGCTTCAACGTTTGCTTTGTTTCTTTTGAAGTCAATAATTCTGTATTTCTTTTTGTGTCCACCTCCGGTGTAACGCATGGTCATTTTACCTGTTTGGTTACGTCCACCTGACTTTTTAATACCAACTGTTAGAGATTTCTCTGGTTTGTTGGTAGTAATTTCCTCAAAATTGTTTACAATTCTGAATCTCTGTCCCGGGGTGATAGGTTTTAATTTTCTAACAGACATTACTATTATTTATAATTAATAATTAATTTACAGCAAAAATATCGATAACCTCACCTTCAGCAAGTTTGATTACCGCTTTTTTCAATTTATTTGTCTTTCCTACTTGAAGACCTTTTTTAGTGTACTTTGAAGAAACCTTCGGAGCATAAATCATTGTGTTAACGTCTGCTACTTTTACACCGTAAGCTGCCTCAACAGCTTTTTTGATCTCGATTTTATTCGCCTTAGGATTCACTAAGAAAGAATAAGAACCTCTTAAATCTGTAAGGTAATTAGCCTTTTCTGAAATAACTGGTTTAATAATAACTGACATGATTTATTTCTTTAAATTTTCCTGGAATTTTTCAACTGCACCTTCGAAGAAAATGATCTCACCAGCGTTTACTAAATCGTAAGAACTGATCTCGTTGAAGTTCATTACTTTAGTTTTAGGTAAGTTTCTTGAAGATAAATACACATTCTTGTTAGCTTCAGGAAGAACGAATAAAGATTTTTTACCGTTAAGTTCCAATGCATTTAATACATTGATGAAATCTTTAGTCTTAGGAGCGTCAAAGCTCACATCTTCTAAAACTTTAATGCTGTTGTCTCTCATTTTTTGAGATAAAACAGATTTTTTAGCCAATCTCTTAAGAGCTTTGTTCAGTTTGAATCTGTAGTCTCTTGGTTTTGGTCCGAATACTCTACCTCCACCTCTGAATACTGGAGATTTGATATCTCCGTATCTAGCAGATCCTGATCCTTTTTGCTTCTTAAGCTTTTTAGTAGAAGCAGTAATTTCGCTTCTTTCTTTTGCTTTATGAGTACCTTGTCTTTGAGCAGCAAGATACTGTTTAACTTCTAAGTAAACCGCGTGCTGATTTGGCTCAATTCCGAATACTGTTTCGTCTAGAGTTACTTTTCTTCCGGTCTCCTTTCCTGATGTATTTAATACTACTAGTTCCATTTTCTGATAATTACATAAGAATTTTTAGCTCCCGGAACAGCACCTTTTACTACTAAAAGATTTTGTTCTTGATCAACTTTTAACACTTGAAGGTTTTGAACAGTTACCTGCTTACCTCCCATTCTTCCAGCCATTCTCATCCCTTTGAATACTCTTGAAGGGTCTGAACCAGCACCGATAGAACCTGGAGCTCTAAGTCTGTTGTGCTGACCATGAGTTGCCTGCATTACACCTCCAAATCCGTGTCTCTTAACAACACCCTGGAAGCCTTTACCTTTTGAAGTTCCTGTTACGTCAACATATTCACCTTCAGCGAATAGATCAACTTTTACTTCTTCTCCTACTTTCACTTCAGCGAATCCGTTGTGGAATTCTACTAATTTAGCTTTAGGAGCAGAACCAGCCTTTTTAAAATGGCCAGCTAACGCTTTACCAACGTTCTTCTCACTCTTGTCATCGAAACCTAACTGAACAGCTGTATAACCGTCGTTTTCTAAGGTTCTGACCTGTAAAACCGAGCATGGACCAGCTTGAATAACTGTACAAGGAATGTTTTTCCCTTCTTCGTTAAACAAAGATGTCATACCGATTTTTTTACCAATAATACCTGACATTGTTTATATTATAATAAAATTTATCCTTTATTTATCACCATTTTTCGGAAGTCTGAAGTAATTTCTACTTTTGATATAGGCATACTACGCCCCTAAAATGAGTGTGCAAATTTATGAATAATTTTGTAACTGACAAATATTTCGACTAAAATATTTTGATTTTTAATCAATTAGATAATTTTGAAAAAATTCAGAACCAATTTCCCAAAGATTTATTTTGATTTTTAAAAAGAAATTAAGATGAAGACCTTACTGAGCCATTACCTTCACTCCCACTTCTTCCAGCCCGGCCCTGTCCTCAGCACAAATGCCACTATCCGTAATAAGATAATCCACCTGATCCAAGGCTGCAATCTTTCCGAATCCTTTCTTATTTAGTTTGGAAGAATCCGCAAGAATCACCGTCTGATCTGCACATTCCATCATAATCTGATTCAGATGAGCTTCTGCAGCATTGGAAGTACTGATTCCGAACTCAGGATCAATTCCATCTACGCCCAGAAAAAGTTTATTGCAAGAAAACTGTTTTAGAATTCCTTCAGAAATAGAACCCACTATAGAAGTAGAGCTTTTTCGTACCTCACCTCCCAATTGTATAATATTAATGTTAGGATTATTACAAAGTTCAATTGCCACCCGTAAAGAAGATGTCAATACCGTAAGCGGCCCAAAATTCACCAGCATTCTGGCAAGATAATGCATGGTTGTTCCGGACGCCAGTATAATACAATCATTTTCCTGAATCAATGACAATGCTGCTTTGGCAATCACCTGTTTCGCCTCCACATTGATGCTTTCTTTCTCCCCTACATTTTTTTCATAAGCATATCTTACCTGCTTGCTTGCTCCTCCATGATTTCTGAAAAGAAGCCCCAGGCTTTCGAGATAGTTCAGATCCTTTCGGATCGTAACTGAAGAAACATTGAGCTTTTCACACAGATCCTGAACAAGCACATGTCCTTTCTCATCCAGCTCTTTAAGTATTTCATCCTGCCTTGGTAATAGCTTTTCCATTTTATTCGTTTCATCAAAATTACCGTTTTTTTTCGACATCTTAAAATTTCATTTATTTTCTTTTTGCTTTCATTTTTAATTTATATATTTGAAAACGAAACATAAACGAAACATTTATGAAACGAAACGAAGAACTCAGTAAGTTAACCAATGTAAAAGAATGGGACTTTATTGTCATAGGAGGAGGAGCCAGTGGTTTAGGTTCAGCATTAGATGCGGTAAGCAGGGGATTCAAAACTTTATTACTTGAATCTCATGACTTCGCAAAAGCAACATCCAGCAGAAGTACCAAATTGGTACACGGCGGAGTTAGATATCTCGCTCAGGGAGATGTCGGATTGGTAAAAGAAGCATTAAAGGAAAGAGGACTCTTAGCAAAGAACGCCGCTCATATCGTAAAAAATCAGTCTTTCATTATCCCCAACTACACATGGTGGGGAGGAATCTACTATAAGATAGGTTTATCTGTTTATGATTTCCTTGCGGGAAAACTAAGCCTGGGTAAAACGAAATACATCAGCAAAGCGAAAACAGTGGAAAAGCTTCCTACTATTGAACAAAATCATTTAATGAGTGGTGTTGTTTACCAGGACGGACAGTTTGACGATGCCAGACTTGCGATCAACCTTACCCAAACGATCATTGAGAAAGGGGGAAGTGCCGTTAACTATGTGAAAGTAATCAACCTTTTGAAAGATGCTTCTGATAAAGTAATAGGCGTCGTTGCAGAAGACCAGTTTTCCAAACAGCAATATCAGATACACGGTAAAGTAGTGATCAACGCAACCGGTGTATTTACAAATGATATTCTTAATATGAACAACCCTAAGCATGGTAAACTTGTAGTACCAAGTCAGGGAATTCACCTGGTACTGGATAAATCCTTCCTGAAAAGCGATGATGCCATCATGATTCCGAAAACATCGGACGGCAGGGTTTTATTTGTTGTGCCATGGCATGACAGAGCCTTGGTAGGAACTACCGATACTCTTTTGAAGGACGAAAGCTTTGAGCCTCGTGCACTGGAAGAAGAAATCAGCTTTGTTTTAAATACAGCAAGACAATATTTGGCTAAAAAGCCAACGCGTGAAGATGTAAAATCTGTTTTCGCGGGTCTTCGTCCGCTTGCAGCTCCTAAAGACGGAAGCAAAAGTACCAAAGAAGTTTCCCGAAGCCATAAAGTTATTACTTCAGAAACCGGATTAGTTTCTATTATCGGAGGAAAATGGACCACCTACCGTAAAATGGCAGAAGACACCGTAGACGAAGCAATGAAAGTTCACAGGCTGGGAAATAACCCATCTAAAACGGAGCATCTTTCTATTCATGGAAATGTAAAACCGGAACAGGTAGACAGAACCAACCATCTCTACGTGTATGGATCTGATATTCCTGCTATCAAAGCATTACAACAAAGCAATCCGCGTTACGATCAGAAAATCCATCCGGATCACCCTTTCACCGTAGCAGAAGTAGTATGGGCTGTAAGATCCGAAATGGCAGAGACCATTGAAGATATTCTGGCAAGAAGAGTACGTCTACTGTTCCTGGATGCCAGAGCAGCTATAGACAGTGCTCATAACGTAGCAAGAATCATTGCTGAAGAGAAAGGATATTCTGAAGAATGGGCTCAGCAGCAGGAAAATGAATTCATTGAATTGGCAAAAGGGTATTTATTAACACCTTATTCCCCTAAAGTTATCAACCTAAATTAGCACTATATACATGAATGAAAAGCTTATCCTCGCTCTAGATCAGGGAACAACTTCCTCCAGAGCGATTCTCTTCAACCATAGTGGAGAAATAGAATATGTATCTCAAAAAGATTTCAGACAAATATTTCCTACCCCAGGCTGGGTAGAGCACGATCCAAACGAAATCTGGTCTTCGCAGATCTCCGTAGCAGCAGAAATTATAGCAAAAGCAGGAATCTCCGGACTGGAAGTTGCCGCTATCGGAATTACCAACCAACGTGAAACTACCATTGTTTGGGATAAGGAAACCGGCGAACCTATCTACAATGCTATTGTATGGCAGGACCGAAGAACTTCAAAATACTGCGACGAACTGAAAGAACAAGGACATGCAGAAACCATCAAAGAAAAAACAGGATTGGTTCTGGATGCTTACTTTTCAGCCACTAAGTTAAAATGGATTCTTGATAACGTAGAAGGAGCAAGACAGAAAGCCGAAGAAGGAAAATTATGTTTCGGAACTGTTGATACATGGCTTGTATGGAAACTGACTCGTGGAAAAATGTTTATCACTGATGTTTCCAATGCCAGCAGAACAATGCTTCTTAATATTCATACTTTAGAATGGGATAATGATTTATTAGAATTGTTTGACATTCCTAAAAACATTCTTCCTGAAGTAAAACAAAGCAGTGAGATATACGGAGAGACCGCTACTACTCTATTCTCTACCAAAATTCCAATCGCGGGTATTGCCGGTGACCAGCAGGCTGCTTTATTCGGACAGATGTGCACCACTCCGGGAATGGTAAAAAACACTTACGGAACAGGATGTTTCTTATTAATGAATACAGGAACGGAAGCTGTTTCTTCTAAAAACAATCTTCTAACAACAGTAGCCTGGAAAATCAATGGAAAAGTGAACTACGCTCTCGAAGGAAGTGTATTCGTAGGAGGTGCCGCCATCCAATGGCTAAGAGATGGTCTTAAGCTTATTCATTCTTCTGATCAGGTGAATGAACTGGCCGCTTCAGTAGAAGATAATGGAGGCGTTTATTTTGTTCCTGCATTAACTGGCCTTGGTGCTCCTTACTGGGATCAGTATGCCCGTGGAACTATTGTAGGAATTACCCGCGGAACGACCGATGCCCATATCGCAAGAGCAACCCTGGAAGGAATTGCATTTCAGGTTTATGATATTGTAAAAGCAATGGAAGCCGATTCCGGAAAAGCAAGTCTTGAATTAAGAGTAGACGGTGGTGCATCTGCAAGTGATCTTCTGATGCAGATACAATCTGACCTTTTCGGATTTAAAATCACAAGACCGAAAACACTGGAAACTACAGCTCTTGGAGCTGCCTACCTTGCAGGACTTGCAGTAGGATACTGGAAAAGTATCGACGAAATCCAGGAACAATGGATTGTAGATAAAGATTTCCACCCTCAATTAAACAGAGAACAGGTGGATAAAATGACCCATTTCTGGAAGAAAGCTGTAAAAAGCGCTCAAAGCTGGATAGAAGATTAACTCACTCATCAAAAAAAACTTATATGACCCCATTTATTGCAGAAGTAATCGGAACGATGCTTCTTATATTGTTAGGCAACGGTGTTGTAGCCAATGTTGTCTTAAAAGATACGAAAGGAAATAATTCCGGATGGATTGTTATTACTACCGCATGGGCATTGGCCGTATTTGTGGGAGTAACCGTTGCAGGGCCAATAAGTGGGGCCCATCTGAATCCGGCTGTAACCATTGGTCTTGCGACTGCAGGAAAGTTTTCGTGGGACCTGGTTCCCTCTTATATTGCAGCGCAAATGATCGGAGGAATGCTGGGTGCATTTTTAGTATGGCTGTTTCATAAAGATCATTTTGCCATTACGGAAGATGAAGGAGCAAAACTGGCATGTTTCAGTACAGGCCCGGCTATCAGAAAAACATCTTCCAATCTTATCAGTGAGATCATCGGAACTTTTGTACTGGTATTCTGTGTTTTCTACTTTGCAGATCCAAGTATTTCTTTGCAGACAGATCCAGCAGCCAAAGTAGGCCTGGGTTCCATCGGAGCGATCCCTGTTACCTTTGTAGTATGGGCAATTGGTTTATCTCTGGGAGGAACTACAGGCTATGCCATTAACCCGGCAAGAGATCTTGCTCCAAGAATCATGCATTCCATTTTACCTGTAAAGGGAAGCAGTGATTGGGGATATGCGTGGATTCCTGTAGTAGGTCCGGTTACAGGAGCTATTATTGCAGCAGTATTATATGGATTCTTAAAATAAAACACACGATGAAAAAAATCTTAAAAGGAATCTTCTTTCTTGTTTTGGGCACAGGAAGGTTATTTTCGCAGGAAAGTGGCGAAAACAAGGAATCCAGAGAAGGCAGACTTGATTTTACAGCCAATATTCAGAATAATCACTTGTGGAGAGGCCCTATCATCACCGATAAACCTGTTGTAATGGGAAATCTGTCATATGCCCTGGATGCGGAGAAGAAATGGAAGGTAGGAATCTGGGGAGCATCTGCACTGGCAGATGATAAAGACAACACCCATTATAAAGAGATCAATTATTATATTCAATATTCTGACGGACGTTTTTATATCGGACTATGGGATCTTTATAACTCCAGAAACATCAATACTGCAGTAGCTGCAGATGACATCTTTAGTTACTCACAGAGAAGAACTGCCCATATTATTGATTTAAGAACCAACTATACTTTCGGGCCATCATTCCCGATCAATATTGAGGCTGATATCATGCTGTATGGAGGAGCCAATGCAGGAGAAGTAATTCTGGAAGCTGATGGAAGTTATAAAAAGAACAGATATTCTACCTATGTACAGGCAAGCTATCCTGTCATCAAAGGACAGAAAGTCAATCTCGATGCATTCGTAGGAGCAGGATTCGCTCTCAACGACAAAACCTTTTTATATGGCAATGGCCAAAACAGCTTTGACATCGTAAATGTAGGGGTAAAGGCTGGAAAGGTTGTTAAGATTACTGATCATTACAGCCTTCCGGTATCCATGATGGCGATGTGGAATCCATCGAATAAGTTTGCAAGGATTCAGCTTGCGGCAACCGTTTTTTAATCAGATTTTAACTCAATTATAGAAGCCACTCCTTTTGGGGTGGCTTTATCATGATGTTGTGATCACGAGATTACTATATTTAATTCAACATTTATTCTAAAGTATAATAACCGTTTTTTTACGGTAGCTGTTTTGCTTAAATATCTTTACTTTTGAAAAAAATAATCTATGAAAAAGTTTTTCAGTGTAATAATTCTGTGCATCAGCATTTTTACGTGGGCACAGCAGACAGAGCTTCCTTTTATTGGATACAGAGCTTTTGATATCATGAAAGGATATAGTGGCACAGGAACTCCTCATTATTATCTGGATCTTAAAAATAATGGTGATGTACATTTTGGATACGTCCAGGTGAATCAGGCCAGCGGAGAAGAAACCACAGAAGAAATCAATGTTGGTAAATACTCACCCAATAAGGTAATGAAAGTGGTTTTTAAAAAATTTGAAGAAACGTTTTTCGTGAAATTCGATAAGGATAAAATCTACCTTACCGATGAAAAAGGTAACGTTAAAAATCTTGAAGGCTGCTGCTCAGCCAGTGAGAGCCTCAACAAAGAAACCTGTACCTGCGAAAGCGAATTTTTTAAGTAGTACAATAATATATAGAAAAAGCCATTCCGTCAGGGGTGGTTTTCTTGTTGTTGGGAACCACCCCGTCAAATTATAAATTTGCCGCCCCTCCGGAGGAGGGGAATAGTTATACAATCGACTACATTTAAACAAGTCATAATATGTAAATACGATATTTATTTGCTTCCTACCTTTAATCACCGGGATTTTACGGTTTATATTCTGCCAAAATATCTTTAATTTTGAAGGGTGATTTACACCAATGAGACATTTAAAAATTTTATTTCTACTTCTTCTCTTTTTTACTGTATCATGCAACAGGAAAGAGAATCATCCTTACACGTTTTATTACTGGAAAACCAAACTGAAGCTTGACAATGCAGAAAAGAAAGCATTAGATAAAGCTGCAGTTCCTTATTTATATACCAGATTCTTTGATGTAGATAAAGTGAACGGGAAATTTCAACCCGTTGCTGTAATCACTAAAGACGCAAGTTTTCAGACAGATAAACAGATTGTTCCTACGGTTTTCATTACTAATCAGACCTTATTGGGTATCTCATCAGAAGAGATCAGATTTCTGGCAGAAAGCATTCATCTTTTAATTCAAAAGAAAGCAGAAGAATATCACCTCAAAACCAATCATGAAATTCAAATCGACTGTGACTGGACAGCCGGAACAAGAAATGATTATTTTAAATTCCTGAAAGAACTCAAAAAAATTTCAGGAAAAGAAATTACCTGTACACTTCGCCTTCACCAGGTGAAAGATAAAAAGCAGACCGGAATTCCTCCTGTGGAAAAGGTATATCTGATGTGCTACTCTACTTCATCGCCTTTGGAAAAGTCTGATAAGAATTCTATTCTGGATGTGAATATTCTGAAAAGCTACCTTTCAAAAATGGAAGACTATCCTATCAAGAATGTTGAAGTGGCACTTCCTATTTATTCGTGGGGAATTGTTACCAATCATTTAGGAAAACATAAACTTATTAATGCCTTATCGAAAAGAGATCTGGAAAACTCCGATTTCAAAAAAATTTCAGATCACGAAGTTGAAGTCATGAAAGACGGATTCTACTTTGGAAGTTATTTAAACAAAGGTTTCAAAATAAAGGTAGAAGAAATCTCCGAAGAACAGCTTAACGATGTCATTGCGTTTTTACAGAAAAAAATCCCACATTTTAATATTATTTATTATCAATTAGATAGTAAATTTGTCTTAGACCGAAAATTTTAATCTCCTGGAGATAGAGGCACACTTGCCAGAACACTACATCATACAATATTAAAACTAAAAAAACACTGCACACCCTATGAAAAAGTATATTCTTTCACTTGCGGTTGTATCACTTTTCTATACCCAATCTGACGCGTGCGCGTGGTCAGATCCTGATTATGATTACTTCAACCTTTTTACGCAAACCATCATCAAGGACAAGGCCTACCTTCCTTTTCTGCACAATTATTCAAGCAGATTTTATGGAGGATATAATTCGGCATTGATTCCTGATGACAATGTGGAAACCTGGAAAAAGTTCTTCAACAATCAGCTGAGCTATTCTGAAACCCAGAATCTGGTGTATAAGATCAGTATGAACGACCTGAATGCTTTAAAGAACGGAAATCCAACCAACCCTCTTTTGCAGAAACTAGGTACCGGATTTTATCAAAAATACAAAGAAGGTATTGATTATTTGATTGAAGCCAAATATCTTGAACCTTATATGAGCATCAATTATATAGAAAGTGAAAACTCATTCTATTACGACAGGGATGCCAACAGAAAAAATGCTACTGCTCTCGATTACCATAAAACGATCTCAGCTTTAACCTCTTTATACAATGCAGCGAGAAATCCTGAAATCAAACAACGTTACGGATATCAGCTGGTACGTCTGAATCATTATACAAGAAATTACGATTCTGCTGTGCAGGCTTTCAAAACATATGTTGCTCCTATCAAACTGAAAGGAACGGTCTACTTCATGTCTCTGGACCAATTGGCAGGAGCACAAAGAGGATTGGAAATGAACAGTGATGCCAACTGGAACTTCTTTCAGGTATTCATGAACAGCAAAGACCGTAAGGAATCTGCATTTGTTTCTATGAAGCTTTCAGACACGGCCTCTTTCAGCAATATCATGAAAAGAGCCAACACGAATGAGGAAAAGAATATGGCTTATTTCCTGCTAGGCTATGAAGACTTCAACAATCCTATTCCGATGATGGAAAAGATGTATGAAATCAATCCTGATTCTGAGATTCTGAAGGTAATGGCTGCCAGAAGTATCAATGAACTTGAAAGAAGCTATCTGCCTACCTACTATTACACTTCCGATGCTCAAAAAGCAGAAGCAAAAGAAAATTCTAAAGATAACACTTCAAAAGATAAATCAACAGATCAAGCCAAAACTGAGGTAAAGGAAGAAAAGCTTTCTTTCTGGCAGAAAATTGTAAGGTTCTTTAAAAATCTTTTCGGAGGTTCAAAATCTGACAAAAAAGGTGACAATGCTAAAGCAGACCAAAGTGATGATGAGTTGTTCAGCAATCCGGACAGAATTCCATTCTATAACAGAACAGGGTATTATTACGATGAGAAGACACAGGACTTCCTTAATGACCTGGAAAAATTCACAGACAAAACAAAAGAAAAGTCTAAGGATGAATACTGGCAGATTGCAGATGCTTATCTTAAGTTTTTAAAGAAAGACTATAAAGAAAGTTCTGAAATTCTGAATGACATCAAAACGGCCAATCCGGAATATCTGGAGGAAATCAAAAGAATGAAAGTTCTTAATGATATTGTTTCCCAGCCGAAAATTGATGCAGACTATGAAGACCATCTGATGAAAGAGTATGCGGAATACTTTGTAGAGAAAAAAGTAGAGAAAGACACTGCCACTACAGATAATTTTGATTACTATGGTGAAGTACCTTCTACAGCAGATTTCCTGAAGGATGTTATTGCGAACCGTTATTTCCTTCAGGGTGAGGATGGAAAATCATTCCTGATGAACAATAAACTTTCAGATTTGCAGTACAACCCGAACTCCAGTCTGGTAAAAAGCGTAGAAGAATTTTACAGAAAGCCTGATAAAACCCAGTTTGAGCAGCAGATCATCGCCAAAAACATGGACAGTGTAGGTAATATTGATGCCTTCTTCAATACGATTTATGGAGACCGAGCCATGAGACTTGCCGATTTTGAAAAGGCGAAATCTTATTATGAAAAAGCAAAAAGCTTTGCGGGGATTCCAAGACAAAATTACGAATGGACAGAAAAGAATGGCCAGACCATCACTCCAAAACAATATGCTCCTGCAGAGTACAACGGATTTAAAAATATTTCAAACCTTGTCTTCGGGCATAATGTTTGGGAAAGTTTCGGAAGCCCGGATAGTGAAAGTATGAAAGCAGAAAACTACACTGATTTCCCTTTCATTACAACAAGCATGGATAAGCTTCAACTTGCTGACGCATTGATTCAATTGAAAAAGATTGGAAACGGCACAGGTGAAAAAGCAGCAAAAGCCAATCAGCTTATCGGAAACTTATTGTACAATACTTCTATTTTAGGATACTACCGCGAATTGTTTGTTATGGATATCGACAATAGTAATGGCGGGAAATACGATTTCTGGAATACAGACAGAAAGAACCCTTACAAGTATTATTATAAAAACTTCCTTGATACGTCTTATATTGAACCTGATAATTTTGACCTGTCAATCAATTATTATCAAAAAGCACTTAAGCTTTCCAATAACAAAGAGGAAAAAGCAAGAATCTTATTCCAGATGGCAAGTGCTGAACAAGGTAAGTATTACCAATATGAAGCGAAAGCTCCAAAAGACTTTGATTATTCTGATCCTAAATGGTCTGAAAAAGAAGATGCCAGACAAAAGGAAATGGATAATCTTAAAAACCAGAAATACAGAACCTATTTCGCTCAGTTGAAAGCTCAGTATTCTGATACTGAAACAACGAAGAACTTAATGGGAAGCTGTAGTTATTTCAACTATTTTATGAGATAATACAACCCATAAAAAAACCTCTGATGACTCAGAGGTTTTTTTTATAGGTTTTTTACTGGGTTACTTCTTCACAAACTTGGTTGTGCTTTTCTCTTCCTTATTATTGATGGTAATAAAGTAGACTCCTTTCACAAGAGTTCTTACATTAATTTTCCCATCTTCTATCGTTCCCTTTGCAATCACCTGTCCAGGAGCACTGAAAATTTCATAAGAAGCACCTGAAGAAATATTCGTGACGTTCAGTACATCTTCTGCAGGATTTGGATAGATTTTAACAGATTTCACATTTCCGGCTTCAGCCACTGCCAATAATCCGGATACTGTAGCCTTCTTTACAGCATAGAAAACGTTTCCAATGGCAGAAACTCTCAAGTAAATGGTTTTTCCTGCTAAAGATGCCGGGATAAAAACATTCGCTGATCCAGTGTTTGGAACTGATGCAGCAAGGTCATTCCAGGTAACTCCGGCATCTTCTGTATAATCAATTTTTACATTAGCTACATTATATGGAGAAGCAGTGGTTCCTGAAACAGTCCATGCAATTGCAGAATTGGCATTGGGTGTTAATGATGTTGTATTTACAGTAAACGCGGCTGCAGATCCTACAACTACAGTCTGAGTAGCATAAGCAGTCTGAGCCTGTCCACCCGGCTTATTATCTCTCACCGTCACGCGGAAGTTTGTAGTTCTTGCTACTTTACTTGCAGCTTCAAAATCCGTTGTATTTTTTACAGCTCCTCCCAATACGGTTGCCAGCTTAGGGAAATATCTGGTAGGACTTGTTGTAGGTGCCCAGGATCTGAAATTAGCTCCAGATGATGTACCACCTATAGCTGAAGCGCTATCACCTGTACCCGCTGATTTACCAATACCATTAGCTAATAAACTGGAATTTACCTGTTCCCAGCAATAAGTCAGGGCATCTCCATCCGGATCTGTTGCTGATGCTGTCAGTACAAATGCTGTAGATTTAGGAATGGTATAGGTTGTATTCATTGCTGCTACAACTGGTGGATTATTGGTGATAGGTGTTTCGACATCAGCAGTTACTGCAGCAAGATTATCCTGCACCTGGTCAATGCTTACACTATGAAAATAGGCATCAGAATGTTTCTGAACGTCTGTATTGTCACCTGTAATTCCTGCATAGCCCATAATCGTAGATCCTGATCCCGGTTCCATATAGGTAGTAGCTCCTATATTTTCATTATAACTATAGGTATGGTTATCTCCCAACTGATGTCCCATTTCATGGGTTACAAAATCAATATCAAAGGCGTCTCCACTTGGTGGTAATTGAGCTGTACTGTTGCTATTCCATGTTCCACTCACGTAATAATCAATTCCTGGAGAGGTATATCCACTTCCTTTATAGTTATCCGGAGTAGGTAAATTTCCGCAAGAAGCAGCTGTACTTGTAGAAATATCATTACTTCCGACACAGCCAATACAACCTGCATTTCCGCCACCACCTGTAGCACCGAATAGGTGTCCAATATCAAAATCATTATCAGTAACACCATAAGCTCCTCCATGCAATGTATTCATCAGTTCATAATTCCATTTACACATCTGGTCGGAATCACTGTAGGGATCATTAGCAGAATTGGTAAAGATCAGGCCCGGAGCATTTATTGCATTGACATGTACATTAAATTCTTGTTCAAACACACCATTTACTCTTGACAAAGTAGCATTAATCTGAGTAAGTGCGCCAGCAACTCCTCCGAAATAAGTAGTGTATTCACCGGTCACTGACATAGCAAGCCTTAAGGTGTGAAAAGTTTTATTATTAGATCTTGCAGTAATACCTGCACTTTTCAGCTTTTGAAGATTGGCAACAGATTCCTTATTTTCCTTTGTAGAACATGTAAATGCATATCCGTTTTTATTAGTTTTTCCATGTACGGAATAAAATGACTTATCAGATGTTGCCGGCTCTATAAACTCATATTGGCCGTCGGCACCAATGATCATGGACTGAAAATCATTGGGGGCAACACTGAACCTGATGTATTTGGTTGGGTCGTCTACTCCGGTTCCAACGTAGGATCCCAGCTGATATTTGTTAGCCAACGTCTCATCCATTACCGGGAAACTGTTGACTGCAAATTTCTCTATTTTTCCTTCAAGAGTGGGAATGTTAATCGTGATGGGAGAACCTTCACCTATTTTAGGAGCTCTTAGCAGCTGTGTTCTTATTTGATCAATATCAAGCTGATAATAAACAGAATAATCACTTTTCTTTATTATTTTTTGTTGAGGTACCCCTCTGCTCCACTGGGCATTTGCTGATATTGCTAACAGAAATACCGGCAAGCAAAATAATTTTTTTTTCATGTTTTTTTTTCAATAAATCTAGATATTTATCAAAAAAAACGCTAAAAACCAAATAAAAAAATAAGAAAAAACAGCAAATTACCTATAATGCCTATAGTGTGTTATAAAAAAAATAACAATATTTAAAATATTATAAAATATTATTAATCAATCCTTTTTTGTTCTTTTTTCTGTATCCACTCTTCATGTTTTCTTTTAAAAAACTCAAATTTGTAGTCATGATTTCTTTGTGCTGCATCAATAGAATGCGACATATGGATATCCGCATCTTTTTTGGCAAGTTCGCCCAGCTTTTCATAATAGATGTGAAGCTGATCCAGTTCCGCTTCTGTAAGATCTTCAATATCCACAATACGGTTGCTTGCTTTTTCATGAGCGGCAATAATTTCATTGAGCTTAATCTGTATGGCTTTCGAGTCTTTATTCTGAGCTTTCTGAATAAGGAATACCATCAGAAAAGTAATGATTGTTGTTCCGGTATTGATTACCAGCTGCCAGGTTTCGGAATAGTCAAAAAAAGGTCCGGAAACTGCCCATACTACTACGATAAGAAAAGCTCCTATAAAGGCATATGGACTTCCTGTAAATTTTACAGCCCAGTTTGAAAATTTCTCAAAAAAGCTATGGTTCTTTTTTCCCATGGTCGTCATTTTATATGATGGATTAAATGTATAAAATTAACGGGAATCACGAATAATAAATAGTAAATACTAACAAAAAAACATTAAGACAAAGTATTGTCCTAATGTTTTCAAATTAAAATTGATATGAATGTTTGATAGTATGTTATTTGATTTTCCCTGAAAAACGGTTTTCAACATTTAGCTTTTCTTCTGCTATGATGCTCCTTCCTACCTGTCCAGGTGAAAAAGTTTTTGGATAAGAGATATTATTCCAATGATCTTTCCAGGGAGAAATATTACCCCAGGAATATATACTTCTGGGATTTGTGTAATGTCTTTCTATATTTTCTCTTGCTGTTTTCAGTTCTTCTTCGGATAAATGTTCTTCGGAACATGAAGTTAAACCGGCAATGGCAATGAATACTAAGGGTACTGTTCTGATAATTTTCATACTATTTTTTTGGGGTTAGAATTTATAATTTACTTGCACAGCAAAGTTTCTTGGCTGAATCTGATCAATGTATCCTCCTCTGAAATAAGAACTGTATCCTACGCTGTCAAAAATATTATTGAAGAATACTCTTAATCCCATTCCATTTTTCAGAGAATAACCGACCTGAGCATCTACTGTTGTATATTCCGGCATATCGAAAGGTTTATCTCCAGGCTTCACACTGTTCAGGTGGCCCGCTGTAAATGTTTTCTGAGTCCATTCATCAACCGGTCTTTTTCCAACATAATAAATTCCTGCACCAACATCAAGTCCTGATAAAGTACCTTTATTGAATTTATAATTCAACCATCCGTTTGCAGTATGTTTAGGTGCATTCATAGGTGCAGATCCGTTCATGTAAGCAGGGCTGTCCTGATATTGCGCATCGAGATAAGCCCATCCTGACATTACCTGAAGGTTGGGTAGAATTCTTCCGATCAATTCTACTTCAACTCCTTTTCTTCTAAGATTTCCTGCAAGACCATACATTGTTTGTTTGTCGATCACAACAGGGTTATAATTTTCGTCAAGAATAGTGAATGAAAGGTGGTCTGTTTTAATGTCAAATACCGTTACGTTAAATCTTAAACGCTCATTAAACCAATCTGATTTAATTCCTGCTTCCCACTGTTTAGTCATGGACGGTCCTACTCTTCCCCCGTCTAACAGGAAGTTGTTAGAAGATCTTAAAGAAGTTGTTGTTGTATATGATCCAAATACATTCACATTTGGAAGTGGAGAAACGATCAATCCGAAATTAGGATTCCACGTATCTACAGATTCATTGGCTGAGCCATTTAATCTGCTGTAACGAAGTCCTAAATGGGCTTTTACATATTTCCCGATCGTCATGACATCCTGAGCCATAGCCCCGATACTTGGAGTTAAAACAGCGTTTGACCTTCCCAGGTTTTTATAAATAACGTTTACAGGAAGCTGATTGGGAATACTCCCGTTCACTACATCAAAAATATCCAGTGGATTGGCAGTGTAAGTTGTATTACCAATTTTTGTAGCACGTGCCGTAATTAAATTCCCGGGTGCAATTGAATTTTTATAAGCTTCGTAAGTTGTGGATGAAGTTTCTGTTTCTCTCCAATCGAAACCGACCTGGAAGGTATGGTTGATAAATCCTGTCTTTATCTGCTCTCCGATGAAGTCTAACTGTAGTACTTTATTGATATCTTCACCCTGCGATTTTCCTATAGTACGCTGTCTGATATTATAGTTTGTTTCACCAGCTGGTAATGAAACTGAAGAAGCTTCAGAATCCGTATTGCTTACCGAATTAACGAAAGCTGCTCTTACCTTTAATTTATCGGTAAGGTTACGAACGATTGTCGTAGCAAAGTTGAAAGTTTCTGTTTTTGAATAATCAGATGTATATCCTAGAAATTTTCCTTTTGGCATGTGATATAATGCTTCAACAGTTCCAGGAGCAAGGTTGATGGTTCCTCTGTCCGGTGTTCTTTTATCATGAAGATAATCCATTTCCACATTGATTAATGTTTTATCATCCGGACGGAAAGCGACAGATGGGTTTACATAAATTCTTTCGCCCTGCACATGGCTTCTGAATGAATTATTATTCTGGTACGCTCCGTTGAATCTCACAGCTACTTTTCCCTGAGAATCCAATACTCTCTGGAAATCTACTGTAGGTCTGTAAAAATCCCAGCTTCCGTAACGAAATCCTACATTAGTCTGATCAACAAACTGAGGTCTTTTTGTTACAACATTGATAACTCCTCCTGCAGATCCCAAACCATTTCCGATTCCCTGACCAATTGCAGCAGATCCTTTAATCACCTGAATACTTTCTACGCCCTGCATATCTGTAATCATCCCTGCAGTACGGAAATCTGAATCCAGCTGAACCCCGTTTTTTAATACCGGAACTCCACGATATCCCCGGATGGACATACTTTCGTTTCCTCCGCCGTAGCTTGAAAACAAAGTTACCCCAGGAACGTTTTTGGCAACATCAGTGACTGTAAGTGCTCCTAATTCTTCAATGGCTTTATGGGAGATTATTGAAATACTCTGAATCTGATCTCTGGTTTTCAAAGGCAATCTTGTAATGGCATCAAGACCTTGCGGTTGTTTCTTTTTCTCACCAAACAGTTCTACTTCTTCAATTTTCTTGTGTTTTACTGAATCATTTACTTTCTGCGCATTGGCAAGAACCCCACCCAATAATAGCAGAGAAAAGGATACTACTTTATTCATCTGATAATTTTTAGCAAAATTATTATTTTTATTAATTCTAAATAAATTAATAAGTGTGACATATGTCACCCTGGAAACAACCAGTAATATCAGATCATTAATCATATCCTACAGCCCATTACAATCTCCAAACAGATCCGTAGCATCATTAAAGGCTATTGATTCGAGGCCTTTTATGATTACAGAAATTACAATGCAAAAAAAAGCCGGTTTAGTGATATACACACCATCACTCTTGTGTTGGTGTGTTAGATTTGGTGCATAAAAAAATCCGTCCCTTAAAAGGAACGGATTGTATAATCATTGCAAAGTATGCATTTATCACACTTTAATTTCAACGTCTACACCTGAAGGAAGTTCTAATTTCATTAGAGCATCAACAGTCTTAGAAGAAGAAGAGTAGATATCCATTAGTCTCTTGTGAGCTGATAATTGGAACTGCTCTCTTGCTTTCTTGTTTACGTGCGGAGATCTCAACACTGTGAAGATTCTCTTGTTCGTTGGTAATGGAATTGGACCGTTTACAACAGCACCAGTAGCCTTTACCGTTTTTACGATTTTCTCAGCAGACTTGTCTACCAAGTTGTAATCGTAAGATTTTAGTTTTATTCTGATTCTTTGTGACATTTCTTTAATTTAAAAATTAACCTTTTGCTTTAGCTATGATTTCTTCAGCAACGTTTTGTGGAGTAGCCTGGTACTTCTCTAATTCCATAGAAGAAGTAGCTCTTCCTGATGAAAGTGTTCTTAGAGTAGTTACGTATCCAAACATTTCAGAAAGTGGAACAGAACCTTTGATTACAACAGCTCCATTTTTCTCTTCCTGACCACTGATAGTACCTCTTCTCTTGTTAAGGTCACCAATGATGTTACCCATATATTCTTCCGGAGTTACAACTTCCAGTTTCATAATAGGCTCCATGATTACTGGCTTAGCAGCACGTCCCGCTTCTTTAAATCCTAATTTAGCAGCCATTTCAAATGAAAGAGCATCAGAATCCACCGCGTGGAAAGATCCATCTTTAAGAGTAACTTTAATACCTTCAACTTCGAAACCAGCCAAAGGACCGTTCTTCATTGCAGCTTTAAATCCTTTTTCAATTGCAGGAACAAATTCTCTAGGAACGTTACCACCTTTGATCTCATTGATAAATTCTAAACCAACTTTACCTTCGTCTGCAGGTCCTAGTTCAAATACAATGTCAGCAAATTTACCTTTACCACCAGATTGTTTTTTGTAAACTTCTCTGTGTTGAGCAACTTTTGTTAAGTTTTCTTTGTACTCTACCTGAGGTTGTCCCTGGTTTACTTCAACTTTGAACTCTCTCTTCATACGGTCAACAATGATATCTAAGTGAAGCTCACCCATACCAGAGATAATCGTTTGTCCAGAAGCTTCGTCAGTTCTAACAGTAAACGTAGGATCTTCTTCTGCCAATTTAGCTAAAGCGTTACCCATTTTATCCTGGTCAGCTTTAGTTTTAGGCTCAACAGCGATACCAATTACCGGATCAGGGAAAACCATAGATTCAAGAATGATCGGGTTTTTCTCGTCACACATCGTATCACCAGTTTTGATAGACTTGAATCCTACTGCTGCACCAATATCTCCAGCTTCAATATATTCTACTGGATTTTGCTTGTTAGCGTGCATCTGATAGATTCTTGAGATTCTTTCTTTATCTCCTGAACGAGTGTTCAAGATATAAGAACCAGCATCCAGTCTTCCAGAATATGCTCTGAAGAATGCTAATCTTCCCACGAACGGGTCAGTAGCAATCTTAAATGCTAGAGCAGAGAAAGGCTCATCTACAGATGGCTTTCTTGTGATCTCAGCGTCTGTTCTTGGATCAGTACCTTTGATATCATCTTTATCCAATGGAGAAGGAAGGTATTTACATACTGCATCCAACATAAACTGTACTCCTTTATTCTTGAATGAAGAACCACAAGTCATTGGGATAATAGATAAATCGATAGTAGCAGCTCTCAATGCAGCATTGATTTCTTCTTCTGTAATTGAATCCGGATCTTCGAAGAATTTCTCCATCAAAGTTTCGTCATATTCAGAAACAGCTTCTACTAGTTTCTCTCTATATTCAAGAACTTCATCCTTCATATCTTCAGGAATTGGCACTACTTCGAAAGTAGCTCCTTGTCCTGCTTCATCCCAGATGATCGCTCTGTTTTTAATTAAGTCAACAACTCCTTTGAAATCTTCTTCAGCACCGATTGGTAAAACGATTGGAACTGCGTTAGATCCTAACATTTCTTTAACCTGGTTTACCACGTTAAGGAAGTCAGCACCTTGTCTGTCCATTTTGTTTACGAATCCCATTCTTGCAACTTTGTAGTTGTCAGCAAGTCTCCAGTTTGTTTCAGACTGAGGCTCTACTCCATCTACTGCAGAGAATAAGAATACCAATCCATCTAATACTCTTAAAGATCTGTTTACCTCTACAGTGAAGTCAACGTGTCCCGGTGTATCGATAATGTTGAAGTGGTAAGGCTTAGTATCAGCAACAGGTTTTCCTTGATCTGTTGGAAAGTTCCAAGAACAAGTAGTTGCAGCTGAAGTAATAGTAATACCTCTTTCTGCTTCCTGCTCCATCCAGTCCATTGTAGAAGCACCATCGTGAACCTCTCCAATTTTGTGGTTTACCCCTGTATAGAATAAAATCCTTTCTGTAGTGGTAGTTTTACCTGCATCAATGTGAGCAGCGATACCAATATTTCTTGTAAATTTAAGATCTCTTCCCATTTCAGATTAGAATTTGAAGTGTGAGAAAGCCTTGTTAGCTTCCGCCATTTTGTGAGTATCAGATTTCTTTTTGAAAGCAGCACCTTCTTCTCTTGAAGCAGCTACAACTTCATTAGCTAATTTCAAAGCCATAGACTTATCATTTCTAGCTTTAGAATACTTGATTAACCATTTCATTGCCATAGAAATTTTTCTATCAGCTCTGATTGGCATAGGGATTTGGAAGTTAGCTCCACCTACTCTTCTAGAACGTACTTCTACGTGAGGCATTACATTTGTAAGTGCATCTTTCCAGATTTCAAGTGCAGTTTTTTCGTTATCTCCTTTTTTAGTTTCTACGATATCCAATGCATCATAGAAAATTTTGAATGCGATTGACTTCTTACCGTCAAGCATTAAGTTGTTTACGAATCTCGTTACCAATTGATCATTAAATTTCGGATCTGGTAACAACGGTCTTTTTTTCGCTTTTGTCTTTCTCATTGCTTTTGTACCTTATTTAATGATTATTTTTTCTTTCCTTTTGCAGGAGCAGCAGCTGCTTGTCCTGGTTTAGGTCTCTTAGCTCCGTACTTAGATCTTCTCTGAGTTCTTCCATTTACACCAGCGGTGTCTAATGCACCTCTTACGATGTGGTAACGTACTCCCGGTAGGTCTTTCACCCTTCCGCCTCTAACCAATACTATCGAGTGCTCCTGAAGATTGTGTCCTTCGCCCGGGATATAGGCATTAACTTCTTTACCGTTAGAAAGTCTTACCCTTGCTACTTTTCTAAGTGCAGAGTTAGGTTTCTTCGGTGTAGTTGTATATACTCTCGTACATACACCACGTCTTTGTGGACAAGAATCAAGGGCAGCCGATTTGCTCTTCTTGGCAAGCGTGGCTCTTCCTTTTCTTACTAATTGTTGAATAGTAGGCATTTAATTGCTTTTTATTTTAGGGTGCAAAAATAGTAATATTTTTTTAATCTGCAAACACTTATATAAAAATTAAAATCAAATACTTACATCTCAAATCAAACGCTTTTCATAAGTATCATCGCAGAACCATAATATACATGAGGGAAAGTGATAAAAAGAAATAGAGCTTACCGCTTAAAAAATGAATATTAAATAATTATGAAATTTATTATTTAATACAATTTCAATTATAAAGGGATTTGTGGTTTTTATCTGATACAACCAAACTATAATTAAAAACTTTCTAATAGTTATGATCTATTAATAATCAAGCGAGTTCGGCACGATATTTCGTAAATTTGGGATATACAAATGATAAACACATCAGTCATCATAAAAAAGTTTCATACTCTACTGAACTGAAGTGATGATTGTATCTCATTTTAAAAATAAATATATACATATGAAAAACGCGAGTATTATCGGTCTTAAAGAAGCCGACTGTAAGAACATTTCAGAAAAATTAAATGTACTGTTAGCCAACTATTCTGTATTCTATCAGAACACAAGAGGTTCTCACTGGAACATTAAAGGTGATCAGTTCTTCACGCTTCACCCCAAGTTTGAAGAATTATACAACAGCCTTGTATTAAAGATTGACGAAATTGCAGAAAGAATCCTTACGTTAGGAGCTACTCCTGCACATAATTATTCAGATTACTTAAAGGTGGCAACCATTAAAGAAAGTAAAGAAGTAACTGACGGCACTAAAAGTGTGGAACAGATTCTAAGTTCATTCAAAGTGGTAATTGATCTGCAGAGAGAACTTTTAGATATTACAGATCAAGCGGGAGATGAAGGTACAAATTCGCAAATGAGCGACTATATTACCGAGCAGGAAAAAGAAGTTTGGATGTACAATTCTTATCTTGGAAAATAACTCCGTCAAAAGCATGGAAATATTTCAAAAAAATCGCCTTACATTTAGGCGATTTTATTTTTTATTTCTATATTTGCGTTAAAATTACACATATTATGAACGACGTCAGATTAAACTCTATCCTTGATAATGATTTCTATAAAATAACCATGCAGAATGCTGTGGTAAAACTATTCCCGAGTTCTATTGTAAAATACGAATTTATCAACAGGGGAAAACACCACTTTCCGGAAGGGTTTGACGCTGCTTTAAGAGAAGCGGTCAATAAAATGGCCGAGCTTAAACTTACGAAAGATGAAAAAAAGTTCATGGCAAGAACATGTCCTTATATAGATCTGCCCTATCTTGATTTTTTAGAAGGTTATCATTATGATCCGTCTGAAGTAAAAATCCACCAGGAAGGAGGAGACCTTTCCGTCATTGTGGAAGGGCTTTGGTACAGAACCATTCTTTGGGAAGTTCCACTGCTGGCACTCATCAGCGAACTCCATTACGAAATGAACCACATGGAAAGAGATTCCAACGAGGTGGTAATGAGTAAAACCATAGAGAAGGCAGACTCATTGGGCAGACTTGGAGTAACGTTTGCCGAATTCGGAACCAGAAGAAGACACTCTTATAAGGTACAAAATCTGGTGATGGAAGCTTTAACCCAGAAAAAAGACTCTACTTTTATCGGAAGTTCCAACGTTCATTTTGCTATGAAATATGGAGTAAAACCCATCGGAACGCATGCTCATGAATGGTTTATGTTCCACGCAGCTGAATATGGATTCAAGATGGCCAATGAGTTGGCACTGGAACATTGGGTAGATGTTTACAGAGGTGATCTTGGAGTAGCCTTGTCTGACACTTATACTACCGATGTTTTCTTCCAGCAGTTTGACAAAAAATTTGCTAAGCTTTTTGATGGCGTTCGTCATGACAGTGGAGATGCTCTGGAATTTGCAGATAAAACCATTGCCCACTATCAAAGAAATGGCATCAATCCTATGTTTAAATATATTATTTTTTCGGATGCTTTAAATCTGGAAAAAGTAGAGGAAATCACCAATTATTGCAGAGGAAAAATTGGTATCTCATTCGGAATCGGCACCAACCTCACGAATGATGTGGGATTAAAGCCCATGAATATCGTCATGAAACTTATTGGCGTACAGGCTCCCAATAAAGAGTGGATTCCTACAGTAAAACTTTCCGATGAGCACGGTAAATATACCGGTGATCCAAAGATGATCGAACTGGCTAAAGAATTTTTAAGAATAAAAGATTAATAACCTCATCAGAACAATTACATATAAACCTCGAAATCATCGAGGTTTTTTTGTTTCATATCACCACTTAAAAATTCAGTTTTCAGAAATCTGTAAGGATTTATTATATTTATCAAAATAAAACAAGATGAAATCAAGAACTTTACTACTTGCAGGTCTTCTCCTATCAGCATTTTCCTTTTCTCAGGAAAAGAAAGCAGAAAAGCCTAAATATAACCAGGAAATGGCAACTTCTTTAGGAGCGGACAAATATGGGATGAAACCCTATACGATTGTTATGCTGACATCAGGCACTACTAAAATTGAAGATAAAGCCAAAATGGGCGAACTCATGAAAGGGCACATGGCCAATATCGGCAAGCTGGCAAATGAAGGCAAAATTGTTGTTGCCGGCCCTTTCCTTGAAAAGAATAAGGAAAACTACCGCGGTATGTTTATTTTCAATACCAAATCTAAAGAAGAAGCTGAACAATGGGTAAAAACAGATCCTGCAGTTCAGGCCGGTGTATTCAGCTATGAAATTTTCCCTTGGTACGGTTCTGCAGCGTTGCCATTGTATCTTAAGCATCATGATGAAATCTCGAAAGAAAATCCTTAAATAAAGAGGAAAAGAATTAACTTCTTTCCTGGAATAAACACATAAAATATTCCGTCTGCATTCAAATAATTATCCGCAAACATTTGAGAAATAAAAAGAGACTGTCTTTGGTGACAGTCTCTTTTTACAGTTCTAATTTTAAATTAAAAAATATCGCTACCTATTGTATAACCATTGGTACCATTTATTTTTTTAACTGCATTATTATTAAATCTATATTTATTATAAATACCAATATTGGGAATATATCTTAAAGTATTACCTTCTCTCATATAGATCTTATTGGTATAATTATCCTGTTTAAGATCATTATCAGGAGTTAAATCTGCTCCGCGTTCCACCGTTGACAAATTACTTGGGCTCACTGTAGCGATTTCACCACTGGTAATATTAAATAATCCGTAAAGGGTCATGGGACTTTGAATATATCTCAATTTGTTTTCAAACATAAAAAAGATCTGGTTGGTCGCAGGATTTCTAACAAAATTACCATTCACAAGATTAGCCGTATTGGTATAATCTAACCTCACCTGATTATCAATTAAATATTGATTGATATAAGCTTTCAGTTGAGCTTGCTTCACAGGATCTTTAATAAATTCATAAAGAGGGATCAAACCATTGCTTCCAAATTCTACCAATACCGCATTAGTGGGTGTTGAGCTGTTCTGCCAGCTTGAAATATTAATTTTAGGATTCGTCTGATCAAGGTTCAATTCTCCTACCAAACTCTTCGATGGATCTCCTCCTCTGGTTTTAAAGGATAATTTTCTGGAAAAGTTTTTATTGGATTCTGAAGTATCTATGTCGTTATCAACATTGGCATCAAAAATACTTTTCACCCCTACTTTAACTCCCACTCTGGCTGCTTTTTCACGGCTTTGATTGGTTGTTTCAGACTGAAACATAACATCCATCTTAGCACCTGTATAAATATCTACGGCAACATGGGTTCCATAATCGTTTACAATCTGCGCAGGGCTATTGGCCTGTAGATCACTCATAAACTCCGGAGTCAAATAATCTGATAATAAAACAGGAGTTGCATTAAATCTGAATCTTCTTTGTTTAATTAAAAGATTATAGCTTCCATAAATATATTTAGCATCAAATTTATTGGTTGTCGTGTTACTCACTGAAGAGCTAAAAGTAACCGAAATAAGCTTTTTGAATAAAGAGAATCCTGCTGTTGCTCCTACCTTTGTGGAAACCATTTTTGAATACGCTTCTGCATTTTCTCCATATTCTTCAAGATATTCCTGAGAAAATACATTATCAGTAATCAATCTTCCTGCCTGTTCATTTTTGAACTTTTCAAGATCAATTACCTGATATCCTGAGGAGTTTGAATTTGCATATTCTCCTGTTGCGTTATAACCGTATCCTAAGATGTCATAAGCGCCATCACCAGCAAATTTAGCAAAATTTCTCCCTGAGCTTTTTTTTGAGTTTTCATTTTGGTTAGAATTTTCAAATTCTTCAGTAGAGCAGGATGTTAAAAACAGCAAAACAATACTGGTAAAAAAGAAACTTAGTTTTTTCATATTTTTATTTTAAGTGCACAAACTTAATTCTTTGCATTCAAAACCAGAATGACATAAATCATTAATAAGGGAATTAATAAACAATTAACAATAGAAAACTAAAACAACTTATATCTCTTTACATAGAAATAAGTATATCATTTAAAACACAACCTATTTCATTTCAACTGATTACACATATAAAAAATTTAAAATTTAAACCTTATTTCTTTTACCAATGAATTAATTTAATTATTTTAGCTTATTAACAACTCACCTCACTCTATTAATTGTGAGCGGGTTACAACAAACCAATACCATAATTAAAAATTAAACTCATGAAAAAATTAAACATTACAAAACTTTCGAGAACGGAGCTGAAAGATGTATTCGGAGGAACCCTGTATCCGGCAGAATGTCCGGGGGGATGCCATGGCGAAGGCATGATCAGATGTCCTGACGGCACTACCACAATGACTAACTTTATATGCATGGGAGGAACCTGCCAACCGGCAGCGATGTGCAAGCCACTTATTCTTGAACCTTTTCCTGATCCGATTATCATCACTGATCCGATAACCATCACCCCATAATCAGAATGAACAATACATAAAGAAGCGGTCTCAAAAGTCAAACAATTGGCTTTTGTCATTGACTACGTCGAATCTTCGATTTCTGACGAAGGAAGAATCTTATTGATAAACAACTACATGAAATTCTTCACTACATTACATTTCGTTCAGAATGACAATTTTGAGACGCCTCTTTTTTAGTATCTTCAAGTAAACAAAACCATCATGAAAACCATTGAGGAAGTTCTGAAAAAACTGGATGAAATTATTGTCTGGTGTAAGGAAAACAAGAGTCCCGCTGGATATTTTGCCTGTACTTACCGAATCATGACCGCACAGGTTCTGAAAGGTATTCAGCAGAAAAGGTTTGAAGATAATCCCAGAATGACATTGCTTGATATTGCTTTTGCCCAAAGGTATCTTCAGGCATGGGAAAGCTATAGCAAAGGAGAAAGATGTACCAATTCCTGGTATACCGCTTTTGAAGCCACCAAAAACAAGAATCTTTTGATATTGCAGCATATATTCCTTGGGATGAATGCACACATCAATCTTGACCTGGGCGTAGCTGCCGCTTCTATTATGCCTTACAGGAAAATAAATCCTTTAAAAAAAGATTTTGAGAACATTAATAATGTCATTGCTTCCATTAATCAGAACGTACAGGATTCTTTAAACAAAATCTGTTATCCTGTGGATCTTGTTGACAAACTTTCTAACGGAAAAGATAATGCTGTACTTGATTTTGCCATCTCCAAGGCAAGAGACACTTCCTGGGCAACAGCAGTCATTGCTTCCAATACACCGAATTTTTTAAAAGAATCCGTGATTGGTATTGTTGATTACGCAGCCGCTAAAGTTGCCACCCAAATTCTGAATCCGAAAATACTCACTCCTGCCCTTTTAAAAGAACTAAAAAATTGCGAAAGTAGTGATGTGGTAAAAAATATTGAGATTTTAGAAGCTACAAAAAACTCATAACAAAAAGGCCGGGATCTTCCTCACGGATCCCGGCCTCATAATGAACAAAATGAAAAAAACTATATTGCTTCCTTATGCTTTTTACGGTAAGCATAATGGAAAATGATAGGTAGTATTGTAAATGACAGCAGCATACAGACGATCAGCCCGCCAACAATCATAATGGCTAAAGGTTTCTGAATTTCCGAACCCATTCCGTTTGACATGGCTGCCGGAAGAAGTCCCATGGATCCCATCAGGGCAATCATTACCACAGGACGGATTCTGCTTTTCACTCCCTGGGCTATGGATTCTTTAAGTGACATCCTGTTTTGCAGATTTTCCTTCATCACTCCGATCAGAACGATACCATCAATGGTGGCCACTCCGAAAAGGATAATGAAACCAATTCCTGCTGAAATTCCAAAGATGGTTCCCGTAAACCAAAGGGATAAGAATCCTCCGATAAACGCAAATGCCAATGTAATGGAAGAAATCAGCGTGTCTTTGATGTTTCCGAAGTTGAAATACAACAGCATCAGAATAAGAACTAAAGAAATCGGTACCACCATAGCCAGTTGTTTTGCGGCTCTTTCTTTACTTTCAAACTCTCCGGCCCAGGTCATTTTATGATTCTTCGGAAGCTTTACTTCCTTATCTACCTTGGCTTTTGCTTCTTTGATAGTGCTACCCAAATCTCGACCTTCAATATTAAATCCAACTCCGATATATCTGCTGTTTCCTTCACGATAAATAAATGACGGTCCGGTATGATAATCAATGGTTGCAATTTCTTTCAATGGAACCTTTTTATTATCCTGAGTCGGAATGAGAATGTTCCCCATCTTTTCCGGCGTATCTCTGTAATCTTTTTCGAACCTAAGCATTACGTCAAACATTCTTTCTTCTTCGTAAAATTTGGTGGCAGCCTGCCCTCCGATCGTCATTTCGATGACTGCCTGGGCATCTGCTGTGGAAACACCATATTTTGCCATTTTGGAATCGTGAAGCTGTATTCTCAACTCCGGAAGTCCTATATTTTTGAAAACATTCACATCCGATATTCCCGGAACTGTTCTGATGGAGTTGGCTACTTTATTGGCATAATTTTCAAGTTCGAAAAGATCATTTCCAAAAATTTTAATGACCAGCGGAGCTTTTACTCCTGCTACATATTCTTCCACATTATCCTGAATCGGCTGGCTGAATCCAAAATTGATACCCGGAAATCTTTCAAGGGAAACTCTCATTTCTTCAAGGAGTTCTTCTTTGGATATTTTTTTCTTCCATTCATTTTCCGGTTTCAGCTGAATATTAAATTCGATATTAAAGAATCCGGTGGGATCGGTTCCGTCATTGGGACGTCCGGTCTGGGTCATGACAAATTTTACTTCATCATACTTCATGAGAATCTCTTTCATCTCTTTAGTCAATCGTACAGATTCATCCAGGTTGACACTGTTGGGAAGAGTGGCTCTTACGTAGATAGCACCTTCATTCAGTTTGGGTAAGAATTCGGATCCGTAATTGGAAAATCTCCATCCACAAACAGCAAGCAAGGCAACGAAACCAATGATAAATCCTTTTTTATGACGGTCACTGAATTCATAGATCCTATAAATATTAACTCTGAAGAATCTTGAAATAAAGTTTTCTTTCTCTTCAATATTTTTAGTCAATAGCAGCTTACACATTGCCGGAACGTAAGTCAAACTTAAAATCAATGATCCCAATAATGCATACCCAAGTGTAAATGCTAATGGTGAGAACATTTTTCCTTCTACTTTCTGGAAAGAGAAAATCGGCATCAGGGCAACAATCAGAATCAACAGGGCAAAGAAAATGTAGCTTGCTACGCTTCCTGCGCTTTTCTTGATGATTCCCAGTTTTGAAATTTTATTAAATCTCCGCAGTCCAATTTTTTTCGCTTTAAGTTCGAGGGCGACAAAGACATGTTCGACAATAACCAGTGTTCCTTCCAGAAGCAATCCAAAGTCCAGCGCTCCCATGGAAATCAGGTTGGCCGGCAGACCCTGAATTTTCAACATAATAATAGCAAACAGGAAAGACAGAGGAATCACAGATGCTACAATAAAAGTGGTTCTCCAGTTGTAAAGGAAAATAAATACAATAATGGAAACGAGAATAACTCCTTCAATAAGGTTTTTGGAAACGGTATGAACCGTTGTGTTCACAAGCTCTGTACGGTCGATAATCGGAACAATCTGTACGTCACCGGGAAGCTCTCCCCCATTTAATTCTTCTATTCTGTCTTTCAGTCTTGCAATGACTTCACTAGGGTTTTCACCCCGAAGCATGATCACAATTCCTTCTACAACATCATTTTCTTTGTTGTATCCTACCTGCCCCAATCTAGGTTTTGCAGAAACTTTTACTTCCGCTACGTGTTTCACCAGAATAGGCGTAGAACCTTTGACCTCGATCTGAATATTCTCAATATCTTCTTTTTTCTCCAAAAGACCGATCCCCCGCACTACATAAGCCTGATCACCTTTTGCCACTACATCACCTCCTACATTGATATTACTCTTCGAAACCGCTTCATACACATCCAGGGGGGAAAGGTCGTAATTATGTAATTCCGTAGGATTAATTTTTATTTCATAGGTCTTCTCTTCTCCACCAAAGCTCACCACATCCGCCACTCCGGGAACGGCAAGCAATTCTCTTTCCACTACCCAATCCTGAATAGCGGTTACTTCTTTGATGGGAAGTTTACTTTTAATAATATATCTGTAAATTTCACCGGTAGCTCCCGAAGGAGGCTCAATACTATATTCTGCTCCGGCTGGAAGTTCTACATTTCCGAGTTTATTGGAAGCATATTGCTGGGCATAAAAATCATTCACATGATCATCAAAAATAACCGTCACCACAGACAATCCAAATAAGGAAATGGAACGCACCGATGTTTTATTCGGGATGGCATTCATTTCCTTGGAAATGGGTAAAGTGACAAATTTTTCTATTTCTTCAGCACTTCTTCCCGGCCACTGGGTAATCACTCTTACCCTTGTATTGGTAACATCCGGAAATGCTTCAATGGGCGTATGCATATAGGAATAGATTCCTCCGGCCAGCAAAAGAAAAGTTCCCAAAAGAACAATCAGTGAGTTTTTTAACGAGAAGGAAACTATATTCTGTACAAATTTTCGCATTACTTCGTGGAATTATTTAATTGGTTTTTCAGGTTTTCATAAATCAATAGTCCGTTGGAAGCAATGATATTTTCACCTGGTTTTAAATTGCCTTCTACATAAATATACTGGCTGTTGGAAGCAATCTCTGTTACGGGTCTGATCTCCAGTTCACAGTCTTTTTTATACACCACTACATAGCTTTGGTTGTTATCAAAGATTAAAGATTTCGCAGGAATAGCCAGGGCGCTTTTATTTTGTGAATTCACTGGCAATACAACATCTGCAGACATTCCCGGCCTTAGCTTCATTCCGTTATTATCCATAATGATTTTAGCCTTCAGTACTCTTTCATTTTCATTAAAAACCTGAGAAATATTATTGATTTTTCCTGAAAAGCTGTCGTCCGGATAAGCAAGCGTTTTCACCACTACCGGCTGATCTACATACACGTGTCTCATATTGGTAGCATACACATTGGCCATTACCCATACTTTATCCAGATTGGAAATCGTAAACAGCTGATCTCCTCCTGCAGTAACAGGCATTCCTTTGGAAATATTTTTTGAAATAACGTATCCGTCTGCCGGAGCTTTTATCTGAATGGTATTTCTTCCTGCGGAATACAGCTGCATATTTTTCTGTGTCTTGGAAATATTGGATTGCAGTATGGCTACTTCAGAACGCGCTTCCTGCAAATCTTTCTGAGAGGCAATATCATCTTTATACATGGCTTCTACGGAAGACAGCTTTCTTTTCGCCACTGCCAGCTGAGCCTGTAAAGTTTGAGTATCATCCTGCATTTCATTCACAGCTGTACTTTTTACACTTGCCAGCGTTTGTCCTTTTTTCACATAATCACCCAGTGAGAAGTAAGTATCTATCACCACTCCGTCTACAAGGCTTACAAAAGGAACTGTTTTATCAGAATTGCTTTCCACTTCTCCTGTAAGGGTGATACTTTCTTCTATGGGAAGCAGTTCTGCCTGGGCCAGTTTAATATCTTTTTTGAGTTCTTTGCTGATGCAGTAGCCTTTTTCGGCTTCCTTATTTTCCTGTTTTCCGGCACAGCCTGTAAAAATGATGAGGGCAGACAGATAAGCTGCAGCAGTGTATTTAGTAATATTTTTGTTCATATCTTATAAATCTTGTCCTACAACATACTGCAGGTTTTCGTAGTATTGATTCAATTCTTTTTTAGTGTCCAGGATGATCATTTTATTTCCGATGTAGGTATCCAGAAAATCCATGTACTCCAGCATGCTGATATTTCTTAGTCTGAAATTCTTCTCATGGCTTACCAGCAGACCGTCCAGTGTAGATTCATAATTATCATCAATCTCTTCTGAAACCTGTTGTGTTCTGATATAATTTCTGAAAACAGAGACAATTTCGTTCTCAGATTTCAGCATGTTTTTGCGGGTCTCCAGTTTACTTTTCTCAATTTCGAGCTTAGCTTCCTGAATATTTCCTTTGTTACGGTCGAAAATGGGCAGATCCATAGAAACTCCTAATCCTATAAAGTCTTTCATAATATTCCCTCCGCGGTCGTACCCTATGGAAACCGCAACGTCAGGAGTTTTCATGGCATTTTGAATTTCCAGGTTTTTGGCAGCATGTTTCTCTTTGTTTTTCGAGATCATGATATCAGGGCGGTTTTCTTTTGCCTTGTCTATCCATTGGTTCACTTCCAGTTCTGATAGTTGTTTTTCGGGCATGACAAATGAATCTGAAATCTCCAGATGCGTTTGAGAAGGCAGCATTAATAAAGCTTTCAGTTCTACCTGCTGCTCTTCGATTTCCTGCTTCAATGAAACCAGTTTCTTTTTGAATTCAATCTCCTGGGCTTTTAAGCGGACATATTCAGCTTTACTGATATTCCCGAGGTTTAACTGATTATTATAGGATTTTGTTAATTTTTCAATGGAAGCAATCTGTCCCAGATAAATTTTCTGCTGTTCCTGATTGTAAAGAACTTCAGTAATGGTATTTCTGAGGGTCTTTTTAAGTTCACGCAGAACTTCCTGCAGTTCATACTTCTCTACTTCCACTTCTATTTTCTGGAGTTCAATATTTTTTCGTCTTTTACCCGCAGTCTGAATTACCTGTTCTATTTCCGCAGAAATCTGGGTATTCTTTCCCCAGTTTCCGATAAGGGCAGGCTGCTCTTCTATGTCATAAGTTCTCCATAGATTAACTTCACTGATGCTTAATGTAGGATTAGGCCAGTATTTCGCCTGTACTGCTCTTGCTTCAGCTTGTGAAATTTCCAGCTTCTGAGCAATCAGGTCAAGGTTTTTAGCCAGAAAAATAGTTTCAGCTTCCTTCCTTCCAATTTTCAGGGTATCTGAAATCTGTGCGGAAAAGAAACTGAAACAATGAATATAAAATAGTGTAAAAAATAGCTTTTTCAAAGTCTCTTATTTTAAGACCACAAAGCTATTTGTCTAATATTAGAGGGAATTGTAAAGAAAATTAAAATTCGGTTAGTTCAACATTAGAGTTTGATTAGAACTTTTTTTATTCCTGGGAATTGTGTTTGAATTGGTATGTTTTCGCTAAAGCCGAAGGATTTTGATTGTATTTTGTAAGCGGGTTAAAACCCGCTCCTATTGAATATTTTTACTCTCGCGCAGATTTTGCAGATAACGCAGATTTCGTTATTATGAATATGTTCTTAATAAGATTTTAAATTAATCTAAGATTATGAATCTGCTCAATCAGCAAAATCTGCGAGAAAAAAATCAGGAATGAGCAGGAAATTCAAGAAGGACATTGGTTCCCACATTGACTGTAGAATCAATTCTCATTACAATATGATGATGATCAAAGATACTTTTTGAAAGAGACAAGCCAATTCCACTTCCTTTCACAGTATCTACGTTTTTTCCTCTGTAGAAAGTTTCAGATATTTTCACAAGATCATCAGACGGAATTCCTCTTCCTTCATCTCTGACCTCAATAAACAACTGGTTGTCTTTTTCTGATAATATAATCACTACAGGTTTATCATAGGAATATTTGATGGCATTTTCTACAATATTATATAACGCAAGATAGAGAAGTGTTTCGTTTCCCGGAAATTCCAGCAAAGCAGGTTTTGTTACCTGAAGCTGTATTTTAATGGATGAATGGTTTTCCTTTGCTTTGGGCTCCAGTTTTTCATAAATCTTCCAGATCAGCTCATCTACTCTCATGGGTTTGTGAGAAGATTCCAGCTTTGTCATTCCGGACATCAGTAAAAGGTTGTTCAGAATATTTTCAATCTCATACACGTTTTCCAATGACTCTTTTGCTACTTCTCTATATTCTTGCGGCGTACGGTCTTTTTGGGCAAACACTTCCAGATTTCCGGAAATTGCAGCTAAGGGTGTTTTAAATTCATGGGAAACATAATTGATAAAGTTCTGCTGCAGGAGTACATTTTCAGAGATTCTACCCAGTAGTTTATTATAGGACTTTATCAGATCTTCAATCTCGTCATTGGTATTAGTAGAAGTAATAATTGCCGTAGAAATGTTATTATACTCCACTTTATTGATCCGTTCTACCACATTGGAAATAGGTTTATAAACCACCTTGGAAAGATATCTGCTCAGAAAATAGATGGCAAGCAGTCCAATTACAAGCACCGAAAGCATGATAATAGCCAATCTCAGAATCTGCGACTGGAAAGAATCGTTGGAAGATTTCACAAAAACAACAAAATCTCCCTGATTATCCGGATAAAAAATCCCGTAGTAGAATTGATTATCAGACATAAACTGTATTCCTTTATTGCTTCGTACAGCCTGTAAATGGGAAAGTTTTATATTCTTATCATTCAGATTGTGTCCAAAAGTAACTTCATTATTCTGATTATAAACCGCTACCCTGTTATTCTGAATCAGATGATTGTATTCTTTTTTGATCTGGGCATGTCGGTCTTTCGGGAGTTCGTCTTTTTCGAGATAATAAATAGCAGAGATAAGAGCCGTATTTCTCAGTTTTTCAAAATAAAAAATCTTGGTGCTGTCATAGTAGGCAAAAAATATCACCGCAGATGTGATGATAGAAACAATGCCGAACGACAGGCTTGAAATAAGGGTAAATCTGTTTCTGAGCGTCATTTTGAGTCTTTGATCAAATATCCGGTTCCTTTTACTGTATGAATAATTTTCTGTTCGGTCTCATCAATCTTATTACGGACATAGGAAATATAAACATCCACTACATTCGTTGTATTATCGAAATCAATTCCCCATACTTTATGTAAAATCTGGGTTCTGCTCAATACTTTATTTTTATTCTCCATCAGGAAAGTAAACAATTTGTATTCCGTAGGGGAAAATTCTATTTCCTTGTCATTCTGAGTTACTTTATGAAGATCCGTATCAATGACGATATTTCCACATGATAAATATTGATCCTCCTTTTGGTAGCTCATTTTATTTCTTCTGGTTAAGGCTTTAATCCTTGAAATCAGTTCTTCAAAATGGAAGGGTTTGGATAAATAATCATCAGCGCCCATATCGAGCATTTTGATTTTATCATCAGGACTGTTCAGCGCACTTAAAACCAAAATCGGGGTATAGTTTCCTTTAAATCTGATAATCTGGGTAAGCTGCATTCCATCAAGCCCTGGAAGCATGATATCCATTAAAATAATATCAAAATCATAGGTATGAATAAGCTCACGCGCCTTTTCACCGGAATCTGCAAGGGTCGTATTATAGCCAGCCTCAGAAAGGCCTTTAATCAGAAAATTGCTGATTCTTTGATCATCTTCTACCAACAAAATATTCATAAGTCTCTGAAATTTCCCATAAATATAGGTATTCTAATTCAGAAAGGAAGATGGGGCTGGAAGAGAGAAGTAATAGAATTTTATAAAGCAATAGTTTCCATTTTATTTACCTTTAAAAAAAGCAGTCAGTTCTTATCTGTCCAAAAGGAACTTCCGACATCCCGCTTCCAGCTTCCGACCTTTTTTCATAATTTTGGAAGATGGAGATGATATATTTAATTATTGGATTGATTGCCGGTGGTATACTTGGCGCTGTTATATTATATTTTGCCTTGAAATCATCAATGGTCTCAAGAAGTTCTTATGATGCACTGAACACCTTATCTATAAAAAATCAATCTGATCTTGAAAATTCAAACCTGAAAATTCAGGAGCTTCATCAGAATATCAGTAAAGAAAAAGAAGCCAATATGCTGCAGCAGGATCTTTTGGATGACCTGAAAAATGAATTTTCTAAAATATCGGCCGAATATTCATCGTTAAATCTTCAGTTTCAGGAATTGAAACAAATCAATCAGAGACAGACTTCTCAGATAGACACTCACATTCTTGAAAAACAGACTCTTTTTGCTAAAAATTCTGAGCTTTCGGCTAAAAATGAAGGTCTTCAGCAATCTCTTGACACCCAGAAAGAAGAAATTGTCAAGATTCAGGAAGATTCTAAACTTCAGTTTGAAAACCTTGCCAATAAAATTTTAGAAGAAAAAACTGAAAAGTTTACTGCCTTAAATCAAAATAACTTAAAAAATATCCTTGAACCTTTTCAGGAGAAAATCGCGGATTTAAAAAATAAAGTCAACGAAGCCTATGAAAAGGAAAATAAAGAACGTTTTTCCCTGGCGGAAAAAGTAAAAGAACTGGCGGAACTGAACCAGCAGATTTCCGAAGATGCCAAAAAATTAACCCGCGCCCTGAAAGGAGAAAGTAAAACCCAGGGGAACTGGGGTGAGATGATTCTGGAAAGCATTCTTGAAAAATCCGGACTGGTAAAAGGAAGAGAATATTTCCTTGAGCATGAATTACGCGATGAAGACAATAAAGCTCTGTTTTCAGAATTCTCCGGAAAGAAAATGCGTCCTGATGCCGTTGTAAAATACCCTGACGAAAGGAATGTTATTATTGATTCAAAAGTATCTCTGACTGCTTTCACAGAATTGGTAGATGAAACTGATGCAGATGTTTATGCGATAAAATTGAGCCAGCATCTTGGTTCAATTAAAAATCATATTAATCAACTCAGTCAAAAAGCCTATGACGATTATGGAAAATCATTGGATTTCGTGATGATGTTTATTCCGAGTGAACCGGCTTATATTGCAGCAATGCAGGCAGACCAGAACCTTTGGAACTATGCTTACGAAAGAAGAATACTGTTGTTGAATCCAAGTAATCTGATCACTTCTCTTAAGCTGATTGCCGATCTTTGGAAGCGTGAATATCAAAACCGGAATTCTATTGAAATTGCTGATCGTGGAGCCAGACTCTATGACAAATTCGTAGGTTTTGTAGAAAATCTGGAAAAAGTAGGCCGAAATCTGGATCAGGCGAAAAATGTATTCAATGATGCTTACAAACAGCTTCATACCGGAAATGACAACCTGGTGATCCAGACGCAGAAATTGAAGTCACTTGGAATTAAAAATAAAAAAGACCTGCCTCAAAGTCTTATCGACAACGGTAATTTTATTGAACCATCAGAAAGCTAAATCCCAGGTTTTATGTTTTCATTTGCTGCATATCCATACCCAAAGTCTGAATCTTTCAAAGAAATTTTCGTTTCTTCACTGGGAGCAGGAATTGCTGTCTATTTGTTTCTGATTATTTTTCAGCCTTTTGGTACCGAAAATTTTCAGCATCCCTATAAATTTGTATTACTTTTTCCCTATTGCATTATTTTTGGAATGGCATTTTTAATGGCCAATCTTACAACTTCCCGTTTCAGCAACTGGAATATTGGTTCTGAACTCTTAAAAATAACTCTCATCCTATTTCTGGGTTCTGTTTTATCCTACTTTTACAATTCATTATTCTTGAGCCATGTAAAGCTGGATATAGTCAATTACTTTTATATGTTCCTGTATACTTTGGCTGTCGGAATTCCTATTTCAATCATCTATATTTTATCACGGTACATCTATTTAAAGAATATTCATGAAAAGAAAGCCCGCGATATTTCTCAACATCTTCCCGTTTCGGCTTCTGAACAACGACAAAATCTGTTAAAAATAACGGCACAAAATACAGAACTTATCATTAATGAGAACGATTTTCTATTCGTTCAGTCTATGGAAAATTATTGTACATTTTACTTTTTAGAGAACAACAGCTTACAAAAAGCATTGATCAGAATAAGTTTAGCCAATGTTTTACAACAAATCGAAACAGGTTCTGTCAAAAAATGCCACCGTTCTTATATTGTCAACCTTGGAAGGGTAAAGAAAATCAAAGGAAATGCTCAGGGTTATAAATTAATTCTTCCCAAAATTGATTTTGAAATTCCTGTTTCAAGAAGTTTTATTCCTTCAATTATTCCTCAGTTACAGCAGCAAAATCTATAAATTTTGTCATTCGTCACTATTCTTTGTCATTCATCACATTAAGTTGAAAGCATTGATTTAAAGCTACATTTTTGCTCAAAATTAACAGTTATGAGTAAAAACATCCGCTTCTTTTTAATCTTTATTCTAGGATTTACAACCTATTATTTCTTTGATTTTCTCTTTTTTAAAACCATACAGACTTTCTCAAAAGATTTGTTTCACAGTAAAGCAATAGCCCATATAATTGCTTATTCGGTAACATTAATTCCATTGATAGTCACCTTAAAAATTCTGTTACCCCAAAAACAGATCCTTGATCTGTTCTCATTAAACAAACCCATTATCAAAGGATTTGTGTTAGCACTTACCGGAACTACTCCTATGCTCATTGGATACCTGATTCATTTTAAACCAATCTTAAAAATAAATTTTGAATCCTTGTTTATCAATACTCTTTCATCAGCATTTTTTGAAGAATTTATTTTCAGAGCTTTTCTTATTGGAATACTATACAGATTTACACGGCTTGGATTTTTATCATCTGCCTTATTGGGTTCACTATTATTTGCACAGGTACATATCTACCAAAGTCAAAATATAACGGAACTTGTTGAGATATTTGCCATTACATTTTTAGGATCAATATTCTTCGCCTGGGCATATTTTGAATCGGAATACAACTTATGGACCGCAATTTTCCTTCATTTTTTTATGAATCTGTACTGGGAAATCTTTAATGTATCGGAAAATGTTTCCGGAAACTTCTATGGAAATCTCTATAAACTTCTATCCATTATCGTCCTGATCTTAGCGGTCATCTATTATAAAAGGAAAAATAAAATTCCAATGGAGATTACGTGGAAAAGTCTTTTTATCAAAACCAGAGAAGTTCAATCATAAATTTTGCATAATTTTGCAGCATGTTGATAGAAAGTTTTCAAAACGATAAAATAAAAAACGTCACTAAGCTCCTTACTGACAACAGGTTTCGTAAAAAATCAAAAGTTTTTGTGGTAGAGGGCCAGCAGGAAAATGAAAGAGCCATGCGGTATGATTTTGAGCCGCTGGAGTTCTTTATCTCTGAAAATATCTTCAAAGGAACTCTTCCTGATGGAAAAATCCATTATGTAAGTGAAAAAGTCTATGAAAAAATTGCTTACAGAGGAAGTTCTGAAGGAATTATCGGCATCTACCAGGCAAAAGAAACTCCGCTTTCAACCTTTGTTCCTAAAGAAGATTCTACGGTAATTATTGTTGAAGGCGTAGAAAAACCGGGAAATCTTGGTGCTATTTTAAGAAGTTGTGAAGCTTTTGGAGTCGATGCACTGATTGTTGCAGACGGAAAAACCGATTTTTATAATCCGAATGTCATCAGATCCAGTGTTGGCTGCCTTTTCGGAATGGAAGTCTATCAGGCTGAGAATGAAGAAACCTTGGAATTTCTGCAAAAAAACAGCTTCAATATCTACACAACGCTTATGGACGAAAGTGCGGAAGATCTTTATAAGAGAGATTTCAAGCAGCGTTCTGCGGTATTATTCGGGACGGAACATTCCGGATTGAGTGATTTCTGGATTGGAAAAGGAAAAAACACGTTAATTCCTATGGCTGGAAGTATTGATTCTTTGAACCTGAGTAATGCAGTAGCAATTACGTGCTATGAATCTCTGAAACAAAAGAAGGGATAATCTATTCCCGATCTGATTTTGATATAAAAGTGATTGCTTCGCCTTCGGCTCGCAATGACTAAGCATAAAAAAACCGTTTCACTGGGTGAAACGGTTCTTTTATTGTTAAGCGTATGCTAGAATTATTTCTTAGCAGCATCTTTAGCAGCATCAGCAGCTCCTTTAGCAGCATCAGCAGCACCTTTAGCAGCGTCAGCAGCACCTTTAGCAGCATCTTTAGCAACTTCAGCACCAGCAGCAGTAGTAGCAGCAGCAGCATCTTTAGTAGCTTCTACAGCAGTAGTTGCAGCAGAATCAACAACTTTAGCAGCTGAATCAGAAACTACAGCAGCAGAATCAGCTACAGTAGCAGCAGCAGAATCAGTTGTACCTTCAGTAGCAGTAGCTTCAGTTTTTTTACAAGCAACTAGAGAGATTGCAGCGATAGCAGCTACGAATAATGACTTTTTCATAATAAATTAAATTTAATTTTGTTAATATTGTTTTATAAAATTTTCTTCTGTTCTGTTATTTGAACAAGACAAAGGTAGAGCAGTTAGAAAATTTGTCTATGAAAAATAATTGTAATACCTTTGTAAAATAGTTTTACAAAAAAACATAGCTGATAATCAACAATTTAATTATTTTTTGAAAAATTGACAGATTTAGATCTATTACACTTTGAGCAGCTAAAAAAGGATGTTCAGGGTCAATACTTAAAAGAATATACCCCTTCGCAGGATGACATATCCAAGTGGAAGGGTATAGATATTATATATTTTCAGGAAGACCTTCGAAAAAAGGCGAAAGGAAACATCAGTGAAAAGTCATTTTACACCTACTTTAAAACTTCACCGGTTACTAAATTACCAAGAATAGATATGCTCAATTTATTGAGTATTTATGCAGGTTATGACTCATGGTACGATTTCAAGAAACAACATCTTTTTGCTGGTGAATTACTCCAGGAAAATGAAAATTTTGATGACGAAGATCTGGACGAACTTGAAAAAACAGTTTCTGAAGCTCCTGAACTTCCAAAAATTGAATTTCAACCTAAAAAAGTTGATACCAGAGCTCAAGAAAATACTGATTTACAAAAATCGAACACTGAAAACCAAACAATTACACAAAATAAAACAGCAACCAACGAAATTGAAATTCCAGCTGTTCATCCTAAGAAAAATTTCTTCAAAAAGAATGCCTGGGCACTTGTTACTTCAGTTTTAATTACGATTACCGGTCTATTAGGATTTAAAGATGTTCTTTTTTCAAAAACTTACAAATATTGTTTCATCGACAAAGACAGAGGAGTTTCTGTGATCAATACCTTAGAAATAATGGTAGTGAAAGAAAATGAATCTCCATTGATGTATAAAATAAAGCCGGGCGAGTGTTTCTATTATTCGACCAAGGATAAAAATTTAAAAATGAGAATCAGCGCTCCTTTCTACGAACCGCTGGAAGTTAACAGAAACCTTGAAAATGCTCCTGAAGAAGAGAAAATAGAACTAAAGCCGGATGATTATAAGATGGCGGTCTATTATTTCTCTATAAAAGACATCAAAGGAGGAAATCCTGATGAGCAGGTGGCTCTTATCAAGCAAAAAAGAAATCAGCTTGAAAACCTGATCAGCAACAATGCAGTGATCTATCAGGTATATGATAATGATACTTATGGTATTGAAAGGCTGGATAAGCAGAAGTATATCACGCTGGTAACGACTCCTACAACCTCTCTGAAAAACCTGAATGTAATAGAAATGAAAAAGGATATCAAAGGTAAAATTGTATCCATCAAATTTAAAATTGCTACCACAGATGAAAAGAATAAGTAATTTTTTAATTTTCACCGTGCTTCTGACTTTATTTATTGCCTGTAACAATAAAACCTCAGAGGTAAGCGACCTCGATAAACTACGAAACAGCACCAACGAAAAAAGCTATCCTGCTGTACAGATGGATAGTATGCAGGCGATTAATTCCATTACCAAACAAAAAGTTCAGGAACTTCTTGATCTGTCTACCCTATACCTTAGCGGAAACAGAAATACAGAAATAGATACCGTGATTTATTCACAAATGGAAAGTTATTTCCACAAACCGGATTCTCTGACATTTAAAACATTGCTAAAAGAGCTGGACAGCATGAAAGCAAAAACAGCTAAAGTAAGCAACCTGAATGTGTATAAAGAGTTTTATAAAAAAGATACGCTGGACTACGCCAAGTTCGATGTGGAGTACTTTGACAGTAAAAATAAATCTTTGGGAAGCTTTGAAAAGAACGCACAATACATCCTGCTTTCTACGTCCAAGCTTAAAAAAGAATTTAAATTCTACTTTCTGGATTTTTATTCCAAACCGCTTAAAAAAGACAGCACCTCAGTAGGAGTAACCAAATAGTCTAATGGAATATCATTTTCCCAGACATCATCCACATATTCATCGGGGTCAAAATAATTGACTCCGATTTTTTTTGTCTCAGGAGAAATACTTTGAAACAATCCGTCATAAAAACCTTTACCGTATCCTACTCTATTCCCTTTTTTGTCACAGTACAATAAAGGCGTAATCACATAATGAAAATAATTTTCTCCGGAATCATCATTGGAAACAGGTTCCGAAATCCCCCAATTGTTGGTTTCAAAAACAGTATCTTCAAAAATTTCAATATTAATCAGCTTATCAGCAACAATTTTAGGTACATAAACACGGATGTTCTGCGCTAAAAAATATTGAATGAAGATCCGGGTATCAATTTCCATTCTTGCCGGAATCGGGATAAAAATATGTACTTTTTCTGATTCTTTTGGCTTAAAATATTGAATGAAATTTTCAAAAATCTTCTCAGATAACAGAAAAGCCTCATCTGAAGACAAGGCTTTCCTTTTTTGGGTATATTTTTTTCTAAGCTCAGCTTTCAGCATAATGATTAAGTGATTCTTACAGAAATAATTTTCACAGGACAGGCGTTGGCGGCTCTCTCCAAATATTCAAACGCTTCCTGGTCTGGTGTTTTTAACGTGTAGAAGCCTTTTTTATCAATGGTCTTAAGCAATACTGATTTACCATCTTTTTTGGACATTCTAAAATATTCCGGAGCGAATTCGACACAGTAATTACACCCAATACATTTATCTCTTTGAAGTGTAGCAATGACCATTACGCTTTCACAATTTTATATAATTTGTCACTTGGGCGTATGCGGAACTTCGTAGGAAAAGTAATCACATCAGATTTTGTTGCCTTGTCCGCTCCTTCCTTCTCATCAACCATCATGCTTTCGATGACCATTTCCTGTGATCCTGTAGTGGGTCCCTGTATAAGCACATTGTCTCCTACAGAAATATCATACGCTTCAACCACAAATTCTGCGATATTGGCTTTCGGATAGAAGTGTCGTCCTTTTCCGATATAAACTTTCTTTTGTGTTGCACCGGAACCTGAGTTTGAAGACCACTCACCCAGCTCCTGGCCAAGATAATAACCACTCCAGAAACCTCTGTTGTAGACGGTCTCCAGAAGTTTCATCCACTTATCCACTTTTTCCTGAGAAAATGTTCCTTCGGCAATACTGTCGATTGCTTCCCTATAACATTTTGTAACTGTTGCTACATATTCCGGAGCCCTTCCTCTTCCTTCTACCTTCAAGACTTTCACTCCGGCATCCACAATCTGATTCAGGAAACCAATCGTACAAAGGTCTTTGGGAGACATCATATATTCGTTGTCAAGTTCAATTTCAAAACCTGACTCCTGATCAATCACAGTATATTTTTTCCGGCAGTTCTGTTTGCAGGCACCTCTGTTTGCTGAAGAATTATGGGAATGAAGACTCAGATAACATTTCCCGGATACTGCCATGCATAAGGCACCATGTCCGAAAATTTCCACTTCAACAAGATTACCGGAAGGTCCTTTTACCTGATCTTTTTCAATCTGGGTACAGATTTTTTTGATCTGGCTGATACTTAATTCACGGCTCATTACCATTGTATCAGCAAAAAGAGCATAGAATTTTACCGTTTCAATATTGGTTATATTAATCTGGGTGGAAATATGCACCTCCATACCAATTTGCCTTGCATAAGAAATTACAGCCTGATCCATTGCAATTACTGCTGTAAGACCTGCCTCTTTCGCTTTATCAAGAAGTGTTCTGACGATGGAGAGATCATGGTCATAGATGATGGTATTAAGGGTAAGATACGTTCTTACTCCTTTTTCAGCACATCTTGCGGCAATTTCCGGCAGATCATCAATGGTAAAGTTCATTGTGGCTCTGGCACGCATATTGAGCTGCTCAACTCCAAAATAGACAGAGTCTGCACCATTATCTATAGCTGCCTGAAGTGATATGAAATCTCCTGCAGGAGACATCAACTCTATTGTTCCGTTTTTTGTCATTTTGAGTCCGGAATTACTAGGTTATTAAAACAGAAATAATTTACTGAAAGCCCTGAATTATGAATTTTGCACAATTCTGTACAGCTTATCAGATAAGCGAACTCTGAATGGTAATGCAAAAGTAATCTGATCTCCTTGTTTTGCTGTTTCGCAAGGGCCTCCGTTAGCATAGATTTCAGTAACAGTAACTTCCTGCTCTCCTGTTGTCGGACCTGAAATTATTATTTTATCCCCTACCGACAGATCTTTATTTTCAATTAAAAACTGTGCAATTTTTGATTTGGAATAGTAATGTTCTGCTTTTCCAATCAATTCTTTTTTGACAGCAATCTTCTGACGGATATTTTTTGTTTCAGCTTTTGCTAAAGGTTTGTCTGATAAGTCTCCGGAGTTTTTGAATTTCAAAGCATCAGATTTTCCTTTTCTGAATACTTTATTTCCAACCTGAAGTCCCTTTCTTAATTTCACCTGCTCATCCCAAGGTAAATGGATGGTGTCCAGACATTCTGTAGAACAGCAGTTTTCCATTGCCGCTTTACATTCGTCACATTGGATAAATAGAAGGTGGCACGCATCGTTTGCGCAGTTCGTATGATTATCACAAGGTTTTCCACACTGGTGGCACTGTGAAATAATATCATCTGTAATTCTCTCCCCTAAACGGTGGTCAAATACAAAGTTTTTACCGATAAACTTACTTTCTATTCCTTCTTCTTTGATCTGACGTGTATATTCAATGATACCTCCTTCCAATTGATATACATTTTTGAAACCCTGGTGTTTGAAGTACGCACTTGCTTTTTCACAACGGATTCCTCCGGTACAGTACATCAATAGGTTTTTATCTTCTTTAAAATCCTGCAGCTGTTCGTTAATGATTGGTAAACTTTCTCTGAAGTTTTCCACATCCGGAGTAATCGCTCCTTCAAAATGCCCCACTTCACTTTCGTAGTGATTTCTGAAATCTACGACAATGGTATTGGGATCATCCAGCATATTATTGAACTCCTGAGCTTTTAAGTGAATTCCTTTATTGGTCACATCAAAAGTCTCGTCATTCAAACCGTCAGCAACAATTTTATTTCTGACTTTTATGGTTAATTTTAAAAATGAGTAATTGTCCTGGTCTACCGCTACGTTCAAACGGATTCCTTTCATGAAGTCATATACTTCCAGCGTATCACGAAAAGCCTCAAACTGATCAGCAGGAACACTCATCTGAGCATTGATTCCTTCTGTTGCAACATAAATACGGCCGAGTGCATCCAATGCATTCCAGGCTATAAATAATTCGTCGCGAAATTTTTTAGGGTCTTCGATTTTGGCATACGCATAGAAAGACAAAGTAAGACGGTCTTTACCGGCTTCATCAATAAGCTGAGCTCTTTCTTCTGCGCTTAAGGTGTTATACAGTTGCATGCTATAAACGTTTTAAGTGAGAATAAAATTTTTGCAAAGATAATAATTTTAGAATTAAGTATATTTATGACAACAATCACGAACAGTGAGTAATGACATGACAACGATGAAAAACACACGACTTTATATCATAAGTCTGCCATATTTTCTTTAATTTTTTTTTAAGTTTTGTTAACTGTGGCATTAACAATTATGACATAAGGCATAAAATGATATAATAGCCGTTAAATTTTAGTTAAAATTGAAACATAGCATACTAATTGCTTACTTATTTAACATTAAATTTGTTTACTCAAAAACATAAAAAGAAAAATTAATTAATAAACAAGAAAGATATACAATGAAGAGTACTTTAAAAAAACTATTACCATTTGCAGTAGTTGGAGTCATTTCCGGAGCTACTACCGTTGGAGCTTTACAATATTTCGGACACGGCTCCAACAATGGAGATCAATCTTATTTCACAACAGCAGCCCCCAACACCTCATTCGCAGGAATGAATACGGGAGCGGTAGGTGAAGATTTTGTAAAGGCAGCTAAAACAACCGTTCCAGCTGTAGTGACCATTAAAAACTACCAAAGCAGAACATCAAGCCGTGCTTCAGAGCAGGATTTGTTTGACTTTTTCTTTGGAGATCCTTTTGGAGGAAGAGGACAGCAGAGACAAAAGCAGCAGCAGGCTCCAGACAACATGCCATCGGGAATGGGTTCAGGGGTCATCATCTCTCCGGACGGTTATATTATTTCCAACAACCACGTGGTAGCAGGTGCTAATAAACTGGAAGTCGTATTAAGCAACAAGAAATCATATATTGCAACTTTAGTAGGAACAGATCCTAACACGGACATTTCTTTATTAAAGATTGAAGAAAAGGGTCTTCCTTATCTGAATTTTGCAAATTCTGACAATATTGATGTAGGACAGTGGGTACTTGCAGTAGGAAATCCATTGGGATTAAATTCTACGGTAACAGCAGGTATTGTTTCTGCAAAAGGAAGAGGTATCGGAATCTTGGGAAGCCAGGGAAAAGCTACTAATCCTATTGAAAGTTTCATTCAGACGGATGCTGCTATTAACCCGGGTAACTCAGGAGGAGCTTTAGTGAACACTAATGGAGAGCTTATCGGAATCAACTCTGCGATTCAGTCTACTACAGGATATTATCAGGGATACGGATTTGCTGTTCCTTCCAACCTGGCAAGAAAAATCGTTGAGGATATCAAGAAATTCGGAATTGTACAGAGAGGATTCCTGGGCGTTCAGTCTTTAGACCTTTCAAATGATCAATTGGTATCTTCATACAACAAACAGTTCAAAACTAACCTGAAGGTCGGTTCCGGAATTTATGTTACAGGATTTGGCGAAAACAGTGGTGCTGAAGATGCAGGATTGAAAAAAGGAGATGTAATTACTAAAGTAGACAACTACGATATCACAGATTTTGCGGATCTTTCTATGTCTATCGGAAGCAAACGTCCTGGTGATAAAGTTCAGGTAACGTATTCAAGAAATGGTAAAGAAGGTACTACTACTGTAACCCTTAGAGACCAGAAAGGAGGTACTTCTACCAGAACGAAAGCAGATCTTACTGTAACTGAAAAAATCGGGGCTGAATTTGATCCTCTTACAGAACGTTTCAAAACAGAATACGGACTGAACAGTGGTGTCGTGGCTAAAAACGTATCTGAGGGCAGCGAAATGGCTAAAATCGGAATCGTGGACAACTATATCATCATCGAGGTAAATGGTAAACCGGTGAATTCACAGAAAGATGTTGAAAAGATCCTTGAGAAATATCAGGGGAATGTACAGGTGAAATTTGTGGATGACTACGGAAGAATTTATACCAAAGGTTTCAAAATGCCTTAATCAGAAAACAAATCAGTTTTTCATATCAACAAAAAACGCTGCAGATCTTTGCAGCGTTTTTTTATTGTTTATTTAGACTTGTTCATTTTATCAGCAATACTTTTCTTTTTATTTCTTTCGTAGATCACTTCAACAATCTTACCTCCGATCCAGGAAAACGGAAAGAACGTAAGGAAAATGGAGATCTTGTAAAATGTAGGATGATAAGGAAAAATAATAACATCCAACATGGCAATAAAAAGCATAATAAAGCCAATCAGAATAGCATAGGCTACTTTAGCGTATTTAACGATAATGGCAGTTGCAACTCCTCCGATAGTAGTTCCTAATCCGGAAATAAACAAAAGGAAGCCGAAAAACGCCTTATCATCTTTCATGCTGAAAAGAAACCTCTGCCAGTGCTCAAACGGAGCAAAAGCCTCAAAAGTTACCCATTGCGGAAAAGCCCTTATACCAAGAGTAATAATAAGTCCTGCAATACCAAGACCTATCAGAACCGCAATTGTATTTCTTATAAAGTTCATTAATCCTGATGTGCAATCATAGAAATTTCGATATCCACATTTTTAGGCAAACATGAAACCTGTACTGTTTCACGGGCTGGATAGCTTTCTGAATCTAAGTAAGATGCATAGATATCATTCATTACAGCAAAATCATCCATACTTTTAAGGAAGATGGTCGCTTTTACAACATTTTTGAAAGTCATGCCAGCTTCAGTAAGAATCGCTTCAAGGTTTTTCATTACCTGATGCGTTTCTTTTTCAATACCTTCTACCAGTTTACCAGTTGCAGGATCTACAGGAATCTGCCCGGAGATATACAAAACTCCGTTGGCCATATTAGCTTGTGAATAAGGCCCGATAGCTGCGGGTGCATTAACTGTGTTGATTATTTGTTTCATATGCGGATATTTAATTTTTTTCTAAGTTCATAAGCAATCACTATCTGCAATATATTGGTCTTTGAATTCTGCCAACAGTGATTTCATTAGAATTTATTCTGCCTGCAAATATAAAATTTATATTCTCAAATGCCAATCTGATATTAGAAAGGTGCATTAGGCTGGGTAAAGCTTCTGTCTTTGTACTTCAAGGCGTCACTTAAGATATTGGCTTTGATACCGATAAAGAAGTCGTATACTTTATACTGTCCAAATGGAACCCAGTTGAAATTGATCGTAAAGCTTCGCTGATCTCTTGAAAAACCAATCCTTGTGTAGGCCAATTCTTTGGTCACCATATCATAATGGGTACTTCCGTTGATATTCCAGTATGGAGTTAGTTTGATACTTCCATCCAAACCTAAGGATGCAATTTTATTACCAAACCTGCTCAAGCCTTTAGAGTAAGCATAATTGGCACTGACATTTAAAGTCCATGCCTGATCAAAGTGCGCATAATGATCATCATCAAAATAGTAATTTTCATTTCGGACTTCTCCCTTCGAGGAGTACTTTTTAGCATAATCTGTTTTTTCTCCAAAAATCTCGCTGCTTAAAGGATAAGATAACTGAACGTTGAAACCCTGTACACTGAAGTGTCCGAACTGCTCTGTTCTGATTCCTGTATCCTGTCCTGGTAAGAACTCAATTTTATAAGGTTCCAGTGCAAGGCTGGTATTTACGGTCAGCTTATTGTTGAAAAATGAAGATTGTCCGTTGATGGAGAATACAGACCAAGGGTGATCTTTAGCAGCAAAGTTATAGCTTCCTGCAAGGTTTAAAGATTCAAAAATTTTGATTTTCTTCACTCCCGTGGAATCACTCTTAGACTTTACTTTCATTTCGATATTGTTCCCGATATTGAAACCTAAAGCTCCCTGCATACCACTTGAAGGACTTCCGATGATTCCTTTTTCAAAAATGGAATATGGTGTCAGCGCTCCGGTTGCATTATAATAGTTTCTGTAATATCCGAAGCTAGGACTTGAAAAGTCTGGTGAATAAGTAAAACTCACACTTGGAGTCATCATATGTCTTACCGCTTCCACTGCAGATCCTTTTTTGAATTTCATCATTCCGAAAAGGGTGGTCTGAAGACTGGCAGAAGTGGAGAATGTAGAATACCCTGTAAAGTTTTTATTGATCTCGTCAACCGTAACATTTTTTACCGGATCATAATACCTGTTCAGCGTTTTTGTAGTCAAAGCATTATCAATATTCGCACTTAAACTGAAAGTAAAATATTTGGCCAGTGTTGTATTGGTAGCCAATGCGATATTGTTTTTAAGCCCTGTCTGCATTTTATCCCACATTTCTTTTTTAAACAACTCATTTTCCTGAGTATTCACGAAATTGGTAAGGTTGAACCCGGTATTTACCGTAATATTTTCAAGAAGTCCTTGTCTGATTCCTGTTCTTGATTTAAACAAATAGAACTGATTGATGGCCACGTTCATCTGCGGAAGACGAAGATCTGCCAATCCTGTGGCAAAGTTCTGAGAATAGGAAGCTGTTCCGGTAATAGTCATCGGCAGTTTCAGGAATCTTTTGGTAAGGGTTACCGTAGAGTTCTGCTGGGTATTTAATACATTCTGGTTGAAAATGTAGTTGTTGTTCAGCGGGTTGTTATAGAATTTGGTACTTACAATATCTACAGAAGCACTGAATGTAAGGAAAGGATTGGCTTTGGAATCCTGCGAGTGAGTCCAGTTGATTCGGTAGGTACTGTTTTTAGTATAATCGTCCAGACCTTTGATTCCTCTCACCATTGTACCGATATCTGCCGTAAAGTTTCCGGAGTAACGGTATTTTTTCTGGTAATTCACCTGAGGACGTAAATTCCAGCTTCCTTTTGTGTAAATATCAGCTAAAACTTTAAGGTCAAAATGCTCTCCAATAGGTTGGTAGTATCCAATTCCATTCAGGAAAAAACCAACATCTTCTCTTTCCCCGAAACTTGGAATCAGAATACCTGCGGCTCTTTTATCTGAGAATGGTAAAATAGCGAATGGAAGATAAAGTGGTGTAGGCACCTGCTCAATAAACATCTGAATAGGTCCTGTAACGATCTGGGATTTTGTTTTGGTTTTAATCAGCTTAATATTATAAGCTCTCATAAAATAATCCGCTGCTGTATCTTTTTTCTTAATGAAATAATCATCCGTTGTGTAATCCGCTTTTCTCATCGCGAATACGGAATCATTGTATTTTTTAGTTTTCTGCGCTATAATTACCCCTTCACTTTCTTCTGTTCTTGCATTGAAGGCAATGGCCTGTTTCGTTTTTGTATTATAGCTGAACTCGTTGGTTTCGTATTTTTTCCCTGCCTGCGTAGTAATTACAGGTTCTACAATTTTCCCTAAAGAGTCTTGTTTCCCTCTTGCATAGATCAGATTTTTGTTATCATCAATAGAGATGTAATCTGCATCAATCTGCATATCCTGATATTTTACCTGAGCATTCTTGTTCAGAAAAGTCATTTTTTTTGGAACATCTCTTCTCTGATCATCCGCTTTTGTACGAAGAACATCATTTAAGGGTTCTTTTTTTACAACTATGGTATCCTTTTTGGAAATAGTATCATTAACCGCATTTTTAGGCAATTTTTCAGGAGTTTTCTGTGCTAAAAAATTGTTAAAAATTAGGATAATTAAAATTTGTAATATATTTTTGAAGACGGTTTTGGCCAATTTTATACTATATAATTAAGGCCCAAAATTAATATAATTTTTATAACTGTAAGATGTACAAACAAAATTTTAAAATAATTTTATCATTTCTCCTTATCCTTATCAGCAACTTTATTTTCTCTCAAAAGAAGTTTACAATCGTTCTGGATGCGGGACACGGAGGAAGTGATCATGGAGCCAACAGGACGTATTCTGATATCGGAAGAGTTGCAGAAAAAGACATTACACTTGCCATTACATTAAAGGTAGGGGCCATGTTGGAGAAAAACAGAGACTTCAAAGTTATCTATACCCGTAAAATAGACGAGTATCCTTCTTTATCCGACAGAACCAATCTTGCCAACAGAAGCAAGGCAGACCTTTTTGTATCTATTCACTGTAATTCTTCTCAAAGGCCTACAGCTTATGGAACTGAAACGTATGTACAGGGACCTAACCAGAATAACGAAAACCTTGAAGTCGCCAAAAGGGAAAATGACGTAATCTTCCTGGATGAGAAAGATAAACAAATCTTTGGCTCTTATAATCCGGATTCTCCGGAGTCATTAATTGCTTTGAAACTTCAGCAAAGTAAATACCTGGAATCAAGTCTTCTTCTGGGAGGATTGGTAGAAGATAACTTTGTAAATAAAGATAAAAGATCTTCAAGAGGTGTATTTCAGAAAAACCTTCACGTTCTCCGTATGAATGCCATGCCATCCGTACTGATAGAAACAGGTTTTATCAATCACCCTGAGGAAAGCCACTATATTGCTTCAGACAAAGGACAGACCGAAATTGCAGAAAGTATCTACAATGCTATTATTGATTATAAGAAAGCGGTTGACAGAAAATCCGGAGGTTCCATTGCAACAAGAAAGCCAGAACCTGAAAAACCGGCAGAAGTTCCTTTGAAAAATGATTTCAGAATTCTATTGATGAGTTCTCCTACGAAATATAATGAAAATGACCCTGCCCTGAAAGGTCTGAACTATATTCTTACGCTTAAAGAAAACGGACAGTACAAGTATTACTATGCTGTAACCAATATGGCTTCGGTAAAAGATATTAACCTTAAAACAGCAAAAGATGCAGGTTTCAGAAATGCATTTGCCGTAGGATTTATGCCTAATCAGAGAATCAGCATGGGATATTATACTATTGAAGTGTATGCAGGCGATAAGCTGAATGGCAATTCTTATATCCTACAGAATTTAAAAGATGTAGAAAGAAACAAGGATAATGGAGTCTTTTATTATACGTATGGAAAAGTATACACCTTGGAAGATGCTGTAAAACTTCAAAAAGAACTTGAAGCTAAAGGTGTCAAAAATACCGTGATACAAAAAGTCTACAAATAAATCAAGAAAAATAATTTTGAAGTCTCAAAGTTAATTCTTACTTTTGCGACCTCAAAATTTGGCCTATTCGTCTAGTGGTCAGGACTCAAGATTTTCATTCTTGCAACAGGGGTTCGATTCCCCTATAGGCTACAATTTACAAACCTTTAGCTGATAAGTTAAAGGTTTTTTTATGAGGACCTCATTTCTGTATTCTGCTTTTAAAAAATTATTTTTAAGCACTACAGCTTTGAAGAGCTTTTCAAATTTTGTGATTATAGAATAACAGATGAAATAATAACCGAATTTTAGGATACTGACAGTCTGATAATTACTATCATTATACTAAAAAGGTAGGGACTTTTATTTGAAAAAAGCAATCCCTATATGTTATATGTCACAAAAGCATTATATTTGCAAAAAATTTATCCATAGTTGGTTATACCAATATGGTAACACTGATGAAAAATATTATTGATAAATCATTGTTTGTAGTTTTCTGCAGACCATCAAATTTTATATCATGCCGGATTTAAAAATACAAGAAGCGAAATTGCTTTTTAAGAAAATCCACTCTAACCCAAAAAGTTACGATTTACAAATCAATGAAGGCGGGATTACAGGCAGAGATGATAAAATCAGTTTCAGGCTTTACAGGACTGGAGAAAGGGTTGCTTTTGAAGTAACAATTGACGGACTTACTTTCACCAATACCACTGGAGAATGGAATAATGCACTGATCATGCTGGGAAATACGATCAAAAAAATAGAGAAAGAACAAGAAAATTTAAAAATAGAACAAGCAATAAATAAACTGAGAAAGTACCTATCAGAAGAAAATTAAAATTTTTAAAAATAAATTTGGTAGTTTAAAAAAAAGTTTATAGTTTTGCACTCACATTTAAACGATATGGCAAATCATAAATCAGCACTAAAGAGAATCAGACAAAACGAAACTAGAAGACTTCGTAACAGATATTACCACAAGACTGCTAGAACAGCTTTAAAAGCTTTAAGAAATGAAGAGAACAAAGCTGCTGCTACAGAACAATTGCCAAAAGTTATCGCTTTATTGGATAAATTAGCTAAGAAAAATATTATCCACAAAAACAAAGCAGCTAACTTGAAAAGCAAATTAACAAAGCACGTTAATAAATTAGCGTAACAATATAGCTGGCCCGTTCGTCTATCGGTTAGGACCTCAGATTTTCATTCTGGTAAGAGGGGTTCGATTCCCCTACGGGCTACTTACATCTTATAAGACCACTGTAACAACGGTGGTTTTATAAAGATCAAAGTAGAAAAAGCTATATTAAAAATAAATCTAACCGGCCCGTTCGTCTATCGGTTAGGACCTCAGATTTTCATTCTGGTAAGAGGGGTTCGATTCCCCTACGGGCTACAATAAGAGTTGATACTTATAAAAACAAAAACTAACACATTACTTTGGTAATGGAAGATAGAGGGCCCGTTCGTCTATCGGTTAGGACCTCAGATTTTCATTCTGGTAAGAGGGGTTCGATTCCCCTACGGGCTACTTACATCTTATAAGACCACTGTAACAACGGTGGTTTTATAAAGATCAAAGTAGAAAAAGCTATATTAAAAATAAATCTAACCGGCCCGTTCGTCTATCGGTTAGGACCTCAGATTTTCATTCTGGTAAGAGGGGTTCGATTCCCCTACGGGCTACAATAAGAGTTGATACTTATAAAAACAAAAACTAACACATTACTTTGGTAATGGAAGATAGAGGGCCCGTTCGTCTATCGGTTAGGACCTCAGATTTTCATTCTGGTAAGAGGGGTTCGATTCCCCTACGGGCTACAAAAGGACTTTTTCGAAAGTCCTTTTTTCGTTTCTATATACAGATTTCGGGGAATTCTTCCCAAGGTTTAAGCTTTCTATAGTTTCATTATTCCTACCCTAAGGAACTAAGCGATAATTTCTTCAGATACAATAGCCTACCCAACTGACTTCTTGTACAATTTTCACCCCAACAGAAATGTCATATTAAATTTCATTAAAAATATCACCATTTATGGAAATATTATTTTATACTTCATCCATTAATGCTTAAATTTGAATAAAACTATTCATTTTAAAATATATAACATGAAATTCAATTTATTTTCGGGAAGCCCATCCTCATTAAAGGCCGGATTGATGGCTTTATTTTTATTTTCTGCCAGCACCATGTCATTAGCACAAAACAGAATTTATGCACACGCACAAAGCTCCGGGGTCTTCGGAGTAGCCTGCCTGGGATGCCGTATAGACAATCCCCTTAATGCTGTAGGTGATAATGAAGATGACTATTCAACAATGGTATTGGGAACAGTGCTTTTGGGAGGAATTCAGCAAACGTTGATTTTCCCGGATCTGAGATCAGACACAAGGCTGGTAGTAGGAATCGGAACAGACAACATCCCTTTATCTGTACAGCTACTGAGCGGAGTAACGCTTGAAACGATGAATGGCGGCATGTCTAATGACGACCGCAGAACAATCGATGTAAGTCTACTAAAACTGGGCGCAACTCCTAACAGAGGTACAGTAGAATTCAAACCTGCAAAACCTTATGATGGGATAAGAATCGGATTAACTGGCGGTGTTCTCAGTCTTGGTGGTGGTTTCAGAATTTACTATGCTTATCAGGATCCATTGATGAACATTATGGCTCACAGTCAAAACGGACAAATTACCCTTGGTGGAAATGTTCCTCTAGAAGGATCGGAAGTTACTCTGTTCAATACTTCAGGAAAAGAAGTATTCCGCTCTGAATTGAGATCAAATACATTTGAGCCCAAACAACCGGAAGGCGTTTACATCATGAATGTACAAACGAAAGAAGGTAAAACCTATTCCAGAAAAATTGTAATCAAATAATTGAATCATTGATAAGATAAATACGGCAGACATCTCAAGCTTGCCGTATTTTTTTCATTCATTTTCAAACCGATAGAAACCAGACCTCGCCTTAAATAATAATAAATTATTAATTGTAAATATCAATAAATTATTAACAATTCACATAATTATGAAATAAAATAAGCAACATAATTATTTTATTTATAAATTTACAAAAAAAGCTAAAACCAAAATTTTTCTACATATGAAAACTTATTTATTACTTAGCCAACGCACGATCAAAGCTGCAATTCTGGCATCATCCTTATTTTTAACCAGCACAATGTCTTTTGCTCAGATTGTCAAAACCTATGCAAGCAGCCAGACCAGCCAGGTTCTTGGAGTTTGTTTAGGTTGTGGTGTATTGAATCCTGAGAATGCTGTTGGAAGCAACGAAAATGACTATTCTACGTTGCAGGTTTCAGTGGGTCTTCTTGCAAGAACGGAGCAGACACTAATCTTCCCAACTACCAATATTGCAAACAATACCAACAAACTTGTTCTTGCTATTGGTTCCAACGGAACTCCACTATCTGCTCAGGTATTGGGCGGAGCCTCTATTGAAACATTTAATGGAGATGTTTCCAATAACGATTACACAAGTCTTGCCACAAAGCTGATCAACCTTGGAGCTGGAGATCCAAGCAAAGGTGAAATTGAGATGACGATGAACATTCCTTTTGACCGCATCAAAATTAATGTTAACTCAGGATTATTGAATATTGGCGGAGAGCTTAGAGTATATTATGCTTACCAATACAAAGATCCTTTTATCAATTTCATGGCGCACAGCAAGGATGGACAGTTTACTCTGGATAAAAATGTTTCTGCTGAAGGGTCAGAGGTAACTCTTACCAATACCTCAGGAAAAGAAGTATACCGCTCCAAGCTGACATCAAATTCTTTTGAAACCAAACAGCCGCAAGGAGTATATATTATGAAACTTCAGACAAAAGAAGGAAAAACATACTCTAAAAAAGTGATTATTAAATAAAAAAGATACATAACACATTGAACCCGGCAAGCTTTACAAGCTTGCCGGGTTTTTATTTTCCCATGGATTAGCATATCCCATATAAAATCATATTGAGGATCAAAAAAACCTCTGATCAAAATTGACCAGAGGCTTTATTAACAAGATTACTATCTGCAATAGTATTAGTTTTTGATTAATTTTTGCTGGTATACTGCTTTTTCTGTAACAGCCTTTAAAATATAAATACCCTTTGGAAGCGCAGTTACGTTAATCTGCCCGTTGTTCAGCTGAGCATTAACTACTCTACCTGATGCATCATAAATAGAAACATTCTGGATTTTCTCCTGAGTTTTAATGGTAAGAATATCAGTAACCGGATTCGGATAAATGCTGAATTCCAGTTTCTTCACCTCAGCAGTCGCCAAAGTGGAAGCCGTACTGTTTACTGTAAGTGTTTTTTCCACAAGCTTACCATTTGAGTTAAAACTGATCACAATATCAGATGTCCCTGAAACAAGTGGTGTCAGAACCAGTTCATCATTCTCATTAATCACAGCAGAAACGATTGTAGGATTGCTGTTTGATTTGATTGACTTTACTACTGACACAGCCAGATTATCAGCATCAGAAACTACTGATTTCAGATCAATCGTTGTTGTGTTTCCGGCAGTAACCTGTGAAGGTAAAACGTTACTTACAACAGGAACTGAATTATTGGTAAATACCGTCAGCGAAGGGAACCAATAGTAGTCGTTCAGAGTTTTCGTATTGATAAGCGCACCAGTCATATCATAGGTATGAATCCAGTTTTTCTGATAGTGTGCTCCATATCCGCTTTCTGTGGTATTCAGAACCAATTCTCCGGTAATAGGGTTTACACGAAGAGCTGCTCCGTACGGAATTTGTTTAAACTGACCTGTTTGTCCAGGAATGGCAGCAAAGTTTTCATTAAATGTTTTCGTTGTTACATCGAATCTTACGATCTGTGTTCCTGAGCTCCAGCTGTTGATCGAATTGATCCAGTATAAAGCATTCTCTTTACCACTTGCTGAAAATTTACCAGCATTCCATGCTCCCCAGTCTCCGATATACTTTGTAGTTGGGATATTGTAAATCTGTGTTGCAAAAGTGGTAGGATTGATACTGATCAGTTTCTGATCCTGAATTCCCCATACACTTCCGTCTTTAGCCTGAGCAACTGAATAGAAACCTCCGGCAACAGTACTCACAATCGTATCTGTATTAGGATTAATTACTAAAATTCCTACTCCTTGCTTCACAGCAAAAACATATTGTGAAGTACGGATCATATTTCCGATCTGCCCGTTTCCACCTGTACCGGTAATTAGAGAACCTACCTGTAAATTATCAATATTGAAAGTAACAATTCCAGTGGAAGTTCCGATATATCCTTTATGTTCATTTACTCCTACAAATGATCTACCATCACCACCTCCGATAGTATTGAAACCCGCAAGTTTCTGCATGGTCTGCGCATTGGCTACGACCAATCTACCTCCAGGAGTATATTGAGTATCTCCTCCATCAGCAGCTTGTTTTGAAACGAAATAGAATTTATCACCATAGATCGTTCCGTATTGTGTAGTTGCACCGAAAGCCTGATTATTATTGGCATTACTGTACACACGGTAATTGATCTGTCCGTTATTATCAATGAAGTTTACGGAACCGTTGGTATGGCCAAACCATTCTTCGTTCACCATAAAATATCCGTTGGTATAGTTTGTAGAAGCTACATATGGAGAAACCGGAGTCATGGTAGAAGAAACAGGTGTCTCATTAAATCCTACATTGAAATTCCAGACATCCCAGGAACCGTTTTCCAATACACGTGAAGAAGCTCCAACATTGGAATATCCGAAATCAGCATCTGCAGGATTCTTTACCCAATATGACCAGTACCCGTTAACCGTCCATCCGGACTGCCAGTGGTCGTTGGCCGCATCTACAATCGTGTAGCTGTCAAAATCATAAGCTGTCGTATTGACAAAACCATTTACCGGATATAACGGATACGTAGTATTTCCGCTTTTGATCAGTGCATTGGTTCCCTGACCGTTAAGGTCAAAACCAATTCCTCCGACAGCTGATCCAAACTGTGTTCCCTGATACAAGAGTGTATATAATCTGTGATCTGCTTTAGCAATAGCTTTCAGCATGTCTTCTCCGGTAGCATTTCCGTTCCATTTGAATCCCCAAACCATGGCATCAGGGTTTTTACTGTCGTTCCACTGTACTACAAAAGCAGCCTGATTGGTTCCTGATCCTACCCAATACTGAATATCAGAAAAACTGATAGTCGTAGTATTAAGTTTGCTGATCCCTGAAATATCATTTCTGGGCACACCCTGAACTTTTATCTGTGCATTCGATACGCATGCAAACAGAAAAAGCATCATAAAAAGATAAAACTTTTTCATTTTTTATTAATTTAAATAGATTGTATTATTGAATTATTATTTAAAATGCAGATCGTAAGCTCCCGCTACTTCTGTAGAAACTTCTCCCAGCCATCCTGCTTCCTGATTGACTCCTGTATATATTTTCATAAAGTCTACTCCCGGAAGTTTCACATATTTTCCGTTTCTGTCTACCGCCCAGGAAATATCAATATTAGAGGCTTCATCATTATTCGGAGCATTGTCTGCATATCCGAACTCATATGATTTTCCTACCCAATACGACCCGTCACCGTTCTGATCGTAAAAATTATTTGCCAGTCTGGTTCCTGAAAAGCTGTAAGAAGCATCTGTAAACCATAAAGGATAATAGCTCTGGGCGTGAAAAGTATTCTTTGTTTTAAACCCCTGATTTCCCAGATTGTCATTCCATTTGATATACTCCACGTCGGTCTGCCAGAATTCAGTTCCGGGTACAGGTGCTTTATTTTCGTTAGGTTTATGATAGGTGATGCTGTAGTCTTTAACTGTAGCATTTTTGAAATACTCGCTGCCTGCAATTTCATACCATTCATCATTATCCGGCTTCCCATTTTTATTTCTGTCGTAGGCCACCATAATAATTCCCGGTTCACAAGATCCTGAACGTTGATCTGCGGCATCATTTCCAAAGAATGCATTTCCCAGTACTTTAAAATCACGTCCATTCAGATTGGGAATGGTGTGATCAAAACCGAACACTACATATCCGCCATATCCACCCAGACTGATCATGGTAGAGTTCCCTCCTACCAACGATTCGTTGGCTTTTTGAAGCATATTCGCTGTGGTATTTCCAGGTAAATATTCCGGAATTTCGTTCATGAACTGCCCTACAGCAGGGCGGAACTCCAATACTTTGGAAATATATTTACTATAAGGTGTTTTTTCTTTGGTAACAATGATTTTAGAATGAAAAATCTGCTCGTTTCCTTTATTGTTAATCTTTAAAGTCAAAGGATACGCATCTGCAGTAGGACTGATGAATTCAAGTTCTGAATTTTGAGAGATAATAGAATCATTAATACTCCATGTAACCGATCCTGAGGCATTGGTAGGAATACTCAAAACCTTTAAACGTTCAATGGTATAGGAATCATCAAGCCCATTAAATGTAAATTCATCTTCATCATCATGTTTACAGGCTATCACTCCTACAAGGAAGCAGGATAGAAATCCGATTTTCAAATAGGTAAAGCTATTTCTGTTCATTTCTTAAAGTTTGGTTATTTGTATAAAAAAGCGAAGTGGGCAGGGATATTTCCGCCCTCCGTTTTCCATTTAAAGTGTCCGTTTTTATCGAAGCAATACACAAATCCCATGGATACATAATTTCTGGCATCTGTCATGTAGATATCTTCTGTGATGGGGTTTACAGCAATTCCATAAGGGGTTTTAATGGCATCTTCATATTCTTTATCAAAAATTCTGTTGGCGATGATCTGTTCTGTTTTCACATCAATGATTCCAAATGTTTTTTTATAACTGTGGGTATTGTAATTGAATTCATTCCCATAGAAATACAGTTTATCATTCACGATCGTCATTTCGCTCACAGAGAGATTGAAATTTTTCTTCACAGTTCCTGTAGCTGCATCTATTAAATACAAACTGGAAGGAACATTATAATAATCTCCTCTTGAGGTTACATAGAGATCACCGTAATTATCTTTTTTAATATGGTGAAGATTGATGGCAACATTTATTTTTTTAAGTTCTGTAAAAGTATTTAGATCGATGACGGAAACTGTATTGTCGTAATCGGGAGCTTTATATCCTCCGGAGTTGGCAACAAACAATTGATTACCCACAATTTCCATTTCTTCCGGCTGATATCCTACCACCACTTCACGCTGGATGGAAAGAGAAGTGGTATCAATTTCAACTACTTTTCCTTTAGGGGCTTTGGGGTTAATGGCTACTGGTCCGGCATAACTGCTGGCATAAGCTTTCCCGTCTTTGAAAGCCAGATATCTGCAGTTTTGTAATGGAATAGAAGTAATACGTTTGGCTGTTTTGGCATCCAGCACTTCAATTTTATTGGAAACATTGACAACGATATAAAGTTTGCTTCCGTACACTTTGATATCATTTCCTACATCTCCCAACTCTTTTACGACATTGGGGTTGATTTCTGCGTAAATATTCCGGTAATAGGTTCCTTTGGTATAATCAAAAAAATCCAGGGTACATTTATTACTTCCCATGTTTCCTTCATTGAGCATATAAAAGCCTTTTATTGCTGTATTTTCTGAAGGGAGTCCTTCCACCACTTCCTGACGGACAATAATTTCATCTGTACGGCATGAGGCAAGAAAAGCTAATACCAGAAATAAAAAATAAAAGTTTAGTTTTCTCATAGGGTGAAGTTTAGAATAAGTTTAAAATTTCTTCCGGGCATCGGATAATTGAGGACAACATCATAGTATTGATTGAAAATATTATTCATCTCAAGGCTTACTTTAAATTGATGATTTGCCCAGTTGAATTTTTTCTGAACAGAGAGATCGTGCGTATACCAGGGCTGAACATAATTGTATTGAATGTTATCCTGATTCACATCATATCTTTCTCCTACGTACATCGCACTGTAATTGAAACTCCAGTCTTTATAATCCGCCATCAGACTGAAAGATCCACTGTGCCATGGGGTATAAGGAATCTGATTGCGGTAGAAAGTATCTTCCGGATCACTGATATCTCTCGCACTTTGGTATGTATAAGAAAGCAAAGGTCGGAGGGTTACTTTTCCAAGCTGCATTTCAGTCTGTACATTCACATCAGCTCCAATGATTTCAACCAATCCAAGGTTCATCATCAGCCAGCGGAACATGCTTCCGTTTGGAGCAGCTACAATTTTGTCCTGTACTTTATTGTAATAACCGTCTACTTTAGCATAAAAAGTTTTAAAAAGACGGTTGTTATAATTCTTCTGATAAGTAAATCCTACATCATATTGATTGGTGAATTCCGGTTTCAGGTAGGTATTTCCGATATTGGTATAATACAAATCATTGAAGGTCGGAAGTCTGAAAATTCTTTTATAGAAAGCCCTTAGAGTAAGCTCCGGAATTTTTTCCGGCTGATAGCTCATAAAAACAGCAGGCGTCCACTCTCTGGCATCTCCCGGTCTTTTATTTTTTCTAACTTCTTCAAATGTAAAGGTTCCTAAAAGGCTTCCCAGAATTTTGAATCTGTTCCACTGATAGGTTGTCGCTAATGCTACCAATGTAGTGTAGCGGGTAGGATAAGAAAAGTTATCCAGATTCGCATCCAGATTATTATACTGAAAATCACCACTCAGGCTGACATCCCAATTGGGCGTGATTGAGTAAATATTGGATGAGGAAAGATAGAGTTCTCGTTGGATATAGGTATTATCGGTATAAATAATAGACTGCGAACGAACCGTATCCATAAAATGGGTATAATCATAAGCGAATTTTGCTTTCAGCTGAGTTTCAAATTTCGGGAACAGTTTTTTTCTCAGATTAGCCTGTACAAAATAATTTTCATCGGAAAGCCTCGCTCCTCTTCCTCCGAAACGTCCATTCACAATAGGTGCCGGCATTCCGCGGTTTGAAATATAACCGTAGCCACGGATATTCCAGCTTCCGTTATTTAAAGTTCCGTTGAGAGAGGTTTCAAAACGTTTTGCCCGAATATCTGAATCATGTCTCTTTGCAATGGTATCATAAGCCTGTTGTCCATCAGGATATTTCTTGGCATAACGAAATCTGTAAATTCCATCACTCTGCATAAATTCTCCACTGAAGCTGGCAGAAATCCTGTCAGAAATCTTCTGTTCCAATCGGAATGACGGATTAAAGAGATCAATAGATGCGCTTTTTGCCCTTATCACGAGATTGGTTTTTCTATTTCCTTTAAACACAGGTGTTTTAGGCTGTAAATAAATAGAACCCGAAGAACCAAAGTCTTTTGCCGGCTGAAAAATTTCACTTTTCTGACCGTTGTACAATGATATTTCTTCCAGATCGTCTAAAGAATATCGTCCAAGATCCACCAGCCCATTTTGGGCATTTCCTAATTGAATTCCATCATAGAAAACCCCTACATGCTGGCTTCCCATGCTTCGGATATTAATAGTTTTCAAACCACCCAATCCGCCGTAATCTTTAATCTGAACACCTGAAAAATATCGTAAAGCATCTGCAACGGAATGACTGTTCAGTCTTTCCAACTGCTCACCCTGTAGGATTTGTGCCGGGAGGATTTCTTTAAAATTCTTTTTGTAAAGATTGATTCCTTTAATAGTCTCTTCCTGAAGGCTGTCTTTTTTCCTGTTTTGAGAAGACAAAAGTTGAGATGTGATCACCAATATTGTGAAAACAGCTTTATGAATTGCAGAAGTAGTTAGTTTTGTCGCCATTAGCTCATTTAGGGTAATGAAGACGCTAATGGGGTATAAGAATACAACGACAAAGCACAGCTGTCACTGCACAGAATCATTGATGTCCTAAGCTTTATTCCACGAAAGCGTCAAACGATTATTTTCTGGCAGGTCTTCTGACTTACTCCATTTTTGAAATCCTTCCCATTAAAAAACAGTGGATATATTTTTCAAAAACTTTGGTTCGGAGCTTACAGCAGCGGGTCTGTTCCGGATTTTCACCGGATTCCCTTTTAAGAGCTTTTTAGGGCTCACCAAATTTCGGCAAAGATAGATAATTATTCCTAATCCCCAATTAAAATCATGATTCATAAACAATTAAAGCTCCCGAAGGAGCTTTAACATCATTTATTGGGGTGCCACTTTAAATTCCAATATTCAGGAAAACACTGAATCTCGATTTAGCTTCAATATCTCCTCCCGCCAGATGAGTGTACATGGGAAGCATGATTTCACTTCCCAGGCTCAGCTTTTTATAAGAGGCTTCAAATCCCAGCTTTCCATACAAAGCACTTCCTGCAGTATTGGGCAGGGCTTCATCAAATTGTTTGTTCTGAGCGTAGACTTCACCCTGAACTCCCGTTTTTACAGAAAAAATAGATTTCTCATTTCCTGCAACCTGATAAAAACCCGTTGCAGCATAGTTCCATTGGTTTCCAAAACGGTAATTTTTTTTATTCTCTGTTTTGATCGTATAGTCTGTATTGACCAATACGGCTACTTTATTTTTCTGAAATTTATAATTCAAAGCTGCCTGATAATCCCAGCTTCCGGTTCCCAGCTGAAAACTCGGATTCACTCCGGATGCTCCTTTTTCATCAAACTTCCCAAGTGGAATTTTCACGCCCAAACCTCCGCTAAGGTGATGGAAATTATCTTTAGAGCTCATCAGCTGGTAAATTCCCATCAGGTTCAGATCTCCTATTCCATTGATTCTGATATCACCCTGGAGGGTTTTCTTTTCATGAAAATGGAATGGAAGGCTCGCATACACACTCAGCTTTTTAGTCAATGGAATTTTTCCCCACAGCTGAAGCGTATTGAAATACTGATCCTGGGTAAGGTCTTTTACAAATAAGTTCTCTTTCGCTTTATAATGCTGGGCAAAGTATTTGATTCCGATAAACTGCGGGTTCAGTAAAGATTCAAACCCGGAAGATCCGTTTCCTGCTGCACAGCCACAGGCATCACAATCATCATCAAAATCGAATCTGTTAAGCGTTTCGGGAGCAACATAAGCACTGTCTCTGATGGTTTTTGCCTGATACTGATTCAACAGGATCAAACTTAGTATCACTATAATCTTCTTCATGTCTTCTATAAATTATTCTGCAAATTTTGGATTGGATATAAAACTTTTATCTGATAATGTTTTCAGGAACGCAATGATAGATTGTTTTTCCTGACTGCTCATGGCAATTCCCACATGGCCGTTCTGCTTAAGCTGAGGATCAAGATTGGCATTATCTTCCACCTGATCTGAATAGAAGTTAAGTACTGCCTCTAAGGTGTAAAACCTTCCGTCATGCATATAAGGTGCGGTATATTCCACATTTCTTAAACTGGGAACACGGAATTTCATCCAGTCGACCTGGTTGAGAGTAACTCTGTATCGCCCGGCATCTTTGAATTCCGTATTATAATACATTCCTGTGTTTCTGAAACTCTCATCAGTAAATAATTCTCCGCTATGACAGGAAGCACATTTCTGATTGAATAATGCCATTCCCTGAGATTCTGCCGAAGTCAACTGTTCTTTTCCCTGTCTGAATCTGTCATATTTTGAATCTGCAGAAATTAAAGAAGCCATAAACTGTGATAATGCTTTTAAAATTCTTTCGCCGGTAATGGTTTCGTCTCCATAAGCTTCTCTGAACAGTTTTTTATACTTATGATCATCTTTTATTTTCGAAATAGCTTCCGGTATGGAGCTATCCATTTCATTGACGTCGGTAATCGGGCTGATGGGTTGTTCATTCAGATTATGAATCACTCCGTCCCACATATATCTTTTCAAAAAAGCCATATTCTGGAGGGGTGGTGCATTTCTTATTCCTATTCTGTCATCCACACCATGGCTCACCGTATGACCATGATGGGTAAAAGCATTTTCCTGAATATGACAGAAACCGCATGAAATGGTATTATTTCTTGAAAGTCTGCCTTCATAGAATAATTTTCTTCCCAGCTCCACGCCGTTTTTAGTCACCGGATTGATCGATTTATCAAAAGTCATTTCCGGAAAATAAGAGGGAAGCTGCAGGTTATAGGCTTCATCTTTTTCCAGTGGCTGTATCACCTCATCAGAACAGGAAATACAGCTTAATACCAATACAAACAGAACCAATAATGTTTTTAAAAAGAAATTAATCATTGTGAACGTGGTCTACTTTAAACATTTTTGTGAGATTGTTGGTAACATCCACCAGGTGTTGGTTGGAGCCCATCAGCATGTCATTAGCTGTAGTAAGAGTAAGCGCTTTATCTCCGCTCAAAAATTGGTTCAGGTCTGCCAGAATATGAACAGAAGGACGAATTTTTGCCGTCACCCTTGCCGTTGTCGGAAGATTCAATGTGATTTCACGGTATAAATCAGGCTGCTGATTAGCAGTAACATTTCCCATATTGCCGGTATGGTTCATGAATTCTTTTGAAGGGGTATCATTCCCGTATTTCCCTTCCAGTTTTACAAAAACATAACCCGCTGCCCATGACCATGACATTCCCTTCTGCTTGGCTTTTGTCCAGAATTCAGCCTGCCCGTCCTGTCCCAGCAAGTACGCTTTTTGACTCACACCTAATCCGAATCTTATTTTTTTGTAGTTGTTTTTCGGAACGCCATCCAGATTAAGATAAACAATTCCGGCTACAGCATCTGCCTGATCTACGATAAAAGCACCTTTATCAGGGTTGTTTTCATTGTATTTAAACTCATTTCCGTTTTCGTCGATCAATGCAATATTACTGATGACATATTTTAAGGCAGAAAAGTTATGCTTTTGTCCGTTGGAAGAGGTCTGAACCGTCTGATTCAAAACGATGTCTCCTACATTATTAAATCCGTTTTCAAATTTGATCTGAAGTTTCCCAGGGGTAGTATCCTGGGGATTTTCGTCATCCCTGCTGCTTTCGCAGGCTACAAAAGAGAATAAAGTAAAGGCAATAAAGAATAGTGATAAAAATTTATAAATTTTCATTGTTGATTTTTTAAGTTGAATTATAATTTGAATGGCTTTTTTACCACAAAAGACACAAAAGTTTTTACACTTAAGTTGATCAAGTGGTAAGTTTTATGCACAATAAGAACACTTAAGCCTTTTTATTTGTCAATGCTTTTGTGACTTTTGTACTTGAATCGTGATCGTTTAACTTAAAAAACCGGTGGTTTGAAAATATGGGTAAGAAACAGAAAAGAATAAGCTGTTTCGTAGGTAAAATTGAAATTGAAAAACGAAATTTTTCCAGTAGTGTTGATCTCTGTAGTCTCCGGCAGAATATAGGTATCGAGAACTTTCTGTCCTGAGTTTTTGAGTTTCTGAAAAGGTGAAGATTCAGAATCATAGGTTTTGGACAGTTCTTTACTCAGGTAACATTTTCCGTTACAGTGAATCTCTGGCCTGGATTTATTAATACAGAGAACTTTAACAATATAATCATAATTTACAGCATACTCTACCATAGGTACTAAAGGTCTTAGCACCATATAGAAGGTAAAAAGTATGCTGTACAATATTTTCATCAGATTATTTCTTGCTTATCGCTTCGTCATATCTTCTGCTGATTTCTTTCCAGTTGGTCACATTCCAGATCGCGGTAAGATAATCTGCTCTTTTATTCTGATATTTCAAATAATAAGCATGCTCCCATACATCAATTCCGAAGATAGGAGTTCCCTTTTCTTCTACTACATCCATTAAAGGATTGTCCTGGTTAGGAGTAGAGGAAACAAACAATTTCCCATCTTTTCCTACAGAAAGCCAGGCCCATCCGGAACCAAAACGGTCTGCTCCTGCTTTGCTCATTTTTTCTTTAAAAGCATCCATGCTTCCGAAAGTTTCAGTGATGGCCTTTGCTAATTTTGCTGAAGGCTGCGTGTTTTTCTGAGGCGTAAGAACCGTCCAGAACAATTCGTGGTTGTAATGTCCTCCTGCGTTATTTCTTACAGCAGCAGGCAGTTTTGAAGCATTGGAAAGAATCTGAAACAAAGTTTCTTTTTCCTGTGGAGTTCCTGCAATGGCCTTATTCAAATTGGTGGCATAAGCCGCTCCATGTTTTGAATAGTGAATTTCCATCGTTTGGGCATCAATATTTCCTTCCAGAGCATTATAAGCATATGGCAGAGGCGTTTGCTTAAACTGAGCCAGTGTAAACTGAGCCGCGAAAACTGCACTTAGAGCAGCTATTTTCAAAATCTTCATAATTTCTTTGTTTATGGTTGAACAATGTTTTCTTATTAAGCGGGAGGATGGGTGATGGAAGCTGGAAGTTACTGATGTCATAACCTAACTTCTTCAACTTCTATTTGCTTTTATAGCCATCTCAAAAAACTGCTAGAGCTTCACCGTCCGGAATAACTTCCAGATCCTAGCATCCAGCTCCCCTCCTCTCTATTTCAATAATTTCTTAATATCCTCGATCAGGATTTCTCTGTCCGGGTGATATTTTCCTGTCAGCATGGGTGTTTTACCTTCCGGATCTTCGTAATTCAATCCTGAATAATACAGAATAGGCATGTTTTCTTTATTGTATCTGCATCGGATATTTCCTTCCTGATCTACCAGCGCAATCATTCCGCTGTGGTTCAGGCTTTCTCCTTCATCTTCTTTATCACCTACGTAGATATTAAATTGATTAGCAAGATTTCCAATATAGGCACGATCACCGGTCAGGAAATGCCAGTTCGGAGATTTTGCCCCTATTCTTTGAGCATGTTCTTTCAAGGCTTCCGGAGTATCATTTTCCGGATCGATACTGATAGAGATAATCCCGAAGTCCGGATCATTAATCTGGTTCTGAATCGCCTTCATATTAGTATTCATCACCGGGCATATAGTAGGGCATTTGCTAAAGAAAAATTCCACAAGATATACCTTTCCCAACATATCCTTATTGGTGATTTTTTTACTGTTCTGATCTGTAAGTTCAAAATCAGGAACTTTCATGACGGTATAAAGATTCTTTTTAAAATACCCCATTCCTACCCCTATTCCAAGGAAAAGCAATGCAAATAAAGCGATGGGTATAATCACTTTACTTTTATTATTGTTCTTTTTATTTTTGGGCATATTTCTCAGGGCTTTTTTTGAATTCATGTTTGCAGGATACACTGCAAAAACCATACGTTTTATTTTTATATACGGCTGTATCGTTAATAGATCCTGCCGTTTTCATGTGGCAGACAGGGTCTTCTTCATTTACTACCTGTACATTTTCTATTTTCTTTCCCGAAGAGTCCATATGGCTTGCATGCTTTACCTGAGGAGTTTCTTTGGCACACGACAGTAATGATATTGACAACAGGGCAGTCAAAATAATAGGAGATTTCATTTTAATGTTAAATTGAAATTAATAATGTTAAATAAAGTTATGATACAATAAACAAGTCTGAAAAAGCACAGCATTCCTCAAGAAGAACCGATGGATCTCTTATTGGTTACAATAGTTGATTTTTATTGCAGCATGTATCTTTAATGGCTTGTAATGAAAGCCTTTGCAAACTTCGTTTTTTTAAACTAACAATTTAGTTTAAAAAAAATTAAGCCAATGGAGGATGGAATATCCTGGAAAAGTATTCTGAAGAATGAGAATTAAAATAACTTGAATCGGGAATTTCAGTAAGCAATTCCGAGTTCAGTTGAGAGGAAAAGGAAAGGATATCATGAGCAATAAAAACATCCAAGCTTGCAATCTTTATGGTTTGGGAGCTATTGGACTGTTTTTCTGTTTTGGCCAGTTCTTTTTCCACATAGCATTTTCCTTTACAGGTTGATTGTGGTACATTTCTGTTCTCACAAAGGTTTTTCACAATATAATCATAGTTCATCGCATAATTTACCAATGGCAAAACGGGACGTAATGCAACGGTAAAGATGACGAATATGGAAATAAATAACCTCAACGATTTTGTTCTCTGTTACAAATATACTACTTCAAAACTGTTTTCTGGATGATTTATGATGAATGTCATTGGAAAGTTTTTATCTGTTACCTTTAAAATTTACAAAACTGTGGCTGTTACTATCATCATATTATCCCGAACTTTGAGTAGGTTAAGATCTGAAAATTTAGTTCTTTATATACAATTTAATCTTGTTAATAAAAACTCTGCTGATATTTTTGGCAGAGTTTTTTTTAAACACAACTATTTACCACCACATAATGAGCATCACTGTTTTGTGTCAATCTTTCAAAAAGCTGTACTCCAATTTTATATTTTTGAACCAAGATCAAAGCTAACACATCTTTGCTAAAAAATCGTTTTTCTATTCAATCTCTTATTACTTTTAGAAAATAAAAATCACTCCAGGAAAAACCTGGAGTGAGATAATATTGATGAGTGAGTCATTTACTTTTCTACGATAAGCTTGGAAACCGTATCAATTCCAAGCCCTTTTATTTTTACCATATACACCCCATTTGTTAATTGATCAGTGGAAATTGATTTTTTAGCATTTGTTGATATTTTTCCTTCCGAAAAAATTAATTTTCCAGACATATCGTAAATATCAACACTTACTTTTCCTAAAATATTATTTGGGAAATTAATGTAAAATTCATTTTTAGCAGGATTGGGATAAATTGAAATTGAATTTTTAGCAATCTTTACATCGTTTGCAGCAAGTGTACATTCTGCAGGAACCGTAAAATCCTCAACCTGATCATTAATATCAGTTTTACTGCCCGCAGAAGCATTAACTCCCAGCCCTCTTTTAGCAAATGTATTCCAGATCATACATTTATCCAAACCTCCTGTAGCAGCTAAATCTGCTGCCAAAATAGCATTTCTTCCGTCAATAAATGTAGGATTACAAGCCTGAAGCTTTAATGCATCCGTAACTATTTGCAGTACTCTTGAACTGCCATTGGTCATATTAGCTGTTACATCTGAAGAATAACCATATTTTTCAACATATTTCCAATGCAGATCCCATAACATGGTTGCCCAGACAAAACCTATGGAATGAACATCAGGACTACCATTGGAACTTGATTCCATTCCATTAGTATTTCCATATGTATAATCGTTTATAGCAAAATCCGGTGAATATTTTGCAGGTCTTATTCCCGCACCTGTAATAGGTTGTCCTATTACATATGTTCCCATTCCTCTCGGCACAGAAGCATTATCTCCCACTTTATTGGTTAGCATAATGGCAAAGAAGTCAGACCATCCTTCTCCCATTTGCTCTGTATTGACTGATGGGTCTAAACAGGAATATCCATCCCCCGTCAGTCTGGTGGAAATTCCATGTCCGTATTCGTGGGTAATAACGCCATTATCAAAATCTCCATCAGGGGTTGTTCCGGTTTCAGGATCATTTTTTAAGGTAACATTTACAACCGTTGAAGCAGAAAGCAAATTTTTAATATATTCTCCTTCAGTATTATCAATTAAAACAGAAGGAATTGTAATAGTAGCGTCTGTTCCCCCCATCTGGCTAGTTGGAGTAGATGTTGGCGTATTATAAATGATAGCTGCCATTGCGCCCGCATTTTGAGCATTTTTTACTTTAACCGCAAAAGTACAGGTTCCTCTTTCTAATAATCCTATTTTCCCGGTAAGTGAGCCGGCTGGCAGAGCAGAGCATCCATCCAGAACTGATGATAATTGTACATTTCCTGTAACTCCTGCTGCATTTAAGACTGGGCCAAACTGTGCTGTCGCAACAGCCGGTTGTCGTGGAACAGCGACATCGGGTGCATTATAAAAAAACATTCTGTTAAGGGCTGACCATAAGTACATCTGCATCCTTCCGCTGTTCCCATCCGGAAGAGTTGCGAAATTGGCATTATTTGTTCCTCCTCCATCTTGAGCTTCAGCTTTTACATAGTCATTTCCAACACCTCCAAGGCCAAAATTATTTTGTTGAAAATTTCTTGCAGATTCTGTAAAACCAAATTTGTAAAATATGTCATGCACCTTATTATTCATATAGAATAAATTGGTAATAGCAGCGCTTTGATTAGCTGCAGGAGTTCCGTTTGTACTATAAGGAAAATTAAAATTTCTGTTAACCCCACCATCAGGAGAAAATCCCGGGGCATTTGCATTTGCGGTATCTTCGTAGGCATGTACATTATTACCTCTGGTAATAGTGTAGTGATTGGTGCCGTCAGAATGCCATCCTTCCGGAGAAGAAGCTAAAATCCAAGGATTTGAAACAATTGATCTTGAACCAAATGTAGGGGCTTCAGTAGGTAACGGAAATATATTATAGGAAGCATTATCCGGAACTAAAAAAGAAGAGACCTGCTGTTGATTTCTCAAATCCGGGACTTCACTACTCCTATTTTCTTCTGAATTTCCAAGGTGAGATATATCATGATGATAGGCATTTGTATTGAAATTACAGGACAAAGTCAAATTTTTCTTACTTATAATTTCTCCAGTTTGGGCATTAACCAGAATATCCCAGAAATTGGAAGATTTTGGCTCCCTAATTGAGAATTCGTACGCCAGCACTAAATCACCATTATGTTCTGCATATACTAATCTTTGTTTAGCTGTATTATTACCATTCTCGGGTTCAGCATCTGAAAAACCAAGAATAGGATAAGCTTGAATTTCCTGATTTCCAATTGCGTCTGCTATTTTTTGAAGAATAATAGGTTTACTAATTCCTGCAAAATTAGAGGTTGACTGCGTATAATTTTTCACAAAATTATCTGTGTAATAAACAATCTTATTATTTTGAATAAGTGCTGTCCCAACAGAATTATAAACCGGAAATCCATTATAAACCTGCTGAAACTTCACCAAATCACCATTTAATGATTTTGATACATCTGTATTATCAATAATAAAATTGGTGAGATCTGTTTTTTTATATTCTCTAATCTTATTTTGTGAAATATAATCTCTGATTAGTTTTTCATTATCCTGAGAAAATAAATGTAAGGATGGAAAAGCTACAAATGCGGTAGCCAGAACAGATAGTTTAATATTTTTCATATTTGATTGTTTTACCCGTCAATTTAAATATAATAATCATCAAAAATATATTTTGTTTGAAAATTCAATAAAAATTTTGTTTTACAATAAAATATTCTCAAAATACCATTTAGCAAATTATTAAATTTTACATATATTAATTTTCAACTATTATTTTTTTGGAGTAAAATTGGATGAAGTATGAAAATAAGAACCTATAAACATGAGTAAGTGTTATCAATTGACTTTTAATTGAAATTACCAATTCCTGAACGATCATGCCAATAGGGAAAAAACTCTAATTTAAACACACTTTTACTTAGATTAACAAAAATAACATATTGCATATTTGTAGTATCTGCGGAATGATTAGCATAATATATAAAAAAACAAAAGCCCTACTGAAATTCAGCAGAGCTTTTATTGAATATAATTGAGTTGTGTTTATTATTTGCTTCTTAAAATTTCATTCTCTGAATTCTCACTGCATTTAAAATAGCCAGCAATGCTACTCCTACATCCGCAAAAACAGCTTCCCACATGGTTGCCAGCCCACCTGCTCCCAGGATGAGAACAACAGCTTTTACGGCAAAGGCAAGGATGATATTCTGCCAAACGATCTTTTTCGTTTGCTTTCCAATATTGATGGCCATCGGGATTTTACTCGGTTTATCATCCTGAATTACTACATCTGCCGTTTCAATAGTCGCATCACTTCCCAAACCTCCCATTGCAATTCCTACATCGCTTAAAGCAACTACCGGAGCATCATTCACTCCGTCTCCTACGAAAGCTACCGTCTGGTTTCTGGCTTTGATTTCTTTAACCTTGTTTACTTTGTCTTCAGGCAACAGATCTCCGAATGCATTGTCTATACCCAGCTGATCTGCTACATATTTAACAACAGTACTTTTATCACCGCTTAACATCGTAGCTTTTACATTCATTTTATGCAGGTTGTCTACGGTTTGCTTTGCATCTTCTTTTATACTGTCTGCAATGGTGATATAGCCTGCAAACTTTTTATCATAAGCGACTGCAATCACCGTGTACACAATATTGGCGTGATTAAGATCATAACTGATGTTGAACTTATCCATCAGTTTAAAATTCCCAACCAGAAGTTCTTTTCCGTTAACCGTGGCATTCAGTCCGTGACCTGCAATTTCTTCTACATTTTCTAAAGGAATGCTGTGATTGATTTCTCCAACATAATTGTGAATTGCTGTTGCCACCGGATGGGTACTTTTACTTTCGAGAACATTAACCATTTGAAGAATTTCTTCTTTATTAAATTCAGGACTTATACTTACTTCCTGAACCTTGAATACCCCTTCTGTCATGGTTCCTGTTTTATCCATCACTACATTTTGAATCTCTGCAATACTGTCCAGGAAGTTACTTCCTTTGAACAAGATTCCGTTTCGGCTAGCGGCACCGATTCCTCCAAAATATCCTAACGGAATTGAAATCACAAGGGCACAAGGGCAGGAAATCACAAGGAAAATCAATGCTCTGTACAGCCAGTCTCTGAACTGATAATCGCTTACAAAGAAGTAAGGCAGTAAACAGATTCCTATGGCAAGAAATACAACGATGGGCGTGTATACTTTAGCAAATTTTCTGATGAATAATTCAGTAGGGGCTTTTTGAGCCGTAGCATTCTGAACCAGTTCCAGGATTTTGCTCAGTTTACTGTCTTCATAAGCCGTATTTACTTTTACCAGAGCAATACTGTTCATATTGATCATTCCGGCCAGAACCACTTCGCCTTTATTTTTGGTATCGGGTTTACTTTCTCCCGTTAAAGCTGCGGTATTGAATGAAGCGGAATCTGAAAGCAATTCCCCATCCAGGGCCAGTTTTTCACCGGGTTTCAGCTGGATGACATCTCCAATTTTAGCTTCTTTGGCCTTCATGGTCTTGGGCTGATTATTTTCCATAATCGTTACCTCATCGGGACGCTGATCCAATAAAGCTTTTATATTTCCCTTAGCTCTTGTTACCGCCATAGACTGGAATACTTCTCCTACGGCATAAAACAGCATTACTGCTACACCCTCAGGATATTCTCCGATAGCAAAAGCACCAATGGTTGCGATACTCATCAGAAAGAATTCTGAAAACACATCTCCTTTGATGATACTTTTATAAGCATCTTTTAATACAGGAAATCCCACAGGAATATATGCGGCAAGGAACCATACCAAACGTACCCAGCCTGTAAACCAAGCAGGTTTTATATAGTTGTCAAAGGCAATTCCTAACAATAAAATGATAAAGGATATAATGGCCGGCAGAAACATCTGAAAGACCGTCTGATCTCCTGAGTCGTGAGAGTGATCATGTCCGTCTCCTTCTGCATGGTTATGTTTGTGTCCTTTTGTATCAGGTTTTTCCGGGGTTGTACTACAGCATTTTTCCATAACTGAATATTTTTATACAAATGTAAAGATGAGACTGATGCAATGCTATTGCAAACTTTCAAGACAGTTTTCACAGATTCCTTTGGCAAACAACCTTATTTCATCAATCCTGAAATTGGTCTGGATGTTTTCCGGGAAGGAAATATCTTCTTTGCAGGTAGTCTGCTTGCATATTTTACAGTAAAAATGAAGATGCCAGTCTTTATGTGTCTTTTCATCACAATCGTCTTCGCATAGTTTGTATTTCGTGGTTGTATTTTCCTGAATGCTGTGAACAATTCCTTTTTCTTCAAAGGTTTTCAATGTCCTGTAGATGGTGATTCTGTCAGCATTGTCAAAATGATTTTCTATTTCAGAAAGGGATAAAGCCGCTTCCTGAGAGCTTAAGAAATCATATACCAAAATCCTCATACTGGTAGGTTTGGTATTTTTATCAATAAGTTTGTGTTCGATATCTTTTTTCATTATACGCTTTTAAATGGTTACAGATGGACTTCATTTTCTTCATAGCCTTCCTCTTCGATCTGAAAAGTGGTATGACTGATTTTAAAATCAGCCATCGTTGTATCTGTCAATGTTTTTAATAATTGATTCTGGGAATACCCATTCTCTTTTACAACGTGTGCGCTCATCGCATTAACACTGGATGTCAGTGACCACACATGCAGATCATGAACATCTTTCACTCCCGGAGTATTCTCCAATGATTGACGAAGGGCATAAATATCCACATCTTTAGGGGTTCCTTCCAGCAAAACATTAATGGCTTCTTTCAACAGTCTCCATGTTCTTGGAAAGATCAACAGTCCTATTGCCGCTGAAATCAACGGATCGGCATAGTACCAGCCCGTGGTCAGCATAATTACTCCTGCGATCATGACTCCTACAGAAGTAAGCATGTCTGAAAGAACTTCGAAATAGGCTCCTTTCATATTGAGACTGCCTTCTGAGTCTTTTCTGAGAATCATCATTCCGACAATATTGACGATCAATCCGATTCCGGCTACAATCAACATTGATTTACTTTGTACTTCGGGCGGATTCTGAAAACGCTGATAAGCTTCAAACAAAACATAGATCGAAATGGCCAGTAACACCACTGCATTGATAACAGCTGCTAATATTTCTGTCCGATAATAACCATATGTTCTGGAAGGATCTGCTTTTCTTTCTCCTATTTTAATGGCAATAAATGCCAGCAATAATCCTACCACATCGGTCAGCATATGGGCTGCATCCGCTAATAGTGCAAGACTATTGGTAATTATTCCTCCTATTACCTCAGCAATGAGATAGGTTCCGCTAAGGCACAGAACAATCAGAAGGTTCTTTTTATGTCTGCTTCCTGCAGAAACGGTTTGTGTTGGTGTGCTTTCCATATTGTATGGTTTAATTACATTTCATAATAAGATGTATTTTCTTTTTTAGGGGGAACATTCTGCTCACCGATCATCTGTCTGATATTGATCTCTATGGTCTGTGCCAGAGAAGTCATGGGTGTATCTACAGGTCCATTTTCAAACGGATCCTGCATGATGATGGATGTTTTTTCAATAGCAATGAATGTCACCGGAACCAGGAAAGTAATGGCAATTTCTACCAACAGCTGGGAATCGTCAAGCCCAAACGGAAGGATAGCCGCAAAAACATAAATCAGAATATGTACTAAAACACTATAAGAACGTGGAAAAACAGTATTCTTCAGTCTTTCACATTTTCCCATACTGTCGCAGAGCCTTGTGATGATATCATTCAGCTGCATCTGCTGAAAATCGGTCAGTCCTTTTGAGAATGCAATTTCTTTCAGCTGCCTGGAGTGTTCGTCCAGAATGGCGTTGGGAATATTGGCTGCTTTGATCTGATGTTGATCCAAATACTGCTGAACTTTTTCAGAAAACGGCAGTTTTCTCAATGATTCTCCAAGGGCATAGGTCCAGATGATCTGTCTTTCGGCAAATTCTTTTATTGCTTTGTCTTCTCCTGCCGGCATAAACTGAATGATCAGCCTCACAAAAGTTCTGGAATCATTGACAATAGCGCCCCAAACTGTTCTTGCTTCCCACCATCTTTCATAGGACTGGGAAGTACGGAATGCCAGCAGCAATGATACAGCTGTACCCAATAATGCAGGAATATTCAAAGGCAGTGAGATCTTGCGAAACCATGGTAATTCGTCCAAAAGACCAATAGCGATAGCAAATATTCCGATGAACAGAATTTGGTTTTTTATTTCACGGATGAAATACCAGACTGATATTTTTTTGTTTAGTAACATAATCAGGTCATTTATTAAAAATTCGGTGAGATAATCTTTACTTTTTTCTGCCGCTTTCATCAATAAAAACTCCGTAAACAGCTCTAATGTAAGGATTAAAATCGACTTTTACTGATTCCGGCTGCCTTCATTAATGTTCGTGCTCTCCTGAATTCACCAGTTTGGCATTCACGAAAAATGCGCCTTTCACTACGATTTTTGCATTGTCTGGAATATTTCCAACGGGAGTTATCGCAGTGTATCCCATATCAGAAGTTCCTTTCACCACTTCTATTTTCTCAAAGTTTAAGGTTTTCGGATGAGGTTTCCCTTTTTCTTCATGTTCTTCTTCCACCTTTTTATCAGTCTGAATAAACACGTAATATTTCCCGTCTGCTTCTACAATAGCTTCTGTAGGCACTGCAGGAGTTGTGCTTTTATCAAGGCTGACAATTCCGGTGATATTCATTCCGTCAATCAAACCGGATTTGTTTCCAATTACTTCGCAATGCATAGAGATGGTTTTACTTTCATTTTCAAAAGAAGATCCTATGCTGTAAATTCTTGCGTCATATTCGGTTTCCGGATTGTTGGTCAGTTTAAAATGAACAATCTGCCCGACTCTCATTTTAGGAAGATCTTTTTCAAATACCTGAAGATCCAGATGAATAGAACCGTTATCAATTACAGTAGCAACGGGAGAAGAAATATCTACATAACTTCCGATCTGTGCTGTAATACTGCTGATTGTTCCGCTGATGGGTGCTGTAATCACCAAACCGGATTTCATATTTCCATTGCTTACTTTTCCCGGGCTTATTCCCATCATCTGAAGCTGTTTCAAAAGGGAAGCTCTTTTTGTTCTTAAGGTTTTAAGCTCAGCATCTGCACTCTGAAGATTTTTCTTGGCACCTGCATCATTATCAAAAAGTTCTCTTTGTCTTCTGTATTCCTGTTCTGCATAGGTTATTCTGCTATTGGTAGTCAGATAATCTTCCTGAAGCTGGATGTATTCCGGATTGGCAATCGTTGCAATGACCTGTCCTTTTTTCACGATACTTCCTACCTGTATATTGATGGTTTTAATGATTCCTCCGTACAGGGAAGTGATGGTTGCTTTATTGCTGTTGGGTACACTCAGCAAACCATTGGCTTTTATCGTGGATGTCAACTCTTTCATTTCTACATTTCCTAAAGCCACTCCTACAGACTTCATCTGCTCTTCTGTAAGGGAAGCTATTGTTTCTGGAGCTTCTTCGTGAGCCTGTTCTTTCTGTTCTGTTTTTTCAGGAGCTTTTTCTTCCGAAGCTTCTTTTTTTCCACAGCTTGTTAGTAAGATTGAGATCAGGGCGAGAGGGATGATATTATATTTGAGTTTCATAAGTAAAAATGTATTTTGTCTGATGCTGTATGCCTTCATTTTCATTGATCTGGCAGAAATTTTTATAAACAGCGGTTTCATATTATTTGTTTATGATGGAGTTAATAGTAACTACAGATTGGTTCACCTGCTGGATAGATTCCAGATATTTCAACTGGATATTTGTGGCAGTCTGCAGGGCAAAAAGATATTCCACATAGGAAATTTCTCCTGTTTTATATCCTAGCTGAGCTGCTTTTACAATTTTCTCTGCGTTAGGCAATGCCTGGCTTGTATAGTAATCATATTGCTGTAAATCCTGCTGATACTGGCTGAAAGCATTTTCCAACTGAGCAGAAAGCTGTTTCTGCTGCATTCTAGCATTGGTTTCGGCGACCTGCTTTTCATATTCCAGCGCCTGGATTCTTGCTTTCGTCGCTCCAAATGTTAATGGAATCGCTACTCCTACTGTTGCCGACTGAAAACGCTTTCCTGAGTTATAAAAATTCTCCTGCCCATTGATGGTATGAAGGCCTATCAAAGACTGGTTGGTATATCCTAAACTAAAATCAGGCAGCCCAAGGGACTTTTCAACTTTCTTGTTTTTTTCTGCAATTTCCATTTCCTGGTAAAAAGCTTTTACCGTAGGGTTGTTGGCAACCACAGTACTGTCGAGTACATTTTCTGCTTTTAAAGGAGCATAATCTTTGTTAAACGGAACTTCAAGATCTTCTGACGTATTCATCAGCGTTTTTAAATTCTTGTAGGCGTTGTTCAGAAAGACTTCATTTTGTCTGAGCAGCAGATCAATTTCCCCCTTCTGGGTTTCTGCAGTACTGATTTCTATTTTCTTGATATCTCCTGCTTTGAATCTTACGGTTGCAATTCGGATAAACTCTTCATAATATTGATCCAGACTGGTCAGCTGAGCTTTATTATACTGAAGATATTCAATCTGATAGTAATAGGTACGAACCTGTTTTATCAGTTCATTAGCTGTAATTTCCTTATCAATCTGCTTGCTTTTAATATTCTCATTGATTAAATCTTTTCTTGCTTTAAATAATGTCGGAAAAGGAATGCTTTGTGAGATCGCAAACGACTGGTCAAACTTCGGACTATTGTATTGTCCAAGTTGTGCTTCAAAACTTAATTTCGGGAGCTCTTTTGCAGTTGCCCTCAATGCTTCGGCGGATTTAATGCTTAAGTCTTTTGACTGCAGCGTTAAATTATTATTCACTGCCTGCTCTACCGCCTGTTCTACAGAAATCGGTCTGGACTGTGCACTAAAAGTTTGTCCCAACATCATGAATCCTACAACCAAAACAGCCGTAATTATTCCCGTATTATTATTTTTTCTTTTCAAAATCTTTGTGTTAAAAATAATATACAACATCGGTAAAACGAATAGTGTAAGGAATGTTGCGGTTACCAAACCTCCAATCACTACTGTTGCCAAAGGTTTCTGTACTTCAGCTCCGGCTCCGGTGGAAATAGCCATTGGTAAAAATCCTAATGAAGCTACGGTAGCCGTCATCAGCACAGGTCTTAATCTGGTTTTTGTACCTTCAAATACTCTTTTCAGAATATCGGTTTCGCCTTCTTTTTCTAATTGATTGAATGTTCCGATCAAAACAATTCCGTTAAGAACTGCTACTCCAAACAGGGCAATAAATCCAATTCCGGCACTGATACTGAACGGCATATCTCTCACTAAAAGCGCAAATACACCGCCAATGGCACTCATAGGAATGGCAGTAAAAATCAATGCAGCCTGTTTGAATGAACGGAAAGTAAAATACAGAAGCATAAAAATCAGAAGCAATGATACCGGAACAGCGATCATCAGACGTTGGCTTGCTTCCTGCAGGTTTTCAAACTGGCCTCCGTAAGTAAAGTAGTATCCTGAAGGCAGCTTCACTTTCTCCAGTTTTGCCTGAATGTCTTTTACTACACTTTCCACATCACGATCCTTTACATTGAAACCAATTACAATTCTACGTTTCCCCTGCTCACGGCTGATCTGTGCCGGTCCAAGTTTGTAACTGATATTAGCAACCTGTGACAATGGAATCTGAGCTCCGGTAGCAGAAGTGATCATCAGATTATTCACATCTGAAATATCTGTTCTGTGAAGACTGTCCAGGCGCACAACCAGATCAAAACGTCTTTCATTTTCAAACACCTGTCCTGCAGCTTTTCCTGCAAAGGCCGTGCTTACAGCATTGTTGACATCTTCAATATTTAATCCATAATTGGCGATTCTCGTTCTGTCATACTGAACATTGATCTGCGGAAGACCACTTACTCTTTCGATCTGAGGTGCCGTAGCTCCATCTACTGTCTGAATGATTTTTCCAACTTTATCCGCATATACCGCTAAAGAATCCAGATTTTCACCAAAGATTTTCACCGCCACATCCTGTCTGATTCCCGTCATCAGCTCATTAAAACGCATCTGAATAGGCTGGTTTTTCTCAAAGAATACCCCAGGAATTGTTTCCAGTTTTTCACTGATCTCATCAGCAAGCTCATTGTAGGATTTTTTGGTTTTCCATTCGCTTTGTGGTTTCAATACCACGATCATATCAGTTGCTTCAGGTGGCATTGGATCTGTAGGAACCTCAGCAGAACCAGTTTTCCCAACGACCATTTTCACCTCATCAAACTGTTTGATAATTCTCGAGGCCTGCATGGAGGTTTCTATACTCTGACTGAGTGAACTTCCCTGTGGTAAAATACAATGGAAGGCAAAATCTCCTTCCTGCAGCTGAGGAATAAATTCACCACCCATATTTTTAAAAATAAAAGCAGAGATAAGGAATACTACAGCTGTCGCAGAAACAATGATATATTTTACCTTGATTGCTTTCTGTAATAATGGCTGATATACCTTTTGAAGACGGTTCATCATTTTATCAGAGAAGGTTTCTTTGTGGGATATTTTCTTAGATAAAAACAAAGCGCTCATCATCGGAATATATGTTAACGACAGAATCAATGCTCCAAGAATGGCGAATCCTACTGTTTTTGCCATTGGGGTAAACATTTTTCCTTCTACGCCTGCCAGGGTAAGAATCGGGATATATACGATAAGAATGATGATTTCTCCGAAAGCTGCACTGCTTCTGATTTTTGAGGCAGAAAGGAATACTTCTTCATCCATTTCAGACTGTGTCAAAGCACGGGTAGATTTTCGTATACCTAAATGGTGCAGCGTAGCTTCTACAATAATTACAGCACCATCTACAATCAGCCCGAAGTCTATCGCTCCAAGGCTCATCAGATTGGCACTCACTCCGAAAACATTCATCATTCCTAATGCAAACAATAAGGAAAGTGGAATGGCCGAAGCAACGATAAGTCCGGCTCTCAGATTTCCCAGGAAAATCACAAGAACGAAAATAACGATCAGAGCTCCTTCGATGAGGTTTTTCTGTACGGTATTGATGGCTCTGTCTACAAGGTCTGTTCTGTCCAGAAACGGTTCAATGATAACGTCATCGGGAAGAGATTTCTGAATGGTCGGAATTTTTGCTTTGATATTGCTTACCACTTCATTACTGTTGGCTCCTTTCAGCATCATCACGACTCCACCTACAGCATCTACTTTTCCATCATAGGTTAACGCTCCGTAACGAACGGCACTTCCCAAACGAACATCGGCAACATCTTTTATAAAGATCGGAACGCTTCCTGTTTCGTTTTTAACCGCAATATTTCTGATATCTTCCAAAGAAGTCACCAGGCCAATTCCACGGATAAAATACGCGTTCGGTTTTTTATCAATATAAGCTCCTCCGGTATTCTGATTATTTTTTTCAAGGGCTGTAAATATTTCAGTGATGCTTGTTCCCATTGCTTTTAAACGATTGGGATCAATAGCTACTTCATATTGTTTTAATTCACCTCCAAAACTGTTGATTTCCGCAACTCCTGGTGTTCCATTCAGCTGTCTTCGCACGATCCAGTCCTGCATGGTGCGGAGTTCTTTGGCATTGTAATTCTTTTCACTTCCTTTTTTAGGATGGAGAATATACTGATACACTTCTCCAAGACCTGTACTTACAGGAGCCAGCTCGGGAGTTCCTACTCCTTTTGGAATTTCTTCTACGGCATTTTTCAGCTGTTCATTAATGAGCTGTCTTGCAAAATAGACATCTACATTTTCTTTGAACACTACTGTAATCACAGAAAGCCCGAATCTTGAAATACTTCTTGTCTCCTGAATATCGGGAACATTGGCAATACTCTGTTCAATGGGAAAGGTAACCAACTGTTCTACTTCTTGTCCCGCCAGCGTAGGACATACGGTAATGATCTGCACCTGATTGTTGGTAATATCCGGCACAGCATCTATAGGTAATCTGGTGGCACTCCATGTTCCCCAGATGATCAGCACCAACGTCATCAAACCAATGATCACCTTGTTTTTGATACTGAATTTTATGATTTTATCTAACACGATTGATATTTAATTTTTATTGAAAAGTAAATGCTCACAGTATAAAATACTGCAGCAAAAATATCCTGAAAACCTCTGCAATGGTATTGCAAAGTTTCAAGCACTGTTAAGTATCAGAAAGCATAGGCTTTCTAAAAGTCAATAAAAATTAAATTTTAGGAGGTTGCCAGATTGGGTCATAAACCTGATAGGCAAAGTCGTTTTTATGGAACAGGATCTTCTTTGAAAAGTAAGCAGGAATCTGCTCGGGAATTTCCAATAAGGGATCCATTTTAAATGCTGAAACTGTTATCTGACAACAGCTGCATGCACACAGTGGAGAACAGATATCTCCTTTTTCTTTTGAATGGTTTTCCTGAACACTCAGGGAAACTATTGTATTCCCGGAATTCTGTGGATGAGACACATCAGCACATGGCATCAATGATAGCGCCATGAAATAAATTGCCAGTATCCATCTTAAGAGGTTCATGGGTACAAAGGTAGAGATTTTTTGTAAAGGTGAAGCTTTTCTTTATATAACTGGATTATAAAAATATAGTTTTAAATCCAGTTTATTTGATCGAATGAATTTTTAGCTTAAAAAAAACTTATATACTTAAAAAAGAAGTATAAACGATAGAGGATTTATTTCAAATTGTAATTCAGACAGATACACAAATTGCAAACACACTAATCTCGTTTAAAAAAAACTACAAAACGCTTATATTTTTGTACATCATCAGCCCGTTTCAGAAACTTTTAGAGAGATATTCGTAATTACGAAAAGGTACTTTGAATCCATATAAAATATAAATAGTTTTGGCATAGAAAACACAAAATGAAAATAAAAAGTAAGTTATCCAAGTATTTAAGAAAACTAAAATTACTCCGTTTCGCTGACCAAATTAGGTTTTATTATACCTGGTTAAAAATGTATAAAAAAAACAAGAAATTCCGGTCAATTCATCCAGATACTAAACTCCCTGAAGATTATCTAATGTATGAATCTTTCTTATTAGATTATGACAGCTATTATAATGGAGGGAAAGTAACAGCAGAATGGATTATAGGTTTAATTAGAAATCATAAAGAGATTAAATATAAAAAAATTTTAGATTGGGGATGTGGCCCGGGGAGAGTAAGTAGACATATGCCCACTCTTTTGGAAGAGACTAACCAATTTTTTGCAACAGATTATAATGAAGAGTCAATAGATTGGTGTTCAAAAAATATAGATCATATTGATTTTAAAACAAATCACCTATCTCCACCATTACACTATGAAAATGATTTTTTTGATATAATTTATGGGATTTCAATTTTTACTCATTTATCTGAAAAAATGCATACTGAGTGGATCAATGAACTTAGAAGAGTTTTAAAAAAAGACGGGATCTTAATTGTAAGTCTGCAGGGAAACAATTTTAAGTCAAAGCTTACGTCCTCTGAGTTAAAAGAATTTACTAATGGAAAACTTGTTGTACGGGGCAATACGAAAGAAGGACATAGGATGTATTCTGCTTTCCATCCGGAAACATATGTAAAATACTTATTTAAAGATTTCACTATACTTAACCATATTGTTTATTCTGACGATCTAGCTAAAAGTGATATATCTCAAGATGTGTGGGTAATAAAAAAATAATCTACAATATGATTTGTAGTTAGTTTTTTAATGATTCACATGGAAATACAAATAGAAATACATTGTCTGATTCGGAAAGGGAACCTATCAGAAAGATCGATCTTTCATAGCATTATAAATAATTGTAATGGTAGAGGTTCTGTTTTTGATTTTTAAATATACAAGAGAAAAAATATTTATTTAAAACATAAACATCTAATAAAAAAACACTAAATGAAAACTCAATTATTTTCGATGGCATTCTTAGTGTCATCATTTACATTTGCACAAAGTTGGGGCACAACAGGAAATTCAGGAACTAATCCATCCAATAATTTTATTGGAACTACGGATAATCAACCTCTGATTTTTAAAACGAACAATACAAAAGTGATGAACGTTCTTCCCAATGGTGTAGTAAAAGTAGGAATTAATGATCCGGGAGGAAGTGATGAAGCATATTTCAGAATCTATAAGGAAGACAATCCGGCTTTTGAGATCGCTAATTCTTTGGGATCATTCCAGATCGGAAAATCAGGATGTAATGGCTGCTGGGGTGGGCAAATCGGAGATACAGTTCTTAGAAATAAAGGAACAAGCCACAATATCATTATAGCCCAACCTAATGATGGTAATGACGGTTCCACTTATTTTGGTATTCAGGATGCTTATAACGGAACATGGGTCAAGTTTTTCAACAATGCTATTGCCAGATTTGACGGTAAGATTAAGGCTAAAGAAGTTGAAGTAAAAACCAATGTATGGGCAGATTATGTCTTTAAAAAAGAATATCAGCTGAAATCTTTAGAGGATGTTGAAAAACATATTATTGAAAAAGGGCATTTGCCAAACATTCCCACTGCTCAGGAAGTACTGGAAAACGGAATTAATGTTGCTGAGATGAATTCTAAGCTGCTTGAGAAAATTGAAGAATTGACATTATACTCTATTGAACAAAATAAGCAATTAAAGTTTCAAACAGAGGAAATTAAGATGTTGAGAAAACAATCAGAAGAGCTTCAAAAACTAAAAAGTCAGGTTCAGCAACTCTTATCAACACAAAAGTAACCACAAATGAAAAGAAAATTACTCTCACTATCATCACTGATGATAGGATTCTTCGGCTTTTCCCAAACCGAAGTTTATTTTAAATATGACGAAGCTGGAAATCAAAGATACAGAGGAATCAACGCTGCTGGTAAACAAGCTGCAGAAATGGTTTCAAAAGAGTCAAAGGTAGCAGCTGTTACCAGACAAACTCCTGTTATTGATGAGAAAGCATTCCTGAAACAAATACGCCTCTACCCGGTTCCTGTCAATGATTATCTTACGATAGACTGGACAGAAGAAGTGGACCAACTTATAGAATCCGTCTCACTGTATCAGCACAGTACTGTTCATTGGAAATTTCAGCAACAGAATATCCCAGACTTAAACCGTCAGGTTAAGATCAACATGACGGGTTATGACTGGGGAGTGTATGTTGTGCGCTTTACCCTAAAAGACGGCAGAGTTTTTAGTAAAAACATCACCAAACGATAGATAACCATGAAACTTTACGATAAGAAAATACAAGTATTTTCATCATTCATACTGTCCTTATGTTCGGTATTGGGCTTTTCACAGACCATACTGTATCAGACAGAAAGTACTTCCCGCACCGTTCAGGATCCACAAACTGTAGTTCTTGCTCAAGGATTTCAGGCTAAAGCAACTATTTCAAATCCTTTTATAGCCAAAATAGGACCTGCGACAGAGAATCCTGGCGGAGGACCCACCGACTCAAATGCAGGAGCTAATAATCCTTCCGGAACAATTGTTGCCGATAGCATTAAATTTCATGATACTAAGGGAAATATAGAAGTAAACCAGGCAGGTCAGCTACAATTTACACTACCAATAGCTCTACCACCTGGTATAAAAAACGTAGCGCCACAAGTTAATCTAATGTATACCAGCGGTTCCAGCAATGGGATTGCCGGATACGGATGGAATATCTCTGGAATTACAGCCATATCACGAATCGGAAAGAATATTGAGCAAGATGGAGAAACCAAAGGAATCCAATTAAATTATTCGGATTATTACAGTTTTAATGGTCAAAGACTGATTCTAAAATCAGGAGAATATGGAAAAGATGGCGCAGAATATGTAACAGAGAAATATTCTAACATAAAAATAAAATCAATAGGGCAAAATTCCGGACAAACCGGCCCCCTTTATTTTGAAGTAACATTTGAAGATGGCTCTCAAGCCCTATATGGTCTTAATGCAGACGCAAGAACTGCACTTGAATATAACATTAATATCTGGAAGGACATTCAAGGGAATTATATCTCTTATAATTACTTGCAGGGAAATGGAGTCACTACGATACACAGCATTGCATGGGGAGGAAATGAGAATTTAAATAAACCTCATTTTAACACAATCGAGTTTACCTATATCAATAGATCTTTAAGGGAACAATCTTATGTAAATGGAATAAGTCTTATACAGAATAACTTATTAAAAGAAATTAAAGTAACTTCAAATGGCAACCAGTTTAAAAGGTACAAGATCGAGTATGTTAATAACAATACAAATTATCTATTTGCCAATAAAATAACTGAATACAATTCAAATAATGAGCCGGCAAATCCTATAATTTTTGAAAACGAGTCTGACCCAACTGGAGTTAATAGCAATCTATTCAGGCAAGATGATAGATTTGATAACATTAGAGGCGACGATGTTCTTTCCGGAGATTTTAATGGAGACGGTAAATTAGATTTCCTTAATGGAAAAACTTTAATGCTGGGAAGATTAGACGGAACTGGTAATTTTGTAAATGTTAATTACATTGGAACAGCATTATCCATAGGAACATATGCTGATGCTAATACACCATTTAGTGATCAGGTATTGATAACAGGGACTATAAACAGAAATTTAAAGAAAGGTATTATTTACTTTTATAAATATGTTAATAATGCTTTTGCTAATGTAGCAACCAAAGAAATTGATCTGAGCGCTTATCCTCAGCTTTTTGAAGCAGTAGACCCAGATGAGCTTAGATGCCATTTTGACGGTAGTACCAATAGAATAGATGCAAAAGAAGTAGATTTCAATGGTGATGGCATATCTGAGTTAATTCTCATGATCAAAAATGAACATATGTGGACTTGTCAGGATTATAATTCCAGCTATACATGGCCGGAAACTACGGGTGTAGATATGAATTTTTATGTTGATTTTAAAAATAATATATTTTCTCTTATTGATGATACTAATTTTTATGTTGATTATAAAAAAACTCTAAATATAGATCTTGATGGTGATGGAAAAACCGAGCTGCTTCATAGATTACCTGGTATCTTAACATTTTTAACATTCAATATTCAAAATTCTAAGTTTGAGAAAATATATCCTGACATCCAAGCTGGAAATAGCGGATTTAATGGCAGCCTTCCTCCAATCATAGGAGATTATAATGGTGATGGAAAAACAGACATTTTAGTTCCTGTAGCAGAAGATTCTTCTGATTGGAATATGTATATTTCCTCGGGGAAAGGATTTGTTCAACAATATTATTCAAATCTTTTTCTATATAAGCCGGAAGATACTGGTGCCGGAAGAAAATTCAGAAATACTTTAAGGTCCTATTGGGCTCCGGATTTAAATAAAGATGGAAAAAGTGATTTTTTAGTATTTGAATCACAGAAATGGTTTAGAGATTGCCCAACATGCGTAAATAATCCTGATTCAAGCTACGGATTTAATTATTTTAGAAATACTGGTGTAGATTCTACAGGTAAGCCAACTTTTACATTTAATTATAACCTCAATCCTAAGGAAGCAACAGATGCAGGAAATATTGAAGACGAAGACATTAACTATTCAAAATATGGAGAACATTATACTCCTATGTTTGGATCTTTCAGGTTATCGAAATTAAACACTGAGTTTATTATTTTACATAAGACTAAATTAATTACATGGAACTTAGATATAAAAACAGATGTTATTTCGAGAATAAAGTCAATCAGCCAAAGTGGAATTAAAACTCAAATTGATTATTCAAATTTAATCAATGGTAATGTATATAAATCTTACTACAGTACAGCCCCAGTTTTTTACCCATACGCAAATATTATTCAAAACTTCAACTACTATGTGGTCTCTACAATTACTCAGGGAGAAAGACGACAAGAATTCAGATACAGAGATCTTATTGGACATCTTAATGGCAGAGGAATTAAAGGTTTTAGACAAACAGCAAGGTCTACTTTTTTCACTGACCTATTCATAACCACCAAAATATGGAATGGTTCTGAAATTAACCCATTAAATGAAGGTCTTCCATATAAAGACTGGTCTATCAGAACTACAGATGAAAACAAAATATTCCCAGATGACATTTCACTGAATAATTATCAATTGTTATCTTTCAAGCAATATGATTACAAGATCGACAAGCTCTTAAATGGTACTGTAGTTACAAATACAATAGCCCCCGCCAACAAACCTAAAGTTGTTACTGCAATCAACCCATACATTACAGTTTCAAAAGACTTTTTAAGAGATATTAAAACAGTTCATAAGGTAGAAGAATATGACAATTTATATTTTCCAAAAAAATCTGTAAAAACTATCAATGATGGCTATGCTGTTTTAACAACCCAGCTGGAGTATTATCCTCCCAATACAACTCCGGGAAACAATTATAGTATTGGTAAACCGAAAAATAAGATAGATATCAATCAGGCTTATGGAGATACCAAGTCTACCAAAGAAGAATATACTTATGAAAACAACCTTCTAAAAACGCTTAAAGTCTGGAATAGAGATAACACAGCATACCTGTTAGATTCATATAATTATGATGAATTTGGAAATATTACAGAAAAAACAATAAGCAACAGTATAGATGCTCAAACTCAAACCAGCAGTAATAATTATGATGACAAAGGAAGATTTGTTACTAAGAAAATAGATAATCTAGGTTTACAAACTAATATTATTTACAATGATTGGGGGCTAGTTACAAAACAAACCGATCCTCTTGGAAATATCTTAATAAATGAATATGATGGTTGGGGGAAAATCTTAAAATCAAAAACGAATTTAGGAGGAACCACCACAAATGAGTATAAAAAAGATCAGCAATATAACTCCATAATAACGCAGTATGATCCTGACGGAAATATTTCAAAGAAATACACCAACAAATGGGGTCAGGAGTACAGAACAAGTACAAAAGCATTTGAGCAAGGATATTATATTTCTACAGATACTCAATATGATGTCTTGGGAAGGAAAAAAGCTGAAAGCGAACCGTATGGCGAAGGATTGAGCCCATGGCAGTGGAACGTTATAGAATATAATGATTCATTCTATCCTCCCAAGGTTAAAACTACAGCATTGGCATCGCTTAATAATTGGGGACAAATTTCTTCTTTTTCCGGAAAACAAATCGAAACATTTGTTTCAGGAACTATAACGACCTCCACTGAACTTAATGGATATAATAGGATTACATACAAAACCACGGATGCTTTGGGAAATACCACATCCACAACAGATACAGGAGGAAGTATCATCTTTTCCTATAATGCAGCAGGCGAACAAATCAAAGCTCAATATGCTGAAAATATTGTTACAACCAAATATGATACATGGGGAAGAAAGTCAGAATTCAACGATCCTTCCAATGGAAATTATAAATATGAATATGATGGATTTGGACAACCTAAAAAGGTTACCAGTCCTAAAGGAACAAAAGAATATATTTATAATAATCTGGGACAATTAATCTCCCAGAAAGAGATCTCTACAGTAGATGGCGGGCAAGCTACCAATAAAATAATATCTTTTGTATATGATGACAAAGGAAGGTTAACTTCAAAATCAGGAACATCCAATGGAAAAACATACAGTTCGAATATTACTTACGATCCACAAGGCAGAATCTTATCATCATCTGAAAGCAGTAATGAAAGGTATTTTATTGAGAAAGGAATCACTTATGATGATAAATTAAGAGTTACGTCTTATGAAAAGCAACTATTCTCTGGCGGAGTATTAACTAAAGTCCAGATAGAAAATGTTTACAGTGCCTGGAATGGAGATTTATATCAGATCAAGGATAAAAACTCAGGGAAAATTTTATGGGAACTTAAAAATTTAGATGCAAAAGGACATGTTCTCAAGGCTAAACTGGGAGCTGCTGAGATTAATCAAACCTATGAACCTGATGGAACCTTAAGTCAGGTAAATCATGGATCGGCAGTTAAACAACATATTTTAAGACTTTCATACACTTTTAATCCTATTAAAAATGAGTTGGAAACAAGGAGTACAGGAGGAGATTTTTATATCCCGGAATCATTTGACTATGATGACAACAACAGGCTAATCAATTGGAGTAACCCTGTGACCGGAACTAAAACACAAAATGCAATCCTGAATACTTATGATGCAAAAGGAAGAATCTTAGAAAATAATCAGGTAGGAAAAATCAAATTTGAAAATTCTACTAAGATCTACCAACCAACAGGAATGATCTTAAACGCTGCAGGAGAACAAAATTATAATAATGACCTAATTCAAACGATCACTTATAATGAAAACAATGATCCTGTGTTCATTGATGGATTGAAGGGTGATGCAGCCTTCCAATATGGACTGACTGCAATGAGACAAAGAGTTACTTACGGGGGCAATTTTAATGCTGACGGAAATGGAAAATTCACTAAATTTTATAGTGAAGACGGAAGTTTCGAGGTAACAAAAGACAATATCACAGGTAAAGAAAAACATATTCTTTATATTGGTGGATCACCTTATGAAAGCTCTATTATTTATGTTAAGAATTATAATGAAACATCAGCTTCCTATAAATTCTTGCACAAGGATTATTTAGGTAGTATCTTAGCCATTAGTGATGAAGCAGGAAACAAGCTGGAACAAAGACACTTTGATGCCTGGGGTAACCTAACTCATCTTCAGATTGGCAACGGACAGATCATAACTGATGTAAATAAAATACAGGAAATTGTAAATGCGGGAGGGCTCCTATTGGAAAGAGGTTATACATCTCATGAGCACTTCATGGAAGTTGGAATCATTCATATGAATGGAAGATTATATGATCCGTTATTGAGGAGATTCTTAAATGCAGATGAAAATATTCAGGACGCTTACAATACACAGAGTTATAACAAATATGGATATGTAATGAATAATCCATTAATGTTTAATGACCCTAATGGCGAGTACGCACTTCCTGCAGCTATGCTTGTTGCATTTGCCGCCGCAATTGTTACTTCCATCACCGGTGATTATATCATGAACAGGCCAGTTAATATTGGAAGTCTATATCAATCAGTAACTCTTGCCGCTATGACCTCTTATTTAACATTTGGTGTCGGTGAACTTTTTAGAGCAGGAGGACAGATAGCAAATTCGTTAAGCCAGACAAGCCTGATTATTGCTAGAGCCGGAGCCCATGCTATAACCCAGGGAACACTTTCCTATATGCAGGGTGGAAACTTCTGGAGTGGAGTTTTAAGCGGAGCCTTTGCAAGCGCATCTAATGATTTGTTAGATCTGGCTGTAAAACATGTAGGAGAAAATAATATACTAAGAAGCGACGGTTTTGCCCTCTTCAATGGAGCAGTCAGTGGTGGTGTTGGTTCTGTACTTGGAGGCGGAAACTTCTGGATGGGTGCAGGGCAAGGATTAATGGTTACGGCTTTTAATTTTCTTGCTCATAAAATGGAGAGTGATAATAAAATACGAAATAGAATTAATAAATATTGTAATAACACGTCTGTGGCAGATGCTTCAGTAAATGATGACTTTTTAAATGATCTACCAAAAATTTTCCCAGAAATTTACGAACTTAGTGCTAAGAACTTTGCTATTGCAAATGAAGAAAATTTAAAACAATTTAATGAAAGCACAGGAGAAGATTATGCGCTTATTGGCAAAACAATAGTCAGTGATAATGGTAATGGAGAAAATATAAATGGCATAACATCTATGAAAGATGGAAGGGTTTTGATTTCTCCACATAGAATGAGAACTGCATTAGGATTTGCAGCAACTTGGTATCATGAAGGAGTTCATTCATTGCATCTTATCACAGGAATATTTGGAAGTTGGAAAATAAGATATGGAGCAAAAGAAGCAATAAGAATTACTGAATTTTATGCACATAGTATGACAGATGCTATGTCTGGTCTAAGTATGACATCCTCTCTGGCATTTAGTAGGTACTATCCATCATTATATATTCAATCATTATCTTCATTTTTAAGACCATAAAAGATGAAAAATATAATTTTAATTATCCTATTAGCAGTGACTACAAAATCAGACTGCTATGATTTACAAATAATTACAAAAATCGTTGAAAATCAATATTTAAAAGTGAATATTAAAAACAATAGTAAAAAGACATTAATTTTTTATAATGGAGACTTTGAAAGCATCTTAAAAATAGTAGATGAAAATGGGGTAGAAAATATTGGAGAGATCACGAGTATGTTTTCTGGAGAAGATTATTTAGACTATCAATTTGATTACAGTAAAAACTTAATAAACAAAACAATGAAAAAATATTCTATATCTTTTCATGATGCTGTAGTTTATCTTCATTATAGAAAAAAATACACTTTAATTATGCCTAATATAGCTATGGATGTAAATCTACCAATTATTAACAGAAACTACAAGATGGCTTATAAATTAGATTCTGCAAAATCATATTTTCTCACTATATCAACTGTATTTTCTACAGAATATATTCCTAAATATGTCAAGGATTCGTTAGAATCTAAAAATGTTCAAATAATAACTCCTAAGATAAATTCAAATAAAATAAAAATAAATATTGACAAATTTTTCAGAAAGCATAAACATCTTTATATGAAATAATGTGATTTCCAAATTCCACAAAAAAAACGCATACAAAAAAATATAATGCAGCTATTAAAGTTCCATATAAATCTGTAGGAAAGGCGTTAAATTTGAACGAAATGTATAAAGCTCTACCAGACATAGATGTAGTAGGAATTGGTATTGGGGGGGGGGACTTTACTTTCGCAATGGGAGGAGGAAAATCATTGGAGTTCGTATTTTTCCTTGATGGTGTAAACGCAGGTAGTTGGAGTACTTTTACCGCAGAAAGAGGAAATGTTGGTATTGCTGGACAATATAGTGTTTATGGTATTTTGGGAGATTATTTTGATGATGCCAACTTAAAATTTAGTGACTATACCGGATACTCATTTTTGGTTTCTAGTGATGTAAAAAAGATTAATAATGTTGGAGCAAGCACTTTCTGGTCACCAAAAAATTATGAAGCTGATAAATTCGGCTTTAAATCAATGTTTGATTTATCTAAAAGATCGTGGTCGGGTGTTAATGTTTCTGTAGGTTTAGGAGGTGGAAATTTCTGGATGGGAGCAGGACAGGGATTGATGGTTACTGCTTTTAATTTCTTAGCACATAAGGAAATATTCCAAACTAATCTAAAAGAACAATTAGATAAAGCCGGATATAAACTAGATTATAAACCAGATTTTTCTGATGAAGCAATAAAGAAAATGATTGATACAGTTCCTGAGTTAAGAAGACTATTCGAACTTGGTGGCAAAACAGCTGTAATAAGAGCTATTGAATATATTCCAGGAGAAGATCTGAATACTCGAAGTCGAGACATGGGATTAACCAAAGGGAATAATGTACTTATATCTAAAAGTTTAAATTTAACTAATTGGGATTTAGCCATCACATTAGGACACGAAATGATTCATGTTTATCACAATGTTTATCTGACCTCAAAAATAAGAGGGTTTACAAAAAAAAGCTGGAGAGCCGGGTTTGATATTTCTGAAATTGAAGCATATAGTTGGGAAATTGAAATGGGAAATACTATTCATGGTAAGGCAGGATTAGCTAAATATCAAAGCATACTCAAAAGCACTTATAATATTGAATATAAGTCTAATAGATTTTACTAAAATACTTATGAAAAATACATTAATCATATTACTCTCCATCGCTTCAAATTATTGTTTGGGACAAAATGACCTCGAAATAAGAATTGTAAATGATACTATAAAAAAGGTCTCCTATTTTGATCAAAATAATATCGTTTATAACATAACTAATAATTCAGAAAAAAATTATTTATTAATTTTGGATGCTGCAGAATTCAATGAAGACCCTGAATATGCAGTAGAACCCTTTTTCATTGGATTACCAGACTATTATCTTTATGAAAAAAATAAACTTTTATCACCAATGTTTTCTTTTGGAGCCAGTAACACCAATAGTCATCCTCAATTTGATCTAAGCTCAAAAGAATTTCAAAAATTTAGAAAGCAGTTTTTAAAAGAATACGATGAATTCGAGATGAAGATTGCGTATAGAATTTCAAAAAAAATTATCATAATAAAATCCAAAGAAAAGAAAATCTTCAGTACTAAAGTTAATTTTCCAAGTTATATGGGAAGATATTTTAACATGGAGAATTCCAAAGATTATTATTTCCAAGTAAGCTTACAAAGCCCACAGGAACTTATTTCTAAATATTACAAAGTACTACAAAACAAAAATAAAGAACTGGAGCCCATAATATTTACTGGTCAGATATTTTCAAATAAGATCCCTTTAATATATAAAGTATATAATAATCAATAATTCAATCCCCTGAAAAATCGGGGGATTTTTAATAAATAACACTCACAAAAAACCACCGCAAAGGCAGTGGCTTAAAAAAAAATCAATCTAATTATGGACTATATCTTATAAATTCGGGTTATTCTCAAACTCTCTTTGTGGAATACTGAATAAATAATAATTGCTATTCGGTACAAAAGCAGATTTATCCGGGAAATCAAGAACAGAATGCCCTTTACCATCTACGGTTTTCACGGTACCGTCCGGTGTGGTTATCTGAACTTTTATGGGTTTTCCATCTGCATCTACAAACGGTTTTCTTACTACTGTACCCTGCGTTCTGATGATATCTGAAAGAGAGAATCCTTCTCCGAATAATTCTTTTCTTCTTTCAATCAAAACTGCATCTACTACCGCATTCTGTGATAATGATCCAGAATAAATATTAGCATTTCTTGCAGATTTCAACTGATTCAATACTGCGACTGCCTGAGGAACATTTCCATTTCTGGCTTCGGCCTCAGCTTCGATCAGATACATTTCTGCAGCTCTCATGTAAACAATGTCTGCAATAAGAGTTGGCTTAAATTTAAACTTTGCATACCTCAGCAATCCTTCTCTTCCTTTCTGTCCATCCCATGAAAACAACTGGTATCTGATATCATTAGTATCAAAAAGGTCTTTAAAATAAGGATCCGCCATAAAGCTGTAATAATAACTTCCTGATGATGATACATCCAGATAGTGGAAGGCATAACTCGCATCCGACTGCTCCTGAGTCTGTCCGTGTCCCCAGATCCATTCTGCATTGTTGATATCATTGAAGCCATCCTTATATTTTTCCGGAGCCATCAAAGGGAAACCTTCTCTTGCAATTTTCGCAGATGCTGAAGCTTTACTCCATTCACCTGTATTCAGGTAAGTTCTTGCTAAAAGTCCGTTCACTACAGCACGGTTGATCTTATCCTTATTATTTCTTGTATAATTTTTCAACAGGTTATCAGCATCCGTAAGATCACTTTTAATCAAAGTATAGATTTCTTCAAGACTTGCTCTTTTCTTCCCTACCGTACTTGTTGTGGAAGGTTCAGTGTAAATGGGAGCCGTCAAAACAGACTTGTCTTTCAGGTAGCTGAACTGGTAAAAGCTCGCCAGATTCAGATAACAGAAAGCACGTAATGCTTTTGCCTGGCCTTTCACCTGATTCTTTTTCTCCTGATTGCCTTCTGTACCATCAATTCTTGTAATCACATTATTCATATTATTGATGGTGGAATATAACATCGTCCAGATAAATAAAGGTCTGCTTGCCGTACTGTTTACCATTTCGGTGAAAGCATAAGTGGAAGCAAAACCATATTTATTGGTCAGTACTGCCACATCACTACCCATAGCATCACTTGCTCTTAAAACAGTGGAATAACCGATATTGGCGTACGTTGTTCCGTCATTATTAAATTTTGCCCAAGTGCCATTCACCACTGTTTCTGCACTTTCTGCGGTTTTAAAAACCTCCACGCTGTTGGCCTGATCAGTGGGTGCAGTATCCAAATCATTTTCACAGCTTATCACTGACAAAAATCCAATGAGTGCAAACGATATGTATTTTAATTTTTTCATTGTTTCAATTTTAAAGGTTAAAGCGTTGCCTGAAGACCAAAAGTGATCGTTCTCATCGCAGGATATCTGTAATACGTGGTTCCGTCCAAAGCCTGCTCAGGATCCATTCCTTTATGTTTATAGAAGGTCAGAAGGTTTTCTGCCTGGATATAAATTCTGAATTTTTTCAGTCCTATTTTCTCAAAATAATCCTCAGGAAGTGTATATCCTAAGCTTACATTTTTAAGCCTTGCATACGTTCCGGAGTAAAGGAATCTTGAAGAGGTTGATGTCCAGTTATTCGTTGTGGTACTTAATGCAGGAACATCTGTATACGGATTATCCGGTGTCCATCTGTTCAGTATTTCAGAACTCCATGCACGTCCTCCGGCACTTCCGTTATGCATGATGGAAGTATAATCGGTATCTAAAATTTTACCTCCGATTTTAAATGTCAATAATCCTGAAAAATCAAAATTCTTATAGGTGATGCTTGTGCTGATTCCTCCTGTAAGTTTAGGCAACGCGGAACCCTGTAACAGTTTTGTAGCTTTTGAATATTCCGAAGTCGTTCCTTCCACTGAATTTCCGTTGGCATCGGTAGAAACTGTTTTCCACAATGGCTTTCCATTGCTTGGGTCTACTCCAACCCATTCCGGAATAAAGAAATCGTACACAGAACCTCCTACCGTTAACAGCTTAGTTCCTACCACAAGAGAACCACCAGGTAATTTTGTTACTTTATTGTTTAAAGTACTTAAGTTCACATCTACATTCCATTGGAAATTATCATTCTTAACCGGTGTTGTAAATAATGAAAATTCAAATCCTGTATTCTGAATCGTTCCGATATTAGCAGGGTAATCACTGATTCCCAATGATGGTGCCACCGGCATGTTAAACAGAAGATCCTGGCTTTGTCTTTTGAAATATTCAATATTACCTTTAATCCTGTTATTCAGAACAGCGAATTCCAATCCTACGTTTAAATTAAGGTTGGTTTCCCACTTCACGTTATTGGTTGATGTTTTTTCAAGGGTTGTTCCCGGTTCTCCACCAAGACTGATAAATCTGTATAGTTCCTGATACGCGTAATAAAGCGGTTGTCCGTTGGGCCTAAGTAATTTATCATTCCCCTGACCTCCATAACTGGCACGCAATGTCAATTGATTGAAAACATTCAGGTTTTTAATAAATTCCTCGTTCGAAATTTTCCATGAACCTCCTACTGACCAGAATCTTCCCCACCTGTTATCTTTTTCAAATCTAGAAGAGCTGTCCGCCCTTCCTGAAGCAGATAAGAAGTAAGTATTGTTATAATCATACTCTACTTTTCCCAGAAAACTCAATAAGCTTAATTTATTACTGTTCCCGCTGAAACTTCCTAGTAAAGAAGCCGCATCCGGCTCATAATAATAAGGCAGTGAAAACTGGCTTCTTGTTCCTGAAATGGTCTGATAATCGTATTTATAAAATTCATGCCCTGCCAATGCATTCACATGGTGTTTTCCAAACTTTTTATCGTACGTCAGAATATTGCTGGTTGTATAGGAAAGTGTTCTGGTATTCGTTTTCGTCACTGAACCTCCAATTTCCGCGCCTTGTCCTAGTAATGGATTTGAATAATAATGTCCGTTATAATTCACCAAATCAACAGAAAAGCTTGTCTTGAATTTTAACTCCGGCAAGAAAATGAATTCCATGAATCCTTTTCCTGAAAAGTTATCTTCTTTATTTTCGTTTTTATCTAATGGCAAAGTTGCTGCAGCATTTTGATTTTGAAGCGCATTCGTTGGCCTGTACTTTCCAAAATCATAAATAGGATTTCCGTCGGCATCCAAAACATAAGTTCCGTCAGCATTTCTTTCATAATAAGGATAGAATGAAGGAATAAACCTTGCGGCATTGATGATATTACTCGCCTTGGAATCTGAAGAAGTTGGTGCCTGCTGAATACTATTGGTATAGTTTAAGTTGACTCCAACATTCAGCCATTTTTTTACTTCGGAATTAATTTTAAGCCTTGTATTATATCTTTTAAAACCAGACTCAATAGCCATACCTTTGTCGTCCAGATAACCAAGGGAAAAGAAGTAATTACTTTTATCACTTCCTCCGCTGATATCAAGATCCACCTGGTTTCTTGAGGCCACTCTCTGTAAAATATCTCTCCAGTCGTCATTCCAGAGTGGTGAAGCACCAGGCAATAGTTTTCCATCTGTTCCTACAGGTTTTGGATAAGCTGTTCCATAGGGATTGATTCCAAGGGTAGAAACAAGATTATCCGTTGCCATTTGTGCAGCCTGCTGGGAAGAAACTTTCCCGGACTGATATCCGTTTCTTAATGCTTCCCAGTATAATTGAAAGTACTGATCTGTGTTTACCTGTTCATAGTCTTTTACAGCTCTTCCGGAGAATCCCTGACTGATATTAAAATTAACTCTGGCTTCTCCTTTTTTACCTGATTTTGTAGTAATGATGATGATCCCGTTTGCTCCTCTTGAACCATATAAAGCACTTGCTGTAGCATCTTTCAGAACACTGATGGATTCAATATCGCTTGGGCTGATAGAGTTTAGATTTCCATCGAAAGGAATTCCGTCTACTACATATAAAGGATCACTGGAAGCACTGATGGAGCCAATTCCCCTGATTCGAATGGTAGAAACGGCACCTGGCTGCCCTGATGCACTGGTCGTCTGAATCCCTGCGACCTGCCCTTCCAATGCTTTGGTAATATTGGTGACAGGTCTGTTATTGATTTTATCGCTGGAAATGGTAGCAACCGAACCGGTGTAGCTATTTCTTTTAGCTTTTCCGTAAGCTACCACTACGACTTCATCAAGTTCCTTTTCATGAAGGCTATCTTTTTTCAGTCTGGAATTCTGTGCATTTACACTTGTGACTCCCAGAAAGAAAGCAGCAACCGGAGGAATCCATACCTGTGCACTAAATAATTTTTTACTAATCATAATCAATTTTGTTTATCATATACTAAAATTTTGCCCTTTGCAAAAAAGTCAGCAAAGGGCATCGATAAATACGATAAACCAAATGCTTATTTTTCCTTAAAAGGCTGAACGTAACACCTTGCCCCACGGGTAGGTTGTTAAGATTTCACAGGGTCAGTTCCCTCCATCTTTCTTTATAAGCCGATCGAAATATGGTTGCAAAGCTAAAAACTTTTAGTCTACAAAACAAGTAGACTTATTTATTTTTCATGATAATATTTTAATAATTAACATAAAATTTTAATAAAACCCATTACAATAAGGAGTTGCGACTATTATCATTTTCTCACACATGATAAATATCATTATCAATAATTCAATGGAATAAAAATTCAGCATCACTTATTTTTTATGTAATTAATTAAAAAAACTTTTTAATTTTATAGAATGAAAGTTTTAATCATCAATGGCCCTAACCTTAATCTGTTGGGCACAAGAGAACCGGAAATCTATGGAAATGTCTCTATGGAAAGCTATTTGGAAAATTTAAGATCCGAGTTTCAGACTCATGAATTAACATATTATCAGTCTAATATTGAGGGAGAACTTATCAACAGACTTCAGGAGGATGATTTTGATGCCGTAGTAATTAACCCGGGAGCTTTTACTCATTATTCTTACGCTATTGCTGATTGCTTGAAAAATATTCGAAAGCCAAAAGTAGAAGTACATATCAGTAACATTTATAAAAGAGAAGAATTCCGACAGAAATCTGTGACGGCAGCCAATACAGATGCGGTTTTATCTGGTTTTGGAATGGATGGTTATAGATTGGCTTTATTGAGCTTGAAGTAATTTTTAACTTATATTTTCCCGCAGATCACACCGATTTCACAGATTTTTTTGTGTAAATGTAAACAGGGAATCATACAATAATTCCTCTAAGAGAAAAAATAAAAAAGCCTCATCGATGATGAGGCTTTTTGTATGTTGATAGGTAACTATTAGATAGTTTGTTCCTGTAATTGAGGTCCCGAAGCTACTAATTTCTTACCTTCTTCAGTATCACAATACTGCTCAAAGTTCTTGATGTATCTTGAAGCAAGATCTTTTGCTTTTTCTTCCCATTCTGAAGCATTCTCATACGTATGTCTAGGATCTAAAATACCTGTAGAAACGTTTGGCAATTCAGTAGGAATCTCAAGATTCATAATTGGAACCTGAGTTTTAGGAGCATTGTCAATAGAACCGTCAATGATGGCATCAATGATTGCTCTGGTATCTTTAAGAGAAATTCTCTTTCCAGTACCATTCCAACCTGTGTTCACCAAATATGCTTTAGCTCCGTGCTCCTGCATTTTTCCGATCAATGTTTTAGAATACATTGTTGGGTGTAATGTAAGGAATGCTTCTCCAAATGCAGGTGAGAAAGATGGTTGTGGTTCTGTAATTCCTCTTTCAGTTCCGGCTAATTTTGAGGTATAACCGCAAAGGAAGTGGTACTGAGCCTGATCTTCATTCAGGATAGAAACCGGAGGAAGTACTCCGAATGCATCCGCTGAAAGATAAACAATCTTCTTGGCATGACCTGCTTTAGAAGGCAATACAATTTTGTTGATATGATAGATTGGATAAGAAACTCTTGTATTTTCTGTGATAGATCCATCCGTATAATCTGCTACTCCATTGTTAATAACAACGTTTTCAAGAAGTGCATCTCTTTTGATCGCTCTGAAAATATCCGGTTCTTTTTCTTCTGATAAGTCAATTACTTTAGCGTAGCATCCTCCTTCATAGTTGAATACTCCGTTATGATCCCATCCGTGCTCATCGTCACCGATAAGGTATCTTTTAGGATCTGCCGATAAAGTAGTTTTACCTGTTCCTGAAAGACCAAAGAATAAAGCAACATCCCCTTTTTCTCCTACGTTGGCAGAACAGTGCATAGAAGCCATCCCTTTTAATGGAAGGTAATAGTTCATCATCGCAAACATTCCTTTCTTCATCTCACCTCCGTACCAGGTACCTCCGATGATCTGTAGTTTTTCAGTAAGGTTGAACATGATAAAGTTTTCAGAGTGTAACCCCTGAGCTTCCCAGTTCGGGTTGGTAGTTTTTGATCCGTTGATTACTGTGAAATCCGGCTCACCAAAGTTTTCCAGTTCATAGTGAGAAGGACGGATAAACATGTTCGTCACAAAATGTGCCTGCCATGCAACTTCAACAATAAATCTTACTTTAAGTCTTGTATCTGCATTTGTACCACAGAATGCATCTACTACATAAATCTTCTTAGCTTCAGAAAGCTGGTTCATCACTAGTTCTTTACAAGAACCGAAAATTTCTGCTGTTGTAGGTAAGTTTACTTTACCATCCCAGAAAATTGTATCTCTTGTAACATCATCCTGAACAATATATCTGTCTTTAGGTGAACGACCTGTGAAAATTCCTGTTTTTACTGATACTGCGCCTGATTCTGTAAGCTCAGCTTTCTCAAACCCCTGATTTTCAGGAGAAACTTCAGCCTGATATAATTCTTCGTAAGAAGGATTATACACTACTTCATAGTTTCCTTTAATCCGTAATTTCTCTAAATCCTGGATGATTTTAGTGTTTTTCATTTTACTTATATTTTCTATTTCTTTATTGCTTTCAACAAAAATAATATTAATTATTTGTTAAAGGTGGTTTAAATATACTGATATAAGTCAGAATGACAAATAAAAAAACAGGATTGCAAATGTCTGATTACAAGCTAATTATATTTTCCCATTCCAAAACAGTGGGAAAACCTTTCTCCCAAAAATAGTTCTTATAGTCCCCAAATTTGGCACTCATTACAAAATCTCCACCCCATGCACCTAAACTTTTAACAAATGAAGGGCAATCTGGGAATAATCTTTCCTTAACTGTGAGAATTTCAAGAAAATCGGCTATTTTATGCTCATGAATCATCATTAATTCGGAAAAATTTTCCAATTCATTGCATAATAATATTTTTTTTGTGAGATCTGAAAATTCATTAACCAATTCCGGAGACTTCTTTTTGGACTTGTAAAAATTGATTCCTTCTCTACTATCCTGCTTCTGGTTTAAATGAATAAAAATCAGTTCATTTTTAAAAGAAGGATTAAAATCTACTTTCTCATATTTTATCTCAGGTTTACTTTGAAAAAGTATGGCAGATTTTTCTTTTGCCACAGCGATATCGTATCCGCTGCCACCCAAACTGATTGTATTAAGGTAAAAAGGATCTATTCCGGCCCATTCTGCAAGATTGTTCATCAGGGTAGAACTGCTTCCGAGCCCATAGTCTGCTGGAAACTGAAGATTGGTTTTTAAATGATAAGTAAGGTTGGTTTTGAATTTACTATTAGAAAGCTGCTGAACATTTAGTAATGTTTTGGTAATAAATTCAGCGCTTGATGGAATATTGGTTTCTAAGATCTGCCAGGTTTTATAATCAATGACAGCCTTCAACCATAGGGTATTCTGATGATAGGCCTCCCAAAGAATAAGAGATTTTCCATCTTCTTTTTCTTCAAAGAAAAACTCTTGTCCCAGCCTGGTAGGTACCGCTAAGACAAGAGCTCCATCTATTGCGAAATATTCTGAAGTAAGCATAAGCTTTCCCGGTGAAAATATCGCGTTCATATTTTTTGTTTAGATTGCAGAAGTAGCTTCTACTGATCCGTCAATTTTCTTGATCAATCCCTGAAGGGTTTTTCCTGGTCCTACTTCTACGAAATTAGAAGCACCATCTTTAATCATATTCTGAACAGACTGTGTCCATTTTACAGGACCGGTAAGCTGAGCGATCAGGTTTTGTTTGATCTCATCAGGATTGGTTACCGCTGTTGTCGTGATATTCTGGTATACAGGAATAGTTGCTTTTCTGAATTTTGTTTTTTCAATAGCTGCGGCCAGTCTTTCCTGTGCAGGCTGCATTAAAGGTGAGTGGAAAGCTCCGTTTACGGGTAATAATAATGCTCTCTTCGCTCCTGCTTCTTTCAGTTTTGCGCAAGCTTCTTCTACTGCAGGAGTTTCTCCTGAGATAACCAATTGCCCCGGGCAGTTATAATTTGCAGGAACAACAATTCCGCTGATCTGTGCACAGATTTCTTCAACCTTAGCATCGTCTAATCCTAAGATAGCTGCCATAGAACTTGGATTGGCATCACAAGCTTCCTGCATCGCTTTTGCTCTTTCAGAAACTAATTTCAAACCGTCATCAAAGGATAAAACTCCATTGGCAACTAAAGCTGAAAACTCTCCTAAAGAGTGTCCTGCTACCATTTCAGCACCAAGACCATTTACGGCTTTTAATGCTGCTACTGAATGTATAAATATTGAAGGCTGGGTAACCTCTGTTTTCTTAAGATCCGCATCCGTACCGTTAAACATAATGGAAAGAATGTCGAAACCTAAAATTTCATTGGCAGATTCCATCAGATCTTTAATATCTTTTCTAGAATCATACAATTCTTTTCCCATTCCTACGAACTGAGAACCCTGCCCTGGAAATACAAGTGCTTTCATGTATTGAATTAAATATTATGCAAATATAACTATAATGTTAACAATATTCTTTTAAATAGCTATAAATCATTTAAGGTACTAACCTGATTACTCTGTAACCGGTATTTACATAAGCACCGTTAGCTTTGGATTTTACAAACTCAAATTTGGTAGCAAGCTGAGTCTGAACTTTATTCATTTGTTTAAAGATTTCTCCTTTTTTATTTTCTCTGGTTAACATGTCATTTACCACATCAAAACCTACGATCGCGTATTTAGGTGGAGTTTTGCAGTATTTAGTTTTATAAGCTGCCAGAATTTCTTTCTCAAAGCTACCGTCGGTGTTAATCTTTCTATCCATCAGATATACAAGACTTGCCTGGCTCAGCTCATCCACTTTCTTTTCAAAAACAGGAGAATAGAACATACTAAAGGCTTTTATTCCCTGAACTTCTTTGGACATCGCAATCATTCTGTTGGCAAAAGCATCTCCTGCAGCGTTATCGTCATTCGCTAAAATAGCAATAACCGGTGCAGACTGCCCTGTCATCATATTCTGATCCGGCTGAATATCTGCCGGGGAATTAACAATTATAATATTAGGGTTTTTCACCGCTTTTTCAAGGCCGGCTTTGATATAATTGGCATCTTCTTTTTTAGCATCTGCCACTATATATATTTTCTGATCTGAATAAATTCCTTTTACTTCTTCTACAATCTTATCAGCATATGTCTGATTGTTTGTTTCTACGATAATAAGGTTACTGTAGTTATAGAGTTCCGGAGAGTTGGCAAATGGTGCTACAACCGGAATTTTCTGATTTTTGGTAAAATCAAGAACATCAATGACATTGGACTTAAAGAAAGGTCCGATAATAAGATCTGTATTATCAGGATTGATCTGCGTTAAAGAGTTTTTGAACGAAGCTTCATTTCCTGAATCTACAACTTTGATATCCAGCTTTTGTCCTCCTCTTGCATTTCTTTCAATCGCCAGTTTAGCTCCTGTCAAAAAGTCGAGTGCCATTCCTCTGTATTGGGTTTCGTTGGTACTGTACCCAAAAGGAAGCATTAAGATCACACTTAGAGCATCACCGTTTTTCTTCACGTATGCTGCATCCTGCTTTTTGATTTTTAGAACCATCCCGGTTTTCAAACCGTGTGAGAGATCCGGATTCAGTGCTATAAGTTCATCAATAGAAACACCGAATTTATTAACAATAGAGAATACTGTATCTCCCTGCTGAACGGTGTAGGTTACATAATCATCACCTACTGCAACATTGGAGGCAGCTGTTGATTTTTCGTTCCCGGAATCCATTTTTGCTTTTGGATTGGTAGTTTCTGCAACGGCATCAGTATTGGCAGTTGTATTTGTTCTTTTTATTTTAATGGTATCCCCAGGTTTCAGTCCTTTTTCTTCCAATCCCGGATTTAAAGCATAAAGGTCCTGCTGGCTGATGCCAAACTGTTTTGTAATTCTGTAATAATTATCTTTCGCCTGAATCACATAAGACTCTCCTTCTACAGCAGGGGTAACCGTTGTAGGGTTCATCGTAGTTGTGTTTTTTTCTACAGCGGGTTCGGTATGTTTTTCTGCCGTCACAGCCTGTTGCTCACCACCATATTTTTTAATGCTGGCAAGAGGTAAGGTAATTTCGTCTCCGATTTTCATGTGAGAATCCAGTTCTGGATTCAGCTTTCTTAAATCAGTTTCAGAAATTCTGTATTGTTTTGTAATGCCATAGATCGTTTGTTTTGGCAGTAAAACAATTTTACCCAAAGAAGAAGCACTTGTTGTTGAAGTTGCTTTTTCTACCGGAACTGCTTTTGTTACAACCGGAGTGGCAGCTTTATCTGATTTTATAGTTAAAACATCACCGATCGCCAGTTTGCCATCTTTATGTTTTGGGTTTAGCTTCAGCAATTCATCTACAGTCATTCCATACTTTTTGGCAATATTGTAAGGATTATCACCTTGCACAACCGTATGTGATTTCTGGGCTGAAACTCCCAAAACCATACATAAACTGGATAGAATAAAAAACCTCTTTATCATATTCGATAATTATAATTTACAAAAATACTTCTTTAAAATTAAATGGCAACAATTATTAATTTTGAATCTTGAACCACCATTTCTTCCAAACAATTTTCAAGCCACGAATAGCCATAATCTGAAAAGAATACACTAAAGTTATAGACTCTCTCCTGCCATGTTTTTGCGGGATGAACATCTAAAAACAGATTTTCAAGCCGTTCCAGCAATTCATTTTGTTTTATTTTTTCAGCATGAAGCAGACGTTTTTTCATTCTTTTAAATGATTTTAATTGTCGTACTTCTTCCGCCTTCACCATGTTCCCGAAAGATTTCTCAGTGGTTTCTGCTGAAGCTCTCAATGCAGAAAAATTGTTGATCAATAATTCTTCTTTCTCATCCAATAATTGTAAAATTGGGCTATCTTTCAAAATCTTCTGATTGGTAAGTACGGTGAAGTTCTGAAAAAAATCTTCAATTTTAAGATCAAGTTTCTCAATTTTTCCCAATGTTTTTTCTTTCAGAAAAAGCATAGAGTTTCTGGGAATCAGAATTGGGAACGGGATATTAATTTTTGAGAAATAATCTTTCAATTCCAGCCAGTACATGATTTCAGCATTGCCACCGATATAGGCTAAATTAGGAAGTACATTTTCCTGATATACCGGGCGCATCAATGCATTTGGACTGAATTTCTCAGGGTGGTTTTCCAATTCTGCAAGAATTTCTTCTTCTGTAAACTGGATAGGCTTATCTACAATACTATACTTCTGTCCGTTAAATTCTATTCTGTCTCTCGTTTCAGAAAGGTAGAAAAGATTTATTTCACGTGGGTTTACCTGAACTTTTCCATATTTTTCTGTAAGAAACTTTACTTTATCTTCAGAAGTTTTCTGTAAGCTGCAATGAAGAAGTTCATCTTTAAAAATCTCCTTCATCAGGTTTTTAAGTTCTTTAGAATCTCCATCCAGAATCAAAAGTCCGAATTCTGAGAAAAGACGGTTGACAAGAATCTTAATAGCTTGCGTTAAAGTGTTTCCAGCTTTATAAGCTTCCTTCATCATTAAGATCAGCTCTGTACCGAAAATAGAATCTTTGAATTCTTTTTCAAATTCCGAAATAAAATAGGTGTCACTGATTTCAATTCTCCCTACAGGACCTCCGGATTTTTCGTTGGTTTCGTAATAGTTATTTTCGGTTTTAAAATGATTGATCTCCGCAAAGTCATGATCCTCTGAAGCCATCCAATACACCGGAACAAAATTAAAATCCGGAAAGTTTTCCTTCAGATAGGTACATGTCTTTATGGTCTGAAGAATTTTATACACAAAGAAAACAGGCCCTGAAAACAGGTTCAACTGATGTCCTGTTGTTATCGTAAATGTGTTAGGCAGTTTAAGATTCTCAAGATTTTCTCTCTGCTTTGAAGAAAGAGAAAAGTTTTCTGATTGTCCTTCAAACACATCAGCTAAAATGCTTCTTTTTTCAGAGGTGAAAGAATCTTTCTTCAGATGAATCTGCTGTCTGAAATGTTCTAAGGAAAATGTATTATTTTCAAAACCCTCAATTTTCTGATTTAAAAAATCTTTTACCAGCTGAGGAATACTTTCTATATCGTTAAATGATATTTTATTAATTGTTTTCAACCTGTATCGTTTTTAGTTGAACAAATACCACACGATTCCGATATTCAATCTGAAATCATACACCGGATAATGTGGAAATGCATATGCTTTATTATTGGAAATAACAGTTCCTATCTGCTGTCCTTCTATGAAAAAGAACATTTTTTTCACTTTCATATTAATATAAATATCGGCAATAGGCTGTCCTCCAATTGAAAATGAATCTGCTCTTGGAAGGATATATTCATTAAGAACAGGGAAATAGTCTCTTGATGCAAACTTAGAGAAATAGTATACTTTAACACCTGCCTGAATTTCTGCTGCTTTTTTGAAAGCCTGGGTCTGATAGAAGAAATTGGCTCTCCCGATGAAACCTGGCATTGGAAGCAGATCTTTGTTCGTTAAGGTATTCTGGAAATGCACTCTTGTATTCAGATGGAATTTGTTGAAGCTGAATGTAGCATCACCTCCAATCTGAGAAATATTCACTGAATTGTCACTTTGTTTCGGGCTTCCATTGCTGTCAAAGTATGTATAGTTATCGATTCTGAAATAATTGGCGAAAATTTCAGTTTTAAACCATTTCAGATTAATGCTTCCTCCCACTTCCATTACAGACTGGTTTTTTGCATTTTCAAGATAATAATTGAAGTTATTATAAACAGAAGTATTCAATAGATAATTGAATGAAGGATATGCACTTTGGAAGTTTACCTTTGCATTCACGAAATAATCTTTGATAGGCTCAAACTTCAGATTATTGGTTGTCTTCAGATAACTTTTAAACTGACTTCCGTTTGAAAACTCAAGGAATGAATTCAATTGAATTTTATCCCAAAGTTTTACCTGCAGGTTTCCTACAGCTCCGATTCTGTTTTCTTTCAGCTCACCCGGAAAAGGTACATTGTTGAGTGCAACAACATCTCTTATTCCGAATTTGATTATCTGATAACGTACCCCGGCATCCAGTTTGAATTTTTCATTATTAAAAATCAAGCTTACGGTATTACTGAAATTCTCGGAGTATTTTTTGGTTGTCAGTGGAAAGCCATTTACCAATTCAGCAGGATCATCATACCAATAAGGCTCCAAAGCAGTTTGGTTATAGTAATATTTGTTTCCCTGATGAGAAAGAATATGTCTTATACTAAAAGGAAATTTCTCAGAATTAAAGGGCGTAAACTGATGACTCAGATAGTATCTTCTGTAAGAAAACTGAGAGCTTGAAGATGCGAGATTTACCTGCGCATTTTGTCTGTTGCTATAATTGCTGTCTCCACTTTGAAACAGATTATCTTCGGTAATCCCTCCACTTTCCTGATTATTTACATTCTGATGAAGATAATGGGCAAAAAGTTCATAATTCCCACTTTTGGAAACATAGTGTCCCGAAAATAAAGTATTGTTATTCGCTGACAAGGAATTTCTGTAAAGTCCCTGCGAACGAAGCCCCATATATTCTAAAGCAAAATTGAATCTTTTTCCGATATTCTGAGTATAGGTAGACTTTAAAGCAGCCCCGTTTCGCATAGCATTATGATAAATAAATGATGCAGTAGGTGTTTTTACATCATAGTATTTCACATCATTGGCTCCAATAATCATGTAAGATTTATTGGATGGCAATAGGGAAAGATTTTCCTCCGCATTGACTTCGAATACAAGGGGATTAAATCCTGATCCAATATTGGCAGGCTGTATTCTTCCGAAATTGTCTTTATTATTTTGCTGTGAAAAGATATAGGTTTTATCAAAAGTCATTACCGTATCAAAAACTTTCTTTTCAGAAAACTGGGTCTGATACTGGTAATCATTAATAGTAGGTTTGAAAATTTTCAGGGAATCTTTTTTCCCGGAATCTATCACAAGAGTGTCTTCTTTTTGGGATTGAGGTTTAGTCTCTGCTTTATTCACGACCTGAGCCTTGGCTGCAAAACCTAAAGAGAAGAGTATGAAAAGGATGTACTTCATTATTCATTATTGTACAGCAAAAATAAGAAATAAAAGGACATAAAAAACCCCTGCTTTGAGCAGGGGTTCTGTATAATATGATTATTGTATGATTAATAACCAGGGTTTTGTTGTGCATTTGGATTTGCAGAAATCTCAGATAATGGCACTGGTAGTGTATATCTGTAATCACCGTTCTCCAGATTAGAAGTTAATACAATATCATCTGTATTGTTTCTATCCATTTTTGTACCAGCTTTAACCGCCAGACGCTTAAGGTCAATATAACGATGCCCTTCAAGAGCAAGCTCTATACGTCTTTCTTTTAAGACATCAGCCCATGCAGCTTGTGCACTAGCATAAGTCGGAGCAGTAGTTGTACCTCTAAAGTTTCTTGCGTCTCTTACAGTTTTGATATAATTAGCAGCAGTTGAAAGCTGACCATCATTAACTGCACATTCAGCTAATATAAAGTACATTTCTGAAAGTCTGAAAAGCTTAATATCATTTCTAGTGTTCGTTCCTGCTTTACCCGGATATTTATCAACTACTAAACGATCGGTAGATCTAGTCTGACCTAAGTTATTAGGATATAAAGCTGCATAGTTCGGATTAGGAGAAGTAGTAGGATCCCTATTAGTAAGGAATCGTATATCTCCTTTAGCACCAACATTTGCTCCTGTTACATCTCCGTAGCCTTCTAGGAATAAGTTATATAAGTTACGACCCCAGAACCACATTGGTGCACCTGAAAGGGAAGAACTATTCGTATTCCAAACAGCACCAATAGGCAACCCATTTCCACCTAATGCAATACGTCCTAGAGAAAGGATAGACTCTCCTCTATTCTGATCAACCCACATTTGACGATAAGGATTGAACGATGTACCTACATTAGTTGATAATTGTCCGTAAAATGCATTTCTCCATGCATTCCCGTTATTTGCCACAGCTTGATTAAGTGGGTTACCATTTGCATCGGTAATTGTAATAGTAGCAGGAAATTCCTGACCATCAACCACATAATCTCTCGGTTGCGCTGTAGGGTTTGCTGAGTGGTAAGAGCTAGTTACAGGATTAGGTCCAAATGTAAAAGGAGTAGCTTTAGCTAATGGAAAACCACCAGTGGCAGCTGCGTCTACTACCGCTTGTGCGTAAGTTTTAGCTTTTGCATAATCTCCTTTATACAAGAAATATCTAGCAGAAATTGCATTAACAGCACTTTTACCAATAAAATATTGATTAGTTCCTTCAGCTGTCAGAACACTTCTTGCTGCTGTTAAATCTTCTTCAATAAATGCATAAATATCTGAATTTTTTGATCTTGGTAATTTTGTATTTAATTCAGGTACGTCTTTAATCAAGATCACCCCTAATGCATTAGGATCTGTCATATTCGTAGAAAATAGCGACTCTAATTGCAGATAAGCATACGCTCTCATCGCTCTTGCCTGAGCTACAATTTGCTTTAATCTCGTAGCGTCTGCTGTACTAACAGGTGTAATTCCAGCAGAACCTCTAATCAAACGGTTAACGTGGTTGATTACAGCATAGTTATTTTGCCAAATTTCTGCAACTCTTGGCTCCTGTGAAGTTAAGAAGTAACGGTGTAACTGAAATTCTTGCCCACCACTAGACGCTCCTGGTTTCACTTCATCTGAAAGCACTGCAGAAACATGAATTGGATATTGAGGCTCTAATGTCCCATATACGTTCCCCATCATATAATTGTATAGGGCATCAGTAGTTTTAAACGGAGCACCATTGTCCTCTACAGTTCCTGGTTGCAAATTCGTCTCAATTGCATCATTACAGCTCTGTAATGTCCCTAAAGAAACTAAAACAGAACCAATTATAGATATATTTAAAATTAATTTTTTCATTTCAACTTATTATTAAAATTGCACATTAAGTCCTACTGAAATCGTTTTTGGATTTGGATAAACACCTAATGAATATGCAAACATTGGTTCAGGATCATACCCTTTCCACTTTGTAAATGTTGCTAAATTTTCACCTTGAACAAATACTTTAATTCCTGTAATAGGAAGATTTTTCAATAAATCTTTATTAAAGTTATATCCAAAAGTTATATTCTTCAGACGAATAAAGTCAGTTTTGAAAAGGAATCTATCTGAAGAACCTTCCAATCCTGTATTATTTGCAGTCATAGACGGAATATTTGTATTTGGATTATCAGGAGTCCAAGAGTTTAAGATATCCCCAGCAAAGTTTGCTCCGGTACCTAATGAACTAGGATCCATTAACCAAGAATAAACGTTGTCATACATCCATCCTCCAGCTTGGTAGCTAAACAATACATCAGCAAACCATCCTTTGTAATTAGCATTTACACCAAATCCTCCAGTAAATTTAGGAACATAAGATTTCCCTGTCAATACTTTATCATCTGGAGAAGGAGATTCTGTCACTTGTCCATCTTTTCCAATAAATTGCTGCTCTCCAGTAGCCGGGTTAACACCTACATAATGATACAGATTCCATTGTCCGATAGGACCTCCTGCAGCATTTACATTATCATCGGAAAGATCGGCTCCGTCGAATGATAAAATCTTGTTCTTATTGTAAGCACCGTTTGCAAATATAGAAACACTGTAGTCCTGATTTTTCAGAATATTGAATCTTAAAGAAGCTTCAATACCTTTATTTTCAAGTTCTCCATTATTACCATTGATTGTATATTGTCCTGTAACAGCAGATAATGTGATCGAATTAAATAATCTTTCTGTCTTTTTTCTATAAACATCAACAGTACCTTCTACAAAATTTCTAAACAAACCAAAATCTACTCCAATATTGGCCTGGCTTACTTTTTCCCATTTAACATTTGGGTTACCTATCACAGCATTGTATCCTACAGAATTCATATATCCTGTATTACTAGCTATTAAGTCAGTATAAATGTTTGTACCTACAAATAAAGGGTTACCATTATTCGCTGGTTGTATTAAGTTCTGGTTACCAGTAGTACCGTAAGATCCTCTAAGCTTTAACATATTTACAGCAGTAGACCCCTCAAGGAAGCTTTCTTTCTCAATATTCCAACGTCCTCCTACTGACCAGAATGTTTCCCATCTGTTTTCTTTAGGGAATCTATAAGATCCATCTCTTCTTACTGTTGCACTTACCCCATATTTACCAGCATAATCATATTCTAATGTTCCGATTACAGCCAATGTTCCTGCATTAATTTTACCTGCAGATACTTGTGGTACATATAAAGATGGAGTTGCCGGATTAAATGGAATATATCCAGTTCCTGCACCAAATGCCCAGTTAAATGGATCTAAACCATTCTGAGTATTACTCTTAAATAGATAATGAGCTTTCAGATAATCTAAATAAGCAGCAACTGTTAGTGAATGTTCACCAAATTTTTTATCAAAAGTAATATTAGATACAGAGTTAAATGTCAAATCTTTTGTATTTGTCATCTGTTCAAAACCTCCGTATTGAGCTCCTGACGCTCTGGCTGCAAGGGAAAGATATCCTGTAGGGTTACGTGCAAAAGTACGGTCACTTTCTCTGAAATCCATACCTGTTCTGTTTCCTACAGATAACCAATCTGTAATTTTATAGTTTACATTCGCATTGGCTAGTATTGAAGTTTCAGTGAATAAATTCACAATTCCTCCTCTTACAATATCAGCAAGAACCCAACCCGGGTAATTTGTTCCTGCTCCACCGATCTGGTTAAACATATCCTGCCCATTAATGAATGGGTATGGCTCTAAATAACCTGGTGTTCTTAAAGAACCGAACAATGGGTTTTGAATAATATTTGCAGAAATATTATCGTTTGTTTCCTGATCTAGCTGATGACGTTTAGAATATCCTACAGCCATTTGCATTCCGAAAGTCAGCTTTCCATTATCTGATTTACCAGTTAAGTTATTTCTTAAAGTAAATCTTTGGAAGTCTGTAGATCTGAATGTTCCATCAGTATTTAAGTATCCTAAGGATGTATAATTATTAATATTTTTCCCTCCGGCAGTAATCCCTAAAGTATGTTGTTGTAACATAGCTGTCTGAAAGAATTGCTTATTCCAATCTGTATCAGTTTTCCAAGCATTAATTTCATCTTGAGTCATATCTCCACCATCTCCAACTCCATATTGGTGTTCCAGATTCAATAAATCTTTTGCACCTAACATATTGTATTTAGTTTTAGGTAATACAGAGAATGAAGTAAGCATGTCGTATGTTACTCTTAATCCACTATTGTATTTAGCATTTTTAGTATTGATAACAACAACACCATTCGCCCCTCTGTTACCATAGATTGCAGTAGCTTGTGCATCCTTCAGAATACTGATATTATCAATATCCTCTGGATTCAAGTTTCTAAATTGGGATGCAGAAGTAATTAATCCATCAATAACGTAAAGAGGATCTGTCGATGCATTGATGGAAGACAGACCACGCACCATAACATTAATCTTTCCAGAACCTGGTGATCCAGAAGTTGAATTAATACTGATACCAGGAGCATTTCCTTGAAGAGAATTAATAAACGAAACATTCGGACGATTCTCAAGAGCCTTAGAGTCAATTGTCACTGATGCAGCAGTAGACTTAGCCTTGGTACTTTTTTTGCTATACCCTAAAACAACTACCTCCTCAATTTGTTTGGTATTTTTAGTCGTGTCGGTTTGAGCAAATACAGCTTGTCCTGAAAAAAACAAGACACCAGCCGTTAATACACTTAGTTTAACATTCATATTAACAAATTTTAATATATTTAATGAGCAAATATGTTAATAAATATTAACATCCACAAATTAAACTAACGTTTAAACGCTTGTTTTTTTTAATGTTTCATCTAAAATTTGCGTAAATCAAATAGGATTCAATAACAATAGACAGTTTTTATTCAATAAAAAATATTTTTTTCATTAATAAAATTCATTTTAACAAATTATTAATAATTCAAGAAAAATTATTTAGAACTATTATAAATTAATAGAGGTGGAAAAATAAAAAAACCACTTTATAAAAAAGTGGTTTTCACATATTTAGGATATATTTATTTCAGTTTCTTCTTAACTGCTACTTCTTCGTAAACTTCAAGGATATCTCCGATTTCAATATCATTGTAACCTTTCAGATTCAGACCACATTCGTAACCTTTCGTTACTTCCTTAACATCATCTTTGAAACGTTTCAAACTTTCAAGTTCACCGTCGAATTTAACAATACCATCTCTTAGTAGACGTACTTTAGATTGTCTTGTTACTTTTCCGGTAAGAACCATACAACCTGCAATGGTTCCTACTTTAGAAATCTTGAATACCTCACGGATTTCAACATTACCAATTACCTGTTCCTGAATTTCCGGAGAAAGCATTCCCTCCATCGCTTCTTTTACTTCATCGATTGCTTTATAGATTACAGAGTAAGTTCTGATCTCAATTTCTTCACGATCTGCAAGTTCTTTTGCATTGGCACCCGCTCTTACATTGAATCCAATGATGATGGCATCTGATGCTGCCGCTAAGTTGATATCAGATTCAGTGATCTGTCCAACACCTGAGTGAAGAATTTTAACACTGATTTCTTCTGTTGATAATCTTTGTAACTGATCAGAAAGAGCTTCTACGGAACCATCCACGTCCCCTTTAAGGATAATGTTCAGTTCTTTGAATTCTCCTAAAGCAATACGTCTACCCAATTCTTCAAGTGTCGTATGCTTCTTCGTTCTGATGGATAATTCTCTTTGTAGTTGTTCCCTTTTATTGGCAATAGCTTTACCTTCACTTTCGTCAGCATATACACGGAATTTATCACCTGCAGTAGGCGCTCCGTCCAAACCTAAAATTGTTGCAGGAATTGATGGCCCGGCTTCTTTTAGATTTTTTCCTCTTTCATCAAGCAAAGCTTTTACTTTACCGTGATTTTTACCTGCTACTACATAATCACCTACTCTTAAAGTTCCGGTCTGTACCAACATTGTTGCTACATAACCTCTACCTTTATCTAAAGATGCTTCAATAACAACTCCGTTTGCTGCACGGTCCGGATTTGCTTTCAACTCAAGCATTTCAGCCTGTAGTAAAACTTTTTCCAACAATACATCTACGTTATTACCGAATTTAGCTGAAATCTCCTGTGCCTGAACATTTCCACCCCATTCTTCTACTAAAACCGGTGGATTTAATCCTGATAACTGCTGACGGATGTTGTCCGGGTTTGCGTTCGGCTTATCTACTTTGTTGATAGCAATAATCATTGGTACTCCTGCAGCCTGAGCGTGGGCAATAGCTTCTTTTGTTTGAGGCATCACATCATCATCGGCAGCAATTACGATAATGGCAATATCTGTAATCTGTGCACCTCTTGCTCTCATCGCCGTAAAGGCTTCGTGACCTGGTGTATCTAAGAAAGTAATTCTCTGACCGTTTTCCAGTTTCACGTTATAAGCACCAATGTGCTGAGTAATCCCTCCGGATTCACCGGCAATTACGTTTGTTTTTCTAATGTAGTCCAACAATGAAGTCTTACCGTGGTCAACGTGTCCCATTACAGTAACTACAGGAGCTCTCTGCAATAAGCTTTCTTCAGTATCTACTTCATCTTCTGCATCTGTATCTTCAAGATCAGCATCTGAGAATTCAATTTTATAACCGAATTCATCTGCTACTAATAATAAGGTATCAGCTTCAAGTCTTTGGTTCATCGTAACCATTACCCCTAATGAGAAACAAGCAGAAATTACTTCAGTTGGAGAAACATTCATCAAACTTGCCAATTCACCTACTGTGATGAATTCTGTTACTTTAAGAGTTCTGTCTTGTGCTTCAAGCTCCTGCTGACGCTCATCCTGTTCTCTACGGAAAGTTCTCTTGTCTTTTCTGTGTTTTGCAGATTTAGATTTCCCTCCTTTATTAGTAAGTTTTTCTAATGTTTCCTTGATCTGGTTCTTAACTTGCTCATCAGTTAGCTCAACCGGCATAACTCTTTGCCCAGGTCTGTTGTTCTGACCTCCTTTTTTGAAGCCACCACCTTGACCTTGACGGTTTCCACCACCCTGGTTATTTCCAAAACGGTTTCCGCCCTGGCCACCTTGACCTTGAGGACGATTTCCTTGTCCTCCCTGACCACCTTGGCGGTTTCCACCTTGTCCACCGTTGTTATTATGCTGACGGTTTCCTTGGCCTTGCCCACCTTGGTTGTTGTTATTATTTCCAGAGTTTTGATTATTCCCCTGACCTTGTTGGTTATTCTGGCCACCAGGTTTTTCAATTCTCTTTCTTTTCTTTTTTGCTCCGGCACCTGGCTTTGGCGCAAACTGAGTCAAATCGATCTTTTCCCCAACGATCTTAGGACCGTCAAGTTTCTGATATACTGTCTCAATTTTTTGTGGTTCCTGAGATTCAGGTTCAGCCTCAGCTTTTGGAGTTTCCACTTTTTTCTCCTCTGCAACCACTGGTTTTGGAGTTTCTTTTATTGGTTCCACAGGTTTAACTTCTTCTTTTTTCTCCTCCATTTTTGGTTTGTCTTTTTTCACAGGTCTGTTTCTAGATTCTATTTGAGACAAATCAATTTTATCCAAAACTTTAAATTCCTGCTTTTCTGGCGCTGCTTTAACTTCCGGCTGTTGTTCTTCTTTCACGATTTCTTCTTTCTTTTCTTCAACCGGTGTCGCAACAGGAGCCACAGGAGCTGCAGGAGCTTCTTCAACTTCAGGCTTCTTAGGTTCTAAGTCTATTTTACCTAAAATTCTAGTTTCTGGTTTATTTGCTTTAGCTCTTATCACTTCAGGGGTTTTCTTTTCTTCAATTTCCAGCTTTTCTTCCGGAACTTTAGTGATCACCACCTCATGGGAAGCCTTTCTTTGTTCGCCGTCTTTAGCAAACTCAGCCTCCAATGCAGAATATGCCGCTTCTTCCAATTGAGCGTTAGGATTGCTTTCAACTTCAAAACCCCTTGATTGTAAAAACTCTACTAATCTGGACATCGAAATGTTGAATTCCTTAACCGCTTTATTTAATCTAATTTTTGGCATTTATATTATTTACTGTTTTTTAATTTTTAAAATTAAAGTATTTCCTTTTTACTGTTTATTAAAATTTATTTAAAATCTTAATCTTCAAATTCTTCTCTCAGAATACGTTTAACCTCTTCGATGGTTTCTTCTTCAAGGTCTACCATATTTAAAAGACTTTCAGTTTCTTTATCCAATACTGATTTTGCAGTCGTAAGTCCTACTTTCTTAAACTCATCCAAAATCCACTGCTCGATATCATCGTTAAATTCTCTCAATTCAACATCGTCATCCTCGCTGGACTCTCTGTATACATCAATTTCATATCCTGACAACCAAGAAGCCAATCTGATATTCTGACCTTGTTTTCCAATTACTTTAGAAATCTCTTCAACAGGAGTATATACTAATGCATAGTTTTGATCCTCATTGATGTCAATTTTATTGACTGTAACATTTCCTAATGCTCTCTTCACCAAAATCTCAGGGTTTTTAGACCACTGAATAACATCGATGTTTTCATTTCTCAACTCTCTTACAACGCCATGAATTCTGGATCCTTTCACTCCTACACAAGCTCCTACCGGATCAATTCTGTCATCATAAGCATCTACCGCAATCTTCGCCTTTTCGCCAGGAATTCTCACTACCTTTTTCAGGATAATTGTTCCGTCCTGGATTTCAGGAATTTCCAGCTCTAATAACTTCTCAAGGAATTTAGGTGCAGTTCTGGAAATAATAATCTGTGGTTTAGAACCTTTAAAATCTACTGTCTCAACAATAGCTCTGATATTCTCACCCTTTTTAAAGAAATCGGATGGGATCTGGTTTTCTTTTGGTAAAATAAATTCATTTCCTTCATCATCCAGCAGAATCACGTGCTTATGACGGATGTGGTGGATTTCTCCAACAACAATTTCACCAATTTTATCTCTAAACTGTTCGTACAGCATTGCATTATTGTGTTCCTGAAGTTTTGTAGCAAGGATTTGCTTAAGGGTAAGAATATTTCTTCTTCCCAACTGTGCAACAGGAATTTCCATTGTAAAGTCCTCACCTACTTCGAAGGTAGGGTCAATCTTCTTCGCTTCAGAAATTTCAATTTCCAAATCGTCATCTTCAGACATTTCGTCCTCTACAATTGTTTTATTTAAAAATATCTGAAAATCTCCTTTATCCGGGTTTACAATCACATCAAAATGATCATCTGAATCGAATCTTTTTCTTAAAAGAGTCTTCAGTGAATCTTCAATAATTGCCATAAGATCAATCTTACTGATCCCTTTTTCGTCTTTAAAATCACCAAAGGATTCAATCAACGCTATATTATCCATCTATTCTTTTTTCTTTTTAAAATTTAATTACTACTAATGCTTTTTTGATCTCAGGATAAGAAATCTCTTTCTCTTCCTCCACATCTACTTTTCCTTTTCCGATATCTTTCGGCTTACGGTAACGTAAAACAAGTGTGATCTTCTCATCGTCTACTTTTGACAATTCCCCTTCAATTTTAGAAGAATCCTCCAGCATCACCTCAATCTCTCTTCCAATGTTTTTACTGAACTGTCTTGGTGTGGATAATGGCTCGCTCAGTCCGGCAGACATCACCTGAAGGCTGAAGTCATGCTCTTCACGATCCATATTAAATTCGATTGCGCGGCTTGCATCAAGGCAGTCCTGCAAAGAAACTCCGTTATCACCATCCAAAATCACTGTAATATCATCCCCTGGAGAAATTTTAAGATCAATAAGAAACAGATCTTTTCTGGTCTCAAGGAATTCATTTAATAATTCTTCAATTCTTTTTCTAAACTCCATATATTTTTATCTTGATTTACAGTACGAAAAAAGGCTTTCTTCCGAAGCCTTCCCATTTTTTCCGTAAATCCATTGCAAATATAAGCTTTTTTTCTAAAAATGCAAAATAATCTTAAGTATCAAGTAAATAGGGGCAGATTCATTTACAATAAATTAAAAGAATATGTCGGAGGATTTTTATTACTTTTGTCTCTAGAATTTTAAAACAGACATTTTGAATATAACGATTGTAGGAACAGGTTATGTGGGATTAGTTACAGGAACTACTCTGGCAGAACTTGGCAATTCAGTATACTGTGTTGATATTGATGAAAAAAAAGTAGAAGGTATGAAAAACGGCATTGTTCCCATCTATGAGCCGAACCTTGAAGAAATGTTTTTAAGAAACATCCAGTCTGAAAGATTATTTTTCACTACCAATCTTAAAGAGGCTTTAGACAAAAGCGAAGTTATATACCTGGCGTTGCCAACTCCTCCGGGAGAAGATGGATCTGCGGATCTGTCTTATGTACTTCAGGTAGCTAATAGTATAGGTGAAATGATGACTGAATACAAAGTCATTGTCAATAAAAGTACTGTTCCTGTGGGAACTGCAGACAGAGTGAGAGAAACAATTTCTTCCAAAACAGACATCCCTTTTGATGTGGTTTCAAATCCTGAATTTTTAAGAGAAGGGTTTGCTGTTGAAGATTCAATGAATCCATCAAGAGTTGTAGTAGGGGCAAGTTCGGACAAAGCCAAAGACATTATGTCTAAAATATACCAGCCTTTTACCAATACCGGAATTCCCATCATTTTCATGGATGAGAAATCATCGGAGCTTACCAAATATGCCGCGAACTCATTTTTAGCGGTAAAAATCACCTTCATGAACGAAATTGCCAACTATTGTGAAAAAGTAGGCGCGGACGTAGATAAGGTAAGACTGGGAATGGGTAGCGACGACAGAATCGGGCACAGATTCTTATTCCCGGGGATCGGATATGGAGGCAGCTGCTTTCCTAAAGATGTAAAAGCACTTATAAAATCCGGAAAACAGGAAGATTTTAATTTCCAGATCCTGGAAGCTACTGAAAATGTAAATACTACCCAGAAAGTTATCTTAGTGTCTGAAATTGAAAAATATTTCGGTGGAAGTATTAAAGGAAAGAAAATCGCCATGTGGGGACTAGCCTTTAAAGCAAACACAGATGACATCAGAGAAGCTTCATCTTTAGACAACATCGCTCTACTATTGGAGAAAGGTGCAGAGATCATTGCTTATGATGCTGTTGCAGAAAGGAATGTTCAGAAGCTTTTAGGTGATACAATACAATACGCCAAAGGAATGTATGATGCACTGGAAGATGTGGACGCACTATTTATTGCTACAGAATGGCCGGAATTCAAAAATCCTAATTTTGAACTGATGGCTAAAAAAATGAAAAACAAAGTCATTTTTGACGGCAGAAATATGTACCCGCTGGAAATCCCGGAACAAAACGGATTTCATTATAAAAGTATAGGAAGAAAGATCATCACAAAATAAATCAATGAAAAACATTATTATTACAGGAGGCGCCGGATTTATTGGCTCCCATGTTGTAAGAGAATTTGTAAAAAACAATCCGGACACCACCATCATCAATCTTGATGCTCTTACTTATGCCGGAAATCTGGAAAATTTAAAGGACATTGAAAATGAGCCTAATTATGTTTTCGAAAAAGCAGATATCACAAAACCGGAAGAACTTAGAAAAGTTTTCGAAAAATATAATCCGGATGCAGTTGTACATTTAGCAGCAGAAAGCCACGTAGACAGAAGTATTACAGATCCAATGGCGTTTATCAACACGAATGTGAACGGAACCGCTAATCTTCTGAATCTTTGTAAAGAATTCTGGACGTTAAATCCTGATCACACTCACGGCAGATTCCCGGATGAAAAAAGAAACAATCTTTTCTATCATATTTCCACGGATGAAGTATATGGAAGTTTAGGCGAAACAGGATTCTTTTTGGAAACCACATCATACGACCCTCAATCTCCGTATTCAGCTTCAAAAGCAGCTTCTGACCATTTGGTAAGAGCTTACGGAAACACCTATGGAATGCCTTTCATCGTATCTAACTGTTCCAACAACTACGGTCCGAATCATTTCCCTGAAAAATTGATTCCCCTTTGTATTTCAAATATCATCAATGAGAAACCTCTTCCTATTTATGGTGACGGAAAATACACCAGAGACTGGTTATTTGTTATTGACCACGCCAAAGCGATTCATCAGATTTTTAAGGAAGCAAAAACAGGAGAGACTTATAATATAGGAGGATTCAACGAGTGGCAGAATATTGATCTTGTAAAAGAACTGATCAAACAAATGGATGCCAAACTGGAAAGACCGGAAGGTTATTCAGAAAAACTGATCACTTTTGTAAAAGACAGACCTGGCCATGATAAACGTTACGCCATTGATGCCACAAAACTGAATAAAGATTTAGGCTGGAAACCTTCAGTAACTTTTGAAGAAGGATTAGCAAAAACCATTGACTGGTATCTGGAAAACAAGGAATGGCTGGAAAATGTAACTTCAGGAAATTATCAGGATTACTACAACAAGCAGTACAGCTAAATATATTGAGATAACAGGGAAATAAAAGCCTTTGTACTCAACAGAAATTCAACTCACAACACAAAAGAAATAAGCGCAAAACGCACCAAAACATGAAAGGAATAATATTAGCCGGAGGTTCCGGAACAAGACTTTACCCTCTTACCATTGCAGTAAGCAAGCAGCTGATGCCTGTTTACGACAAACCCATGATCTATTATCCGCTTTCCACATTGCTTCTAGCGGGAATTAAAGATATTTTGATCATCACTACTCCCCATGATCAGGCAGGTTTTATCAAGCTTTTGGGCGACGGCTCACAAATTGGCTGTAATATAGAATATGTTGTTCAGCCAAGCCCGGATGGGTTAGCACAAGCATTTATCCTTGGTGAACAGTTTATTGGCAACGATCCGGCCGCACTGGTACTGGGAGATAATATTTTCTATGGTTCCGAAATGGGAACTTTACTGAAAAACAAAACCAATCCGGAAGGAGGAGTTGTTTTCGCTTATCACGTTGCAGACCCTGAAAGATACGGTGTAGTGGAATTTGACAAAAACCTGAAAGCCGTTTCTATTGAAGAAAAGCCTTTAAATCCTAAGTCAAATTATGCTGTTCCCGGTCTGTATTTTTATGATAATAATGTAGTGGAAATTGCGAAAAATATCAAACCTTCTGCGAGAGGTGAGCTGGAAATCACAGATATCAACAATGTTTACTTAAATAGCGGGAAACTTGAAGTAGCTGTTCTCAACAGAGGAACTGCATGGCTGGATACAGGAACTTTTGATTCTCTTCATGACGCTTCAGAATTTGTAAGTGTTATTGAAAAAAGACAAGGATTTAAAATTGGCTGTATTGAAGAAATTGCCTTCAGAAACAAATTCATTGATGAAGAAAAACTTCTTGAAACTGCTACCAAATATGGCAAAAGCGGATATGGCGAATATCTGAAACAACTTATCGGAAAATAACAATTATAATTTATAAAATTCATAGACTATTGGCTTTATGGCCAATAGTTTTTGTTCATACCGTCAAATATCAATATATTAGTTGTTGATTTTTAGTTTTATTGACTATGAAAATTCATAAACTAAGAGATACGGTAAGAATTAATTATTATAAATTTGCAAAAACTTACACAGATGAATGAACCACAACAGAAGTGGACAGAGACGATTGATGCAGATCATTCGTTATTTGACTTGAAGCTAAAAGAAGTCTGGAGATACAAAGATCTTGTTTATATGTTTGTAAAAAGAGATTTTGTATCCAGCTTTAAGCAGACTATTTTGGGCCCAATCTGGTTTTTTATTAATCCCATTTTAACTACCATTGTCTATCTGGTTATTTTTGGAAGGATTGCCAAATTACCTACAGACGGAGCTCCGCCACTCCTTTTCTATCTGGCTGGAGTTACTCTCTGGAATTACTTTTCTTCATCATTATTGGCCACCTCCTCTACTTTCACCGGAAATGCAGGAATCTTCGGGAAAGTATATTTCCCGAGACTGGTTACTCCATTATCTATTGTCATCTCCAATCTGATGCGGTTTGGTGTACAGCTTATTTTGTTTATTCTTGCCTGGGCATATTATTATAGTAAAGGAGAAGTTCATCCTAATATCTGGATTCTTGCAACTCCTTTCCTAATATTCTTAATGGCACTTTTTGCATTAGGAGTTGGGATGATCTTTTCTTCGCTGACTACAAAGTATAAAGATCTTGCAATGCTATTGGGCTTTGGTGTAAGTTTATATATGTATGCAACTCCAGTCATATATCCTGTTTCCTCATTACCGGGATTTTTTAAAAAACTGGCTTATTATAATCCTTTAACAGGTATTTTTGAATGTTTTAAATATGCTTGGATAGGCGTTGGAGACTTTTCTCCTGCCATGCTGGGAATTAGTACGGTTATTATTCTTATCCTTTTAATGATAGGAATTGTTGTTTTCAATAAGGTCGAAAAAACCTTTATGGATACTGTATAACCTTTGTTGGTAAACTTTTTTATTAATTTTAAATCATTTAAGAATATGCTGTCTTTAAAAGCAGAAAATATATCCAAACAATATCGCCTGGGACAAGTCGGGACAGGTACTCTGTCTCATGACCTTAACAGGTTCTGGCATAAAGTAAGAGGAAAAGAAGATCCTTATCTTAAAATTGGGGAGGCCAATGACAGAACGACAAAAGGATTATCAGACTATGTATGGTCTCTTCGTGATATTGATTTTGAAATCGAACAAGGTGATGCTGTCGGAATTATCGGCAGAAATGGTGCTGGAAAATCAACTTTGCTTAAGGTTTTAAGTAAAGTTACAAAGCCCACTACAGGAAAGATATATACCAACGGAAGAATAGCATCTCTGCTTGAGGTAGGAACAGGATTTCACCCTGAAATGACGGGAAGAGAAAATGTTTTCCTTAATGGAGCTATTTTAGGAATGACAAGAAAGGAGATCAAAAGGAAGTTTGATGAGATTGTAGATTTTTCCGGTGTTGAAAGATATATAGATACTCCTGTAAAAAGGTATTCTTCAGGAATGTATGTTCGTCTGGCGTTTGCAGTAGCAGCTCATTTAGAGTCTGAAATACTAATCGTAGATGAAGTTTTAGCGGTGGGAGATTCAGAATTTCAGAAAAAATGTCTTGGTAAAATGAATGATGTAACGAGAGGAGAAGGACGAACTATTCTTTTTGTAAGTCATAATATGACTGCCGTTAAAGAATTATGTTCAAAAGGAATCCTTTTAAACCAGGGTCAGATTAATTACCAAGGTGATATACTTAGTACTATCATAGAATATCAAAAAAGCAGTGCAACAGAAAGCTCTTACATTTACAATGGCAACCTTGACGAAGCCATTGGTAATGAAAATATCAGAATAAAAGAATTTCTCGTAACTCCTATCAAAGGAGAATTATTAGATATTGATTCCGGAGTACACGTAAAACTTGTATTCCAGAATTATTGCCCCAATATTACACTTGATACAACATTTGAATTGAAAAATTATGAAGAGTTGATAATTTTCCATGTTGGAAACCCTGTCTCTAATAGTGATTCAAAAATTGGAGAATATATTGTAGAATTTGATATACCTGCCGGACTTTTAAATGCAGGAAATTATTATTTCAAACTCTATTTTGGACAGGATCAAAAAATTCTTTTGTTTGGGATTGACAACTTTATTGGATTTGAGGTAGAAAATGTAAAAGTTGGAACAATGATGCATATTTATCCCGGAGTAACAAGACCCACTTTTGAATACAAAGTACAAACGCCATGATACCGAAAATAATAGAACTTCCTAAAATATATGATAAAAGAGGAAACTTATCCTTTTTTGAACATCCTAATCAATTGCCTTTTGAAATAAAGAGAACATACTGGGTATATGATGTTCCCGGCGGAGAAGTTAGGGGAAGCCATGCCTTCAAAGAACAGCAGGAATTTATTATTGCGCTTTCAGGAAGTTTTGATGTTATAATCCATAATGGAAAGGAGGAACAAAGATTTTCCTTAAACAGATCTTATTATGGTCTATATATTCCTAAAATGTTTTGGCGAAGACTGGAAAACTTTTCAACCAACTCACTAGCTCTTATTGTATCTGACAGAGAATACAATGAAAATGATTATATAAGAGATTTCGAAGAATTTAAAATACTGGCTGATGAAAAATAATATTTCTGTATTTGACTGTAATGTTATTGATTTAGGAAAAATCAGTTTTGATGAAGGGAACCTTACAGTGGTTGAAAACCATTCATCTTTTCCATTTAATGTAAAAAGAGTTTTCTATTTATATGATATTGCCGGAGGTGAAAGCAGAGGAGCTCATTCCCACAAAGAATGTCACCAATTCCTGATTGCAGCAAGTGGCAGTTTTGAAGTTTCTTTAGATGATGGAAAATTTAAGCGACAGGTTTTTCTTAACCGTCCTGATTTAGGATTGCATATTCCTCCCGGGATCTGGGCTTCAGAAATTAATTTTTCTTCTGGAGCTATTTGTCTTGTGCTCGCTTCACATACTTATAATGAAAAAGACTATATAAGAGATTATGAGGACTTCTTAAGTTTTCGTCAACTTACCCTTGTAGAATATACTCCGGAAATACTTAATAAATCCTGGGATTGGCTCAATGAACCGGAAATTAAACATTTAACAAGCACTCCTGATTTTTCAAAAGATGATCAACAAAAATGGTTTGCTTCACTTAATCAAAATTCTGCATATTGGGTCAAAGGCATCCAGTACAACAATACTATTATCGGAGTTGCCGGACTTAAAAATATAAATCTTGATGATAGATCTGCCGAGTATTTCGGATATATCGGAGAAAAGGAATATTGGGGAAAAGGATTAAGTGCTGAAATTTTTAAACACATTTTTAAATTTGCTAAGAAAGAGTTTAATTTAAAAAGCCTATATCTAAAGGTTATAGCAGAAAATACAAGAGCTATAAAAGCTTATGAGAAAGCAGGTTTTGTAAAACAGAATTCTACAGATTCTAATATAATCATGTCCATAAACTTATAAGATGGCTATTGAAATAAAAAAGTACAGAAAAGAGTATTATGATGAATGGAATCAATTCATCATAGAAAGTAAAAACGGACTTTTCTTTTTTGATAGGGATTTTATGGAGTATCACTCTGATCGTTTCAAAGACCATTCACTTCTAATTTTTAAAAATAATAAAATTGCAGCAGTGCTACCTGCTAACGAATCCGAAAGACAAATTATTTCTCATGGTGGTTTGACTTTTGGGTCATTAATTGTATCATATGCCATAAAAGCCAGTGAAGTGCTGGAAATTTTTAATGAAATAAAGAAATACTATTCTGATCTTTCTTTTAATGAAATAATATACAAGGCGATTCCTCATATTTTTCATAAATATCCTGCTGAAGAAGATTTGTATGCACTTTTTCGGAATGATGCCAATCTTTTCAGAAGAGATATTTCATCTGTTATCGATCTTTCTCATCCGATCCGATTTTCAGAAACAAAAAGACAACTCGTAAGAAAGTGCAAAGAAAATAATGTAAGAGTTACAGAAAATACAAACTTCGAAGAATATTGGAGTTTACTTTCCTCTGTCCTTCAGAAATTTGATACAAAACCAGTACATACAGCAGAGGAAATCACTCTTTTAAAAGAAAAATTCCCCGAAAACATAAGACTTTTCGAAGCCAATCAGGATGGCAGGATTTTGGCTGGTATTGTTATTTTTGATTTTGGAAATACCATTCATACGCAGTATATGGCAGCCTCATCAGAAGGAAGGAAAGCAGGCGCATTGGATTTTATCAATCATTTTCTTTTGGAAAAATTCAACGACCGAAAATATTACAGTTTTGGAATTTCCACAGAAAACCAGGGTAAATATTTAAATGAAGGACTAATTCAGCAGAAAGAAAACATGGGAGCAAGGGGAATTGCCTTAGACTTTTATTCAATTAAACTTTAAACTATGATTAAATTTCTTGATTTACAAAAGGTAAACTTACAATATCAAAACGAGATAGAAGCCAAACTTTTAGAAGTCTTTCGCTCCGGATGGTATCTTATGGGAGGTCAGCTTTCAAGCTTCGAAAAAAATCTTTCAGATTATATCGGAGTCAAACATACTATTGGTGTTGCCAATGGTTTGGATGCTTTAAGGCTCATTTTAAGAGCCTATATAGAATTAGGAGTAATAAATATCGGAGATGAAATTATTGTTCCCTCCAATACTTATATTGCTTCTATTTTAGCTATTTCAGATAATGGATTAATTCCTGTTTTGGTAGAACCGGAAATTAACACATATAATATTGACATCTCAAAAATTGAAGAAAAAATCACTGCAAAAACCAAGGGTATTCTTATTGTTCACCTTCAGGGCAGAATTGTATTCTCTGATTCACTTAAAGAAATTGCAAGAAAGCATAATCTAAAAATTATAGAAGATAATGCTCAGGCAATCGGGGCAGAATGGAATGGAATAAAATCGGGGAATCTCGGGGATGCAGCTGGTTTCAGCTTTTATCCGGGAAAAAATTTAGGAGCCTTGGGCGATGCAGGTGCCGTAACCACTAATGATGATGATTTGATGAAAGCCATCAGAGCTTTGGCCAATTATGGTTCCAATCAAAAATATGTAAATATATATAAAGGTTTAAATTCCAGACTTGATGAAATTCAGGCCGCCGTTTTGGATATTAAATTAAAGTATATTGACAACGAAAATAAAATAAGAAGGGAGATTGCAAAACGTTTTATTCACGAAATAAAAAGCCCAGCAGTCATTCTCCCAGAATATCCTGTTGATGAAAATGAACATGTTTGGCATGTATTTGTTATCCGCTCCGAAAGAAGAGATGAACTGCAGTCTTATCTTACAGAAAATGGAGTTCAGACTCTAATTCATTATCCTATTCCTCCTCATAAGCAAGAAGCATATAAAGTCTGGAATGATCTTTCTTTTCCAATCAGTGAGAAGATTCATGCTGAAGTATTGAGTCTACCAATTTCTCCTGTTATGGATACTGAAGAAATAAATAAAATTATTGAGATTATAAATAAGTTTTAGTCCATGTCAAGACTATTAGAGAATAAAAAATATTTCCTTAAAACATTAAAAATTGCTAAACTTCTTTTTGACGAAGAGAAGTTTAATGATTGTTTGATGTATATAGAAAAAATATCATATTCAGCATGGTATAATTTTCCGGGATATTACACCTCTAATTGTTTCGAATCAATTATCAGAAATATTGCTCTTAAAAATTTAGATTTTGAGGACGTACATATTCAAGATACCACAGAGGATAAAACATTGCATCTTTTTTCTGAAATAAGCAATATTGGAGGACATTCAAAACTTATTTTCAGCTGGATGGAAAATGATAAAAACAGTAAACATTATCTGATGAGCACCTGGCAGAATTTTCAGGAGATTTCTGAAATAGCCAGATCCTATCAATATAAAATAGATAATAATGTATTTACTTATGATCAGAAGCTAAACATTATTGAAAAATCACAAAAAATAGTAGATACTTTAAAAGAAAATAATTTCAGTAGAATTATTCTGCATATTCATCCGCATGATGTAATTCCGTCAATGATCTTTTCTTCCAATAAATTAAAAAGTCCTGTTTTTTTTCTCAATCATGCTGAGCATACTTATTGGCTGGGTGCACCTGTTACAGATTTTTTGCTTCAGATAAGAGAATCAAATATTTTAAAAGATTCTAAAAACAGAAATATTCCTGTGCAAGACCAGTTCTTCTTGCCAATACCTGTAGATGAATCATATTCATTAAAAAAGACGGAGAAAAATACATTCAATATTATTTCAATCGGCAGAGAATCGAAATATGAGCCTAATCAGGAATATAATTTCTATCAGGAAGCATTAAAAATTGTAGAAAAATTTGAACATGTTATCTTTACTATCGTAGGTATTGAACTCCATAATCCCAACAGGAAAATTTATGTACACGAACGATTAATTTTCATTCATCCTACAAGAGAGATTAACCAATATATTGAAAATGCAGACTTATATTTAGAAGGTTTTCCTATACCATCTTTCACATCACTTCTGGAACCAGCAATGGCAGGAGTTCCTTTTGTACTGCATTATAATCCGGCAAGTGTATATAAGGTTTTTGATGATAATAAGGAAAAAGGAATATTCTACCCGAAAGATTTGAAAAACTGGGAGTTAGAAGTAGAGATGATGATCTCAGATAAAAATTACAGGAACCTCATCACCAGACAACAATTAACATATTTACAGGAGAACTATTCATCACAAGGTTGGAACAAAAAACTAACAGAGATTAAGGATTCTTGTAAAAACAAACAACATAATATCCGAACTCTCCCTAACGACGAAAAGTATGTGGATGGTAGAGATGAAGAATTAGTATCAGTTATTGAGTCAAAACTAACCAATCATTATTCGTATACAAACCGGCTAGGATTTTTTTCAAAATTAAAAGTCATAGCATTATCTTTTGATAATCCCTCATGGGTAAAAATTCAACCCTGGAAACAAACGATAAAATATTTATTTAATAGATAATTTAAGCACATCAATATGAAAATAAGACCAATCGCCATTCATTTACCACAATTTCATCCGTTCCCTGAAAATGATGAATGGTGGGGAAAAGGTTTTACAGAGTGGACTAACGTCACAAAAGCAAAACCACTATTTGAAAACCATTATCAGCCGCACCTGCCTTCAGATCTCGGTTTTTACGATCTAAGACTTGAAGAGGCAAGAATAGCGCAAGAATTATTGGCTAAGCAATACGGAATTTATGGGTTTTGTTACTACCATTACTGGTTTAATGGTAAAAGATTAATGAATGAACCTATCGACAGAAAATTAAAAAATCCTAAAGAAGATCTTCCTTTTATGCTTTGCTGGGCAAATGAAAACTGGACCAGACGCTGGGATGGGAATGATCAGGAAGTTTTAATTGAGCAGAAATATTCCGTTCATGACAACGAAGATCATATCGATTTTTTGCTTCCAATCTTCATGGATGAAAGATATATCAAAGTAAACAATAAACCTATCATTGTCATTTATAAACCTAATATTTTGCCCAATGTACAGGAAACAATCAAATGTTGGCGGGAAAAAGCAAAAACAGTGGGCTTGGAACTGTATATATGCCATATGGTTTTTTCATATCAAAAAGACTGGGATCAATTAGTTGAAGGTTTTGATGCTGCAATTGATTTTGAACCTTTTGGTGTACGCAGAAAAAGCGTGTTCAAAGAGATTCAGGAAAGGAAAAGAAAACCTAAACCAGGTATTATAGACCGTGTAAAGAATACTTTCACTGAAAAAAAGATAGAGAACATCCACAATAAAGTCCCCTATAAATGGATGGGAGAGCATTTAAAGCATCTGAAGGATTTTGATTTCAAACTTTATCCTTCTCTTGTTCCAGGATGGGATAATACATCCAGAAGAGGTACGAATCCTACTCTGATACTTGAGAACTCTACACCTGAGTATTTTGGAGACTGGCTTTCAAAAATTAAGTCAGATTTCAATCCTTATTCTGAAGATGAGAATTTTATTTTCATTAATGCATGGAATGAATGGGCTGAAGGAAATCACTTAGAACCTGATCAGAAATTTGGAACACAATATCTGGAATCTGTAAAAAAACTATTTTTGAATCAATTATGAAAAAAATAAAGCCCCTTGCATTTTATCTCCCTCAATACCACCCCGTTCCGGAAAATGACGAATGGTGGGGAAAAGGATTTACAGAATGGACCAATGTAAGTAAAGCCAAGCCTTTATTCGAAGGACATGAACAGCCCATATTTCCCGCAGATCTTGGATATTATGATCTCCGTGTTCCTGAAGTAAGAGAACAGCAGGCGCAAATGGCAAAAGATTATGGAGTACATGGGTTTATCTTTTATCATTACTGGTTTGGCAGCGGCAAACAATTGCTGGAACGCGTTGCCAATGATGTACTGAAATCAGGGAAACCGGATTTCCCTTTCTGTTTCTGCTGGGCCAATGAAACATGGTCAGGGATATGGCATGGATTGTCAGAGAAAATACTGGCAGAACAGACCTATCCTGACGAACAGGATTTAATTGCTCATTTCGAATATCTGCTTCCTTTCTTTAAAGATGAAAGGTATATCAAAGTGGATAATAAGCCTCTTTTTATCATCTATGATCCCAACCATTTAAATGAAGGCGATCCCCATTATATCTCAAAGTTCAGAGAGCTTGCAAGAGAAAACGGATTTGACGGATTGTACGTGATGGCTTCCAATAAACTTTCTGATGCCATTGATTTTCAATCTATGGGATACGACAGTAAAATTTCCAATGCTTTTCAGAAAGCCTGGGTACCGCATATTAATAAAAAGGAATACATTTCACATTCTCAATATTATAAAAATAGAATAAAGGGATTAATCGGATTTAAGAAAAAAGAACAGCCTAAAGTCAGAATTCAGGATGCTCAAGAGGTCGTAAATGACTTGAAGTTTGAAGAAAGCAATGTTCCTACCTATCCATGTATACTGCCTAATTGGGACAATACCCCAAGAAGCGGATACAGAGGCATCATATTGGCTAATAATTCTCCAGAACTATTCGAAAAGCAGGTTGAGAAAGCGGTAGAATATCTCGAAGATAAAAAAAATTATCCAGAGCAGTTTCTTATTGTTAAATCCTGGAATGAGTGGGCAGAAGGAAACATCCTGGAGCCGGACAGAAAAAATGGCTTCGGCTATTTGAATGCATTAAAAAAAATCTTGAATAAACACAGTAGAAATGAGTAAATTCAGTGTACTTATTGCCAATTATAATAATGGTCACTTTTTTGAAAAGTGTTACCAGAGTTTAATGGCTCAGACTGAAACAGACTGGGAAGCAGTCATTTTGGACGATGGCTCTACTGATGATTCTCTTGAAGTCATAAGAAAAATTATAGGCAATGATCAGCGGGTTAAAATCAATCAAAATGATCAGAACCGAGGAATCGGATATACCAAAAAGAGATTAATACAGCTTGCTGAATCTGAAATTTGCGGTTTTTTAGATCCTGATGATGCGTTAACAAAACATGCCTTGGAGCTTGTTATTAAAACTCATGCCGAATATCCCGAAGCAGGTATGGTGTATTCCAATCTGGTATTTTGTGATGAACATCTTAATCCGAAATCAGTACATAAAGCGAAGCAGATTACAGAGTTGGACCATTCTTACTATAACTTTAATGGAGAAATTTCACATTTTGCTACTTTCAAAAAAAAGATATACGAGAAAACTTCCGGTATTGACCCGTTTCTAAAAATAGCTGAAGATAAAGACTGGTACATGAAAATGTGCGAGGTAGCTCCGGTACAGTATATCGACGAAGATTTGTACCTGTACAGAATTCACCAAAATGGAATATCTACCACAAAAAATACAGAAAAAGCACTCTTCTGGCATTGGGTAGCCATTATTAAAATGGCAGAAAGGCGAAACATCAATATTGAAGATCTTTTTCTGGAAAACTATATTCCGAAAAACAAATACAAATATGCCCTTGATAAACTGGACCGTGTGAAGAATTCACGATGGGCAAAACTGGGAAATAAACTTGGACTATTTAAAATCTTCAGGTACCTGTAAGATTTTTTAAACCGTTTAGATAAAAATATATGATTATTGGCAATGGAATTTTAGCAGCAGCCGTAAGACCTTATGACAGAGAAGATATCCTTTTTTTTGCATCGGGGGTTTCCAATTCTCTGGAAAAGAACCCTGCAGAATTTGAAAGAGAGATTTCTCTGTTAACAAAAGTGACAGAAGAATTTCCTGAGAAAAAACTGGTTTACTTTTCAACCTGCAGTATTTATGATCCTACAAAAAAGGATAGTCCATACGTTAATCATAAGCTTAACGCTGAAAAATTCATTACAGAACACTGCAAAAACTTTGTCATTTTCAGAATTGGAAATGCAGTAGGGCGTGGGGGAAATCCAAACACATTGATTAACTTCCTTAAGAACTCAATTCTGGCCGGAACTCAATTCACAATACACAACAATGCAAAGAGAATTCTCATTGGTACTGATGATATTGCTCTGTTTACCAAACAGTATATGGATGTACTGAACAATGAAATTATTAATCTCACCTACCCTTATCAGTATTCTCTTCCTGAAATTTTGTTTCAGCTGGAACAGCATTTGGGAAAAAAAGCAGTATTTGAAAATATTGACGAAGGTTCTTATTATAATATAGAATTCAATCCCCGTACAGAATCTTTTTTCACGGGAATTTCTTCTGAGGATTATTTAAAAAAATTATTTTCAGCCTATTTATAAAGTAAAACGTATCGAATGACAAATAAAGTTTCCATTATTGTTCCTTGTTTTAATCATGCAAAATATCTGGAAGAATGCATACAGTCTGTGATGAGCCAGTCTTACACCAATTGGGAATGCATTATTGTAGATGACGGTTCTACTGATGATACTGCAATAGTATCCAGAAAACTTGAAAATGATAAAATACGCTATGTTTATCAGGAAAACAAAGGTCTTTCCGGAGCCAGAAATACAGGAATCAGAAATGCTATAGGAGATTATATTCTGCCTCTGGATGCAGATGATACGCTTAATCCGCTTGCTTTAGAAAAGATGGTGGCTGTATTTGATCAGAACCCTGCTACTTTAATCGTTTTTTCAGATACGGTTACTTTTGGGCATACCAGCAAAAAATCAAATTTACAGGAAACATTCACCCTTAAGGAATTGCTTTTGGGAAATAAATTATACTGTACCTCCATGTTTGCCAAAAAGTATTTTGATGAAGGCATTATTTATGACGAAAAATTAAGACATGGATTTGAAGACTGGGAGTTTTGGATACAGCTTATATCTTCACACAGAAACCAGCCCATCACAAAAATTGATTACGTTGTTTTCAATTACAGGTCTCACCCCGACACTTCCATGATAAAAGATATCACCGGCAGCAATGATAAAAAAGAGTTTATCTACCATGCCGTTTATGAAAAACACAAAGCACTGTTTCATGAGTTTTTCCCCAGTTATATAGCCCTTTTAAACAGAAAAACATTTTATGAAAAAAAACTGGAGAATATATACAACAGTAAACCTTACAGAATATTTAACTTTTTAAAAAATTTATTTAGATGAGTCAGTTTGTACACGTGATCATGACAAGATTCAATGTTCCCACAAAAGGTTGGAACGAAACACGTTCAGGATATAAACCTCTAACGGAAGAATGGCTGGATGACCGGTTCAAGTTATTCAGAACTTACGTACTTCCTTCCTATAAAAACCAAACCAATCAAAACTATATCTGGCTAACTTTTTTTGATGTAAATACGTCTGATAAGTTCAGAAAAATCATCAAAGAAATCGAAGCAGAATATCCTGTTTTCAGAGCCGTTTTCGTAGAGGATTTTGATGTAATGAAAACCAAAGCGGTAGAAGTAATTCCTCAATTCTTCACTCCTGACACAAAATTTGTTATCACCAGTGAGCTTGATAATGATGACATGCTTCATCAGGACTATGTAAAAACAGTTCAGGAACATTTTAAACCGATTCATGATCTTGTGATTGACTTAAGAAGAGGATATCAGCTGACAATGCTTCCTGATCGTAAAGCGGTCGTAAATGTATATAATGCGGTCGTAAATCCATTTGTAAGCCTCGCAGAAAGTGTGGATAACTTCAAAACCATGTTAAAAGAAAGAGCTCACAATAGTTATCGTCACTATCCGGATTTCTCTGTGGAAGACAGCAAGGAAATGTATATACAGATTATCCACCAATACAATCTGATGAATGTTACCTTTAAACATAAAGCTGTTCCTGAGGTTGATTTTTCAGAATATGGAATGACTGAAGACACAAAATTTACAATAGACCGCTTCAAAACACTTCAGCATAATATTGCCAGAGTACCCTTTGTAATGGGACTTATTCTGAAAAAAGTTTTTAAAAGATAAAGTGAGATATTCGTAATGAAGCTTAATAATCTCCAGATATTAAGAGGAATTTCAGCATTACTGGTATGCTGCTTTCACTTTCGTGAAACGATCAACTTACCCGGGCTGAATCTTGGTGATATTCTTTTTAAAAAAGGAAGTATCGGTGTTCCCGTATTTTTTATTATCAGTGGGTTTATCATGGCTTTTACCACTCAAAAAATAAATTTCAGTAAGGATTCTTTTCAGCAGATTACTTTATTTTATAAAAGAAGGGTGATCAGAATTGTTCCGCTCTATTATCTTTTGACCTTTGCTGCCATAATACCGGGTGGTGGTTTATTCATATACTTTCATGGGGAGGGACTTTATGAGCTTATTCATTCACTATTATTCCTCCCTACACAAAAGGAATTTCCAGTGCTTTTCCTGGGCTGGTCTTTAAATTTTGAGATGTTCTTTTATCTCATATTCGGTCTCTCATTATTTTTTAAAGAAAAAAGGTATTATTTCATCGTTGGATTTTTCGTTCTGACTGCCATTTTGGGATATTGTATGCATTTTGAAAGCCCTTATCTGAAGATGGTAACCCATTCGCTGAATCTTTACTTCATTGTAGGAATTCTCTTTGCTCTCTTACTGAACCAATATACAGTTCCAAAGAAATGGGCAGCGATAATTTCTGTAATAGGAATTACATCCTTTATACTTGTTTTGCTTAGTATCATTCCGATAGATAATGATTGGATAAAACTGGCAATTATCTCCGCGTTTGTATTTTCCTTCCTCACTTTTGACTATATATTCCATTGTAAAGGAAACAAGTTCTTAATATTTCTTGGAGACATTTCCTATTCGTTGTACCTGTCACATCCTTTTGTAGGAATTATTTTAAAAAGATTTAAAGTTGAAGGCTACTTAAACATTCCTTTTTTTCTTCTTAAAATTGTTTTAGTTATTATTGTAGCTTCACTTCTATACTATTTAGTAGAGAAAAGAGTTACCCGTTATTTGAAAATTAAATTAAAAGCATAATCCGAAAAATGAAAATTTCAGTCATCATTCCCGTCTACAATGCCGAAAAATATGTTGCTCAGGCTGTAGAATCCGCTCTCCAGTTTGAAGAGGTATATGAAGTGGTATTGGTAGAAGACAAATCACCGGACAATGCCTTGCAGGTATGCCGGGAACTTGCTGAAAAAAATGCCAGGGTAAAACTCTTTCAGCATCCGGACAAAGGAAATCATGGGGCAGGTGCCAGCAGAAATCTTGGAATGGAAAAAGCTGAAGGAGATTTTATTGCTTTCCTTGATGCAGATGACTACTATCTTCCCAACCGTTTTGATGCAGAAAAAAAACTTTTCATCAATCATGAAGTAGATGGAGTGTATGGCGCTATTGGGGTTCACTATTATTCTGAAAAGGCAAAGGAGCAGTATTATAAAGTATTTGGAGACCGCCTTACCACCGTTTATAAAGAACATCCGCCTAAAGATGTATTTCCGGGACAGCTGAATATGAGAGGAACTTTCGGACTTTTCAGTATTGATGCTTTAACGATCCGTAAGAGTTCTTTACAGAATATGGAATATTTTTTCAAAACCCATTTAAAACTTCACCAGGATACAGAATTCCTGTTCAGACTCTCCTACTATCTCAATCTGTATCCGGGAATCCTTGACAAAGCTGTAGCTGTGAGAGGTGTTCACGAGAATAACAGAATTACCAAAGTAGATTCCGGAGAAGTGAAACCGGCTTCCACACGAGTGGTATTGTGGAAGGAAGTTAACCACTGGGCAGAAAATGAAAATACCATTCCTGAGGATATTAAGCTTCACATCAAACGGGTATACAGAAGTTTCCAGATTGCCAATGCTCCCCTCCTGAAAAAATGGGGAATGATCACAAAGTATTTGTTGACGGACTATAAAAGCATACGCTCAGGGTTGTACAATATCAACTTCAGAAATGAGTTATTCTAACGACAAACTAAATATTCAGTTCAAAATAAAACCTATCTATCAACGCTTTACAAAATGGATCTTTCTCAAAAGATTTCGCATCGGCTTTTCAATAAACTGGTAAAAAACGGCGGAACTCAACAGCATTACAATAATATAAATTAAAAATACGATATCTATGCTGAAGGTATACTCCTGCCATTTCAAAAACTCCCTTACAAGGTAAAGCACAGGAATATGGGTGATGTATATTCCATAACTTATTTCTCCCAAGTACTCCAGTGGCTTCATTGAAAAGAACCGAGAAATCTTCCCATTATTAGCAGAAATCAAAAGAATAGCCGGGACAAATAGCAATGCCATTAACCCATTGTGATAGAAAAGTGGGACAAACATCAGAGACACAAGGATCAGTAAGAACACGACGATAACCTGGCGGTCATAATTTTTCTGCCTGTAATTTTTCACGAAAAACATCCCTGCAAGATTTCCGATAAGGAATTCATTAAGATGCCAGAATGGGAAATAGTAAAGAAACTCATGGCTTTTCGTATGAGGTCCTTCATAAGCTCCATACACCGGGTAAAGATTAGAAAACACCTGTGTAATCAGCCAGAGACCAATGGCAAACACCCAGATCATTTTGTTTTTCCTGGCATAAAAATAATTATACAAAAACGGAAAAAGCAGGTAAAAGAAGAACTCTACAGAAATCGACCATCCCGGAAAATTCAGGATCATGGCTTCTCCCGGTATCCAGCTCTGGATGCCCAATCCATATAAAAGCAGTTTATACCCATCGAACATCTCATATCTTGTGATAAAATAGAGCAAAAGTCCCAGCATATAAAGTGGATAAATCCTGGCAAACCTGTTTTTGTAAAATTCCAGGTAATCAATTTTATCTTTCTTGTGATAAGCAATGATCATGATAAATCCTGAAAGAATAAAAAAATAGCTTACTCCTACGTTAGCCCTCAGAAAAAGATTGGAAATATAATCTATCTTATATAAAAACAGATCTTTATTGAAATGAGAAATTACAATAGCCATTGCGGCAACAAACCGGGTAAATGTAATCTGACTTATCTTCACAGAACACCAAATGATTTACTTTATCTAAACTCAGCAACCTCAACCTGAAAAGTTGTTGTATTAAGTATAAAGTATTAATTTTTAAGGCACAAAAATAAGATTTATTATTATAATTATTTAAAACAAATTATATTTGTAAACTACAAATGTGAAAATAAATTCAGGTATGCTTGATGAAATTTTAGCAAAAATTCAACGGAAAAGCCAGATTTCTCGTCTCAAAAAACACCCTAATGTTTCTTTTAAAGGGATAAAGCTTGGGATCAGCAATCATTTTGTTCTGCACGAAAATCTAAAAAACGTTACACTCGGGAACTCCATGAGTTTCAGAAATTATGTACATATTCTTGTACAGCAGAATGCCACTTTAGAAATCGGAGATCATTTTTTCATGAATAATTTCTGCTCTATCAATTGTCTCGACAGGATTTCAATAGGAGACAATACATTATTCGGAGAAGGGGTAAAGCTGTATGACCACAATCACGCTTACCAGACTCAGCCGGAATTTAAGCTGTTCTCCTCCGAGTTCACTACAGCTCCTATCAAAATAGGAAGCAACTGCTGGCTTGGAAGTAATGTGACCGTCTTAAAAGGAGTTACTATTGGAGACAACTGTATCATCGGTGCAGGATGTGTCATTCATAAAGATATTCCGTCTGATACTACTGTTATCAATCATCAGGATCTAATATTCAAGGGACGTTCATGAAGTTTTCTATCCTTATTGCCCATTACAACAACGCCATTTTTTTTAAAGATTGCTTTGAAAGTATTCTTCAACAGACCTATACAGACTGGGAAGCTGTAATTTTAGACGATGGCTCTTCTGAAAATGAGAAGAAAATAATACAGGAAATGATTTCAAAGGACAAAAGATTCAGGTTTTTTGAAAATGAAAAAAATTCCGGTGTAGGAGTTACAAAAAGTAAGTTGATTGAACTGGCCGAAGGTGAAATCTGTGGTTTTCTGGATCCGGATGATGCTATTTCCCCTACCGCAATTCAAAAAGGTATGGAGATTTTTCAGGCTAAAAAAAATACAGTCCTTACCTATTCAAGGTTTATGACCTGTGATCAGAATCTAAAGCCTATAGCGCCGTTCAGATCGGCTATGCAGGTACCGAATGGGGATCCTTGTTTTTTCAATTTCCCGATTCAGATTGCTCATTTTGTAACCTTCAGAAAAGCAGTTTATGAACAGACGGAAAAAATGAATCCCAATCTGAAAATAGGGGAAGATCAGGATTTATATCTTAAAATGTATGAAAAAGGAAACGTTCAGTTTATAAATGAAACGAACTATCTTTACAGAACGCATCAGGGCGGAATTTCTCAGAATGACAATAAAAAGAAATCCCACGAATATTTTGCTCAGGTGATTTTCAATACTATGAAGCGCAGAGGACTTACTACCATCAATGGAAAAAAAGTTCCGGAAAAGTATACCGGTGCAGATGAAATATTCGGTCTGCTGCAGTATCAGCATCAGTTGCCTTTCCGTATCATGAAAAAAATAAAAATTACGTTACAATCAATCTTCGGATAATGTTAGAAAAAAAAATAAAAATTTTGTTCAGGCACCGTTCCATGGAAATGGGAGGTGTAGAAAAAGTACTATTAGGACTTCTCAACAACCTTGATCCTGACAAATTTGAAATGACGGTATGTCTTACCCTGAATCAGGGGAAACTGCGTGATGAGCTTCCGAAGCATGTAAGAAAAATATACCTTACAGACGGAAAAGAAGATTTTTCCCACAATTCTATCTTACAGAAACTTCAGCTCGTTAAAAGAAGAATAAAGCTGAGAAAACTGAAAAATACACCTGCCATTGCAGATCATCTTATCAATGATACTTTTGATGTTGAGATCGGGATGGATTACAGAGACTATGATGCCATTCTGAATTCAACCAATAAGAATTCAAAAAAAATCGGATGGTTTCACTCAGAAGTCAATGTTCCTCAATTTCAGCCTTTGGTGCCCAATATTTTAAAAAGTTTCCCACAGTTTGATCATATGGTCTACTGTTCTCATAAAATAAAGGATATGATGCATGAATACTACCCGAATCTCAGTTATCCGGCGGAGAGTGTCATTATCAATCCTATTCCTATCGAAGAAATTAAGCGCAAAGCAGAAGAAAAACTTGAAGATTTTCCGGAAGGACCTGTCTTTGTATCTATAGGAAGGCTTCATTCAAGAAAAGGATATCATAAACTTATAGAAGCTCACACAAGGCTTATCAATGATGGTTTCCATCATACTATCATAGTCATAGGTGATGGTGGTGAAATGAAAAACCTTAAGGATCAGGCAGCCGCTAATAAAGTGGAAAAGACATTTATTCTGGTAGGAAACCAAATGAATCCTTATCCTTATATCAAAAAAGCGGATTATTTTGTTCTGCCTTCGGAGTCTGAAGCATGGCCATTGGTGATTGCTGAAGCTTTAATTCTTCAGAAACCTATTATTGCCACAGAAGTAGGAGATGTAGGATTGATGATCAAAGACCGTGAGACAGGATACCTCATCAGTTATGAAGTAGATCAAATGTATTCAGCCATGAAGACATTCCTTACCGATCCCGACCTTGTTCTCCACATCAGAGAGAATCTTAAATCAATTGAAAGTCAGTTTGATAATAAGAAAATATTTGACAGCGTAGAAAATATTATAGAAACGCTGCACAAAAAGTAAGTTACTGAGCAGAATATCCACCGTCAATCACAAGGTTGCTCCCTGTTACCCATTTCGAGGCATCAGACAGTAAAAAAATACAGGCATTCGCTACATCTTTAGGTTCACCTATTCCCAGCGGATGCTTTTTTATGATTTCTGAAGAAGCTTCTTCTCCGATATTTTCAAACATTTTCTCTAAAATCGGGGTATTAACCATTGCCGGACTAATGCTGTTGACCCGAATATTACTTCGTGAAAGCTCCACAGCCAAAGAACGGGCTCCGGAAATTACAGCACCTTTACTGGCGGAATAAGCAGCCTTCCCGGCCTCTCCTACCATTCCTGCAACAGAAGAAATAAATACGAAACTGGAGTTTTCGTCTTTGTATTTCTTTAAAGATAAAATTTTAGCAATTTCAAGTCCTGCAATGACATTTACAGCAAATATGTCCTGATAGAGCTGAGGATTGTGCTTTTTTAGTGGTAAGGTTTTTTCAATACCGGCGCAGTGAATAAATCCTGATATTTTCCCTAAAGCTGATACTTTATCTGCAATCATTGCTTCAAGGTTTTCAGATTGGGTAATATCTTCAGTAATGGTTTGAACTTTTGTTTCCGGATTGAGCATAGAAATGGTTTTCATCAGTTCTTCCTGGTTTCTTCCTACGAGAATCAGATCAGCACCGCTATGGCTGCATTCTACAGAACAGCTTCTCCCGATTCCGGAAGAAGCGCCTGTAATGAGAATAATTTTATTTTTTAATGAGAAAGCATCCATTAATCTTCAAAATTTTCTTTTCCTATAACATTCATCAGATCTGCAACGGTTTCCACATCCTTAAAATGCTTGGTATCAATTTTTTTACTGAAATTTTCGTCTACAAACGCAATAACAGAAAGTAGGCTGATAGAGTCATAGCTTTCTAAAGATTTCAGGTTCGTTTCAGTAGTCAATGTTTCATCTTCTTCCAATTCTTCCTGTAGTTTTTCTAAAAAAACGGATGTTTTCATATTTTATAATTTTAAATGTTTGTTTTTTAAATTTCCATTATGGTAGCTCCCCATGAATATCCAACACCGAATCCTGCCATTAAAACCTTATCTCCTTCTTTCAGCATTCCTTTATCCATCATATTTTTAAGAGCAATAGGAATCGTTGCAGAAACCGTATTCCCTGTTTTTTCCATGTCAATATAAAAGTTTTCTGCCGGTATTTTTGTTTTCTTTCTTAAATAATTCAGCATAAAAGAATTGGCCTGGTGAAAGACAAAGTGATCAATATCATCCATAGTCAATCCGTTCACCTCCAATGTTTCTTTTACCAGTCCCGGAATATTTTCAATCGTAAAATTAAAAATTTCAGGGCCATTCATATAAATATTTTCAGGGCTGAATTTGTGTTCAGGATTCAGTTCAAAGTCTTTTTTGAAAGCTCCTTTTTTCACGATAAGATTTTCTGCACCGCTTCCGTCCGTTCCCAGACAGAACTGATAATCATTACCTTCAGCTTTTTCAATAATAGCAGAGGCGGACGCATCTCCGAATATGCTTCGGTTTCCCTTATCATCAGGATGAATATGTTTGGTGTACGTTTCTGAAGTCACCAAAAGAATACTCTTTGCAATTCCACCGGCAATCAGTCCTTTTGCAAAAGCCAATCCATACACAAATCCTGAACAGCCAAGATTGAAATCTATAGCTCCGATATTTTTTCTGAGCCCCAATCTGTCCTGCAAAATACAGGCCGTTGTAGGAAGAAAATACTCCGGACTCTGGGTACAGAACAAAATAAAATCTACCCTGTTTCTGTCATAATTTTCGAAAATTTTTTCTGAAGATTGTACAGCCATATCCAGTACGGTTTCGCTGTCAGAAGAAATATGGCGCTGGGAAATCCCCACTTTCTCCTGGATACGTTCGGAACTCCACTCAGGGAACTGCTTTTCAAGGTCCTCGTTAGTGAGCACCTGCTGAGGCAGATAATATTCTATTTTTGAAATTTTCATCATATTAATAAATTCTCTTTCTTTGCAAAAGTAACGAAAACAAATTTACACTTGTGATGATTTTTATATTCAGAATCCTATTAAAAATAGACTCCCTCTATCATACTTTTTTGAACAGGGGCAGTCTTGAAGTGGCTAAATATAGAGGTATGAAAGTAGGAAAAAACTTTAATATGCCTGATAAAGTGTATTTCGGAACCGAGCCATACCTTATTGAAATTGGTGATAATGTGAATATCGCAGGAGATGTAAGGTTTGTTAACCACGGTGGAACAACCACGCTGCTTAGAAAACTTCCCGGTTATGAAGATGCAAGAATCCTGGGAAGAATAAAAATCGGAAATAACTGTACCATTGGACTGAATGCTGTTATTATGCAGGATGTACAAATTGGAAACAACTGTATTCTGGGTGCCAACTCTGTATTGTCACAATCTATGCCGGATAATACGGTCTTTATCGGAAACCCGGCACAATTTCTGTGTACTATTGAAGACTATGGAGATATTGTTCTTAAAAACAACCCGGAATATCCCCGTGAATTGGAGAAAGACAGAAAAAAGCTGGATGCTTATATCAAAGAAAATCTTCCTCACAAGTATAAAAAAGCAAGAAAAATTAAATAAATTTAATCTTGTAAAATCATAAAAAAGAAAAAAACAAATTGAAAAAGAAAAAACTCCTCATTCGTATAGGTTCATTACGTCATGGTGGTGCTGAGAAAGTATTAATCAACTTTTTGAAGAATCTGCCTGCTGACAAATATGAAGTTGACCTTCTGGTAAATCTCTACTCAGGATTGTACATTAAAGAGGTTCCTTCATGGGTGAAGCTGTACTATTTGACAAAAGGAGAAATGATAACCACCAACAGGCCGCAGGATATTCCTGTGAAAGCCTACAGGGTTCTCTATCAGAAAATGTTTCTTTGGTTCCCCTCCCTTCTTTATAAATTTGTTTTAAAGAATAAAAAATACGATGTAGAGATTGCTGCCATCCATGCGATGCATCAGGAAATTCTCTCCAGTCCTCAAAAAGATTCGAAAAAGATCATTTGGGTACAGAATGATATTTTCAATTTAAAAGAATATACTCCTGAAGTCATCAGACAGTTTTTCAGATTCGACAGAATTCTGGTAATTTCCAATAAACTTCAGGAAGGAATGCATGATTTGGCTAAAAATGAAGCTGAAAAAGCATCGGTAATTAAGATCTTCAATCCGATTGACAAAAATGATACGCTAAGAAAGGCGGATATTGAAGTAGATGACTATCCTTTCAACAGTGATCTTCCCACTTTTGTAACAGTAGGAACCGTATATCCTCAGAAAGGATATGACAGATTGCTTAATGTGCATAAAAAACTTATTGATGAAGGGTTGAAACATCAGCTTCTGATCATCGGCGACGGGTATGATTTTAATAATATTCAGGATCAACTCAATACACTTGGTCTTCAGGATACTGCAAAAATGCTTGGTTTCAGCAGTAATCCCTACCCCTATATGAAAAAGGCGGATTTCTATATAATGTCTTCACGCCATGAAGGATTTCCTACCATTATTGCCGAAGCGCTTATTCTGAATAAACCTATTTCTGCAACGGATATTTCCGGCATCAGAGATCTTCTGCAGGATGGAAAACTCGGGAATATCACTCCCAATTCCGAAGAAGGGATTTATGAAGGAATGAAAAAGTTCCTTACCGATAAAAATATCACCGAAGAATACAAAAAGCAGATCTCGGAAACAGAGCTTCCGTTTGTTCTGGAAAAATCTGTAGAACACCTTCAGAAAATAATTGACGAAGTATAAACCTATTGACGATGGCCGATTATTCTATCATTCAAAAAGACTTTTACCGGGAAAGCGGAAAGTGGCTTTCAACATTTCAGATCTGGAAAAAATGCATTAATCCCAATCTCCACTTTGTTTACATTCTGAGAAAAGCGCAGAAGTATCAGAACACTCCTCTTTTGAATACTTTCTGGAGAATCGTCCTGAGACATTATCAGATCAAATACGGTTTTCAGATTTATCCTGAAACCCAGATTGGTGAAGGTTTTTATTTAGGACATTTTGGAAGCCTTGTCATCAATCCTAAAACAGTGATCGGGAAAAACTGCAATATTGCTCATGGAGTCACCATAGGCCAGCAAAACCGCGGAAAAAATGAAGGGTATCCTGTAATTGGCGACGAGGTCTGGATAGGAACCAATGCCGTTATTGTAGGAAATATCACAATTGGAAATGATGTTTTGATTGTTCCGAATTCTTATGTCAATTTTGATGTTCCCTCCGGTTCTGTCGTTATAGGAAATCCCGCAAAAATCATCCCTACTGAAAATGCAACACAAGATTATATCAACCGTAAAGTGTAGTAAACCCAACAGTTATCGTAAAAATTCTACTTGTATTTATCGGTAATTTCCTGTACATTTGAAAAATTGTATTGTTTAAACTTCACAATCATTCAATTTTATATAAAATACCATATTTTATATCCGGATGATATCCCAGAATTCAATACACTTGATCTGAAAGAAATCGCTTAATATTAAAAACACAACTCCAGCCTATTATTAATTAAAAAATAATTTTGATGAAAAAAACACAAACCCAACCATCTCCATTCCTACCTACGCAGTCAACTCTATAAAAAGGAAACACGACCGCTGCTACCCGCAACAATTTAGCTTCAAAAGTTTTTTTGAGTTGACCTTACCATGGGAGAATTACTAATTCTTTTCATGCAATCGACGGTTCTGATAGTCCGTTGGCTCTTACTCAGAAAACTGTAAAGAAAATGATATAAAATTTATTTTAACAGCACAAGTATCTACGAACATGTTCAAAAAAATAGTTCCCATCCTCCTCATTATAATATACCTGACAGGTTTTTTGGTTTCATTCCCCTATATCTTTGATAATCTTTTCGGGCCTGAAAAACTGGATAGTATCCGGAATATTTTTGAGTATGGAATTATGTTTTGTTCTTTTCTCGTATTCAATGCACTTCTTTTTAAGAACAGGTATACCTCTGTAATTGCTGTCATTCTTTGCTTATTATTAAGTATTAACTTTCTGATATCAGTATCCTGTTTCCTTATTTATCATTCCGGATTTAATGTAGGAATGGCCATCAGTATTCTTGAATCCAATCCTGATGAGGCAATGAGCATGTCTTATATGTTTATTCTTCCGGGCATTTTGTTTTTTATTTTTCTGGGAATGGTATTGTACTCTGTGAATTACCTTAAGAAAAATGGAGTAAAAGCCGATGCCAAATTTATCTTTATTGCCTTACTGTGGCTTATTTTACCTTTCGGATACCATCTTAAACACACCTATGTAAGCAATAAAGGTGGAGGCAGGATGATCAAAAATGTGTACTACCATTTATCCGATTTCAATACCGCTTTGAATATACAGAGAGACATTAATGAAATAAAAAAGAATGTTCCGGTTTTCAATATCAAAAAAATACAGCCGGGAATAGAAAATGTAATTCTCATCATTGGAGAATCTGAGAGAAAGCAAAATATGTCATTATACGGCTATAACAAGAAAACAACGCCATATACAGATGAGCAGGCCGGAAATATGATGATTTTTGATCATGCTATTTCTCCCGCAGGAATTACCAATCTGAGTGTCCCGCTGATGTTATCCAGTATCCATCCGGATGAGTTCAGATATCGTTATGATAAATTGTCTTACAATATCATTAATATGGCAAATCAAAGCGGTTACAATTCTTTCTGGCTGAGTACCCAGGCAAGTGCAAGAGGAATTACCGCCATAGCTTCCATGTCTAAAAATAAAAAATGGATCAATGGCTACGATGAAGTAATTGTTCCTGAGCTTAAAAATGTTATTCAGAAGAGGGAAAATAAATTTGTGGTTCTTCATATCATGGGAAGCCACCCTAATCCATGTAACAGACTTCCTCCCAACTGGAATTCGGGTGGTTTGAATTGCTATGACAGCTCTATCAAATATACCGATTATGTTTTCAAGAATATTTTCAATACACTGAAAAACACCAACTCCGTTGTCATCTATGCCTCAGATCATGGGCTTAAAATACAGGGCGACAAATTACTGCATATAGACTCTAAAGAATCTACTCAGGTACCGTTTTTTGTCTGGTTTGGAGATCAAGTACCTGCAAACTACAGAATTACAGGGCATGAATCCAAACAAACCCAAACCACTTACATCTATCCTCTGATCATGAAATATATGGGTCTTGAGACTCCTCAGCATTATAAAAACGAGGAAAATAAATACTTAAACCTGAATATGAGAAGTATGGAATATGATGAGGTTCCGGAATAATGAAACTGTTTATCCTCAGGCGATTCCGGGAGGATTTACTTTTTACTGCAAAAAATTAAGAATATTTTAATTCACGAATCTCAAATTTTGATTTATACTTCGTAATTTTATCCTGATCTTTTAAACGTTTTGGATTTCCTCAATAGATGGTATACAAAGAATATTGGAATCTCAAATATGATTTTAAGCATATTTTAATATTAAACTTTGTTAAAAGTGATTAATTCTTTGACAAAAATTATATTTTTGTATAATTATTGATTTAGTCTATTGATTTCGGAAATAATTTAAACGAAATAAATAATTATATAGTTAAAAATTATGTCACAATCGTACAAAGTTATTTTTGAAAACAATAAAAAATGGGTAGAGTCCAAAGTAGCTGAAGATCCGAATTTCTTCCATGAACTTGCCAAAACTCAGCATCCGGATTATCTGTATATAGGATGTTCAGACAGCAGAGCTACCGCAGAAGAATTAATGGGAGCAAAACCCGGTGAAGTCTTTGTTTACAGAAATATTGCCAATGTTGTCAATACTTTAGATATGAGTTCTACTGCAGTTATTCAATACGCTGTAGAACATCTGAAAGTAAAACACATTATTGTCTGCGGACATTACAACTGTGGTGGTGTAAAAGCAGCGATGACTCCTCAGGACCTGGGATTACTGAATCCATGGCTGAGAACCATTCGTGATGTGTACAGATTACACCAGGCAGAGCTGGATTCTATTCAGGACGAAAACAAGCGTTATGACAGACTTGTAGAACTTAATGTTCAGGAGCAGTGCATCAACGTGATCAAAATGGCCTGTGTACAGGAAAGATACATTTTAGAAGAGTATCCTATTGTTCACGGCTGGGTATTTGACCTTAGGACAGGTAAAATCATTGATCTGGAAATTGATTTTGAGAAAATCTTAAAAGACATCCAAAAGATCTATAATCTTACAGGTTCAGATTGGGTAATGAGCAGAAAGACGAAATAGTTTTTCTAAAAAGAAGGTAAAATGAAATTCTGGAGTATTATTGTATTAACGTTTTTTCTGAATTTTACAGCGCTGCCGGGCATTGCTGCGGTTGCGGGCTGGGATATTGCAAGAACGAATGTAATAATCAATGAAGAAGAACCTCATTCTCACCCATCCTCATTCATTGTTTACGAAAAGACCATTCCGAAACCTTTAGATGTATTCGATTATCTGAAGTTTTCAGAACCTGATGTTCAGGGCATGTCTTTTGTTCTGATTGATGATTCTTTTCATCTTTCACCATTACTTACTATATTTTCTCCTCCTCCGGAAGCGTAACTCCTATAGTTAGATTTTTTTGATACCATTTCCATATCATTTTTTGATATCGGAGACTCATGTACATTAAAAATTATTTTTTCTCAACTTTTTATAACTGACTTATTTAAAAACAAATAAGCCGGCTATACCTTACAGCTTCACATTATGAAAAAGACATCATTAATAGGAGGAATCAAGGAAAATTTTCCTTCAGGACTCGTGGTATTTTTAGTAGCACTTCCGTTGTGTTTAGGAATTGCTTTAGCATCAGGTGCTCCACCATTATCCGGTATTATTGCCGGTATCGTAGGCGGCCTGGTAGTAGGAACAATCAGTAATTCCAATATTTCAGTTTCCGGGCCTGCTGCAGGTCTGACAGCTATCGTTTTAACAGCAATAACAGATCTTGGCGCATTTGAACTCTTCCTTTGTGCAGGGATTATTGCAGGGCTTATTCAATTGGTTTTAGGGTTTGTAAGAGCCGGAAGTATTTCCAACTATTTCCCGAATAACGTTATTGAAGGAATGCTGGCAGCCATTGGAATCATTATTATTTTAAAACAGATTCCTCATGCTTTAGGATTCGATAAAGATTATGAAGGTCATGAATCTATTTTTGATAATGGTTTAAACTTCGGATACTTTACGGAATTATTGGGAGCTATCCATCCGGGAGCCATTGTTATTACGCTGGTTTCTGTAGCGATCCTTATCGCATGGGACAAAATCCACGTACTGAAAAGAATGAAAATGCTTCCGGGAGCGTTGGTTGCCGTTATTGTAAGCATTCTTTTGAATCAACTCTTTAAGATGTCCGGAAGCTCTTTGGCTATCGAAACCCAGCATTTGGTTTCTCTGCCGGTTCCACAGTCTTTTGATGATTTTAAAAATCTGATCACGACTCCGGACTTTAATGGTTTCACTAATCCAAAAGTATGGATTGTAGGAGCAACAATTGCGATTGTGGCCTCTATTGAAACATTACTTTGTATTGAAGCCTCAGACCGGTTAGACAGACAGAGAAGAATTACAGATACCAATCTTGAGCTTAAGGCCCAGGGAATCGGGAATCTTGTAAGTTCTTTTATCGGAGGACTTCCAATGACTTCTGTTGTGGTAAGAAGTTCTGCCAATGCCAATGCGGGGGCCACCTCAAAAATCTCGGCAATCATTCATGGAGTCTTCTTATTGATCTGTGTTCTTTCTATCCCTGTTGTTCTCAATTTAATTCCATTAGCGACACTGGCTGCGGTATTAATTTTAGTAGGATATAAACTGGCAAAGCCGGCTACGTTCAAACATTTCTGGCACTTGGGAAAATTCCAGTTTATTCCGTTTGTAGCAACTGTTGTAGCGGTAGTGGCCACTGATTTGTTAAAGGGTGTAGGAATTGGTCTTACCATCTCCGTTTTCTATATTCTTCAGGGAAATATGAAAAGAGCTTATTATTTAAGCAGGGAAAGGCTGGACGATGCTGATGGAATCAATATCAAGCTTGCTGAAGAAGTATCATTTTTAAATAAGGCAGCCATCAAAAAAACTCTTAAAAATATAAAACCCAACTCTACAGTGATCATTGATGCAAGAAACACATCCTACATTGCAACCGATGTACTGGAAATGATTCAGGACTTTGCCAATATCCGTGCAAAGGAACAGGATATCAATGTAGAGCTTACAGGCTTTAAAACTTCATATAGAGATTACGAAAGAAGTGAAGATTCCCACATTTTGGTGACTCACAAAAGAGCCATGTAATCTCAATAATTAATTAATTTTTTTAACTTTAAATTCGAAAATAATAAAAATATGAAAGCACATACATACGAAACACAGTCAACTATTACTCCTGAGAAAGCTTTGGAATTCTTAAAAGAGGGAAACCAGAGATTTGTTAACAACCTTAAAGCAAACAGAGACCTTCTTGAACAGGTGAATGCAACCCGCGAAGGACAATGGCCTTTTGCAGTAGTTTTAAGCTGTATAGACAGCCGCACTTCAGCAGAACTTATCTTTGACCAGGGATTAGGAGACGTTTTCAGTATAAGAATTGCCGGTAATTTTGTGAACCAGGACATTCTTGGATCTATGGAATTCGGCTGTAATGTTGCAGGTTCCAAGCTTATTGTCGTTTTAGGACACACCAAATGCGGAGCCTTGAAAGGAGGTCTTGACGCAGCACAAATTGAAGGACTGGGAATGGATAACTTGAACCACCTTATCAATCACTTCAACCCGATCATCAATGAGATCATTGAAGAGAATGAAGAACGTTCATCAAAAAACAGCTCACTTCTTGAAAGACTTAACCACCAAAACGTAAAAAGTGCGATTGAAGATATCCGTAAACAAAGTTCAACACTTAAAAACCTGGAAGCCGAGGGTAAAATTAAAATCGTTGGAGCAAATTACGATGTTGAAACTGGTGCAGTAACCTGGTTATAAAAGTACAACTCTTTAAAATTCAATTATAATTTACACAAAATGCCATCGGATTTCGATGGCATTTATTTTTTATCGTATATCATCATAAAATAAGATAATTATAAACCTATCTTGTTAATAAACTGGCTTAAACAGTTAGTATATTTATTTTAAAAAGAGTTTGTTTTCATTATTGGAAAATAATTATATATTGGCGCAATTCAAATAATATATTCAATAAACCATGACCACAAATTCAAAAGAATATGATTTTTCCCAAAGCAAAAAAAATAGGCAGAGACCTTGGATGGTATAAAACAAATCATAAGGTGTTTGGTCTTTACAAAGGTTATTTTTTCAACGTTTCAGACGCAAGTATCATACACACTCCACAATTCAAATATGTTTCGGTAACAACCGGCTATGTAACGGAGGAGCAAAGGCAGCAAATCAAAACAGAACTAACCATCAATAAAAAACGGCTAAAATTCACTCTCTTCGAAATCAGAGAAAATACCATTTATTTTAAATTCACTGAAAATTTAATGCCTACTAAGATAAAGACTGTTTATGCTCTTTTTGATTTTGTGGTTGATTTATTAAAAAAACTAAACATACCGGAGCAAAACAGATGTCATAGTTGTGAAACAAATGAAAAAATCACCTATTACGACCTGAACCATACTGGTGTACTCCTTTGTGATGATTGTTTTAAACAGATAGATAATAAGTTCAATAAAATTGAATTAGAAAGAATTTCAAAAGAGAAAAACTATCTGACAGGATTTTTAGGAGCCATTATGTTTTCAATTCCTGCCATTATACTTTGGGTCTTACTTGCTGTATATTTAGGAGAAATTTCTTCAGGAATGGCATTTGCCATTGCTCTTGTTGGTTTTTTAGGCTATGATTATTTCAAAGGATTTCGTGGAAAACTAACAAGATATATTATCTTCTTCACAAATATTGTAAGCATATTTGTAGCCAATGTTATCACGGTAATTGCTTTATTGGTAAAACAAGGCCTCACCATTAATCAAGCGATATTTGAGTTTCAAAACAACCCCTCAGCAAATGAAATATTTATGAAGAATAGTATTCTATCTTTTATATTATCATTCATTCCCTGGATATGGGTATTATTTATCAGGAAAGACGATAAATTAATTATAAAACCAGCAGAAAAACTTTAAAAGACATATAAATAAATGACTGCCTTATTTTTAAGGCAGTCATTTATTCTATAAACTATATGGTAATTGCAGTTTTTTCCCTTCTGAAATTATTTCCCGTTAAAAGTGGACATTGTGTTATTCAATCCTGCAAAAACAAAAGAAAGACCGGCCTTAGCAAAAGTTTCAATTCTTTCTGTAAGCTTTTCTGATTCTTCTTCGTTCCACGTTCCTAATACATAATCTACCTGTCTTCCTGCCGTAAAATCAGCAGAGATTCCGAAGCGAAGCCTTGCATAATTTTGAGTCTGTAATACTTCATTGATATTTTTAAGTCCGTTATGCCCTGCATCTGAACCTTTTCCTTTCAATCTTAAAGTCCCGAAAGGCAAAGCAAGATCGTCAGTTATAATAAGAACATTCTCCAAAGGAATATTTTCTTTCTGCATCCAGTATTTCACTGCATTACCGGAAAGGTTCATGTAAGTATCCGGTTTCAGAATAAAAACTTTTCTGCCTTTGTGCTTTCCTTCAGCCAGCCAGCCAAAATTGGAGGTGTTGAATGATACTTCCAGAGTTTCCGCTATTTTCTCAGCTACTTTAAAGCCTATATTATGTCGTGTATTTTCATATTCAGAGCCTTTGTTACCAAGCCCGACAATTAAATATTTCATCAGAAATTTTTTGCAAAATTAAGGTATAAAAAATAAAAAACTCAATCTTATGAAAGATTGAGTTTGATTATTGTTAAAAAAATTCTTCTATTGTGGTTTATAGATGTAATTAACGCCATATCCTTTTGTCATGTAAGTCTGAGGATCATAAACGTAATTGGTACTCTTCACAACCGGTGTTGGAATAGGTGGTGTAAGATCTGTTACCGACCATCTCTTAGGGTTGTTCGGAGATAAGATAAGACTTTCTTTATCATTGATTACTGTAGATAATAGTCTTGAAATTTTATATACATGCGGCAGCAATGTGAACGGGCTTACCTGCTCATCATAGGCATAATATTCGTAGCTGTATTTCCCTGTAACAGCACCAAAGGTTCCCCCTGTCATTGTTCCGTAGTGTCTTACCACTTTAGATACATTGTCTCCTACATAAGTATAAGCTGTTTTAGAATAATCTGTGAAAGTAAGAGGAGCTCCCGGAACATCTGGTCCGTTTCTCATAATGATTGAATCCAGTTTTCCTGTAGCAGTACTGTATTTAACCTGATAAGCTGTTTTCTCTTTTTTCAGTAATGTCTGTGGTCCAGGAGGATCTCCCGGTATTACAGGCGGAGTTCTTCTGAAAATAGAACGGTTTTCAGAAATCAGCTGCAGTCTGTTATTATTTGCATAAGTAAACAACTGTGTGTAAGATACACTGTCTTTATCCAGTTTTCCGTTTCCGTCAAGATCAAGGAAACCATTGAAATTGATCTGGCTGATTTTATCACCACTGTACATAATATCTGTGATGGAAGCACTGTCTGTAATTACTTTCGTCACAAGAAGTCCGCTGTACTGGTATTCTGCGATCGTATCTTTATCTGTAATTTCTCTGTATAATGCTCTGGGGCCGCTTAAACCTCCTGTATTGTTAAGATCCAACAATGGATTTCCATCCTCATCCAGCATATCCTTGCACGAATGTATTGAGGAAAAACCTGCGATGAGTAAAATAAAATAGAAAATTTGCTTCATTTCCTTGTAATTGATTATTTTTTTGACAAATATAATTTTTTTTTGCCTAAAAAGTATATTATTATTTATATTCCGGTAAGATTAATAACTATATTTCTTCTATAAATTTTTATAGGTAAAAGTTACATTCTGATTTTTTTCAGCAACCACATACCCCTGATTATCATAAGAATAACTTTGAGAAGTATTAACAGGAGTCGCTGGTGCTGGCAATTCTATAAACATAGAAGTAGGATTGTTCGGAGACACTTTATAAAATTGAGCAGGATTGATCAGGCTTCGCGTGATGAAATATACTGATGGAAGTGTAGAATAAGGGCTTTTCTGAGCATCATAGTTCTGAAAACTATACTTGCTTATTACTGCCGTACTCATATTCGGGTTTCCGTTGATATCCAGGAGACCTTTGGAACAAACAACCTGAATGATATTTTCTCCGTTATATACAAAAGAATAATCAATAAACCTGTTATAAGCACTGATTCCTCCTTCTTTCCTCTTCTCTAGAATTTTACTAAGTCTACTGTTAACCGGATCATAGGTAAATGCATAGTCACTTACCACAGATGCGGATGGAGTTGCCCCCGTAGCTGTAGAAGTGGCGTTGTAAATCTTTTTACCTGTAGCATCAGGAACAATATTAAATTCATAACTAAGGCTGGATGCTGCTGAACTTACATATTTAACTTTAGTAATATTTTTGTTGGTATAGGTAACCGTTCCCGTATAATAAGCACTCCCGGAAAAAGACTCGTCTTTAGACACTGCACTCTGCAGATCTCCTGTTACAGCTGTTGTAACATATTCTTCCTGAGAAACATTATTCGAACTAACCTTTGATAAAATCTTTTTGGGAGGTGGTCCGTCATCCGGATTTGGGATGGATTCTGTGGGATCTGAGGTAGTAGTGCATGCTGTCAGCAGCCCAAGAAAAGCAATACCGGCAAACATTTTTAAAAAATAGTTTTTTACCATATAGAATTTTTTTAGCTTGTCCAAATATAATTCAATTTTCGATAATACACTTTACTTTATCTGAACAAATTCACAAGAAATAGAGTTAATAAACAAAAAAAATCTAAAAACATAACGTTTTTAGATTTCCTATTATTGTATGATGACGAAAATTAATAAGGTTGTAATATAGATGTTGTCAAAACAGACTGTGACATATCACTGTTGAGAAAAGCACTATCCACTGCTCTTCCTATCCCGAGAGTTGTTCCTGCAATGGCTCTTTTTATACAGGCAACTTTAACAGAATATTGATTTTTAGGAGTAAGATTTGTAAGAGTAGCATTAAGATTGAAAATCTTGTACGCACCACTGTCTCCCAGTAATACATCCGTTCTCACTGCTCTAAGGGCATTATCTACAAAAACTCCACAGGCAAAACTCGCAGAATTGGTTCCTGTTTTCTGAATCGTTGTCTGAAATGAGAAAGTGGCCTTATTGGTACCATTGGTTACGGAGAATGTATCCACAGTTCCGGGAATTACAGTCCAGCCACCAGTCAGGGCTTCCCCATCAGTATAAGGATTAGTTGCCCCGCTACTTCCAGAAAAACTTACTCCGGTTTTGTCTGAAACGGTGTTAATGGAAAATACAGACATACTTCCCTGCCCGTCGGCAATTTTGATGGCTTTCCAGTCATTAGCACCTAAATCCGTGTTATTGTGAAATATATCTCCCGCTGTTCCGGCAGATCCTTTGAGTACATCAGTACCTCCTGTTCTTAATTCTTTTCTTATATTAAGATCTCCGTTTACATCCAGCATATTAGTCGGATTAGGAGTATTAATACCCACTTGGGCATTTGTTGCAACAGCTAATAAAAACGATGTTACAAATAATATTTTTTTCATAATCCGTCTTAGTTTATAATGGTATTAAATACTTCTGGAACTTCATATACATCAACTTTAAGAGAAGACTGTGATATAAAGCTATTGATATTGCTATACACATTAGTACCGATAGTAAGGGTATTTCCCGCACCCGAAGCACCATAAGAGCCCAGTCTTGTACAGGCAACGTAAACCGAATGATTTCCCTGGGAAAGATTATCTACAATCCCGATCTGGGTATGAGTAAGGAAAGGATATGAAGTGGTGATAGCCTTTAGGTTTCTCTGTCTCAGGTTGACCAGCTTATCATCCACAAAGATGCCACATGCATAATCTATGGAATTGTCTGTACTTCCTGCTCCCCCAAAATCTGCCTGTACCACAGTTTCAAACTGAAAATAAGCCTTACTTTGGGTACTGTAAACGGTGATGATTTGTGAAAGTCCGTTTATTTTCTTAAAATTTGTAAGGGTGCTATACTCCTTCCCTTTTGTAAAGGTTCCTCCTCTCGAAGTCATGCTTACTGAAGAGTTTTCTGAGGACGAAAAGGTAATTCCCAGTTTATCAGAAAAGGAGTTGTTGTAGATCAGATAAAATTTATTGGGTTCATATTCAGGAATACGGAGTGATTTCCAGATCGGAGCAAAACCTTCTCCCTGAGAAACAAGAAGCTGGTCATTATTTCCCTGAAATATGCTGTTATCAGTAGCATTAAGGACAGCAATTTTATTTCTGAAATTCACATCTCCGTTTACATCAAGTTTTGCATTGGGAGTTTCTGTTTTTATTCCTACCTGAGCTGTCGCCAAAAGACCTATGCTAAGAAGCAGCGTTGATAATAGTTTTTTCATCATTAGTTGTTTTTATAGCTCACGTATTCGATAACATCCATCTTCATCGTAGATTCCAGAGTAAATGCACTGGAAGCACCATTGGAAGCTTCTACATTACGTCCGATGGAAAATTGTGAGGTAGAACTTGAAGTGTCAATTTTTCTGCACGCGATTTCAATATTGTGAACTCCTACAGGAACGTTCTGTTCCGTATAATTAAGAGTAAAGATATAATCCTGAAGACCAGCTTTTCCACTGTTGTTGTTGGAAGCAATTCTGTCCGGGCGTACCGCTACCAGTGCTCCGTTTCTGAAAACACCACACGCAAATCTGACACTTTGTATTGTGGTAGATGTGGATGCTTTCATTTCAATTCCGGTCTGGAACTGATAGGTAAGTCTATTCTTTCCATTTTTGATGGTAAAAGTATTGTCGAGCCCGCCTATCTTTTTCCAATTTCCTTTTGTGATATCAGTCATAGCATCTCCAACTTTATTGGTATAGATACCATCACCGGCAACACCATCTGTAAGTGATATAATACCCGTTTGATCCGATGACAGATAAGAATTAATCAACTTATACTGTCCCTCTTCCATAAAGGAAACATTCAAAGATTTCCATACAGGAGGCAAACCCTCGCCCTGGGAAACCAACACCTGGCCATTCAACCCGGCATCTCCAGCCTGAGTTGACGTACCGCCTACTCTAAGTTCTTTTCTTAAGGTGGTTTTTCCGTTCACATCAAGAACAGATTTGGGTTTTGCAGTACCTATTCCCACCTGTGCGTTGGCGTAGAACGAAAAAAGTCCAGCCACGCAGCAATGTATAATTGTTTTCATAATTAAGGACTGCAAAGTTACACAACGAAGTTCAAAAAATTCCAGTTATACATCTATAAACCTATAGAAATAAACACATTACAACATAGAATTAATAATACCAAAAAGTAGAATTATTACTACATAACTCTACTTTCGACTTATAAAAAAAACAATACAACGTCTCAAACCCTTACTGTACGGGGTTTTACAGATTTTTTTTTATCATCGGAAAGTGATTTTAGCCCTTCAAAAACAGCCTTAATTCTCTTCAACAGGAATATTACAAAAGAAAAACATGATAACAATCACAAAAAAAACGTGTAAAAATTAATCTTTTTACACGTTTCTAATAAATTTTATGATATTATTTCCATAAAAAAGGAATTAAAATTTAATCATGAATAATTGCCTTTAATAATAGATTCACCTCATCCACATTTTTCACTCTTTCTTTCCTCATCATCAATTGATTACCTTCTTTTCCTGACTTTTCTTTAAGCTGGGCTTCAGCCGGATTTCGGGTCAGATAATTAATAATATGCCTGAATCTGTCTGTCTGATAGAACTTATCCTGAGGATTTCCCGGGAAGTATCCTAAAAACACACCGTTTTTCATCACAATCTTTTCAAAGCCAATATCAGCGGCAAGCCACTTCAAGGAGACACTCTTCAAAAGATTGACAGCTTCTTTCGGCAATGCTCCGAAACGATCAATCAGCTCAAGTTCAAACTGATGAAGATCTGCTTCATTAGTGATTTCAGCAATTTTCTGATACAGCAATAATCTTTCTTCCGTATTGGAAATATAGAAATCCGGTAACATCAACTCTAAATCAGTATCAATATTTACATCCTTCACAGATTTGAAAAGCTTCTGTCTGTCTTCTTCATTTTCAAAAAGGCTTTCAAAATCTGCATCATCTTTTAGCTCTTCTAAAGCTTCCTGCATTAGTTTCTGATAGGTTTCAAACCCCATTTCATTGATAAATCCACTTTGTTCAGCACCCAAAAGATCACCGGCACCCCGGATCTCCAGATCTTTCATCGCAATCTGGAAACCGCTTCCAAGATCTGAAAACTGCTCAATGGCTTCCAAACGCTTTCTCGCATCGGAAGTCATCATATCATATGGCGGAGTAATCAGATAACAAAATGCTTTTCTGTTACTACGTCCTACCCTTCCTCTCATCTGATGCAGGTCTGCCATCCCGAATCTTTGGGCATCATTGATAAAAATAGTATTCGCATTCGGAACATCTACCCCACTTTCTACTATGGTAGTGGATACAAGAACGTCATATTTCCCTTCCATAAAATCCAGAACATTCTTTTCAAGCTGTTTTCCTTCCATTTGCCCATGTCCTGTAATCACTCTTGCATCGGGCACTAATCGCTGGATAAGTCCTGCAATATCTTTCAGGTTTTCAATTCTGTTATTGATAAAATATACCTGCCCGTCTCTCTGAAGCTCATAAGAAACTGCATCACGAAGAGTTTCTTCATTGAATCCTATTAACTGTGTATCTACAGGCTGTCTGTTTGGCGGTGGTGTCTTGATAACGGATAAATCCCTTGCAGCCATTAACGAGAACTGTAAAGTCCTCGGAATAGGAGTCGCCGTAAGCGTAAGGGTATCCACATTATTTTTCAAGGTTTTCAACTTATCTTTTACTGAAACCCCGAACTTATGCTCTTCATCAATAATCAATAAACCAAGATCTTTAAACTTCACAGAACTGCTTACCAGTTGATGAGTTCCAATGATAATATCTACTTTTCCGTTCTTTAAAGCCTCTAAAGTTTCTGATTTCTGCTTAGTCGTTCTGAATCTATTGACATAAGCGACATTGACAGGAAAATCTTTAAGTCTTTCTTTAAAACTTCTGTAATGCTGAAAAGCAAGAATAGTAGTAGGAACCAATACGGCAACCTGCTTTCCATCTGTAGCAGCTTTAAATGCCGCTCTGATCGCAACTTCCGTTTTACCGAAACCTACGTCACCGCAAACAAGCCTGTCCATTACCGTATCCGCCTCCATATCTCTCTTTACATCTACGGTAGCCTTTTCCTGATCCGGAGTATCTTCATAAATAAAGCTGGCCTCCAATTCGTTCTGCAGGTAGGAATCCGGAGTATAGGCAAACCCTTTTGCCGTTTTCCTCTGAGCATATAATTGAATAAGGTCAAAAGCAATCTGTTTAACCTTCGCTTTGGTTTTCTGTTTTAAAGATTTCCATGTTGGTGATCCGAGTTTACTCAGAACAATCTCTCTTCCATCCGGACCGTTGTATTTCGATATTTTATGTAAAGAGTGAATACTTACATATAATAAGTCTCCGTTTTTATAGGTCAGTTTGAAACATTCCTGAATCTTTCCGTCATTATTCACTTTCACCAGCCCCATAAACTTCCCTATTCCATGATCGATGTGGGCAATATAGTCTCCTATTTTCAGAGACATCAGGTCTTTCAGGGTAAGCTGTTCAGATTTCGCAAAAGTATTTTTCGCTTTATATCTTTGATAGCGGTCAAAGATCTGATGATCTGTATAGACCAGCAGTTTGTGCCCATTATCTACAAATCCTTCATGAAGTTCAGATTTAAAGCTCTTAAATGGAAGCTCATGTTCAAGCTCTTCAAAGATAGACTCAAGCCTTTCTTTCTGTTTTTCTGTTGAAAAAGAAATCCAGGTATCAAATCCTCCATTCTGCTTTTCTTCAATATCTTCAATCAGCAGTTCAAAGTTTTTATGAAAAGAAGGTTGCGGAAGCTGTTCCATTTTTACTTCAGTTACTTCTTTCAACCCTTCAATGATCACTCCTCCAAAATCAACTGTTTTGAATTTTTTATAATCAAACAAAAACTCCTGATCAGAAATAAAAAGTTCCTGCGGAGTCCTGTGGGCAATATCTTTACTTAATGTATCATATTTTTCCAAAGCCTTTTCGTAGAATGTTCTGATCTTCTGCATTCCGACCATTCCGTTTTTAGAGACTACAAAACTTTCCGCTGGCAATAGCTGCAACAGAGAAACCCTTGTTCCTGTTACTGAAAAATTCATGTTGGAAACCAGCTGGAAATCTTTTACTTTATCTACCGAAAGCTGTGTTTCGATATCAAAAGTTTTAATACTTTCCACTTCATTACCGAAGAAGGTAATTCTGTATGGCTTTTCGTGTGAATAGGAAAATACGTCTACAATTCCCCCTCTCACAGAAAACTCTCCCGGTTCGGAAACGAAATCAGCCTGCTGGAAATGATAATGATTAAGCAGTTCATCCACAAAATCAAAATCCAGCTGATCTCCCACTTTAATATGATGGGAAATTGCTTTAAAATCTTCTTTTTTCAAAACCTTTTCAGATAAAGCACCGGCATAAGCCACAATGACTTTCGGTGATCTTCCGGAATTGATTTTATTAAGAACCTCCGTCCTTAAAACCAGATTGGCATTTTGAGTCTTCTCCACCTGATAGGGCTCAAGATGGGTGGCCGGAAAATACAGCACCTTCTCCTTACCCAAGAGGTCTTCCATCTCTGTATTGGCGTACAATGCGTCTTCCTTATCATCTACCAGATAAAGAATATTCTTCTTCTGAACCAAAAAAAGCTCAGCCACAAAAATAGAAACTGAGGATCCGGCACTTCCTTTCACAGCAATATGCTGATTGTTTTCTAAACGGGTAAAAATCTCTTTCCCAAACTCTTTCTGCATAAGGTCTGGAAGGAACTTTTCATTGATGGATTTTAACTGCATAAATAGTAAAGGTATAAACGACAAAAGCGATTTCGGGAGTTTTCCGAAACCGTTGATGATATACAAAGGTACGGATATTTTTCTCTTCCTCAGAAAAAGGGAAAGACTGAAGGTTTAAAATGAAGCACTTAGCACTATAATTCTTAATTTTTTACAATTTTATCTAATAACTTGTTAAAAAAAATCAACTATTTCCCCATGGCATAATGTTTGGCATTTACCCATAACCAAACATTTAAGAATAGTATTATGAAAAAAGCAATTAAAATCTTAGGAGTTATGATGCTGTTAGTATTCACAGCATTATCTTTTTCGTCATGCAGCAAAGATGACGACCCTGTAAACAATGAATTTTTTGCCGGAACCTACAAAGGAAAGGTTTCTTATAATGATGGTGGTTCTACCAACATCAGCACAGATGACGGAAGTGTGTTTGTAACAAAGATTGCCAGCGGCACCAAATATAATTTCGCATTCTCCAACAGTATACCGGATCTCAACGGAATAGAGTTTAATCAGGAAGGAGATCATACGCTGGTGATGATTGGTTCTACAGCAACCTCTTATATCAGAATTGACAATAATGTCTTAAAAATTCTATACGTTAAGGATGGCAAAACGTGGACAGCCAATTGTACGCGCTAGCCATGTCTATTTATATATTATGCAAGCCTGTTTCCCTTTCCGGAGACAGGCTTTTTCATTGGCACTGAAGCGGTTTTAATTTTTTTTTAAGCTGTAATAAACTTTAGTTAAGTTTGAAAATCCCATTTTTTTAGCCTGCTTTTTGTATATCTTTATTCAACAAAAAACAAACAATACTTCTTATGAAAAAATTCTTATCTGCAATGTCTCTGATTCTTGGATTAGGACTTGCCACTGCTCAGCAGACTGCTCCCGCTACAGGTGCTACTGCACACCCGCCTGTAAAAGCAACTACAGCAAAAGCTGCTAAACCAGCTGAAGTGAAAGCTGCAAAACCGGCAATGGATGCTAAAGCAGCAAAACCTGCACAACCGGCTGCCAAAATGAAAAAAGACGGCACTCCGGATAAGAGATATAAAGAAAACAAACATCTGAAAAAAGACGGTACTCCTGATAAAAGGTACAAAGCCAACAAATAAGCATAACATTAACATATAGTTGTTATTTTCATAATCAAATTTCGAAAAGCCGGTGGAACCTGTTCCATCGGTTTTTTTATGTGAAGCTTCGTAAAAAATGATTCCAGATTCTTTACTTATTTATAAATTTGACCCATGTTAAACTTCTTCAAGAAAAATGCAGCGCTGATCTGGGCAAAAAAACATGTTCAAAAAGCAGAGGATTTCAAAAAAAATGCGGAGAAAAACCAGGAGGACTTACTACTTTCTCTGGTGAATACAGCTCAAAAAACACTTTTTGGGCGGGAACATGATTTTGAAAACATTCATTCTGTAAAGGAATTTCAGGACAAAGTTCCTGTAGCCGATTATGAAGATCTGAAACCTTATATTGAAAGAGTAAAAAAAGGACAGGCCAATATTCTATGGACAGAAACTCCGGAGTATTTTGCCAAAACTTCGGGAACCACTTCAGGATCTAAATATATTCCGATTTCCAAGGAGGGAATGCCTTTTCAGATTGCGGGAGCTCAAAGTGCTTTATTTCATTATATCAGTAAAAAGAATAACGCAGATTTTGTGAATGGAAAAATGATTTTCCTTCAGGGCAGTCCGGAACTGGAAGAAGTATTTGGGATAAAAACCGGAAGACTTTCCGGTATTGTAGCCCATCATATTCCTAATTATCTTCAGAAAAACCGTCTGCCAAGCTGGGAAACCAATATTATGGAAGACTGGGAAGCCAAAGTAGATAAAATTATTGAAGAAACGGAACATGAAAACATGACGCTGATCTCAGGAATTCCCCCATGGCTGATCATGTATTTTGAGAAATTGACAGAAAAGCACGGTAAAAAGATCAAGCAGCTATTTCCCAATCTTCAGCTTATTGTTACCGGAGGTGTCAATTACGAACCTTACCGTGATAAAATGGAGGAGCTATTGGGAGCTAAAGTAGATATTGTTCAGACTTTCCCTGCTTCTGAAGGTTTTTTTGCTTTCCAGGATGATTATACTCAAGAAGGATTACTGTTATTGACCAATCATGGAATTTTCTACGAATTCATTCCTTTGGAAGAATATGGTAAGCCTCATGCAAAAAGATTAACGTTACGAGAAATAGAGCTTCATAAAGATTACGCATTGGTTCTTACCACCAATTCCGGGTTATGGGCTTATTCTATTGGAGATGTTGTAAGATTTATCAGTAAAGGTCCGTACAGGGTTTTGGTAAGCGGGAGAACCAAACATTTCACCTCTGCATTTGGAGAACACGTGATTGCTTTTGAAGTGGAGGAAGCTATGAAAGCGACTCTTGAAAAATACCCCGCTCAGATTACAGAATTCCATCTGGCTCCGCAGGTAAATCCGGCTGAAGGACTCCCTTACCATGAATGGCTGGTTGAATTTGAAAAAGAACCTGAGCATCTGGAAACATTCAGAGATGAACTGGATCAACAGCTTCGGGCAAGAAATACGTACTACGATGATCTGATTTCGGGAAATATTTTACAAAAGCTACAGATCATAAGGCTTAAAAAAAATGCCTATCATGAATATGCGAAATCCCAGGGAAAACTGGGAGGCCAAAACAAGATTCCCAGATTGGCTAACGACAGAAAGATTGCAAATCTCTTAGAAATTTACAAACTTTAATCACATTTTTTCAATTCCGAAAACGTATATTCGAAAAAAATTATAAATTTGAAAAACTAAAAGAAAATAATGAAAGCATCTGTACTGTTGAAATCGTCTTTACTAACATCTTTATTTGTTATTACATCTTGTGCTACTACAAAATACAGCGAAGATATTTCAAAAAACAACTACTCTAATCTTGAAGCCGGAAAAATATATAAAGTAACTATGAGAGACGGGTCTCCGAAGCAAACCATCTTATTCAGAAACGTCGTTGGTGAAAATATTGTAGGCACAGCCGGTAAAAAAGACAGTACAGAAGTAATTATTCCTAAAGCCAATGTAGCTGCTGTAAAAGACAGAAGAAAAGCAAGAATTGCAGCAGGAGCTACGATTATCGGAGCGGCAGGTGTTGCAGCTATCGTGTTGAGTTCTTCAAGAGCTGACTAAAATAGATTTTATCTTTTGAAATATATTTAATATATCTTTCAGAAATTGTCATATGAATAGCCCTAAATAAATTTTTAGGGCTATTTTTGTTCATGATTTCCTTTACCCCGTTACAAACATTACAAAATGTTGAGTTCAGAAATCTTCTCACCGGGAGATTTTTTATTGTTTTAGCTTTCAGAATGCTTGCCACTTTACTTGGATGGTGGGTATATCAATTAACAAAAGATCCTTTTTCCATAGGCCTTATCGGACTTTCAGAGGTAATTCCTGCGGTAAGCTGTGCGCTGTATGCCGGGCATGTTATTGATATGAATGAAAAAAAGAGACTGCTCCTTATCTGTAATTATGCGTATATTTTTCTGATCGGGCTTCTGCTGATTCCCGCATTCTTTAATGTGGAAATGCATTTTACAGGTCATCAGATTACCTATTATATTTATGGAGTTATTTTTTTCACAGGGATAGCAAGAGCCTTTATCGGTCCTATTGTTCCTTCCATGATTCCTAAAATTGTAAAGAAGGAAAACCTTCCGAATGCCGTAACACTGAACCAGGCGACTTTCCTGATCTCTTCTGTTTGCGGACATGCCATTGGAGGGGTTCTTATTGGATTTATCGGTGTAAAATGGACTCTGGTTGCTATCTTAACATTAATATTTGTTGCTTCATTATTTTTCTGGCAGCTGCACAAACAGCATTCAGAATACAAAAAGGAAACGGTAAAAGTAGTAGAAAGTATGCGCGAAGGAATTTCTTATATTTTTAAAACCAAAGAAATTCTGGGAGCATTATGCCTTGATATGTTTGCAGTACTTTTTGGCGGAGCAGTAGCTATGATCCCTGTATTTGCAACAGACATCCTGAATTCAGGAGCTGAAGGTTTCGGTTTACTGAATGCTGCTTCGGACATCGGCTCCATGTGTATCATCACTATTTTATCCATTGTTCCGCTTCGCAAAAATCAGGGAAAAATACTTCTTGTTGTTGTTACCGGATTCGGTCTATGCATTATTGGATTCGGACTCTCAAAATTATACTGGCTGTCTTTTATGTTCCTTGTGATGAGCGGAATGCTGGATGGAATTTCCGTAGTTATCCGGGGCACCATTGTACAGCTAAAAACCCCTGACCACATCAGAGGGCGTGTTCTGAGTGTAAATTCAATTTTCATCATGTCCAGCAATGAAATGGGACAATTCGAAAGTGGGCTGATGGCTAAACTACTGGGAGTTGTACGCTCTGTAGTATTTGGAGGCTGTATGACCGTTTTAGTGGCCCTTGTTGTTGGAAGCACCAATCCTAAACTGAGAAAGATGCAATATTAACTCATTGCTTATCAGCCTATTTAAAATCTGACACAAAAAAAAATCAGAATTCGAAATACTTAAAATCAGAATAGAACGTTTTCTATTCTGATTTTTGTTTTATAACTGTTTTTTAAAAATTTATAAAAGAATTAAACCTTAAATATTCATCAAAAGCACCAATATCTTTACGATCTCCACATAATACAACCAAAATAAGAAAATACAATATTTAAAACCAATACATTACTTTCATTAAATATATCTCAAAATCTTTAATTTAACGTTAATAATTTTTTATATTTGCTTCATAAAATATCCCCCTATGACTAAACTTTTACTAATTTTGAGCTTTCTCATGACAGGTTCTCTGATGAATGCTCAATTTTTTTCAGATCAAACCCTACAACAAACTGTTTTGCAGCTCAATAATGCTCAAACAGAAAATGACTATGATATGCTTTTTTCTAAGTTTTCAGAAGCTAAAACTTCAGAAAAATGGCAGGCTAATTATTATGCCGCAGCTGCCTTATACCTTAAAACCAATTTTCTTTTAAAGAACAGCCCGAACAGTCCCCTTGGAGAATCTAATGAGTCTGCAAGAAAACTGGCAATGCAGGCCCTTGCTTCAGAAAAGAATAACGGAGAAGTAAATGTTCTTCTTGCTCTTATTCATTTTCAAAAAATAAGGATAAAAACAGCTGCAGACCCTCAAAAAGAGTTAAAAACAGCTACGGGTTTTATGGCAAAAGCAGAAACAACTTTAAAGAACAATCCAAGACTTTCTTTTTTAAAAGCTGAAATAGCTGAAAAGCAAGGAAACAAGACAGAAGCTATAAAGTTCTATCAAAAAGCAGCCAAAGAATTTGAAACATCAGACGCTTCATCCACTTCACCTCATTGGGGGAAACAGCTGATCGGAACAAATTAACAGTAAGAAAATGCATGATCTCCCAGTATATTGGGGCGATCAGTTTTTTTTTGATATGAAACAAAAATTCATTGATGTTGAGAGCAACATTATTTTGTATCGATAACAAGCAGCATTTTTTAGTAATAAAAAAACTTTTACTATTTGTCTTTAAAATTAATTCTCATGAAAAAAACATTACTTGTTTTCTTAATCATATTTTCACATATTTTATTTGCACAATCAGATTGCGGTACCGCAATGGCAGTTTGCGGTAACTCTGATATTTCATATACACCAGGTGGGCATGGAGACATTGCAGAAGATCTGGGCGGATGTTTAACTTCGGACGAGAAATACTCTGTATGGTATTCTTTTACCATTGCCACAGGTGGAACCCTTACTTTTGAGATTATTCCCAATGACCAGACTGACGATTATGACTTTGGGGTTTATGGTCCGAACAAATCTTGTGGAAACCTGGGAACTCCGATTCGTTGTTCTTACTCAGGACAAAGTGGAAACACAGGTCTTAATATGACCGCTACAGATCTTAGTGAAGACGCTACAGGAGACAAATGGGTAAAATACATGGATGTACTGCCTGGCCAGACTTACTATATCATCGTAAACAACCACAGAGAAACAGCGAATGGATTTAAATTGTCCTGGGGCGGAACGGCTACGCTGTCATCCCCGTTTACCGATCCGAATATACAGCCTCATCCATTTATCCCTCCGGGAATTCCGGGCGCTAACCCTGCTGACCCGAGAGAAGTTGTGATCTGTTCAAATCCTGCAACTTTTGATTTTGCATCATTATCTGCAGGAATTCTTAATGGGAACCCTAACTTCAACATTAGCTACCACACAAGTCAGAATGATGCTTTAACCGGTAACAACCCTCTTGTTGGCCCTCAAACAGTTACTCCTGTTGGTGTTTATTTCTACAGTATCAACTATACTGATCCTACTAATCCTGACAGCCCGATTAACAAATGCAGACAGACAGGTAAATTTAAGTTTAAAGATGGTACCATCAAAGCTACCAACGTTACACTAACAAGCTGTAATAATAACAATGCAGGTACAGCAACATACGACCTTACCACTGCAGCGGTTTTTGCTGACCCTACGGCAACTAAAAAATACTATTATACTTTATATGATCTGAATAACTCAATTAATGAGATTACCAACATCTATCAGTTTGTTTCTGCTGAAGGTAAAATATATGTAAAGGTAACTTCTGTGTTCGGATGTAGTGATATTGCAGAAATTACGCTTAAATTCTATCCACAGATCATTGCAAAAGATGCAGAATTAAGATCATGCTTTATTGAAGCGAATCCTTCCACAGCTTTATTCAACCTTGATAATGCTGCTGTAATAACTCCGCAGGCAGGTATTACAAAAAAATACTTCCCTTCATTGACTGACGCAGTGGATGGAACCAACGAGATCCTAAATGCTAATTATATTGCACCAAGCGGTTTGGTATATGTAAGAGTATCAGACACTAGAGGATGTTATGTTGTGGTAAAAATCGGCTTAACAGTAATTGCTCCGGTAACATCCAATGTTCTGAAAGACAAAATCATCTGTATGGAAGACACTACTACTTTAGATGCCGGACCAGGATTCAAAAGCTATGAATGGAGTACCGGAGCTACAACACAGTCTATCAAAGACGTAGGAGTAGGCGTTTACTGGGTAAAATTAAAAACGGGAGAATGTGTTGCCACTCAAAAAGTAACCGTTTATCCTTCTGAGCAGCCAGTTGTAACCAATATCGATATTAACAATACTACATTGACAATCAATGTTATTGGAGGAACTCCTGATTATCAGTATTCAATGGATAAAATTTTATGGCAGCCGTCTAATGTATTCTCCAATGTAGCAAGAGGAACTTATAAAGTGTATGTAAAAGATGCTTACGACTGCGAGCCTATTGAAGTGAACGTAGTAGTTCCTAACCTTATCAATATGATTACTCCAAACGGAGATGGTGTGAATGATGTAGTAGATTATTCTGCTATGGCAGACAAACAGAATCTTATTTTGAGTATCTTTGACAGATATGGAACAAAAATCCACCAGGGAGACAAATCCAACGGTTACAAATGGGATGGCAAAATTGGTGGCAAGAATATTCCAACAGGTACCTACTGGTATTCTGTAACATGGAATGAGAATGACAAGAAGAACACTCCTTTCAAGTTTTCAGGTTGGATTGTTGTAAAAAACAGAGAATAAAAACTCCACAATAAAAAAAGCCGCTTTGGCGGCTTTTTCTTTTACAAATAATGATAAAAATTTATTGATTTCAAGTTTGTTTAACAAAAAAGTTTTAACAATGAAAAAAATATTACTTCTTTTTATTTTATTGATAGCCCAAATGGCCTATTCACAGTCAGACTGTGTCACAGCAATTCCCATCTGTGGTAATTCTGACATTTCATACACCCCTTCAGGCCCGGGGAATATTATAGAAATTCTTAACCAAAACGGAGGATGCCTCAGCACCAATGAAAGATATACAGTTTGGTATACTTTCACTGTATCCACACCAGGAACGCTGGCATTTAAAATAAAACCTAATGATCAGGGTGATGATTATGATTTTGCAGTTTACGGGCCAACAACTAATGGCTGTGCTTCATTGCAGAATGCTGATCACGTATTCATACAGCCCATAAGATGTAACTATAGTGGTACTCCGGGAGACACCGGACTTGATCTTACTCTTGCTCCCCCTGCTGTATTCCCCACCAATCCGCCAGGTGTCACATCCAGTATGAACAATGGCAAATGGAGTCCTTATATGGATGTATTGGTAGGACAAACCTATTATCTGGTTATTGACAACTTCAGTAGATCCGTTAATGGTTTCTCTTTAGAATGGTCAGGAACTGCAAGCTTAAGCTCTGCATTTAATGATCCTGTTCTTTCTCCTAATCCATTTATTGCGCCGGGTATTCCGGGAGCTACTCCTACTGATCCTAATCAGGTGATGGTTTGTGCGCTGCCTACCCAGTTTGATTTTACAACGCTATCTGCAGCGATTATTAATGGTAACAGCCCGAATTTCAAAGTTACTTATCACAAAACAACCAACGATGCCCTTACAGGACAGAATCCTCTTACAGTAACTACTGTAGACGGAACCACCATCTATTATTACAGAATTGTATACCAGGATCCCACCAATCCAGGCAACCCTATCAACGGATGTTTCATAACCGGGAAATTCAAATTTGTCAATGTGGGAATCTCAGCCAATACAGCCACTTTGTACTCCTGTAATAACAACGGAGCCGGTACTGCAAAATATAATTTAACAACAGCTAATGTATTTGGAGGAACTGGAGCAACCATTAAGTATTACGAAACGGCAGCAGACATGAATGCAGACGTTAATGAAATTACAGATCCTACCAACTATGTTTCTGCTGAATCTACAATCTATGCAAAAGTAGTATCTTCTTTCGGATGTATTGCAACTACTACAATCAGATTATTATTCTACCCATCAGTTGTACTGAAAGATGCTGTACTCCAAAACTGTTACATCGATAATGATGTGACCCGTTCAACTTTTGATCTTTCAAAAGCAGATATTGGCGTACCTGTTCCAACACCTACGGGAACCATCATTAAGTATTACACCACAGTAGCCGATGCGAAAGCACAGACAAATCCTATTATAGCAGCGTTAAACTATCTTTCAGAAAGCAAGACAGTATACGCAAGAGTAGATAATGATAAACAATGCTATTCAATTGCCAAGATAGAACTGATTGTGTTACCACCTGTAAAATCAGCAGTATTAAAAGATAAAACGATCTGTGCTGAAGCCAAAACCTCTTTGGATGCAGGACCTGGATTTGTAAGCTACGAATGGAGCACGGGCGAAACTACACAATCTATCAACAACGTAGGAGTTGGGGTTTATTGGGTAAAACTTCAGACCGGAAAATGTTTCACACTTCAGGAAGTACGTGTACACGCAAGCCTTCAGCCAGTGGTTTCAGGAATCGAAATTACCAACAACAACATTACGGTAACAGCTTCAGGAGGAGTTCCTCCTTACAAATATTCTATTGATGGTGTTAACTGGCAGGATTCTAATATATTCACAGGACTTCCTAGAGGAGAGAATACAGTATATGTAAAAGATACTTACAACTGTACTCCAATTCAGGTAACCGTAACAGTTCCTAACCTTATCAACGCGATTACTCCAAACGGAGATAACGTAAATGATGTTATTGATTACTCAGCATTAGCTTACAAGAAAAACCTGATCTTCATTGTGTATGACAGATATGGAAACAAACTTCATGAAGCTAACAAAATGAATAACTTCACCTGGGACGGAACCGCCTTTGGTAAAAAAATTCTAACCGGAACTTACTGGTATACGATCTCATGGAATGAAAACAATAAAGACAATACCGAAACCAAATATTCAGGATGGGTATTGGTAAAAAATAAAGAATAAGTTTTTACTTCATCTTTTTGAAAAATCACCTCAGACAGAGGTGATTTTTTTTTATCAACAAGAGCAATCTCCTGTTTACAGCATTTTACGAAAGACTGCTAATAATTTGTTGAATACTATTTTTTTATTATTTTTTAAATAAACTATCTTTGCACCATGGCGCAGAAAGAAACATTATCATCCCTGACACACGGAAACTTTGCAAAAGAATTGTCTATTGCGGATGGAAAAATGCCTCCCAATGCAGTGGATTTTGAAAGATTGGTTATCGGAACTTTTTTGATTGACAAAAAAGGTCTTGACCATTCCATTGACCTTCTTACTCCGGAGGTATTTTATGATCCCAGACATCAGGTCATCTTTTCTACTATCCTGAAATTGTATGAAGGCAACCACCCGGTAGACTTAATGACAATTATTCAGGATCTAAAAAAAGAAGACAAACTGAGTCAGGCAGGAGGTGATCATTACATCATTGATCTTACAATGGGAGTAAGTTCATCTGCCCATATCGAATATCACGTACGTGTTATTCTTGAAAAGTATATTTTAAGAAGCCTTATTAATGTTTCTGCCAATGTTATTGATTCTTCCTACAAAGAATCAACAGATGTTTTTGAACTTCTGGATAAAGCAGAACAATCTTTCTTTGAGATCACCAACGGAACGATTAAGAAAGGATTCGATACTGCCAACTCATTGGTAAAACAAGCCATTGATACCATTAAATCTTTAAAAGATAAACAAGGTCTTTCCGGAGTTCCGTCAGGATTCAGAGATGTGGATAAGGAAACAGGTGGATGGCAGAATTCTGACCTTATCATTATTGCAGCCCGTCCGGCAATGGGAAAAACAGCATTCCTGCTTTCCATGGCAAGAAATATTGCTGTAGGACACAAAATTCCTATGGCACTGTTCTCTCTCGAGATGGCTTCCGTACAGCTTATCACCAGAATGATTGCTTCCGAAACAAGAATCTCTTCAGAAAAATTAAGAAAAGGAACCCTGGATGATGAAGAATGGCAAAGATTATTCTCCAATGTATCCGAATTGGAAAATGCTCCTTTATATATTGACGAAACCCCTTCCCTCTCCATATTCGACTTCCGTGCAAAATGCCGAAGATTGGTAATGCAGCATGGAGTAAGACTTATCATGGTCGACTACCTTCAGCTGATGACCGCAGGGAGCAGCAGCGGAAAAGGAGTTGGAAACCGTGAACAGGAGATTTCCATGATTTCACGTTCATTAAAAGCGATTGCAAAAGAACTTAACGTACCGGTAATTGCCCTTTCTCAGCTTTCAAGAAGTGTAGAAGCCCGCCCTGGAAAAAGACCTCAGCTTTCAGACCTGAGGGAATCCGGAGCAATCGAGCAGGATGCGGATATCGTATCTTTCATCTTCAGACCGGAGTATTATAAAATTACAGTTTGGGATAATGACGAGGAAGGACAGGAAACTTCTACCGAAAACCAGGCCGAACTGATTATTGCAAAACACAGAAATGGTGCTACAGCAGATGTAAGATTATCATTCCTGAAACATTTTGCAAAATTCGGGGATATTGAGGCGGCGCTTGACGGTGGTGCCGGAGGAGGATATCCTTCCAACTTCGGAGAGCCGAGCGGATTTGACAAGATCAAAACAACGATTCAGCCAGGAGCAGCATTTGATCTTCCCGATAGTTCAAAACTTTCAGGGTCTTCAATGAATGACTTTGATGACGATGATGACTTCCCTTTTTAAGCAAAGACTAAAATTCAGATCAATTCAGTTCAATTTTACGGTCAATATATCAATTATTAAAAAGCAGATTTGAGAATCGAAATTTATACGGACGGAGCTTGCAGCGGAAACCCGGGAAAAGGCGGATATGGAATTCTTATGCGCGTTCCTGAAAAAAATTACCAGAAAACATTTTCAAAAGGATTTCGAAAAACCACCAATAACAGAATGGAACTTCTGGCAGTCATCACTGCATTGGAAAAACTGAAATCTACAGAAAATGACATCCATGTGTACACCGACAGCAAGTACGTATCGGATGCGATTAACCAAAACTGGATTGCAGGATGGATCAAGAGAGGATGGAAAAATGTAAAAAACCCTGATCTCTGGAAAAAATTCGTTGAACTTTACAATAAACATACCCCAAAAATGCATTGGGTAAAAGGTCATGCCGGACATTTTGAAAACGAACTTTGCGATAAATTAGCCGTAGCAGCAGCCAGTTCCTCAGATCTCGAAATTGATACCTATTTTGAGAGTTTGGATAATAATTCCTTATTTTAATTTAATTAATATAAATAAGGAATCACCTCAACAATATTCACCATTATATCATAATAAGCAGGATTTTTTTAAAATATTATTAAAATTTAAGCAAGATTAACATTAAATACATATTATTTAATTGGGATTTAATATCTTTACATATTAATCTAAGTCCCATTATAAATGAATAAAAATCTATTATTGTATTTATCTGTTTTCTTACTCTGTATAGCTGGGAAGTCCTTCGCTCAGACTTATCAGCTTATCGGAAACCCGGTGAACACTACCGGATGGACGATGGTTTCCCCTACTCAGGTAAACACAGATTTTATTCAGCTGACCCCGGATACCAACAACCAATCCGGTTCCATCAGGCTGAATGATCCCATCAATTTAAAATATTGCGACAAATGGAGAGTGGAATTTGATTTCAGGATGGATTCCAATCAAACCTCCAACGGAGATGGAATTGCCTTCTGGTATCTTGCCAATCCTCCGGTAGCCAGCGTATTAGGCTCAGGCCTTGGAGTATCTCAAAATGCTGTAGGGCTTGTAGTAGGACTTGACACTTACAACAATACCACAACCGCTACCATGAGTAAGGTGCACGTTGGTTATGGACTGGTTCAAAATACTACTGACAGCAATAATGTCGAATTTTTTAATGTTCCCGGAAGTTCTTTCCACTCACCAGATCTGAACACTACACAACCTTTTCAGGGAACAACCTTTAAACACGTTGAAGTAACGGCGCAGGTAGATCCTGCAGCTCCTACAAGCTGGATTATAAAAATAACAATAGACGGTAATGTGATTTGCAATCAGTCTTTTGCGCCTTCAGGTGCTGCCGCAGCAATGACTGTAGGATATTTTGGTTTTTCAGCTTCTACAGGAGGTGCAAGATCCAGACATTCCATTAAAAATGTAAAAATTTATACGGATAAAGTTCCTATTTTACAGGATTCAGCAACACAGTCGTTCTGTCCTAATCCTACCACCGGATACGGATCAGTAAACCTGACTACTTTCAATTCACAATTTGTCAGCAACCCTTCCAATTATACATTTACCTATTATCCGTTTGGAAGTTCTACACCTATTGCCAATCCGACCAGTTATCAGTTCAATGCTAACTCAACAGTAACAGTTGTTATTAAAGATAATGCAGGACTACTGTGTGATAACCCGGATGGTAAAATTTTATTGGTTCTGGCCCCTTTCAAAGCAGAAGACAAAACGATTACGGTATGTAATAATAACAAAGCAGGAACAGCAGCTTTCAATCTGAATACAGCAGCTGTCACCAATGTTCCGGGAGTTACAAAAAAATATTATAAAACGCTGGCAGACCTCAACGCTGATACAAATGAGATCCAAAATCCTGACAATTACCTATCTGCTCCAGGAGCCGTTTATGTAAAAGTAACCACTCCTCAGGGATGTACAGGTTCAGCAAAAATCACCCTTGCATTCTATCCGGACACTCCTGTGAAAGAAGCTATACTAAGATCATGTTTCATTGAAAATAATATTACGAGTGCTATCTTTAATCTGACAGCTGCAGATGTTACCACTTTAGGAGCAGGCGCTGCCAAAAAATACTACACATCCATCGCTAATGCCTTAGACGGCACCAATGAAATCATGAATCCGCTTCAGTATTTATCTACAAGTACTGCAGTGTATGCAAAAGTAACAGATGCCAACGGATGCTTTAATATTGCTAAAATCAACCTTATCGTATTACCACCGGTAACTTCTTCTGTCCTGAAAGACAAAATCATCTGTATCGGAGAAAAAACAGATCTGGATGCAGGACCTGGATTTGACGGCTATGAATGGAGCACAGGAGCAACAACTTCATCGATTAAAGATGTAGGCGTAGGTCCTTATTGGGTAAAACTGAAAACCGGTAACTGTATCACTACACAGACTGTTAATGTAAAAGCGTCTGCAAATCCTGTGATTTCCAGCATTGATATCGACAACAACACCATCACAGTAAATGTAGCAGGTGGAACACCTCCATATCAGTTTTCTCTGGATGGAGTGAACTGGCAGCCTGGAAATATATTCACAGGGTTAGCAAGAGGCGAAGTAAGAGTGTATGTAAAAGATTTTTACGATTGTACACCTGTTGAAGTTCAGATTACCGTTCCTAACCTCATTAACGCTATTACTCCAAACGGCGACAATGTAAATGATTTCATTGATTATTCAGCACTGGCTTACAAGAAAAATCTGATATTCATTGTCTACGACAGATATGGCAACAAACTGTACGAAGCCGGAAAAATGAGAAACTTTACATGGGACGGTACAGCTTCCGGTAAAAAAGTTCTTACAGGAACTTACTGGTACACCATTTCATGGAACGAAAACAACAAAGACAATACTGAAACTAAATACTCAGGCTGGGTATTGGTGAAGAACAGAGAATAAATTTTAGTATCAGAAACTACCTCATTTGGGGTAGTTTCGGTATTAAAAACAGAATTTGCCCAATCAGAGATTGAGACCAGGTATTGCTTTTTTATCACCAATTAAACAATTTTATTTCTAAGATTAAGTATAACATCACAATCCATCCACTATGAAAAAAGATATACTCATTTTTGTACTGACTATCTTACTATGCTTGCCGGGAAGATTATTTTCACAAACGTATCAACTTACCGGAAACCCTGTTAATACAACGGGCTGGGACCTTGTCTCTGATGCTATAGTAAGCGGAGACTTTGTAAGGCTTACCACAGACCAGACCAGCAGATATGGGGCTGTAAAATTATCCACTCCTATTACCTTAAGCTACTGTGATAAATGGAAAGTAGAATTCGATTTCAGAATAGACGGAAACGGAACCACACAGTTTGGAAAAGGAGACGGTTTTACCTTCTGGTATCTTGCCAATCCGCCAACAGGATTTGTATCAGGAGGAGGTTTAGGTATTCCTGCCAATGCTTCCGGCCTCATGGTTGGTTTTGATATTTTCAACAATACCACTGAAGGCCAGATGAGTAAAGTTCACATTCTTTATGGTACCAATAATACAGCAGGTAATAATATCGAATTCAACACCACTCCCGGAAGCACATTCCACTCTCCGGACCTTATTGCTACCCAACCGTTTGTGGGAGACACCTACAGACACGTTGAAGTAAACGGTGAAACAGACCTTACCAACCCTACAAACTGGATCATCAAAGTAAGAATAAATGGTGTTCTTATCGTAGATCAGTCTTTTGCTCCTTCCGGAGGTGCAGTAGGGATGTCACAGGGATATTTTGGTTTCTCTGCAGCAACCGGAGGTGCCAGCGCAAGACATTCTATCAAAGACGTTAAAGTATACGTAGATAAAGTTCCTATTTTAAGCAATACCATAACTCCATTCGTTTGTACAAATCCAGCTACCGGAAATGGTACAGTAGACCTTACTTCTTATAATTCTCAATTTGTAAATAATCCCGGAAATTATATTTTCACTTATTATGTATTGGGAAGCTCTACTCCTATCGCCAACCCTACAAGTTTCCAGTATTCCGGAAATACAACGATTAAAGTGGTGGTAAAAGATCCTACGTCTACTCTTTGTGATAATGGTGATGGTGTTATTCAGCTTAATCCTACTCCATTTGCAGCAACAGATGCTACTCTTAGCGGATGTAATAATAACAACGCCGGAACAGCAACCTTTGATCTCAACACGGCTAATGTAACAACTGTTGCCGGAGTTACCAAAGAATTCTACCCTACCTTATACGACCTGAATAACGGTACGAACCAGATAACAAATCCTTCTGCCTATGCTTCAGCAGCGGCAACAATATATGTAAAAGTAACCACACCTCAGGGTTGTGTAAGTACTTCTAAAATTACGCTGAACATTTACCCTGTGGTAGTTGTTAATGACGTTGAACTCAAATCATGTTTCATTGAAACCAACCCATCTATGGCTTCTTTTAACCTTACAGGAGCTGTTGTTTCCCAGGGCGGTCTTACAAAAGAATATTACCCATCGCTGGCAGATGCTGTCAGTGGAACCAATGCCGTCTCCGCTCCGGCAGCATACATTGCTCCTAATGGCGTTGTTTATATTAAAGTTTTTAATGGAAATGGATGCTATTCTATTGCTAAAGTTACACTAACAGTAATACCTCCTGTTTATTCAAGAACTTTACTTGACAAGACCATCTGTATTGAAAACACCACAACATTAGACGCAGGAGCAGGTTTCAAAAGCTATGAATGGAGCACAGGAGCCACCACACAATCCATCAAGAATGTAGGAGTAGGTACTTACTGGGTAAAACTGAAAACCGGAGATTGTATTGCGACACAAAAAGTAACAGTATATCCTTCCGACAATCCTGTTATTACCACGGTTGACATTTCAGGAAGTACAGTAACAGTATATGCTAACGGTGGAACTCCTCCTTATCAGTATTCTATGGATAATATCAACTGGCAGGACTCCAATGTGTTTACCAATATTGCAAGAGGAGAAGCTAAAGTATATGTAAGAGATGGCTATAATTGCGTTCCTGTTGAAGTTAATATTACAGTACCGAATCTTATTAATATAATTACACCTAATGATGATGGGATCAATGATTTTGTTGATTACTCCGCATTAGCCAATAAACAAAATCTGGAAATTGCCATCTTCGACAGATATGGTTATAAAATGTTCCAGGCCGATAAAACCAATGGCTACAAATGGGCAGGAACTACCAATGGACATAAAAAAGTCCCTACAGGAAACTATTGGTATTCTGTTTCATGGAATGAAAATAATAAAAACAGTACTCCGATAAAATTCTCAGGCTGGATTGTTGTAAAAAACAGAGAATAATTACACTTTCCACCACATCAAAAGAATCACCCCGCAGGTCGGGGTGATTTTTTTTGTACGAACAGGCAGGAGATATTTCATTTTAAAGACTCTTTATTCGTATTCAATTCTTAAATTTGTCGTATGAATTATTTGGAAGCTTTAAGCAGAAGATATTCTGTAAAAAAATTCAATCATCAGATTATTCCTCAGGAAACTCTTCACAACATTCTTGAGTCAGGAAAGCTGTCTGCCAGTTCGCTGGGACTTCAGCCTTACAAAATTGTGGTTGTTGAAAGTGAGGAGATGAAACAGAAATTAATTCCTGCTTTTTATAATCCATCTCAGATTTCCACCTGTTCTCATCTTATTGTTATTATTTCAAAAAAGGTAATAGAGGAGAACTATATCCGAGGTTATTTTAATCATATTTCTGAAGTAAGAGATACTCCCCTGGAAACACTGGATCCTTTCAGAAACAGTATTAATCAGCATATTAACCAGAAAACACATGATGAAATTTTCAACTGGGCAGAAAAACAGTCTTATATAGTATTGGCCAATCTTATGTATGCCGCCGCTATTGAAAATATAGATTCCTGCCCGATGGAAGGCTTCCGCCAGGATCTTATAGAAGAAATTCTGAATATCGATCCTGAAACAGAAAAAGTAACTGTTACCCTCGCTTTAGGTTACCGTTCTGAAGAAGATCACTTCCAGCACATGAAAAAAGTAAGAAAACCAAACGAAAAATTGTTTAAATTTATTTAATCTTTTAAACGATTGTACCTAAAGCCAGCATATGATAAAAGCGGATGTATTAGTAATTGGTTCCGGCATTTCCGGACTTTCCTATGCCATTAAAGTTTCTGAACAGCACCCTGATGCCAAAATCATTATTGTAACCAAGTCTGATGAAGACGAAAGCAACACCAAATATGCACAAGGCGGTCTCGCTGTCGTTACAGATTTTCAGAATGACAATTTTCAAAAACATATTGATGACACGATGCGTGCCGGTGACGGAGAAAACAAACGTGACGTCGTAGAGATGGTGGTAAGAGAAGCTCCTGCGAGATTCAATGAAATTGTTGAATGGGGAGCACAGTTCGATATGAAGAACGGCAAATTCGCTTTAGGAAGAGAAGGAGGCCACACCGAAAACAGAATCGTCCATCATAAAGATATCACAGGTTTTGAAATCGAAAGAGCTTTACTGGAAACAGCCAATAGCAGCCCGAATATTGAAATTCTTGACCATCATTATGTCATTGACATCATTACTCAGCACCACGTTCCGGGAAAAGAACTTAATGAAGGTGACATCCATTGCTATGGGGCTTATATTCTGGATGAAAAATCCAAAACCATCAAAAAAATTACTTCTAAAATAACACTGGTTGCCACAGGAGGTGCCGGACACGTTTATAAAAACACCACCAATCCTACGATTGCAACAGGAGACGGAATTGCTTTCGTTGCCCGTGCCAAAGGAAAGGTTTCCAATATGCAATATTACCAGTTCCACCCGACCGCTTTGTACAGCAAAATGGATGGAATGTTGTTTTTAATTTCAGAAGCCGTTCGTGGAGATGGAGCAAAATTAAGGACCAAAAGAGGTGAAAAATTCATGCATAAATATGATGAACGTGAAGAATTAGCCTCAAGAGATATTGTTGCAAGAGCCATCGACGCCGAAATGAAAATTACCGGAGACGAATTTGTTGGCTTGGATTGCAAGGAAATGAACCATGAAAAATTCTTAGAACATTTCCCGAATATTTATAAAAAATGCAAAGACGAAGGAATTGATCCTTTCACTCAGTTGATTCCTGTTGTACCTGCCTGCCATTATCTGATGGGAGGAATTGAAGTAGACAGAGACGGACAGTCTTCCATCAGAAATCTTTTTGCTGTAGGAGAATGTACCAACTCAGGACTTCACGGCGCCAACAGGCTTGCTTCCAACTCACTTCTTGAAGGTTTAGTTTTCGGGCACAATGCAGCGATTAAAACAGTAGACCTTCTTAATGAAAACAATTTCAATTTTGATGATCTGAAAGCCGTTCCGGAATGGAATGAAGAAGGTATGAAAATCATGGACGAAATGGTTATCGTAAGCTATCTGAGAAAACAACTTCAGGAAATGATGAGCGATCTTGTAGGTATCGTAAGAAGCAATAAACGTCTGAACATGGCTCTGCAAAAACACCAGGAAATTGCCGCCGCAGTTGATGAAATATACCACTACTCTATTCTTTCCCCGCAATTATCGGAATTAAGAAACCTGACAACTGTTGCCCACCTCATCATTACCCAATCTATGGAGATGACAGAGAATAAGGGAGCGTTTTATAATAAAGATTTAGCTTAAAAGCATAATATAATGAAAAGACCAGCATACGTAACAGATAAAGCATTAAAGACATTTATAAAAAGTGCACTTGAGGAAGATATTCAGGATGGAGACCACTCTACCCTATCTACTATTCCACAGGATCTTGTACAAAGTGCCAGGCTTTTGGTAAAACAGGACTGTATTCTTGCAGGCGTTGAGCTGGCAGAAATCATTTTCAACACATTTGACAAAAATCTGAAAGTTGAAGTTTTTATTAAAGATGGAACGCCTTGTAAATTCGGAGATGTAGCACTTACGGTTACAGGAAGTGCAAGGTCAATCCTTTCTACAGAAAGATTTGTACTGAACTGCATGCAGAGAATGAGCGGTATTGCCACCCTTACCCATGAATGGGATTCCAGATTAGTAGGAACCAAAACTAAACTTTTAGATACAAGAAAAACAACTCCCAACTTCAGAATGTGTGAGAAATGGGCAGTGGCGATCGGAGGCGGAACCAATCACAGATATGGTCTTTATGACATGATTATGCTGAAGGACAATCATATTGATTACAATGGAAGCATTACCAATGCAGTAGCAATGGCAAAGGATTACGTTAAAAAGAATAAGAAAAAGTTAAAAATAGAGGTTGAAACAAGAAATCTTGAAGAGGTACAGGAAGCTATCAATGCGAAAGTTGACAGAATCATGTTAGATAATATGGATGTCAAAACCATGAAGGAGGCTGTAAAAATGATCAACGGCTCTTGTGAATCTGAAGCATCAGGAGGAATTACCCGCGATATGCTGAAAGAAATTGCATCGACAGGCGTTACCTATATCTCTGTGGGAGCCCTTACCCACTCTGCTGAGAATATAGATTTGAGTCTCAAAGCAGTGAAATAGCTTTGAATTTTTAACAAAAACACCACCACTTTGTTAAAAATTCAATAACATGACTTTTTTCATACAAAAATTCGATTTTTAGCCATAATATTGATTTTTAACACTTTAACATTATTAAGACTGATTAAAAATTAACATTGAGTTAATAATAGTTAAATTTAATTTTGCGAATTTTGCAGAAAATTAAATCTAATTATTACTAACGATTATGAAATTAATCAACAAATCGATACTAACTGCAGTAATTACTTTATCTACAGCTAGTGTTTATTACGCTCAACAAGTTCAGGACACAGTACAAAAGTCCAAAGATATTGAAGAGGTAATCTTAAGAGGTGTAACGGATATCGCTAAAGATAGAAAAACACCTGTTGCTGCTTCTACCATTAAAGCAGCACAACTTGCAGAAAGATTAGGTAACCAGGAATTACCTGAGATTTTGAACACTACTCCATCTGTTTACGCTACAAAATCCGGAGGTGGTTTTGGTGATGGAGGTCTTACAATCAGAGGTTTCGAATCAAGAAACATCGCTGTAATGGTAAACGGTATGCCTGTTAACGATATGGAAGGTGGTACTGTTTATTTCTCAAACTGGACCGGATTATCCGATGTAACAAGTACATTACAAGTTCAGAGAGGTTTAGGTTCTTCTAAATTGGCTATTGCTTCTGTAGGAGGAACAGTAAACTTCCTTACCCGTTCTGCTGATATGAAAAAAGGAGGGGTTATCAGATTAGGTGTTGGTAACAATGATTATTTAAAAACTTCATTTTCTTACAACACTGGTAAATCTAAAGATGGAGTTTCTGCTTCATTCTTAATGAGCAGACAAGCCGGAGGTACTTATATTGAAAACACTGATTATGAATCTTATGCATACTTCTTTGCATTAGGTTATGAAATCAACAAAAAACATAACTTACAGTTTACTATAACTTCTGCTCCTCAGTGGCACGATCAGCGAACTTTTGCGCCAACAATTCAAAATTATATCAACTATAATCCTGAATACGATGGAAAAAGTCCTTACAGAAGATACAATTCTGACTTCGGATACTACACGGATGCTTCAGGAAACAAAGTTGCTTTAGCAAACAGATCAAACTATTACTCTAAACCGGTAATGATGTTGAACTGGGACTGGACAATGAGTGAAAAGTCTAAATTAAGTACTGTTCTATATATGTCTAATGGTAGAGGTGGTGGAACAGGTGACTTAGGAAAAGTAGGAGGAAAAGGAATGACTGATTTCTATGATGCAGCAGGTCACTTTAACTATGATGCTATCTTCGCAGCTAACGCAGCAGTTAACTTAAATACTGCGGGTGCCGGAAGTACTCTAATTCGTAGATCAAGTATCAACTCTCACAACTGGTATGGTATCTTAGCAAACTTCCAACATAAAATCAATGATAACTGGAATTTCTCAATAGGAACAGATGACAGATATTACTATGGTTACCACTATCAGGTTGTTAGTGATCTTTATGGAGCAGCAGGATATAAAGACAAAGCAAACCAAAATTTTGCTCCAAGAATCGTAAGCAATGCTTATGATTACAAAAAGCTTAGCTGGAATCCTTTTGGAGGTAAACTAGCTCCATCTGAAGATCAGATTGGATATAGCAATGACGGAGAAGTTCTTTGGTACAGTGGATTTGCACAGGTAGAATATACTAAAGATAATCTATCTGCATTCTTACAAGGATCCGTATCTAATCAAGGTTATCAGAGAATTGACAACTTTGTAGTAGACGGAAGTACAGTAAAAGGTCAGACTGTAAACACGAAAACAGGATTTAAAAACCTTTTCGGATATAACATTAAAGGGGGAGCTAACTATAACATCAATGAGCAACATAACGTTTTTGCTAACTTAGGATATTACAGCAAGCAACCTTTCCTAAACACTGTTTACCCAAGTAACCAGCAGTTTATTAATCCTTACCTGTCTAACGAGAAAATTTCTTCTGCTGAAATCGGTTATGGATTCAGATCTGCAAAATTCACTGCAAACGTTAACGTATACAGAACACAGTGGAAAGACAGATGGTTAAGAAAAACAGGTCAGACTTTCACTTTAGCAGACGGTTCAACGACTACAGGTTACTCTGAAATCAACGGTATTACTGAGGTTCACCAGGGAGTAGAATTTGATGGAGTATACAGACCAAACCGTTTCCTTGAAGTTCAAGGGATGTTCTCTTGGGGAGACTACTACTATAAAGGAAATGCTAGTGTAGCTTCTTTTGATGACAATAACAACCCTGTTACTTTAGCTGGTTCAGCAGGTAACGAACTATACCTGGATAAAGTTAAGGTAGGTGGTTCAAGCAACAACAGTATCCCTCAGATGACTGCATCATTAGGACTTACTGTTAAACCGGTAAAAGATCTTAATATCTTTGGAACATGGAGATATGTAGGTAAACTTTATTCTACAATTGATGCAGGAACATTCACTAACGTTTCCGCACAGGAAAGAGGAGTATTGAAATTACCAGATTTCAACCTGTTTGATGTAGGTTTCTCTTACAAAATCAGATTACAAAACGAAGCTCAGTACTTCACAATCGGAGCTAACGTTTACAATTTATTTGATAAAGTTTACATCTCTGATTCTGCTACAAGTGTATTTGCTGACGATAAACCAAAATATCTGGCTGATGGAAAAACACTTAATTCTCAAAATCAGACTTACGAACAACTTGGTATGATGTACAAAGGTCTAGCAACTGGTAACCGTGCTTATTTCGGTTTCGGAACTACCTGGGCAGCAACATTATCATTCAACTTCTAATAATATCATAATATTAGATTTTCTCAATATCAATCCCGGCTTTGAGCCGGGATTTTTGTTATCTTTGTGTACAAAAAAAATAGGATTATGGATTTTTACAACATTTTACTTAATGCCCACAAAGGTTTCGGGTATCTTGAAATTCTTTTGGTAACATTATTTGTTATTGCACTTTTAGCTACCATGTTCGGTTTCAGTGGAAAAGTGAACAAATTTTTGAAGAAAACAACACTTTTCACAATGATTTTCTTCCACGTTCAGTTTTTATTGGGAATCATTATGCTGATCACCACTTTCAGCAAAGGTTTAAACATGGGAGAAGTAATGAAAAATGCAGCATTAAGATTCCAATATGTTGAACATCCATTCTCTATGCTTATTGCAGCAGTTTTGATGACGATTGTCAACAAAAAAGTAAAATCCAATGATACTATTTCTTTAGGAGTAGTAATTATGGGATTGATTGCAGTAGGTTTATTTGCATTTGCATTCCCTTGGACAAGAGTCTTCGGGGCTTAAAACAGACAAAGAAATTATATGCGTTATAATTTATAAATAGTTTAATCTTAAATTTTTAATTAAATCAATGAAAGTAGCTGTAGTAGGTTCAACAGGAATGGTTGGACAAGTTATGCTTAAAGTTTTGGAGGAGAGAAACTTCCCTGTAACAGAATTAATCCCGGTAGCATCCGAAAGATCTGTAGGCAAGAAGGTGAAGTATAAACAGAAGGAATTTACCATCGTAAGCATGAAGGACGCTATAGCTGCCAAACCGGATATTGCTATCTTCTCTGCGGGTGGTTCTACTTCTCTTGAATTCGCTCCTCTGTTTGCAGAAGCAGGAACAACAGTCATTGATAATTCTTCTGCATGGAGAATGGACCCTGACAAAAAATTAGTCGTTCCTGAAATCAATGCTGATGTTTTAACAAAAGAAGATAAAATCATTGCAAATCCGAATTGTTCTACCATTCAATTGGTGATGGTTCTTGGACCTTTGAACAAAAAATATGATTTAAAAAGAGTCATTGTTTCTACCTATCAGTCTGTAACAGGAACTGGTAAAGCTGCTGTAGACCAGTTAAACGGTGAAATCAGCGGAGATGATTCTACTGAAAAAGTATATCCTTATCAGATTTTCAAAAACGCATTGCCACACTGTGATGTATTTGCTGATGATGATTACACAAAAGAAGAGATTAAGCTGATGAAGGAACCTAAGAAAATTTTAGGAGACGATACCTTTAACTTAACAGCAACTGCGGTAAGAGTTCCTGTTCAGGGAGGACATTCTGAAAGCGTAAACATTGAATTCGAAAATGAATTTGAACTGGACGAAGTAAGAAAAATCTTATCTGAAACTCCTGGAGTAATCGTAATGGATGATGTAAAAAACAACCACTACCCGATGCCCCTTTATTCAGAAGGAAAAGATGAAGTTTTCGTTGGAAGGATCAGAAGGGATCTGTCACAGCCTAAAACGCTCAACCTCTGGATCGTTGCAGACAATCTGAGGAAAGGAGCAGCAACCAACGCTGTACAAATTGCAGAATACCTTGTAGCAAACAACTTAGTATAAACTAACAAAATAAAAAGAGTCTCAGAATTGAGATTCTTTTTTTTATCAAACACAATTATGAACACCCAGAAAAATGCCCATAAAGAAAAAATAGGATTTCAGAAGCTCATCGCCACATTCGGAATTATCCTTTTTGTCGGAAAAATTATTGCATGGAAGCTTACCAATTCTGATGCTGTGTTTTCTGATGCTATGGAAAGCATCGTCAATGTCATCAGTGCATTCATGGGGCTCTATTCTCTCCATCTTGCAGCCAAACCTAAAGATGATGACCATCCGTATGGCCATGGGAAAGTAGAATTCGTAACTTCCGGAATTGAAGGAGCTTTGATTGCCATAGCCGGTGTTATGATCATCTATGAAGGAGTTCACAGTCTTATTGTAGGAAAAACGCTGAGCAAAATTGATCTTGGGATATGGATTATCGCAGCCACTGCAGTTATTAACTACCTGCTGGGGTATATTTCCATCAAGAAAGGGAAACGGGAAAATTCTCTGGTTCTGATCTCTTCCGGTAAACATCTTCAGTCGGATACCATTACAACCCTTGGCGTAGTGGCCAGTTTAATCATTGTTTACTTCACAAGAATCTATTGGCTGGATTCAGTAGTAGCTTTAAGTTTTGGGCTTTACATCATATTTGTAGGCTATAAAATCGTTCGAAAATCTCTGAGTGGTATTATGGATGAGCAAGATCCTGAAATACTAAATCAGGTGATTAAAATCCTTGAAGAAAACAGACAAACAGAATGGATTGACGTGCACAATATGAAAATCCAGCAATTCGGTTCCTCATTACACATTGATGCCCATATTACTCTTCCATGGTATTATGACCTTCGTGATGCTCATGGAGAAATGGAAAAGGTAATTATCCTTCTTGCTAAAAATATTAAACGTACTATTGAGTTCAATTTTCATATGGATGACTGTAAACCGATTTCATGCCCGGTCTGCCAAATCAAGGACTGCCCTGTCCGTGAAAAAGATTTCGTCAAGCGTGTAGAATGGACGCCGGAGAATGTGACCAGTGTGGATAAACACACAATTCATGAAGGTGAATAAAAAACCCGTTTCATTCCTATTTTTCTTTATCAATCATCTGCTTTCTATAATAAAATACAGGAACAATCAAAAGGATAATCAACGGCTGAATCACAAATCTTCTCATATAAAAAGAAAAAAGATATCCTATTTCAAACTTGCTGTGAATACAGTAAAGGTAAATCGGTAATGTAATGGCAAAGACAACAATCATCATCACCGCTCCCTGTATAGTCCAGTCTTTATTTTTGAATAAACCGTAGATAATCAGGCAGGAAAAAAAAAGATTTAAAATAAATCTGAAAACATGTCCGGCAATCAATTTTCCCCACTCAAAGGCAGGGAACTCAATATGTTTATTGGCTTCGTGAAAGTAGTCTAAAAAAGGATCATAAAAAATAATTCCTTCCACGGCTCTTACACTTATCAATCCGCAGATTCCTGCGATCACCAGAAACCAGCTAAGAATTTTCATGTTTTAAAGCAAAAAATTTAATCCAGATTAACCACAGTAAAACCACACTTCCGTAAATAATGGCAGGAAAAATGAAATCGTGAAACATCTTTCCGTATTCCTTATAGTCAGACATAACGATATTCAATCCTACAATCCTTAAAAGATTGATAATATACAATAATACCAATCCTGCTCCCACAAAAACAAAGGTTTTCATTCCCTTATAAAAGGCAAAAACAAAAGATACAAATAAAATAATGACAGAAATGGCATTGCACCCTTCTACCATTCTCGTCACATAATTCTGTTTAACATAAAACCAAACCTGCTCGTTCTTTACATCGTCATAAAGTTCTGTAGGATAACCTATCGCGTTCTGCAGAGAAGTTACCTGATTGGCAATCATTCTTGAAAAAGAATCCAATCCGGAGTCTTTCCCACTATTCAGATAAAACTGATAGGCAAAAAGCAGCACCAGGTAGATAACAATAAAACGCAATAAAATACCTAAAACAGGTTTAAAGTCTTTCAGCATACTACAAAGATAAAAATTAGCATGTAATATCCTGAATTTGAATAAAGAAAGTTAAAAATCAGGAGTAAAACCCAACCTATTCCGGATCTAAGCCTTAAAATTTTTCATAAAAACATTCAATAGATGTAAAATTATACAGTTCTGTCTTGATACTCTTTCGTATTACTAATCACTTCTTTACACTATAATTTCCAACTCATGTTAATTTAGTATATTTGTTTCCATATTATGACTTCTGAAAACGCAAAACGATTTTTTGAAAACCATTTAGGTAAAAAATCTTCCGAATTCGTCACATTAGCTCAAAGCGGCTCCGCGAGGGTCAATTTTCTGGCCACTGCCGGTACCGAAAAATACATCATCACGTACAATGAAAATATCCCGGAAAATGAAAGTTTTCTTTATTATTCCCAGGTATTCTCAGAGCTGAACCTTAATACTCCTACCATTCTTGCTGTTTCACAGGACAGAAAGATGTATATCCAGGAATTTTTGGGACAACAGACCCTTTCTGATGTGATTGCAAAAGAATACTTGTCACCCACCGTAAAAGCTTTGGTACAACAGACTCTGGAAAAGCTTTACCAACTGCAGATGCAGACACAGGGAAAAATTGATTTTTCAAAAACCTTTGAATATGAAAGTTATGATGAACTCCCTGTGATTCATGATCTTTATTATTTCAAAAACTTTGTGGCCGATTTTCTGGAACTTGAATACAACAAATCAACACTTCTCAAAGAATTTAAAAGAATTGCAGCACTTATTGAGAACCTTGAACCTAAAGGAATTATGATCCGTGATTTTCAGGCAAGAAATATCATGGTGAATGAAAAGAATGAAGTCTCTTTCATCGATTACCAATCGGCAATGAAAGGACCGTTAATGTATGATGTTATCTCGTTTCTTTTTCAGGCTAAAGCCAATTTCCCGGAAGATTTCAAACAGGAAATGCTGGAATATTATATTGAGCAGTATGAAGATCCTGAAACAAAGGTTCAGTTAAGAAATGCAGTGATGCCTGTTCAAATGATGCGATTTCTGCAAGTTTTGGGAGCATACGGATTCCGGGGGCTGATACAGAGGAAACAGCATTTCATGGCCAGTCTGGACCAAGGAATTCAGAATATAACACAATTTGCAGACTCATGGCAACAGATGAACAATTACCCGGAACTGCAGAAAGTAATTCAGCAACTGACATCAGAGAAGGCAAAGCAAAAAATTGAGGAAATAATAAATAAGTAAGTCTTCGGCTCCGCTCAGACTGACAGATCAAAATATCTGAGCAAATACGAAGCAATTTTAAGATAACTAAATAAACTTTAATGGTTTAAAAATAAAAAAATATGCTACACATCGAAATACACAGTTTTTCATACAAAAAAGGAGGAATCCCTAAAGACAATACAGGAAATGGCGGAGGTTTCGCTTTTGACTGCCGTGGAATTTTAAATCCGGGAAGGATTGAAGAATATAAAATCCAGACCGGGAATGACATTGGCGTTCAGGAATATCTGGAAACAAAAACGGAAATGCCAAAGTTTCTGGAACTGGTAAAATCTCTTGTTTCCATCAATATTGATAATTATCTGGAAAGAGGCTTTGAACATCTTCAGATTAATTTCGGATGTACAGGCGGACAGCACAGATCAGTATATTGTGCCATAAAAATTGCAGAATTTATCAAAGAAAAATATCCCGAAGGAACTCAGGTAACCCTTCAACACGATGAACAACCGCAACTGAACATTAGTAATCAGTAATGAGCAATAAGTAATTCTCTCATTACACTTATATTACTCATTACCTATCATTCATTACTTATACTATTATGAAAGCTTTAATTTTCGCAGCAGGAAAAGGTACCAGATTGAAACCTTTTACAGATCACCACCCGAAAGCTTTGGCAAAAGTCAATGAAATTCCGCTTCTGGAAAGAAATATAAAATACCTGAAAAGCTTCGGAATCACTGATTTTGTTATCAACATTCACCATTTTGGAGAACAGATTGTTGATTTTCTCAATAAAAACAATAATTTCGGATGCAAGATTGAAATCTCTGATGAAACCAATGAACTTCTGGAAACAGGCGGCGGCTTGATATTTGCAAGAAAATTTTTAGATCACGGAGAAGATTTTTTAATCATGAACGCTGATATTCTGACCGATCTGAACATCAATGCATTGGTAGAATATCACAAAAAGATAAAAGATTTTGCTACTTTAGCGGTTTCGGACAGAGAAAGTTCGAGAAAACTCCTTTTCAATGATGATATGGTTTTGAGAGGCTGGCTGAATGTGCAAACCGGAGAACAGAGGCTGGCAGAATTCAATAAAGGCTTTAAAGCTCTTGCATTCAGTGGAATCCATTGTATCAATCCTGTCATCTTTGAAAAAATAAAAAGAACAGGCAAATTCTCTGTTATGGAAGAATATCTGGATCTTATGCAGACCGAGCACATACATGGTTTTGTACATGACAGTATTCTAATTGACGTCGGAAGACCTTCATCCGTAATAGAAGCCGAAAAACATTTTAAATAAATTTTTGCAATGGAAATTGATGGAACCAGGGATGAAAGTTTAGTAAATCCAGAACTTGATAGCAACGAAACAAAACTGCATAACAGTTTCAGACAGAAAACCTGGGACGAAACAATCACCAAAGACAGCTGGATGGTCTTCAAGGTCATGGCTGAATTTGTAGACGGCTATGAGAAACTGGCTAAAATTGGCCCATGTGTTTCTATATTTGGCTCTGCCCGACTGAAGCCGGAGAACAAATACTATGAAATGGCAGTAGATATCGCTGAAAAGATCACCAAACTAGGTTTCGGAATTATTACCGGAGGCGGCCCGGGGATCATGGAAGCAGGAAATAAAGGGGCTTTTAATGCCAAAGGGAAATCGATAGGACTTAATATTGACCTTCCATTTGAACAACATTTCAATCCTTACATCAATAAATCCTATTCTATGAATTTTGATTACTTTTTCGTGAGAAAAGTAATGTTTGTAAAATACTCTCAAGGTTTCGTAGTAATGCCCGGAGGATTCGGAACGCTGGATGAACTTACTGAAGCGATGACCCTGATTCAGACCAATAAAATAGGAAAATTCCCAATTGTTTTAGTAGGAAGTGAATTCTGGGGAGGACTACTGGATTGGTTTAAAGCAACTCTGTTAAAAGAGGGAATGATTGCTGAAGATGATCTTGATCTTTATCGTGTGGTAGATACGGCTGACGAAGCTGTAGCGCATATTAAGGCCTTTTATGATAAATATTCTGTGAATGTAAATTTTTAATTGGCATATTATTTGTGACTTATAACGAACAAGTATGATTGTAAATCTATTAATTAAGATGAAAAAACTTTTATATATATCAGGAATTTTAACATTTTTTGTGTTAATGAGTTTTATGTATGTAGACTTTTTCTCTTCAATGACCAAAGTTGACTATATTGATGGAAGCAAGACATTGAAGTTTACCACAAAAATGAATACAAGCCATATCTCTGACGCTATTAAAATTAACCCTAACACGGCAGGATTTGAGGCAGAGGTAAAAAAATATGTGAACAATAATTTTGATGTATTTGTCAATGGGTCACCCAAAACGATTACCTTTACGGGAAGTCAGGTCAGTGGAGAAACAGTATGGGTATATTTTGAAACCGGAGGTGTTTCGGATATCAATACCTTAAAGATTAAAAATACGATCCTTTTAAGCGCTTTTCCTAAGCAGATCAATCTGGTAAACATTGCCTATAAAGGCAGCCAGAAAACAATGAACTTCCAAAGAGGAAAAGAAGTGAACGAGGTTTCTTTTTAAACAAAAATTAGATTTAACCATTATAAAATGGGTACCCTGAAAAATTAAATTTTCAGGGTATTTTTTTGTCTGGGAAAACAAATCACATAAAAGAGATTAATTAAGTACAAATACCTAATCATAAATTTCAGCATTTTCACTCTAATATTTTCATTTCCAGCAATGTACATTTGTAATGTAATTACAACCAAGAGGTGAAGCCGGAATCACTTAAATAACGGGGCGGAATCTGAAAAGCCAAATGAGTAAGAAACACCAGACAAAAACTAAATATCATGGAAGATATAGAACTAAAATCATCCAGTCAGGAAATTGATGTCCTGATCGTTATTGACACAGATTATGTAAGATCTACTTATCCAAATCCAAGTAAGGATCCTAATAATCCTACAGGAATTGATCACAACAGCCAGCATATGATCGTTTCAAATGCCAACGCTATTTCCGGACAGGGAACAGCTGATCTGAACTTCAGTGCAAGAGCCGGAGATATGGTTTCTTTCAGAGGAACATCAATCTATCAAAATTCTGATGATGCTGTGATCATCTACAATATTAAATACTGGTCCGGTGATCAGGTTTTTAACAGCTTTATGTACAATTCTGTTGAAAGAAGACAGGCTGCGGTACCTAATCTGAATTCTCAAAACGGTCTTCCTGCTGCCAGCGCTGATATTACTTTTGCAAGTATCGATTCTAAAGTAAAAGCTACAGGTACAGAGAATTTCTATGTACAGTTTGGACTTTATATTCTAGATCCGAATGACAGTAACAAACAGATTCTGTACGGTTACTTTTACTGGGATCCAACAATTACGGTTAAATAAACGCAAGTAAAATCTAGTATAAATAAAAATCGGGCAGCTTGAAAGCTGCCCGATTTTTATAAATATATTAGAATATATTTTATCCTAATGAATTACTCAATTTTGATGTTATCAATCTGAAGATCATACACTCCATCTTTTCCTGTTTTAAGGGCAAACATTGTTTTTCCAGCGGTAGTATTAAGATCGGTAAGACCTGTAAGCGTAAGCTCAATCAGTCTCCATTGTCCGTTCGTATTGATAGATCCGTTATATGAATTCGTACTTTCCGGGCTTAAAGTAGCACCTGTAGAGAATGTTGCTAAATTGAATGTATAGAAAGCAGATGTATTAGGAGCTAACGGTGTTGCTCTGTATACATTGAAAGAAAGTGATTTTCCTGATGCAGTCCCTTTGATATACATTGTAATTCTCTTCGGAGCTGCTGGTATTCCTGATGCCGCATTCGCTGTAAATACATAATCATTATTGGCAGGTGTACCTTTAATCTGAAGGGAGTTTGTATCATTATATCCCAAACCAAGACCCTGAGAGGCATAAGACATAAGTCCAAAGCTATTTAAACTTGACAGGAAAGATGGCCAGTTCTCAAAATCAGAGCTCGGGAAAAGATTAACGGCATTAGCAGATGGAAGTTCCGGCTCACCTGGAGTGAATCTGGCGTTCGGGAAGTTAATATCATTAAGATCTCTTATATAAGCCTGATCTGTGAAAATTGTCGCATTACTTGAACTCGTAAAACGGCTTAAAAGAAGAACGATATCACCACTTTTTTCATATTTAGGAGAGATCGGAGATTTCGCAAACGTTGCATAGTTGCTGAAACGAAGGTCTAATCTTCCTGCTTTTTTATCCGTAATATAACGATCACCTGTAGCTGATTCATCAGCAAAAGTTTTTGTCAGCTCAGGCTCTTCAAACTGAACGTTTTTAATTTTTACAAGCTGGTTGATGTGAGCACCGTTTTTCAAAGCATCAGAGATAGAGTTAAACTCCAATGGCTTCATTGCAGCTACTACAGGCTTTTGCCCATCGCAAACTCTTGCCAGGTAATTGGATACTTTATTCGGGTTAATTCTACCGATAGGATAGTTTGGATCATAAGTACCTACTTTAATATTTCCGTTAACACCCTGAACGATCAATCCTTTCAGGTTAATTCTTACTAAAGCTCCTGTAGGATAATCAAGATATTGGTTTCCGCCATCGATATCAATCTCGATCCCTTGAGTCGGGTTTTCAGGTTTATCCTGAAGGAACATCATTTTGTAAATATTTCCTGACTCATCGCTTGAAGAAACATAAGCTTCAACAATGTAGTCTTCTTTGATAATATCAGCTTCACCCGGTTTTGCTTTTGCAATGGTAGCAAGGTCAGTAAGTGGGTGATTTGCAGCTGCAAATCTGTTGGTACATTTGATTTCCGGCACTTCATAATCATCGGTTTTTACACAAGACGAGAAGGACAGCATTGAAATAGCACTGAAAATCGCCGCTTTAAAATATATATTTTTCATTGTTTTCGATTTTTAATTTTAGTTGTTTAGAATCTGAATTGAAGGTTAACAAAATAAGATCTACCCTGATTATACCAATATTTAGGAGCGAATACCATATTTCCGCTGTCATAATCATTAGCATAGTCAGTATAGTTAACGTTTCTCGTCTGCTCAAATCCACCGGTAATAAAGTTTCTGTTGTTAAGGATGTTATTGACCGACGCAGACACCAATACATAATACTTACCAATCATCCAGGACTTCCCTGCATTCACATTGAAGAAGAATGCTGAAGGTAATTTTGTAGGCGTAAGAACTCTTGCCAGCTCCTCTTCAGTTACATTATCAGAAGGTACTCCCGGTGTATTTGGATTGGTATAGAATCTTTCTGTTCTGGTTACAGGAGATGGATCCAGGAATGAATGTCCAAAGTAGTTCCATGTTGCTCCAAGCCACCAGTATTTAGGGCTGCTGTAACGAAGACCTAGTGTATATGCCTCCTGAGGAGTTCCACCCTGTCTGTAGTTTTTAAGGGTTGCTTCGCCCATATTGGTATAAGATCTTGATACGATATTTCCATTTCCGTCAAGCTCTCTGAAAGTTCCAACGGCATCAGAGGCAAAATAAACGGTAGGGTTGTTCGTATAAGTATATTGTCCTACACTTAATAATCCACTGGCTGTTAAAGTAGGAGTTACCTTTACCTGTGCCCCAAGCTCAATACCCATATTTCTCTTATTGGCTCCTGCCAATACCTGCGTAATGAAAGCACCATCCTGAATTGGAGCCTGTTCTCCACTTTCAGTTAAAGTCGTTAATTTAACGCCCTGTGCGAAATATCTTTGTACGCTTGTTTCATTTTGTGTATTAACAAGGTAACCTGTCAGTCTAAGTTTAAGAATCGGAGTAGAGATTACATAGCTCAGATCGTTGGCATCAACAACAACATTTTTGATTCCGGGAGTGGTAACACCACTTACTCTTGTATTAAAGTAAATATCATTTAAGAAAGGAGATTGTGAAAAGTAAGCTCCGTTATAAACCAGGAAGTTTCTCCCGTTGATTTTATAGGTAACCTGTCCTTTAACACCAGCATTCCAGAAGTTTTGGTCTGCTCCTTTTCCGTAAGAAGACTCATAAAGATAATGTTGGAACAATCCTTCTCTGCTGTTCGTAGTATAACCGAACAATCCGGAAATAAAAACATCAAATTTTCCTGTTGAGAATTTGAAAGCGGGGTTTATTTTGAATTCCTGCCTTCTGAAAATATAGCTGTATCCGATTTTGTCACCTTCTTTTTTGGCAACATCCGTATCGCTTTCTCTTGTATTAAATTTTCCCCAGACACTTCCTGCATTGGTATTGGATGCAAATGGATCCATATTCAGGGCAAAATCAGCACCCAGAAGGTCATTCACTTCTCTGTACTGTTCAGATCTGTAGTTCTGATAAGATAAATTTAAAATAAAACGGGAAGTATCCGTGAAATTATACGTATAGTGGGTAGACACATTCCATACTTTATCATCTTTTACATCGTCTACAAGATAATAAGCCGCTCTTCTGCCGCCTAGTAATGCATTGTATTCTACGTTTCTGTTCGCATTATAAAGATTATCCCAGTTGATCTGTGTGTGCGATTGATCATCATTGGTCCACCAGTCTCTTGTAATTCCGATGTTGGCAGCCTGCTCAGGAGACGGATTTTTATAGTTTAACCAATAGCTTGGCAGATTACGGTAATAGGTTGGAGACGGGTTATTAGCTCTGTACCAATCCAATCTTGAGCTATACTCTTTCCCAAACTGGTAAGAAACAGACGTCCAAAGCTGAGAGTTTTTATTAATTTTCCAGAAATCCTGCAATTGGATCATAGGCTGGAAACCTCTTTTTACTCTTTCATTTCTTTTATCTCCGTTTTGCCATCCCCAGTAAGAGTTATAATGAACACCTCTGAAGTCATATACTTCCTGAGTACTTGGACTTGAAGAGCTTCTTGCATATTTAGATCCAATGGCATTTAAAGTCATCGTATGACTATCGCTGAATTTCTTCTCAATTCCAATATATCCGCTGTATGCATCATAAGCAGTACCATCCTGGATCCCTTCCTGTGCCCATCTCCTTGCGATCATTCCTGTAAATGCCCATCCGTTCTTATTCATTCCGGATGAAAATCTGTAGGATAATCTGTTGGTATAATTTCTGTTCGTCAGAGAGTAAGTCAGCTGACTTCCTTTTCTGTACTCGCTGGCTTTTGTATTCTTATAAAATACTCCGGTAGTTCCTCCGAAAGCATATTCTGAAGGTGCATGGTTAGCTGAAATTTCCGGATAACGGGTAATTTCGTTCAATCCTCCCCAGGTACTGAAGTCTACATCTCCATTATCTGCTGCGGCCATAGAAACCCCATTGATCATATTCTCACCTGTTCTGCTATCAATTCCTCTTGGACGGAACCAGTAAGGTCCTAAATCAAAACTTGCAATTCTGCTGAAAACATCCTGAGATGACTGTAATAATCCTACTGTTGCTGTTTGCTGTGCACCACCACCATCACTTTCTCCGGAATCTTCTATAATAGCCAACCCTTGATCTGCACCATTCAATGCAGAATAAAGAGTAATTACTCCAAGATCTTTTCTTTTCTCATCACTGGTTACGTCAAATTCAAAAATTTTAGTTTCAAAATTGGGTTTTGTAACCATAATCTGATAATGTCCGGGCATCAAATCTTTAAATTGGAAATATCCGATTTTGTCTGCCTTTGCATCATTTCCTGCTCCTTTTAGATCTACATTTGCCTGCTCAACTGGCTTGCCGTCTGCATCCTTAAGATACGCAAACACAGTGGTCTGCGCATAATAATAGGACGCAGGCAGCAAAGTAAATAAAGAGATCAATGATAATTTTTTAATCATGAGTATATTTATTTTTTTAATACTTTTATTGTTAATTTTCAACAGTTTAAAAGTTGGGGGCACAAATTTAATCAAATTTTGCAATTCAGAACTTTTTTAACGTATTTTTTCCTTAACATTGCAATCTTTTAAGAATGATTATAAAAGAGAGACTCAAATTACTGCTTTTAAATTTACAAATATTTAAAACGCAGCGAGTTAAAAAAAAGTAAATTTGTAATTAATAGTATAATAAAACTCCAAAGAGATGAAGAGATTTTCGAGTCTGTTTGCCCTGTTTATTTCGATCGTGGCATTCTCCCAACAACAAGGAAAACTGAGAAAAGTAGCAACCGTAGGGTTTTTAAATGTAGAAAACCTTTGGGATACTATTCGTTCAGCAGATTATATAGATGGAACCAAAGACATTAAGAATCCTGCTTTCCACAGAAGTATTCCTATGGATTCAATCCAGTTTCTGGAAGCTGAAAAATATGACGGGCCATGGAGCGATGGTGCATTAAAAGGTAAAAAAGCAGTAAGAATACAAAGTGGCTCTGAAGAATTTACCCCGAAAAGTGCAAAGAACTACGGAACTAAAATTTATAAGGCAAAACTGGCCAACGAAGCTAAGGTAATTTCTGAAATGGGAGCACAATATACCAAAACAGCTCCGGCAGTAGTAGGCTTAATCGAGGTTGAAAACAGACAGGTCATTCAGGATCTTGTGAACGAACCCGCTTTAAAGAAGTATGACTACGGAATCATTCATTACAACTCTTATGACTATAGAGGAATTGACGTGGCATTGATCTATCAGAAAAGAAGGTTCACCCCTACCAATTCATTAAAAAAAGAACTGGTCATTTACGGTGACAACGGAAAAAGAGAATACACAAGGGACATCCTTGTGGTAACAGGGTTTTTAGATAATGAAAAAGTAGCATTTTTTATGAACCACTGGCCTTCGAGAAGAGGTGGTGAAGCCATTTCTCTGCCTAAAAGAAATGCAGCTGCTGCCTTGTTAAAACAACAGATGGACAGCGTAAGAACCGCAGATCCGACAACAAAGCTTTTTGCTATGGGTGACTTTAACGATGATCCTGTGAGCCCAAGTTTAAAAAACCACTTGAAAGCTCAGGCAAACCCTAAAGATTTAAGTGAAGAAACTCCTTATCTAAACCTGATGTATCCTTTATATAAGAAAGGAGTTGCTTCTTTAGCTTATCAGGATGCTCCCAACTTATTTGATCAGATTATCGTTTCTAAAAATGTGGTTTCAGACCAGGTAACTAAAGAATACTCCGTTTACAAAGCAGAAATTTTCGCTCCAGCTTATCTTGTCAATAAAGAAGGAAATTACAAAGGATATCCTTTCAGATCATGGAATGGAGACCAGTTTACAGGAGGCTACAGTGACCACTTTCCTGCATTTGTAGTTCTTCAGAAAGAACCATAAAAAAGTTAGGCACTCTTATTGGAGTGCTTTTTTTATATAAATACCTATATCATGAAAAGTATTATTTTGTTAGTAATAATTGCATGGGTACCTTTCAGCTGTTTTTCTCAGGAAACACCAAAGAAAGATAAAGAGCAACATGAAATGAAGCCTTCTAAAAATGAAGACGGAGAATGGGACCTTACGGTTATCGATACCCAGTTCGATTATTTTCTGAGCGCTGTTGCCAGACCTATCAGCCAGTACACAGAATCTTATCTGAAGACAAAAAACACATTTTTGGTCAATGAGTGGAACAGCTATTATCATTCCGGCAGATACAGAAATATTATTGAATCCGGAATCGATTATGATCCTAAGGAAAATTACGGAATCAAGTTTGAATATAAATTATATCAGGTTTTCGTGTATGTAAACTGGAAATACAAACTAAGACTGAACGGATTATCCGGAAGCGATGCGATAAGATAGATTTTAATAATCCTTAATAAAAAAGGTTCAGCGTAATGCTGAACCTTTTTTATAGGAATGCTGTTAAAATTCTATTGAAATACTCAACAAAAAGTATTTCTTAATAGTATTCCGAATTTTCGTAGTAAAAATACAATCCTTTTTAAACGATGCGAAAACAACTAAAAAACAGATACTTAACATAAAAAAAATAATTCACAAACAATTAGATTTATTTTATATTTTAGTACCGAATTAAAAAACTCATTATGAAAAAAATTATTTTATTAGCAGCTTTCGGAGCTGCAGGATTAGTAAATGCTAAAAGCATGTTAATGTCAAATAGTAATTTCAAGGTTACAGAAATCAGAGAAAAGGAAAACAAAGTAAAAGCATTTGGGTGTATACAGGTTTTTGTTCAAACATCTTGTGGGCTTAATTCATACACAACATGGTGTAGCGAATGGGGGACCGAGTGTTTAATGAGCGATGCAGAAGCCGTTGAACAAATTAACTGCCATCAGTAATAAAAAAAATAACTCAGATAGTAAATAAACTATCTGAGTTTATAATTAAGTAAAAAATGAAAAAAATAGTATTAATGCTTATTATTAGTATTACAAGTTTCATTCAGGCACAAGAAGTGAAATCACATACTGCATTTTATTATAAATATACATTCATGCGTGATTCCTTAGATAAAGGCCGAAAATTTGACGAAACGATGGTACTACTTTCAGATGGTAAAGAATCTATCTATAAAAGCTTCTCAAAAATGCGTAGAGATTCAATCGTACAAAGCAATTTTGCGAAAGGGAATTACTCTATAAACTTTGCCGCCATGCCACAAGCAAGGGTAAATCATGAAGTATTTTATAGTATAGATAAAAAAATCAAAATACTTGATAAAATTGTCAACAAATTTTACGGATATCCCGCTGAAACAATAACATGGAAAATAGAAAATGAGAAAAAGAAAATAGGTGAATTTAATTGCCAAAAAGCAGTTTGTACATTAGACAACAGAAAGTTTATTGCTTGGTTTACGTCTGATATTCCATCAAATGATGGTCCATTCCGATTTAAAGGTCTTCCAGGGCTGATTGTTGAAGTATATGATTTAAACTCCTATTTTACATTTAGTTTGATTGGTATTAAGAAACAAAACTTGATTATAACTTTACCAAAAAACTTTATTGAAACAACAAAAGCAAATTTCATTAAAGAAAGAACCGATTTTTATGCAGATCCTGCCGGAAAAGCTAAAATGTATATGGGGAATAGTGTCCAATTAGCAGACCCAAAGGTTATTAACGAAAAATTTAAAAAAGACAATCTATTCTTAAATTAAAGGATAAAGGAGACTGTCTAAAAAGCACCTTTCTCTAAAACTTCTTGTCTGACAAATTTTGTCATTTAAGAAATTCTCAGAGTGTTGGTCTACCTTTTGAGACAGTCTCCTTTTAATTTTTATAATAACTGAAAATTATTTATTGAATAATTCCTCTACTTTATCCCAGTTTACTACATCAAAGAATGCAGAAACATAGTCAGGTCTTCTGTTTTGGTAGTTTAAATAATAAGCGTGCTCCCAAACATCTAATCCTAAAACCGGAGTTCCTTTAACGTCTACTACAGGCATTAATGGGTTATCCTGGTTGGGTGTAGAAGAAACAGATACAGAACCGTCAGCATTTTTTACCAACCAAGCCCATCCTGAACCAAATCTTGTTTTAGCAGCCTCAGAAAAATCAGTTTTGAATTTATCAAGACCTCCGTAGTTTTCAATAGCAGCTTTTACATTTCCTACAGGCTCTTTGCTTCCTCCAGGCGTTAAAATTTCCCAGAATAAAGAGTGGTTGAAATGACCTCCTCCGTTATTTCTTACTGCTGGCTTATCAGTTCCTGTCTGGCAGATCTCTTCAATAGTTTTTCCTGCTAGTTCAGTTCCTTCAATGGCTTTATTTAAATTGTCAATATATGCCTGGTGGTGTTTTGTATGGTGGATCTCCATAGTTCTTGCATCGATCGTTGGCTCTAATGCATCGTATGCATATCCTAGTTTTGGTAATTCAAATGACATAATCTTTATTTTTAATGTTATATTCCAAAATTAGCCAATATTTAAGGTATTATCAAGGATTGTGGATTACTTTAATAAATCTTTAACATTGATATATTGATTTAGAATGAATTAAATTTTAAATATTTTTAATCTCATCAAAAAAAACTCTTCATTGCGAAGCATTATATCCTATTCAAAGCATCGTTTATTTTCAATTTCGTAACTTCCACAATATGAAGTAAATTTTTATACAAAAACACTTTTATCACTGAATATTTAACCTTATATACTTATTATTATGAAAATTGGACTTTTTGGATTCGGAAAAGCGGGAAAAGCTGTAGCCTCAGTTATTCTTCAAAACAAAGATCATTCTCTGCAATGGATCTACAGAAAATCAAGCAGATCGTCTGCTAGAGATGCCGCAGATTTTCTTGGGGTGGAAAGTAATGATCCCGGTCATTTTTATTCAGAGAAAAAAATGAGTGTGGAAGAATTACTAGAAGAGCATCCCGTAGATGCCATTATCGACTTTTCATCACAAGATGGAATTTATACTTACGGAGAATCTGCCGCACAAAAGAAAGTAAGAATCATATCCGCCATTTCACATTATTCAGATAAGGAAGTGCGTTTCCTGAATAAACTGGCTCAGAAAGCCACTGTATTCTGGTCACCTAATATTACTTTGGGTATTAATTATCTGCTTTATGCCGCTCAGTTCTTAAAAAAGATTGCTCCTTCTGTAGATATTGAAATAGTGGAAGAGCATTTTAAAGATAAACAGGGAATTTCAGGAACAGCTATCCGTATTGCAGATGTTCTGGATTTGAAAGATGAGAAGATAAATACGATCCGAGCCGGTGGAATTGTAGGAAAACATGAGGTTATTTTCGGTTTTCCATTCCAGACGGTAAGGCTTATTCACGAGTCTATTTCAAGAGATGCCTTTGGTAACGGAGCTTTATTTGCTGCCGAACATCTGATCAATAAAAAACCAGGCTTCTATAAATTTGAGGATTTATTACATCCTTATTTCAAAGTATAGAAGCCCGGCCTATTAACAATTTAACTTATTATTTATTCATAGACATCAGGAACTCTTCATTATTCAGGGTTCCTTTGATGTTTTTATCTACAAATTCCATCGCTTCTACAGGGTTCATCTCGGAAAGATATTTTCTAAGAATCCACATTCTCTGTGAAGTTACTTCATCAAGAAGAAGATCATCTCTACGGGTACTTGATGCTACAAGATCAATAGCAGGATAAATTCTTCTGTTGGCAATTTTTCTGTCTAGCTGAAGTTCCATGTTACCTGTACCTTTGAATTCTTCAAAGATTACTTCATCCATCTTTGATCCTGTATCAATCAATGCTGTTGCAATGATTGTAAGAGATCCTCCCCCTTCAATCTTTCTTGCCGCTCCGAAGAATCTTTTCGGCTTGTGAAGTGCATTGGCATCTACCCCACCGGAAAGTACTTTTCCAGATGCCGGAGTTACCGTGTTATATGCTCTTGCCAATCTGGTGATAGAATCCAGCAAGATGACTACATCATGTCCGCACTCTACCATTCTTTGTGCTTTTGCAAGAACAAGATTGGCAACTTTTACATGTTTTTCAGCAGCTTCATCAAATGTAGAAGCAATTACTTCTGCATTTACGCTTCTTTCCATATCAGTAACTTCCTCCGGACGTTCGTCAATCAGAAGAACCATCATATATACTTCCGGGTGGTTGGCTGCAATAGAATTAGCAATATCTTTAAGCAACATCGTCTTACCGGTTTTAGGCTGTGCAACGATCATTGCTCTCTGCCCCTTTCCGATAGGTGCGAATAAATCTACAATTCTTGTGGATACTGTAGAACCGCTTCCTGCAAGGTTGAATTTCTCTTCAGGAAAAAGCGGAGTAAGATATTCAAAAGCAACACGGTCTTTAATAAATGCAAGATCACGTCCGTTAACTTCTGTAGGTCTTAATAATGAAAAGTATTTCTCACCTTCTTTTGGAAGTCTTACAATTCCTTTTACTGTATCTCCTGTTTTTAAACCAAAATTTCTGATTTGAGCTGTAGAAACATACACATCATCAGGAGAAGAGATATAGCTGAAATCTGAAGAACGTAGAAATCCGTAGTTATCCGGTAAGATTTCCAAAACACCTTCAATACTTACCAATCCATCGAAATTAAATTCTTTTTTATGGTCGTTTTGCTCCTCTGCCTTTTCAGAATGTCTGTTTTGATTCTGATTTTGGTTTTGGTGCTGTTGATGTTGTTGGTTTTGATTTTTATGTTGGTTTCCACTGTTCTGTGGATGGTTGTGTCCTTTTTGAGGTCTGTTTGCCTGTTGTTGAGGATTGTTAGGCTTTTCTTCAGCCTGAGCAGGCTCTTGAGGTTCTGTGTTTTTTGGAGTTTCAGTTCTTTCCTGAGATACTTCTGCGTTAGCTGCATTGGTAGAAACTCTTTTTCTTTTCTTTTTTGCCTGGGCAGTTGCTGCTGATTCTTCTGTTACTGTTGCTGCAGCGGTTTCAGCTTTTGGTTCTTCCGGTTTTACTTCTTCAGATGCAGCTACCTTTTCTTCTACTATTTCCTCTGTTTTAGGTTCTACCGGAGCTTTTGCTGGTGCTTTTGGCTTGGCTGCTGTTTTTTTCGGGGCAGCTTTTTTTGCCGGGGCTTTGGCAGGTTTTTCTGCTGGAGCCTCTTCAGTATTTACACTGGCGGTTTCTGTGGCGTTGAAATAATCTTTTGCAACTTTAGGGTTAGAAGCCTGAAAGTCAAGAATAGCAAAGATCTTGTCATTTTCATTGCTGTTTCTTGCAACTTTAACGCCCAAATCTTTTAAGATTTTAGTCAGTTCCGTTACGGATTTTGACCTTAACGTTTCTATGTTAAACATATTTAATGTAAAAATGTAATTAATTGTGAGTAAGAAAAGTAAGTCCGGTGACTTTTGTTTTCAAGTACATTGTATAATGCAAATCTACACTTATTTTTGAATTGTGCAAAATTTATATTATTTTTGCCAAGAATTTAATATTCAATGCTACAGAGAATACAAACAATATGGACTTTATTAGCAGTTTTGGCTGCAGTTTTCCTTTTTATAACAGGACAGGATGTTGTCATTTCAGACAGTATTCCTTTACTTAATATAGGCTGTATAGTACTTGTTATTATCGGAGCATTAAGTATTTTTAGTTTCAAAAACAGAAAAAGACAAATTTTGCTGAATACCATCAGCATCATTATAAACGCTTTGTTGATTGGTGTATTGGCGTACTGGTTACTAAACTTATCCGGAGGAATTCATTTTCCTGAGAAGGGTATTGAGCCGATTTTCCCATTGATTGCGGTGATCTGTCTGCTTATAGCAAACATTTACATCCGTAAAGATGAGAGGCTCGTAAAATCTGTAGACAGACTTCGATAGCCTTACAACGATTTTTTGAGTGAGAACAGCTTCTTTTCAGGAGCTGTTTTTTTATTTGTCATTCATTCTTAAATTAAATTATGTAAATTCATTGCAACTTTTTGATTAAAAACACGACAGATCATATAATTTTAACAAAAGACAATGAAAAAGCTAACGTATCTTACTTTATCACTATTCTCCATATTTACTTTTGGACAGGAAGTTTCCAAGGAAAGAGTAAAAACAGTTCTTTCCACTCTCGCTTCAGATGAAATGAAAGGCCGTGAAATCGGAACTCAGGAAAATGAAAATGCGGCCAATTATATTGCTAAGCTTTTCAAAGAAAATAATCTGGAATACTGTACCGGAAAATCTTATCTGGTTCCTTTTGACTACAACGGAAAGACCGTATACAATGTTTGCGGAATCAAAAAAGGAAAATCCGATCAGTATCTGGGCTTCTCAGGACATTTTGACCATATCGGAACCAGTGATAAAAGCGGAGATAATATTTATAACGGAGCAGATGATGATGCCAGCGGAATCACGACTCTGGTAGGTATCGCCGATTATTTTAAAAACAAAAAACCTGAATTCTCTATGGTGTTTATGGCATTCAATGGAGAAGAAAAAGGAATGCTGGGTTCAAGAGCGATTTCCACCGATAAAAATCTGGATCACATTTATAATAAAATGACAGCCCTTTTCAATTTTGAAATGGTTGCTACAGAATCACAATGGGGAAAAAATGCATTATATATGACAGGAGACGGATTCTCTGATCTTGATGAACTTTTCAATCAAAATGCAGTAAACGGATTAAAAATCAATGCTGATCCCTATGCAAAACAGCAGCTATTCTATCGTTCAGACAATGTAAGCTTTGTCAAAAAGAAAATCATTGCCCATTCATTTTCTACGGTGGATATGACCAAAGCGTCTCATTATCACCATGAAAATGATGATATCAACGTTGTAGATTTTGATAATATGACGCAGATTATCAATAATTTGGGTAAAACACTGGATAAACTGAGTCCTAAAAATTTTGCTCCTAAGTATAATGACCAGGTGAAATTTTAAGTGAAATAATAAAAAACTGCTGTTTCAGCGGTTTTTTTATTAAACAGCAATACCTTACGACCTCCCCTTCTTAAGCCCTATTCAGGTTTATTTATTCAAAAAAATAAAGCTTCATAACGCTGAGTTGTAACAAAAAGACACTTTTTGAAACTTATCCGGTAAAGTAAAACAGGATTAAGAACGTCTTATCTTTTAATTTTACGTAATTTTGCTATCCAATTTTTTCATTGAATGAACCAATATATTAAAATACTAAAGTTCGCAAGACCTCACCAAAAATACATCTACGGAAGTTTGTTTTTCAATCTTATGTATTCTGTATTTCAGATTGCTTCGTTAGGGACTATTCTACCTGTTCTGGGAATGCTTTTCGGAACCATTGAGGCTAAAAAATACAGCCATCCCCCTGTGTATTCGGGAGAAATTTTAGATTTTTTCTCCTACGCAAAAGAATATGCCAATTATTATGTTCAGAGTTTAGTAACCCAATATGGAGCACTTAACGTTTTGGCGTGGCTTTGTGTGGTAACAGCGTTTATGTTTTTACTGAGAAACCTTTTCAGATATTTAGGTTCATTTTTACTGATCAATTACCGTGTAGGGGTTACCAAAGACCTTCGTGGAGCAATGTACAGAAAGATTCTTGCTTTACCTGTTTCCTTTTTTACAGAAAGCAGAAAGGGAGATCTGATGTCCCGTATGTCCAATGACGTGGGTGAAGTTGAAGGTAATATTTTAGGAAGTTTAGTTGAATTAATCAATGCACCTTTCATGCTGATCAGTACATTGGTTACGCTTTTCTTTTTAAGTACAGAAATGACGCTTTTTTCTCTTTTAGTATTGCCTGTCATGGGAACCATGATTGCTTTAATAGGAAAAAGCCTGAAAAAAGATTCTCACCAGGCTCAAAATGAGATGGGAAATATTTTCTCGATTGTAGATGAAACACTAAAATCTACAAAGGTGATTAAGATTTTCAGCGCAGAAAAAATAATGGACAACCGTTTTATGCAGTCTATGCAGAAATGGATCAACAGTTCAATAAATTTAGGTAGAAAAAAGGAACTGGCCTCGCCTATGAGCGAATTTTTAGGATCGGTGACGTTCTTAATTATCGCCTGGTACGGTGGAAAACAAATTATTGTAGAGCAAAGTATTTCACCTGCAGATTTCTTGGTTTTCCTGGGTATTTTCTTCCAGATTTTACCTCCTGTGAAAAGTTTATCTCAATCTATTTCGAATGTACAGAAGGGTGAAGCTTCTCTTGAAAGAGTTTTAGCCATTCTGGATGCCGATGTGAAAATTGATGAAGTACCCAATCCTGTTTCTATTTCCACATTAAATCATTCTATCGAATTTAATAATATTGGTTTTTATTACGATAAAGATCATACGATTCTTAAAAACTTCTCCCTTTCTATTCCAAAAGGGAAAACAGTTGCTCTTGTTGGGCAAAGTGGAAGTGGTAAAACAACGATTGCCAATCTTTTAGCAAGATTTTATGATGTTTCGGAAGGAGAAATTCTGATTGACGGAACAGATATCAAACATTTAAAATTACAGGAATATCGTAAGCTATTGGGCATGGTAACCCAGGAATCAGTATTATTCAATGATTCCGTTTACAATAATATTCTGATGGGTAAACCTGATGCCACCAGAGAAGAAGTGATTGCAGCCGCTAAAATTGCCAATGCAGATGCATTTATCACCACACTTCCTGAAGGATATGATTCCAATATCGGAGATGACGGAGGTAAACTTTCTGGAGGTCAGAAACAAAGGGTTTCTATTGCCAGGGCGGTATTGAAAAACCCACCTATCATGATTCTGGATGAAGCCACTTCGGCACTGGATACGGAATCTGAAAGATTTGTACAGGATGCGCTGGAGAAAATGATGGAAAACAGAACTTCTTTAGTCATTGCCCACCGTCTTTCAACCATTCAGAAAGCAGACTGGATTGTAGTAATGGAAAAAGGTGATATCGTGGAACAGGGAACTCACCACGATCTGATCGCAAAAAGAGGAATGTATCACAAGCTTGTCGAACTTCAAAACTTCGACTAATCTTTAACTGAATTAAAATGAACCCTATACAAGAGTATTTCTACAGAATCGAAGAGCCTGAAAGAAGTACTCTTTTATTTTTGCGTGATACGATCTTAGCTTCAGATCCGGAAAATGTTACAGAAACATTCAGTTTCGGGCTTCCGTTTATCAAATACAAAAAGAAAATGCTGTGCTATTTCTATTACAGCAAAAAATATAAAAAACATTACCTGAGTTTTTATCATGGTGACCGGCTTGATTATCCTGAACTGGTCCAGGACGGCAGAAAGAAGTTTAAAATCCTTCTTATTGATATGGAAGAGGATATTCCTGTAGAATTCATATTAAACCTTGTACAGGAAGTTAAAAGACATATAAAATAAAAAACTGCGGCACGAATAATCGTGCCGCAGTCATCTTTAAAAACCTTTTATCATTGTGTGTTTATTCCGTTAAATTCTGCCTGCTTAATTGCCCAGGCAATCATATTCGCAAAAAGGATTGAATTCTGAACCTGCATTCCTCCAGTTGTATATCCGTTTCCAGCATAGCCATAAGAAGACTTCTGAACCGGGAAATATCCTCCTGAGCTTGGTGCTACAAAAGGTTCTATTGTATTACTCGGATATTGATTTCCATTGGCATTTTCATTACTTAGAAAGCCTCCATCCCCAAACCATACAAAGTTTAAACTTGTATTTCTTAATCCTGAAATTCCTGTTCTGGCAGTTGTGCTGTTGATAGGCTGCGCATAACTATATGGAACAAATCCACTTGTCAGTCCTGAAATATTTACTGTGGTAGAAGCATCTTCACCCCAGTTTTTCCCTCTTACATCTCCAAAAGGCCCGTTAAGGATAGGATCATCAGAATTGGTAAGCGCATACACAGAACCTGCGCCGCCTCCATAAGATGCTGAAATGGTAGGATCAGAGAATATCCCTCTGAACAGGTTCTGTGCAGTACCCGTATCATCTGTCATCGCAATGACAACTCCTTTTTTATTAAGGTAGGAAGCAATATACCCTGCATCTGTAGCATTAGGTGTATAGTTGTAGCCAATGACAACAATATCCGGCTTATTATTAAGCGCTGTCTGAAGGGCCGTTGATGAAGGGGAATTTCCTAAAGAAGCATGGGTAAACCCTTCATATTTAACAATACTGGAAGCAGCGGTACCGAAATTTGTGGGAGAATCCATCAGACTTCTAGAGGGACCGGTATAGGCGCTATAACCGTACGCTGTTTCTAATCCGATATGGAGAACCGTTTTTTTAGGAATAACAACCACTACATTTACAGAACATGTTGTAGATACTCCTCCCTGGCTGTCGGAAGTAATTGTAATTGTTTTCACCGATGTAGAGGTTGGTGTTCCTGTTCCTCCTAATGTAATATTCTGATTTCCTGTAGACGTAAATGTACCTGATCCACTGAAGGAAATTCCGTCAACGGTATTGGTAGTAATCGTGTAACTTCCCAATGCCGAAACGTTCACAGGTAAGGTAATTGTATTCGAAGCTGTTAGAGCTGTCCCCACTTTGTATACTCCATTTACTGTTGCAGTTCCACAGCTCATGGTATAGGTACCTGCAGGGCTCAGCACCGTAATAGATATAGCTGGAGTACAAGTTACTTCAGTTCCGTTGGCTTCAAGAGCAACATTATCTGTCTGAATATTCTGGGGAGTTCCCTGTCCCGGAATCTGTATCGTTTGTGTTCCGGTATTCAGAAACACTCCGCTTCCATAGAAGTTGTATCCGTTTGCGGTGGTTCCGGAAATGATATAATTACCGGGTTTTGTCACATTCACGGCAATGCTCAGATAATTGGAGTTGGCAAGCTCTTTTCCTTTTACATAGCTTCCCATTGCTTTTGAAGTGGAACAGTCTATAGTAAAAACAGATTTACCCAATTGTCCGCAGACACTTTTCCATTCGTTATCCGCAAGGCTCCAGTAATTGAAACAGTCTTCTGTGGTGTTGTAAATAGTCAGGCCGTCATCTTTGGACTGATTAATTGTAATGGCATTTCGCTGCGCTTCTGTTAATCGGGGAATAAGTACACCTTTGTTATTATTTCCTGAAACAACATCCAAAACGGAATTGGAGTTCGGCGTTGTAGTATTAATCCCTACTGCACCATTATTGGTCTGAGAAAAAGATTTTCCAAAAACAAAGAGCATTGCTATGAGCAGCAATTTGATTGGAGGCATTGTAAATTTTGTTTCCATCATTGTATAAGTTATAATTGTTTGATAATTAAAAATTTTAACCATGACATTTAGCTTCCACAAAATTATCAACGACAGACGATTACAGATTAATTTCCGCTACGCAATACTACTCATGCGTAGTAAAACTCACAAAACACCAGTAACTTATCATAACATCAGACACAAATAAAAAAGTTGAGTTATTACACAAAACCCAACCATATATTCAAAAATAAAATCAAAACAGGATAAAATCAATTCTTTCTTATGTAATAGAAAAAAATAAAACAATTAGATTAAACAGAATACAACACTTTTTATGATTCAAAAATGGATTTCCATTTGGCAATGGTATTTCGGCTTATCTTAAAATGATGACTCACCTGAACATTGGTCAGTCCATTTCTTTTTTGATAACTGAGAATTCGAAGAATAGATTCCCGATCATAGGACCGGAGCTTCTGATTATTAAGGCCAACTTCATATTCAGCCTCTCCAAAAATCAGCTGATTAAATTTCAGAATATCATAAGCTGAATGCAATGTTTCCAGCTTAAGCCTTATGACTGCATCCCGTAATTTTTCAGGAAACTTTTCTTCAAGAATATCGGTATAAATCTGCTTGTAATCAGGAATCATCTTATATTTTTTTCATCCATTTATATAAAGTAGTCTTGGGTATTTTATACCGTTCCATAACCTCCTTGGCCGTCATTGTCCCGGTTTCTATTTTATCAAGAATAAAATTTTTAACCTCTTGTGTATAAATGCTTTTTCTGAAAACAAGCGTATTTTTGTTTTGACAGAATTCATGATCAATTCTTGACTGTGGCGCATACAAAATCAGATGTCCTGTATAGAACCGAAAGAAATCGAATTTTAAAAGCTTACACCATTTCAACAGAACATCGGTATCCATACTTTTAGCATGATACATACTCTCTACTTCGTCTTCCGGCCTGTTTAAAAATCGGGAAATCCTTTCTGTTGAAATCTGATGTTCTTCTACTTTGGACCTGATCAGACTTCCAATATGAATGTTCTTAATATTCATCACAGTATTTTTAAGTAAAAATATCGACAAGAAACTCAATAAATACCACCTGACACTACTCAACACTACGTATGAGTAATAAAAACCGGAATTTTATTTAAATTTTAATCAGAAAGCTGTTGATATTGATGTCTGAGGAAATATTGAGCTTTTTCCGGATTCTGTACTTTTTACTTTCTACAGCCCGAATACTGTTATTGGTACACTGTGCGATTTTTTTGGTATCAAAATCAAGCTTCATCAACGCACAGAAATAGAGTTCAGAATGGATAAGGTTAGGATTTATTTTTAAAATATCAGGAATAAAGTGGGGGAAAAACACCTGGAATTTTTCAAAAAATATAGGCGAATTGCTTTCTGCTAAATTTAAAATTTCCTGAATGTTTTCTTCTGACAGGTGATTGATCAGCATCTGATGCTTCATGAGTTCTGCGTTGGTTTTTACCAGATCCTTGATCGTAGAATCTTTTTCTTTTTTATCAGAAATCAATCCATGAATCAATGCATCTTTCTGGGTAATAAACACAATATCCATCAGGAAAGAGGCTACGGAAAATAAAATATTCAACAGCTTTATTGTTTTAAAATCTTCTTTTTCTATGAATCTGCTTTTTGGAAGAAAAGAAAAATCAAAATACAGACATGCAATAAAATTAACACTTATAATAAAAGTAATGAAAAAGATGGCGAAAGAATCTTTTTTATAGTTCAGAAAGAATGGAACAGCAAACAGAAGACAAAAGTAAAAGTACTCTACTCCAGCGTTTTTGTAAGTATAAATATTAAAAAAATTTACGATAAATGTGAGTAAAACAAATATTCCGATAATGGAAGGTTTTAAAACCTTTCTGAACCGTTTGGTCTTTCCTTTGATAGCCATGAGAAACAGCCAGAAAAATGTAATAATAGTAAGAAATATGGAGATCAGCATATCCCCGAAAAAAGTAATAATAAAAATAGAATAAAACAGGAATATGAAAAACAATAAAAGCAAATACCGGTTAATAAGATGAAGATAACTGCTTTCAAAATCATCATCCATATTCTCAGCTTCGTCGTTGATCACCTTAAAGAAAAACTTATAAATCATCTTGTTGTTTTTTTATGCTCTCACAAGCTTAAGTTGGCATTCGTACTCCTGAAAGTATAAATTTCCCAATATTAACAGCCTTTCATGCAAAATAAAAAATCTACAAAACGAAATGTATAGTCTTCTTCAGCATTAAAAAGGATATGATTAAGGTGTTTCTCGTTACAATTTATTAAAATTATCAAATGAAATACCATTTTTGACAATAAATTAAGAAGCATTTACCTCAGATCACTTAAAAGCATGAGCTTGTGTTTTTAAGCATGCAAAATTATTGATCTGAACGTAAAAGCATTCATCATCCGATACGCAATATTACTCATGCGTAATTTAAACTTAAAACACTCAATTGAGGTACTTTTCTGCCAAATAAAAAAGAGAGCTTTTATAGCCCTCTTTTGATTTTATATACGATAAGAATATTAATTTTCTTTCAATTTGGCGATTACATCCTCACCTCCTTTTGTAATATCTCCGATTTTACAGATAATCTCAGTATCCAAAGGCAGGAATACATCCATTCTGGAACCGAATTTAATAAATCCGAACTCATGTCCGGCTTTTGCTTTATCGCCTTCATTGCAATAGAAAACAATTCTTCTTGCAACATATCCGGCGATCTGTCTGAAAACTACTTTATGATTAGTCATCGTCTGCACAGCTACCGTAGTTCTTTCGTTCTCTGTAGAAGACTTTTCATGCCATGCTACCAGATATTTGCCCGGATGATATTTTTTGTAAATCACTTCTCCCGAAACCGGATATCTGCAGATGTGAACATTGAGAGGAGACATAAAAATAGAAACCTGGAGAGCTTTTCCTTTTATGAATTCATCCTCTTCCACTTCTTTAATCATTACTACTTTTCCGTCCACCGGAGCAATAACATTTTCTCTGTGATCAAGAATATTACGATCCGGAACTCTGAAGAACCAGAAGACTAAAGCGTAAATAACCAACAAAGGCATAATGATCACCAGTGACCATATTTCAAGGAAATAAATTGCTAAAGCACCCAGAATAATAAAAAGCAGGGTTGCAACGGTAATTGTTCCTTTGGATTCTCTATGTAATTTCATGAGACTAAATAAATTTTTCTAAAATAAAGTACAAATATACGACAGGAACGCAGATAATAAAACTATCCAGCCTGTCTAAAACTCCTCCATGCCCGGGAATAATGTTTCCACTGTCCTTTACACCGAAGTTTCTCTTCAATTGACTCTCCACCAGATCTCCTAAAGGAGCAAAGGCAGCAATCAAAAATCCTACTACCATCCAGTTGCCTCTCAGCTCAGGCTGATACTGTTCAATAAAGTAGGATAAAACCAATGTTAAAACAACACCTCCGGCATACCCTTCCCATGTTTTTTTAGGGGATATTTTAGGAGCCATTTTATGTTTACCGAAGAATTTTCCTACCAGATACGCAAAGGTATCGCTGCTCCAGATCAGGATAAACAGGAACAGAACTTCCAGAGAAAAGGTTCCATTATAAGTGGAGAACTTGGGCAATCCTAATGCAAAACTGAACGGAAGAGCCACATAAATAACAGTAAAAATAAGTTTCCCACTGTCGAAGTATAATTCGTTGGGATATTTGAATAGAGTAACCACAGCAATCCCGATAAGTGCCAGTGCCAGTATTTCACTAAGCCTGAAATCAAAAAAGAAATCGTGATTAAAATATCTTTTGGAAAACATGTAGAATATAAAAATAACCAATGGATATACGACCCATTTTTCATAGCCGTTTCCAAACTTCATGATTTTGACACATTCCCATGTTCCTACAATCAGCAGCAGGCTCATTAATCCATGATAAAGATACTGTTGCTTGATAAGACCAGGTGCAATACTATTCAGCAGCTGTGCTCCCAGCGGAGTAGAACAAAGAATAATGATAGCTACATAAACGATACCTGACAGGGTTCTTTGAATGAGATTTTTGTCCAAAATTTAAAATTTAGAAGTGGTTGCTTAATCTTCAAGCAGCAATAAAAACAGTTTTGTATTGGAATTGGAAGAACTGTCCATTTTTGACTGGCTTCCGCTTATGGAAGTAAGGTTCTTGATATTTCCGTTCCTTTTTATTTTCCCCATAGCGTCATTCAGGTTGTTTACAATCTGAGAAACATTGGCGATGATGATAATTCTATCGGGAAGCCTTGAAGAATGATAATGAAGAATATTATTATGTGAAAGCATGATTCTGCCGTCATAAGCGATCAGATATTCACAGGTAATGAATGCGGCGTCATTAGACGGCTGTAGTTCTGAAGTATAGGTAGACTTCACAACGTTCAAAAAGTTCTGAAGTTCTTTATCCCAACAAAAAAGATTGTGGATACCTTCTATTTTGATAATTTGATTTAAAGTTTGTAGAGCCTCCGCTTCATCTGCACAATAATTAAAAAATCCCCCTGAATGCGTAAATAATTGCGCAAACTTATAGTCAAGATCCGCATTTTTCAGCGAATCCCCAAGCTTCTCCAGGCTCTGTTTGTCCTCTTCTTCAGGCTGGTTGGTAAGTTTGCTTACAATCCTCTTGAATAAATTCAACTTAATCTATTTTTAGTCAACTTTATACAAAAATAGAAAATAAATTACAATAGTGTCCAAAATATCTCCTTAAATATGAAAAAACCTGACAATTTTACAGTTGTCAGGTTTTTATGAATTTTATTTTTTAAGAATCCTAAAGCTGTGTTGGGCTTTCCGGAGCCTGTATTTCGCTTTCTTCTTCTTTTTCTTTGATCTGAGGTGTTTCCACTACTACGGGCTGATCTTTTTCAGGAATAGTATTGGTTACAGGCTTCTCTGTCAATTCAGGATCCCATGCTCTCTTTCCGAATATTTCTTCTAAGTCTTCACGGAAGATCACTTCTTTTTCCAGCAGTTTGCTGGCTAAAGCATCCAGCTTGTCTTTATTATCAGCAAGAATTCTTACTGCTCTCTCATATTGGTTTTCGATGATGGATTTGATCTCTGCATCAATCTTGGTTGCCGTTTCTTCAGAATATGGTTTTCCGAAATTGTACTCAGACTGGCCTGAACTGTCATAGTAAGAAATATTACCGATATTCGGGCTTAATCCGTAGATCGTTACCATAGCCTGAGCTCTCTTCGTTACTGTTTCCAGGTCAGAAAGTGCTCCTGTAGAGATATTGTTAAAGATTACCTGTTCTGCTGCTCTACCTCCTAATGTTGCACACATTTCGTCCAACATCTGTTCTGTAGTGGTAAGCTGTCTTTCTTCAGGAAGGTACCATGCTGCTCCCAGTGAACGTCCTCTAGGAACGATCGTCACTTTTAAAAGTGGAGATGCGTGTTCTACCAACCAGGAGATCGTAGCGTGCCCTGCTTCGTGGTAAGCCACTCTTCTTTTTTCAGAAGGTTTGATTGCCTTATTTTTCTTTTCAAGACCACCGATGATTCTGTCCACAGCATCAAGGAAATCCTGTTTTGTTACTGAAGTATGGTTGTTTCTTGCTGCGATAAGTGCTGCTTCGTTACAAACGTTAGCAATATCTGCTCCACTGAATCCGGGAGTCTGTTTGGCAAGAAACTCTCTGTCTACATTATCATCAAGTTTGATCTTTTTCAAGTGAACATCAAAGATCTGTCTTCTTTCGTGAAGCTCCGGAAGGTCTACATAAATAGATCTGTCAAAACGTCCTGCTCTCATCAAAGCTTTATCAAGGATATCCGCTCTGTTGGTTGCTGCCATTACGATAACGTTGGTATCTGTTCCGAAACCATCCATTTCAGTAAGAAGCTGGTTTAATGTATTTTCTCTTTCGTCGTTTCCGCCAGAGAAATTATTTTTCCCTCTCGCACGTCCGATAGCATCAATCTCATCAATGAAGATAATGGCCGGAGATTTCGCTTTAGCCTGAGCAAAAAGGTCTCTTACTCTGGAAGCTCCTACCCCAACAAACATTTCAACGAAATCAGAACCTGAAAGTGAGAAAAACGGAACTTTAGCTTCCCCTGCAACAGCTTTCGCCAATAAGGTTTTACCAGTTCCCGGAGGCCCTACTAAAAGAACTCCTTTAGGAATTTTACCTCCCAGTTTTGTATATTTTTCAGAGTTTTTCAAGAAATCCACAACTTCCTGAACTTCTTCTTTTGCTCCTTCCAATCCTGCAACATCTTTAAATGTTACCTGAATTCTTTCTTTTTCGTCAAAAAGCTTTGCCTTAGATTTTCCGATTGAAAAGATCTGTCCGCCAGGGCCTCCGCCACCGCCCATCTTTCTGAAAAGAAGGAAGTAGAATAATCCCAGAATAGAAATCCAAACCAATGCAGGAACTAAGATGTCCATTAATGCACTCTTACCTGTACCGTAATCTTTAGTTGTTTTAATAACCGGATTGCTGGCTTTGACCTGTTCAAATTTCTGAAGGAAAAGTTGAAGATCTCCGTATTTCACAGAAAAATCTGCTTTAGGAGCCATTTCGAAGGCAGAAAGAGGGTTGTTTTCTTTTCCGGCTTTGGAAACCATTGCCGATTTTGCTTCTTTTGTTAGGAAAACATCAGCTTTCTCTATGTCTTTGTATATAATTATATTCTGGACTTTACCCGCCTGCATTTCTCTAAAGAAACCATCTTCATCAATAGATTTTGCTGCATCACCTCCAAGGAAATTGGAGCCAAAGAATAGCAAAAGAGCTACGATTGCAATAGGAAAGAACCAGTTGAATCCTTTATTATTCATTTAGACTTTTTAAAATTTTTATTATTCATTTTCAATTCTGGTAATGACTGCGTCACCCCAAAGTTCTTCTATGTCGTAGTACTCACGTACCTGTTTCTGGAATATATGAACCACCACTGAAACATAATCCACCAAAACCCACATTGCATTTTCAGTACCTTCTACGTGCCAAGGTCTGTCCTGTAGTTCGTTTCTTACTTTCTTCTCTACACTTCCTGCCAATGCAGCTACCTGTGTATTTGAGTTTCCGCTACATATCACGAACGTTTCTGCTACTGAGTTTTCGATGTTGGAAAGATCAAAGATCATAATGTCTTCTCCTTTTACATCCTGGATAGCTTCAACGATTTTATCTATTAACGCTTGTTTTTCTGCTGTTTTATTCATTAAAAAAATACTATAATCTGCAAATTTATTGTTTTTTCTTTACTTTAACCTTACTTTTACCCTCTTAATCTCTTAAAGTTTTCTTAAATGAGCCAACTCTTCTACCTGAAAGAATGTTCTTCTACTAATGACGAAATATCAAAGTTTTTACTTTACGGAGATTCAAATTTTATAGGACTTCATACTTTTAATCAAACTAAAGGCCGTGGTCAGTATGGAAATATCTGGACTCAGACTGCCGGAAAAAATCTGGCTTATACGCTGGCAGTGAATATTCAGAACATCCTGTGCTCCGACTTTATGTTCAATTATTATACCGCAATGGTGATCCGGGATTTCCTTGCCAAATTGTCTGACTCTGAGGTGAAAATCAAATGGCCGAATGATATTATCCTTAAAGGTAAAAAAATCGTTGGAATTTTAATAGAAAAGAAAAAAATTAATCAAAATAATTATTTCATCATCGGAGCCGGGATCAACATCCTTCAGGAAGATTTTGATGAAATATCCAATGCAGGTTCACTTCTGACACAGACAGGAGTACAGTTTGACCTGGAAGATCTTGCATTCAACCTTCATGAATATTTGTCTGAAAGGCTTAAAAACATACCTTCAGATCAGGAAATTCTGGATGGATTTAATAAAAACCTTTTCAGAAAGGATCAGGTCTCAGTTTTTGAAATTGAAAAAGCGCGACAAAATGGCATCATCCGACATGCAGACGAAAAGGGTGAACTCTGGATCGAACTGGAAGACGGAATGCGTTCTTTTTACCACAAAGAAGTAAAACTCCTTTACTGATTGGCTCTCTTGATATACAAATAAAGAGTAAGCGGTAAAAACACCATATTAGGCAGCCACATGGCTACAGCCGGAGATAAACTTTTATTTTCCGAAACCACTTTTAATGCTTCGAATGAAAACACGAAAATAAAGGCTAATGAGATCCCTATGGCGAGGTTAACTCCCAATCCTCCCCTTTTCTTTTGTGATGACAGGGAGAGTGCCAGGAATGTCAGAATAATGATTGAAACAGGCATGGAAGTTCTTTGGTGAAGCTCATTCAGGTAAGAATTCAGGTTGCTGTTTCCTCTTTCTTTTTCTCTTTCGATAAATTTCAAAAGTTCAGGAGTGGTTTTATTTTGTCCCAAAAGTTCGTTAGGGAAAAGTTCTTCCGGCGAATGGCCGTAGTTTTTTCTTAATTCTATTCCGTTACCGAGTTTTTCAGTATTATCTTTATTGATTGTTTTTTCCAGATAGTTATTTAAGACAAACTGTTTTTTGGTTTTATCCCAGTATACTTCACTTGCCTTTAGCTCATAGATCATTTTTCTGTCTTTGTCATACTTCTGATAGACAAAACTAGAACCTCTTTTTTCTCTTTTATTCCATGAGTCAACGAAGATATATTCCGTTTTACTCAGCTGTGAAGAAGCAGGAGCTGTTCCTAAAATCTTTTCTTTATTGGCCGCGTTATACGTATAGGCTTCCAGTTCATTTTTCTTGATATTGGCCCACGGCAGCACCATATGATATACCACAAGAGCAATCAATCCGATAAAAATAGAGGTTACCAGATAGGGCTTGGAAAACCTGTGAAAACTGGCTCCACTACTGATAATAGCAACAATTTCTGTATTATTTGCCATTCTGGAGGTAAAATAAATCACCGAAATAAATACCAGAATGGAAAGGAAGGTCACCACAAGATTGATGATCCAGAAAGGATAAAAATGGATAAGGAAATAGGTCAGATCCAGTTTCGGATCAATGGCCTTGGCATTTTCTATCCTGGGAATCTTCTGCTGAACATCGATTACCAATACGACTATAGACAATAGCACCAACATGAAACTAAAAGTTCCAAGGTATTTTTTAATGATATATCTGTCTACAATTTTAAGCATATTTTTCTTACAGTCTTTGTCTAAGAACCGGTACTACAGAGTTTTTCCATTCGTAGAAATCTCCTGCCATAATATGTTCTCTGGCTACTTTTACCAAATCAAGATAGAAGGCAAGATTATGAATCGAAGCAATCTGTTTTGCCAGATATTCTTTAGATACAAACAGGTGGCGAAGATACGCTTTTGAATATTCACGATCTACAAAACTGGTCCCGAATTCATCCAGAGGCGAAAAATCGCGCTTCCATTTTTCATTTTTAAGGTTCATCACCCCTTGCCAGGTGAAAAGCATTGCATTTCTTGCATTTCTTGTTGGCATTACGCAATCCATCATGTCAATTCCCAATCCGATAGATTCCAGGATATTCCACGGAGTTCCTACTCCCATCAGGTATCTTGGTTTTTCTTTTGGAAGGATGTCTGTCACTTCATCAGTGATTCTGTACATTTCTTCTTCAGGCTCTCCAACAGAAAGTCCTCCGATCGCATTTCCTTCTGCTCCTGCTTCAGAAATCACTTCTGCAGAAATTTTTCTAAGATCGGAATAAGTAGATCCCTGAACAATAGGGAAAAGCCTTTGCTTATGTCCGTATAATTCAGGATTATCATTCGTCCAGTCAATACATCTTTTCAGCCAGCGGTGGGTAAGCTCCATCGATGATTTCGCCTGGTTGTAGTCACAAGGATAAGGAGTACATTCGTCAAAAGCCATGAAAATATCAGCTCCGATCTGTCTTTGAATTTCCATCGATCTTTCCGGAGAGAACATGTGATAGCTTCCGTCGATGTGAGATTTGAATCTCGCACCTTCTTCGGTCATCTTTCTGTTGCTTGCCAATGAAAACACCTGAAAACCTCCTGAATCGGTAAGAATAGGAAGATCCCAGTTCATGAATTTGTGTAAACCACCTGCATCCTGCATTGTTTCCATGCCAGGACGAAGGTATAAGTGGTAAGTATTTCCCAGAATAATCTGAGCTTTAATGTCTTCTTTTAATTCTCTCTGATGAACTGTTTTCACACTTGCTACAGTTCCCACAGGCATAAAAATAGGAGTTTGAATCTTCCCGTGATCTGTGGTAATTTCCCCTGCTCTTGCTTTTCCTTCAGAGGTTTTTTCTATATTAAAAAATTTCATCTTTATACTTGTTTATACACTGTTTTACCAGTGATTTTTTGTATCGCAGAAACTTCTGTTTCTGTGTCTATTTTACCTTACTATAGGCATTACAGCACCATTCTGTTTCAGCTTATCCTTTACATATTTATCTGCTTTGGGATCTTTTTTCAGCAGTATTTCCTGCGCATCATTGGCAATCCCATCCATTTCTTCTTTAATCACATAATATTTGAAACTGTCTACAAAATCATCCGGTTTTACCTTATGTGATTTCAAAACAGCCCTTGTCCCTGCTTCCATATTTTTGTCAGGATATACAAAAATAGCCTGATCGTTGATCGCAAGATCGGCAATGATTTCTGCCATCATCCCTTTATCGATCAGATTTTTAGGCTTATCAATATAACCATCGCACGAAAACAGGCCCAGCAAAACGAAAATAAAGAGTAGCTTTTTCATCAGTTTCATAATCTGTTGATGATTGATTTCCATTTTAAGTTCAGCACTCCGAAAACAGCTTCATGGATAATTCCACCATTCATTTTGCTTTCTCCCAGAATTCTGTTGGTAAATATAATAGGAACTTCTACAATTCTGAAACCTTTTTTAAATGCTCTGAATTTCATTTCAATCTGAAATCCATATCCCTTCAATTTCACATTGTCCAATCCTATTTCTTCCAATACTTTTCTTGAAAAGCATACAAATCCTGCTGTTGTATCATGAATTGGAAGTCCTAATACAAACCTTACATACTTGGATGCAAAATAAGAAAGCAGAACTCTTCCCATAGGCCAGTTCACTACATTCACTCCTTTTGAGTAACGGGAACCGATCGCCATATCTGCATTTTTACATGCTTCAAAAAGTTTCGGCAGATCGTTAGGATTGTGTGAAAAATCAGCATCCATCTCAAAAATATAATCGTATTTATTTTCGATGGCCCATTTAAACCCATGAATATATGCCTTTCCCAATCCGTCTTTCACGTGTCTTATTGACAAGTGCAGATAATGCGGATGTTTTTTCTGCAATTCTTTTACAATTTCTGCAGTTCCATCAGGAGAAGAATCATCTACTACCAAGATATGAAAGTCATCCTCCAATGCAAAAACCGCGGAAATAATATTTTCAATATTTTCCTTTTCGTTATATGTCGGGATGATGACGAGTTTTTTCATTTCAGTTTGCAAAGATAGTTTATTTAACCTTTTTATTTTATACAAAATAATCTATAATTTTGCAAAAATATTTCTCGGGGATTAAGCGGATGAAACAGAAACTTTTATTCAACAGATCTGAACAATACGTAAAATCGATGAGAGCAAATATTTTAACTGCAGAATCACGGATCTTGTGACAGGAAAATCTGTGCCGGGCTGTGTTATCTGAAGTTAAATAATAAATAAAAAAAACTTAAATTTTGCCATCATCACAACACTTCATCAATCACGTAAGAATACCTGAGAACAATGATTGGGTAATCTTTATCCTTGTGGGCTGTATATTTTTATATGTTTTTATGATGAACGTCATAGAAAGGGATGCCAGCCTTAAGGATTTTCTGCTTCAGAAATATTTTGATGCAAGCAACAACCTTCCCAGCTGGATCATCACGTCCTGTGTAACGACACTTACTCTGTCTGTATTAATTTCACAGTATGTTCCAATAGTACCGAAATATATTGCAGATCTTCAGCTTCTGGGGTATCAGCTTAATAAATTCGGGTATACTTTTCTGGCAGTGCTGCTTTTTTATTTAACAAAATCAACATTAGGATTTCTATTTTACCAAAGTATAGGGGATGGAAAAAAATGGACTATTTTTTATTTTACCTCCACAAAATTTTATTTCATTCTTTCATTTTTGCTAATAATTCTTTGTGTAGCCCACTATTACTTCCCGATAGACAGAAATAAAATGTTTTTATATTATTTCTGCTTCTTCGCTTTTGTATTCATTTTCAAAGTCTTTTTCTATTTATTTCACAAGAACAAGATTCTTCCCGAGAAATGGTATTATAAATTTTTGTATATTTGCACCCTCCAAATCGCACCATTATTATTGCTTTGGAAGTTGTTATTTTTTTAATAAAAGTCAATGATGAGAATAAAGTCTATATTGGTTTCTCAACCAGCGCCTAGTGAGTCTTCTCCATATCTGGATATAGCGAAGAAGGAAAAAATAAAGATTGATTTCCGTCCATTTATCCACGTCGAAGGGGTTGACAATAAAGAGCTCAGAACACAGAAAATAGATCTGACGCAGTATACCGGTATTATTTTTACCAGTAAAAATGCGATTGACCATTACTTCAGACTCGCGGAGGAATTGCGTTTTGCTGTTCCGGATACCATGAGATATATCTGCCAGTCGGAAGCAATTGCCAACTACCTTCAAAAGCATATTGTGTACAGAAAAAGAAAAATCAGCTTCGGGGAGAAAAACTTCTCAGATCTGCTTCCTCTTTTCAAAAAATTCCCAACTGAAAAATATCTGTTGCCATCTTCAGATGTTTTGAGTCCGGATATTGTAAAAACCATGGATGCATCTAATGTAGACTGGACAAGAGCAATTATGTACCGTACCGTATGCAGCGACCTTACAGATATCAATGTCAAAGATTATGACATGCTGATTTTCTTCAGTCCGCAGGGAATCAAATCGCTACAACAAAATTTCCCTGACTTCAAGCAGGATGAAACAAAGATCGGAGTTTTTGGAAACACGACTTTGGCAGCTGCAGAAGAAGCGGGTTTAAAAGTAGATTTAATGGCACCTACGAAGGAAACTCCTTCTATGACAATGGCCCTTGAAAAGTATATTAAAGTCCTTCATAAATAGGCTTTAATTATAAAAATACTACCAACCATCTTTTCAATAAAGGAAAGATGGTTTTTTTTTACCTAAATTTGAACAAAAATTAATATTGAAAGGATTTCTGCTTAAATTACTTAATTTCAGAAGAAAAAGTATAAGAACATTCTATTCAGTAAAAAAATAAAATACCCCGGATGAAAGCTCCACAGGCAAAAAAAATAGAAAAAATATTAGAAATCCACGGCGATATAAGAACCGATAATTACTTTTGGTTGAATGAAAGGGAAAACCCTGAAGTGATCCAATATATTGAGGAAGAAAATGCCTACGAAGAATTCATCATGAAAGATACGGAAGCCCTTCAGGAAGAGCTTTTCGAAGAGATGAAAGCCCGTTATAAAAAGGATGATGAATCTTTGCCCTACTTTTTTAATGAGTACTGGTATATAGTACGTTATGAAGAAGGTAAGGAATATCCTATTTTCTGCAGAAAGCACAAAAGCCTCGACAATGAGGAGGAAATTGTACTGGACGTTAATATTCTCGCAGAAGGCAAAGAGTTTTTCGAAGTAGGAAGTGTTGCCGTAAGCCCTAGCAACGAACTGGCTTCTTTTTCTTCTGATGATGTAGGAAGAAGAATTTATACGCTTAATTTTAAAAACCTAAAGACCGGAGAAATTTTACCAGATACTATTCCTAATACGACAGGAAAAGCTGTTTGGGCGAATGATAACCAGCATATTTTTTATATCAGAAAAGACAAAAGCCTTCGTGCATTTCAGGTATACAGACACAAGCTGGGAACAGATTCTGCAGAAGATATACTGATCTTCCACGAAGAAGATGATACTTTTGATGTTAATGTATTTAAGACAAAATCGTTACAATATATTTTCATTGCAAGCTCAAGCACTATTTCTGATGAACATCGTTTTATCCCTTCTGATAATGTATTTGCAGAATGGACAGTGATCCAGCCAAGAATAGATGACCTCGAATACTCGGTAGAACATTATGAGGATGAGTTTTATATCATTACCAATGCCGATGATGCGATCAATTTCAAGATTGTAAAGACAAAGATTGATAACTGCGGTATGGAAAACTGGATTGATGTTATTCCACACCGTGCAGAAGTTTTATTGGAAGGTTTTGAAATCTTTAAAGATTATCTGGTTCTTGAAGAAAGAGAAAGAGGATTACTTCAGATCAAAATCATTGATGAGAAAACGCAGGAATCTTATTACTTACCTTTCTCCGATCCTACTTATACAGCTTATATCGGGATCAATCTGGAATTTGATACAGAGATCTTACGTTACGGTTACACCTCTCTTACACAGCCAAGCTCCACTTATGAGTATAACATGAAGGACAAGACTACAAAGCTGTTGAAACAACAGGAAGTTTTGGGTGGAAAGTTCGCTCCTGAAAATTACGTTTCAGAAAGAATCTGGGCAGACTCCAGAGATGGAAAGACAAAAGTTCCTATTTCTTTAGTGTATCATAAAGATACCAAAAAGTCTGCTGACACTCCGCTTCTTCTGTATGGATATGGAAGTTACGGACACACTGTTGATGCCAGCTTTTCGAATGTAAGATTATCTTTACTGGACAGAGGTTTTATTTATGCTATTGCCCATATCCGTGGTGGAGAATATCTGGGAAGAGAATGGTATGAGGATGGAAAAATGCTGTTTAAGAAAAATACATTCTTTGATTTTATTGATGCAGGAAAATACTTAATTAAGGAAAATTATACTTCATCAAAACACATGTATGCGATGGGAGGAAGTGCCGGAGGTCTATTGGTAGGTGCTGTGGTGAATTATGAGCCTCAGTTATTCAACGGAATTGTGGCACAGGTGCCTTTTGTAGATGTTGTTTCTACGATGCTTGATGATACAATCCCTTTGACAACCGGAGAATATGATGAATGGGGAAATCCAAATGACGAGGAATATTACCATTATATGAAAGACTATTCTCCTTATGATAATGTAGAAGCTAAAGATTACCCTCACATGCTGATCACTACAGGATTCCATGATTCTCAGGTACAGTATTGGGAGCCTGCAAAATGGACAGCAAAACTGAGAGAGCTAAAAACAAACGATAATATGTTAGTATTTAAAACTGACATGAGCTCCGGACACGGAGGAGCAAGCGGAAGATTTGAATCTCTGAAGGAAGATGCGTTGGAATTCGCATTTTTATTAAAATTAGAAAATCAAAAAGAATGATTAACGAATCCGAATATTGGAAAAAAATAGAACAGTTCTTCGAAGATAATTTTCAGACTGAGAAGAATCCGCCCATTGAAACCCTTTTATTTCTGATAGGGTTACAGGAATTGGGAAGCGGCCAGCAAAAATATACGAAAGAAGACAAGGTAAATCTGATTCATATTGCAGTCTGCAGATTGCTTGAACCTTTTGGATATTATAAATTTACACACTATGAAGACGGATGGCCACAGTTTGAAAGCCTGGAAGAACTTCCGGAATTAAAGCCTAATGAGCAGACTTTGCTTATGAAAAAGGCGATTATACAATATTTTCAGGAAGAAGAGCTTTTATAAAGGCTGGGAGTTTGAAGAATGAAGCAGGAAGTTAATTCCTGTGACTAGTCCTGAAAATCTGATACAGATTATAGTACAAAAATAAATAATTAAACCAGAGTAATTTTACTATTGCTTTGGTTTTTGTTTTTATAGGTTTTCATTTTAATTTGTGACTGTTTATGCATTTGGTTTGGAGTTAGATAATGATTTGAAAAATGTGGGCGTAAATTATTGTAGATTTCGATAGATTCATTTACTATCTTTTTCCTTAAATTGTTGTTTATATCATGTTTATCAATATCAAACTCATGCTTTAAAATACCATTTATTCTCTCTGCTACTGCATTTTGATAAGGATCAGAGTTTTGTGTCATACTACATTTTAATTGATGTTTCTGTAAAAGTCTTTGATACTCATTCGAGCAGTATTGTAAACCACGATCGGAATGATGGATTAAAGATTCTCTCATACCTTTATACTTCTTTAGAGCTCTTTTTAAAGCTATAATACTACTCTGTGTATTTAAATTGTCTGCAACAAAGTGTCCCATTATTTTCTTAGAATACGCATCAGTTATTAAACTTAAATAGCTTGGATTTTTTCGGTTCCCTATATAAGTAATATCTGCAACCCATACCTGGTTGGGCTTTGTTATCTGATAGTCAAGGAGCAGGTTCTTATGCTTTCTAAAACGATGATGAGAGTTGGTTGTAATGTGATAGCTTTTGCGAGGTTCAATCAATAAATGATTAGCTTTTAAGATGGCAAAGAATTTATCTCTCCCTACCTTAATGGAGCTTAAGGATCTCTGTAAAATAAAATATAATTTCCTGCCTCCTAACCGGGGCATCTTAACACGAAGATTCTCTACCAGCTTTACTACCTCTGAAGCTTTATCTTTACAAACTTTCGTACGCTTGATACTTCTATAATAGATTTGTCTATTTAACCCTAACAATCCACAAGTAAAAATCAAAGTTTCTTTTTCTTTACTGCGGAAGTAATCGATTGTTCGGGTGGTGAGTTTTTTCGAATATCAATGTGATATTCTTTCTCAGCCAGATCAATCATCATATCAAAAAATATGGACTTCTTATCTGCAATATAAGCCTGCTTTTCTAAAAAAGCCTTTTGCTTTTCAAGAAGCCTTACCTGGGCTTCTAATTCCATAATACGTTGTTCAGGTGTTTTTTCCATGGCATAAGGTCTTTGGTTTTCCCAATCAAAGTTACCATATTTTCTCAGCCAATTTAAAATAGTACCATGAGATTGAATACCATATTTCTTACGACAACTAGTAATAGTGGATGCTCCACATTCAACTTCTTTCACGATTTGAAGTTTTAAACTTAAACTGTAATCCTTCTGTGTGCGTTTAATGTACGTGGAT
>NZ_QDFZ01000037.1 GCF_003347605.1 Chryseobacterium sp. KLBC 52 | reverse complement strand
AGAAAACACAAATTTCATGAAAAAGAAGGAGCATATTTTATAAGCTTTGCTACGGTATTTTGGATTGATATTTTTACAAGAATTGAATATTTCGATATCATTATTGAAGCATTAAATTATTGTAGAAAGAATAAAGGAATGACTATTTTCGGATATTGTATCATGCCCAGTCATATACATTTAATTTTCAGATCAGAAAAAGGTCAACCTTCAGAATTAATTAGAGATTTTAAGGGCTTTACTGCTAAAAAGTTGCTTAAGGCTATCGAAGAAAATACTCAGGAAAGCAGAAAAGAGTGGTTATTGTGGATGTTTAAAAAAGCAGGAAGCCGAAATTCTAATATAAAAAAATATCAGTTTTGGCAGCAGAATAATAATCCAATAGAAATATGGACGTTGAAGGTATTTGAGCAGAAACTAAATTATGTTCATCAAAACCCTGTGAAGGCGGGCTTTGTTATGGAGCCTTGGGAATGGAAACACAGTAGTGCAAGGAATTATTGTGATGATTATGATGAGATTCTTGAAATCGATGTTAATTTATGATTGTGGACACGAGCGGGACGCTCGCGCCAGCAAAAGGGAGCCTTGGGAATGGAAATATAGTAGTGCAAGAAACTATTGTGATGATTATGAGAAAGTACTGGAAATAGATGTTAATTTGTGAGATTATGGGCACGAGCGGGACGCTCGCGCCAGCAAAAGAGGCTGCAGCCGCACTGAAACTCATAAATTGTTACCTCAATTTTGATTATTCTTACCAAACTTTCCTTCCTTAATGGTTTAAAAATAAACATTCGATATTCCCCACGCTGGCGCGAGCGTCTCGCTCGTGTCCCCACAATAATCTATTTTTAAAAATTTAATTTCTAAAAATAATAATGTGAGTTTTTATTACTTTTAGATTATGAGCAGAAAACACAAATTTCATGAAAAAGAAGGAGCATATTTTATAAGCTTTGCTACGGTATTTTGGATTGATATTTTTACAAGAATTGAATATTTCGATATCATTATTGAAGCATTAAATTATTGTAGAAAGAATAAAGGAATGACTATTTTCGGATATTGTATCATGCCCAGTCATATACATTTAATTTTCAGATCAGAAAAAGGTCAACCTTCAGAATTAATTAGAGATTTTAAGGGCTTTACTGCTAAAAAGTTGCTTAAGGCTATCGAAGAAAATACTCAGGAAAGCAGAAAAGAGTGGTTATTGTGGATGTTTAAAAAAGCAGGAAGCCGAAATTCTAATATAAAAAAATATCAGTTTTGGCAGCAGAATAATAATCCAATAGAAATATGGACGTTGAAGGTATTTGAGCAGAAACTAAATTATGTTCATCAAAACCCTGTGAAGGCGGGCTTTGTTATGGAGCCTTGGGAATGGAAACACAGTAGTGCAAGGAATTATTGTGATGATTATGATGAGATTCTTGAAATCGATGTTAATTTATGATTGTGGACACGAGCGGGACGCTCGCGCCAGCAAAAGGGAGCCTTGGGAATGGAAATATAGTAGTGCAAGAAACTATTGTGATGATTATGAGAAAGTACTGGAAATAGATGTTAATTTGTGAGATTATGGGCACGAGCGGGACGCTCG
>NZ_QDFZ01000036.1 GCF_003347605.1 Chryseobacterium sp. KLBC 52 | reverse complement strand
GCAACTCCGGCACCATCCACTCTTGCACCTGCAGGAGTATCAAGCTGTCTGTCCCAATCGTCACATACGCCATCGTTATCAGCATCTCCTTTTTTACATACTTCGATATCCTGGTTTTTATTAGCCAATACATCCAGTTTGTAATAGATTTCCTGAAGCGGGTCATGCCACATTAAATGAGATTCATGTTTTCCAAGTTTAACAGAAAGACCTAAAGTAGCATTGAAGAAGTTGTCGGAAACCTGCTCAGAACGCTTATTGATAGCGCTGTATTTATCTCCTCCACCGTCAAATTCATCATCACCGGTTACCACATACATTAATCTACCTTCAATATCGATTCTTCTGTTCACTTTGAATTTAAGACCTGTACCAGCCTGGAAGAACATAGAACCTAATTGGAAAGGTTTGATTTCAGTCATTAATGTCTGCTTGTTACTTCCATCTTTTTGATAAGCTCTGTACGCAATGGTACCGATACCTGCATATCCGTGAAGTGCCCATCTGTAAGGAGAGTGGTTATCCACTCTTCTTAAAAGGTTTGAGAAGTTAATATCTCCTAAGATAGAGATTGCGTCATACTGAGTTCTTGCTCCTACTGCTGATGCATCTGGTGCTGCATTTTTAGTATTGAACCATCCTTGTCTGGTTTCACCTCTGTCATACTGTAAATTGATCCCAAAAGCATGAGTAATAGCTTTATCAATACTTACATACGCTGAATATCCAAAAAGGTTTTTACCATTACCATTTTTGATCGAGGTTAAATCTGCTGACTGAAGAAGTGGAACACCTGCTCCTACGGAAATAGACCAATCGTTAAATCTTTTAGATTGATTGGTGAATGGGGAAACATTAGCAGATCCCGAAGAAAATGTATTAGGATACTCTCCTTTTGAAACTGCCGTTGAGTCTTGTGCATAAGTGGCAGAAGGAATTGCCAAAGCTAATGCAACAATTGCTAAACTTAATTTCATAGTGTTATTTTTTTAAGTTAAGTTATTTTAAATGATTTTTTACGCTAAAAAGTGATTTTGTGTTAATTTTTTTCAAAACAAACTTATTGATTACTAATATGTTTCACATAGTTGTCCTAAAAATAATGATAAAGGTATGTAAAAAAATTCGTAGTAGAAAAAAAATAAACCGAAAAGAACAATTCTTTTCGGTTTATGAAGTATTTGGAAATTATTTCTTCTTTTTCTTGGCAGGAACTTTTTTCACTCCTTTTTTTACAGGGGCATCTTCATAGTCTTTCTTTTTGATAGAATCCCATTCCGAACTTTCTATAAATCTTACAGTAACTTTTCTGTCTGCCATTCTCTCAGCATCTGAAGCTGATGCCGGAATAGTAGCTTCAGCAGAACCTACTCCTCTTGATTTCAGTACATTTTCATTGATGCCTCTGTTTTCCAGAGCTCCTACTACAGCAGCTGCTCTTTCTTTAGACAATCTAAGGTTGTAGGCTGCATTTCCTTTAATATCTGTGTGCCCTGTTAAAAGGTAATTACCTCCGTTTTCTTTAATAATTGAAGCTGCCAGATCCAGTTTTTCGTTAGATTCAGGTCTGATGGTAGCTTTATTAAAGTTGAAATAAATATCCTTAAGGGTTTTTTCTACTTCTACTGCAGTTTCATTATGATCTTTAACGACAGGACATCCGTTGTTTTCAACAGGTCCTGGAACGGTTACACACTTATCGTAAAGGTCAATGACACCATCTAAGTCCGTATCAAGTGCAACTCCGGCACCATCCACTCTTGCACCTGCAGGAGTATCAAGCTGTCTGTCCCAATCGTCACATACGCCATCGTTATCAGCATCTCCTTTTTTACATACTTCGATATCCTGGTTTTTATTAGCCAATACATCCAGTTTGTAATAGATTTCCTGAAGCGGGTCATGCCACATTAAATGAGATTCATGTTTTCCAAGTTTAACAGAAAGACCTAAAGTAGCATTGAAGAAGTTGTCGGAAACCTGCTCAGAACGCTTATTGATAGCGCTGTATTTATCTCCTCCACCGTCAAATTCATCATCACCGGTTACCACATACATTAATCTACCTTCAATATCGATTCTTCTGTTCACTTTGAATTTAAGACCTGTACCAGCCTGGAAGAACATAGAACCTAATTGGAAAGGTTTGATTTCAGTCATTAATGTCTGCTTGTTACTTCCATCTTTTTGATAAGCTCTGTACGCAATGGTACCGATACCTGCATATCCGTGAAGTGCCCATCTGTAAGGAGAGTGGTTATCCACTCTTCTTAAAAGGTTTGAGAAGTTAATATCTCCTAAGATAGAGATTGCGTCATACTGAGTTCTTGCTCCTACTGCTGATGCATCTGGTGCTGCATTTTTAGTATTGAACCATCCTTGTCTGGTTTCACCTCTGTCATACTGTAAATTGATCCCAAAAGCATGAGTAATAGCTTTATCAATACTTACATACGCTGAATATCCAAAAAGGTTTTTACCATTACCATTTTTGATCGAGGTTAAATCTGCTGACTGAAGAAGTGGAACACCTGCTCCTACGGAAATAGACCAATCGTTAAATCTTTTAGATTGATTGGTGAATGGGGAAACATTAGCAGATCCCGAAGAAAATGTATTAGGATACTCTCCTTTTGAAACTGCCGTTGAGTCTTGTGCATAAGTGGCAGAAGGAATTGCCAAAGCTAATGCAACAATTGCTAAACTTAATTTCAT
>NZ_QDFZ01000035.1 GCF_003347605.1 Chryseobacterium sp. KLBC 52 | reverse complement strand
AGTGATTTAATTTATCAACAATTTTTCGTGATATTCTTCATTTTATCAACAGAAAATGTACATATGATGTATGATAGATGTATATATGTTGTACCTCCGATATAAGCCACACACCGCACCAGGCACTATCTTTGCCCCCTGCAATCAACAAATAAGAACACAGATAAGTTTATGCTATTTATGCCATAACTTCTCAATCTATAAGAAGCTTCTGCTTCCCTTTATAAAACAATTAATACAAAGAAAATACTAATCAATTATTACACATTATGAAAAAAAACCTATTACTCGCGGGATTGCTCACCACTTTTTCTATCGTAGCAAAATCGCAGGTGGGTATTAATACCGCAACACCTACCGCAACTCTGGATGTAACTGCTAAAAGCAGTACAGGTACAGGTTCTTCAGTTGAAGGACTGCTTATTCCAAGAGTAGACAGACAAAAAGCTCAGAGTATGGCCGCAGTTCCGGTATCCACATTAATTTATGTAAACAGTATCGCTACAGGTACCACCTCGGGTACTGCCGTGAATATTGATACTGTGGGCTATTATTATTATAATGGTACTGTATGGACCAAACTGAGCACTCCCGTTAATATTTATAACGCAGATGGCACCCTTACCGGTAACAGAACGGTAACCCAGGGAGCCAATACCTTAGCATTTACAGGAACACAAACCAATGCATTTTCAGTAAACGGGAAAAATTTCTCCGTAGATGCCGCGAATAGCAGAGTGGGAGTCGGTACTATAGCCCCTGCTTCATCCCTGTCTGTTCAAAACAGTCCGGGAGCTACGACCAGTACCATTTCTGCGGGAATTGAAAATTGTGGTGCTGCATGTCTGCAGGGAATAGCAAGAAATATTACGCTCTATAATTTAAATGGTACCGGCGGGCAGTTTGGTGAAATAGGATTTATCCCATCAACATCCGAAACAGGACTTTCCGGGGCCAGCATTACAGGGATTGACCGTGATGCAGCCAACAGCTATGCAGGGTTACAGTTTTCCACAAGAAATGCTACAGATTATGCAGCAAGACTTACGATCAAATCTTCCGGAAATGTGGGTATCGGGACAACAAACCCTACCAATAAACTCCAGATTGAATCAGGTACAAGCGGAGCTTTGAAAATTGTAGACGGCACACAGGGCACAGATAAAGTCTTAACCTCCGATGCCAATGGAGTGGCAACATGGAAGGTGTTGCCAGCTGCACCTGCATCTACCAATATTTATAACACGGATGGATCTCTGACCGGAAACCGTACTGTTACCCAGGGAGCTAATACCCTTGCATTTACAGGAACGCAGACCAATGCTTTTTCTGTAGATGGAACTACTTTATCAGTAGATGCGGCCAATGACCGTGTAGGGCTTGGTACTGCAACACCTGATACTAAACTTACTATCAGTACCCCTGATAATAGTTTTGGATTGAATCATACCAATGGTACAGTGAATCTGAAAACATATATCGGAGGAGGAGTAGCTGCCTTGGGAACCACTACAGCCAATGATCTGAGATTTACTACAAATAACACCCAACAAATGAGTATTACCTCAGGAGGTAATGTGGGAATTGGGACAACCACTCCTACTAACACTTTGGACGTAAATGGAAATGCAAGGGTTCGAAATCTGACGACATTAGCCAGTTCTACAATTTCAGCTGTATATGCAGATGAGAATGGAGTTTTAGGAAAATCCAATATCAGCCCCCAGTCCCAGGTATCTTTTTATACAAGTAACAATCCCATGTATCAGAATGTAACAAATTATAACTCAGGAGTAACTCAAACAGTTTGGATACAATCCTCAGACTCAACATTAAATACTATAGGAACAACAGTTCCTGTTAATGGCAATGTTGCGATAAGCCAGACAGGAAATTATATGCTATCCGGATCTATAAGCCCTTCTCTGGCAATGAATAATGATGGGGACGGCTATGCCTATGTAGCAATTAATCTTGATGTCAGTACTGATGGAGGAGCGTCATGGAACACTGTAGCAGGAGGGCGGCCTATGTTTCCGCGAGTTACTGTCGGTACAATTAGATCTTATACCTTTTCTATATCACCTGTGATCAAATTTTTAAATTCCGGAGATCTCATCAGAATAGTCTTTTACCGAACCAAGGATGCTGGAAACAATTTACAAGGAGTTTCTATGACCTCAGCAGGCATTGCTTCTACTTATGGCGCACCTTCTTATACTCTAAGTATTAATAAATTATAAAATAAAACGCAGCATTTACTGTAAATAATATCAAAATTGCTGCTTATTATAAAGTTATATTGAAATAGGTATTGTTACAAAACTGCAAAGGAGTCATTATTGCTAAGAGGAAATGCGTACTTATAGGATTAACAGAGATAATTAATATTGAATATTCAATACAATATTTACCACAAAATGAATAAAGAAAAGAGGTTGTCTAAAAGCTTAGGCAGCCTTTGTTTTATACTACTAAAGTAAAAATAAATGATTACAATTTTAAATTTTACTTATTTTCATTTTTAGCTCATTGAGTAGTGATTTAATTTATCAACAATTTTTCGTGATATTCTTCATTTTATCAACAGAAAATGTACATATGATGTATGATAGATGTATATATGTTGTACCTCCGATATAAGCCACACACCGCACCAGGCACTATCTTTGCCCCCTGCAATCAACAAATAAGAACACAGATAAGTTTATGCTATTTATGCCATAACTTCTCAATCTATAAGAAGCTTCTGCTTCCCTTTATAAAACAATTAATACAAAGAAAATACTAATCAATTATTACACATTATGAAAAAAAACCTATTACTCGCGGGATTGCTCACCACTTTTTCTATCGTAGCAAAATCGCAGGTGGGTATTAATACCGCAACACCTACCGCAACTCTGGATGTAACTGCTAAAAGCAGTACAGGTACAGGTTCTTCAGTTGAAGGACTGCTTATTCCAAGAGTAGACAGACAAAAAGCTCAGAGTATGGCCGCAGTTCCGGTATCCACATTAATTTATGTAAACAGTATCGCTACAGGTACCACCTCGGGTACTGCCGTGAATATTGATACTGTGGGCTATTATTATTATAATGGTACTGTATGGACCAAACTGAGCACTCCCGTTAATATTTATAACGCAGATGGCACCCTTACCGGTAACAGAACGGTAACCCAGGGAGCCAATACCTTAGCATTTACAGGAACACAAACCAATGCATTTTCAGTAAACGGGAAAAATTTCTCCGTAGATGCCGCGAATAGCAGAGTGGGAGTCGGTACTATAGCCCCTGCTTCATCCCTGTCTGTTCAAAACAGTCCGGGAGCTACGACCAGTACCATTTCTGCGGGAATTGAAAATTGTGGTGCTGCATGTCTGCAGGGAATAGCAAGAAATATTACGCTCTATAATTTAAATGGTACCGGCGGGCAGTTTGGTGAAATAGGATTTATCCCATCAACATCCGAAACAGGACTTTCCGGGGCCAGCATTACAGGGATTGACCGTGATGCAGCCAACAGCTATGCAGGGTTACAGTTTTCCACAAGAAATGCTACAGATTATGCAGCAAGACTTACGATCAAATCTTCCGGAAATGTGGGTATCGGGACAACAAACCCTACCAATAAACTCCAGATTGAATCAGGTACAAGCGGAGCTTTGAAAATTGTAGACGGCACACAGGGCACAGATAAAGTCTTAACCTCCGATGCCAATGGAGTGGCAACATGGAAGGTGTTGCCAGCTGCACCTGCATCTACCAATATTTATAACACGGATGGATCTCTGACCGGAAACCGTACTGTTACCCAGGGAGCTAATACCCTTGCATTTACAGGAACGCAGACCAATGCTTTTTCTGTAGATGGAACTACTTTATCAGTAGATGCGGCCAATGACCGTGTAGGGCTTGGTACTGCA
>NZ_QDFZ01000033.1 GCF_003347605.1 Chryseobacterium sp. KLBC 52 | reverse complement strand
TACAATGGAGAGTTTGATCCTGGCTCAGGATGAACGCTAGCGGGAGGCCTAACACATGCAAGCCGAGCGGTAGAGATTCTTCGGAATCTTGAGAGCGGCGTACGGGTGCGGAACACGTGTGCAACCTGCCTTTATCTGGGGGATAGCCTTTCGAAAGGAAGATTAATACCCCATAATATACTGGATGGCATCATTCGGTATTGAAAACTCCGGTGGATAGAGATGGGCACGCGCAAGATTAGATAGTTGGTGAGGTAACGGCTCACCAAGTCTACGATCTTTAGGGGGCCTGAGAGGGTGATCCCCCACACTGGTACTGAGACACGGACCAGACTCCTACGGGAGGCAGCAGTGAGGAATATTGGACAATGGGTGAGAGCCTGATCCAGCCATCCCGCGTGAAGGACGACGGCCCTATGGGTTGTAAACTTCTTTTGTATAGGGATAAACCTAGATACGTGTATCTAGCTGAAGGTACTATACGAATAAGCACCGGCTAACTCCGTGCCAGCAGCCGCGGTAATACGGAGGGTGCAAGCGTTATCCGGATTTATTGGGTTTAAAGGGTCCGTAGGCGGATCTGTAAGTCAGTGGTGAAATCTCACAGCTTAACTGTGAAACTGCCATTGATACTGCAGGTCTTGAGTGTTGTTGAAGTAGCTGGAATAAGTAGTGTAGCGGTGAAATGCATAGATATTACTTAGAACACCAATTGCGAAGGCAGGTTACTAAGCAACAACTGACGCTGATGGACGAAAGCGTGGGGAGCGAACAGGATTAGATACCCTGGTAGTCCACGCCGTAAACGATGCTAACTCGTTTTTGGAGCGCAAGCTTCAGAGACTAAGCGAAAGTGATAAGTTAGCCACCTGGGGAGTACGAACGCAAGTTTGAAACTCAAAGGAATTGACGGGGGCCCGCACAAGCGGTGGATTATGTGGTTTAATTCGATGATACGCGAGGAACCTTACCAAGGCTTAAATGGGAAATGACAGGTTTAGAAATAGACTTTTCTTCGGACATTTTTCAAGGTGCTGCATGGTTGTCGTCAGCTCGTGCCGTGAGGTGTTAGGTTAAGTCCTGCAACGAGCGCAACCCCTGTCACTAGTTGCCATCATTAAGTTGGGGACTCTAGTGAGACTGCCTACGCAAGTAGAGAGGAAGGTGGGGATGACGTCAAATCATCACGGCCCTTACGCCTTGGGCCACACACGTAATACAATGGCCGGTACAGAGGGCAGCTACACTGCGAAGTGATGCAAATCTCGAAAGCCGGTCTCAGTTCGGATTGGAGTCTGCAACTCGACTCTATGAAGCTGGAATCGCTAGTAATCGCGCATCAGCCATGGCGCGGTGAATACGTTCCCGGGCCTTGTACACACCGCCCGTCAAGCCATGGAAGTCTGGGGTACCTGAAGTCGGTGACCGTAACAGGAGCTGCCTAGGGTAAAACAGGTAACTAGGGCTAAGTCGTAACAAGGTAGCCGTACCGGAAGGTGCGGCTGGAACATCTCATTTTAGAGCGTCTTAAAGACGTTAAACAAAATTAGTATCGTAAGATACATTATACTTACTTAAAGCATAGCTTTAGTTTTTTGTTTGGTTGGTTTATAAGTAAAAAGTTAAAAGTAAAAAGTTAAAAGAGCCAAGTGTAATATTTGGAAGATAAAATTGCTCATTACTAATTAATCATTACTTATAATTTAAATATAAAAATATAACCCACTAGAAATTAGTAAACGGGAAGAGAAAACGAGTAAGAAGTAGAGTTGTAAGGTATATGAAAANACTCATTACTCATCACTCATAATAGAGTCTCGTAGCTCAGCTGGTTAGAGCGCTACACTGATAATGTAGAGGTCGGCAGTTCGAGCCTGCCCGAGACTACTAATTAAGTGATTTGAAATTGAAAATTTGCAATTTGAAATTCGTTATGAATGAATATCAAATCTAAAACTTCAAATCTCAAATCAAGCTAGAGGGGGAATTAGCTCAGCTGGCTAGAGCGCCTGCCTTGCACGCAGGAGGTCAAGGGTTCGACTCCCTTATTCTCCACAGTTTTGGAAGACTGATTTAAAAGTTACGGATGGAGCCAAAAACAACATCTGTTCATTAGTCGGAAAAAAAGAAATTAAGATCATTGACATTAACGGTAAAGACATCACAAAGAGAAAACCGAGCGCATAAAGCGCTTGAGTAACCAATAGGAAAGAAATCGTTAAGGGCGTATGGCGGATGCCTAGGCTTTCAGAGGCGACGAAGGACGTGGTAAGCTGCGAAAAGCTGCGGGGATTGGCACACACGAATTGATCCGCAGATATCCGAATGGGGCAACCCGGCATGTTGAAGACATGTCACCTCGTAAGAGGAGCAAACCCGGAGAACTGAAACATCTAAGTACCCGGAGGAAAAGAAATCGAAGAGATTCCGTAAGTAGTGGCGAGCGAAAGCGGATTAGCCCAAAAGTCTTTTTATGTTTAGAGGAATGTTCTGGAAAGAACAATCGTAGAAGGTGATAATCCTGTACTCGAAAGGCATATTAAGATGATAAATGAGTAGGGCGGGACACGTGAAATCCTGTCTGAATATGGGGGGACCATCCTCCAAGGCTAAATACTCCTGAAAGACCGATAGTGAACAAGTACTGTGAAGGAAAGGTGAAAAGCACTTCGAATAGAAGGGTGAAATAGAACCTGAAACCGTACGCCTACAAGCGGTCGGAGCAGCGTAATGCTGTGACGGCGTGCCTTTTGCATAATGAGCCTACGAGTTAATTTTACTAGCGAGGTTAAGGTATTAAGTACCGGAGCCGGAGCGAAAGCGAGTCTGAATAGGGCGGATAGTTAGTAGGATTAGACGCGAAACCTTGTGATCTACCCATGGGCAGGTTGAAGCTCTGGTAACACAGAGTGGAGGACCGAACCGGTTGACGTTGAAAAGTCTTCGGATGACCTGTGGGTAGGGGTGAAAGGCCAATCAAACTGGGAGATAGCTCGTACTCTCCGAAATGCATTTAGGTGCAGCGTCGTATATAAGTTTATTAGAGGTAGAGCTACTGATTGGATGCGGGGGTTTCATCGCCTACCAATTCCTGACAAACTCCGAATGCTAATAAATGTTCTACGGCAGTGAGGGCATGGGTGCTAAGGTCCATGTCCGAGAGGGAAAGAACCCAGACCAACAGCTAAGGTCCCAAAATATATGTTAAGTTGAAGCAACGCGGTTGGACTGCATTGACAGCTAGGATGTTGGCTTGGAAGCAGCCATTCATTTAAAGAGTGCGTAACAGCTCACTAGTCGAGCGGTCCGGCATGGATAATAATCGGGCATAAACATATTACCGAAGCTATGGATTTATATTTTAGATATATCTGGTAGGAGAGCATTCTATTTGCGCCGAAGCAGTACTGTGAGGTATTGTGGAGCGGATAGAAAAGAAAATGTAGGCATAAGTAACGATAAAGCAGGCGAGAAACCTGCTCACCGAAAGACCAAGGCTTCCTCAGCCATGCTAATCAGCTGAGGGTTAGTCGGGACCTAACGCGAACCCGAAAGGGGTAGTGGATGGACAATGGGTTAATATTCCCATACTTGCTCACGAATAAAGGGGACGGTTGGATGTAGCTGCTGGAGACTGACGGAATAGTCAAGGCCTAGCCTTCGGGCGAAGCTGCTGTAGTGTAATCTGATCCAAGAAAAGCCGAAGTGAAGCAACCCGTACCAAAACCGACACAGGTGGTCGAGGAGAGAATCCTAAGGTGCTCGAGTGAGTCGTGGCTAAGGAACTAGGCAAAATAGTCTCGTAACTTCGGAAGAAGAGACGCCAACAGCAATGTTGGCCGCAGTGAAGAGGCCCAGGCGACTGTTTATCAAAAACACAGGACTCTGCTAAATCGAAAGATGCTGTATAGGGTCTGACACCTGCCCGGTGCTGGAAGGTTAAGGAAGGTGCTTAGCGTAAGCGAAGGCATTAACTGAAGCCCCAGTAAACGGCGGCCGTAACTATAACGGTCCTAAGGTAGCGAAATTCCTTGTCGGGTAAGTTCCGACCTGCACGAATGGTGTAACGATCTGGGCACTGTCTCAGCCACGAGCTCGGTGAAATTGTAGTATCGGTGAAGATGCCGATTACCCGCAATGGGACGAAAAGACCCTGTGAACCTTTACTATAACTTCGTATTGACTTTGAGTAAGTAATGTGTAGGATAGGTGGGAGGCTTTGAAGCAGGCACGCTAGTGTTTGTGGAGCCGCCGTTGAAATACCACCCTTTACTTACTTGGAGCCTAACTTCTTTCAGAAGGACATTGCGTGGTGGGTAGTTTGACTGGGGTGGTCGCCTCCAAAAGAGTAACGGAGGCTTTCAAAGGTACCCTCAGCACGCTTGGTAACCGTGCGTAGAGTGTAATGGCATAAGGGTGCTTGACTGTGAGACCTACAAGTCGATCAGGTGCGAAAGCAGGACATAGTGATCCGGTGGTTCCGTATGGAAGGGCCATCGCTCATAGGATAAAAGGTACTCCGGGGATAACAGGCTAGTCTCCCCCAAGAGCTCACATCGACGGGGAGGTTCGGCACCTCGATGTCGGCTCGTCACATCCTGGGGCTGGAGAAGGTCCCAAGGGTTGGGCTGTTCGCCCATTAAAGTGGCACGCGAGCTGGGTTCAGAACGTCGTGAGACAGTTCGGTCTCTATCTATTGCGGGCGTTAGATGTTTGAGAGGGCTTGATTCTAGTACGAGAGGACCGAATTGAACAAACCTCTGGTGTATCAGTTGTACCGCCAGGTGCACCGCTGAGTAGCTACGTTTGGAAGAGATAAGCACTGAAAGCATATAAGTGCGAAACTCGCCTCAAGATGAGACATCTTTTAAGGGTCGTTGTAGATGACGACGTTGATAGGCTATAGGTGTAAAGACAGTAATGTCATAGCCAAGTAGTACTAATTACCCGTAGATTTATAGTCTATGGTTACTAATATAAACCAAGTGCTTTATGCGCAGTGAAGGTTTTGTCTTTGTGAAAGTTTTTATCGCTTAAAAACGCAATTGGCAACTAGCAGTTAGCAATTGGCAAAAACAGCCAAAAGCCAACAGCAAATAGCCAGCTGCTATATACAACCTTTAGGGTGGTTTTAGCGGTGGGGCTCACCTGTTCCCATTCCGAACACAGAAGTTAAGCCCACCAGCGCCGATGGTACTGCTAACGCGGGAGAGTAGGCCGCCGCCAGTTTTTATTTTATTTTTAAAAAACCTTTATCTTTACGATAAAGGTTTTTTTGTTTT
>NZ_QDFZ01000032.1 GCF_003347605.1 Chryseobacterium sp. KLBC 52 | reverse complement strand
CTGGAGGTAAAAGATACGGGTAAGGGAATGAGCCGGGAACAAATGACCTATTATGAAAAACTTCAGGATAATATTGAAAATGAAAAACTGGTTTTACAAAAATACAGCTTAGGATTACATCTTATTCTTCAGCTTCTTATGATGATCAATGGTAAAATTGAATTTAAAAACAATACCCCAAAGGGAACTGTTGTATCCATTAAAATTAAAAAATATGATTAAGAAAATTATTATTGCAGATGATCATTTTGTAGTAAGATTAGGAACCACCTTAATTCTGGAATCTCACCACAAAGATGTGAAAATTTCCTGCGCAGAATCCTATACGGAACTCACAGACAAACTATATGCAGAGTCGTTTGACCTGCTGATCTTAGATATCAATATGCCGGAAAGCAAATACCTGGGTATGATTGGTGAGATAAAAATAATACAGCCCCATCTTAAAATCCTGGTTTTTTCAGTATATGACAATGATATTGCCGTACAGTATATCATTGAAGGAGCTGATGGATACATTAACAAATTATCGGATGAAAATAATATCCTTGAAGCTGTTCAGCAAATATTTGAAACCGGAACGTATTATTCTCCGGATATCGTTAAAAAACTTGTGTCTTCAGCTAAAAAAGACAGTCCTATCAATCCGCTGGAAACATTATCCGAAAGAGAAAAGGAAATATTCGATCTGCTGGCTAAAGGGTACGGGAATATTGAGATATCAAATGAGTTGAACCTGCACCTCTCTACCGTAAGCACTTACAAAGCAAGAGTTTATAAAAAACTCAACATTAAAAACACTGTTGATCTGGTACGGTTAGGAGATAAAAACCAGACCCACAAACCTAAATAAGCTCCCGGTATGTAATAATGCCAGAGAAAGATCAATTGAAGGACATGTGGGTATATTAAAAAAACGGAATAAAACATTCCGTTTTTTTTAATCATCTGTGTATCCTATAAGAACCGTAAAATTCTTTATTACAATTTTATCGATGCTTTTTTAATTTATTTTTTTGTAATTTTTGGGTTAAACCAAGCAGAGTATGTATTTGTTTTTTTTGCATATCAATTTGTTTTTGCTGCTGTATAACATGTAAATACAATTCTTCTACTTTTTCCAGAGTTTGAGTAGACAATTTGGTAATATCAAAAGAATAACCCTCATCAGTTTTTTCCAGCTCCTTGATGGAAGTTACTCCAGGCAAATGTTTGTTTTGCATAATAAATCTTTCTGTGTCATAGATATTGGCAAATTTATAATTCGAATTAATGCTTGATGTACCGTTGAAATACTGATCAAATACATAGTCAGGATAGGTGGCTGTTGCAGTTTTAATACTTCCGTTTACATTTAATTTTTCTAAGCCAAAAGTAGGTTCTATCGTATACCCTATTGCCAGATTATTAATTGCTGTAATATTTCCTGCAGGCGAAATCAGCATTCGCACCTGCCCCAAAGCATCTCCTGCGGGTGTTGTTGAAAAGTCAATTCCAGTAGGAACATGTGTACTACTGGTTCCTAAAGAAAGAGATGAACTTTTTCCGGTAGCCATAACCTGCGCTGCTGAATTGGTATCACAATAGATAAATAAAGAATAATTTCCGTTATTGGAAAACCCCATTGAAGATCTTGTCCCTGTACCAGAGTCCTGCACTATACCAAGTCCTACACTATTATCAAAGGCTGTAGTTTGTTGATTCACGAATTTCAGATCATTCCCATTTTGGATAATAGTTCTGGTATTGGTAAGAGTACCATCTGCATTATAAATATTGCTATAATTACTGATCAGTTTTTGCCATGCTGTACCATCGAAATAGTAATACCCAATGCTGTCGATATTAAGTCTTGGTCCTGTATTATCACCAGCTGAGATATCTGTAATATACACCAATGCTCCTTTTTGATTAGTTCCGTAAAGAGCATCTCCTTTAGCAGAAAGCTCTGCACGGGTAAGTCTCGGTGCCTGAAGTCCGTCAATATCCGTAACGCCTAGTTTTCCATTCACATCTAATGTGGAGTTAGGCGTTGTAGTATTAATCCCTACACCTGCTGTCTGTGCAGAAATGCCAGAAGAAGCTACCAATAGGGCTGCTGTTAATAAAGTTGTTAAATCTTTTTTCATTGCTTCAATTTTAGTGTTTATTTTTTTGAAATAAAATATAAGACCAGTAAGTAAATCCAATATGTACCTGGGCATTACTACCACAAGACTGAGAAATATTCCTTTAATTAAAAGTGAAATACAAAAAAATGAGGTTTTTGTCTAATGATAAACAAAAAACGGACTTAAAATCTTTAGGGAACGGTGTAAATGGATGTTCTCCGGATAGCTTTTTATTGGTACTTTTTGGTGAGTTTAAATATATTTTTATTCTTCTGTTTGTATTTTGATCATTACTGAATTAGCAGTTCTCTTATTTTTCAGGGAACGAACTTATTGATAATGCAAAATTAAATCTCACAATACAAAAAACTTAAGATCAGTGTGTAAAAATACATTACCCTACATGTAGTAATATGTCTCACTTATGTAGTTTAAAAACTACATAATTCTGCAATAAGTGAAATATCGATAAAAAATTACGACAATTATTGATGGATGACAATTAAAATTGTAGTTTATGTAGTTTTATAACTACGGGTTAGAAAAAGTTCTATCGGGAACATTTATGTACTTTTGCTGATAATAGGTAGTGGCACTATATTGATAAAAATAATATAGCGTTACTGTCAATTTTTAAGAGAATTCAGATTATCATTTACATGGTAGTTGCTTTACGGGATCATTCTTACATAGATCAAAAACTTACAGATATAAAAAAATATATAGAATTATAATGCAAAAGGCACTTTCACTAATGATCCTTGGTATTTTGACAGCATGTAGCTCCCCCAAAAAAGAAAATACAAAAGTAAATTCGGAATCAGTATCTAACGCAAATATCCAAATGGCTGCGCTTACAGGAAAATGGGTTCAACCTATTCCAGGGCAAAAAAATGGAAAGCAAGGTATTGAATTTCATGCCAATGGTGTTGCTACATCCATAAATAGGCACACTTTACTGTATGAACAATGGGAAGTTTCTCACGATACATTATTTTTATGGTACCACACCGAAGGCATAAGACAGGTTTCAAGTGATATTGATACGCTGCTGATCAAAAAACTGGATCATCAATCTTTGGTTGTTTTATCTTTAGCAGGAGATTCTACATCCAACATTGAAGAGATTTATCACAAGGAAAATTAAATCTGCACTCTGATTGATGATCTGCATTATTCTCTTCAAACAATTACAGTTAAAAAGAAGAATTCTTTTCTGGCCATGATGTTCTGATGCTGCCATTGAAAACCATGGATGGATTTTAAAATATAAAAATCAGCTGTTTATATTCGTCTCGTATCATTGATTTTATTTTATCACAAATACAACAAATGACATTTATTTCATCATTATTACCAAAAACCATTGGTCAGAATATCAATCCAATAAGTTTCACACCCATCAGAGTATACAAAATGTGGCAAGTGTTTAATTAACAGCTAAAATTCATCCTAAAAAGCCTTATAAACTGACACCGCTGTCATTTTTAATTTAAAAGTATGTAGTTTTAAAATGACACTCAGCACTTCTTTTAGCTTTTAAAATTTGCTAATTTTATAATTATATACCATGAATACTTTATAACTACAAGTATTAAAAATGTTTTATAAACAACTTATATTTATATTTTTCATAAATATTCAATTGTATTACAGCCAGCAGACGGCATCGGTATGGTATGATACAGATAAAGGACTTCCTCAGAACAGTGTAAAAGATATTATCAAAGACAAGTACGGATTTATCTGGATCAGTACAGAAAATGGATTGGTACGCTATGACGGAAATAATTTTGTAACCTATAATCATCTCAAATTTAAGAATAACAGATTTACCTCCTTTTTGGGAAATGCCAAAAAAGACACTATTTACAATACCACTGCTTACAATGAAAATATCGCATTGATCTCCAAAAGAAATGTAAAACTTCTGAATCAAAAATCAGGCTGCCTTCAAAGGGTAATACGTGAAAGCAGATCAAACTTTATTTTCACTAAGAATGCAATACCGGAGCCATTTGAAAATACGGATTTCTTTGTGTATTTTGATAAGAAGAACTACTATCATTTGTTTCACAATGGAACAATACAATATAAGGATCACACCATTGCAACACTGAAAAATCTGCATAAAAACTATATTCTGGATACATTTTGCTTTAACCAGAATATTTTTATCATTTCCAGATCTTTAAAAAAAATAATTAAAATTTCTCCGACCCAGATAACTTACCTGAATGCCCCGGAAGTTTTTTTTAAGAATGATATAAAAGTATACTGGAGCCAGATCAACAATCAATCTTTTATTATCCAGAATCATTCGTTGTATAGAATACATTACGAGTGCGATAGCTTTAGTCTGAAAAAATTAGCAGATTATGACCTTAATAAGAATTCCTTATCTTCCATCTATCATGATGAAGTGAACAATAAGCTGTACCTGGGTACATTATCCGATGGATTGAATGTTATTAAATTCAACAATTTTCATGTAGCTAACCGGTCAGATAAATCCTATGAAAATATTTTTCATTCACTGCTTCCTTTTGAAAATGATAAGGTAATCAATTCCTTAGGTGATGTATACAATGAAAACGGATTGGTAAAAAAATATCATTTTAACACGACCGATCATTTTTTTTTACTGTATGATAATCAACAGAATATCCTTGTCCAGAGGGAATCAGGCTTATTACGCTTTCTTAAAAATTCCGATTATTCTAAAAAAGAAAAGCTTGCTCTGAAAAATGAGCCCTCCCGTGCCTGGAAACTGAGGAATTATTATGTAGCAACTTTTCACAAACCTATTTTAAAATCGACTCTTTCTTTTTATAAAGATTCCGGTTTTAAAAATCCTTTTTTACAATTTTCTCTTCCTAATATTGTAACTACTGTTCATGAATATGACCATGACAAATGGCTGGTAGGGACCAGAGATGCTTTATATATAATAGAAGCACCCAATTTTAGTCCTAAAAAAATATCTACTGCTTCATTACATGTAAGAGAAATCACTAAAACAAAGGATGGAAATGTTTGGATCATGACTCAGGGAAACGGTTTCTTTCTCTATCAAAAAGACCAGCTTATCAAAATGCCCGTGGATGAAAACCGATATCTTTTATTTTCACATACTATTCTGGAAGACAAAAAAGGCTTTTTCTGGATCAGCACCAACAATGGCTTATTCAAGGTACTGAAAAGCAGCCTTCTGCAATATGCTAAAGACAGAAAAAACATACCCAGCTATTACCGGTACAGCAAAGAAGACGGCTTTAATACCAACGAGTTCAATGGAGGCTGTTCTCCAAGTGCTGCTGCTCTTCCCAACGGAAATTTTGTATTCCCTTCTATCAAAGGACTTTTATTTTTTAATCCGGAAAAAATAAGAAGCTATTACCCTAAAAACTTCTTTTTGGAAAGGGTTATATTCTATGATTGCAAAAGCAACATACAAGGACAGAATATTAATCTGGAAAACAATTTTTATAAAGCAGTCATTGTAGTAGATGTTCCTTATTACGCCAACAGAGCTAATTTGGTTATCGAAGGAAAACTGAAAGGCGGTAAGAATGAAAAATGGGAAAGAGTGGGAAGTGATGGCAAATATTACATCTCAAACCTGCAACCGGGCCAATATCAGCTTATGGTGAGGGTATTGGCTTCTCCACAAGGAAAATATATCTATAAAACAATTAATATCAACGTAAAACACCTGTTTTATCAGGTACTCATCTTTAAGCTTTTTATCATATTTATTATATCAATTCTCATTTTAAAATTAATAAAATTCAGACTAAAAAGACAAATATTAAAAAAGAAGGAACTCGAAGAAATTATTACAGTAAGAACCCGGAAACTATCCAAAACAGTTTCAACATTAGAGTACACCAAGGAACAACTCCGAAAAGAGAGCTTACAGCAGAAAAAATTATTGGAGACAATAAGCCATGATATCATTACTCCCATAAAGTATTTATCCATTACAGCCCAAAAGTTGTATGAAACCGATGAACATGACCGCTACATACAAAAGAAATATTTCGAGAGTTTCTACAAATCTTCTGTAGAGTTTTACAATTTCGTGAAGACCCTGAAGGAATACGCTGAGATCTATAACATTTCTGAAAAAAATGAGAAATATAATGTCTACGAAGTTGTGGAAGCTAAAAAAGCACTTTTTGAGGTCGCTGCCAAAGAGCAAAATACACGTATTATCAACAATATTAAAGATCCCACGTACTCGAAAAAAAATCAGAATGTAATTGCTGTTATCATCCATAATCTCATAGACAATGCGATTAAAAATACTACTGATGGGAGCATAGAGATTTCTACAAGTGAAGACAGCAGAACCTTTTTCCTGGAGGTAAAAGATACGGGTAAGGGAATGAGCCGGGAACAAATGACCTATTATGAAAAACTTCAGGATAATATTGAAAATGAAAAACTGGTTTTACAAAAATACAGCTTAGGATTACATCTTATTCTTCAGCTTCTTATGATGATCAATGGTAAAATTGAATTTAAAAACAATACCCCAAAGGGAACTGTTGTATCCATTAAAATTAAAAAATATGATTAAGAAAATTATTATTGCAGATGATCATTTTGTAGTAAGATTAGGAACCACCTTAATTCTGGAATCTCACCACAAAGATGTGAAAATTTCCTGCGCAGAATCCTATACGGAACTCACAGACAAACTATATGCAGAGTCGTTTGACCTGCTGATCTTAGATATCAATATGCCGGAAAGCAAATACCTGGGTATGATTGGTGAGATAAAAATAATACAGCCCCATCTTAAAATCCTGGTTTTTTCAGTATATGACAATGATATTGCCGTACAGTATATCATTGAAGGAGCTGA
>NZ_QDFZ01000031.1 GCF_003347605.1 Chryseobacterium sp. KLBC 52 | reverse complement strand
ATCCACGTACATTAAACGCACACAGAAGGATTACAGTTTAAGTTTAAAACTTCAAATCGTGAAAGAAGTTGAATGTGGAGCATCCACTATTACTAGTTGTCGTAAGAAATATGGTATTCAATCTCATGGTACTATTTTAAATTGGCTGAGAAAATATGGTAACTTTGATTGGGAAAACCAAAGACCTTATGCCATGGAAAAAACACCTGAACAACGTATTATGGAATTAGAAGCCCAGGTAAGGCTTCTTGAAAAGCAAAAGGCTTTTTTAGAAAAGCAGGCTTATATTGCAGATAAGAAGTCCATATTTTTTGATATGATGATTGATCTGGCTGAGAAAGAATATCACATTGATATTCGAAAAAACTCACCACCCGAACAATCGATTACTTCCGCAGTAAAGAAAAAGAAACTTTGATTTTTACTTGTGGATTGTTAGGGTTAAATAGACAAATCTATTATAGAAGTATCAAGCGTACGAAAGTTTGTAAAGATAAAGCTTCAGAGGTAGTAAAGCTGGTAGAGAATCTTCGTGTTAAGATGCCCCGGTTAGGAGGCAGGAAATTATATTTTATTTTACAGAGATCCTTAAGCTCCATTAAGGTAGGGAGAGATAAATTCTTTGCCATCTTAAAAGCTAATCATTTATTGATTGAACCTCGCAAAAGCTATCACATTACAACCAACTCTCATCATCGTTTTAGAAAGCATAAGAACCTGCTCCTTGACTATCAGATAACAAAGCCCAACCAGGTATGGGTTGCAGATATTACTTATATAGGGAACCGAAAAAATCCAAGCTATTTAAGTTTAATAACTGATGCGTATTCTAAGAAAATAATGGGACACTTTGTTGCAGACAATTTAAATACACAGAGTAGTATTATAGCTTTAAAAAGAGCTCTAAAGAAGTATAAAGGTATGAGAGAATCTTTAATCCATCATTCCGATCGTGGTTTACAATACTGCTCGAATGAGTATCAAAGACTTTTACAGAAACATCAATTAAAATGTAGTATGACACAAAACTCTGATCCTTATCAAAATGCAGTAGCAGAGAGAATAAATGGTATTTTAAAGCATGAGTTTGATATTGATAAACATGATATAAACAACAATTTAAGGAAAAAGATAGTAAATGAATCTATCGAAATCTACAATAATTTACGCCCACATTTTTCAAATCATTATCTAACTCCAAACCAAATGCATAAACAGTCACAAATTAAAATGAAAACCTATAAAAACAAAAACCAAAGCAATAGTAAAATTACTCTGGTTTAATTATTTATTTTTGTACTATAATCTGTATCAGATTTTCAGGACTAGTCATTATAATAGATTAAAGATTGTCGTGGGTCTGTTCTACCATGAAAGATATTGCCTTTTTGATTTTTTCCCGTCCTTCAGGAGTATTGGTATCTATACCACAGAATATACTGCCGTTCAGAGAAGAAAACATATTGAGGTAGTATAGTCCTGAAACCATGATGGCCATAATAGAACGGTAGGTATCCATTTTATCTTTGAAGCGGGATTCCATCAATAATTTGAAGATATATTCTCCATTTTCTTCCTGAGTGTCAATCAGTTTTTTTAATGATTTCCGGGGTTCAGAAATAGTCCACAACAATAGTTTTTGAGCTTCTTTATTGGCATATACGTAGTCAAATTGTGAAAGAAGCATATGCTCTATAAATTCTCTGCCTCCATCTTCAAGATTAGGCTTCATCTTTTCCACTTCCTCGCTGGTTACTTTTACCCAGAAATCCTGTGTACGAACATATTCGTCCATGAGACCATCCATTCCGCCAAAATAGGTGTAGATCATTTTCTTATCTACCCCGGCAGTAGCAGCGATATCATTAATCTTCAACCCTGCATGTCCCTTCGTTTTCAGTATTTTTCCAACGGCATCCAAAAACTTTTTTTTGCTGCGTTCTTTATTCCTAATACTACCTGATGCTGACTTTCTTTCCATGACTAATCATTCAATATACAAGTTTAAGAAATTTTTTTATTATTTTAGACACCACACAGTGTCTAATTTGATCTATTTGTATATCTTTGCACAAACTAAAACCATTCTCAATATAAAACACGATTGAAGTTGAAAAATTAAAAACTATTCAGATTGTATCGTTAGTTCCCTCAGTTTAAAATATTTCGAACATCAACGACTGATGTAAAAACACAACTACCAGCATCATTTTTGTATAATGGTGCTGTTTTTATTTAAAAAAAATGGTTTGATATTTAATAAAATACTTTTCTACAGATTTTTTTTATCAGTTTTACTTTTACACTGAGAAGTACCGTCATTGGTAAAGACATCTTCTTCTCTGTTCTATGAATTTAACTGATCAATCGGTATTGATAAAGAAAAATTTTTACACTTATTGTAAAATTTAATACACTGAATTTCAAAATATTAAACAAAAACAAGAAAAATTTTATTATTTTAAACACTTTACAGTGTCTTATTTTATATATTTGTACAAACTAAAACCAACTATATATTTTAAAACACTATTAGGTTGAAAAATAAGACAATCCAAATTGTATTATTGAGTTCCCTTACTTTAAGACAATTTCGAATACGAAACAACTAAGGAAGAAACACAACTTATAGACAGACCATTAGATTTCTAATGGTTTTGTTTTTTGTATTGAAATTCAATTTTCAAAAATAAGGATTTACAGGTTTTCGTAGGTATGGTGCAACATGAAAGAAATTGCTTTCTTGATTTTATCACGTCCTTTAGGGCTGTCAACATCTATTCCGCAGAAAATACTTCCATTTACGGCAGCATACATGTTCAGATAATAAAGCCCTGAAACCATAATCGCCATAATAGAGCGTACCTGTTCAGCATTCTCTTTAAAATGGGAATCCATCAATAGTTTGAAAATATATTCTCCGTTTTCTTCCTGGGTTTCTGTAAGTTTTTTCAAAGATTTACGAGGTTCTGATAAACGCCAAAGAAGCAGTTTTTGTGCTTCTTTGCTGGAGTAAACATAGTCAAATTGGGATAAAAGCATTCCTTCCATGAAAGATCTCCCTCCATCATCCAGTTTGGGTTTTATTTTTTCAATTTCTTCAATCGTTACTTTGCTCCAGTAATCCTGTGTGCGGATATACTCATCAATCAAACCGTCTATTCCCCCGAAATACGAATAAATCATTTTCTTATCAACTCCGGCTGTAGCAGCAATACTATTCACTTTCAAGGCAGTATATCCTTTTGTTCTCAGTATTTTTCCAACCGCGTCCAAAAATTTTTTTTTACTGCGTTCCTTGTTCCGGATACTTCCTGCTACAGACTTTCTTTCCATGGTAAACTTTCAATCGTACAAGTTTATGAATTTTTTTTCATTTTAGACACTTTTTAGTGTCTAAATTTATATATTTGCAGAAACTAATAACCATTTTATATAAACAGACAATCAGAGTTGTGAGGTTGAGTGAGATCAGATTGCACCGTTAGTTCCCTCAGTATAAATATTTACTATTCAATACTGAGGTAAAACATTACTCCGCAGCATCATTATTTTTGTAATGGTGCTGCTTTTAGTAATACGGTTATTATCAACAGGCATTTACCATTCTGCCGTTTTGATATCCTTCAATCTATTTTCTACAATTTTATTATTCATATATATTGCTGCGTACAAAAGGGTTTTTGTAAGGTTTTACAATGTTGAACAAAATATTTTTCATTTTTTTAAAAATTTAGACACTACGTAGTGTCTTATTTTGTATATTTGCTTCAAACTAATAACCATTTTACATAGAAACACTATTTGAGTTGGAAAAATTAAAAGTTTCGAACAAAAAGCAACTAAGGTAAAAACACTAAATGCAGCAGCGTCATGAATTCTCTAATGATGCTGTTTTCATTTAGCAGATCTTATTTTCGATGTAATCTACAGAAAATTGTATTTACCGGGAATCCGGTAATAGAATAGTTGATATGAAGAGAGACTGCCCAAGGACAGTCTCTTATTTTTTAAGATTGAAGTATATTAACCTCTGGCTTTTTCGTCTGTAAAAAACTGAAAGCCCTCCTTCTTCTCAATAAGCTGCATTGGATATAATGAAGGATTATATTCACCATTCAGAACTTCATTCAGCGCATGTTTTTTGGATTCACCAAATGCAATAGCGAGAATATGACCGGCATTATTGATAATAGGTGCAGTTAACGTAATTCTGAACATTTCCTGAGGCTTAAGATAATAGGCAGAAACCCATTTTTCTTTTTCATTTAAAACTTCTTCCCCAGGAAATAATGAAGCTGTATGACCATCATCTCCCATTCCAAGCAGGATAAAATCAAAAATTCCTTCGTCACCAAGAACAGTTCTGATCTGCTGTTCATACGCTTTAGCATAATCCTCAGGACTTATTCCGTCAGCATACATGGGAAAGACGTGGTTTTCAGGTACCGGAACGTGATTGAGAAGTGCTTCATCTGTCATTCGGAAGTTGCTTTTATCATCGTTCAACGGAACCCATCTCTCATCTACCCAAAAAAAGTAGACTTTGCTCCAGTCAATCTGTTCTTTATATTCCGGTGTTGCCAAAAGCTTGAAAATGGCTTTGGGAGAAGAACCTCCACTTAATGCAACCACAAAACGGCCATTTTTCAGAATAGATTTTTTTGAAAGGTCAACAAATGTGTCTGCTGCCTTTGTGTACAGTTTTTCCAGATCGTCAAATACTGTAATATTCATTGTCTGTTTGTTTAAAATTATATTGTTTTATACCCAGCTGTGCCCTTGTCTTTCTACCAAAGCATTAACGTCTTCCGGTCCCCAGCTTCCTGCTTTGTAATTCGGGAAAGAAAGGTCTTTATTATTTTCCCAGGCTTCCTGTATGGTGGTAACCACATCCCAGGCTTCTTCCACCTGATCGGAACGCATAAATAAAGTCAGATCCCCTAAAAGAGCATCCTGCAGCAGGGTTTCATAAGCTTCCGGAGTATCTTCCTGACAGGCAAAATTATCAAAAATCATTTCTGCTGGCTTCAGATCAAGTGTCAGCCCCGGTTTTTTGGTCATGAACTGTAATCTGATATCCATCATTGGCTGAATATTAATAATCAACCTGTTGGCTGATAAAAGATGTGGACTGTCTGAGAAGGTTGAGTGAGGAAGTGGTTTAAACTGGATGGTAATGTAAGAATGCTTTTCTTTCATTTTCTTTCCGGTACGCACATAGAAAGGAACATCCTGCCATCTTTCGTTATCCAGATAGAACTTGATTGCAGCAAAAGTTTCCGTATTGGAATCTGAAGCAATTCCGTCTTCCTGGCGGTAGCCTTTCACTTCCACTCCATTGATAGTTCCTTTTCCATATTGTCCTCTTACCGCATAATGATCAACCTGATCGGAAGATATTCTACGGATTGATTTCAGAACATCTACTTTCCGGTCTCTGATTTCACCAGACTGCAATGAAGCCGGTGGTTCCATAGCCACCATACAAAGGATCTGCAACAGGTGATTCTGAATCATATCCCTTAATGCTCCTGTCTGTTCATAAAAAGCGCCTCTAGTCTCTACCCCAACTTCTTCCGCAACGGTAATCTGTACCGATTCAATATATTTATGATCCCATAAAGGTTCAAAAATTGAATTTCCAAACCTGAATGCCAATATATTCTGCACCGTTTCTTTTCCAAGATAATGATCAATACGATAGATCTGTTCTTCTTCAAAAGTTTTAGCCAAAAGGCTGTTCAATTCTATCGCTGACTGTTTATTATGACCAAAAGGTTTTTCAATAATAATACGGTCTTTCTTCGGATCAGAAGCTAATGAAGTCGTTTTGATATGATTGGATATCGTGGCAATAAAATTGGGCCCGATCGATAGGTAAAACAATCTGTTCGCTCTTATTCCATACACGGAGTCAAAATCCTGCAATTTTTGCTGTAAATTCTGATAAGAACTTTCTTCATCCAATTGATGCTGGAAGTAAGTAATATGAGCCTGAAATCCTGCCCAGTCTTCAGAAGTCACTTTTTTTCTGGAGAAGCTCTCGAGGTTTTCTTTGATATAATTTCTGAAATTTTCGTTGGTATTTTCTGCCCTTCCCAATGCTACAATATTGAAGCCTTTGGGCATTCTGCCATCGATATATAAGTTATAAAATGCCGGAAAAAGTTTTCTTTTTGCCAGATCTCCTGTAGCACCAAAAATAACGATAGTTGTTGGCTGCAAGATTCTATTTTGATTCATTTCTTCCGAATTTTTAATTGTTTGCACTCTGCCAAGAAGTATGAAAAACTCCTTCTCTGTCAATACGCTGATACGTGTGAGCTCCGAAATAATCACGTTGAGCCTGGATCAGATTCACAGGAAGAGATTCTGTGGTATAAGCATCAAAATATCCCAAAGCAGTCTGGATTCCCAAACTTGAAATTCCGTTGGTAACGGCATATCCGGCTGTTTTTCTTAAGGCTTTGATTTTTGATTTTACCAATTCAGAAATATCGTGATCAAGTAGAATATTAGAGAGATTAGGATTTTCGGTATACGCTGAATAGAATTTTTCCAGCAATACAGAACGGATAATACATCCTCCTCTCCAGATTTTCACAACATCTTTCAATGGAATTTCAAAACCATATTCTTCAGATGCTTTTACCAGTAAAGATAAACCTTGTGCATAGCTGATTAAGGTAGAAAGGAAAAGAGCGTCGCCCACTTCCCTGATGAACAATTCTGTATTTTCCGGCTTTATAATTTCGCTTTCCGTGTAGATTTTTGAAGCCTGAATTCTTTCGTTTTTATAAGCAGATAAAATTCTTGAAGTTACAGCAATATCAATGGTAGGAATAGAAACTCCTATTTCCATAGCCTGCTCAGAAGTCCATTTCCCTGTTCCTTTCGCTCCTGCTTTATCTAAAATATGATCTACAAGGTAACCATCTGTTAATGAATCCTTCTGAGTGAAGATATCTCTGGTAATTTCAATAAGGAAAGAGTTCATTTCTCCATTATTCCATTCTTTGAAAACCTGATAGAGCTGTTCATTATTTAAGCCTGCTCCTCTTTTAAGAAGATCATAAGCTTCACTGATAAGCTGCATAATTGCATATTCAATACCGTTGTGTACCATTTTCACATAGTTCCCGGCAGATCCTTTTCCCATGTATGCTGTACATGCTTCGTTGTCTACTTTTGCAGCAATGGCTTCCAGCATTGGTTTCAGAAGCTGGAATGCTTCCTGATCACCTCCCGGCATTATACTTGGTCCTGTTCTGGCTCCTTTTTCACCTCCAGACACACCCATTCCCATAAAATGCAGTTTTTTGGATGCCAGATCAGCAACACGTCTGTTGGTATCTTCAAAATAAGAATTTCCTGCATCAATCACGATATCGCCTTCGCTTAAAAGTGGGGTAATATTTTCCAGCACAGCATCTACAGGTTTTCCTGCAGGAACCATAAGAATAATTTTTCTTGGAACTTCCAGTGCGGATACGAAATCTTCTAAAGAGCCTGTACCTTTCACCTTCATTTCTGAAGCAGCTCCGCCTTCTAATTCTTTCACTTTTTCCTGATCAAGGTCGAATCCTGCGATTGAAAACCCATTGTCAGCGATATTATAAAGCAGATTTCGCCCCATTACTCCAAGGCCAACCATTCCATAACTATATCTTTCCATTATATTGGTATTAATATGAATTTTGTTATACAGAGAATAAAATTACGCAAATGCCTATTATGAAAAAAATAAAAGGAAATAAAAAGTTGAGAGTACATTTGTTTTTCCCTTATTTACAAGCCTCTAATATTCACATTTTCATATGATTTTGAGTTTGCAGAATAAAATTCAATCATTAATATGGGAATGATCTATTAAAACAGTCTGTTTTTTGGCATAATTAAACTTATATTTGCCAAAATTTATAAAGTAATGAACTATAAACTTGAACTCAACACTCAGGAGCCTAATTCTAAAATCGTTTTTAATAATATCATATTTGATTCGTTCAAGATTAATATAGTTGAAAGATATATCGGGTCAATGAAGGCTCGTCCTACATTATGCGAGGTTTTATTTAAAGTAAGAACTTTAGATAATGTCATTATCAACAGAAAAGATGGTAATATAAGAGTAAAGATAAAGGGTGATGATTTTGAAACGTATCAGAAATTATCCAGAGACCTGAACTCTTATGAATACAAAAACAAACTGATTAACAGAAAAGAGGTAGAACAGAATTATGTTCATTTCATCCTGAGTTTAGTAATCACAAATTATCAGCTTAATTAAGCTGTTCCGGACATTCTCCTTCTACCATTGTGCAGAGGGAGAATGCCCGGAAAAACAATACACAGAAAGCAAACGGTTTTTAATTAAAAACTATACGTTATACTGAGCATTCTATTTGGATTCTCAGCGATTTCGGCCTGGAAGTATTTAAAAAAGCACAGTTTAAATCAAGTTATTCGTTATTACATAGGATATTGCTTCGATGATATTCTTCACTCCGATTCTTTCAAACAATTTGCTCCTGTGAAACTTTATGGTACTTGGTGACACAAACAATTGTTCTGCAATTTCTTCTATTTTTAATCCCTGAAGGTAAAGCCGTATTATTTCGATTTCCCTTATTTTTAGTGTAACTTTAGATTCTTCTGTCCATTTTTCGGTTAAGAGGTTAAATTTCCAATAGATTTCTGAAGTATTGGATATAATCCTGATATTTCCCGCATTTCTATTCAGGGAATAAGATACTACACAGACTACTTTTGAAATTTCACCATGATTATCAATCTCAATAGGTGTGATCCTGTGATTCACAAGTACATCTACACTATTGATATGTTTCAGATGGAAATCATAAGTAATGGTGTGCGCTTTTTTCTCTTCCAGAGTAAGGCATTCAAAAAATTTAAGCCCGTAAATATTTACTTTTCTTAAAATTTCAAGATCTTCCAGCCTCGCATATTTCCGAAAAAAATTATATCCCAGTTTTTCAACTTCAGTAGAATTCAGACCTGATAAAAGAAGCGGGTTTTCCGAAATAAACTCTAATTTCTTTGTTTTAAGATCTGCTATATAGATAGACCCCTGACTGTTGCCCGAGACTGCTTTAAGGACATTATAATAGTGGTCCTGTGTTTCCCTTTTTTCAGAAACTGATAAGCCCGACGCATTCTTCCTGGCATCCAATGATTTTATTTTATCACTCATGTTTTTTGCTAATAGGCGTAAAAAACCATTTTTTCTATTAATTATTTTTTGCAAACATATTCAAATTGGTTTAAATAAAAAACCTATCTAAACTTAATTATAATTAGACTTAAGTTCAGAAAACAATTGTTTCAATAGTAAAAAACCAATTAAATCTGAAATCCATTGCGCTTTTAGCATTGAAAGTATTTTTTTCTGTATCATATACACATAAAAACAGAATTAATTTGGAAATTAAATAATAAAAAACCTTAAATGAAATCAGGTATTCTCTTTACTGAAAGTGTTTTATCATAGGTCTTATTTAATTTAATTCATTAAACTTTGATTTAAAACTAGACGAAAGTATAGTCAATTTGTATTTTTATTAAATTATTTTTACTCAGTAATAAAATGGAAACTGCCATAAGAAAAGTATAAAAATTAAATAAATCTTAACCTATTAAAAACAGTCAATTAACAGGCATACAGGTGAACGATGCGGCATCAAAAGTATCCAACATCACTCATCTGCCTCTAAGATTCCTTCTTATTTTTTCTGATCATCCAATAAATACTTTTTTTACAATTCATAAAAAATTAATAAAGGAGTCATAATCATTTTTTGAAAAAGAATTCGTAATTTTTAGAACGAAAATTTAACAATGCATGAAAAGTTTTATATTTTGTTTAATGTTCCTTATATTGGGTCTACCTCTTTCGGCACAAAGAGATACAGACCATTGGTTTGCACCTTATTACGGGTCTGTAAATTATACGCAGGCACTCTATCTTTCTACCGATTCTGCAACTCCTTTTGTTGTTACAATTAACAATAATAACATCCCGATTGGTAATGTCACCATCAGTAAAGGGTCTCCTCAGATCTTTGTAGTGCCGGCTAGTATCATAGCAGCTAATGTGGCTTCAAATGCATTCACTACTATCACTAAAGGTTTATATGTACATGGAAGCAAGCCATTTTACTGTTCATTAAGAATGGTAAGCGGCACTGTACACGCTGAAATTATAACAAGCAAAGGAAAAGCCGGGATCGGCAAAGAATTTTTTGTAGCCGCAACTCCTACTACCTCATCACTTAACATATTTAACTTCTCAGCAGGCATATTGGCAACAGAGAATAATACAGTTATCACTGCTACATGGAATGGAAATGTAACATTCTTTGGAGGAACACCTGCCACCCATTCGCAAACAATTACTCTCAATAAAGGACAGTCTTTTATTTTCGCCGGAGGTGCTGGAATAGGAGGTCAAAACATATCGGCTTTTATTGGAGCTAAAATTGTTTCTGATAAGCCGATTACCCTTACCAACGGAAATATCAATGGAAATTTTGGAGACAACACCAGCATGGGATCTGATGCGGTTCTTGATCAGTCTGTACCTACGGATAGACTTGGGAGTACTTTTGCCATGGTGAGAACAAGATCTACCAATCCGGATCTTGAAGGTGGTATCATCATAGGAACTGAAAACAATACCCAAATATTTATCAACGGTTCCAACACTCCTGTCGCTACAATAAACAGTGGGGAATTTTACAGAGTTTCAGGAAGCAACTATGTACAGCAGGGAAATTCCGGACACTTCAATATGTTTATTACGACTTCAAAAAATGTCTATTTATATCAGTTGGTTTCTGTAAATAACAGCAGTGCAACGTGTGGGTTCAACTACATTCCGCCATTGAACTGTTTTTTACCCCGAAAAATTGATGAAATCGGGAAGATCAATGAAATGCCAACAGGACAGGGAGTAACAAGCACTGTCCCAACCGGAACTATTGTAAAACTGAATATTTTAACGGAAACCGGAGCCAATGTGATGGTAAATGGCATTACTCCCACCGCCGCACAAGGACCTTTCCCATTGACAGGAAACAGCAGCTGGGTAACATATGCCATCCCATCTATCACCGGAAATGTAACCGTGGTTTCTGATAAAGCTGTAACAGCAGGTATTAACGGGGGTTACAGCACATCCGGATATGGAGGTTATTTTGCAGGCTTCTCTTCTATCCCACTGATTTCAAAAAAAACCGGAGATTGTATTCCGGGCATTGTATTGGAAGTAAATGACAGCTACGACACCTACCAATGGTTTCTCAACGGAAATCCTATTAGCGGAGCCACTACCAATACACATACTCCACTGGCTGCAGGGAATTATACAGTGAAAATTGCAGTAAGCACTTGTCCACCGGCAACCACCCCTGTCTATAAAGTATACACATGTCTTCAGGAATCTGCAAAGGCGATTACTGTTTGCGAAGGAAACATTACTATCGTACCGGAATTTACCAATTCTACCCAAACTTATGTTCCGAGTACAGTAACGATTATTACCCCTCCAACAAACGGTACTGCTACCATTGATGCAGCGGGAGTGATTAATTATGTTCCCAACTTCGGTTATCTGGGTACTGATACTATTGTTTATAAATTTTGCGGAAATGACCCGGATTTTACAGATTGTGAACGGGTAACTGTAACATTAACAGTTTCTGAAAGCCCAATCGTAAAAGATGCAGCTTTAAGATCATGTTTTCTGCCATCCGATCCGTTGCTTGGGATATTTGATTTAACATCGGCAGGCGTTAATGTACAACCAGGAATTACCAAGCAGTACTATCCATCTCCCACTGATGCGCATAACGGGACAAACGAAATTCTGAATCCAGCCAATTACACTGCTCCGAACGGCGTTGTTTATATTAAGGTGAGCAATGCCAGCGGATGTTATAAGATTGCAGAAGTAACCCTTACAGTTATTCCCCCTAGCTTCTCAGAAGCATTAAAGGACAAAATCATCTGTATGGAAAATACAACTACATTAGATGCAGGACCAGGTTATACTTCTTACGAATGGAGTACAGGAGCGACAACGCAATCCATCAAGAATGTAGGAGTTGGGGCCTACTGGGTAGATCTGAAAACCAGAGAATGTACCACCAGACAAACTGTGAAGGTGTATGCTTCTGAAAACCCTGTTATTTCAGATGTTACCATTAACAATAATACGGTTACCTTAGATGTAATTGCAGGAACAGCACCTTATCAATATTCTATGGACAATATCAACTGGCAGAGTGAAAACATATTCACCAATATATCCCGCGGAAGCCATACTTTCTATGTAAGGGATTCGTATAACTGCGTTCCTGTGCAGATAGAAGTTACTGTTCCTAATCTGATTAACATCATCACTCCTAATGGTGACGGAATCAATGACGTACTTGATTATTCTGCTTTGGCAAATAAAAATAATTTCTCATTCGGTATCTATGACAGATATGGAAGCAGAATTCATGTAGGAAGTAAATCAAACGGATTCAAATGGGACGGAACTATGGACGGTAAAAAAGAACCTACAGGAACTTACTGGTTTGAAATGGGCTGGAATGAGAACAACACAACGCAAACTCCAATAAAATATACCGGATGGATCGTAGTAAAAAACAGGAACTAACACCAATCTTTCAAAGTAAAACATCCAACATTTAAACCTCTATTTTTGTTATGAAAAAGTTACTATCTCTACTCTTCATTACTACTTCATTATTAATTTGGGGCCAGAAAAGCAACACCATACAATTTGCGGTGTACAATGATGCTATTGGAACTGCCAGCATGTTTAACCTTTACAAAAGCAGTATTGAAAAATTAAATGTTTTTAAAACCAAAGCAAGCCTGCCTTCTCGTTTAAAGAAGTTTGACTACCTGGCTGACAACGGTTTAATAGAGATTACTTTTAAAAAAAATGAAGGCTATCCTGATAGTTTGTCGCTGGAAATGATTAATGAGCAGAGCAATCTTCCTAAAGACAGACCTGTGTTTATAGAAGGATATCAATTTAACGACACCACTACTCGGATCTACAGTGAAATGATCACCAACATTGAACTTAAAGATTGTAGCGGATTGCAGTGTATCCATATTTCCACCATAAGAAATTAACCACTGGTTTTTAATCGGGAATTAATTTTACTACAGGGACTATTTCGAAAGGAAATAGTCTCTTTTTTATTTCATTAATTGGGAAAACCATACATAAATATCCATATCACCGGGAATACTCAGTTTTTTTTTCAGATTGTATTCTGGGAACTGCGGATATGAAGGTACAGCCTGAGCTTACATTTTACCCTAATCCTGTGAAAGATTTCTGTTACCTCAAAAGTAAAGAGAAAATAAAGGACATTATGGTTTATGATATGGCTCAAAGAAAGCTTTCTGACCGGAAAAACCTTCATGTCTATGATATACAATTAGATTTTTCAACTTATAGTAAAGGCGTTTACATGATCAGTATTCTTTATGAAAACGATCGTAGGGAAAGCATTAAAATCATGGTTAAATAAATGCAAAAAGAGAACTCGTCTGAGTTCTCTTTTTTGTTGTATTATGAGGTAATCATTTACAAAAAACTAGCCTGCAACCACTTTTTCTGCATATACCACACCTTCATAACAGGCATTGTAAATTGCTTTCAACTCTTCCAAAACAGGCACTCTCGGATTGAAACCTGTACAAGGGTCTGCTAAAGCGTTGGCTGCAATATAATCAAGATTTTTATCCCAATCTTCCCTTGAGATTCCGAAATCTTTGATCGCTGACTGATTGTTGACTTCAGAACGTAAAGTCTCAATAGCCTGAGCCAGTTCTTCGGTAGTTTCCTTCCCAATTACTCTTGCCAGATCAGGATAACGTTCTGTAGCCATAGCATTATAACGGATGACATTCGGAAGGAAAATAGCATTTGAAGCTCCGTGAGGAATTCCATACAATGCTCCTACCTGGTGAGAAAGCGAGTGAACAATACCCAACCATGCGTTGTTGAAGGCTAAACCAGCCATAAATGAGGCATCATGCATATTCTGGCGGACCTGGATATTATTAGGATTTTCTACTGCTTCTTTAAGGTTATCAAAAACAATCTCCAAACCACCTTTAGATAAAGCATCTGCGATATTATTGTCAATATTTGAAACATACGCTTCAACACAATGTGTCAGTGCATCAAGTCCTGTATTGGAGGTCACATGAGCCGGCATTGACGCGCAGATTTCGCCGTCAATAATAGCAATATCTGGTGTCAGTTCGTAAGAAACAACAGGATATTTCACCCCTTTCTCTCTATCGGTAATCACTGCCAGTCCGGTAGTTTCAGTTCCTGTACCACTGGTAGAAGGAATAGCAATAAACTTAGCTTTATTTCTCAAAACCGGAACGGTGAAAGGTTTAATCAAAGCATCAAACTCTACGTCAGGATATTCATAAAACACCCACATAATTTTCGCAGCATCAATGGCGGAACATCCTCCTAAACCGATAATCCAGTCTGGCTGGAAGGTATTCATGATCTCTGCACCTTTAAGACATGTTGCTGATGAAGGATCTTCCTCTACTCCTTCGAAAATCTGTGTTTCGATTCCGGCTTCATTAAGATAAGCTATCGCTTTGTCAAGAGTTCCGCTTTTTCTCATGGAACTTCCTCCTGTTACAATAACTGCTTTTTTTCCTTTGATATTTTTTAATTCATCAAGACTTCCCGCACCGTGGAAGACTTCGCCTGCAATAAATAATTTGCTCATTTTTCTTATCTGATTTTAATGATACAAAATTAGACAAGCCTTCACAAGCCCTGTTATACAAACGAGACTATGCGTTATACATTTGCGCCAGTTCCTGTTGAAGCTCGGTGGGAGTTTCTTTGAGTTTTGCTTTGACAAACTTATTGAGAGCAGATGGAGAATTAAATCCCAGGTCAAAAGCAATTTCCTTGTGGGAAAGATCTGAAAACATCAGCTGACGTTTAATTTCCGTTAAAATACGATTATGGATGGCCTGAATAGCTGTCTCTCCGCAATGCTTTTTGGTGATAGAATTTAATTTTTTAGTGGTAATAGCCAATTCTTCTGCATAATACTGAACAGTTCTGTATTGTTTGTAATGTTCATTCAACAACTTTTTAAACCTTACATACATGGGCTGGTCAGCAGTTTTTTCATGCAAAACGGGATGCAGCCCGTGAATGGATTCAATAAGCCCAAGGAGAACAATTTTAATATAAAATCTGGCCTGTTCCTTCCTGATAAGAGTTGGCTGTTCGTAAATGTCTTGAATGATTGAAGTATTGCGTAAACTTTGTTCAAAGTCTTCCCGCGAAAGCACCGTACAGTTGAGATGTGTAGAAAGATTGACATTATAGGTGCTCAGTTCATTTTTCAGAATATCAGAACAAAACAGTATTTCTTCAAACAGAATAATCTTCCCGATGAGATCTTCGCTGGAATCTGCCACAAAATGTACCTGTTCCGGAAATATCACCGAGATTTTCCCGGCTTTCATCCAATGCATTTTATCTTCAATACAAACCTGAAGTTTTCCCTGTTCTACAATAAAAATACAGAAATGGTCTTTCTTGTGAGGTTGTACATATTGATTCAGATGATCTTTACTCAAATCAAAGACACGGAAAGACAGGTTTTTGTCTTCCGGCTTCTGAATATTTTTTTTAATCTCCAGTTTCTTCATAATTCCTTTTACCACAGCAAATGTAGGATTAAAAAACTTATTGGCTATCAATATAGCACATCAAAATCATACTATCACAGGATGTTGCCCTAAGCATATTCGGATAATGGATTCAATGGTATATTTCACATCTATCAGACCAGGGAGAAGATTATTTTGGTATTTCCTATAAAAAATATCAAATAAAGTTTGTTTTTATGACCAATCGGTCATATATTTGCATCATTATTGAGTAGTATTATGGCCAAAGGCGAAGAAACCAGACAGTTCATTATAGAAAAAGCAGCTCCTATTTTTAATACAAAAGGGATTGCAGCTACTTCTATGAGTGATATTATGGAGGCTACGAAGTTGTCTAAAGGCAGTATGTACGTCCATTTCGAAAATAAAGAGGTATTGGCCTGTGCAGCTGTTGAGCACAATATGAAAATGCTGACGGAAAGACTTCAGAGAGCTTTAAGCCAGTACAAAACTTCTAAAGAGCAGTTATTCGCTTATATTGATTTTTTTAGTGATCCCAACCATCCACCGGTTGCAGGAGGCTGTCCTTTGTTGAATTTCGGAACAGAAGCTGATGATACCAATCCTGTGGTAAAGGAAAAGGTAAACCGTGCCATTCAACAGGGACAGGAATTGCTTTCCGGTATTATAGAAAAAGGAATTTCCAATAAAGAATTCAGGGCAGACTGGAATCCGGCAGATTTTGCAACGGTTTTATTTGCAATGCTTGAAGGCGGTCACCTGATGGCAAGAATGTCCGGTAATAATGATAGAATGGAAGTTATCGCAAGCAATCTGAAAAAAATGATAGAAGAAAACAGGGTGTAATTTTTTTTACCCAAAATATGACCGATCGGTCATTTAAATATAAACATAAAATTTTTTAAAAAATATAATCATAACAATCAAATCAATTAAAAAAACAGAACAATGTCAAAAACAGTTTTAATTACAGGAGCATCAAAAGGTTTTGGAAAAGTATGGGCAGAAGCTTTTTTAGCAAAAGGATACAAAGTGGCAGCAACAGCCAGAAATGTAGAAACACTTAATGATTTAAAAGAAAAATATGGTGATTCCGTATTGCCTTTAACCTTAGATGTAGATAAAAGAGAAGAATCATTATCAGCAGTTCAGAAAGTACACCAACACTTCGGCAGCATTGATATTCTGATCAATAATGCAGGATATGCATTAACGGGTGCGGTGGAAGAAACCAACGAACAGGAAGCAAGAGCACAGTTTGAAACGAATTTCTTTGGAACTTTATGGCTTACACAGGCGGTACTTCCCATCATGAGAGATCAGAAAAGTGGTCATATCATTCAGGTTTCTTCTATTTTAGGATTGGCTACTTTACCAACCATGGGACTTTACAATGCGTCTAAGTTTGCACTGGAAGGCTTAAGTGAAACTTTAGCAACGGAAGTAAAAGGCTTTGGAATCCATGTAACGTTGGTAGAGCCCAATGGCTATGCTTCCAATATCTGGCATACAGGAATTAATACGCAAAGTAATCCGGTTTACGATGGTGTTAAAAAGGCTTTCTCAGAATCTGAAACTTCTTTTGGTGACGTAGCAGCTACAGCTCCGGCATTGATAAAGTTAGCTGAAACTGAAAATCCTCCATTGCGTTTATTGCTGGGAAAAGTAGCGCTTCCTTTTGTAAAACAGAATTACGAGCAGCGTCTTAAAGTCTGGGAAGAATGGAATGATGTATCTGTAGAAGCTCATGGATAACATCAAAAAGAATGTTTTCACAAAATAAGCTCCGTTTTATAGAAGAACGGAGCTTATTTTTTACCCTTTTTTGAGACCAGCAACTCACTCACTTTTCTTAGCAATACTTTTCATCTGCTTCATATTGATGCTGTTTTCCTGTTCGCCTCCTGCAATGTCTGCTTCGCTGTGAAATATGACTACTTGAACAAATTACTCATTTCTCAGGGGCTTCCATGAGCATAAATTTGTCTCATCAAAAAAGAAAAACAGATCTAAAATCTAATACAAAAAGCAATGAAAACAACAATTTCAACCATCCTTTTAGCAGTAACTTTTACTTTAGGTACACCTGCTATTTCTAAAGCACAAAAAAACGAGACTGCTACTCTATCATCAAAAAATGACACCAGTATCCGCCCTTTCCGCATCAGTATTCCGCAATCTCAACTGGATGATCTTAAAAAACGTATTTCTGAAACCCGGTTCCCGGATAAAGAGACCGTGAAAGATGCTTCCCAGGGAATTCAGCTTGAACAGTTAAAAGAACTGATCACCTATTGGGGCAACGGATACGACTGGAGAAAAGTGGAAAATAAGCTGAATGCTCTTCCGCAGTTCGTAACCAATATTGACGGACTTGATATTCAGTTTATCCATGTACGTTCAAAGGAGTCTAATGCAATGCCTGTGATTCTTACTCATGGCTGGCCGGGTTCTCCGCTGGAATTTATCAATGCCATAGATCCTTTAACTGATCCAGTAAAATACGGAGGTAAAGCGAGTGATGCTTTTGATGTAATTATACCGGCTATTCCGGGATATGGTTTTTCAGAAATTCCAACTGAACTGGGCTGGAATCCGGACCGTGTTGCGCTTGCCTGGGATGTACTGATGAAAAGACTCGGCTACAAAAAATATGTTTCTGAAGGGGGTGACCATGGCTCTGTTATCTCTGATGCTTTGGCTAAACAGGCTCCTTCAGGTCTTCTAGGAATTCATCTCACAATGCCTGCAACCATTCCAGCCGAGCTTGTAAAGCCAATCAATGCCGGTGATCCTGCGCCATCAGGACTTTCTGTTTCAGAAGCAAAAGCATACAATGCAATGAGTACATTCTTTGGAAGAAATGCAGCTTATGGAGGAATGATGGTTACCCGTCCACAGACCACAGGATATTTGCTTTCCGATTCTCCAACAGCGTTAGCAGCATTCCTGTACGAAAAGATTGCAGAATGGAGTGAAAGTGATCTTCATCCTGAGAATATCATTGGCCGTGATGCTATCCTTGACGATATTACCCTTTACTGGCTTACCAATACCGGAGCGTCTTCTTCACGCTTCTATTGGGAAAACAACAAGAATAATTTCAGTGCTGAGGCACAGAAGACAAAAGACATTAAAGTTCCTGTAGCTATTTCGGTATTTCCTCACGAAATTTATCAGGCTCCGGAAAGCTGGTCGAAGCAGGCATATCCTACCTTATATTATTATCATAAAGCTTCGAAAGGCGGACATTTTGCAGCCTGGGAACAGCCACAGGTCTTTACAGAAGAGCTTAGAGCAGCTTTCAAAGATTTAAGAAAAAAACTTTAACAATCATAGGATCAATCAACAGAATCGTTTAATCTAAATAATAAAAATATGGAATTAAATACCATTCAGGCAGTAGAAAATACAACCGTTGTCAATATCAGTAAAGTGTTGTATTCCGGGAATGTCATTGTGACCGGAGGCCGTAACGGAGAAGCAAAAAGCAGTGACGGCAAACTTAGTATTGAATTAACCTCTCCCGGTTCAAAGGGAAACGGAACCAATCCGGAACAGCTATTGGCAGCAGGATGGTCGGCATGTTTTATCGGTGCGATGCATTTAGGTGCGGTAAAAATGGGAGTTACCCTTCCTCCGGACTTATCTGTCAATACCTCTGTAGATCTGGCCACCAATGATGATGGATTTTTCCTGCAGGCCCATTTACAGGTACTTTTACCGGGGTTTGCCATAGACGAAGCCAGAAAAGTTGTGGAAACAGCCCATGCAACATGTCCTTATTCAAAAGCGACCCGTGGAAATATTAATGTCAAAATAGATGTAGTAGTTTAGTTTTCAGAGTGTGATTACATTTTGATTATAACCTTCCCTGCCAAAAGCAAGGAAGGTTTCTATTGTCTTGAAATCTGCATGATGCAATTAGCCTGGATACAAAAGTATGTCTATTTAGCAGCTGTCGTAATCTTATTAAATGCATAAGGCACGACTCCGATTCCCAGGGTCAGTAAAACACCAACGAGATCATTCAGGTTGGGAAAATCACTTACATCAAAATAGTTCCAGGTGGCAAAAGTAGTGAGAACACAAGCCAGGCCTACAGAAACCAGCCCGCTTATAAATGCAAGAAAACGGCTTACACTCGTATTAGCTTTTGAGGTATTGGGATCTTCACCGTTGTCAGCTGTTGCGTCAGCGGCCTCCATTGCCTGCTGGCTTTCAGTAGAAGCAGATAAAAAAGCCACTCTTTGTTTTGTTCTTTCTACTTCCATCTGAACATTCGCATCCTTATCCAGAAGAAGATCTTTTAAAGATACTTTATCTTTTTTCAGCTTAAGAAATACAATACATGTAATAAAAAGAAAGAGCAAAATTGGAGAAAAGGCAATCCACTTTTCCGCATCGGTTATAGGAATTGCTTTTGGCACACATGGTGTTTCCCCGGTTGGGTTTGCATACATACCGACAGGCGTAAAAAGTGCTGTCCATAATAAAAGAAAATTCAATGGTTTCATAGGGATTAGTTTTGAAGTTGTTATGATTTCTTGTAAACTGCACCTGAATATACTTTACAGCATACAATGTATTACATCACAAATTTTGTGATTATATAACAACCTGTCAATTACCCAAATGGGTAATATTATATCAAAAATAACCCTGATGTATGGTCTGAAAGACGAAGTGTTTACAAATCGCCGGGCATCTAATTAACTTTCCATTATTAATTTCCAAAATTGACAAAGTGAGGAACATCCGTTGCAAAACTGTTCATTGGTAAAAGATTATTCCTGTTACTGTTAAAATCAAAGACAGAATTATTATCAAAAGGAACACGTGGATAATACATGAAAGAAATCTGAATTCTGTTGAAAACCAGATAGGGATTATTAATTAAAACACCTATTCCGATTTTTGTATTGGCCTTAGTTTTAAACAGTTTATCATCAGGCATTCCGAGCCAGCCCACCGCGGTAGTTAAATAAGGACTGAAATGAAAATTCTTCCAGGTTTTATTAATAAACAATTGCAGCTGATATCTTAATACAATCTTTTTTGTCCCGATATAATCAGAATTATAAACAGGAAATTCGTCTGCGGAAGAAAGGTTGATTCTGTCCTTATACGAGTAGTTATGCTGTGGATTTCCCAATGCCAGTGTTGGAGAGAAGAAATGTCTTGCTTTGGCAAATTTCCAGTCCATAAGATTGGTAAAATAAGTTCCGTCAAAACGAAAAGATTCCCTGTTCCGGCTGTCTTCATTAAAAAACCTTCCAAACTGTGCTTTCACGGTGAAGTAGCCCAATTTGGTAAAACGACCGTACGATGCAGAAATCCCGACGTAGGGGTTCACTTCCTTATTTCTTGATAAGCCTCCGCCAATGATGTTTACGGAATTACCGTAAGCAACATCCTCCGGTAAATCATACTGAAAAATATTCTTCTGAACCGAGAAGTTTCTCTGAATAAATCCAACAGACATCAGGAAACTGTTGTAAGAACTGAAATATTTATACCGGTCAATTCCCGGACTGTCTTTGTACTGATAGTTCTGAAATCTTCCTATAATGGCAATATTGCTGGATACCTTCTCACTGGGATCAGATGAAACCGGAATCTGATACCCACCCCAAATATCTTCGCTGTACACCTTAATCTGAACTTCCGGGAACGTGGTATCCGTTTCTATCGGAAGCAAAACTTTCCGCATAAAATATTCAAATGTAAAACCTCCCGCCCACTTTGTTAAGGGGGAGAAAAAGTCTCTTCTGAGGCTGAAATTAATTCTTTCATTTCTCGAAAAGTCCCGTTCCCCGAGAATCTGGGCGTTGATATAGGTACCAAAAAGATTATAAGTGGTATAGCTTCCCAAGAGGTAATCCTGCTTTTCTTTGGAATCATTTCTGTAAAGGAAATCGAGGGTGTGTCCCAGTCCCAGTACATTCTCTTCAGTCACTCCCAAACCAATTTTACTTCCGGAATAGCTGATTCTCGGCTTCAGACTCCAGGAATCAAGGACCTTTACCACAACATCTACGGAATCTTTACCGGAAGTGCTGTCTGAAACACTGATATTCACTCTGTTGACAAAAGGCATTGTTCTGAGCAAACGTTCAGATTCATAGAGCTTTTGGGCATTGTACTCTTCTCCTTCTTTAAAAAGTAAAAAATTATTGACTGTTGATCTTCTGGTACTGGAATGAAGATGATCCTTTATCCAATCATACCATTTGCCTATTTCCTTACTGTCATTAGAGCCATATCCGAAAGGGTCAATGGTTTCTATCCTGACATTTCTGATAATTTTTTTATCATAAGTCTTTTGCGAAAGTTTTTCAGTATTGGATTTAACAGATGTTGAATCCGGCTCTCTACGAAATATAAGGCGGTGAATGAATTTGGTAACTTTTCTTTTATCAGAAAATTCTTCTATTTTATAATACAGTGAATCTTTTTTCTCCTGTGCATTTAAAAAGAAAAAACCACTTAAAAAGAAAATCAGAGTTAGAGTCGTTCTAGTCATTAGTCATCAAAATTCAATTCAGATTATAGTATCAATTTATACGCCAATAATGCTTAAACAACTACCACATTTAGGAAATTTTTCTATGTACAGCCCACTTTATTTAACAGGCACATTTTTATTATAGTTTCATGTCAGATGAGATCTAACATTGTTTTTACATTCTTGATATTCCAAGTAAGCCCAGAAATACAACTGTATAAATTACAATTTTTAAAAGAAAAAAGTATTTGTTTTATTAATGTATTACATTCAGATTATAAAATAATAAGCTAAAATCATAAAAAGTTCTTTCTACAGCTTGAAAAAGAAATACACCACGGCAACCCATTCTTTTTTAATACCAGGGGCATAGCCAATGGTACTTCGGCTGGCATTTTCAACGGTTCCGTCGTCTTTAATATACCCTAAAACAGAGTGGCTGCTGTTTTCTACTGTTCCGTCTTCCTTTACGTAACCTACTGTGGAGCGGCTTTTGCTTTCAATAGTTCCGTCGTTGCTGATATAGCCAATTGTAGAGCGGCTGCTGTTTTCGATAGTGCCATCACTTCTGATATAGCCCAGGGTGGAATGACTGCTGTTTTCGATCGTTCCGTCACTCTTAATATATCCTATAGTACTTCGGCTGCTTGATTCAATCGTTTGTGAATTCGTCAGTACCATACCTGTTAGAGTGATCATGAAAAGTAGTATTTTTTTCATTTCTTCTTATGTTTAGCCAGTTCTGAGATAAGATTCTCATTTTTCTTTTATCAGTTAAGTTTGAAATGATCTGCCTCTCTATGAAAAGCGTCATTCATCATCTACAACCATCACAATCAAATTACAAGTTACAAAACATTTTTTTTCAATCCTTCTGAGAAATTTTTTATTTCATGAGCTGAGTGATAGGTAGGTATTATAATATACCATTATTTTTAATTGAACTAAATAGCGCTTAATACAAAGACTATCTTTCCATTAATTTTTCAACTGCATCACTCATCAAGTAATATACACAACCTCTCATCATAATACTGTTTTACAATATTTTACGTTTCAATTTATTTACTTTCTTACCATCTATTATATAAAAACCAATTTAAATCATAAAACAACAGCGTGAAGTGCAATCTTTTTTTATTATTTTTACTCATTATAAATAAAAATAGCACATGAAAAAAATACTACTTACTGGATTAGCAGTTATAGGAGGTGTTCTTACAGCAAAAGCTCAGTGTAAACCTGTCACTGCTCTCGCTGAAAGTTTTGATACATGGAAAGATATCAATAAATGCTGGACTGCTCAATCCGGGAAAGCCATGCTGTATGCAAGTGATAAACGAATTATCTTCTATTCTATGAGCAATCCCAGGGAAGATATGTATCTGGTAACGCCGGAAATTAAAGCCGGCACCTATACCCTATCACTTGATCTTTCTGATAATGGCGGAGAAACTACTTTAGAACTTTTCTCAGTAGATCATCCCTCTGATGTAAAAACGTATACTTCTATTACGAGGCCTTCCAAAATAACCGGGGAGAAAAAAACATTTACCGTTTCTTTAAAAAAAGACGCACATTTAGGTTTGAAAGTTATGCTGAATGGAGTTCATCAGGCTGTATATATGGACAACCTGTCTCTACAGGCGAAGAAATAAATTTATAATAAAGCATAATAAATAACAAAGAGCTTACTCCTCGACATACAAGCAAAAAAGCAGATTATTATATTCAGATGTAAAAACTTAGAGTAAGATTTTTACTCTAAGTTTTTCATTTTTAGTTTTTTGCAGAATCGCTGTAGAAAGTCATAAAAGAGTAAAACTGCAGATACTCTTTAAAAATGAGAAAAACATAAACTTATGTACTGTAATTGCTTTATGATAAAAATATGCAGTTTATACTAAAAATATCCTCTTCCACTTTGTAACAGTATTTCTGCTTAATTTAAAATGTTTGGCTAACTGACTATTATTTAATTTATATTTCTTCTGATACTCAAGAATTTCAAAAATGGTTTGTTTATCATAGGATTTGAATTTCTGATTTTCAGATACCCCATCAAAAAATATAATATTATTAATTTTCAAAACATCGGATAAAGACATTGATTCTTTTGACATATAACACTTTATATATTCCAGTTTATCCGGACATTTGGACTCGATGAAATCATGATAAATCCTTTTATAATTAGGACCTGTATTTACTGTTTGTACTTGCTTATCCATTTATTCAGTGTTGATTTGGGAATCCCGTATTGATTAATGATTTCTACAGGAGTCTTTTTTTTATCTGCCAGCAGTTCCAATATAAAGTCTATAATTTCCTTTGTATATAAACTTTTCCTGAACTGAGGCAGTTTTGATTTTACTTCATTTTTATTTTGTCTGCCGACAGGGGCGTATAGAATTAAATGACTGGAATACAGACGAAAAAAGTCATATTTCAATAATTTTGCCCATTTCAGAAGCACATCTGCGTCCAATGATTTCATAGAATACATTTCCAGAATCTCATTTTCCGTTGAATGCAGGAATCTGCAGATCCGGTTCATATCAATCCCCTGTTCATTTACATACTCCCGTACCAAAGTACCAATATGAATGTCTTTCAAATTTTCCATCTTAAACTATTTATTTGTATTCAGAAAGCATCCTTTTTACAGGAAATATGTTCCTGATTTTTCCTTTACTAAATTGTTTGCAATATCTTCAAAGAGCAGCTGGATTTCATCCTCACTGCAGAAAGTGATATCAATATTTCTTCTTAATACTTTCCCTGAAGAATTTGAAAAAAGAATAATGAGATATTTTCGAAAGGTGCGCTCCTGTATTTCTATTCTTACAATCTTTTTTTGTGGCATTTCAAAGACCGGGAATTTTTTCCCACTTGAAATCCATCGATAGCTTTTAATAGAAATTACCTGACCGGAGTTCTCATATTCGAAGATAAACTGGTTTTTTAAAAATCCGTACACGAGTACCAGAAACGCTGTCAGGAAAAATATTCCTATGAAATACGTGTATCCCAAATATCTGAGAACAGAAATACTTAAAAGAAGCAGCGCCAATACAACCAGCTGAACCCCCACATGATAACTTACTCTTTTCTTATTGTTTATTTTCATTGCCCTTCAATTATTAAAATTTTCTCTTCTTATTTATTTTCTATCAATGTCTTTTCTACCTGAACTCCAGAAGCAATAATAACAGGCTAATGCCTCCTACTCAATACTCGTTCTATGCAATAGTCTTTGTAAATGATATCACACTCTTTCAGAAACCCGGGAGTTCCGCTGTTTAAGATGCAATCTTTGCGATTTTAACCATACCTGGTTTTCCTTCACATTTATTTACTCATCGCTTATATTTTGTTTTTTTCAGGTAAAAGTTATTTTAATCCAAAATTTAATCATAAAAATTTATTATTTAATTAAACAAAGGAATTGAAATCACATAAAAGTGAAATATAATCTGAATTTTCAACTAAATTATTTAAGTAAATAATTCACTATAATCATTAAAATAAAGTAATAAATTCATACCGCAAATATCTGATAACATTGATAAAACATAAAATAATTACTGTAAAGATAGATGACGGATTCTGTCGTTTTTCATCCGGCTCTTTGTAGTTTATAAATGTCATTTAATTCTTTAAACAATGATTAATTTTTACTACATTTATATGAGCTGAATGAAGTAAACACAAATGCATCAACTACTTTAACTTATACCAATGTTTTTTAAAGCATTCATATTTCTATTACTATTCCAGGCGCAGCTTTGTTATGGCCAGCAAGCTGCCTCGGTATGGTATGACACCGATAACGGCCTTCCTCAGAATAGTGTAAAGGATATTATTAAAGACAAATATGGATTCATATGGCTGAGTACGGAAAACGGCCTGGTGCGTTATGATGGATATAATTTTGTAACATATAATCATCTTAATCTTAAAAACAACCGGTTTTCAGTATTTTTGGGAAATATTGAAAAAGATTCCATTTATAATTTTACGGCTTATACTGAAAACACCGTTTTACTCAACAAAAGAAACGTAAGTATTTTAAATCATCAGAATAATTACGTAAAAAGAGCATTGCACGAAAGCAAGTTATACGGATTATTTGTAAAAAATGGAACTCATGAAAAAACAGATCACAAAGACTTCTTCGTTTATTTTGATACCAGGGATTCCTATCATCTTTTTAAGAATGGAACTATACGATATAACGATAAAACGACAGTCCCGATAAAGGAACTCGACGAGCATTATACAGCCCATACTTTTTGCCTGGGACACACTATCTTTATTATTTCCAGGACATTACAAAAAATCATCAGAATTTCGTCAGGAAAAGTTGATTATTTGGATAGTTCAGAGATTTTCTTCCGGGATAATGTGAAGGTATACTGGAGCCAAATCAACAACCAATGTTTCATTCTTCATGATAATATTTTGTACAAAGTTTCCTATCAGAACAATAGAATCAGTTTAAAAAAGATGTTCCATTATGATCTTAACGAAAACTCTTTAGTTTCCGTGTATCATGATGAAATTAATAATAAAGTATATCTTGGAACATTATCAGACGGGCTGGATGTAGTGAAATTCAATAATTTTCATGTAGCCAACCGGTCTGATAAATCCTATGAAAATATTTTTTATTCCGTACTTCCTTTCGAAAAGGATAAAGTAATTACTTCTTCAGGAGATGTTTACAATGAAAACGGACTGGTAAAACAGTATCATTTTACTACAACAAACAAGTATTTTCTGTTCTATGACAGCCATAAAAATATTCTTGTCCAAAACGGTACTTCATTAGTCCGTTTTTTCAGAGATTCTGATTATTCAAAAAATGAATCTCTGAATTTCACGAAGACAAGACCTTATGTTTTGAATATCCATCCCTATCACGTAATGGTATTCCATCTTCCTTCATTACATTCTGAACTTATCTTCTATAAGGATTCTGACTTTAAAAATCCTTTTTTACAGTTTACAATTCCTAATATTGCAACGACAATACAGGAACTGGGATATCATCAATGGCTGGTAGGGACCAGAGATGCTTTATATGTGATAGAAGCTCCCTCTTTTAGCCCTAAAAAAATATCTGCAGCGCCGTTACATGTAAGAGAAATTACAAAATCAAAGGATGGGAATCTTTGGATAACGACTCAGGGAGATGGTCTTTTTCTATATCAAAACGGGCGGCTTATTAAAATGCCTGAGGATAAAAACGGATATCTTTTATTTTCTCATACGATTCTGGAAGACAAAAAAGGTTTTTTCTGGATCAGCACCAACAACGGATTATTCAAGATCCTAAAAGATAATCTCCTGCAGTATGCAAAGGACAGAAAAGCGTTACCCAACTATTACCGGTATAGCAAAGAAGACGGCTTTACTACCAATGAGTTTAATGGAGGAAGTTCTCCAACAGCTGCAGTTCTTCCCAACGGAAATTTTGTGTTTCCTTCTATCAAAGGTCTGGTATTTTTTGATCCTGAAAAAATAAGAAGCTATTATCCTAAAAATTTCTTTTTGGAACGGGTTGTATTCTATGATTCCAAAAGCAGTATAAAAGAGCGGAAGATCAATCTGGAAAACAATTTTTATAAAGCGGTCATTTTAGTAGATGTTCCTTATTACGCCAACAGAGCTAATTTGGTTATCGACGCCAAATTGAAAGGTTGTAAGAATGAAAACTGGGAAAGGGTGGGCAGTGACGGTAAATATTATATTGCAAATCTGGAGCCGGGCTACTATCAGCTTATAGTGAGAGTATTGGCTTCTCCCGAAGGAAAATATATCTATAAAACAATTAATATCAATGTAAAGTACTTATTTCACCAAACACTCATTTTTAAATTCTTTGTTGTGTTGCTATTGACAATGATTGTATTTACACTTTTTAAAATAAGGATAAAAAGACAGGAACAAAAGAAAAGAGAACTTGAAAAAATCATTGAAATAAGAACACAAAAACTATCAAAAGCAGTATTAAAATTGGAATACACCAAAGAACAGCTCCGAAAAGAGAGCGTACAGCAGAAAAAACTATTGGAGACAATAAGCCATGATATCATTACTCCCATAAAGTATTTATCCATTACAGCCCAAAAGTTGTATGAAACCGATGAACATGACCGCTACATACAAAAGAAATATTTCGAGAGTTTTTACACTTCTTCTGTAGAGTTTTACAATTTCGTGAAAACCCTGAAGGAATACGCTGAGATTTACAACATTTCTGAAAAAAATGAGATCTATAATATTTATGAGGTGGTAGAAACTAAAAAAGCACTTTTTGAGGTTGCGGCTAAAGAACAAAACACCCGGATTATCAACAATATTAAAGATCCTACCTACTCGAAAAACAATCAAAATGTGATCGCTGTTATTATCCATAATCTTATAGACAACGCGGTTAAAAATACCACTAATGGAATCATAGAACTCTCTACTGATGAAGACAGCAGTACTTTTTTTCTGGAGGTAAAAGATACGGGTAAGGGAATGAGCCGGGAACAAATGACCTATTATGAAAAACTTCAGGATAATATTGAAAATGAAAAACTGGTTTTACAAAAATACAGCTTAGGATTACATCTTATTCTTCAGCTTCTTATGATGATCAATGGTAAAATTGAATTTAAAAACAATACCCCAAAGGGAACTGTTGTATCCATTAAAATTAAAAAATATGATTAAGAAAATTATTATTGCAGATGATCATTTTGTAGTAAGATTAGGAACCACCTTAATTCTGGAATCTCACCACAAAGATGTGAAAATTTCCTGCGCAGAATCCTATACGGAACTCACAGACAAACTATATGCAGAGTCGTTTGACCTGCTGATCTTAGATATCAATATGCCGGAAAGCAAATACCTGGGTATGATTGGTGAGATAAAAATAATACAGCCCCATCTTAAAATCCTGGTTTTTTCAGTATATGACAATGATATTGCCGTACAGTATATCATTGAAGGAGCTGA
>NZ_QDFZ01000030.1 GCF_003347605.1 Chryseobacterium sp. KLBC 52 | reverse complement strand
TGCAGTACCAAGCCCTACACGGTCATTGGCCGCATCTACTGATAAAGTAGTTCCATCTACAGAAAAAGCATTGGTCTGCGTTCCTGTAAATGCAAGGGTATTAGCTCCCTGGGTAACAGTACGGTTTCCGGTCAGAGATCCATCCGTGTTATAAATATTGGTAGATGCAGGTGCAGCTGGCAACACCTTCCATGTTGCCACTCCATTGGCATCGGAGGTTAAGACTTTATCTGTGCCCTGTGTGCCGTCTACAATTTTCAAAGCTCCGCTTGTACCTGATTCAATCTGGAGTTTATTGGTAGGGTTTGTTGTCCCGATACCCACATTTCCGGAAGATTTGATCGTAAGTCTTGCTGCATAATCTGTAGCATTTCTTGTGGAAAACTGTAACCCTGCATAGCTGTTGGCTGCATCACGGTCAATCCCTGTAATGCTGGCCCCGGAAAGTCCTGTTTCGGATGTTGATGGGATAAATCCTATTTCACCAAACTGCCCGCCGGTACCATTTAAATTATAGAGCGTAATATTTCTTGCTATTCCCTGCAGACATGCAGCACCACAATTTTCAATTCCCGCAGAAATGGTACTGGTCGTAGCTCCCGGACTGTTTTGAACAGACAGGGATGAAGCAGGGGCTATAGTACCGACTCCCACTCTGCTATTCGCGGCATCTACGGAGAAATTTTTCCCGTTTACTGAAAATGCATTGGTTTGTGTTCCTGTAAATGCTAAGGTATTGGCTCCCTGGGTTACCGTTCTGTTACCGGTAAGGGTGCCATCTGCGTTATAAATATTAACGGGAGTGCTCAGTTTGGTCCATACAGTACCATTATAATAATAATAGCCCACAGTATCAATATTCACGGCAGTACCCGAGGTGGTACCTGTAGCGATACTGTTTACATAAATTAATGTGGATACCGGAACTGCGGCCATACTCTGAGCTTTTTGTCTGTCTACTCTTGGAATAAGCAGTCCTTCAACTGAAGAACCTGTACCTGTACTGCTTTTAGCAGTTACATCCAGAGTTGCGGTAGGTGTTGCGGTATTAATACCCACCTGCGATTTTGCTACGATAGAAAAAGTGGTGAGCAATCCCGCGAGTAATAGGTTTTTTTTCATAATGTGTAATAATTGATTAGTATTTTCTTTGTATTAATTGTTTTATAAAGGGAAGCAGAAGCTTCTTATAGATTGAGAAGTTATGGCATAAATAGCATAAACTTATCTGTGTTCTTATTTGTTGATTGCAGGGGGCAAAGATAGTGCCTGGTGCGGTGTGTGGCTTATATCGGAGGTACAACATATATACATCTATCATACATCATATGTACATTTTCTGTTGATAAAATGAAGAATATCACGAAAAATTGTTGATAAATTAAATCACTGATGAATGAAGTAAAAATGAAGGTAATGGATTTAGAGATTAATAATTTTAATGAAATAAAGGGTAATCTACCATCCTATATTCTTATTTTAAAAATAGGGTGAAGTTTATTGCCTCGGAATACCTGTTTTTCGTCAATACCATCTTCATTCGGTTATTATACCTTGTAAGTATTTTTACCATCTTATTTTGTTCTCATCAGCCATCTGAAATCCTGAAGATCACGATGATTGAGAAGAGAAATACAGGCAGGGTTAGGATATATTTTTGCAAGACCTGATTTATATATGCTGCCAAAAGCTGTCAATTTTATACTTTCTTTACGTGAAAAGCTTTTCCTACCTGAAAAACACAATGGTTTAGTCTTCAGGAATAAAATTCTTATGGAAAAATAATGACTTTACAGAAACAGAAAGGGATGATGGTAAAAAAAATTGTAACGGATCGTTAAGAGCCCATAGTGTAAAAAACCGGAACAAAAAATTTTGTTCCGGTTTTTTTATAGTGAATCTCAGGATGAGTTATCAGGATTTTTATAATCCTGCTGGTGGTCCTGCTGCTGCTCCCGTATTACTTCCTCCTAAGTCCTGGCTTACACCAGTAAGGTTTTTAAGTAGGCTATTATTGATTATAAGACACTTAAGTACCCAAGTACCATTAGCAGTGCCGGCGCTATTAGTTCCTGTATAGTCTGCTTGCAGACGCCAGGTAGTACCACTAGGGTAAGCATTTGCAACATAAGGGGAAAATAAGGGTTGTGCGGTACCTGGATTTACAACATTTAAATAGGAACCAAAATTGGACCCTACTACTATCATGGTATAGTCTGCTGTACTTATTTTGGTATCATAGTCACTAACCCAATCACCGTTAACGTTAGAAAGTGCGTAGGTAATATAATTGAACATTGCTGTATTTCCAGTAGGTGACGTTGATATCTTCACTTCTCCTGTTGTATTATCTCTTACTAGAGCCGAAACATTACCAGAGCCATTCGTACCAGTAGTAGTTCCTATTCTCAGATTCCCACTAATATCGAGTTTTGTTGAGGGGGAATTAGTTCCAATTCCTACATTTCCTCCTGCCGGATTCAGTACCAAAGGAAGGGTTGTTGCAGATGCTTTGTTCTGGCTGGAAATATAAGATCCGAAAGGAGTGGTGGTATAGGTTCCGAAATCCAAAGAATGGCTGGTATCTCCATCCACTCTGAAGGTGGCATTGGTATTGGCTGTACCCATTGCTGAAGGCTGGGCATTAGTGCCTGTTACCACCAGTCTATTAGTTGGAGAAACTGTTCCTATTCCTACGCGATTATTGGCAGCATCCACAGATAAAGTATTGCCATCCACTGAAAATGCATTGGCCTGCGTTCCTGTGAATGCTAAAGTATTGGCTCCCTGGGTTACCGTTCTGTTACCGGTAAGGGTACCGTCTGCATTATAGATATTAATTGGGTTGGTCAGCTTGGTCCATACAGTACCATCGTAATAATAATAGCCAACAGCATCAATATTCAGGGCAGTGCCTGTATTGGTGCCAGTAGCGATACTGTTTACATAGATCAGGGTGGATACCGGAACTCCGGTCATACTCTGCGCTTTTTGTCGGTCTACTCTTGGAACAAGGATTCCTTCTACGGATGAACCTGTACCAGTGCTGTTTTTAGCAGTCACGTCAAGAGTTGCAGTGGGGGTAGCTGTGTTAATGCCCACCTGTGATTTAACCACCAGGGAAAAAGTCGTAAGCAAACCAGCCAGTAATAATTTTTTTTTCATAATATAATAAGTTAAGTTAATATTTTCATTCGTTTTAATAGATCTGAGAGACTGTGTAAAAATAGTAGGTGTTTACTGATGTAATTGTTTTTGCATATACATCATAAATACATCATGTGCGTATTGTGTACCTGTATTTTATTTATTAAATACATATTATCTAAGAAAAATATGAATATATTAAACCACATTTAAGTGAGATAAATAATAAAATACTTTACTCTTTGTCAATAAAAACGAATAGAAGAAAGGCGCACATAGTTATTGATTCTGTATGGTCAATATTGGAATTTTGCTCCTGTTGAGAGAATTAATATTCGTGTATTTCAACAAACTATTCAATATTTTCAACAAAAAATTATTTCACAAAAAATAAACTTTTATATGATGTGTAGAGAATCATCAACGTTTGAGCATTGCATTTTGAGATAGTGTGTATTTTTTTTTGAGAAAAATGAATGTATGTGAGTGATGGTTCCTCGTGAATACAAAATGATGTATTCATGTTGTATGGCTTTACTGTTTGTATTTCCCTTTTTTTTCTCAATCTTACTAAGAATTTCAGATATAACTGTAAAGGTCTGATTTTCATGATGAGTTCTTACTGTCTTATATTGATGAAAGATCAATATTTTATAACGGATAGAGTTAGATAATGCACTACCCATAAAAACCAGATTCATGATGAACAATAATAAAAGTTCCGGAAATTATTCTCATCGTCCCCTGTTAAGAAGATTAGGTCTTATCGGAGGTCTTTCCTGGCATTCCACGCTGGAATATTATATTTACCTGAACCAGACCATTAATGATCATTTTGGTAATAATACAAATCCTCCTCTTGTACTGGTTAATCTTGATCAGTATACTATGCATCAACTACAGCAATCGGATCATTGGGATGTAATAACGGAAATGCTGATTGATGCTTGTGATCAATTATATCAAGGCGGAGCCACTGCAGCCATGTTTTGTGCTAATACCCCTCACAAAGTATATCATGATGTGCAGGCCCATAGCAGGATTCCTATACTGCATATCGGAGATGCGACAGGAGCTGCCATTAGAAAGAAAGGTCTTCGAAAGGTTGGGCTTATCGGAACAATATTTACGATGGAGGAACCATTTATTGCAAAAATTCTTAAGGATCACTACGATATTGAAGTCATAGTACCTGACACAAAGGAAGACAGAAAAAAACTTCACATGATCATACAAAAAGAACTGTCTCTTGGTATTTTGAAACCAGAAACAAAAAAGTACATATTGGATCAGGTTGCCATTCTTGCAACAAAGGGAGCTGAAGGTATTATATTAGGATGTACTGAATTTCCCCTTATTGTTGGGCAGGATGATATAAAGATCCCTTTATTCAATACAACAATGTTGCATGCTCAAATGGGGGTGGATTTTATTTTAGGGATTTAATGTAAACTGATTACCGTGCTTTATAGAATTTTAACCGTTAAATAATTTTAATACTAATGGAAAAAAAGATTTCATTATCTGCTATTGCAATATTTATTTTGTTGTTTATAGTAAGTTCGTCAATAAATCTGATAGCACAAAAGGGAAGTCCTGCTATAGATTTTTCAGGATATAAAACACTCAAAGTGAAACCCAGTGAAGCTGATCCTTCGGTAAAGAATTGGGACAGTGCACATATTGTATTTTATAACAAGGCCATTAAAAATAATAAGGTATTGTTGTGGCTTACCGGAACCGGCGGTTCAACTGATCATTTTCCTCAAAGTTTTTTTAAAACCTCATTGGATCAGGGATATAGGATCATAGCCCTCTCATTTATGAGCACACCTGGAGTTTCACAGGTTTGTAAAGGAGATTATTTGAGTCAAAATGTTGATTGTGCTGCAGAATTCCGTAGAAAACGTATTTATGGGGATAATACTTTTCTGCCCATTCCGGATCAGTATCAGGATGCCATTATCCCTCGCCTGACAAAACTTTTGCAATATTTGTCGAAAAATGATAAAGAAGGTGTATGGTCTCAGTACCTTGATCAGAAAACGGGTAAACCTGTCTGGAGCAAGATTGCCATCGCTGGTCAATCACAGGGAGGAGGAATGGCAGAATTTATTGCCCAGCATGAATCTGTAGCGAGAATTCTCAGTTTTTCAGGAGGATGGGATTACAGCGATTCAAAAACAAGAAAAATTGCGGGCTGGTACTCTCAAAAACTGATGACGCCATCCCAAAATGTTTTTGCGACCTATCATGTGAAAGAAGTGGCCGCAGCAGAGCTGGCAGAAATTTGTAAAACATTGCATATCCCTGCGGAAAATGTTTTTGCTTTAGATCAGCCTATTGGTCAGCAACCAAATAAGGCTGCTCATGGCAATCCCTATCATGTGGAGGGTATTAAAAATCCGGTGTATCAATCTATCTGGATCAAAATGCTTGGTTCGGGACTGTAATCTATAATAGTTATTTGGTGATGATAATACTATCAATACAAAGTTGGTGATCAGAATTATCATAATTAGGTGAAACTCTTCCTTCCGGAAGAGTTTTTTACTTAAAAGATCAAAAGGATCAACCGTTTCATTTTCATACGGTCCGGGCTCTTGAACAGATGAAAAATACTGATCGTAATTGTTTTGTAATTCTGGAGTAAATGATTAAGTATTACTATTTTATGAAAATTTACTGAGACATTATAAAAAGTGGTTTTAATTTGTATATTTGATTTTTATTTAGAATAAATAAAAATATAGTATAAAAAATATAATAAATGAATATAATTTTATCCATCTAATCCACAATCTCCACTAAAAACTATGGAACAACAAAACAAAAGAATCCTTACTCTGGATGTAATAAAAGGGATAAGTGTCATCGGAATGATCATTATCCATACCTTATTGGTGTATGCCAATATAAAATCACAATATGAAACAGTTCTCGGCAGCTTTATTGTATTTCTTGGAAGAGGAACTTCCATTTTCCTGATCTGTATGGGAATCACCTTTATGACTTCCAGCCATCAAAGTCTTACAAGTGCTTTAAAGCGAGGTGTTTTATTGGTTTTTGCCGGTCTTTTTATGAACTTTATGAAATTTATGATCCCTGTGATTTTTAATTTTGCTCCCGATAATTTTATGCAAAAATACGGATGGCATGCGCCTATAGAGCAGCAGTATGTGTATCTGGTACAGCTTGGAGATATTTTACAGCTGGCAGGAATGTCTTTATTGTTCGTTGGGTTTATCAGAGAGTATGTGAAAAATAAATACATTATGCTGGCAATAGGTTTATTCGTTGCATTGATCTCCCGAGAGGTAAGCGGGCTTAATCTTGATTATCCTGTGATCAATTATGTTCTGGATCTTCTTTTCAATACCGATTATCCTGCCTATGTCTATTTCCCTGTTTTCCCGTGGATGGCTTTTATCATCATCGGAATGTTTTTCGGGAAATGGTTTCAGGAACTGAACTATGATATCCAACAGATATTTAGAAATATGCTTTACGTAGGACTGTTGTTCATTGCCATCGGAGCACCACTGGTTTTTATGTATGGAGATTATAACTACAATGGTTTTTATCATATGGGTCCTGGAGGTGTTATTTATTTTGCAGGCTGGACTTTGCTGTTTTTATGGCTGATCAATACCATTACTGCCAATATGAAAGAAAATGGTTTTATGCGTGTCTTAAAATACTGCAGTAAAAATTTAACTTCAATGTACATGATCCAATGGATTCTGATCTCCTGGGGAAAAGGAATTTTCGGATACAGACAACATGAAATCGGATATGTATCTGTCCTTATCATCTTATATATTATTCTGACCTTTTCAGTACAGACTGTAGTGGATATTATTAGAAAGAAAAAAACACTAATAGACTTCAGGTCAATATCATCTGATAAAACAGTTTTAAAATAAATCCAGCCCTATTTTTTTGAAATATAAGAAACCACAGTAAAAAAATTTTACTGTGGTTCCTTATAGTCATCAGCCTAAAGAATTTCCACTTCTTCCGGTACAATAAAAAGAATCGTACAGCCCTGTTCTGATTTCACAGAATGTTTAAAATTTGGAGGGGTGTATAAATAGTCACCACTTTCAAGCCGGGCTCCTGCAATCGTTGCATCACCTTCCATAATAAACAATTCTTCTCCTGCAGGATGATTGTGGTAAGGATAGCTGGCTCCCGGTTCAAATTTTAAAAGAATACTGGTAGAACGATTTTTTTCAGGATCAAATTTCAAAGATTTTACAAAAATCCCTTCATAATGAATCCCTTTTTCAATTAAAGGCTGCCATTCCTTCTGTTCTGTTTTTACGATGTAATCGTGGATGTTGGTGTTCATGATATCTGAATTTTAATTATTATTGATGTAAAAACTGGTCTACACTCCATTCGTAACGGGAAAACGTACTCAGGAGAAATGCTCCGGCACTGAATGCGAAGACTGAATAGTCCAGAGATTCTTTAATTCCAAAAGAAATGCTCATGGCTAAAGCAAAAAATAAAGTGAGCACAGAGGCGTACCTTGCTGTTCTTTTTATCTGAAAACCCAGAAGAAGCAGAATGCCGATTGACAGTTCAGCAATGGTGGATAATACAGCAATAATGACTGCCCATGATGATGGCAAAAATGAATTGGTTTCAGCAGTATAATGAACAAAATTTTTCCAACCGGAAGATTGTGCTCCCCAAAGATTCAGTCTGCTTGCCACTGCAGATAAAAATCCGGCAGCCAAAGTAATTCTCAATAAAAAAACGGCGGCATCCTGTTGCGTTTTCATACGTATAATTTTTAAGTTTTAATTACAGTACAAAGTTCAGCGAAAGCCATCGTCTAAAGAATAGACAATTCCGGAAAAAGAATGTAATATGTGAGGGAAGAGGTAAGCTGGAGGATGGGACTTAATAAGAGACTGTAAGTTTTTTCTTCAGGCTAAAACTTTTTTTACATTTCCTTTACCGCCTTCTGATAATCTTTAGGAGATCGTGAAGTATGTTTTTTAAAGAAGTTTGAAAAATAGAAAGGATCATTGAAACCAAGTTGGTAAGCAATTTCTTTTACGGTCAGTTTTTCATAGAGTAAAAGTCTTTTGGCTTCAGAAATGATCAGGCTATAGATCACATTCTGAGCCGTTTTGTTGGTATGAAGTTTTGAAACTTCATTCAGTTTGGCTTCAGTAGTTCCGAGAAGATCAGCAAAATGGGAGACCTGATAATTGTCTTGAAAATGATCTCTTACCCTTTCAAGGAATTTTAAAAATAAAGCGTCGGGTTTCCAGATTTCATCACCATTGGCAATTTTACTGCGGTTGATTTCTACCAATAGCAACTCAACCATAGAATGCATAGAGATCAGATACTGGTAAGGCTGTTCCTGGATTTCTTTTTCAATAGCATTCAGCGTTTCAGTAAAAAATGCAGGATGTTGTACAGTGATCATTTCATTCATTCCAAAATGACAGAAAAGTCCGTTGTGGAAAATAAGCTCAATATCACTATCGTTTTTACAGAAGAAATCCAGCGTGAATTCCAATGCAGTCAATTCACCTTCTACTGATTTTAACTGATGAAACTGTCCTGAAGTAATGGTTACAACTTGCCCAGCTTCCAGGGTGAAAATATTTTCATCAATCAGAATTTCTGCATTTCCGGACTGGCACCAGAATAAGGTGTATCTGATGACCCGTCGCGGTTCAGGATATCCTGCCTGGTTGGAGTATTTTCTTATTTTAATCATTTCAGATCTGTTAAAAGGTGAATATCAAATTGATGTAACTGGATGGAACAAAACGGATATTGTAGAAATCCTTTTGATGAAGCTACAACTGTAATTATAGGTACACAGCTCACTCATAATGCTAGCTATAATGATGTATAGAAATAATGATTAAAAAATAAAATACCTGAATTTACAGGTGTTTTATTTTTTATTCTAAAGAATTGTTATATTTCCTTTTATTGTCCTCAATCATTTTTCTATACTCAGGGTTATTAATTTTACCTTGATACGGGTCATTCATATATTCTTTTCTCTTTGTTATAAATTGATCTTTGGATACTATTAACCCTTTTTTTTGCTCAATGGGTAAACTCGTTTTATTTATTGATATAAGTTCAAAACCTATATAATTATTCACCTCATTGATCTTTAATATTAATCCAGGAAGTCCCCTAAATTTGTATGGACCATCACTTATTGGAATATCATAAGTAAACCAAGCTATAAACTTTTTTTCTCCTACACTTACAACTGCTTTATTACATTTATAGCCGCCAATAGTAGAAGTGCTTTTATTATCAATTTGCCAGTCAAGTTTATCAGGACTCTCATAGGTGTAATAATTTCTCCCTAAATAATTTGATATATAGGTTTTGTTTTCATCCTTATATACATTATGCTTTACCTTAGATTTCGGAAGAGAGCCGGGATCAACAATATTTCCGGTCTTCATTGCATCTTCCAGTTTTTTCCCAAAACCATCCACTGCAGCCTTATAATTTTCACTATAATATATAGATTTTTTGCCATTAGTGAGTAATACCATAGGCTCATTAATTGTAGATAATTTATCCAAAGTATCTTGTACAAAAGTATATTTATACTTTACTTCGATTTCCGAATAATCTTTTTTTTCTTGACCTCTCACATAGTTAAAACAAAGAAATAACAAAAAAATTCTAAAAAGTGGTTTCATAGGTACTCAAAATATTATAATTAAATAGGCTGTTAAAAGACAGCCTATTATTTTTTTCATTACGTCATTGGATTTTCATAACTTGAATGTCCACAATCTTGATTGTTATACATTTCCCATTCGTTGTACAGGCAATCACTTGAATCAAATTCAGAATCAAAAACTGTTTGATAAGTAGTTCCACAAATAGTTTTGATAGTCACCAAGTACCTTGTAAAGGCTGCAATTTGCTGTTTTTCCTTTTTTGACTCTAATTTGTTAGAAGTGCTTTCTTTAGCACAAACAAGTCCAGCAACCATAAATGCTGAAAGTAATAATACTTTTTTCATAATTATATTTTTTTAAATATTTAACAATTTAAATATAAAATTATTTTTCTAATCACCAAATGTGGAAAACCGTAAGGATATTAAAAAGATTTTAAGTCTTGTTTAGAGCTTCTTTAAATACTCTTTAAAATAAAACTATATCTAATGAAAATTCGGCGGGTATAGTAATATTTTTTATACTTTTGGTTTTGCCGATTATATTGAACAGATAAATTTTAGTTTGATTTTTTATTATCAATTTTTTCTAACTGCTTTTTAACTGCATTGATATTTTCTTCCGTAAGTTTCCCATAACCCAGTTCTTTGATTTGGTTTAATTGTATTTTTGATATTTCATCTTGCTTATCTTTATTTTTTAATAACTGATCCCGCAGCGAAATATAATACTGAGTAGAGTATACTTCATCTTTTAAAAATTCTGAAATATTTTTATTTTTTCCAACACAGCCTTGAGTATATTTCATAATCAAAGGATTGGCGGAATAAAATGTATAGATATCTAAAAATCTTTTATCATTTCTTTTAAATAGTTCCTGACCAGCATAAACCCTTAAAGAATTGCTACCATTCATTGCAAAATAATAGAGTTCATCATTACTGGCTATTTTGGCAACTTTTTTAAATTGACTATAAATTTTGCTTTTTTCACCTCCAACTCCAATATTAGGAGACTCTGCATATGAGACATTGTCTAAAGGCTGTGCCAGTTTTTTTACTGTTTCAGAGATCTGAGCATTAGATATTGTAAGACTAAACGTGAATAGAAAACAGTAAAAATATTTATATCTCATTATTTATAAAATAATTAAAGTTAAATAAAATAACTGAACGATTAAATACTTAAATTCGTGTAAGTTTTAAATAAAAATTCAGAATGAAATACTCTAAAATTATTATCGTTGTAACCCTGTTACTGTTCCAGTTGGGAGCAGCACAGGAAAAAGCAGATGTTGTCTTAAATAAGGCTTTCACAGAAGCTAAAGCAGGTAAGAAAAATGTTTTACTGATGTTCCATGCTTCATGGTGCAAGTGGTGCAAGACCATGGAAAAAAATATGGATCTTCCTGAAACCAAACCTATTTTTGATAAAAGATTTGTCACGGCATATGTAGACGTTCAGGAAAGAGGGGATAAGAAAAGCCTTGAAAACCCTGGCGGACAGAAGCTGATGAATAAATATAAAGGCGAAAATGCAGGACTTCCTTTCTGGGTGATTCTGAATCCAAAAGGAGAAGTATTGGCAGATTCTTTTGATGCTAAAGGCGAAAATCTGGGATCGCCAGCCACACCGGAAGAGGTAAATACTTTTATTGCCAAGCTTGGAAAAGCCTCAAAACTAAGTAATGAAGAGTCACAGATTATAGAGAAAGTCTTTGTAAAGAAATAAAAAATAAAATCCCGGGAATATTACCTGGGATTTATTTTTATAATGAAGGTACCTGAAGTTTGTTATCCTTCCATACTTCTTTGATAGAATCATTGGTTTCTATTCTTTCTGGAATAAATTTTTTGTCGATTTCATCAAATGCTTTTACATACGATTTAAAATCACCCACATTGAATTTTTCATAGTATTCAATCTCTTCATTGGAAAAAAGGAATTCGCAATTTTTTTGCGTTTTCATATGCTTATACAGTTCATAATATTTAATTTTATTCATAATCTTTCCCCGTATATTGCTTAATGCCATATCCTGAGCTGTAACCACGCATCCCATTTTCTGATAATACATCAAGGTGAACTTAGAATAATAACGATATAAATCTACAATCCTTTTGTCATTTCTATCTATAAGAGAAGATATTGCATTGATTCTTATAAAAGTACTTCCGTTAACCGCCAAATAAAACAGTTCATTATTGGTTGCTTTTTTATCAATCTCATTATACATTTCGGATAATTTGGAATACTTGTCTGTATCATAATCCTCTTTAATCGTTAAGTCAAAATATTCTTTATCGATAGGGTCGATGACTTGTTTTAGCTGGCCAGCAATCTGAGCATTCATTAAGTGTAGTGAAAACAGAAAGAGTAGTGAAAATTTTATTTTCATGGTATGGTTTATCACTAAACGATCTTTGACATATATTATTATAGAAGGTTTATCAATGAAGACTTCCCGGATCTGAATAAGACAGGACGTTTTTTAGTTTAATAATTAAGAAATGAGGATGTAGCTAGAATTCTTTATAAGAATATTCGATATTGGTCCATAAAACCTGATCTCCTGTTTTGATCATTTCAGAAGGAGTGGAAAATATATTGACAAAAATATTTTCGTATTGGGTGGTTCCAAAATGAGCACTTTTGGTAATCAATAGGGCGTCATTGTCATCTCGGGGAACTTTTTTAACGTATCTGTACGTTCTTTTTAAAGTGAATGAAGAGTTGTCTTTATGGAAATCACCAATGTAAGTGGGCTTACTATTGTTATTTTCTTTGACCATTACAGAGTCATTCGCGATGGTAAAACTGTAAGTAAAATCTGTAGTTGAGGTTTCTGATACTAACTTGATGGTCTTGTTTTTAAGATCAAGGGTTATTTTTTCCCAGGCAGGTTCCTGGTACAGACTCCAATACTTGTTGAGATAAGATTCATCCGGAGTAGATTTTTCTCCTTTTGCCCCCTGATACAACACTGTATTTATTACAGCATAGCTTTTAAATTGAAACTGGTAAACATTTTTATCAACAGGTCTCGGATCATCAATTATATTATCATTGTTTTCACACGAGATCAGTGACAATGCCATTATCAGGGCATAAAAAGAGTATTTCATGGTATATTTTATAAAAAAAGTTTCACCTCTACTAGTGAAACGAAATAGAGTAGAAGTTATAATTGAGCAAAGGTAAAAATAAAAGGTGAAAAGGTAAACGTGTATTTACCTTTTCGCCTTTTGACTTAATTTATTTCCCAAAATACATCTGATCCTGCTTCTGCTGCTCATTATAAATGATCTGGAAGCTTACAGGCATATATTGGTAAAGAAGTTTCCAATGCTGGATTTTGGCATGTTTTTTAAAACTTTCGAAAGATCTTACAAAAAGGTTTTCAATCATGGTTCTTACATATGAATTCCCGTTTCTGTAGATCCAGTCCATCAGCTTGATATGATGGGCAATGATATTGATCTTAGATTCCTGCAGCAGGTTCTTCAGATAATTCACGGTAGCCTGCATAACCCCAGCAAAATTGTCCTGTACAGACAACTGTGTGATCTCATTGCGAAGTGGCGGATAGAAAAATTTTAAGTATTCAACAGCTATTTTTTGATTAATAGTTTGCATTTGTACTTTCATCATAATTAAGAATTTTTCAAACACTTTGTATTGCAGCGAAATGTATACCAAAATTTAAAGACAGGCTGCAAAAATAAATACTCCTACGATCACCGCAATGTGAGTAAGTAATATCTCTGCATTGTGTCTGTTAGTCGTTGTTTTCCAGGTTTTCCAGTCTGAAATTCTTCTGATCTTGTTTTTCATAATCTATTGATTGTGAGTTATTTTAAATTTTGTTTAATTTAAACACTTTGTAATGAAACGGATAAAAAATGTAATAAAACTGTTATATGCCGTGACTGTAAATTTGTCTCGAATATACCTTCTGAAGATTGGCAGAAATGTGACTAAAAATCACTTTTCTGTATTCCTCAGTGCAGAAAGCAGTACAATTGTCCAGAGAATAGATAAATGTAGTTTCAATAGCATTCTTTAATACCGTATCTCCGTCAGTATAAATTTTGTCCATTTTCTGTAAACTTCTGAATAGCAGATTTCTGTCATTCTGGCGGATCATATTTTTAATACGTTCTGTAAATGTCCGGATAATGCTGTATGAGTTTTGAATTTTAATTTCTTTTACTTCTTTTTCAAAGTCGGGAACCACATCGGTGATTTCCTTTACGGCTTGTAAATAGTTCATCGTATTATATTTTAAAGGTGATTGTGCTCAAGCATTTTGATGATAGCACCAAAGATGAAAATGGTTAAAAAAGCGATAAAAAGCATATGATAAGGCTTAAGCCACTTTGGAGTTACTGGTCCTCTGCTTTTTAGTCTTCTGAGCTTGTCAATTCTGTTTAATGTTTTTAAGTCCATTTTTCTATGTTTTCAAATGATGATGCCAATGGCATTCCGTTGAAAATGGGATTTAATTAAGATGTTGATATATAGTCTGTTGTGATTTTGTAGTTGAATTTTTAAATCAAAAAAGCCTGTCAAAATGATAAGGTTTTTATCAATTTGGAAATGAAAGACAAAACCTTATGTTACCTCCCATCACAAATGAGCGGCTGAGAATTCCCTTTCTTCAAAGATCAAATAATTTAGTTTTGTCATTCTGACGAAGGAAGAATCTTATTGAAATTCAATTCTATGAGATTCTTCACTACATTTCATTTCATTCAGAATGACAGAGGATAGTCAAAAGAGAGGAGTATAAAATGACATTTTTTAAGTTTCGCAGTAAGGATAAGAATGAATATCTTTGCAGTCCAAATATTCAGAAAATGTTTTCAAAAATAATAGTACACAGAGTCGGAAATAAGATCAACGGAGATTCGCTGACACTTTCCCAGGAAGAATTGAAGCTGGAAGAAGGAATGGCAGAAATGCTTGAAGACTACTTTTTAGGTTCTTTTAAATCGGAAGAAACTTTCCATTTCTACAGTGACACTTACCTGGTCAATAATCCGGTGTACAGTGCTGTATCAGAAATTTTTGATGACAAAGCAAAGTTCATCTGGGAATCTGAGAATATTGCAAAACATCTTTTCGAAGCGGCAGAAAATCCAAGAGTTCAGAGCGGAGAACTTTTCATTGTTCTTTTTGAGGATGAAAGTGACCGTCCTGATAAAGTGGATAAAATCGGGATTTTTAAAACAGAAAAGAGAGAATCTTTCCTGAAAATCAATCCTGCTGAAGAAACATTTGATATTGAAAAAGATCAGGGAATCGGGTTATCTAAAATTGATAAAGCGGCTTTGATCTACAACAATAATAAAGAAACAGGATATGTACTTTCTGTGGTTGACAACAACAAAAACGGAGATATGTATTACTGGTTTGAAGATTTCCTGAAAGTAAAACAGCGTGATGATGAATATTTCCACACGCAGGAAGCTTTGATGGTGTATAAAGATTATATCACAAAACAGCTTCCTCAGGAATTTGAAGTTTCCAAAGCAGATCAGGCAGATTTCCTGAACAAGTCTATCAATTTCTTCAAAGAAAAAGAAGAATTTAAGCTGGATGAATTTGCCAGTGAAGTATTGGGCGACGAACATGTGATTGAAAGTTTTGTAAACTTTAAAACAGACTACGAACAGGACATGCAGGTGAATATCGCTGAAGAATTCCCGATCAGTGAGGCAGCGGTAAAAAAGACGCAGAGACACTTTAAAAGCATTATTAAACTAGATAAAAACTTCCACATCTACATCCACGGAGACCGACAGAAAATCGAAATGGGTGAAGATGATAAAGGAAAATATTACAGACTTTATTTCGAAAAAGAGGTATAAAAAGAAGTCGCCATTCCATTATAATATCATAACTTTATTCCTGATTACAAAATAACAGTTATGAAATTGATGATCATTTTTTGGGGCGCTTTTCTCTTTTTTTTCTGTGTTCCTTTTCCAATTTTCATTTACATGATGACGGAGGAGCTGGCAACAGAACCGAGAAATTCAGTAGCGGTAAGCTATGGATTTCTCGGTTTTTCTTTGTTAGTATGGGGATATGTGATTATTTTCTTTATCAATAAGCTTTTCATTACAACTTTTAAAGAGAAGAATACCATTCAGTCCATTTTGCGGAACGGAATTCCAAGAGAAGCTAAAATCATTGATTATAAACTTCTGAAATACATTCCTAAGAAAAACATGAATCTCATTCAGGTCGGGCTTTCATTTCCCAATCTCAGCAATACGGTGATAGAACATGAAATGATGTTTCATGATTCCAGACCGCAGGAGAAAAGATTTGATGTAGGAAATAAAATCAAAGTTTTACTCAATCCCAACGTATCACAGGAGCCTTACTTTATTCTAAGTGATCAGAAAGTAGGATTCAATGCATCAGGAATGATTTTACGAATCGTATTTCTTATATTATTAATTGCTTATGTTATTGGCTTATACTCTTATTTCTATTGGAGAGAATCTTTTGATTTCGGCTGGAGATTTATGACATTTATGCACCCAATTATTTTCAGCGGGGTAATGACCATTATTTATGTCTTGGTTTTTCAGCTTATTTTCAGTAAGTTTTTTAAAAATAAAAAAGAAGAGCGCATCCTCTTTTCAGGAAGAAATGCTGAAGCTCATATTATCAGTGTAAGCCAGACAGGCCTTACAGTGAATGACCAGCCACAAATCATGTTTCAGGTAAGTTTCAAAGATTTCAGAGGGACTGAACATATTGCTGTTTATAAGAAAGTTGTCAGTCTTTTAAAGCTTTCTTCTATTCCTAAGCAAGGAACTATTGAGATCATTTATGACGAAAACGATCCAAAGAAGATTATGGTTCCAAAAGGAGTCTAAAACAGGAATATAAAAATATTAATTCACCTTTTGTTCTTTTTCCTTATTCATTACCTTTGCCTCCTTACCTAAATCATATGAAAACAACACTTGTCGATTTAACAAAGCCGATTCAGTATAATGCAGGAGACCCATGGTTCATGAGGGTGAAAATCAAACATAAAGCCCATAGAAAATCACATTGGTTGATTCGTCTGGCGTTGAGGCTTCCGTCAAGGCTTTTTCCTAAAAACTGGATAGGCTGGGCAGATGACACGATCAAAAATATGGGACTTCATGCTACAACACATATTGATGCTCCTTGGCATTATGGCCCTGTTGTAGAGGGGAAACCCGCTAAAACGATAGATCAGATTCCGCTGGAGTGGTGCTATGGAGAGGGAATTGTGATCGACTGTACTCATAAAGAAGATTTTGTTGCCATTACCATTGATGATCTGAAAAAAGACCTTGATAAAAACGGAATTACCATACAGGAAGGAAATATCGTTCTGATCAGAACCGATCGTGATAAAATGATGGGCACTCCGGATTTCGTAGAAAAAGGAACGGGAATGAGTAAAGAAGCTACAGAATGGCTGATTGACCAGGGCGTGAAAGTAATGGGAATCGACCAATGGGGCTGGGATCTTCCACTGAAATATATGGCTCAGAAAGCCAAAGAGCTCAATGATCCGGAATTCTTCTGGGAAGGCCATCGTGTAGGAATTGAAAAAGAATATCTGCATATCGAACAGCTTACGAATCTGAGTGCATTGCCTCCATCCGGATTTAAAATCTGTGTGTTTCCATTAAAGATTGTAGGGGGTTCTGCTGCTCCGGCGAGAGTAGTAGCAATGATGGATGTATAGAAAGCAAAAATCATCTCTGACAAAAATAAAAGGACGAATTTGAAGATTCAAAGTCGTCCTTTTACATGTATCTTCTTTATTTTCTCAGGTTAATTCTTCTTCCTGAAAAACAAAGCTCTGTTATACTCAAAATTCATTCTGGCAATATTCAGGACGGAAATTCCTTGTGGACATTCCACTTCACATGCTTCCGTATTGGAGCAGTGCCCGAATAATTCCGTATCCATTTGGGCCACCATATCCAGCACTCTTTTGCTTCGTTCTTCTTTTCCCTGAGGAAGAAGTGCCATGTGAGTGATTTTTGCAGAGGTAAACAAAGCTGCACTTCCGTTTTTACAGGTGGCAACACAAGCTCCACATCCGATACAAGCTGCAGAATCAAAAGCCTCTTCAGCCGTCTGGTGAGTCACCGGAATAGCTGTAGCATCAGGTGCCTGGCCTGTATTGACTGATACAAAACCTCCTGAAGATATAATTCTGTCAAAAGCGGAGCGGTCTACCTTTAAATCTTTTTTCACCGGAAATGCTCCGGCCCGGAATGGCTCTATCAGAATCGTTTCTCCATCTTTAAAGGACCTTAAGTGAAGTTGGCAGGTGGTTGTATTTTTCAAAGGACCATGGGCAATACCGTTAATCATCATCCCGCATTGTCCGCAGATCCCTTCACGGCAGTCATGATCAAATTCTACAGGCTCATCCCCTTCAATGATCAGTTTTTCATTCAGGGTATCCAGCATTTCTAAGAAAGACATATGGGAATTTAATCCTTTCAGGTCATAGCTCACAAGCTTTCCTTCACTTTTTCTGTCTTTCTGTCTCCATATCTTAAGATGTAAATCCATAATTTTTGCTTTTTATTTGTAACTTCTTACCGTTGGCTGAATCTCTTCAAAGATCAGAGGTTCCTTTATCAGTTCAGGTTCTCCGTTTTCACCTTTCCATGCCCAGGCAGAAATAAATTGGTATTCCGCATCATTTCTCATGGCTTCTCCATCCTGAGTCTGGAATTCTTCTCTGAAGTGAGCTCCACAGGATTCATTACGGGTTAAGGCATCGTAGCACATCAGTTCTCCGATTTCAAAATAATCAGCTACGCGGCCTGCTTTTTCCAGTTCTGTATTCATTTTATCTCCCTGTCCGGAAACTCTTACGTCTTTGTAGAATTCCTGTTTCAATTTTCGGATTTCCTGAATGGCATATTTTAATCCTTCTTCATTTCTTGCCAGTCCACAATAATCATAAAGGAGTTTTCCTAATGTTTTGTGGAAGTAATCAACGGTTTTGGTTCCTTTGATTATGATGAAGTCATTAATTTGATCTTTAACGGCCTTTTCTGCTTGTTCAAATTCAGGAGTATCCGGTGAAATTTTTCCGGTATGAATTTCATCCGCCAGATAATTGGCAATCGTGTAAGGAGCGATGAAATATCCGTCTACAGACGCCTGTAAAAGAGAGTTGGCTCCTAATCTGTTGGCTCCGTGATCGGCAAAATTAGCTTCACCCAACGCAAACAATCCCGGAACGGTAGTCATCAGCTCATAATCTACCCAAAGTCCACCCATTGAAAAGTGGGCAGAAGGAGAGATCATCATAGGTTCTTTATACGCATCGTATCCTGTTATTTTAAGATACATATCGAATAAGTTTCCATATTTTTCCTTAATCTTATCTTTTCCCTGTTCCTGTATTGCTTTGGAAAAATCAAGATATACTGCATTTTTCAAAGGTCCGATTCCGAAACCGGCATCAATTCTTTCCTTGGCGGCACGGGAAGAAATATCCCTTGGAGCAAGGTTTCCGAAAGCCGGATATCTTCTTTCAAGATAATAATCCCTTTCATTTTCCGGAATGTCATTGGGTTGTCTTGTTTCCCCTTCTTTTAAAGGAACCCAGATTCTTCCGTCATTACGCAATGATTCAGACATTAAGGTCAGTTTTGACTGATAGTCTCCGGACTGTGGAAGGGAAGTAGGGTGTACCTGAATCCAGCTTGGGGAAGCCATTAAAGCTCCTTTTTTATGAGCTCTCCAGATTGCAGAACCGTTACATCCCATCGCAAGGGTAGACAGATAATAGATTTTTCCGTAACCTCCCGTTGCCAATATTACAGCGTGTGCTGCATGTCTTTCAATATCTCCCGTGTCTAAATTCCTTACGATAATTCCTCTGGCTTTCCCATCAACAGTAACCAGATCCAGCATTTCGTGTCTTGAAAATAATTGTACAGAACCTTTTCCGACCTGTCGCATTAAAGCCTGATAGGCACCAAGAAGAAGCTGCTGCCCGGTTTGTCCTCTTGCATAGAAAGTACGGCTTACCTGAACTCCTCCGAAGGATCGGTTGTTCAGATATCCTCCATATTCACGTCCAAAAGGTACACCTTGAGCTACAGCCTGATCGATGAGGTTCAGAGAACACTCTGCCATTCTGTAGACATTGGCTTCACGGGCTCTGAAGTCTCCTCCTTTTAAGGTATCTACAAACATTCTGTAGACACTGTCACCATCGTTTTTATAATTTTTGGCGGCATTCACACCTCCCTGTGCTGCCACAGAGTGCGCTCTTCTCGGGCTGTCCTGGAAACAGAATGACTTCACATTATATCCCATTTCTCCCAAAGAAGCTGCGATTGAGCTTCCCGCCAGACCTGTTCCTACAACAATCACGTCCAGTTTTTTACGGTTGGCAGGGTTTACGAGTCTTGCTTTCTTTTTATAATTTTCCCATTTATGTTCTAATGGGCCTTGTGGTATTTTTGAATCTAAAATCATGATCGTTCCTTTTAATGATAAGTAAAGAATACATACACCGGCATCAATGCAAAACCTACACAGATAATGATTGAATAGGCAATCCCGATAGTTTTGAACCATTGTACAAACTTAGGATGATATAATCCCAGAGTTCTTACAGCACTGTGTATCCCATGAATCAGGTGATAGCATAAAGCGATCATTGATACAACATAAATGATAACGTACCACCATTCTTTAAAGACATTCACTACCAGAATGTAGAGGTCTTTATTTCCGTTTTCATCCAAAGGAGGATTTCCGAATTTGTAGATATACCAGAAGTTCTGGAAATGGATCACCAGGAAAATAAGGATTAATGTTCCTAGGATTCCCATATTTCTGGAAGCCCATGTGCTGGCTCTTCCACGTCTGTCCGTTTGATAGCCGCCTCCTGACTTTTTATTTTTTAAAGTGATCATAAGCCCGTCTACCGCATGCAGAATGATACTGGCATACAAAACGTAAGAAACTATTTTAATAATGATATTTCCTGATAAAAAATGCGAATAGGCATTAAATTGCAGGTGTGCCTGTTCTTGTGGAAGAAAAAGCTGAAGATTTCCAAGGAAATGAATCAACAGGAAGAATCCCAAAAAGAGTCCTGTAAGGCACATCAGCATTTTTCTTGACAGTGTTGATAACATATTTTTGATTTATTGATTAATAATATCCTAAGACTTTCATCCACAATCCTCCTACAACCATATAAATGATTAACAGAACGATTCCTATTTCGAGACCTCTTACCCACCAGGCTTTCAGGTCAACATATCCACTTCCGAAGAATACCGGAGCCGGACCGTGACCATAATGAGTAAGTACCCCATAAATAGAACCCATGAAACCTAGCATCATGGCCAATAACATTGGAGGAATTCCCAAAGAAACCCCTACACCCAGTAATGCGGCATACATTGCCGCTACGTGAGCGGTAGCACTGGCAAAAATATAGTGACTGAAGAAATACACTACGATAATCACCGGGAAGGCTACCTGCCAGCTCAAACCTCCGATCTGTACTTTGATAAGATTACTGAACCATCCAATGAAGCCCAATTCATTTAAAGAACTTGCCATCATCACCAGTACGGCAAACCAAACGATCGTATCCCATGCTCCTTTTTCGCCTTTTACATCTTCCCAGGTTAATACTGAGGTTAGTAGTAATAATGTTAATCCGATAAATGCCGTAGTGGTTGCATCAATAGAAAGTGCTCCTCCAAATATCCAAAGTGCCAACAGAATGAAGAATGCCAGAAGCATCAACCATTCATTTCTTGAGATAGGTCCCATTTCTTTTAATTTCTGAGCTGCCATTTTCGGAGCATCTCCTGTTTTTTTCAATTCAGGCGGATATAATTTGTACAATACCAAAGGAACAACAAAGAATGCTACTGCACCAGGAATAAAACCTGCTGCTGCCCAAGACATCCAGGTAATATCAATACCAAGGTTGGCAGCAAATTTCTGACACATCGGGTTACTGGCTGTCCCGGTAAGGAACATGGAAGAAGCGATGAGGTTCATGTAGTAGCTGTTCAAAGTCAGGAATGAGCCTAATTTTCTATGAGTTTCCGGCTTTTCAGGAACGGAATCAAAGCTTATTGCCATAGATTTCATAATCGGGTAGATAATTCCACCTCCTCTTGCTGTATTACTCGGAATAGCAGGAGCAAGACAAACATCGGCAAGACCTAATCCGTAAGCCAATCCCAGTGAGCTTTTACCAAAAACTCTGATGAATAAAAAGGCGATACGGTTTCCCAATCCTGTTTTGATAAATCCTCTGGCAATAAAGAATGAAATCCCGATCAGCCAGATTACTTTATCTCCAAACCCGGAAAGCGCTTTGGTAATAGATTTCCCGGCGTCTCCCGGAGCAACTACCTGAGTAAGGGCTGTAAAACCAATAGCCATCATACACATCGTACCCATTGGTGCTGCTTTAAGTATGATTCCTAAAATGGTTGCCGCAAAGATGGCAAACAAATGCCAGGCATTCTCTGCAACACCTTCCGGAGCAGGAATGAACCATATGATTAACGCAACAACAAATGTAATCGCTACGTTTTTGATATTAATTTCTTTCATGATACTAACTATTTAAGCGTTTTAGAACCTACTCTGTACCTGTACAATGAATAGATTGTTATTGTATTGTGATGTGTTTTCTACCTGATATTTGTAGCGGTCAAACTGTACGCCCAGCTGAATTCTTGCGCCGTAATTTTTCAGAAATTCCAATCCGAACATCGGAGTGATTGTTTGTCTTGGGTTGGAAGCCATTCTGAAATTGGTGTCAAGGTATTCGTAACGGCAGGATAATTCGAAGGCGCTGAGATTTTTGTGGTTGATCTCATATCTTAGATTCGGAAGGAAATAAGCGCCACGGATCAGATATTGGTCTGGATTATCAGGACGTAATTCAGGCGCAATGGAATTGTAGAGAACGTGGTTGGTTGCCTGTTTGGCTTCCAGCTGCATATCAAGACTCCATTTTGGATCAAACTCGATCAGAGAACTCAAATCTACGCCGAGAGCATATACTTTTTTGCTGAAAACCTCTCCGGTACCTCCATTCAGACCTACATTAAAATGGTATTTTTTTGATAATCCGAAAACCAGACGAGTAGAATACTGTTTTCCGTTGTCATTATCATTGATCTGGTTTTTTCCGTTCCCATTCACCACTGAAACAGCATATTGGAAAGGAACTTCTCCCAGCTGAAGCTGTCCTGTGGCAGACATCCCGATCTGGAAACTTGTCCAGCCCAGTTTTCCGAATTCTGTGTACTGATTGGACCAGTCTAAAGACTTAATAATATCAATAGGATAAGTTTCTTCAATACCGAACCAAGGTCTGAATTGTCCTACGGTAATTGCTAATTTGGGATTGAAAGTATACTTCAGGTAAGCATTTTCAAGAACTCTGCTTTTAGGATCATTTTTAAAATCGGCAAGGTTAGCCAAAACAACCACTTCCGTACGTTTACTGATCTGTGCCCGAACCTGAACCCTCATGTATTTGAGCATGAAATTATTATCAGTTCCCGAACCGTCGGTATGATGAAGTCCGTTAACATCTACATCTTTACTCATTCCTACAAGATAACGTGCCTGAAAAAGGCCTTTGATCTGCAGCTGCGGATACTTTACATTGTCTTCTTCCTGTGGAGGAGGTGTGGTCTTCAGAGAATCCTGATTTTGCGCGTAAGCTGATAACCCACAGGCCAGCATGCACAGGATCAGGCTTTTCTTTTTAATCGAAAAAAAGGCCATATCTATTTTTGTTTTTTTATTGTGAATTCTATTTTACCACAACTGCTTACTGATCCCGTCAAATTTTTGATTTTCAGTATTTTCGTCAAATCATAATGGGGCATACTCAGGGCATTATTTACTAAGTATAAGCATTTTGTGCGGAGAAATATCTATTTTAATCCTAAGAATGTGAACGGTGCAGACTCTTTAAACTCTGCATTGGATTTTCCATTATAAGTGCGGTTGTTACTAAGATCCAGTTTCATCACTTTTCCTTTAGGGCTCAGATCAAAATCTTTAAGATCTACCCAAAAAGTGTTGGGAGTGAAAACCGTTTCAAAATAATACACCAGATTTTTCTGGTCTGAAACAGAACGCCATCTTGTTGATGAAATATTAGGTTCCGTAGCAGAAGTAATTCCATAAGGAACAGAACAGTTTCTGATCACGCTGAAAACACTTGCCACTGCTGTACGGGTATCGGCGGTCTGAGGAATGGCATTGATATAGTAAGATGCTCTTACAAATCGGTCTGCGGCACGGTTGGTTCCCGGAAGCATCACTGTTCCCGGAATGCCTTTCCAGTAATTGTTAAGGGCCAGCTGTTCTTCAAAAACCGGAGAGTTGGTCATTACTGTATAAGATGGATCATGATGAATAACCAATTTTCCGTCAATATATTCAAATACCGCATTGTCTCCTGAAGCATCCGAAATAGAAAGGTGAACGGTTGTAAATCTTTCTGTTCCGGGAATATAATCACTTACAATAACGAATGGCTCTTTGCGTGAAAACTCTACGGCTTCTTTTACGGTAGCAAAGTTATCAAGATAATATTGTGCCCATAATGAAATGGCAATTCCCTTTTTACTTCCTTTTCCATCGAATTTTGGGTATTGAGATTCTCCTAACCAAAGCAGGTTGGCAACTAATCCTTTTTCATTCATACCATCTGCTGAAGCAATGTCCCATGAGGAGCTGATAAGACTTCCGTATTTGGCGGTCCATTTTACAGATTTAGGGCCTACGAGTCCGTTGCGGTCTATTCCTTTCGGGAGAACCCATAAGTTGGCAGGAATTTCGTCACGCCAGTCCATAGAACGGGCTGTAATAACGGTATTCTGTGGGCCTTTGTAAACCACCCTTGTACAGGCCTCGGAAGGATTCCATAATCCTATAGAGAGGATCAGAGAAAATAAAATTAATGGGAACTTTTTCATAATAGTATTATTTGAATTTAAATTTTATATTGAATTTATTGTGAATAATTCAATGAATTTTTGTCATATTCATTATTTGGTGATATAAATTTAGCAAAATTTGTTTAAATAAAACAATTATTAAGGTTAATATTATGTAATCCCTGTTATGAATCATGGTTAAAGAGTGAATACTGTGATTATTGGAATTTTTTTTGTATATTTTAGAGATATGATATAAAAAGGACGAAAAAACCAAGAATATTTTAATGAATTTTTTGATTCTTTTTTTTGTATGAAATCTTTTTTAAGTGTTTGATTTTTAGTAGTTTAAAATTACATACCACAAAATAAAAAGCTAATTAAAAAAACACTATATTTGATAGATAGACTGAAAAGATATATGAATTTTATAGAATGCCATGAGGAACCTATCCATATTCCGGGTTCTATACAGAGTTTTGGCTATTTGATTGGCATTGATGCAGAATCCCACACCATCACTTTTTTTAGCAGGAATATTGCGGATCTATTTAAAATCGAAAGCCCGGAAGAACTTTTCGACAGAAATATCACAGACTTTCCGGAAAATTTTCAGAACATTATCAGCTCAGAAATATATACTTCTCTCGAAAGGTTTACCAGACGTAAAAACGAGACCTATTTTGACAAAATTTTTATCAATGAAAAAGAATATCACTTTTCTGTTTTTAAAAGTGGTGCTTATATTTTTCTTGAATTTGAAGAAGTTTTGATCAATCCTGACAAAAGAATCTCCAATAAATATGATAACTTTTACATCATCGACAATGAAAAGGAACTCTGGAATCATCTTCTGGAAACCTTGTCAAAGGTCGTAAACTATGACCGGATGATGGTGTATAAATTTATGATGGATGGTTCCGGGAAAGTGATTGCAGAAAAGAAAAATGAAAATATGGAGAGCTTTCTGGGTCTTCATTATCCTGAGTCTGATATTCCAAAACAGGCAAGGGATCTTTATCTTAAAAAAAGAAAAAGAATTTTCAGTAATGTCTATGCGGATACCGTTCCTATTTTAAGCAAGAAAGCAGAGAACATTGATCTCACTTTTTCAGCATCCAGAGGGATGTCGCCTATTCACGGACAGTATCTTAAAAATTCAGGAGCCGCTTCCAGCTTCAGTGTTTCCATTATTATTGATGATCATCTTTGGGGACTGGTTACCTGCCAGAATGTTGACCCCAAGCATATAGACCTTGAGGATAGGGTACAGGCCGGAATTTTTACAACGCTTGCTGCCAATGCCTATTCATCTTTTAAATCTAAAAGTGAACTGAATTACCGTTTGGAACTGAATGAAAAAGTGTCGCAGCTGAAAACGGAATTTTTAAAACATCACCATCTGTTTGATTCTCTTATCGAATGTAAAACGGAAATCAGAAATTTACCAGAGGCCGACGGATTAGCCATTGTTTCGGATGAAAACATAATTACAGACGGCAGTACACCTGATCTGGAAAGAATTGGAAAAATTGCGCAATGGGCTCTCAATAATACTGATGAAGGTATTTATGTAAGTCGAAATTTTCTTAAAGATCATGGTAAAGAACTTGAATTGACTGAAAATGCAGCAGGAATTGCGATCTATTTTATTGAAAGGGATAAAAATGAAATGCTGATCTGGTTCAGAAAAGAGTTTGATGAACATATCAACTGGGCAGGAAACCCGGAAAAAAAAGTAAGTGTATTTTCTCAAAATGGAGAGGAAAGACAAATGATATCACCAAGAACGTCATTCCATATTTTTACAGAAAATATTAAAGGCCATTCTAAAAGATGGAATTCCAGGAATGTAAGTGCAGTACAGGCTGTAAGAGATCTGATCCTGGAAACTTCCCATAAAAATTATAACGCCATTAAAAGGCTTAATGATGAACTTAAAAAAGTGAATGAGGAACTTGACAGTTTCTCTTACACCATCTCTCATGATCTGGGAACACCTCTGACTGTCATGAAACTGAATGCTCAGATGCTCCTGGCAAATCTTACCGGTGATTCTGAAAAAAGCAAGACCAAGATCAATTCAATTATCGAGGAGATCGACAATATGGCGGAAATGATGCATGATGTATTGCAGCTGAGCCGGGCGAAACATAGCGAAATACAGCTTGAAAGCCTTAAAACGGCTCATACAATAGAGAAAATATCTGAAAATGCCAAGATGACCTATGGCAGTCCAAACAGTGAAATTATCATTAAAGAATGCCCGGATGTATTGGCTGATAAAACCATGCTCCATCAGGTATTTTTGAATATCATCAATAACGCTGTGAAATATTCTTCTCATAATGATCTTCCGAAAGTGAAAATTGAAGGATCTGAGGACGGACAGATCATTATTTACAGAATCTCAGACAATGGTATTGGTATTCCTGCGGAAGAGAAACATAAGATGTTTAAAATCTTTAACAGAATGGATAATGCCAAGAAGTTTAAAGGAAACGGAGTAGGGCTCTCCATTGTACACCGCATTATGAAAAGATTGGGAGGAAATGTGGATTTTGAAAGCAATAGTGAAGGGACCTCCTTTATTTTAACGTTCAAAAAGCCTTATATTTGAGAAACTTTTAAAACGTTATTTATGGTATCAGAATATCTTAAACAGAATACAGCAGAGTATCACGATGCAGCAGAAAAACTTTTTAATTCTGAAAAGATTTTCAACAAAACTTTCACTTTAGAAGATTATAAAAAAATCATTCATACCAATTACCTGATGCTTCTTCACAGTGAAGATAAAATATTCAGCAGCCTTTCTGATAAGTTTGCAGAAAAGCTTCAGCTGGCTGAAAGAAAGAAGCTTTCCCTTATTGAAAAAGATCTGAAAAGCCTTTCCCTGGAAAATCAGGAAGTTTCTCACGCTCTCGAGTTCAATAACGAACATGAAGCCCTTGGAGCAATGTACGTCATTGAAGGCTCTACCCTGGGGGGAAATGTAATTGCCAAACAGCTTTCTAAAACAGAAGGTTTTAATGAAGTTACCTTCAACTTTTTCGGATGCTATCAGGAAAATACGGGGCCAATGTGGAAAAACTTCAAGGAAGTTCTGGATACAGAAATCGCCGAAGAAAACTATAGTGAAGTGCTTTCCGGCGCCAAAAAACTATATACGTTTTTACTGAACGTCAACTAATTTATTTTAATTCTAATTAAATTCCTGAAAAATTGCGCAATTTTTCAGGAATTGTTAAATTTGGGGAGTTTCAAATTTAAACTTAACTAACAAAAAATAATTTTTAAAAAGTAACAATATGAAAGTAACTGTAGTAGGTGCAGGCGCTGTAGGAGCAAGCTGTGCAGAATACATCGCAATGAAGAACTTCTGTTCAGAAGTAGTTTTAGTAGACATTAAAGAAGGGTTTGCTGAAGGGAAAGCAATGGATTTGATGCAGACAGCATCTCTTAACGGATTTGATACAAAAATTACGGGTACAACAGGAGATTACAGCAAAACTGCAGGTTCTCACGTAGCAGTAATCACTTCAGGGATTCCAAGAAAACCTGGAATGACAAGAGAAGAGTTGATCGGTATCAATGCTGGTATCGTGAAAGACGTTACTGAAAACTTAGTAAAACATTCTCCGGAAGTAATCATCATCGTAGTTTCTAACCCAATGGATACGATGGCTTACCTTGTTCACAAAACTTCAGGTCTTCCTAAGCACAAAATCATCGGAATGGGTGGTGCGTTAGATTCTGCAAGATTCAAATACAGATTGGCTGAAGCATTAGAAGCTCCAATTTCTGATGTTGACGGAATGGTAATTGCTGCTCACAGTGATACAGGTATGCTTCCATTATTGAGCAAAGCGACAAGAAATGGTGTTCCTGTAACGGAGTTCTTAAGTGATGAGCAACAAAAATATGTGATCGAAGAAACTAAAGTAGGAGGAGCTACGCTTACGAAATTATTAGGAACTTCAGCCTGGTATGCTCCAGGTGCAGCAGTTTCTGTAATGGTTCAGGCGATTGCATGTGATCAGAAGAAAATGATCCCTTGTTCTTTAATGCTTGAAGGAGAATACGGACAAAACGATATCTGCCTTGGTGTTCCTGCTATTATCGGAGCAAACGGAGTAGAATCAATTGTAAACGTAACGTTGACTGCTGAAGAGCAATTGAAATTCGCTGAAGCTGCTAATGCAGTAAGAGAAGTGAATGGAGATCTTAAATTTTAATTAATTATCTGCTTTAAGCGGAAATTAAAATATAGATAAACCCCGGCTGTTTCAAAGAAACAGCCGGGGTTGTTTTTTGGAGAATCTTTAATTTTAAATTAAACCGTTAAGAAAAATGAAGAAGGTAAGATTGATTAAGAAAAATCAAATGATTTTTTAAGTTGAGGTAGCAATTTATGAGTTTCAGCATGGTTGCAGCCTCTTTTGCTGGCGCGAGCGTCCCGCTCGCGCCCATAATCAATACACTCACAAATTAACATCTATTTCCAGTACTTTCTCATAATCATCACAATAGTTTTTGGCATTGCTATATTTCTATTCCTTTTGCTGGCACGAGCGTCCCGCTCGTGCCCATAATCTCACAAATTAACATCTATTTCCAGTACTTTCTCATAATCATCACAATAGTTTCTTGCACTACTATATTTCCATTCCCAAGGCTCCCTTTTGCTGGCGCGAGCGTCCCGCTCGTGTCCACAATCATAAATTAACATCGATTTCAAGAATCTCATCATAATCATCACAATAATTCCTTGCACTACTGTGTTTCCATTCCCAAGGCTCCATAACAAAGCCCGCCTTCACAGGGTTTTGATGAACATAATTTAGTTTCTGCTCAAATACCTTCAACGTCCATATTTCTATTGGATTATTATTCTGCTGCCAAAACTGATATTTTTTTATATTAGAATTTCGGCTTCCTGCTTTTTTAAACATCCACAATAACCACTCTTTTCTGCTTTCCTGAGTATTTTCTTCGATAGCCTTAAGCAACTTTTTAGCAGTAAAGCCCTTAAAATCTCTAATTAATTCTGAAGGTTGACCTTTTTCTGATCTGAAAATTAAATGTATATGACTGGGCATGATACAATATCCGAAAATAGTCATTCCTTTATTCTTTCTACAATAATTTAATGCTTCAATAATGATATCGAAATATTCAATTCTTGTAAAAATATCAATCCAAAATACCGTAGCAAAGCTTATAAAATATGCTCCTTCTTTTTCATGAAATTTGTGTTTTCT
>NZ_QDFZ01000003.1 GCF_003347605.1 Chryseobacterium sp. KLBC 52 | reverse complement strand
TTAATACCGTTTTATGATTAATTACAATTTCTTGTTGTTTCATAATCAGAGTAATACGACGGTATCCAAACCGACCTTTATGTCTATGATAAATTTGTTTTATCAAAGTTTTTATTTCTCCATATTTATCCTTTTTGTCAAGAGCTTTCTGATGGTAATAAAAACTGCTTCTGGCCATGCCTGTACAATCCAACAGGAGTGACAGATCATATTTTCGCCTTAATCCTTCGATGGCCTCTGCTTGTTCTTTTTGAGAGTTAAGGCGTCTAACTTTTTTAGAAAATCAATTTCAGCTCGAAGCCTTTCGTTTTCCAATAAAAGTTCTTCTTCTCTGGTCAATGGCTTATCAGACTTTCTTTTTTTACGTTTGTAATCACTCATAATGCCGGGTCTTCCTTTGGGGTTGTTCTTTAACCCTAAAATACCACTTTTTTCGTAATTCCTTTGCCAATTCAACACGGTAGACTGAGCTGCAATATTAAATCGGATACATGCTTCCCTTTGTGAGATATGTTCTGTTTCGATGGTTTTTAGAACTTTAACCTTGAAATTCAGGGAATAGCTCATGTTTTTTCGCGGGTATAGTCCCGAGATTCCGTACTTGCTATAAAAACCAATCCACTTGCGCAGATTGCTTTCATTAAATCCTTTCTCTGTTGCTATAGATTTAATTGAACGATGAGAATTTTTGTGAAGATTAATACATTCTAATTTAAAAGCAACGCTAAATTTTTCTTTTCTATACATAAAAAAATGCCCCTAAAAAGTGTCTAACTTTTTGGGGGCAGTCCAGACTTATCTGTGGATTTTATTTATATCTATTTATTGTTATTTCACTTCAACAAAATTGTTCTCCATATTCACATCTGCAATTCTCTGGCTGAAATCAATTCCCAGAACAGATAATTGAGATTTTGTGTACGGAATGGTAAGTGTATATTCTTTCTGAGTCCATGGCCAGTAAGGCATTGTTTTAAACTCTCCATACACATCCTTTTCTTTCCATGTATGCGTCATATTCATTGGAATCTGATAAGTGATTACTTTCTTATCCGCAGTCATCACTCCAAAATCAATTGGCATCGGAACCTGGCCATTGTTGACTAAGGTAATGGTGGTAGACTTGGCATCATATTTCACATCCTTAATTCCGTAATCGATTGTTTTTGTGGTATTGATCCAATAGTTATGGAACCATTTCAGATCCATCCCCGAAACTTTCTGAGCAATATGAAGGAAATCTCTGTCTGAAGGATGCTTCATGCTCCATTGATCATAATACTGCTTTAAGGTTTCTGCTAGTTTCTGCTCCCCCATAATGTATCCAAGCTGCACCAGATACAATTCCCCTTTTACATAAGATGCATAAGTATAAGCAGTACCGTTATCATGATGGTCTCCCAACCAAACGGCAGGTTCTTCAATTCCTTTTTTAACAAAGTTTCTGTAGGCATCTAATCTTTCAACAAAAGGATTCGGAAGATCTTCAGGGAATAACTGATACATGGTATATCCTTCCGCATAGCTTGTAAAACCTTCATCCATCCACGGACGTACAGATTCATTCGTAGCAAGCATCTGCTGATACCATGAATGAGCTCCTTCGTGAGCCATTAAGCCCATCAAATCTTTAACACTTTTAGCTTCCCCTAAAATCATGGTACACATCCCGTATTCCATTCCGCCGTCTCCTCCCTGGATAAAGGCATAGGTAGGATATACATATTTCCCGAAGTGAGCATTCATGATCTGGAAATATTTCGTAATATAAGGCTGAGATTCACCCCAGGCTTTCGTTTTATCATTTTTCTGATAAACCAGGTATACTTTCGGACCTTCCGGAACATTAAAGCTTTCTACAGAATAATCTCTGTCTGCACTCCATGCAAAATCAAGAATATTCTTTGCTGTCCATTTCCAGATTGCTTTTTTGTCTTTTTCTGTTTTTATTTTGGCATTGGCATCGTAGCCTTTTACTTCTGTTGGATTTTCCAGAATTCCTCCTGCTCCTACGACATAATCTTTGTTGATCTTAATGGTAACATCAAAATCGGAGAACGGCGCATGGAATTCTCTTCCCAGATAATCGAAGGTGGCCCAGCCGTCATAATCGTACTCCGCAATTTTAGGATACCACTGGGTCATGGTCATATCCACTCCTTCTCTATTGTTTCTTCCGCTTCTTCTGATCTGCTGAGGTATTACAGCATCCCAATCCATGGTAAATGTAGTCGTAGAATTTGGCTTGATAGGTTCTGCCAGATATACTTTCATAATGGTTTCCTGAACCTCAAATTTAAGGTCTTTCCCATTTTGTTTAATCCAGTGAATATTTTGAGTTCCTTCCTGATCTTTAGGAATGGAAGCAAGTCTTGAAATCCCATCTTTCTGCAGTCTTCCATCACCATTTTTCCCTTGTGAAGCCACTCTCTGATCCATCATAGAATTTGGTTTGAAAGCATTCCAGTATAAGTGGAAATAAACCACATTCAGCTCGTCCGGAGAATAATTGGTGTATTCTAAAGTTTGTTTTCCCTGATAGGTAAATTTTTCAGCATTGACATCAATATCCATCTTGTACTTCGCAGCCTGCTGATAATAAGCTCCTTGCTGAGCCTGAAATTGTGAAATGATAAACGCAAAAATGATTGCAGCCGATTTTCTCATTTAAAATTTTATTTTTTTTTAAAGGTAGGTAATTTAACTAAGAACCTCAAATAGGAGTTATTTTGAGGTTTTTATTCTGTTTGTTATGGTTTTAGATGGATTTTAATACGGATGGTTAAATTCTTTTTTGAGTGTTTTGCAACAGTCCTTGTCAAGGTTTAAAACCTTGACAAGGATATTTTTTGAGGATAGGATATGTAATTTCAGCTGTTTTTCAAAAGTTTTTTAATTAAAGTAATCTGCCCCAGATGATAGTAGCTGTGTTCAATCATTCCGTCGATATTTCTTCGGTAAGTTCCATATTTTTCATCAACGAAAACCTCATCCAGTTTGGAATCCGGCATCTGTTCTAATAATACAGCAAATTTTTCAGAATCTCTCCAGAGTTTATTCAACAAATCTTCCCATTGTTGTTGAGATTCTATGGGAGAAAGATCAAAACTGAATTTATCTTTGATCTCAAGAGCTCCACCTTCAAAGACATTGACAATTCCTGCAATATAATAATCAATGTGAAAAGTGAGCATCGCAATGGTATTTAAAGCATCTACTTTTGCTACCGCCTGCTCCCAGCTCACCTCTGAAAGCTGATCTTTAAAATTGGTATTGGCGATCCAGAAACCATCGAGCAGAACCTCTCTGAATCTTTTTGATAATTGTGATACTGAACATCTTTATTTTCTAAGATACACAATAAAGAGCCTTGTCAAGGTTTAAAACCTTGACAAGGCTCTTTAATTTTCTCAAACACAAAAAAACCTCAAATGCAAAATACATCTGAGGTTGATATTATAATATTGAATTACAATTATTTTTTAGCAGAAGCTTCTTTTTTTCCACTTCTTAAAATCTTTTCAAGGATTCTTAAAGTAATCAGATAGGTTGGTTTTACCCCTGTAAGACCCAACCCTCCTGAAGATAATGTACTTCCTGTTTCCAACGGATTATCCGATGCATAATAAGCATACATGACAAAAAGATCCGGTGAAATATGGTGTCTGATCTTGGATGCTACCTGAATGGCTTTCTGATAGTGTGCTCCTTCCATTTCAAGACCAATTGCTTTCCATGAAGTATTCATAAAGTACAATAGAATATCTTTATTCTGAAGAGAAGTCCCCAAAACAGTAATCATTGGTCCTTCAAAAGCTTTTAATTCATCATCTTTAAAATCTTCAAGTTTTAAAGCATTTTCAAAAGGATAATTATCTGCTGTTCCTTCAAAGATATGGGAAGTAGGAATCATGATATCACCTTTCTCTCCCGTAAGAATACCTGCTTTACCCATAATGGAAACAGATTTTACATGCATCATATACACTTCTCCTTTATGCTCAAAAGGTCTGAGTAATTCATCCATTACTTCGAAAGCCTGCTCTCCGAATGCGTAGTCAAAAACCATTACTACATCATCTCCTCCGAACTTGCAGTCTGCAAATGGCGTATTTTTCAGGTCTGTTTTGCTGAGGTCTATGATCTGAACATCAATATTACTTCCACTCTTATCTGCAATATGAATCATCCCTTCCTCCAAAGCATATTTTAAAACTTTATCACGAAGTTCTTTCTTATTTGAAATCTCTTCGTACAGTTTATAATCCACCTCGTGGTGCTGCTTCTTTTTAAGGGCATTATTAGCATACAGCATATTTTTCACCGAGTGCATATTGGCTGAAATAATATGTAACGGACGCATGTGAAGATTGTTTTCAAATAAAACTTCTTTCACTTTGTTGGCCCATTTTTCTCCAAAATAGTGGTGACCTACTCTTTCTTTTAATATAGAACTGAAATGAATCTCTCTTTCTCTGCTTCCTTTTGCATCATCAAGACTTACTTTTGCTAAGTTGTAAATGATTTTGAACAGACGGTCAGGGTTGTGATCATCGCCAAAAGTATTATAAGCTCTTAAAGTTTCATCAAAAGATCTTCCTATTAAAGAAGAAAGATGAATAAGTGCCACTTCTTTTTCTTTTCTGCTGAATTTCTTTTCTCCCTTCACCACTTCTTCAATAATTTTGAAGGCACGTGTCGGCTTCCAGTTCTCGTCCTGGATGAATGCCAGATTACGGATTTTATCAGCTTCTATAAAAAGGAAGGTAAGGTGGGTAAGAATGTCATAAATTTCGGAACGGCCCAAAAGAACCTCAATATTCATCTGGTGTTCGTCTATTCTATAACAGTTTCTTCTTCTTTTCTTGGGAACAATAGGTTCGAAACTTCCTTTATCAAACCCTTCATCAGATGTAAGATGAATAAAAGCACATTCTTCAATTCCTTCCGGAAGTCTGTCCAGTACATACATCAAACCGTCCAATTCCAATTTGCTTGGAATATTCATGGTTCCGTAGATTTCCGGATTGATGGTCTTCAACAAACTTCTGATACTCTCTCCTGAAACTCCGCCCGGCTTGAAAAATCCTCTATAAAATAGGTGTCTCATAGAGATATATAGTCTTTCAATAGCCTCTGTGGTTTCTCTTGCTCTAGAATTTGTCATAAAATAAATTTCACACAAATATACAAAATCTTTGCCCACTTTATTTTAACTGTCTTTTAACAAGTCGTTTAAAAACATATCCTTCAGGCTGCTGCCTATTTGTTTTTAATACGTCGAGATTTGGCGTCTTCCAAGGCTAAGTTTGTCATATTCATATTAAAACATATACAGATGAGCTATCCAAAAAGATTAGGGTTACATACCCAATATCCATCGATGAGTATTTCAAGTCTTGCAGAACAGGAAATATTAACAGTAAAAGACAAGGAAGAAGCAGATGTTCTCTTTCTCAATAAAACAGAACTTAATACGGTAAAAACTCTTTTTCAGATTCGTAATGCAAATCATTACAGAAAATATATTAAGCCCATTCAGTTATCTGATTATTCTACAGATATTTTCCCAAAAGAAAGAGTCTTTATTGTAGGAAAAATATTTCCGGTAATTAATATTCTTTTCAACTATGCAGGAGTAAAAGATGTGGAGCAAAACATCAATCCACTTGTTATAGAAATTGTAGAAGGATCTTCTAGAGTAAAATACTTTGATTCTGCCATACATCATTCAAAATACATTAATATTGATGGGGGCAAAATTAAAATACTCCTTCCCAAGAATTATGTTGGTAATAATTTTCCTCAGCTGATGTATGATTTCCTCACCAACAAAAATTCTGTAGAAAAATATATCGGAGGAGAATTTCCCGATTATGAAACATACAAACTTGCTTTACGAAACAAAGCTATAAAAATAGAAGACTGGAAGGGACAGGATGGTTCATGGCTGACAAAAGACAGGGCAGAAAATAATGATACCTGGAGAAGAGCCTATTCTTATATTATTGAGCACAAAATACCAGGAAGGCTTGCGCCTTTCAAACAAATTTATGATTTTTATGAAGGCGTGGACTGGAATATCAAAAATCGATTCGGGCATGATGTAAAATGGTGCAAAGGCGCTAAGGGATTGGTAAAAGCATTATCAAACTCACTGGAAGGAGGGAATAGTTTTCTAGCAAATGATGTTGAAACTATTTTAAATGAATTAAATTTAGGGATCTGTGATTTTGCAATAACCAAATTTCATGAGCTTATGTATGGTCAATATGCTAAAACTCCTTTAAAGGGAGACGCCGCTTACCTCTGGGATAAAGAATTTATCCAACATGAGCAAGGGGTTGTCGCACCGCCTATTTATGGAAAAACAAGTTCATCTACTATATCCAGATTTCAGAATATGGCAGACAAAGACCCTCAGGGGGGATGGCATGGAGCCGGAGCTCAGGCAATCAGTTGGTTTAATGACATTGTTCCGGCATTCGATGATTTTACACCTAATGCTAAAGTAACAGATTCACAATTTAGAATAGACTTACCATTATTAATGCTATATTTATACAAGCATAAACCAAAATGGTATGGATTTAAAGGCAAACTAAATTCTGATGGAACCGTGAATAATGAAATTGTAAAAATTATTAAACCTTATGAAAAATAAATTAAGCAGAATTTCTCTTTTTTGGAAAATATGGATTTGCCATATCTTTATATATTTTCCTGTTAGAGCTTTATTTTTTTTGTTTCAGCTTGATGAAGCACCAGACCTTACCCAAATTATTAAATCAATTTTAATATCCCCTTTTGCAGGAATTTATGGATTATTTGATAAGTTTCCTTTGGTAATTCTCCTTCAAATGCTTGTCATGTTCTTTGTAAACAAAGTAATTTCTTCTAAAAAAGTAATCCCTTATCTTATCATAACTTTTGGAACTCACGTTTTGTTCTATGTATTTGATATTTATGATATGGATTATTTTAAACCCTTTCTTTATTCATTTTTTATTTTTCTGCCTATCTTTTTATTTATTTTCAGAAAGAATCTCAAAAATTAGTTTAAAATAATTTTGTATATTTATTTGGTGTACATACACATAGATTTTTTTGCACAAATTGCGCAATTTGTGTCTCTACTTAAGCAATATTCCAAATAGGAGCCAACACGCCCCTCTTAAAAAACGCTAAACATTTGTTTGAATTATATAAATTTTCAAAACACCCCTGTTTTTTTTAGGGGTAAAATGTTTTCAATTCATTTTTTTTGTAAATTTGCCCTGTAAAAAATCAACCCAATTATGTCAACCTTAAGATTCAAAGCATTAGAAACCCTTCCATTTAAGGATTTCAGAAAAGACAACTCAGTTGAGATCCCTGCGAAATTATCAGAACTATTCTGTAAAAATGTTTTCTCAGAAGAAACCATGAGAGAATATTTAACAAAAGAAGCATTCGGTTCTATCATGGATGCGATTAAAAAAGGAACTAAGATCCAGAGACATATTGCAGACCAGGTAGCTGTAGCCATGAAAGACTGGGCAATGAGCAAAGGCGTAACCCACTACACGCACTGGTTCCAGCCTTTAACAGGTACTACTGCAGAAAAGCACGATTCTTTCTTCACTCCAATCGAAGGAGGTAGAGCCATTGAAAGATTCAGTGGAAACATGCTTATCCAGCAGGAGCCAGACGCATCGTCTTTCCCTAACGGAGGTATCAGAAATACTTTTGAAGCAAGAGGTTATACAGCTTGGGACCCTACATCTCCGGCATTCATTATGGGAACTACATTATGCATCCCTTCCATCTTCATCTCTTATACAGGAGAAACACTGGATTACAAAGCACCTCTTTTGAGAGCTTTAAATGCTGTAGATGAAGCGGCTACTAATGTAATGCAGTATTTTGACAAAAACGTAACGAAGGTAACTCCTACTTTGGGTTGGGAGCAGGAATATTTCCTTGTTGATTCAGCATTATACCAATCTCGTCCGGATCTTGTATTAACAGGCAAGACCTTATTAGGACATTCTCCTGCAAAAGGACAGCAATTGGATGACCATTATTTCGGTTCTATTCCTACAAGAGTAATGAACTTCATGAAAGAGCTTGAAATCGAATGTATGAAATTGGGTATTCCTGCAACAACAAGACATAACGAGGTGGCTCCAAACCAGTTCGAGCTTGCACCAATGTTTGAAGAAGTAAACGTTGCTGTAGACCACAACTCTTTGTTGATGGACATCATGGCAAGAGTAGCACACAAACACCACTTCCATATTCTTTTCCACGAAAAACCATTCGCTGGAGTAAACGGAAGCGGAAAACATAACAACTGGTCTTTAGCAACAGATACTGGTGAAAACCTTTTAAGCCCTGGAAAAAATCCTAAGAAAAACTTACAGTTCTTAACATTCTTTGTTAACACGATTAAAGCGGTTCACGAATATGCAGATCTTTTAAGAGCAAGTATCGCTTCTGCAAGCAATGACCACAGACTTGGTGCCAATGAAGCTCCTCCTGCAATCATCTCCGTATTTATCGGAAGTCAGTTGTTCAGCGTATTGGAAGAACTTGAAAAGGTAACCAACGGAAAACTATCTCCGGAAGAAAAAACAGAATTAAAATTAAATGTAGTTGGAAAGATTCCTGAAATTCTATTAGATAACACAGATAGAAACAGAACTTCTCCTTTTGCATTTACAGGAAATAAATTTGAGATCAGAGCGGTAGGTTCTTCAGCAAACTGTGCAGAGTCTATGACGGTAATGAACACAATTGCTGCGAAACAGCTTAACGATTTCAAGAAAGAAGTGGATGCTTTAATCGAAACTGGCCTTAAGAAGGACGAAGCCATCTTCAACGTATTGAGAGAATACATCAAGCAGTGTAAAAGCATTATGTTTGAAGGAGACGGATATTCTGATGACTGGGCGAAAGAAGCTAAGAAAAGAGGATTAAACAACCTTAAAACCACTCCTGAAGCTTTAAAACAGGAAATGGATAAAAAGTTCTTAGATCTGTATGAAGAAATGGGAATTTTCAACCACAGAGAAGTAGAAGCGAGAAACGAAATCAAATTAGAGAAATATTCAACAGTAATTGATATCGAATCAAGAGTGTTGGGTGATATTGCAAGAAACCACATCATTCCTTCTGCATTAAATTATCAGAACAGATTAATTGAAAATGTAAAAGGTCTTAAAGAAATCTTCGGTGATAAAGAGTTCAAATCTTTGGCAAAAGAACAGATGAGTTTAATTACAAGCATTTCTGAAAATGTTTCTAAAATTAAACTTGGGGTTGAAGAACTTCTAAAAGCCAGAGAAACTGCAAAAGGTATCTCAGACAGCCAAAAACAGGCAGAAAGCTATTGTAATAAAGTAAAACCATTATTCGACCCAATCAGAGAAGCTTCTGACGCTTTGGAAATGATGGTGGACGATGAGCTTTGGCCGATGACAAAATACAGAGAAATGTTGTTTACAAAATAACGTCCTGTAAAGTTCCATATTAGTTTAAATTCCTCGGTTTTCCGGGGAATTTTTTTGTTTTGTTAACAATACTGAAAATTAGAGTTTTAAATCATAAACCCTGATATATAGAAGAAAGTCGATTAGGTTTGTTAAAGAATCTTAATAAAAAAAACCGCACACTTACCAAAAACAGGCTGTTGCGGTTTATTTTTCTTTAACATATGTAAATTATATGTTAAAATGTGTTAAAATAAGATCCTGACAATTATCATATCAGGGGTCTTTTGCTCGGAATCTCTACTTTTGTAATGCTTTTGAAAATAAATATTCCTTTTTAACACGGATAATCAAATATATATGAAGAAAAGAGTTTTGTTTTATTTAGTTGCTATAGTTACTACAGTTTCATTGCAATCGTGCGCTACAAATTATGTGGTTTCAAAACCAGCAACTTACACAAAAGAATACAAAACAGATGCCAAACTAGCTTCTATAGATAATAAAAAAATGGAGCAGGATAAGCAAAAACTTATCGACTCTTTCCTTGCGGAAAAGGCTGCATCTATCGCTAGTGCTAAAAAAGCAGTTAAGAATTCTGAGATTGCAAAAGCAATCAAACATAATAAAACCATTGACGGTATCCTTGAAGAAGCTGAAACATACCTTGGAACTCCTTACAGATATGGAGGAACAACCAGAAACGGTATCGATTGTTCAGCTTTTGTTCTTTCTGTATTCGGAGCAGCAGCAGGTCTTAGCTTACCTAGAGTAGCGGCTTCTCAGGCTCAGGAAGGGGAAAGAATTGAAAAAGGAGAGCTACAGAAAGGAGACTTAATCTTCTTTTCTCACGGAAGAAGAATTTCTCACGTAGGTATTGTAGAAAGTGTTACTGAAGAGGGTGAGATTAAATTTATCCACGCAGCAACATCAAAAGGAGTAATGATTTCTTCACTGAATGATTCTTATTGGGGTCCTAAATTCAGATTCGCAAAAAGAGTGATCAACGAAGAAGGAGAAGCTTACAATAACTTAGCAGCAGCTACTCTTCCTACACCCGCAAATTTTTAATTTTATAAATAATTGATTTAAATAATGAAGCCATCAGACATCTGATGGCTTTTTTATATACTTTAATTGGGCTATTTCAACACAATCCAAGAGAAGAGAAAAGCAGGTTAAAACCCGCTCCTATCGATTCAATATTGATATTTTAATATGCCAATTGTTAAACAACTGCGGATATCAACTGTTCTTATCAATTTCAATATCCAGTTTATACAATAGCCCATAGATTTCAGAAAGTGAAAACCTGGCCTTTTTAAGCTTATTTAAAGCCGGATCTATCGAATAGTTAACCGATGTCCGGAAATCTGCCTTTTCGAGGTTTGTAGCGTCAAAAACAGCGCCTGACAGATCACAGTTGCTAAAGACTGCATTTGACAAATCGCATTCACTAAAATCAACCTCAATTAATTGGGTATTTTTGAAAAGCGTTTTCTTAATGGATGTCTGATAAAAAACTGAATTATTCAAAGAACCTCCATCAAATTTGAAAGAGAGTCCGAACGGATTACAATCATTAAACTGAAGACCGAACATTTTACATTCTTTGAAAACAACCTCATGAAAAGCTGTTTTTACCAATTTTACCATACTGAGATTGCATTCGATAAACTCACAATCGGTAAAGCTGAAGCCGGACAGATTTCCGTATTCAAAATTACAGTTTCTGAACGTACAGTTTTCGTACTCACTTTTTTCTAAAGGAAGTTGCGTGAAGTCTTTGCTCTCGAAATCTTCGTCTGAGAAATAGGATTGTTTCATAAAAAATGTGTTGATGAAGTTGATTTTGAAGACGAGTGATCAGCAGAACAATGATAAACTTCCATCATCCAGCTTCCAACCTCCCTCTTTTACACCAAACTATTCTTATCTGAATAATTAAGTTTAAAGAAGATAAAAGTCATCATCGAGAAAGCCAATAAAGAACTTCCTCCATAACTGAAGTAAGGAAGGGGTATCCCTACGGTAGGAAAAAGCCCCATAACCATCCCCAGATTGATTGAAAAGTGCATCAGCAGGATAGAGGCAAAACAATATCCAAACACCCGGTTAAAAGTAGACTTCTGCTGTTCTGCCAGATAATAGATTCTTCCGATATAGACCATGTAACACAGGATAAGAACTGCACTTCCTGCGAAGCCCCATTCTTCTCCTACGGTACAAAATATGTAATCTGTTTCCTGTTCGGGAACGAATTTCCCCTGGGTAACGGATCCTTCACGGTATCCTTTCCCCCAGATTCCGCCTGATCCGATGGCAGTTTTTGAATATAATAAGTTGTATCCTGAAGTATCTCTGAATGCCTTTTCACCCTTGTAAAGAACCTCAATTCTTTCTCTCTGGTGTTTTGGCAGTTTTTCTAAAATATAAGGTGACCCGAAAGCCAGTCCGCACAATATAAGGATAGAACCTGCAATCCCTGAAATAGAAATCACATCCCATGACATTCTATGATAATTCATAGCAATCAGAACTCCGGCAATCACTAAAACTGCAATCGCAACATAAATAGGAGGAATAGCCAGGGAAATCAGAAAAACTCCGGCAAAAATAAATCCGATACCGAATAAAAGACCACTCAATCCTTCTCTATATAATGCGATGAAAAATGCGATGAACACAAGCATAGAACCTACATCCGGAATAGCCAGAACGACTGCGGCCGGAATTCCTATAATAGCAAGGGCAGTCCAGATAGATTTTTTATTTTTAATATTAAAATCCGGGCTTGAAACGAAATTGGCGAGCATCAAGGCGGTACCTATTTTTGCAAACTCAACGGGCTGCATCGTAAAACTTCCAAACTTATACCAGTTTTTCTGGCCCAGAATTTCTTTACCAAACGGGAAAAGACCTATCAAAAGTAAAACTCCACCAATGTAAATAATACCAGCCATATTCTCAAAGAATTTGCTTCTTCCTACGAATATAACAAGCCCTACAAATACAGAAATACAGAAAAAAACCAATTGCTTCTCTCCTAGTTTCTGGTCTACACTGTAAATATTTGCAATGGCAAAAATGCAAAGCAGGAAATACAGCCCAAGGCCCAGTTTATCTATTCCTTCTGTCCATTTCATTGCTTTACAGGTTTTTTAGCAGTGTTATTCTTTTTAGCGTCCTCTTCTATTTTCTTTTGCAGCTTAGCCTTTTGTTGTTTTACCAATTCCAGACTATCCTTTATTCTTTTTTGTTTGATGGAATCAGGTTTAGGATCAACATATAGCCCTTTGCGTTTCAAATCTGCAATCCATTGTCTTTTATATTCAGGCATGAAACTCGAGGTAATCATTTTTTTGTAAAGATTTTCTCTTTTCAAATCGCCGGTAATATATTTCTCAGCAATCACGGTACAGGCCGGCCCTGCCCATGTAGCACCAAATCCTGCATGTTCCATTACGGCTACTACAACAATCTTGGGTTTATCAGCAGGCGCAATCAATACAAAAATAGAGTTATCCTTCCCTTGTGGAACCTGTGCTGTTCCTGTTTTTGCCAATTGTGTAAAGTCATTGGATTTCAGTCCTCTTGCTGTTCCTCTCAACACTACAGCTTCCATACCTTTAAGTACAGGTTCAAAGTGCTTTGGATCTACCAGAGTTTTATGTTTCACTTTAAATCTCGGGTCAGGATTAGGTTTTCCGTCAATTCCTTTTACGATATGAGGTGTATAATACCATCCTTTATTAGCAATAGCAGCTACATAATTGGCCAGCTGAATAGGAGTTACCAAAACATCACCCTGCCCCATTCCGTTATAAATAGCACCGGTGGACATTTCATCCCAGTTTTTAAAATCAGTTCTCTGAGAACCGCTTGCCTTCATGATGGCTTTAAATCTTTTTTCGTAAAAATCTCCGGAAGGTATTCTACCTCTTGCCCCAACGGCAAAATCATTATTTAAAAACTCTCCCACTCCAAAACTGCTCATGATTTTTTTCCATTCATCAACACCTTTTGAAGGGTTTCCAGGATATTTTTTGATAATGGCAATAAAGGCGTAGGTGAAAAAACAGTTACTGGAAACCTGAATGGAAGGAATAAGCGGATCTGCTCCACCATGACCCTTAATTCTTTTTCCTTTATAGAAGAATCCTCCTCCACACGGGAAAATAGTTTTTTCATCCATTACTCCCATTTGCATAGCAGCTAGAGCTGTCAACAATTTAAACGTTGATCCCGGAGGATATCCCGCCTGTAAAGCACGATCAAAAGTAGGTTTATTTTCGTAAAGCGTATCTTTTGAAAGGGCGTATAAGTTTTTTGATTTATTAGGTCCGGTAAAAAGGTTTGGATCAATATCCGGACCGGTTGCAGCCACTAAAACTTCTCCATTATTAGGATCTAAAGCGACAATTGCACCGTGTTTGTTGACAAGCATTTCTTCTGCTGTTCTCTGAAGATCGTAATCAATGGTTAAAGTAATATCTTTACCTGTAATCACATCTTTATCCAAAGATCCGTTTTTATAGGAGCCGATATTTCTGAGTCTGATATCTTTCTGGATATACTTCACTCCTTTTATTCCCCGGAGTTCTTTTTCGTAGGATTTTTCAACCCCTGTTTTCCCAATGAAATCTCCCGGTAAATAGTAGAGAGAATCTTTTTTAATATCTCTTTCATTTACCTCACTGGTATATCCAAGAAGGTTTCCGGATGTGGAAACTTCGTACTGACGCTGAGGTCTTGATACAATATTAAATGCGGGATACTTAAAAATAATTTCCTGAACTCTTGCAATATCTTCTCTGCTGAGGTCTTTGATGAAAGTCATCGGGGTCAGCTTGGAATAATATTTTTCCTTTTTGATCACATTGATTTTATTGATAAAATCCTGCTTTGTAATTTTCATTAAACTGCAAAAAGCCAGCGTATCAAAATCAGGTTTCATCAATGCCTGGGTAAATGAAATTTCATAAGCAGGCTGGTTACCTACCATGATTTTACCATTTCTATCAAAAATTACTCCACGCTGTGGAATAACATATTCTGTTTTAATGGAGGTATTGGCCGCGTTTAAGGCATAACGGTCTGTAAACAACTGCAAATAAGCAAGCCTCGCCACAAAAATAAGGGCGATGATAACGAGTATGGAAAAAATTTTTAAATAACGTGTGTTCAAACTTTTTGTTTGATTTTAAATATTAATGCGTAGATGACTATAAAGATAAATGAAATTACACTTGTCACCAACACATTAAATAATATTTCAAAAAACCTGCTAAACTTAAAGAACTCGATATACTGTACTAAAAGCTGATGCAGGAAAATACTTGAAAATAAAAACAGCAAAAACTGCGCCCATTGAAGGGACTGGAATGAGAAAAAGTCCGTAGACGTATCTGTGGAAGTCCTGAAGATCAACGTTCTGAAATAGGCGATTAACGTTGTTGCAAATGCATTGATCCCCCATGAATTAAGGAAACCGTCAATAGCCAGCCCTATCAAAAAGCTCAATGCCAGGAACTGAAATTTATTTCTGAAAAACGGATAGAACATGACAAACACAGGATATAATACCGGAGTATATTTCCCGAAAAGCGTAATCCTGTTCAATACAAATATTTGTAATGCAACAAGAAAGATCATGATCAATATATCGGTAAATAAAGTCCTGCTAATCATTTTCCTTTTTTATTACAGCTTGCATAGTGTCCTGAATCTTCTGCACTTCTGCTTTCTTAAGATTCTTCACTACATACACTTTATTCAACGCTCCCATTTTTTCACTCAGCTCAACGGAAATATCCCAGAAGCCGGTTTTATTGTCTACAGAATATCCTGCAATGGTACCAATGGTAACTCCTTTAGGAAAAATAGCAGATTTACCATCTGTAACGACGGTATCTCCTACTTTTAAGGCAACATATTTCGGAATATCCGCCAGGTGCATTACCCTGGAGTTATCTCCATTCCATGTTAAAGTACCAAAATACCCTGAATTTTTAAGTGCTGCATTAATTCTGATCTTGTTAACACTTAACACGGATTGAACCAATGCATAACTATCTGTAGAATTGATTACAATTCCCGCAATGCCTCTTGGTGCCATCACTCCCATTTGAGGAAAGACTCCATCTCTACGGCCGCGGTTGATTGTAAAATAGTTGTTTCTTCTGTTGATACTGTTGAAAACAATCTCTCCATCAACAAAAGTATAGATCTGCCCTCCGCCAATGGTATCATGAACTCTTTTAAAAACGGGGTTTTTCCCTCCGTCTTTTCCATAGAGCTCAGTCATTAGGGCTTTATTCTGAACCACAAGATCTTCATTGATCTGTTTTAGCTTCAGATAAGAAACTCCTTCATCAATATATCCGGAAACCCAGGAATTGAACGCAGCCGTTTGGCCCGCAACCCAGGATCTCTGCATGGCATTTCTTGAGAATATCAAAACCAGAGCAATAATTTGCAGGAATATAAAGAAGACGAAAAGAGTATTCTTCGAAAATAATCTCAGCAAAAATCCCATTCAGATATAAAGTCGTAAAAAGTTAAAATTATTTAATTAAGAAATTGAACTTGTCCATATTCTTAAGGGCAATACCTGTTCCGCGAACTACAGCTCTCAACGGATCTTCAGCTACAAATACAGGAAGACCTGTTTTCTTGTGAATTCTGTCCGCAAGACCTCTTAATAGCGCTCCTCCTCCAGCAAGATAAATACCTGTTTTGTAAATATCAGCAGCCAATTCCGGTGGTGTAAGAGATAATGTTTCCATTACGGCATCTTCAATTCTGATGATTGATTTATCTAATGCACGGGCAATCTCTTTGTATCCAACCATAATTTCTTTAGGCTTACCTGTAATAAGGTCTCTACCTTGTACCGGAATGTCTTCGATATCTACATCAAGATCTTCTACTGCAGAACCTACTTCAATTTTGATTCTTTCAGCAGTTCTTTCTCCGATATAAAGGTTATGGTGAGTTCTTAAGTAATAAGCAATATCATTGGTAAAAACATCTCCTGCAATCTTCACAGATTTATCACATACGATACCTCCTAAAGCTACAACAGCAATTTCCGTAGTACCACCACCTATATCGATGATCATATTTCCTTCAGGCTTTTGAACGTCAATCCCTACCCCAATTGCTGCTGCCATTGGTTCGTAGATCAATCTTACTTCTTTTGCGTTTACTTTCTGAGCAGAATCTCTTACCGCTCTTTTTTCAACTTCAGTAATACCAGAAGGGATACAGATTACAATTCGTAATGCTGGCTGAATGAATTTACCTTTGATTCCAGGAATTTTTTTGATGAATTCCTTGATCATATGTTCAGAAGCGTGGAAATCAGCAATAACCCCATCTTTCAATGGACGGATAGTCTTGATATCCTCGTGAGTTTTACCCTGCATATGCTTGGCCTGCTCTCCGACGGCAATCGGCTTACCCGATGAACGTTCAATTGCAACAATTGAAGGTTGATCAATAACAATTTTATTATTATGGATGATTAGGGTATTAGCAGTTCCAAGGTCTATCGCAATTTCTTGCGTAAACATATCAAATAAACTCATATTTTTCTTCTGATTTTAAGTTTACAAAGATATAAATTTAACAGTACTAAAGAAATTTCCCAACAACTTAATTTGGTTAAAATTTTATTAAAATTTATAATTCTTTATTAACTTTCAATTTAGATATTTACAGAGTTTGATTTCAACTAAAATTAATGGCGTGTTAAATAGGCAAAAAAGGGTAATTACAAAAGGGTAAAAAGACTAAAAAAATACGGCATTGAAGATCAAAACAAAAACCTAGAAACGCCAAAAATTATTTTCCAACATGGAATTTTATCATTGTACCGTTTTGTCTTTCTGCCAGAAACGTCCTTTTCTTTCCTTTTATAGTTTTTTACGATAATTATCATATACACTATCTGAGAGAGGTTAATTAAAAAAATCGTAAATTTGCGACTGCTTATGTTACAGTATTCCAACATTCATCGGACGTCAAATTTTGCCGTGCTTTCAATAAGCTACGAGAAAGCCGACGTAGAAACGAGAGGAAAGTTTGCATTCTTTGATGAGAACATCAAAAATTTTGTTTCCAGAGTCCATCAGGAAGACCTGGGTGATGCATTTGTTGTTTCCACTTGTAACAGGACCGAAATTTATACCACATCTCCCAATTACCTTTTAGTCGCTGAAGAGTACTGCAAAACCATTGGAGTACAGCTTACAGATTTTCTTCAGTTCGCCAATATTCTTACCAAAGAGGAAGCTTTGATTCATCTTTTCAGAGTAGCGGCAGGTCTTGAAAGTCAGATTATCGGAGACTTTGAAATTATCGGGCAGATAAAAAAAGCATACAGCCGTTTCAAAAAAGAAAGACAAAATTCAAACCCTTATCTGGAAAGAGCCATCAATGCGGCTATTCAGATTTCGAAAAGAATAAAAAATGAAACGGGCATTTCCAATGGAGCAGCTTCTGTTTCTTATGCTGCAGTTCATTATATTTTAAACAGCCAGAAAAGAATTACTGAAAAAAACATTCTTCTTTTGGGTGTAGGTGAGATAGGGCAGAATACCGTTGAAAATCTGGTAAAACATGTCTACCAGCCGAAAATTAAAATCGCCAACAGAACTCAGGAGAAAGCTGAAAAGATTTCCCAAAAATATAATATTCCTCACGTTGATTATTCTGATTTTGACCAGGAATTAAAAAACACAGATATTCTTATTGTGGCAACAGGAGCCAAACATCCTATTGTCAACCAGTCTCATTTCCCGAATGGAAAGGAAACATTAATCATTGATCTTTCTATTCCTCATAACGTTGAAAAGAATGTTACCGAAAATAAAAACGTAACACTGATTGACGTAGATGAGCTTTCAAAACAGATTCAGGAAACGATTCAACAGCGAGAAAGAGAAATCCCGAAAGCTGAAAAAATCATTAAGGAACTGATGAAAGACTTTATTGAGTGGGAGAAAAAGAGAAAGCTGGCACCCAATATTCATCATTTCAAAGCAGTTCTGAAGAACATGGAACGCAATGAAATGCATAATTTTTACAAAAAGAATAAATACATAAACATCACGGACATGGAACTTTCTGATAAAATGATCCAGAAAATTACCAACCGTTTTGCAAAATATATCATCGATAATCCTTTAAAAGCCGAAGAAATTAGTAAATTAATGCACGAAATATTAGTTGAACAACCAAACAACGAATTCAATGAAAAGCATTAGAATCGGAACGAGAAATTCCGCACTTGCACTTTGGCAGGCTAGAGAGGTTGCGAGGCACCTTCAGAACAACAATTATTTAACGGAAATTGTTCCTATCGTATCTTCTGGCGATAAGAATCTTAATCAACCGCTTTATTCTTTAGGAATTACCGGGGTTTTCACAAGAGACCTTGATATTGCCCTACTGAATGATGAAATTGATATTGCCGTACATTCTTTAAAAGACGTTCCCACTCAATTGCCTCAAAATATTGAGATGATCGCTTACCTGGAAAGAGATTATCCACAGGACATCCTGATCAGAAAAGAATCTGCAAGGAATAAAGAATTCCATGAGCTTAAACTTGCTACCAGCAGTTTGAGAAGAAGAGCTTTCTGGCTGAGAAATTATCCGACGACTGATTTTTCGGATATCCGTGGAAATATTCAGACCAGACTTCAAAAACTGGAAGATGGAGATTTCGATGCTACGATTTTATCTTTGGCAGGCATCAAAAGAATGAAAATGGAAATTGATTACGAAATGCTTCCGTTAATGATTTCTGCGCCTTCACAAGGGGTAATCTCTGTAGCCGGACATACTGACAAACCGGAAATAAACGAAATTGTAAGACAGATCAATCATCAACAGACACAAATCTGTGTAGAGATTGAAAGAAACTTCCTGAGTACTCTAGAAGGAGGCTGCACTGCACCTATCGGAGCTTTTGCAGAAATCATCGGCGATCAGATCCGTTTCAAAGCTGCACTTTGTTCTTTGGATGGAAAAAACTGCATTGCTGTAGATGAGAACTTTGTGTACACTCCAACAGAGAATTTTGGAGAAAAGTTTGCAAAAGTTGTTCTTGAAAACGGAGGAAAAGAATTAATGGCAGAAATCAAAAGCCAGATCTGATAGTTCAGATTTACATTTTTACCTTCCTTTAGCCACACTTTTTCATTTTCTTAATTTTACAGACATGAAAATCTTATTTACCAAAAATATAGACCAGACGATTATATCCAAAGAATTAGGAGAGGATATTTTGGTTGAATGTGTTGAGGTAATTAAGACCAAACCAATCATGATCAGTCCTTTTGAGCTGAAAAATTATTCTCTGATTTTCACCAGTACCAATGGAGTTGCTGCTTTTTTTAAAAACAGATTCAAACCCAATGAGAATTTTACAGCCAAAAATTATAACAAGATCTATTGTGTAGGAGAAAAGACCAAAAGAGAGCTGAGGAAACATGGTTTTGGAACATTTAAGGTACTGAAAAATGCTGAAACTCTTTCCAGATTCATTATCGGGAAGTGCCAGCACGAGCAGTTCCTGCACTTCTGCGGCAATCTTGCCATCAATGTTCTGGACAAAGACCTTCCATTACAAAACATTAAGTACAAAAAAGTTACCATTTATAATACTGAGGAAATCAATCCTGTAATAACTGAAAAATATCATGCTGCAGTATTTTTTAGTCCGAGCGGAGTTCGTAGTTTTGCAAGGCGAAATTCTCTGGAAGGCATGAAGCTTTTTTCAATTGGCGAAACTACTTCAGGTGAGCTGAGAAATTATACGCAGGAAGAAATTTTTACTTCTGAAGAAAATACATTGACATCCATCTTTGCATTGATCAGAAAAGAAATCGGAAGTAGAATTTAGAATATCTGTTACCGAAACATTGCCGGTAATATTAGTTAGAATAGATTATGATAAAAAACGACCTATATTTAAAAGCACTTCGCGGAGAAACCGTTGAAAGACCTCCTGTCTGGATGATGAGGCAGGCTGGAAGATATCTGCCGGAATTCATTGCTTTAAGAGATCAGTATGATTTCTTTACAAGATGTCAGACCCCGGAGCTTGCCGCTGAGATCACTCTGCAGCCTATCCGCAGATTTCCTTTGGATGCCGCGATTCTGTTTTCTGATATCCTGGTAGTTCCACAGGCAATGGGAATTGATTTCAAAATGAAAGAATCTGTGGGTCCATGGTTAGATACTCCTATCAGAACAATGGAACAGGTTCAGAATATTGAAACTCCAGATGTGAATGACACTTTAGGTTACGTTTTTGATGCTATTGAACTTACGCTTCAGAAGCTGGACAATGATATTCCGTTGATCGGTTTTGCCGGTTCTCCATGGACTATTCTTTGTTACTGTGTAGAAGGAAAAGGAAGTAAAGCTTTTGATATTGCAAAATCTTTCTGTTTCCAACAGCCTGAAGCAGCACATTTATTATTACAGAAAATCACAGATACTACAATCGCTTATTTAAAGAGAAAAGTAGAAAAAGGAGTTTCTGCTGTACAGGTTTTTGATTCTTGGGGAGGAATGCTTTCTCCTACAGATTATCAGGAATTCTCATGGCAGTATATCAATCAGATTGTTGAAGCATTAAGCCCGCTTACTCATGTTGTGGTATTTGGAAAAGGATGCTGGTTTGCCCTGGAAGATATGACAATGTCTAAGGCTTCTGCTCTTGGAGTTGACTGGACTATTAAGCCGGAATTCGCAAGAACTTTGACAAACCATACGATGACGCTACAGGGGAATTTTGATCCTGCAAGACTTCATTCAACCCCTGAAACCATTAAGAAAATGGTAAATGAAATGATCAACCGTTTCGGAAAAGACAGATACATTGCTAATTTAGGTCACGGAATTCTACCGAATGTTCCTGTGGAAAATGCTGAAGCATTCATCAGAGCAGTGGTTGACTGGAAACCGAATGTATAAGATTATTTTTTTGAAAATATAAAAAACCCTTATAGGCATGCTATAAGGGTTTTTGTTTGATCTGTTTTTCAATGATTATTCCTTCATCACTTTCTTCTTAACAACTTTCCCATCATGATTACTGATTATTATAATATAGACTCCTTTTGGCAGACCTGATAGGTCATAGGAATCAGATGCTTTGTCAAATGTTTTCACAAGCTTCCCTGACATATCAGCTACAGCTACCTTTTCTATCTTATTTTGAGAATCCTGCTTAATATAAAGATTTCCCCTAACCGGATTCGGATATACATCAATATGATCAGTATACGAAACCTCTGAGGTTGCCAAAGCACCACTTGTAATCACCACATTATCTACTACAACACCGTAAGAATAGTCTCCGGCGTCGTCGTAAACAAATCTTAGTTTAAAAGCCGCGTTAGCATAGGGTGTCAGATCTATATTGGCAGCAGTATCATAACTCGTCACTACAAATGTAAAGGTATTAAAATCAAGATCCCATACTCCCGCGTCACCTGAAAAAGTAAAAACCTGAATCCAGGAAGTTCCATTGAAAACTTCAACTTTTAAAGTAGAATCCAGATTATCAATCATATTGGCATAATTAAACGAGAGCTTTGGGTTTACTACTCCCGTCAGGTTAATTACAGGAGAAATCAATCTTGCATTTGCATTCACTCCGGCTGGTCCTGCATCATCATCATCAAAAAAAGCCGCCCCATCGGGAAAGCCTGCGAAACCATTCTGTGCACCCACATTCCAGTTAAAAGAGTTATCCGGATTCTCTACCGTCCACCCGGCGGGTAAAGCATTACCATTGAAGTTTTCAGAAAAAACCTGTGCATCACATAGACCACACATGGCTAATAATAGAATAAAGAATTTTTTCATAATAAAGTATTTGATGTTTATATAAAATTAGCGAAATATTTTCCACAAAACATCAATAATTATATACAAAATCAATACATTACATGAAATTATTGAAAAAGATCAGAATTTTATGTTTAACCTTTAAATCACATCATATGAAAAAACTAAACAAAGAAAAGATGAAAAGCATTATGGCAGGAGGAGAAATCTGCCTTGAATGCGCAATCGGTTATTACCAGGTTATTATTGATGGCAGATGCTATTGTGTTCCAACAGACTAATAAAAAAAGCAGCTCAACAGCTGCTTTTAATTTTATATAATTGACATGCAATATTGATTAGCTCAACATTCTCTGTGCTTTTTTAACACCTTCCACCAGGGCATCAATTTCTTCGAACGTATTATAAACAGCAAAACTTGCTCTCACCGTTCCGGCAATATTAAAGAAGTTCATAATAGGCTGTGTACAGTGGTGGCCCGTTCTTACAGCAATTCCCAATTTATCAAGAATCATTCCTACATCGGAGGCAATTCCCACTCCTTCTAAATTAAAGGAAACAACACCTGTTCTCTTTGCTTTTTCACCATAGATCTTAATACCATCTATTTCCAAAAGCTGTCTTTGTGCATATTCCAATAAAGCATTTTCATGATTCTGAATGTGGGTATGACCTATTTTATTCATGAAATCAACAGCAGCTCCTAAAGCAATATTTCCACCTACATTAGGTGTTCCCGCCTCATATTTGAATGGAAGACCTGCATAAGTGGTACCATCGAAAGAACAGGTTGCAATCATCTCTCCTCCTCCATGAAAAGGGGGTAAAGCTTCTAATATTTCGCGTTTCCCATATAAAATACCTGTTCCCATCGGAGCATACATTTTATGACCTGAGAATACAAAGAAATCACAATCCATTTTCTGAACATCAATATTGAAATGCGGTGCAGACTGAGCACCGTCTATTACAATATAAGCGTCGGTATTCTTTCTTGTTTTGGCAATAATCTCTTCAATTGGATTTACAATACCTAATGCATTGGAAACCTGATTTACAGAGACAACTTTCGTTTTTTCGCTTAAAAACTGATCAAACTGATCCATCTGAAGGATTCCGTTCTCATCAATCGGAATCACTCGAAGTTTTGCTCCGGTTCTTTCACAAAGCATCTGCCATGGAACAATATTGGAATGGTGCTCCAGATATGAAATAATGATTTCATCATCCTTCTGCAATTTCTGTGTTAAAATATAAGCGATGAGGTTCAATCCTTCTGTTGTTCCCTTTGTAAAAATTACTTCAAAGTCATGTTCAGCATTGATGAATTTCTGAATCTTTCTTCTTGAAAGCTCCATCTCTTCTGTAGCCAGCTGGCTCAGTGTGTGAATTCCTCTGTGAACATTCGCGTTAAGTTCTGTATAATATGCGTGACAGACTTCCAAAACTGAATTTGGCTTTTGGGATGTAGCTGCATTATCCAGATAAACCAAGGGCTTACCGTTCACTTCTCTGTCCAATATAGAAAACTGGCTTCTTATTTCCTGAATGTCAAACATTTATTTATTTTTTAAATTAAAACGGTCTTATTTAGAACTCTTCAAATTTACGGCTTTTTTTCCGAAAGGAAGCATGAGGTTGGGTACTGATCATTGTCAGTTGATAGAAATATTCGATAGTGTAAGGTGAAGAAAGACAATAAAGCGAAAAGATGAAATTGAAAGCAACCTTTAAGTTGCTCAGTTCTTTCAGCTGAGACAGGCTATCAAATAAAAAACCCGCCAAAACTGACGGGTTCTTATATTGTTTAAATAAGCAATTCTTATTCTGCTGCAGTTTCAGCTGCTGCTTCAGGAGCTGCACCTTCTTCAGTTGCAACTTCTTCCTCATCATCATCATCCATTGCAGCTGCACCACCTTTCATTGCATTTCTAGACATCTTAACAGCAACTACTACTGCGTTGTCCGGGTGCATGAAAGAATATCCTTCTGTTTTGATACCACCGATGTAAAGTTTGTTACCAATTCTTAATGGAGTAACATCTACAACGATTTCGTCAGGTAGGTTAGCAGGAATAGCTTTTACTTTTAGCTTTCTGAAAGACTGACGTAAAACACCACCAGCTACAACACCTTTAGAACGTCCGGTAATTCTTACAGGAACCTCCATGATCACTGGCTTATCGTCAGATAACTGATAGAAGTCGATGTGAAGAATTTTGTCAGTAATCGGGTGAAACTGAATATCCTGAAGAACAGCTGGAATTGTTTTTCCGTCAACTTCAATAGATACCGTGTGTGCTTCAGGAGTGTATACTAATCCTTTGAAAGCTCTCTCTTCAGCAGAGAAGTTCAAAGGTGCTTCACCTCCATAAACAACACAAGGAACTAATTCAGCATCACGTAAAGCTTTTGTAGACTTTTTGCCCACGCTTTCTCTTTTTGTACCTTGAATTGTAATAGATTTCATTTATAAAAAATTTAAAAAATTGTTCTAATTTTAATTTGTAATTTGCTTAAAATCAATTAAATAACAAACTTGCTGCTAATTGATTTATGCTCATGTACCATGGTCATAACGTCCGCAAATAACGGGGCGCAAGATAGCACTTTTATTTTAGATGACAAATTATTTTTAACAGGAATTGAGTCAGTTACAATAACTTCCAGGAGTTTTGAGTTCTCAATATTCTCGTAAGCCTTTCCAGAAAGCACTCCGTGAGTAGCCATAGCTCTTACTGTTTTTGCTCCTTTTTCAATTAAGATATCTGCAGCTTTACAAAGTGTACCTGCAGTATCAATCATATCATCAATAAGGATCACATTCTTACCTGTTACATCCCCGATAAGGAACATTTCTTCTACAACGTTTGCTTTTTTTCTTTCCTTGTAAGCAATTACTACTTCAGCGCCTAAGTGACCGGCATAGTTTTTCGCTCTTTTTGCCCCTCCCATATCTGGTGAAGCAATGGTAAGATTATCAAGATCTAAAGATCTGATATAATCTACAAAAATACTGGAAGCATACAGATGATCTACCGGAATTTCGAAGAATCCCTGGATCTGATCCGCGTGAAGGTCCATCGTCATCACTCTTGTTGCTCCTGCTGCTGTAAGAAGGTTCGCAACGAGTTTAGCACCGATCGGTGCTCTTGGTTTGTCTTTTCTGTCCTGTCTGGCAAGTCCGAAGTAAGGAATTACTACGGTGATGCTCTTTGCAGAAGCTCTTTTTGCTGCATCAATCATTAGAAGAAGCTCCAAAAGATTGTCTGCAGGAGGGAATGTAGATCCAATCAGGAAAACTCTTCCTCCTCTTACAGATTCGTCCAAAACAGGTTCAAATTCCCCGTCGCTGAACTCCTGAAAGTTGATTTTTCCTAATTCTTTCCCATAATTCTGGGCAATTTTCTCTGCCAAGTCCCTGCTGGTTCTTGTACAAAATAGATAACTTAACTGATCGGCCATTTTTACTTTTTAAAAGATTTTGCAAATTTAAAAAAAAACCACAAGATTTACTCTTGTGGTTTCTAAGTTTTTATTTTATCAATTATTAAGGGAATTTAACTCCTGAATATTTGTTCGGGTCTACCTGCGGAAGTGTAGATCTATATTTAGCATTGATAGACTTGATAAATTCATTAGCAACGATACCGTATCCACGTCCTGTAAGGTGAACTCCATCCAAAGAGAAAGCTCCTCCTGTTACAAATTTCGCAGTATATTTTACTCCGTCAAATGAAATACCGGATTGTCCGTTCAGTTCCAACATTTTAGCAGCTGCGTCTACAAAAGCCAATCCATAGGAATCAGCAAGTGATTTGATAGAAGCATTATAGGCAGTTGTTGCTGTTTTCACATAGCCAGCTTCTGTTTTTGTTAATACATGCTGGTTTTGTAATGGATAAGAAATTCCGTAAATATTTACCGGAGCAGGAACACCTGCTGCAGTACTTCCAATTACAGAACTCGTCGTAAGCAAAATATAATCATCTGCCGTAGCCTGTCTTGCCTGGCCAAAGATTTGTCCAAAAGCAGCAGCTGTTGGCGCTCCTAAAGCCGGAGTTAAAGCAACTGTAAGCTGTGCAGATAAATCTGTCAAAGCAACATCCTTAATTAAAACAGGGTTTGGACCTGTTGCAGAAAGTAAATTAATTCTATCCCCAGCTCCAAAAGCAGTAAGTGCCTGCTTTAAAGGACCGTACAAACTTGTATTAAGAGTTGTCAGATTTGAACCTAAAAGAGCAGGTGTCAAAGGGTTATAAGGCACCGTCGTAAAGAAAGGAACTGAAGTAACAGAAGGAATATTAGCAATAACTCCTTTTGTTGTTCCTACACTTTTAAGACCATCTAAAACTGCCTTGATAGACCCGGCAACAAGCGCAGGATCGGAAATATCATTTGATTTATAAGTGGTAGGATTTGTATTTCCTGTCTGAACTGTAGCTGCTGTATAAGTTGTAACACCTCCTACAGTCTGAGAGTTTGTTCCTCCGTTGGTAGCATAAGACAGTACATCATTATTCCCTATCCAAAGAGAGAAAAATGTAGCTTTCTGAGCCATAGCATCAGCCAATACACTTGTCGTAGCAGAAGAAGCAAATCTTACAAAATAAGGATTAGCCGTACCGGTTAGAAGACCTGCCTGGCTACCATATCCTGGAGCTACCAGATGGAATGATTTTGCACCAGGCACACCCATATTATTATAAGTACCTCCACCAGACAGAACATCCAGTGCTGCTGCCGGAGCACTCGGCACCGGAGACAGAGATCCGTTAACTACCTGAAGGTTCAATTTCCCAGGAAATCCCGGAAGATTGTTAAATCCACCTACATCATTAGGCATCAATGGCAGTTTAAAATCTCCTCCACCTGCAAGTTTCATTTGTCCTGCAATCATATTGGGGTAAGATTCATTTTGACCGCTGCTGTACAAAGCTCCGTCACGATATCCCGAAGTAAGTGAATTTCCCAGTGAAATATATTTCGTAAAATCTGCGTCACCTTTTGTTACCTGGATATCTTTCACATCCGTATCGAAATCCGTATTACAGCTTACTGTAAAAAGAAGTGCAGAAACTGCAATTGTCGATATTATAATTTTTTTCATAGTCTTCTAAAATTAAAATGGATTATAAGATAAACCTAGACCTAAGTAGAATGCTGTTGCTTTCGACTGTCCGTAGAAACCTAAGTTAGCATTATCTACATTTCTGTATTGAGGCATTGCATATCCTCCGGCAATATCCACTCCGAATTGTTTCAGCTTGATACCTATCCCTCCTGTTACCACATAAGTGTCATATGAAGGTGTTTCCGGAATAAAGTTATTTGTAGTATATGGCGCTTCGTCATAATAAGCTCCCAAACGGCCATAGATCATATTGGTAAATGCATATTGAGTTCCCAATCTGAAGGTTTTGGAGTTTTTGAAGTTCTTAGGATTTGTAAGAATAGTAGGATCCGATGGATTGTTTCCAATAGGAGCATTCTCGAAATCTAAAGTAAGTTTGCTGTATCTTTCCCATCCATGATAGTTAAAGTCTGCAGAAACCTGCCATTTCGGTGTCACTTTATAAGTTAAACCAATGGTGTATTCTTCCACCAACGGAAGTGTTGCAGAGAACCCATCCTGTCCGGCAGCATTTAGTTTCAACTGATTATAGATAGATTGAGAAGGGAATTGGAAAGTAGCTGTACCATTTTTAGCTTTCATATCTATTGCTGAACGGTAAGCAATACTTACATCTAATTTCGGATCAGGTCTGAAGTAGAAACCGAAACCATATCCGTGTCCGCTAGCTTTTTTATCATTGATATTTACCTGCCCTCCAAATTGTGTTACTGCTTTATCCCAGTCTACAACTCCTTTTGCATAGATATAGCTGGCACCAAAAGATACCCATGGAGCTAGTTTTACAGAAACCATTGGCTGGAAGTAGAAACTTTTCAGTTCTAATTTCTGAACCATTTCTTTACCTTCCCAGTCATTCGGCCACTTAATTGTACTTCCAAAAGGCGTTGTTACACTTAGACCCACGGTAAGCTTTTCTATCGGTCTATAAGTAATCGCGGCATAGAAAGGAGTTCCTACAGGGTTATCTGTCTCTGTACTTTGTAAAGTATTGAAGTTTTGAAAAGTAACCTTGTTACTTGCTGCAAATCCTCCTGCCACTACACTCAGTTTGGAAGGGATAAATGACATACCCGCCGGGTTAAAAAATGTCACACTCGCGTCTTCGGCATGAGCACTAGTATGCGCCATTGCCAATTGTTTTACCCCCTGCAGGGAAACTCTGAAGCCTCCTGCGTAAGATAGAACTCCCGCCAATAAAGCAGTTGATACTAATATTTTTTTCATAGACTATTATTATATAAGCCAAATATAAAATTATTTTGAATACGTCTGTTAATATTTCCCAATATTTTAAACAATATACCAAAAGAAAACTATGTTTAAAATAATACCTGAAGGTAAATAAAATACAAAACAATCATTATTAATGGTTTAAAAACATAATCAGAAAGGATATTAAACCATGTTTAATTTTAAACAAATGTTTAATACCAAACAATAAGCCATTAAAAAGCAGTCTCTGGAGAGTAAAATAATAATAAATGTTAAAGTAAACAGGGATGGAATACAAACACTCCATTTAAAAAAATACCGTCTTTTATGGCATTACAACAGGTCTTATCCACTTTTTAAGGTTCATTCTTACTCAAAACCTGAAAATGTTTTATCCCGAATTCAGGTTATTTGAGTATTTTAGAATTGCATAAAGATAAAAATACATAAATTTGCAGATTATAAATAATAGAAAATATGAGTTGTGGATGTAAAACATCCGGCGATTCTGCACATTCTTGCGGCCCTAAAAAAACCGCAAATGGCTGTGAAAATGTAAATACCTGCGGGAATAGTTATAAATTAAGTGTTTTTGACTGGCTTTCTAACATCAACAATCCGGCACCAAACAGGTGTGATTTTGTAGAAGTTAGATTTAAAAATGACAGAAAATCGTTTTATAAGAATGTAAATAATATTCCTTTACATATAGGTAGCGTAATTACAGTAGAATCAAGTCCGGGACACGATGTAGGCGTAGTAAGCCTTACGGGAGAATTAGTAAAGATTCAGATGAAAAAGAAAAAGTTTTCTGAAGAATCGGCACTCAAAATATACAGACAGGCCAACCAAAAAGATCTTGAGGTATGGCAGGAAGCAAGAAAAAAAGAAGACGGCGTAAAGCTTGAAGCAAGAAAAATTGCACAAAGATTAGGCCTTGAAATGAAAGTTACCGATGTGGAATACCAGGGTGATTCTTCAAAAATAACCTTTTATTACACAGCTGACAACAGAGTAGATTTCAGACAGTTGATTAAAGATTATGCCGGAGCATTCCGTACTAAAATCGACATGAAACAAATCGGTTTCAGACAGGAAGCAGCCAAAGTAGGAGGAATCGGGTCTTGCGGACGTGAACTTTGCTGTTCTACATGGCTTACAGATTTCAGATCTGTAAACACCAATGTTGCAAGATATCAACAGCTGAGTATCAATCCTCAGAAACTGGCAGGGCAATGCGGTAAGCTTAAATGCTGCCTTAACTATGAGCTTGACAGTTACCTGGATGCATTAAGCAACTTCCCTTCTTCTTCAACTACTTTGGAAACAGAAAAGGGAAAAGCATTCTGCATAAAAATTGACGTTTTCAAAAAGAAAATGTGGTTTGCTTATGTAGACAGTTCAATTGCATGGTATGATTTCGATATTGACCTTGTTAAAAAGTTGATTTCAAAAAACAAAAGAGGAGAAAAAACACTTCCTCTTGAAGATTTGAAACAGCCGGAAACTTCTTCTCACACAATAGACCTGATCCAGGAAAACAATGTGGATCGTTTTGAGAAGAAAAACAGAGGAAACAGAAACAGAAATAACCAAAACAAGCAGAACAACCAACAACAAGGACAAGGGCACGGGCAGGGACAAAAAAGAAACAGACCGGAAAGACAAGATAAATCGGAAAGATCTGAAAAAAACGAAAACCCAAATGCTCAATCCGCCAATCAGCCAAGACCTCAAAAACAGCACCCACAGCAAAAAGCGCCTGTGGAAAAAGCAGTGAATAATTCTGAGACTGATAAAAAACCACAGAGCAACAATCCAAACAAGAAGAAATTCAAAAAGAAATATCCTCCAAAAAAAGATAACAATGCATAAAATTTTAGGATTACTTTCACTTATCCTTTTCTTTAGCTGCAACTCTTCCTCAGGAGGAGATGTCATCATGAATTCCGTTGATAACAAATGGAATAAGAAAAGTGAACAAAAATTTAATCTTGAAGTTTCAGATCCGCAGAATCCTAAAAATATTATATTTGTTGTAAGAAATAACAACAATTATCCTTACAGCAATATAAGGTTTATAGTGAATTTCACCAATCTCCAGAACAAAAAAAAGGAAACAGATACCTTGAATTATGTACTGGCAAAACCCAACGGAGAGTGGCTTGGTACAGGGTTTGGTGATACGAAGGAAACTTTGTTTCAATATAAAGTAAATTACCAGTTTCCGGGAAAAGGAAAATATGAAATCGGTCTTATCCAGGCGATGAGAAATGACAACCTTCCGGGAATTGAGGATATTGGGGTAAAAATAGAAACGGCTAAACCGTAACCATAAATGGAAGAAAACAAAAAAAATGCAGGAAATAAGGGGAAAACATTTCCTCTGCCTCCCAAGAAAAAGAAAGATACCTCCTGGAGAAAATGGGTTTCGTTTATTTGGATCGGACTCATTGCGGTAGTTCTGGGAATTTCAGGACTTTTCTTTTCGGTTTCTCAAGGATTCCTTGGGGAAATGCCTGATGTAAAAGAACTTGAAAACCCGGATATCTTTGTTGCTTCTGAGATCATATCTTCAGACGGAGTAACTTTGGGTAAATTCGAAAAAGAAAAGACTCAGCCAATTGTTTATAAAGACCTTCCTCCTTATCTTATTTATGCTCTACAGGCTAAAGAAGATGAGCGTTTTAAAGAACACTCAGGAATCGATTTATATTCCGTTGCCAGAGCCGTAGCCTATGGTGGTGGACGTGGTGGAGGTTCTACCATTACCCAGCAGCTGGCCAAACTTCTTTTCACAGGAAATGCTTCTCAGAATAAAGTTCAGAGAGCGTTCCAGAAACTGAAAGAATGGGTAGTGGCAGTAAGTCTTGAGAAAAGATACACCAAAGAAGAAATTATCACTCTTTATTTCAACAAGTTCGACTTCCTTTTCAATGCTAATGGTATTGAAATGGCTTCCAGAGTTTACTTTAACAAAAAGACTTCTGAGCTTACATTACCAGAAGCTGCAACATTTGTAGCAATGCTTGAAAACCCAAGAAAAAACAATCCTTACAGATACCCTGAAAAGGCTAAAGAAAGAAGGAATGTCGTATTGGATCAAATGCAGAAAACCGGATATATTGATGCTGCAACTTATGAAAAAGCAGCCAGTACTCCGATTGAAGTAGACTTCCACCCTATCAAAAGCATCACGGATGGATATTCTGCTTATTACAAGTTTTATCTGAGAAAAGAGATTGATAAATATCTTGAAGCTCATGAAAAAGAAACCGGTAAAAAACTAAACCTATACAAGGACGGTTTAAAAATATATGTTACTCTTGATTCTAAAATGCAGAAATATGCTGAAGAGTCAATCAAAGAACACTTAACAGATCTTCAGAAGAGATTTGATGCTGAACAGAGAGGAAGAAAGAACAGACCTTTCTACTATCTTAATGATAAACAAATCAAGGATGTAATGGTTCAGGCAATGAAAAGAACCGGCCGTTACAAATTGCTGAAAGCAGATGGAATGCCAGAGGATTCTATCATGATGGAGTTCAAAAAACCTATTAAAACTTCGCGATTCACATGGGCAGGAGAAGAAGAGGTGGAAATGTCTCCATGGGATTCTATCAGATACCATAAACAAATTGCACAGGCAGGTTTGATGTCTATGGTTCCGGGAACCGGAGAAATCAAAGCCTGGGTAGGTGGTATCGACTGGCAGCATTTCCAATATGACCACATCAAGCAAGGTAAGAGACAGGTAGGATCTACATTCAAACCATTCGTATATGCTACTGCTATTATGAAACTGGGAATGACACCTTGTTCCGCCGTTTCTAACGGAACTTATGATCATAACGGATGGCATGTACCGGGAAGAGGTGGAATGCTTACTTTAAAAGATGCATTGGCACACTCTCAAAACCCTGTTGCTGCAAGACTTATCGAAATGACAGGAGTAGACGCTGTAATCCAGACAGCAAGAGATCTGGGGGTAACAGAAGACATTCCTAGAAACAATACCATCGCATTAGGTTCATCAGACATTACGATTTACGAAATGTTAGGTGCATACAGTACTTTCGCCAACTATGGAAACTACAACAAACCAGAGATGATCTGGAGAATTGAAGATGCCAATGGTAGAGTTATCAAGGAAGTAAACGTAGAGCCGAAAGAAGTCATGAACCCAATGTATGCCTACACCATGATTGAATTGATGAAAGGTGTTGCACAATACGGAACTGCTTCCGGAGAATTGGGAAGAAGAGGAATCTCAAAAGCAGTAGAAATTGCTGCTAAAACAGGAACAACTCAGAACAACTCTGATGGATGGTTTATGGGAATTACACCAAAACTGGCAACCGGAGCATGGGTTGGATGGGAAGACAGAGCCACCCACTTCTTTGGAACGGGTGAAGGTCAGGGTGCGAGAATGGCACTACCGATCTGGGCAATTTTCATGAAGAAAGTATGGGCAGACAAGAGTTTGGGAGTAACTCCTGATGACAAGTTTGTAAAACCTTCAGACTGGAAAGACGGATGTTCAAACCTTAAAGGATTAAGCGGCGGATATGGAGATGACGGAAGCCTTCAGACCATTGACGAAATCAAAAATCCAAGACCTGTAGATCCTACTCCAAAAAAACCAACAGAAAAGAAAGAGGACAACATCAATGAAAATCTTCATTCTAATGATGAAGTAGATTTCAATAAATAAATTCTCTTTTAGAAATACACAAGACCTTTCAATAATTTGGAAGGTCTTTTCTTTTATAATTAATACCTTTGAAGGATGAATATCGAACGCATCAGACAGCCATTTATTGAAACTTTTCCCGGTGATTTTTCAAACAACCCTATGCAGAGAAACACTCCAAAGGTTTTATTTGCCACCATTAAACCTGCAGGCTTTGATAAACCTGAACTGATAGCTTTTAACGAAGCATTATCAGAGGAAACAGGCTTGGGAAAATATGATGACAAAGACCTGGACTTTCTGGTGGGAAATAACCTTCCGGAAAACGTTCGAACCTATGCCACGGCTTATGCAGGACATCAGTTTGGAAACTGGGCAGGACAACTTGGAGACGGAAGAGCCATCCTTGCCGGTGAAATTACCAATGAAGCAGGAAAAAAGACCGAGATTCAATGGAAAGGAGCCGGAGCAACTCCCTACTCCAGACATGCTGACGGAAGAGCCGTATTAAGGTCTTCTGTACGCGAATATCTGATGAGTGAAGCCATGTATCATTTAGGGATCCCCACGACAAGAGCGCTTAGCCTGGCTTTGACAGGTGAAGACGTAATGCGAGACATTATGTACAACGGTAATCCACAACTTGAAAAAGGGGCAGTGGTCATCAGAACTGCTGAAAGTTTTCTGCGTTTCGGACATTTTGAACTCATGTCGGCTCAAAGAGAATATGACAATCTTCAGGATCTTGCCGACTTTACCATTGAAAACTACTATCCGGAAATTACATCAACTGACGACAAAAAATACAGAGACTTCTTTGAAAATATATGTACCCGGACTGCCGACTTGATGGTTGAATGGTTCAGAGTAGGCTTTGTACACGGAGTAATGAATACAGACAACATGTCCGTTCTCGGATTAACGATTGATTACGGCCCCTATTCCATGATGGACGAATATGATTTGAATTTTACACCCAACACAACAGACCTTCCGGGAAGAAGATATGCTTTCGGGAAACAGGGACAGATCGCTCAATGGAATCTTTGGCAGCTGGCCAATGCTCTTCATCCATTAATCAAAGATGAAAAATTTTTAGAAGATACTTTAAATAATTTCGGAACTTATTTTTGGGAAGCTCACGACCAGATGCTCTGTAAAAAGTTCGGTTTTGATCAGCTGAGAAAAGAAGATGAAGAGTTTTTCACCAACTGGCAGGGTCTTATGCAGGAACTTCAGTTGGATTACACCTTGTTTTTCAATCAACTGAAAAAAATAAACCAAAGCACAAATATATCAGAACATTTTAAAGATGTCTCTTATATTATTCTGAATGAAGAAAAGCTGGAAAAGCTAAATAGTTTCATCAAAAGCTATGAAGCGAGAAAAGCTTTAAACTCTATTTCGGGAGAAGACTCTTTAGCCATGATGGAAAAAACAAATCCAGCATTTATCCTCCGAAATTATCTTCTCTATGAATGTATTGAAGAGATCAGCAATGGCAAAAAAGAGATGCTGGAAAAACTCACTAAAGCTCTAGAAAATCCATATCAGGAAATGTATCCTGAGTTCTGTGTAAAAAGACCGGCCGGATACGATGATACAGCCGGATGCTCCACTCTTTCATGCAGCTCATAATTAACAAATATTTATAAATAATTAAAAAACAAGTAATTATTTTCATTTTTTCATTACATTTACTTACAACTTTAAACGTAAATCAAATGAAAACAAAATTACTATTCATGTTCTTAGCCTCTTCTATATTGGGGAATGCGCAGACTTTACTTTCGGAAAATTTTGAAGGAGCAACATTCCCTCCTGCAGGATGGACAAAATCAAACACCAATGCATCCAGAGCATGGGACTTAACAGGCAATGTTTTTTCCGGCAGTTCCGCTTCTTCAATTGAATTAAAAACAAGATTTACTATCGCTGGAAACAATTCAGCTACGATTGACTGGATATCCGGAGCCAATACCGCAAATCTTGTAAGCCCAACCTTCACTCTGGTTGGAGCTACAAGCCCTACCTTTAGCTTCAAAGTAAAAGTTGGCTGGGGATATATGATAAGTCTTAATCAGGGAAACCTGCTGGCACAAATTTCCACAGACGGAGGAACCAGCTGGACCACTCTCTGGAATGAAGACAGCGAACCTGGTTTTACCGATGACGGTGATGGTAATATTGATACGGATTTTTATAATACGGTTACTGTACAGAAAAGTCTTGCTGCATATGTAGGGCAGGCTAACGTAAAAATACGGTTCCAGTATGTTGCCAATGATGCAGATGCGGTTTCTATTGATGATGTACAGGTTATCGCTAACGGAACTCTTGGTACAGCTGAAATTTCAAAAACAAAAGCGGATAACCTTTCAGTTTATCCGAATCCTACAAAAGGCACAGTCAGCATTAAAACAGATAAAAAAATCAAAACAACATCTGTAATTGATATCTCAGGTAAAACTATAAGTACAAACAATTCTGAAACTACAGATATCTCTTCCCTTCCCAAAGGAACCTATTTATTAAAAGTAGACTTTTCAGACGGAACTTCCAAAACAGAAAAAGTCATCAAACAATAACAACGTTTATACAAACTTGTACAACCACCAATTTTGGTGGTTTTTTTATTTTACTTTTGCAAAAAATTTGACCCGTGTCTTTTATCAAAACAAAATTTATCAATTTTCTTAAACTAGTTTTCCCATCTACATATACTGAGCTGGCAGTATTCCTGTTTTTCATTGCCTGCTATGGAATTCTGGGATCTTATATTGCCCTTCATTACAGGATTATTTTTGACAGCAGGATTCCATGGGATGCTTACTTCAGTTTCGATAACAAATCAATCCTTATGACCGGAGGCAGCTTTGAAAGACACCCTCTATCCTACTATTTTTTTAACTGGGTAAGAGAATTTTCATTATTTATTTCAGGAGGAAAAATGGACGCTAATTTCAGGCTTACCCTGGCATGGCTCAGTAATATTATCATTACATTGAACATTATTCAGGTATTTAAATATATAAAGAATATCATTCAGCTACCTGTATGGTTAAGCCTTTTAATCATCCTATTCTTTGGGGCTTTTTCCACTAATATCATCTTGTCTTTTACGCCGGAGAACTTTACCTATACCTTATTATTACTATCGCTATACAACTACTATGCGGCAATCAAACTGAGGAAAGAAGAGAAAATACCAGCAACCGCCTTATCATTGGCAGGGATTACTATCGGAGGGCTTACTATTACCAACTTTGTAAAAGTTTTCATTCCTCTTATTTTTGAAAAAGGTATTTTTACCAACTGGAAGAAATTCGGAAATGCAGTTCTAAGAGTAGCAATAGCTGTTATCTGTTTTGTACTTCTTTATCTGAACAGAATTGATTTTAAATATCAGAATATCTTTTCAAAAACCAATCAGCAATATGAAAAGTTTTCCAATGTAGAATCGATGCCGACATGGGATATGATTCTTTCCTTCTTCTTTGGAGGCAATATTCTTTTTCCCGGATTCATCATGTCAGACAAGCATAATATGAAAGGATTCAATTTCAAAGGACTTTATATGGACCTTTATTCCTCTGCCATTCCTTACTTTTTCGTAGCAATATTATTAATCCTGATAAGTTGGAGTTATTTTAAAAACTTTAAAAATAAATGGGTTCAGGTAATCGTAATTTCTTTTTTAGTTGACATCATGATCCATTGCGTGATGAGGTTTGGTCTTCATACTTCCTACATCTATGGAGGACATTTTGTTTTTGCCTACCCTTTGCTTGTAGGATGGCTCTTTTTTGCGTACAGATCATCACCGAAAATGATGTCATTTTTAACATTCATTGTGGCCATATTATTTACTTATCTGCTGATCAATAATATCTTTAGAATGACAGAATTCTTTTGGTTTATGGAAAAATATTATCAATAAAAAAAGCTGAGAGATTTCTCAGCTTTTTGTTTTTTATGTCAAAATAAATTCTTCTTATTTTGCTTCAGCACAGAAAATTCTATACTGTACTGCTACTGCAGATTTAAAATATTCCCTGATTCTGGAAAGATCACTGGCAGCACTTTGTTTTGTAAAGTAACTTCCGGCTAAAATTTTATAATTAGGTCTTAAAGAAGCATCCGTCTCCACTTTCAGATTTGGAAATCTCTTTCTGAAATAAGATTTCACCTCATTAGCCTCCTCATTACTTTTCACCGTTGTAATCTGAATTTTGAACCCTAAAATTCTAGGATTTTTCTTACAGATTTCTGCATTGGTAAGTTCTCTGCTCGGCACAAAGATCTTGGGTGGTTTTGTTGTTATTCCTGTAGAAATTCCACTGTCATTATTACTAAAATCTTTAGAAGAATTTGTTGGGGCAACTTTCGCACACTTCCCTTCAATTCCTTCCAAAGCAGCATTTATTTTGGAATCCATTGTCATAACAAGCTCTGTTCCTGACAGGGTATCCTTTTTAACAACTTGTTGTGCTTCAATATTATAAAATCCAAATAATGATAATATCGAAAATATTTTGATTAGATTTCTCATTTAAACTTGTTTCCGCAAATTTATACAAATTAAAAAACTATACCAAACTGGTTATTTAGAATCAATACAAATTAAACGTAAATGATATTTTCCCTTTTCGATATACCGTTAAATTCCTGTTAAAAATATTATTTTTGCGGAATTGATTGAATGTTCAATAATTTACTAACATAAGATAATTTAAATGATTAGTTGGAGAAAGCATTATAAAAAAACGTTGATCGCAATAGGCTTATTGCTATCAACCAGTGCTTCATTTTACGGGCAAGACGGCGATCCTAAAAACGGAGAGAAACTTTTCAAAGCGAATTGTACTGCATGTCACGCGCTGGACAAACAAGTTGTAGGACCACCATTAAAAGGGGTTGTAGAACGTGTAAAGACAGAAGGTGGTGTAGACAAAGATTGGCTTCACAAGTGGATCAAAGACAACAAAGCTCTAAGAGCTTCTGGGGATAAATACGCCAATGAGATTTTTGAAAAGTTTAACAAGACTGAAATGCAGGTCTTTCCAAATCTTACAGATAAGGATATTGACGACATTTTAGCTTTCACAACTAACCCTCCTGCTCCGGAGGAGAAAAAACCGGAAGCAACTCCTGCAACTGACGCTACTGCGGCAGCTCCTGCAGACAAAACTACAACAAACGTTGTCATCATTTCACTTTTAGCGATCGCAGGTTTACTGGTTTGGATCTTGGTTAAGCTAAGACAATTGGTAAAACTGGGTCAGTCTGAAGATTTAGCCGGACTTAATGAAACACGAGTTCGTTCTTTCAGTGAAATGTACGAGAAGTTCCACTTCATTGGTAAAGGTTTATTGGCAATCCTTGCTATTTTAGCCGCTTACGGAGTATGGAACTGGTTAATGTGGATCGGGGTTTACAAAGGGTACAAACCTGAACAGCCTATCTACTTCTCTCACAAAATCCACGCTGGAGAACAGAAAATTGACTGTCAGTTATGTCACTCTAGTGCTAAATACGGAAAAGTATCTGAGATTCCTTCTATGAACGTTTGTATGAACTGTCACAGAACAATTTCTGAATACAACGCAGATCACTACATGGAGCCAGGAAAAGACAAGGCATTCTATGACGGAGAAATCCAGAAGATCTACGCTGCAACAGGTTGGGATCCTGCAAAACAACAGTATACAGGAAAAACACAGCCGGTTGAATGGACAAGAATCCACAACATGCCAGACTTCGTTTACTTCAACCACTCTCAGCACGTAATTGCTGGAGAACAGGCGATCATCAATTCTTTCAACAAAAAGAATCCTAACAACAAAATTGATGTTGTATGTAAAGCTTGTCACGGTAAAATTGATACAATGAATGTTGTTCAAATGGCAAACGACTTTACTATGGGATGGTGTATCGAGTGCCACAGAACGACTGAAGTTGATATGAACAACGGTTATAATAAAGAGTACTTCAAAAATCTACATGACAAGTTGAAAAAACAATATCCACAAGATGGAGGTAAGATCACTGTAGATGCAATTGGAGGTCTTGAGTGTGGTAAATGTCATTATTAATAACTAAAAAATTAGAAGTATAAATGGCTTCAAACAAAATACAATTCAGAAGTATTCATGAACTTAAAGATCCGGCTTTGAATAATAAGCTGGCTCAGAAAGAGTTTCAGGAAGAAATTCCGGTAGAAGATTTCCTTGGAGATGCTGAGAAAAACGGATCTAGTACTTCAAGAAGAGATTTCCTTAAATTACTAGGGTTCTCTACAGCAGCAGTTACATTAGCTGCCTGCGAAGCTCCGGTAATCAAAACGATTCCTTATGTGGTAAAACCGCATGACATTATTCCGGGAATCCCTAATTATTACGCTTCAACCTATTTTGACGGTTTTGACTTTGCTAGTGTTTTAGTAAAAACCCGTGAAGGTAGACCTATCAAAATTGAACCAAACCCGGCTGGTGGCGATTTAGGTAAAACTAACGCAAGAGCTCAGGCAAGTGTACTTTCTCTTTATGATAACGATAAAGTAAAGCAGCCTAAACTAGACGGTAAAGATGAAACTTTCGATAAAGTAGACAGTTTCGTTATCAAAGGGTTGGAAGAAGCTAAAGCGTCAGGCAAAAAGATTGTGGTTTTATCACACTCTTTTGCTTCACCAACTTTCAAAAAGTTATTCGCTGAATTCAAAGCTAAATATCCTACAGCTGAATTAGTAACTTATGATGCTTTCCCTTACTCTGCAGGATTAGATGCAGCTCAGGAAGTATTCGGACAAAGAGCATTACCTGTTTATGACCTTAACGGTTCTGAATTGGTAGTTTCTTTCCAGGCTGATTTCTTAGGAGATTATAACGCTTCAAGCTTAGAGACTTCTTATGCAGCAGCTAGAAAACCAGGAGCAAACATGTTGAGACACATCCAGGTGGAGTCTAATATGTCATTAACTGGTGCTAACGCTGACTCAAGATACAGATTAAAACCAAGTGCTGTAAACAAAACTTTAGTGGAAGTTTACAATGCAATCGTAGGTGGCGGTACTACTGATAAGACAGCTACTGAAATTGCTAACGAATTGAAAGCAAAAGGAAGCAAAGCTGTTGTTTTCGCTGACGGTTCTAAAGGAGCACAGGTTTTAGCACACTTAATCAACCAGAAATTAGGTTCAGTAGCTTTCACAGGTAAGGCCAACTTCCTTAAAGAATTCGACGGTGCTAAATACCAGGAATTCTTAGGATGGGTAAACGGTGGACAAGTTGGTGTATTGATTACAAACAACGTAGACCCTATCTACTCTCATCCAAAAGGAGAAGATTTCAAAAAATCTTTATCAAAAGTTCCTTACGTAGTAGCTGTAGCAGATAAGAAAAATGAAATGTACAAAGCAGCGAAAGCTGTCATTCCGGTAGCGAACTGGCTAGAGTCTTGGGGAGATATCGAACCACAGACTGGTGTATATTCATTAATGCAGCCTACAATTCAGAAAATCTACAAATCAAGACAGATTGAAGAATCTCTATTGGTTTGGAAGAATGGTAAAAACAATGCAGCAAACAACTACTACGATTATTTAAAAGCAAGCTCTGCTTCTCTTTTAGGTGGTACTTCTTTCAACAAAGCATTGTATAATGGTATCAACGCTTCTACAAATGCAACTACTTTAGCTTATACAGGTGGAAACGCTGCTCAGGCTGTTGCTGAACTAGGAAACTTTAAAGCTTCTGAATTAGAATTAGTATTATACACTAAGACTTCAATGGGAGACGGTACTCAGGCAAACAACCCTTGGTTACAAGAGTTACCTGACCCAATCACAAGAATGTCTTGGGATAACTACCTTACAATTTCTCCTAAAGATGCAGAGAAATTTGCAATTGACAACGATCTTAACGCGAGAATGCAGCTAGATGGTTCTATTGTAAACCTTACTGTAAACGGAGTTAAAATAGAAAATGTTCCTGTATTCGTACAACCAGGACAAGCTGAAGGATCTGTAGGTCTTGCACTTGGTTATGGTAAGAAAAACTCAGGAGCAACTGCTGATACTGGTGTAAATGCTTATCCTTTATTTGACGGTTCTAACCTTGTTCTTTCAGGTGTTAAAATTGAAAAGACAGGAGAAGATCACGAGTTCGCTGGGATCCAGCTTCAAAATACATTAATGGGTCGTTATGAAATCGCGAAGGAAGTTCCTTTAGCTGAATTCATTAACGTTGCTTTTGATGATGAGCACAAAGGATGGAACAAGCCTTTGGAATACCACACAATCAGCGGAGCACTTCCAGCGAGAAAAATCGACCTTTGGGATGCTTTTGATGATACAGATGGTCCTCACTTTAACTTATCTATCGACTTGAACTCTTGTACGGGTTGTGGAGCATGTATCATTGCTTGTCAGGCAGAAAACAACGTTCCTGTAGTAGGTAAAGAAGAAGTAAGAATGTCCAGAGATATGTACTGGTTAAGAATTGACCGTTACTACTCTTCAAGACAGAAAGTAGAAGTTTACGAAGGATTGAAAGAAGGAATGGCTGTACCAGAATTGTACGGTACTGCTTTCGGAGACGGAGGTGCATTAAACCACCCTGCAGACAACCCGGATGTAATCTTCCAACCAGTAATGTGTCAGCACTGTAACCACGCTCCATGTGAAACTGTATGTCCGGTAGCGGCTACTTCACACGGTAAGCAAGGTCAGAACCATATGGCTTACAACAGATGTATCGGTACCAGATATTGTGCAAACAACTGTCCGTACAAAGTAAGACGTTTCAACTGGTTTACGTATAACCTAAATGACAAGTTCGATTTCAACATGAACAACGATTTAGGAAGAATGGTACTTAACCCGGATGTAGTTGTAAGAACTAGAGGGGTAATGGAGAAATGTTCAATGTGTATCCAAATGACTCAGAATACTATTCTTGAGGCTAAGAAAGAAGGAAGAAGAGTGAAGGATGGAGAATTCCAGACTGCTTGTTCTAAAGCTTGTTCTACCGGAGCAATGACATTTGGAGACATGAATGATAAAGATTCTTCAATTAGAGAGCAATATGCATCTAACAGAAGATATTATTTACTAGAGGAGATCGGAACAAAACCAAACGTGTTCTATCACACTAAAGTAAGAAACAGAGTAGAAAAATAAAGTTTAAATAATAAATAGGTAAAAAATGTCAGGACATTACGAAGCTCCGATAAGGGAACCTCTAATTATTGGTCACAAAACTTATCACGATATTACAGAAGATATCGCACGACCTATCGAAGAAAGAGCAGGTAAATTATGGTGGATCTCATTATATGCTGCACTAGTTCTATTCCTCTATGGATTCGGCTGTATCGCTTACACTATCGGGACAGGTATTGGAGCATGGGGGCTTAACAGAACTATTAACTGGGGTTGGGATATTACCAACTTCGTATGGTGGGTAGGTATCGGTCACGCCGGGACCCTAATCTCCGCAGTATTATTATTATTTAGACAGAGATGGAGAATGTCTGTAAACAGATCTGCAGAGGCGATGACGATCTTTGCGGTTGTACAGGCAGCAATCTTCCCTGTAATCCACATGGGTAGAGTTTGGGTTGGATACTGGGTATTCCCTTTACCAAACCAATTCGGTTCTCTTTGGGGGAACTTTAACTCTCCTCTACTTTGGGACGTATTTGCGATCTCTACGTATTTCTCAGTATCAACTGTATTCTGGTTCATGGGACTAATCCCTGACTTTGCAATGATCAGAGATAGAGCTAAAACTCCTTGGACTAAGAAAATTTATACATTCCTTGCATTCGGTTGGGGTGGTAAAGCAAAACACTGGCAAAGATTCGAAGAACTTTCTTTGGTTCTTGCAGGTTTGGCAACTCCACTTGTATTCTCAGTACACACAACCGTATCATTTGACTTCGCAACTTCAGTAATTAAAGGATGGCACTCAACAATCTATCCTCCTTACTTCGTTGCCGGTGCAATCTTCTCAGGATTTGCAATGGTACAGACCCTATTGTTGGTTGCAAGAAAAGTGTGTCACTTAGAAGAGTATATTACAATGTATCATATCGAAATTATGAACATCGTAATCATCTTAACTGGTGGTATGGTAACTGTAGCTTATGCAACGGAATATTTCATCGGATGGTACTCAGGATCTAGATTCGAAGATTTCACATATCTTTCTCCGGGTGCTGCTGTAGGACCTTACTGGTGGGCATTCTGGTCATTGATCATCTGTAACCTTGTTATTCCTGCTTCTTTCTGGTTCAAGAGACTAAGAACGAACATTATCTGGACATTCATTGTTGCGTTAATCATCAACATCGGTATGTGGTTCGAGCGTTTTGATATCATCGTTATCAACCTTTCAAGAGACTACTTACCAGGATCATGGACAATGTTTAAGCCAACGATCATTGATGTGGGTGTATACTTAGGAACAATCGGATTCTTCTCTGTATTATTCTTATTATATGCAAGAACATTCCCTGTAATTGCACAGGCTGAATTAAAATCGATTTTGAAAATCTCAGGTGAAACTTATAAAGCAAAAGAAGGAGATGAGCACCACTAAAATTGTATACGGACTTTATGCTGACGACGACGATTTAATGAACGGCGTTAAAGCATTCAACGATAAAGGAATCGCAATCAACGAAGTTTATACTCCGTTTCCGGTTCACGGACTAGACAAAGCTTTAGGTTTAAAGAAAACCAGAATTTCTGATGCTGCTTTCATCTATGCTTGTTATGGTGTAACGATCGGTGCTACTCTTACCTGGTACGTGATGAATCACGACTGGCCTCAGAATATCGGTGGTAAACCAGCTTTTGACTGGGGACACAACATGCCGGCATTCGTAGTTCCAATGTTCGAATTAATGGTATTCTGTGCTGCTCACATGATGTCTTTAACTTTCCTAGTTAGAAACAAAATGTATCCAGGAGCTCCAGCTCAGAACCCGGATCCAAGAACTACTGACGATAAATTCATGATGGAATTTGTAACTGAAGATGTAGAATCTGTAAAACAGTTGCTTATTGAAACTGGAGTTGAAGAAATAACTGTTAAAGACGCTTAAAATGAAAAAGAATGTATTAAAAATTACAGCGGTTTTAGGTTTAACAACAGTTTTACTTAACTCTTGCGGACCGAAGGAGAACACTCCATTGGTATATTTCCCGGACATGTATTTTCCGGTAGCTTATGATCCATTGATGAAAGCTCAGGACGCTTATTCAGATCATGAAAATGAAATTCCTGCTTTTGTTAAAAATAATGGTGCAACAGGTCTTTCTCCTGTAGAAGGATCAGTTCCTCAGAATAAAGACGGAGTTTTTGAAGAAAGCTTATTACCTAAGAATGTTGACGAGTACAACGCAGGGTATGAAGCATCTAAAAAACTTACAGCATCTCCTTTGAACCCAGCTAATGCAGCTAAGGATCTTGAAAGAGGTAAAATATTGTTTGATCATACTTGTGCTGCATGTCATGGTACAGGAGGTGATGGACAAGGACCTATCGTTCAAAGTGGAGCATTCTCTGGAGTACCAAACTATGCTGACAGAGAAATTACTGTAGGATCTGTTCATTATGTATTAACAAACGGTAGAAATGCCATGGGATCTTATGCGGGACAATTGAACGCAGGAGACAGATGGAGAGTAGCAATGTATGTGATGAGTGCTTTCAAAAAAGGAGCAGCAGCACCGGCGGCAGCTACAGCGGCGGCACCAGCAACAACTGAAACGACTACCGAAACTAAAAAATAAGAAAAGAAATGTATAGTTTTTCACCAAAATTAAAATCAACTTCTATAATACTTCTTGTTGTAGGTTTAGTTCTTTTCGGTATTGGTTTCTTTTTGAACAAAGGAATTTCTACTGAGAAAATAGAACAAATGATGGAAGCTGTTCATGCTTCAGGTCATACTGCTCCTACACACTCAAGTGAAATGGTTGGACCTCAGGATCACGCGGCTCACCTAGAGCACGCTACATTGCAGGTACACAACCAGCCTTTAGCAGCAATACATTTTGTAGCTGTATTTTTCTTTGGAGTAAGCTGCTGCGTATTATTCTTCTATTCTATTCAGCACGCTGCCCACGCAGGATGGCCAATCATCATTACAAGAGTAATGGAAGCTATTGCTTCTTATATCCCTTACGGTGGTGCAATCTTAGTAATCCTGATGATCTTAAACATCACTCATAATGGTCACTTATTCCACTGGATGGACCCTGAATTGACAAACCCGGATTCTCCGCATTTTGATGTGATCTTATTCGAAAAGAAAAAATTCTTAAATATTCCTTTCTACGCAGTAAGAACTTTAATCTATGTGATTGGTGCTTCTTTCTTCGCTTGGAAATTAAAAGCTCAGTCTAAGAAAGTAGATGAAACGAAGTCTAAAGTAGAGTACCAAATGCTTTACAGATGGGCAGTAGGATATATCGCATTCTTCGGATTTGCTTCTGCAGCTTGGGCTTGGGACTGGTTGATGTCTATTGACCCTCACTGGTATTCTACAATGTATATCTGGTATTCAATGGTTAGCTGCCTTTCAAGTGGTATTGCTGTAATCATTCTATTAAGTGTTTACCTTAAGAAAAATGGTTTCTTACCACAGTTCAATGATAACCACTTACACGATTTAGGAGTATTCCTTTTCGCTACAAGTATGCTTTGGACATATACATGGTTCGCTCAGTTCATGTTGTACTGGTATGCAAACGTTCCGGAAGAGGTTAACTACTTCTTCGGTAGATTCCAACACTACTCTCCTACTTTCTTACCGATGTTGATCATCAACTTCTTATTACCACTATTGGTATTAGTAAGCAGCAGCATCAAGAGAAACTACAAAGTAGTTACTACAATGGCAGTAGTAGTAATCTTAGGACACATCTTAGATTACTTCAACATGGTAATGCCAGGAACAGTAGGACCATACTGGAACACTCCTGAAGTATTCCTGTTAATCCTTGGAGCAATCCTATTCGTAGCTGGATTATTTATGTTTACTGTACTTTCAGCTTTATCTAAACTGAAGTTGATTCCTACAGGAAACCCATTCTTACACGAATCTGAAATTTATGAGTATCCTTTCTAAGGACTTGTAACAAAATAAAATGATAAAAGACTGATTGTTAAAACGATCAGTCTTTTTTTATGCATATGAAATAACTGATCTCTATCATGAGATCAACAACTAAAACAAAATCTTATTATGAAAACAAAACTTTTCCTTTACACGCTTTTCATCTTTCTCTTTAGTTTTAGTCAGGCACAGACCATCACCTTTGTTTCTGAAAAAAGCAATACTCCCCTTCCCAGAGTTTCAGTATTTGGGAAAGATGGAACTATTCTGGCATACTCAGATATTGAAGGTAAGATTGACAAACAATCATTGTCTCCCTCCCAGGAAAAGTTTCAGATTGTCTATAATAATTTTCCGGTGGCCACTTTATCATATGCAGACTTTGATCAATCCGTAATAAAAATTAATGATCAGGTAAAAGAGATTGAAACCGTAGTCATCAAAAATAATAAACCTGCCAGGTATATTTTTATCAAAGGAAATTTTAATGCTTACGTGACCGTAAATAATAAACTGAATAGTTATACCGACGGAATTGTAACCTATATTTTTGACAACAAAACAAAAAAACTAAAAAGCACCCATGTTGAACAGTACAGGGTTTTCAGATTGACAGAACCTAAAAACGAGAAGAAAGAAACTTCATCATGGGATTATGGAAATTCTCTACAGATTCCAAAACTTAAAAATGTAGGAAATCCGGAAGAATATAAAACAAAAAGAAATATCATCAGAGAATTGAAAGGTGATCGTAAAGATCAGATCGAAGTGACAGGTGGAGCACTTCAGGAAAAAGAATTTTCATTCTTCGGATATAGATTTTATGATATCAGAACCATTTTGAACATGTCGTTTGAGAAAGGATCAGAAAAGACATTGAAAGATTTCCTGGAATACAATGAACTTGTTTTTGTTAAGCTTAAACATAAAAGTGAACCCGAATATAATCAGATTGCCGTTTACACCAATTTCTATCCTACAGAACTTAGCTTCAATAACGACAATGATATTGAAAAAGTAAAATTTGATAAAGAAAACAGTAATTACCAAACTTCTTACTGGCAGGATCCATCATTCCCCAACATGCAGACCATCTTCAGCAATTTTTTCAAGGGAGACTTAAAAGAACAACCTCAAAAAAAGTAAAAATATAGGATTATGGCTACTGTGAAAAAGAAATAAAACAAGCCATAAAACATAAAGTAAAAATAAAATCCAGTATTAATAAAGGTTTTATTAAATTTGCAACAAACCAAATAAAAATGAAAAAGTTTTCTTTTCTACTTGTTTTCAGTCTGTTGCTTTTTACAGCATGTAAGAAAGATCATGTAGATGCTACGAATACTAAAACACTGCAGTCAAGTATCAATGATATGACCTCCAGTTTACCTACCATTAAGCAGATTAAGTTTAATGAGGCTCTTTATATCCTTAAGACATTTGGAGTAGAGGCAGACGGTGATATCAATGAGCTAAAAGCCCTTGGAAAACTGATTAACGGGAAGAAAGTTCCTGAAATCATGTCTTTGGCTGACGAAGTGGCTCAGAAAAACGGAATAGAATGGGCAAGTACTGCCCCGCCATCACTTGGAGAAATGAATATCTTCGGGGATGATAAAGCTAAAGAAAGCGATCCTAATGATGTGAAAGCAGGATCACTAAGCCTTGTGACAAGACCTACGGGAGATGATGGAACCGGAGCTCCTACAGCTATCCAGATTGTTCCAAGACTTGTAGATGCAGCCGGAAACCCTGTATCTTTCACAGGAGCAGGCCTTGAAGCAACTCTTGAAGTCTTCAGTAACGGGGTAAGATTGGCTACTGCTAAAAACCTGATGCAGGACAATAATTTTAAAGGATTCAATTTAAAGTTCTCATCTATTCCTGCTGCGAAAGTAGTGGATAACAAAATCGATATCACGGTTTCTGTAAAAACAACTGCCAAGACTTTCAAAATGTCTAAAATCGGTCTTGATGTCAATGCAGCAGCCTTAAAAGTTCCTGCCATTCCAAAAACTGATTCAACCGCAGTGCCGGAACAACCAAGTGCAGTGGTGGATCCAAACAATCCGACAGCAACGCCTGGTGCAACAACTGATCCTACAGCTACTCCTGCAACACCGGCTGCTCCAAAGCAACCGACTGCAGATCCTAAAAATACAGTAAGTAAGTTCCTGAACAGTGTAAGTTCTCAAAACTTAAAAGCAGCATACGAAACAGCCAGCAATCCAAGCTGGGGAAGCTATGAATCTTTCTCCAATCCGACCTCAGGTTTCGGATCTGTGAAAAATGTAAGCGTAAAAAACATTACAACAAATGGTACTACCGCAAACAGTGCCAGTGTGAATGCTACTTATGATGTAACGGATAAAAGCGGGAAGACAACTTCTTTAAAAGTAACTTTCGGGCTTAAAAATGTAAATGGAGACTGGAAAATTTCCAGCTATAAAATCAATTAATAAATGGCTTCAGCAGAACTGATCAAAAAATTAGAAGAAACAATTGAAAATATCCCGGATTTTCCGATTCCCGGAATACAGTTTAAGGATATTTCACCCATCTTTTTAAACCCAAAACTTTACGAAGACGTTATTGCAGATCTTGCAGCGTTCAGTAAAGGAAAAATTGATGCAGTATGCGGAATTGAAAGCCGCGGATACCTTTTTGGAATCGCTATCGCTGTAGCACTGGAAGTACCCTTCATCTTAATCAGAAAAGCAGGAAAACTTCCGCCACCTGTTATTTCAGAAAAGTACGATCTGGAATACGGAAGTGCCATTATTGAAACCCGTGAAGGACAGTTAAAACCTGGCCAAAGAGTTTTAATCCACGATGACCTTTTAGCAACAGGAGGAACTACTGAGGCCGCTGCCAAGTTGGTAGAAAAACAAGGCGCAATTGTTTCACAGTTTAGTTTTCTTATCGGCTTACAAGGCTTGAATGGTGATGAAAAACTGAAAAAATTCGGTGCAGAGATCTACCATATTTTAGGGTATTAAGATTGACCTAACAAAATAAAGATATATGCTTCGACTCCGCTCAGCATGACAATGGCTAATAATTTACTGTAAGATTAGAAGTGTCATGCTGAGCCTGTCGAAGCATCTTTTTTTAATAAATTCACCATCCACGATTAACAATTCACAAGATTTCATCAATAATACTCACAAAGTATTTTGTAAATCTCTCAGAAACAATTAAATTTGCATTTCAATTTTTAAAAACTTATGGCAAAATTGGGAAAGAGTGCTCAGAACGAGCAAGAAGGTAAAGAAACAGTTGAGTTCTTTAAAGACCTTGACAGAGAGGCTTTAAACACTGAAAGATTTGTTGAAAAATATTCAAAGCCGCTTGGTTTTATATTTGGAGCTTTGATTTTGGGAGTTTTAGGATTCTTTGCTTATAAGCAATTTGTAATTGCTCCAAAGAACACTGAAGCTGTAAAAAGTTTCCTTGCTGCTCAGAAAAACCTTGCTGAAGGTAAAGATAAAGATGCTTTAGGTGGAAAATCTGCTGCTAATCCTGGTTTTATAGGGACAGCTAATGAATATTCTTCTACTGAAATCGGTAAACTTTCTTCTTACAATGCCGGGCTATTAAAATTTAAAGAAGGAAAGTTCCAGGAAGCATATGATCTTTTGGATAAATTCTCTTCCAAAAACAAAACTTTAATGGCAATGAAATATGGTGCGATGGCAGATGCAAAATCAGGTCTTAACAAAAACGATGAGGCTTTAGGTTTACTGGATCAGGCGGCATCAGCATCTGATGATCCTTATACAACATATTATTTCACAAGAAAAGCAGGTATTGTTGCATTAGGATTAAAGAAAAATGCAGAAGCTAAAAAATACTTCTCTGCAATTGATGAAAAATATCAGGACTACGACAACGGAATGTCTGATTCTTATATTGAAATGACTAAATATTATTAAAAAATGGCAACAGTTAATCTATCCGATTACAAGCCACTTCATATAACGAATGCCGAAGATTTTTCTATCGGCATTGTTTTTTCTGAGTGGAATGATTTTGTAACTTACAATCTTCGTGATGCAGCTTTGGAAATCCTTGCAAAAGAAGGAGTAAAGCCTGAAAACATCAAACTTTTCCCTGTACCGGGAGCGTTCGAATTAAGCTATGCAAGCATGCAGCTTTGCAAAGAGAGAAAATATGACGCAGTAATCTCTATCGGATGTGTGATCCGTGGGGAAACTCCTCATTTTGATTATGTATGTTCCGCAGTAGCACAGGGAATCAAAGACTGTAACATCATGACGGATACTCCTACAATTTTCTGTGTGTTAACGGATGATAACAAAGAACAATCTATTGCAAGAAGCGGTGGAGATCTTGGAAATAAAGGGGTAGAAGCAGCTGTAACAGCTCTTAGAATGATTGATTTCAAAAAGAAATTATCTGATAAAAAAGGAAATATCGGTTTCGGACACTCTTAATCAATAATTTATTTCAACAATATAATGGGACTATTTTTTAATAGTCCTTTTTTTATCAGTATATAAATAATTCTTAAATCTTATTAATAAAAAGGATGTTTTTCTTTTTTTCCGTCAAAAGTTCCCTACAAAAACTATCTTTGTGAAAATTAATAAAGACAGACAATACATGTTTTTAAAAAAAATAAAACCCTTCCTTTATTTAGGAATCTTCTATCTTATTATTTCCTTGATAATAAGAACAGTATTCTTTTTTCATCCTATTACTACCGCTAGCTTTGGATTTTTTGAAGTTGTAAAAGTTTTGCTGATAGGCCTGGTGAATGACGTTTTTGTTTTCATATTGGCCAGCTCTATTCTTGCCCTGTACTTCCTCTTTCTTTCCAATTCAAAATATAAAAAACCTTACGGTTACCTTATTTTGGGAGCATTAGTTCTATTCTTCCTTTATATCTGGCTTGTTCCGAACAATATTTTCAAGCAGTATGGAGGTTCTATCATGGAAATTGCCCTTGTTTTCGTAGGAATAAAAACGCTTTTCTTCGGATTGATGCTGTTTCTTCCTACACAAAGAATCAAGATCCGTAATACATTGTATTTCATCACATTACTATTATACGTTCTTCTGATCATTTTCAACGGAGTAAGTGAATACTTCTTCTATAATGAATTTGGAGTTCGTTATAATTTTATTGCTGTAGATTATCTTATTTATACCAATGAAGTGATTGGGAATATCATGGAAAGTTACCCTGTAATTCCATTGTTTTCTGCCATCATGCTTGTTACCCTTACCATCACGTGGTTCATTTATAAGAAAACAAAAGATGAATTGCTGGAACTTCCGGACTTTAAACAAAAAATGGTTCTTCTGGGTAGTTTTATGGTACTTTGCGCGTTGAGTGCACTGGCAATACCGTCTTTGATGCAGATCAAATCTGACAATGTTTTCGCAGACGAAATTGAAGCTAACGGACTTCCTAAGTTCTACTGGGCATTTACCCATAATGAGCTGGATTATTTCCAGTTTTACTCGCAGATTAACCAACAGCAGGCCGAAAATAATTTCTTAAGCCAATATCCACAACACACTTTATCAAGAGCTGTTGTTGCAGAACAACCGGAAGTGAAGAAAAACGTAGTATTGATCTCTATCGAGAGTCTTTCTGCTGATTTCATGGAGCATTATGGTAATACACAAAAAATCACCCCTTTTCTGGATAGCCTTGCTGATAAATCATTAATGTTTACCAATCTGTATGCCACCGGAAACAGAACGGTACGCGGACTGGAAGCCTTGACATTGTGTATTCCTCCCACTGCAGGAGAAAGTGTTATCAAAAGAGATGACAATAAGAATAAATTCACGACCGGAAGTGTTTTCAAGTCTAAAGGATACGATGTCAAATTTTTATATGGCGGATACAGCTATTTCGATAATATGCAGGACTTCTTCGGAGGAAACGGCTATGGTATCGTAGATAGAAACAACTTTAAACCTGAAGAAATCACTTTTGCCAATGTTTGGGGTGTTGCTGATGAAGATATGGCCAGAAAAGCAATTCAGGTAATGAATGCTGAAGCCAAGTCAGGAAAGCCGTTTTTCAATCACTGGATGACGGTTTCCAACCACAGACCGTTTACATATCCTGACGGAAGAATTGATATTCCGGGAACGGCAAAATCCCGTGAAGGTGGTGTAAAATATACAGACTACTCTCTTAAGCTGTTCTTCGATATGGCTAAGAAACAGGACTGGTATAAAAACACAGTTTTTGTTATCATTGCAGACCATTGTGCATCCAGCGCCGGGAAAACAGAACTTCCGATGGATAAATACAGAATTCCAGCTATGATCTTCTCTGAAGGATTTATTCAGCCTCAGAAATTTGATGCACTGATGTCTCAGATAGATGTAATGCCTACGCTTATGGGCTTATTAAATTTCAGTTATCAATCTAAGTTTCTAGGTCAGGATGTCTTCAGACAGGAATTCCAGCCTAAAGCGTATGTGGCAACCTATCAGGATCTTGGATTTATCAAAGGTGAGCGTTTGACCATTATTTCGCCGGTAAAAAAGGTAAAACAATATTCTTTGGAACTGGAAAAAAGTGATCTGAAACCGGAATTTAAACTGTATTACAACGAAAAATTATTAAAAGATCCAGATCAGAAACTGGTAGATGATGCCGTATCAGCCTATCAGTCTACTTCTTACTGGCTCAAAACAAAACAACTCAACAGATAAATATCTAAATATTTTCGCTTATAATCTGGTGTAAAATATTTAAATTAACCCATAAATTTATTGATATGAAATGGACAGACGACAGAGGCGGAAACGTTGATGACCGCCGTGGTTCAGGAGGCGGAAGTGGAGGCATGATTGTAGGAGGCGGACTCGGAACATTAATTATAGCAGCCATCGTGTTCTTTTTGGGAGGTGACCCATCCGGTATTTTGAATTCTGGCGGCATGCAGCCTTCAGGAAATTCCGGAGAGCAAAGAGAACTGACTACAGGTGAAAAGCAGATTGGAGAAATGGTAAAGATGATGGATGCATGGAATAGCCAGACCTGGACTCAAATATTTAAAGAAAATGGTATGACTTATACTGACCCAGGTATTGTTCTTTTTGAAAATACAACTTCTTCAGCATGTGGTACAGCGCAGTCTGCTATGGGACCATTCTACTGCCCTGCCGATCAGAAAGTTTATATGGATATGAGCTTTTTTGGTGAGCTTCAGCAAAAATTCGGAGCTAAGGTAACTGAGTTTACTGTAGCGTATGTTCTTGCCCACGAAGTAGGACATCATGTACAAACTCTTTTAGGAACTACTCAAAAAGTGGATGCTTTAAGAAGAAGTGGGAGATATTCTGAAGAACAAATGAACAGAGTATCTGTTGCTACAGAATTACAGGCTGATTTCTATGCAGGAGTCTGGGCAAAAAGAACCAATGACAGCAAACACATTCTTGAACCAGGAGACATAGAATCTGCCATAGATGCTGCAGAAGCCGTTGGAGATGATAATATTCAGAAAAGAGCACAGGGATATGTGAACCAGGAAAGCTTTACCCATGGCTCCTCTGCACAACGTAAAGAATGGTTTATGAAAGGTTATAACACCGGAGACATCAGACAGGGTGATACTTTCAACCAATTATTAAAATAGTTTTACTACAATTATTGTAATGATATAAAATAAAATGCGGTCTTAGCTTAAGACCGCATTTTTTGTTTATTGCAATTCGATTGGATTAGAATTTTTCTTGGCTTCTTCTTTTACCCTTTCCTCCATTCTCTTTCTCATATCGGCAGGATTCTGATTCCCTCCGCCTCCAGGGCCCCTTCCTCCTCCACCTACTCTCATCGGAGCGCTGATACCAACTGCACTCTGACTCATGAATGACATTGGATCAGTCTTGAACTTTTGCTGCTGCTTTAAATAATCTGTTCTTTTTACTTTTAAAGTATTTCCAAACTGGTTCAACGTCGGAAACTCAGCAATTTTATAGTTTTTCATGAGATCAAAAGAATAATCTCCTTTATCATCTTCCACTTTTACAATCAGTCCCGGAAGTCCTCCGAATTTATAAGGTCCGTCCTGATAAGGAAGATCTGTGGTAAACCATGCGGTCCATTTTCTTCCTCCAAAATCGGTTTCAGCTTTCTGAACTTTGTATTCACCAATTTTTCTCGTTTCTGATTCAATTTTCCAGTTCAGAGGTCTGTCTTCTTCATAAGAATAGAGATCTCGTCCGATTCTGTCTTTAAAATAGGTCTTTTGATTTGTTTTATCTTTTTCAATGGAATAGCTGATATTCGTTCTCAATCCTTCCATCTGATCTCTGTTGATACTTCCTCTTCCTCCTCCACCCTGAAATGCTTTTTGCATAATAGAGTCTCTTTTGATTCTGTTTTCAGAATAAAACACTGACTTTTCCGGAGAAATATCCAGATAAGCATTTTCAGTCTTGATATCTGTTTTATTTTCAGCATCAGGCTTCATAGTCACCTGATACACAAACCTGTTAGTCTGTGCAGAAACATTCTGTATGAAGAGTGCCAATGCGATAATACCTAATTTTTTCATTTATATTTTTATTTATTTTAATTCAATTGGGTTCTGTACTGTATTGGTAAAAGAAGGAGTTTCTACAGAGGGGCCTTGTGACATCGGCATTCCCTGATTGTCTCCACCCATTCCGCCTCTGTGCATTCCACCACCTCCGTGGCCGCCGCCTCTCATTCCGCTACCGCTCATTCCTCCCCCATTCATTCCGCCGCCATGTTTTCCGCCTCCGAAATTCATATTTCCGGCCATCGCTTTTTTGTTTTTACCGAATTCCAGTTCAAGAGCAGCTTTATCCCCATGGAAATTAATTCTTGTACTTTGCTTGGCATCAGAATGTATCTGTTCTTCAAAAGCATTTTTAATCGTGAGCTTTTTCACAAGATCAAATTTATAGTCTCCTTTATCATCCTCCAGTTTTACAATTAGTCCTGGCAATCCTGAAAACTTGTAAGGACCGTCAGACAATGGAATTTCTTTGGTAAACCAGGCTGTCCAGACTCTTCCTCCAAACCCGGCAACTGCTTTTTGGGCGGAATATCCATTCTGTTTCTCCACAACATTAGTTACCTCCCATTTGACAGGTCTGTCTTCCTGGTAATAAATCTGTTTTCCGGAAGCCTTCTCATAATAATATACTTTCTGATCCGGAATGGTCTTGGTAATGAAATATTCAAAAAATGTAGGTTCAAAATGTTTTTTTCCTTCCATTTTTGAAAAATCTTTTTCCTCTTTTTTATTTTCTTTTATTTCTGACCTTAATTCTGCAAAAAGAGAGTCTCTTTTCAATTTATTTTCACTGATGAATAAGGAACGATCTCCTTTAACATCCAGAAAAGTTCTCTCGCTTTTCATACTTACCAGATTGATAGAATCCGGATTTACCAAGGTTTCATAAACAAATCTGGTAGTTTGTCCATAGGATACAATGGTGAAAAACAACACAAAAAAAACTATTATTTTTTGTTTCATTACCAATTTTCTTTATAGATCGAAAATAAGATTCAAGGTTAAATCCTTAATGAAATCTTCACATTGAAGGGCTAAAATTATCATTTTTTAACATAATTTATCTTATCAGATATTGCTATTAATATCAGAATCATTAAAATAGATATCTTCGATTTGAGATTGCGGAAATTAGTTTGTATTTTTGCATCATTAAATCATTCTAAATAAATACAATGATAAAAGTATCAGACTATGCAAAGGAGAAAGCCATCCAGTTAATGACGGAAGATGGTTTTAACCCTGCTGAAGATTATATAAGAGTAGGGGTGAAAAGCGGCGGATGCTCTGGTTTAGAGTATGTTTTAAAGTTTGATAACCAAAAAACAGACACAGATCAGATTTTTGAAGATAATAACATTAAAATTATTATAGATAAAAAATCCATCCTTTATTTAGCAGGAACAACTCTTGAGTATTCAGGAGGATTGAACGGAAAAGGGTTTGTTTTTAACAACCCGAATGCATCCAGAACATGCGGATGCGGGGAATCATTTAGTCTTTAGAGAAAAGACATTAGATCCTAGATTTCAGACCTCAGAGCTATTCTGAATTCTGAAATCTAAAATCTGAAATCTAAAAAAAAGTAATGAGTAAATATACAGAAGACGATTTAAGAGTCGATCTAGAAAATAAAAAATATGAATTCGGTTGGGAAACGAAGATTGATTATGAAGATTTCCCTACTGGTTTAAATGAGGACATCATCCGTGCGATCTCTGCTAAAAAAGAAGAACCGGAATGGATGACTGAATGGCGATTGGAATCTTTCAAAATCTGGCAGAAAATGGTAGAGCCTGAATGGGCCAATATCAAATATGAAAAACCAGATTTTCAGGCAATCCGTTACTACGCTGCTCCTAAAGTAAAGCCAGAACTGGCAAGTCTTGACGAAGTAGATCCTGAGTTGTTGAAGACATTCGCAAAGCTAGGGATTAATATCGAAGAGCAAAAAAGACTTTCCGGAGTTGCCGTAGATATCGTAATGGACTCAGTTTCTGTGAAAACCACTTTCCAGGATACATTGGCAGAGAAAGGAATTATTTTCTGCTCCATCTCTGAGGCTATTAAAAACCACCCTGATTTAGTAAGAAAATATCTTGGAAAAGTAGTTCCGAGAGGAGATAACTTTTATGCAGCATTGAATTCCGCAGTATTTTCTGACGGAAGTTTCTGTTATATTCCTAAAGGGGTAAAATGCCCTATGGAACTTTCCACTTATTTCCGTATCAACCAGGCAGGAACAGGACAGTTTGAAAGAACGCTTCTTGTTGCTGATGAAGGAAGTTATGTTTCTTATCTTGAAGGATGTACAGCACCATCAAGAGATGAAAACCAGCTTCACGCAGCTGTTGTAGAGCTTATTGCTTTAGACAATGCCGAGATCAAGTATTCAACGGTTCAGAACTGGTATCCTGGTAATGAAGAAGGAAAAGGAGGTGTATTCAACTTTGTAACGAAAAGAGGACTTTGCGAAAGAAATGCAAAAATCTCTTGGACACAGGTAGAAACAGGTTCTGCAGTAACATGGAAATATCCGTCTTGTATCCTTAAAGGAGACAATTCTATCGGAGAATTCTACTCTATTGCAGTTACCAACAACCACCAGTATGCAGATACAGGAACAAAAATGATCCACATCGGAAAGAATACCAAATCAACGATTATTTCAAAAGGTATTTCTGCAGGGAAATCACAAAACTCATACAGAGGACAGGTGAAGGTAATGCCTTCTGCAAAAGGAGCAAGAAACTTCTCACAGTGTGACTCTTTATTGATGGGTAATGAATGTGGAGCTCATACTTTCCCTTATATTGAAATCAAAGATCCTACGGCACAGTTAGAGCACGAGGCAACGACTTCAAAAATCGGAGAAGATCAGATTTTCTACTGTAACCAGAGAGGGATTGATACTGAAAGAGCCATTGCTCTGATTGTGAATGGTTTCAGCAAAGAAGTTTTGAACAAGCTTCCAATGGAATTTGCTATTGAAGCTCAGAAATTACTAGAGATTTCATTAGAAGGTTCTGTAGGATAATATCATCAAAAAAGAACCCTTCAGATAAAAACAAACTGATTTAAAGGCAAGGTTTTCAGAGTTTTTATCCGATGATCAACCATTAAAGGGAAATATAAGTTATAGTCTTCATTGAAGATTATTATAAACATAAAATATAAAAAGCTTCTGTCCGTCTATTGAGGAAAAATCCCATATAAAGACGATGTGTATATAAAGGAAAGAAGCTCATACAATTATAAAAAGCAAAAGTTAGCAAGAATGTTACAAATTAAAGACCTTCACGCCAAAATTGAAGATGGCGCAGAAATATTAAAAGGTATTAATCTTGAAATAAAGCCGGGCGAAGTTCACGCGATCATGGGACCCAACGGAGCTGGTAAATCTACCCTTTCTTCTGTAATCGCAGGAAAAGAAGATTACGAGGTAACTGGTGGAGAGATTCTTTTCCAGGGAGAAGACATCAGCGAAGATGCTCCTGAAGATAGAGCTCACAAAGGGATTTTCCTTTCTTTCCAGTATCCAGTGGAAATTCCGGGAGTTTCTGTAACGAACTTTATCAAAGCTGCTTTGAACGAGACGAGAAAAGCCAACGGACTGGAAGAAATGCCGGCAAAAGAAATGCTTGCGTTAATCCGCGAGAAGTCTGAAAAGCTGGGGATCAAAAAAGATTTCCTTTCAAGATCATTGAACGAGGGATTCTCCGGAGGTGAAAAGAAAAGAAATGAGATCTTCCAGATGATGATGCTTAATCCTAAATTAGCTATCCTTGATGAAACCGATTCAGGATTGGATATTGATGCCTTAAGAATCGTTGCAGATGGAGTGAACTACTTTAAAAATGAAGGAAATGCAGTTCTTTTGATTACCCACTATCAAAGATTGCTTAACTATATTCAGCCTGATTTCGTTCACGTTTTAGCAGATGGAAAAATCATCAAAACAGGTGACAAGTCTTTAGCATTAGAACTTGAAGAAAAAGGTTACGACTGGCTTTTAAATTAATTTGAAATTTACTATTTGAGATTTGAAATTATGGCAACCATTTATGAAGTGCAGCAAATATGAATCTCTAAAGTAAAAATTGGATTCCTATTCCTCGGAATAACAATATTTTAGTTCAAAAAAAAAGAAAAAATGGTGCAAACCACAGATATACCAGTAATGGCATTAAAAGAACAAATTATAGAGAACCATAATGAATTTTTGGAGAGTCTTCGTCACAGGTTTCTTGATGAAAGCAGAAAAGCAGCTCTTCAAAGATTTGCCAACATTGGTTTTCCGACAAAAAAAGACGAAGAATATAAATATACCAATCTAAAGGAAATCACGGAAAAAAGCTACAACTTCTTCCCGAAAGAGAGCCACAATATCACTAAAGAGCAGTTTGATGAACTGCACCTTGGGGAAGAAAATTTTGATTGGATTGTTTTTGTAAACGGTAAGCTTCACAAGGAGTTATCTAAAGTTTCTATTGAGAATGTAGAATTCCTTTCTTTCAATTATGCATTGAATGATGAGAAGCATAAAGAGGTTTTTGAAAAGTATTTCAATACGATTGCTTCCAAAGAACAGGCTTTTACGAACCTGAACCTTGCTTACTGCAAATATGGATTCTTCCTTAAAGTTCCTAAAAATGTAGTGATTGAAAAGCCAATCCACGTTTTTTACATTTCTCAGAACCAGGAAGAAAACACGTTTTACAATACAAGAAACCTTTTGATCGTAGAAGAAGGAGCTAAAGTAGAGGTCATTGAAAGCCATCACAATTTTGACAGCACTTATGTGTTAACAAACTCTGTAACGGAGATCTTTACCTACCCTAATGCAAAGGCTGACTGGCACAAACTTCAGAACGATAACAACACAACCTATCTTATCGACAATACTTTCGCAAGACAGGAAAAAGATAGTTTAACAACGGTAAATACGTTCTCCTTCGGAGGTAAACTGGTAAGAAACAACCTTGATTTTATTCATAATGGATCCAATATCAATTCATTCATGAACGGAATCACCATTATCGGGAAAGATCAGTTGGTAGATCACCATACAGCGGTTCACCATAACTTCCCGAACTGTGAAAGTTACCAGAACTACAAAGGAATCTTTGACGGGAATGCTCACGGAGTTTTCAATGGAAAAGTTTTTGTGGACAAGATTGCTCAGAAGACAAATGCTTATCAGCAAAACAACAATGTATTGCTAAGCGAAGGGGCAAGTATTGATACAAAACCTCAGTTAGAAATTTTTGCAGACGATGTAAAATGTTCTCACGGATGTACAGTAGGACAATTGAATGAAGATGCTTTATTCTATCTGAGAGCCAGAGGAATTTCGAAAAAAGAAGCTCAGGCATTACTTTTATATGCTTTCGCGAATGATGCTATGCAGAATATTGATATAGAACCTCTAAAAGAGAAAATTTCCAAGCTATTAGCTGAGAAATTGGGAGTTGATATAGAATTTTAAAACTTATATATTGATAAAGAAAGCACTTCATTTGAAGTGCTTTTTTATTGTATCACAGATTGTATTTCTGTCTTATTTTTTCAACCAGCTTTGGTTATCTTTATTTTCTGAACGTTTCTTACCGTTATCAAAATTATAAGCCAATCCTACGCCTAAAGTCTGCTTCAACTGGGTCTTCCATATCTGATTATGATCATACAAAAGGTCCAGAGTAACGTTGGTAGAAATATATTTATTGATCTTCATGCTTAAAACCCCGCTGTATCCAAGAACCAGTCTTTCCGGATGGTCGAGATAATTTGAGAATACAGAAGCCGTATTCAGCAAGGTAATGTTCTCCATAATTTTCAGCTTATACATTGCTGTTCCCAGGAAACCGAATTGGAAAAGAGAAGAGTCGCCATCATTTTTAAGACCATAAGTTCCCGCTTTCTGAAGATCATCGTCTAATACAAAAGTCCATCTTGCATTCGCAGGACGTAAAGTCACGGTAAGATTATCATTGGGGCGGTAAGTAACCCCAGCTCCTACACTCAGATATCCGGGAGCCATGAAATTAGAAATCTTTTTGGCATCAGGATTATTTCCATCTTCATAACCCGGAGCAAACTGAGTCTGAAGCCCTGCACCTGCAGACAAATACCAATGCTTGGCAAATTCTCTACCATAGTTTGTAGATAGGTTAATAACATCCTGAGTCTTTCTTACTCCGGTTCCCTGCGTATTATTTTGCCCGTAACCCAGGATAATGATATTTTCCCAAAGATCTTTCCCTTTTTCATATGTAAGGTTGTAATTAACACCAGCAAGCCACCCTACGTTGTTGGCTCCACCTCCTACCCAGTTTGAAAACGCAGCCTGGTTAAGCATTAATGTATTTTGTCCCTGAATAGACCATGCTTTAACGGTGTCTGATGCCGGAGCTTCTGTCTTAGCCTCCTGAGCGAATGCTACAGCCCCAAAAGAGATAGAACTGATCAATAAAAGTTTTTTCATAATGTTGATTTATTACAAATGTATAAATAATAATTTACGCCATCATAAAATTCACTTTAAAATGAATTTAACATAATTAAAACCAGACGTATAACAAATTGAAAATAAACCACTTGAAAACGAAATAATTACCCACCAAACTTAAGTCAACTTAAAAATACAGAATTTCGTAAAGAAAAAAACACTTCATTTCTGAAGTGTTTGTATTTATAATAAACGAATTCTAAACTATTTTTTGATCCACCACTGGCTGTCTTTCCGATCAGAACGTTTCACTCCATTTGCCAGCGTATAGGCAAATCCGATTCCGAGAGTTTGCTTCAACTGCGTTTTTTCTATCTGATTATGATCGTAGAGCAAATCTACGGTCACATTGGAGGATATGTATTTATTTACCTTCAGATTCAATAGAGCTCCGTAAGCAAGAACCAGCCTTTCCGGATGATCGAGGTAGTTTGAAAAGACAGAAGCAGTATTCGTTAAGTAGATATCTTCCATTATTTTCAGTTTATACATTGCCGTTCCCAGAAAACCAAATTGCAATAAAGAAGTATCTCCGTCATTTTTTAAACCATAGCTCCCTGCTGTCTGAAGATCTTTATCCAATACAAATGTCCACCTGGCGTTGGTAGGACGTAAAGTTACCGTAAGATCATCATTGGGTCTGTACGTGATACCCATCCCGACGTTCAGGTAACCTGGTGCCATAAAATTAGAGATTTTTTTGGCTTCAGGATTATTCCCATCTTCATATCCTGCCGCAAACTGTGATTGCAAACCAGCTCCTAAGGAGAAATACCAGCTTTTTGAAAATTTTCTTCCATAATTGGTAGAAATATTGATAACATCCTGTGTTTTTCTGATCCCAAGGCCTTTTGTATCATTCTGCCCGTACCCTAGAATGATGATATTTTCCCAAAGGTCTTTGTCTTTTTCATAGGTCAGATTATAATTGATCCCGGCTAGCCATCCTACGTTATTGGCTCCACCTCCTACCCAGTTTGAAAAGGCCGCCTGGTTGATCATTAATGTATTTTTTCCTAAAACCGACCAGTATTTTACGGTGTCTGCTACTACCGAATCTTTTTTCAATTCTTCTTGTGCACTTGCATATATTCCTATAAAACAGGAAAGAATCAATAAAAACTTCTTCATTACTCTAAATAATTTTCAATGCAAAAATATTAATATAATTTTTTTTAAAGGTAAGTTCAGCTTTAAAAAGAATCGAATTTCAATATGCTGAATCACCTCATAACAAGATATTTCTATAAAATCAATGCCAAAATAATAAGTTCAAAAGTTAAATTTAATACCTTTTGTCTTAAAATCAGGTCGGTAGAAACGAATTCATCGACAAATTTTCCGAAATTTATTATTGGCTTTTGATTTGACGTAAAATCCATATGTTCAAAAATGCAATTTCCAAAAGAGCGGTTATTTACCCATTGCTGATGCTTTCAGCGATGTGGTTCGGGTATTTTTTACAAATGCAGGGCTTTTTTCAAAGCTGTTTTGGAGCCATTATTCCTCTCTTACCCGAGGGATTGCTTGGGGTAGTTACTTCTCCCCTTTTACATGGAAATATTGATCATATTATAGGAAATTCTATTCCGATAGCAGCACTTATGTTTTTGCTGTATCAGTTTTATCCATTGGTTGCCAATAAAGTTTTTATCATCGGCTGGCTGGCAACAGGACTTTTGGTATGGCTTCTTCCTCCTATTGATATCCTTACTGGTGAATATATGTACACTTGTACCATCGGGGCCAGTGGCGTAGTTTATGTACTCGCTTTTTTTCTTTTCTTCAGCGGGGTATTCAAGTGGAACACAAAGCTGCTCACAATTTCAATGCTTGTTGTGCTTTATTATGGCAGTTTGGTTTGGGGAATGCTTCCCGAAGAACTGTTTTACAACATGCAGGAGCCGAGCAAAATTTCTTGGCAGGCCCATCTTTCAGGAGCTGTAGTAGGCAGTATCATTGCGTTTGCCTTTAAAAATGTCGGCGAAAAGAAGAAAAAATTCATCTGGGAGTTTCCGAATTATTACAGTGAAAAGGATGATAAACTGTGGCAGGAATACAAGGAAAATCACCCTGAGGATTTTATGGAACTTCCTTACAAGAAAAAAGATGATATCTGGGATCATCTGGATGAATTGAGAAAAAGATAAAACTTATTTCATTACATTTGAAAAAAAACACACATGAATTCCGAAGAATATTTATATGCCATCGCTCTCCGCGAATGCAGCCAGATTGGCGACATTCATTTTCATAAACTTATCCGTACTTTCGGAAGCGCTCAGGAAGCCTGGAAAAGAGCCAGAAAAGAATATAAAAAGCTGGAAGGAATAGGACAAAGAACAGTTTCAGATATTGGAAATAAGTCTCATTTGAATTTCGCAGAAGAAGAATTGAATTTTTGCGAAAAAAATAATATTCAGATCAGGCTGAAACACCTTAAAGAAATCCCTTCCCTACTTAATGAATGCAATGATGCTCCCGCTATTCTTTATCAAAAAGGGAATATTGAGGATGCCCAGCCTAAGGTAAGTATTGTAGGAACCCGGAATATGACTGCTTATGGGAAGCAGTTCATTGAAGACTTTTTCGAAGCAACACAATCCTCAGAATACACCTCTATAAGCGGTCTCGCTTTAGGAGTAGATAAAGAAGCCCACGAACAGTCTATTTGTCAAAAAAAACCTACTGTAGCTGTTCTTGCCCATGGTTTTCAATATTTATATCCGGCAAAAAACAGAAAACTATCTGAGAAAATTTTACAGGAAGGAGGTGCATTAATAACGGAGTTCAGCTCTTCCAGAAAACCAGACCGGGAAAATTTCATTCAGAGAAACAGAATTGTGGCAGGAATATCTCCGGCAACAATTGTAGTAGAAACCGGTTTCGGAGGAGGCTCTGTAAGCACCGCAGCTTTTGCTAATGATTATAACCGTGATGTTTTTGCGCTGCCGGGAAAGATTACGGACAGCTGCAGCCAGGGATGCAATCAACTGATTTTCCATCATAAAGCAACCGCTATTTCTACCCTGAAAGATCTTATCGGACTCCTTGGCTTAAATGATCCCAAAGAAAAAATGGAAGAATTATTTCCTTATAGCGAGACCATCACACAATTATCTGACAATCAAAACTTAATATACCAATCTGTGAAAGACCAACCTCAGATTTCTTTAGATGATCTGGCACAGAGCATTGATCTTCCCACTCACAAAATCTTACCAATAATTTTAGAATTGGAACTTTTAGGGAAAGTAAAATCATATTCCGGGAGGCAATTCATCGCAATTTAAGATTTAACGATTTCTTAATACTGCATTATTTCACACATAACATTTCATTTTTAATAAAATTTAAACACAAATTATCAATTTAATAATATTACGAAACATTATTATTTAATTTTTAACAATGTTAAAATATAGTGTTGTGAATCTTGAAAAAAAAATTAAATTTGTTGACAATAATATTCAACCTTAATATATGGAACAATATAATATTGACCAGAAAATCCAAGAGTTTATTGCAAAAATTGAAGCAAAAAATCCTAACGAACCGGAATTTTTACAGGCTGTAAAAGAAGTTGCCGTAACTGTAATTCCATTCATTGCTACTAAAAAAGAATATACCGGAATGAAGCTGCTTGAAAGAATGGCTGAAGCTGAAAGAATTATTATTTTCAGAGTTCCATGGGTTGATGACAAAGGAGAAATTCAGGTTAACAGAGGTTTCAGAATTCAAATGAACTCTGCTATCGGACCATACAAAGGAGGAATCCGTTTCCACCCTACTGTCAACTTATCAGTTCTTAAATTCCTGGCGTTCGAACAGGTATTCAAAAACTCTTTAACAACTCTTCCAATGGGAGGTGGTAAAGGAGGTTCAGATTTCGATCCACAAGGAAAATCTGATATGGAAGTAATGCGTTTCTGCCAGGCTTTCATGACAGAATTATGCAAGCACATCGGTCCTGAGACAGACGTACCTGCAGGAGATATCGGTGTTGGAGCAAGAGAGATCGGATATTTATTCGGACAATACAAGAAAATCAGAAACGAATTTACCGGAGTTCTTACAGGAAAAGGTCTTGCTTACGGAGGTTCATTAATCCGTCCTGAAGCTACAGGATACGGTGTAGTATACTTCGCAGAGCAGATGCTTAAAACGATCGGACAAAATTTCCAGGATAAAATCGTTACAGTATCAGGTTTCGGAAACGTGGCTTGGGGAGTTATCAAAAAAGCAACTGAACTAGGTGCTAAAGTAGTAACAATCTCTGGTCCAGACGGATATATCTATGATAAAGATGGTATCAGCGGAGAAAAGATCGATTATTTATTAGAACTTAGATCTTCAGGAAACAACAGAGCTGAAGACTATGCTAAAAAATATCCATCTGCTGAGTTCCACGCCGGAAAACGTCCTTGGGATGTGAAGTGTGATGTTGCCTTCCCTTCTGCAACTCAAAACGAATTAGATTTAGATGATGCAAGAAAATTAGTTGAAAACGGATGTGTCTGTGTAACTGAAGCAGCTAACATGCCTTCTACACTTGATGCGATCAACTATTTCTTAGACAATAAAGTATTATTCTCTCCTGGTAAGGCTTCCAATGCCGGAGGTGTTGCGACTTCAGGATTAGAAATGACTCAAAACTCAATCCGTCTTAACTGGACTTCTGAAGAAGTTGACGCAAGATTAAAGGAAATCATGATCGGTATCCACAAAGCTTGCAGAGACTACGGAAAAGACGAAGACGGTTATGTAAACTACGTAAAAGGTGCAAATATTGCCGGCTTCGTAAAAGTAGCAGAAGCAATGTTGGCTCAAGGAGTTGTGTAACAAAAAAAAACAAAGGTTGGGAAAAACTCCCGACCTTTTTTGATATAGCCTGTTCCCGGGATAATGGGAAAAAAGTAAAAAGTGAAAGGAGAAAGCGCTGCTATATGCAGTGCTTTTTTTATTTTTATATCATGCAAAACACCTTTAAAAATATTGATGAATATATACTTCTTTTCCCAATTGAAGTACAGAAAAAACTGCTTGAGCTCAGAAAAGCAATTCATTCTCAGGTTCCGGATCTGGAAGAATATATCGGATATCAGATGCCAGCCTTCCGGTACAAAGGAAAACCGTTGATTTATTTTGCGGGCTATAAAAAGCATATCGGATTCTATCCCGGAGCTGAAGGCATCCATAATTTTGAAAAAGATTTTGAGGAAAGAAAATATAAATTTTCAAAAGGAGCCGTTCAATTTCCCATCACTCAAGATCTTCCACTGAATCTGATCAATAAGATTCTATTGTTCAGAGTGGAAGAAATTGAACAAAAAAAATCCTGAAATACAATATTTCAGGATTCCGACTAGTGTTTGCTAAAGTGCTTTACTTTTTCTTCTTTTTGTCTTTCTTTTCTTCTTTAGGAGCATCTGCCGGTTTAGTGGCATCAGTAGGCGTTGTACTTACTGATGGATCTGTTGCAGGTGCAGTTTCCATTGTTGTGGCAGGTGATTTTTCCTGTTGATTCTTTGGATCCGATGGATTTGTAGTCTGCGTATTCGGTTGTTGAGTCTGAGTGGTCGCAGGGTTATTAGTAGAAGTATCGGCCGGCTTTTGTGGTGTTGATTGTGCTGATACTGCGATTACTCCGACTAATGTAAACGCTGCCGTTAAAAATAACTTTTTCATAATGTAATATTTAAATGATTGTTTAACTTAAACGAGGCATCATTTATAAAATTATGTGTAAAAAGCTTATTTAACGTACTTTATAATTATTTAAGAGGAATTTGCAAAAATGGGTTCGGATGGTTTGGCTGGAAAAGTGATGCTGGAGGCTGAAAGTTTTTTAGAGTAGAAATGACCGTTTTATGATCAACGACGAGAACTTCCAGCTTCCATCATTCAGCTCCCCGCTTTAGGCTTACTTCGTCACATTCTTCATCATTTTTTCTACGAATTCAAATGCAGCCGGGCAGATAACAGTATTTTTCAGCATCAAATTATTGATCTGATAAATCTTCTTGCGGTCTGTATGCGGATATTCACGGCAGGCTTTTGGTCTTACATCGTAAATAGAGCATGTATTGTCGCTGTTCAGAAAAAAACAGGGAAGATTCTGCAATACCTTATCATGATCTTCATCTACTCTTAAAAATTTTGCTTCAAAGTCTGCAGACTTCATTCGGAGGTGTTTGGAAATTCTCTCAATATCTTTTTCGGTATAGAGAGGACCCGTTGTTTTGCAGCAATTGGCGCACTGCAGACAGTTTATTTCTTCAAAAACTTCCTCATGGGTTTCCTGCACTATATAATCGAGATTTCTGGGCGGTTTTTTCTTTAATCCGTCCAGAAATTTCTTGTGTTCTTTCTGCTTTTGTATCGCCTGTTTTTTATAAAAATCTAAATCCATTTATTCTTTGTTTCTCACGGACTCCGGAAGTTCTTCTTTTTTATACTCGTTAATTTTATCCAGATCCAGTACCGTTGAGAGATTTTCTTTGTTTGGATAATACATCGGAACAAATTTAGCTCCATAAACAATTTCTCCTGTAGTATACGAAGATCTTTGAACCACCGTATTTGAAAACACTTCGTCAAATGCTCGTACCTGTACGATAAGTTCAATATCCGTATTTTTAAAATCTTCTTCAGAAAAACCGTAAAACGGAGAGTTTTCATCAATTTTATGCACCACTGTCCAGTTGAGAGCCAGCGTATTGATCTTGTTCATCTGTGTCGTAAGTCTGTAAAAATTGCTTTTGGCAACTCCGTTTTCCATAACTTCAATGGCTACTGATACAATGACGTCTGCATCCGTCAGTGCATTATTCTTATAGGGAGCAAGCCTGAACATTAATGCTGAAGATTCCTGAAAAGGAGCAATAACTGCTATATCAGAAAATCTGAGATAGGCACGAGGTCTTGAAAATCTTCCGTAAAAAAGTCCCGTTGCAATGGCAAAGGTAAGCAATCCCAGAAAAGCTTCAAAAGTCGCTACAAGACTGGCCAGAAATCCTACCGGAGCTATTCTTCCATATCCAACGGTGGTGAATGTCTGGGAACTGAAGAAAAAGACATCAATAAATTCATTAAGCGAATCACTCTTGTCTATGCCTGTAAGATGCTCTACCCCAATCAGGTAATAGATCATAGCAAACAGCAGATTAATGAGAATATAAGCAATCACCAAATAAGAAATAAAACGAAATGAGGATAAATTCAGCATGGTGTGATACCAGCTTAACCTGTTAAAAACATTCACCCCCGTTCTCTGAACATTCGGGAGGCCGTCCTTATTGATAAATCTTCCGGATGCATTGGTTCCGAAACCGCTGTTCTCCGCATTTTTCTGACGGATCTTTTTTCTGAATCCTCCTGTCATTTTGTAATCATTTTGATTTTATTATATTATGATTGTCCTCTATCCGTAAGCCTTTAATGACCAACTCATTCTTTCAACATATAAAAGCAAAGTTAAGAATAGAATTCATTAAGATATCAATGCTTCTTAGTAATCATTTTTTTATCCTTCATTATTAAAATTGCAGATGATCATCACAGGTTTTAATGGAACATTTTATTACCTTAAAAACACAAAAAACAGCAGAATTTATAAATATCTGCTGTTTATACCATCTTCATTAAAGTAGTTTCAAATCCTTTGCGCCGGTGATTCCATTACCGTAACACTTACATTGCTGACAGATTTTACAACCCCGGACTCACCATGTATATTGGTAAGAAAATCAGGAAAGCTTTCAATAGGAAAAGCCCAATAATAATGTCCATCTACCGGAGAAGGAAAATTGGCCTGCAATCTTCCGGTTAATTTCATAGGTACAAAGTATTCAACAGATGACCCTTTTAATTTTGTAAGCACAGAAATCGATTTTTTAGAATGGGCAGGAACAATGGTCTTGTAGCTACTGGTTTCGGTAATTTCTTCAGAATTTTCTGTGCCTTCCGTGGTATCTCCTCCTACAACTACTTTTGTACTTGCTGAAGCTTTTGCCACTAAAGGAATATCAACAGAGACCGATGCTGCCACCTCAAATGACCCTGAAACGGTCCGCTTCCAGGAAGTAGAATATCCTTTTTTATAAGAATAGGTTACCGTAATTTCACTTTCTCTGTCTCCGTTATTAATCGCCTCCGTCGTATAGGCATTATCCGGTAAATCTATTCCGTCAGTTTTTATGGTCACCTCAGGAGTTCCCAAAACAATGGAAACATTAGGATTTGGAGCTGTATTACGGGTATCCCCATCTACAGAAAGGTCAGGATTAAATATAATTCCATCCGGAACCTGGCCGGAATACGCAAAAACATTTTTTAACCTTGTTCTTTCTCCGGAATAGCTCACATCATATCCCATATCTTTCAGGTGATTTGCCTTGAAAGGGATTTCGCGTTCTTCATCAGGCGAAGTAGAGTTCGCACCCAAACTATTGTTACCTGGCAATTTAAACTCATCTACAATTTTCCAGCCTTGTTGAAGCATCTCCGCCTCAGTCAATTGTGATTTCTTTACTTCAGAATAATTTACTTTTTCTGAATCATCATTCATAGTACTCACTTCATCTCTTGAACATGATACCGAAAACATCAGTAAGAGAATACAAATAGAATTGATTTTTTTGATCATTTTAATAATTTTTTAGTGTTTAATAATTAAATTTACAAAAAATGAATTCTTTTAAGGCGTTTTTTTGCGAATTAATCAAATTTTAATCTTTCATAATTTTTCATTGTATTATTTTATGTTGTGCTCTAAAATACTGTTTACATGAAATTTATCAATTTCCCGACTGAAATTTTTAATACGAATTGTACTAACTTTGAACTATGAAAAAGCTTGAATCAAGAGAAGATATTGAACACCTTGTCAATTCATTTTACAACAAAGTTGTTAAAGATGAAACCATTGGGTTCTTTTTTAATGATGTTGCAAAAGTAGATTGGGATAAACATCTTCCTACCATGTATTCTTTCTGGGAATCTATTCTTTTTGGGCAGATGACCTATAAAGGAAACCCGATGGGTGCACATTTTCCTATTAATGAGATACAGGCTATGGAACAGAAACACTTTGACAGATGGCTGTTGCTTTGGCGCACTACTATTGAAGAAAACTTCGTAGGAGAAAATGCCGACATGGCGATCTATAAATCCGAGAATATAGCCAAACTTATGGCTTTCAAAATGGAGCTGGCGAGAAGGTTGTAGTGATGTGAGATTCAGGGTACGGAATATGGAATATCGAGGTTAAATTCCTGGATATATTTTACAGATAAAACAGATTTATAATTTTGTACTTTTTCTTTTTAAGGAACAATTACTGTAAAGATATAGGCTGCCAGATTCACCAGCAGAACCGTTCCGTAAAGAACGTTTGTCTTACCCCTGCTTAATGAAAGCATTACGATAAATACAGATAAAGAAAGCAGAATAATGTCTTTTTTATCCAGTCCTAATACAAGTGGGATATCATACATAATACATACCGCTGAAACTGCAGGAATTGTCAGTCCGATACTTGCCAGTGCAGAACCCAATGCCAGATTTAAGCTGGACTGGATTTGATTGGCTCTTGCCGCACGGATCGCTGCAACACCCTCAGGAAGAAGAACCACGGCAGCAATAATCACTCCCACCAGGGATTTCGGAGCTCCAAGGCTTTGTACCATTCCTTCTATTGTATCAGATAATCCTTTGGCCATAAGTACAACAATTACAAGACAAATCACCAGAAAGACAAAGCTGATAAGCGTTTTTGGCAATGAAGGAATATAATGTTCTTCAGGATGCTCATCAGGAACAATAAAATAACTTCTGTGGCGCACAGTCTGCACCATCAGGAAAACTCCATAAATGGCAAGACAGGCTATGGATATAAAAATAAGCTGTGCTTCGTTATAGAAAGGTCCGTTGACGCTTGAAGTAAAATTGGGAAGAACAAGGGTAAGAATCAAAATAGAAACAATACTTACCAGATAAGTAGTTGCAGAGGTTCTTGCAAAGAACTGTTCGTGATATTTAACGCCGCCTACCAAAATACATATTCCTAAAATTCCGTTGAGAATAAGCATTACAGCAGCAAAAACCGTATCTCTGGCCAGCGTGATCGCCTGATCTCCGCCGGCAACCATCAGCGAGATGATAAGTGCCACTTCAATAATGGTGATACAAAGTGCCAGGATGATCGTTCCGAAAGGCTCCCCTACTTTATGAGCTACTACTTCAGCATGATGTACTGCTGATAAAACACTTCCGATTAATAAAACACCGGCAAGAATATCATAAAGAACACCACTTCCCATCAATCCGGAAAAGTAGTATCCTACCGCCAGAATAGGAAAAATATAGGTATAATGTAAAAGTTCTTTTAGTCTCATATCGTGACTACAAAATACAAAAAATCTATAATAATTTCAATATCAAAAGAAAATATTAATAATATTTTAATGAGGCCAGAAGTTAAAGTCCTGATAATCTGTAAACATATGAAACAGCAGCCCGATTCCTATAATCCTGATATTTCCTTTAAAGAACAACAGCAAAAAATACACCGCAATGGCATAATAAGAATGTAAAAAGTGAAAACCTATACTTTCTCTTGATGGATCAAAAACAGGATTGGCAAAAAGATGGTCCAGATCTACCAGCATGGTAGCGAGAAGAATAAAGTATGCTTTTTTCCAATTTTTACGATAAAAAACCAATGCAATAAAGATTGGAAAAACGAAATGCAAAAAATAATGAGTAAAGGTTTTGAGCAATGCGATGTCTGATGGAGCCATTAATGAAAATTTTATTCGGGTTCTATGCTTACCACCGTAAAATTAAGGGTAATTCTCCTTTCTTCGCTTTTATTTTTATCCAATAGTTCTGTCCCTTGTTCCCATACAACACGTAATCGATGTCAGAAACAATCTTTTTCTCAGTATTATTCAATGTTTTCAACGAAGAATACAGCAGAGCATTATTCCTGATCAGCATATAATTTTCTTTGAGTTGAGGAGATAATGGTAATGGTTTTCGGGTTGATTTTATGATAATCCCTTTGTGATTCCTGCTGATTTCATTGGGTTGAAAAGGAATAGCTGTGAATTGATTTTCGCTATTGATCCACTTTTTAGACTTGAAGTATTCCCAGGTCTTTTCGGGATCATTGCTTGTAATATCAATGGTATAATTCGGTTGGGTAATTTTCTGGAAGGTCTTCTTTTCAACTTCATTGAAGTTATCATCATATTCATAACTGATAATGGTATCATTGACCTGCTCAATATTTGCAGTGGCTTTTAAAGAAGTTGCCTGCGATGAATCTGCAATATTCTTATTAAGGAAACGGGTAAAGTTTCTGATGTTCTCCTTATCCAGTTCCAGCTCCAGAAATTGATTTCCTTTCTTAAGTTTTGAAGCAATTGTAGTAAAAGACAGAAGATCTGAGTTATTCTTAATCTCAATTTCATCATCATTTAAGTCGATAGAAAAGTTCTGAATTTTCTCTCCCGAAATGAATGAAATACTTCCCAACGTATTTTGAATAAAACGGTCTGCCTCCCAAACATGGCGTACAGAATTCTGAATAATCTTTTTTTGAAGGGTTTCAAAAGCAAGGTCAGAAGTTCCCGCAATGCAGTGATTTCCCTCTATCATAAAGAAAAAATGTTCCTTCTGAAAACGGTTATTTCCTTTAGCGACAAAATTTTGTTTCTTTAAATAGGTAATGAATTTTTGCGAATCTTTAAGCTCTAAAACACTGTACCATTCTGAGAATCTAGTGTCTTTAATATGGAATATCTGTAGAAAATCCGGAATTCTGATTCCTGCATCTTTCAATGAACCAGAGGTTTTACTCTTCGCTTTGCTTCCGGACCATTTTGAAGGATGAGTTGCTAAACTGAAGAGGTATTGTCCCGTTAATTTCTTCGTATCGATTAAAACGACTGCATCTGCGTTATCAGGAATATACTGAAGGCTTTTATCTTTGTGAAAAGCTACAAAATATACTGCAACTGCAAGCAATAAAAATAACGGGACAATAATCTTCTTTTTCTTCATCTATAAAATTTGAGGCTTCTTTTCTGTTTCCTTAGCTTTAAAAACCTGATCGAATATATCAAAGAAATACATTAAGCTGTTTTCCGAAGAATCTTTGATGTTATAATTCATCTCAGTCTGTATGCTTTCTCCTTTTACTTCCGTTTTATAATACAGCTCACCCACATTTTTTTTGATGGCCTCTAATGTTTTTCTCTCTTTCGGACTTTTGAATTCTTTGTCTAATCCTGTTAGAAGCTTCTGGATATCCAATCTGCCGGACAATGGATATTTAGCGGAGTCTTTTGCCCATTTTCTGGAAACATCAGATTGGTTTACCGGTAAATTATTATCTGCAGCACTCATCAGGTACACCACTCCATCTTTCACAGTAAAAAACAACTGATCAACATAGCCGCCGTTTTTTTCTTCCTTAAATGTGTACACATTTCCTTTTTTAGAGAATCTTTCAGAAAACTTTTTATTGGTGGTCAGCATATCAAAAATACGATTCCAATAGCCTTCATTCTCTGTCGCAAAAGCAAAAGTAAAGTTAGGAACAGCAATTTCTTTGGTTTTCTTTACTTCTTTTTCATTGAAATCAGCATCGTATTCATAATCGGTATATTCTACGGTTTTGGACTTCAATTCATTCAAAACAAAGATTCCGTTTCCAGGTGCAATTTTGGCAATCGCTTCTTCATCCAGTACAATTTTCATGGTTTCCATAATCAGCTCCATTTCCTTTTTGTACTCATTTTCCCCGGAATTCTGAAGAAGGCTGTACATCATATCAAAACATTTTGCTCCATTCACATTCATGGCATAGTAACCAACACTTTTCTCATTGATAAGTTCCAGCAGTTTTTTGTTTTTCTTCCCTTTATAAATGGCAGAAATATTCTTTTGAATGTCAGCATTTCTGTGCTGGTAATTATTAACCAGTCTTACTTTATCTTTATCAAAATACAGATTGTATGCATAGTTGGAATTGTACATGTTTTTGAAAAACTGTCCATAACCGTAATACTTTGTCATTTTTCCGTAGATTCCTTCGTTTACGATTCTTCCATAGTCTGTGTATACAAAAACATCAGAATTGGCATCTCTGAATAACAGCATTTCTTTTGGGACTTCAATTTCTAAATTTGAACTGAAATATTGGTCAAAACGTTCTTCTGCATTCTTTTTAACAACCATAAAGTTTTCTCTGCGGATAGAATCCTGCTCTTTCTGGAAAGCCTTTTCTTCTTCCTCATCATAAGCATCTTCAGGCATTTCTTCTCCGTTTTCAGAATTTTCAGCACTTTCTTTTTCTGCAGGATATTTATGATGTTTCTCCAGGTATTTGATATCTTTCTGGATTCTTGCAATCTCGTTGTTGTTATCTTTTATACTTTCTTTCAGATACTTGATATCATCCTTCAGATTTTTGATTTCTTCTTTATAATCAAACGGTTTTTCCGGTTCTTCGGTATACACTGTATCTCCCGGCTCTGCGTAAGCGGAGTCAACCACTGCAACAGCAGTACTGTCTGCAACTGCTTCCTCTGCCCAAAGATCCTTATAAGGTTTTGTATAGCTGATCATGCTCAGAACAGCACGACTCCCGTTCCACGCCACAAAAACATCATCATTGATATCTACATAAGAATAGTTCTTTCTGCTGGAAACTTCCTGTCCTTTCTTCTTTACAGAGTTAATGAACTCCTGAAACTTGTCCTTATTATCAATGATAAAATGGGTATTATAGGCTTTAATGGAGTCATTAAAACTTGCATAGTGATATTGAACAGCATCGTATTTGATTCCTGTTTTGGAGTAATCTGTCCATGAAAGATTTTCTTTGCTCTTTTTGCTGAGCTCATGCAGTAAAGGATTCAGTTTATTCCAGTTGATTTTATTGTTAAGCTGCTTTCCGTTGACTTCCATATAAAATACGGCATCGGAAGGAATTTTCATGCTTTTTTGGGCTAATATCAATGTAAAGCCAAAGAGAACGAAAATAGTGGTTTGCGTTTTTAAAAAGATAGATTTCATGACTATAGTTTAGAAATTTATTGAAAAAGAATGGTGTTTTGTATTTGTTTTTTCTGAAGGATTACATCCAGGATATCTGCTTCCAGTTTAAGAGCCTTTTTGTTGGGAGAAAGCACATAAGTAGCATTAGTTTGTGATTTCACCGGATTTTCAAACTGCATGATGGAAGTATATTTTGCATCAGTAAAAATCTCTTTGTCGGCCTTACTCATCTTATCATAGTCAGCCTTGAAAGTATTGACTTTATTCCTTGCCAATGTCTTTTTTTCAAGATTCTGACTGTAAACCTGAGTCGGAACCATTTTACCCAATATTTTCTGGGCTTTCAGTTTTTCCAGACCAGCATTGATGTTTTCAATCTTTTTGAAATTACAGCTCAGCTTGATGATATAATTATCAAAATCCATAGAGGTTTTCACATTACTGATTCCGGGAGTTCCTTTAAAAATTCTGGCAGCCTCATTGATTTTATTTTCAATTTCCGCCTTTTTAGGAACTTTTTTTCCGTTGATGGTTTCCATTTTAGAAATTGAAGCAAGTCGTGTTTTGCTCTTGCTGGCGTTAAGAATAATGGTATACTCTCCTGTTCCGTCAGCTTTTATATTCACTTTATCAAGAATATCAAAACAGCTTGTCAGGAACAGCAAAGGGATACATAGAAGAAATAATCTGAGAAAATTTTTCATGATTAGGTTTAAAAGCACAAAATTACTCAATTCTGGCCTTACATCCTTATAATCTTTGATATTTTGGGCATAAATAGCTGTTTCCCGGTACTTTTTCAGGGGAAAATATGGTACTCTTTCCGTATATTATTTTTTAAACTCGCCCTTTAAGATAATCCTGGCGAAGATCTTCATCCAGTTTTTCAATAGCATACCGAAGGCAGGTTCTGGGCATTTCTTTGTAATACTGATTCAGATAGCTGATCAGCTCACCTTCATTTTTATTTCCCATTTCCCTTAGCAGCCATCCGTTTGCTTTGTGCATCAGGTCATGTGGATGTTTCAGATTTCTGGTAACAAATTCTTTGGTCAGATCAAATGACCCTTTTTTTATATAATGCATGGTCCCCACTACAGCGACCCTCTTATGCCACATTTCCTCAGATTTCGAAAGCTCTATAAGAAGATTTTCTTTCTGATTTTCAAAAGCATATCTGCCTAAAATTTTATAACAGGTAGAATCTACCAGATCCCAGTTGTTCACATAAGGAAGATGATCCAGATAAAAAGCGACCACTTCTTCTTTTACTGCTTTATCTTTTGTTTTCTCAAACTTTGAAATCAGCATAAAAAGAGCTGTCAGCCTGTGCTCATGATATTTTGAAGAAAGTAATGTACTGAGTTCTTCTAAGTTTATTTTTGAGTAATATTCTTTGGCCACAGAGCGCTGATCCGGAACTTTTACGCCCAGAAACAAGTCGCCTTCGCCATATTCACCTTTTCCTGTTTTGAAAAATCTTGGGAAAAATTCCGCCTTTTCAGGAATGGATAAAACTGCGAGGGCTTCCTGTATTTCTTTAACAATGCTCATATGACAATTTAAGTGTTTTCTTCTACAGCAATATTTTCCTGCTCCTCCTCTTCTTTGGCAATCTTATTAGGATTCGCCACCTTAGCAATGGTAAGCCCCTGAACAATGATGGAGAATACGACAACGCAATAGGTAATACTTAAAATAATTTCACTGTATTCACTTTTAGGAATAGACATCGCCAGGGCAATGGAAACTCCACCTCGGATTCCTCCCCAAACTAAAACTTTTACCGTCTGCGGACTGAAACTTCTTCTCAGGGAAGTAAATTTTGTAGGTCCCCAGATCGAAATAAATCTTGCAAACAAAACGACCACAATGGCAACTACGCCCGGAATCATGAAATGTCTGAGATCTTTAATCATCAAAAGTTCAAATCCGATGAACAGGAATAGTACCGCGTTCAGGATTTCATCAATCAATTCCCAGAATTTGATCAGATAGTCCTGAGTAACTGATTTCATTTTGAAGCTTCTGTTGAAATTTCCCATAAACAATCCTGCTGCAACCATCGTCAATGGTCCTGAAATATGCATTTGACGGGCAATCAAATACCCTCCCATGACAACAGAAAGTGTTACTAATACGGAAATAATATAATCATCCACTTCACGCATCAATCTTGAAGTAACCCATCCTAACAGAACTCCGAGTAAAAGACCTCCTCCGGCTTCTTTAAGCAAAAGCAATCCGATTGTTTCGACACTCAGATCCACTTCTTTTCCGATCGCCAGCTGTAAAATCACCGTAAAGACCACAACTGCCATACCGTCGTTGAAAAGAGACTCTCCAGCTACTTTTGTTTCCAGTGATTTGGATACATTGGCCTGTTTCAGTACACTCAGAACCGCTACCGGATCGGTAGGAGAAATCAAGGCACCAAAAACAAGACAATAGATAAAAGGAAGTTTAACCCCTACATACGGAAGCAGATAAAACATTCCGAATCCTACGACAAAAGTAGAAATCACAACACCTACTGTGGAAAATATCACTACAGGTCTGAACTGTTCTTTCAGGTCATTAATATTAATATGAATTCCTCCTGCGAAGAGCAGAAAATTTAGCATGGCTCCCATCAAAACTTCTGTAAAGTCGATACCATTCATAAGATTGTGAAGGTGTCCGAAAGTTCTAGGAAGAACCGTCTCTCCAAACAGTACCAGAAAAATTGATACGACAATGGCGATCACCATAATTCCGATGGTACTTGGAAGTTTTAAAAACCTATAGTTAAGATAGGCAAATATTGATGCTAATACGATTAATGCTGAAAATGAATAATATAATTCCACTAAGTGTTTTTATTTTAAGATTAATTGGTGAGTTCCAAATAGAGTATTTTAATATAAATCTGTTTCCCATCCTTTTCCCAGATGTCAAACATGGCATCTTTAGAAGCTTTTGAACTTCTGGTGTAATCCTGCCCTATATTCAGAATATTGAGAAGAATATACTCATCTCCTACCGAATTGACGATATAAGCTGTTTTCTCGGATTTTCCGTCTCCCGAATTTCTTATTCCATCAGTAAGAGTACGGAACTGGTTAAGGTGATGGATAAAATTATTACCATCTTTTACAGAATCATAAGCTCTGAGAAGAATCAGCAGCACATCCAGGTTAGTAGGATCTTTAGCATATAAAGCTTTTCCCTGCTTGATACAGTCTGCAAAATTGTTTTGTTTAAAGGCTTCTACGAGACTTTTAAAGCTTTCATCGGACGTACTTATTTTATCATTCCGAAAATTTCTTCCATAGTAAAGATATTGAGATTCTATACTGTCCAGAGACTTGGGATATCCTTTAAATTTGAAAATAAGCTTCTCATAATTGTACGGAGAATCGGAAGTTCTGAGACTTTTCTCAATAGCTTTTAAGTCAATTTTTGATTTCTGGCTGAATCCAAAAACCGAAAACAGGATGAATAAAAGGAAAAAATGGTACTTCATTAACTGTTGCTTTCTTCTTCGTCGTTATCGAAATATTCGAAAAGGAAATCGTTGTATGGAAATCTCGAAATATGAATCTTCATGACCTCATCATAGATCATTTTCTTCATTTCCGGGAAGTTTTCTTTCGTTAATGCAGAGATGAAAACTGTTGGATACTTGGATTTTGCCATCCATGTCTTTTTCCATTCTTCCAGAGAAACATTTTTACGGGTAGAAGGGGTAAGATCATCCTCATCCTTTTTCTCATAGCTGAAGTCATCAATTTTGTTGAAAACCATAATCATTGGTTTCTGATGCGCGTTGATTTCCATCAGGATATGATTTACAGATTCTATGTGATCTTCAAAGCTTTCATGAGAAATATCCACCACATGGATCAAAAGATCAGCTTCACGAACCTCATCCAATGTAGATTTAAAAGATTCTACCAGCTGAGTAGGAAGTTTTCTGATAAATCCTACGGTGTCTGTCAACAGAAACGGTAAATTTCCAATGACCACTTTTCTTACCGTGGTATCCAGTGTAGCGAATAATTTATTTTCAGCAAAAACTTCAGATTTTGAAATGGAATTCATCAGGGTAGATTTCCCTACGTTGGTATATCCTACCAAAGCAGCCCGAACCACTTTCCCACGGTTGTTACGCTGGGTAGCCATCTGCTTGTCTATCGTCTTCAGTTTCTCTTTCAGCAATGTGATTCTGTCACGGATAATACGACGGTCAGTTTCAATCTCCGTTTCTCCGGGACCTCTCATTCCGATTCCCCCTTTCTGACGCTCAAGGTGGGTCCACATTCTTGTCAGTCGTGGTAAAAGATATTGATATTGTGCCAGTTCCACCTGAGTTCTTGCATATGATGTCTGTGCTCTTTGGGCAAAAATATCGAGAATAAGATTGGTACGGTCCAGGATCTTAACTTCCATATCTCTTTCCAGGTTTTTAAGCTGCGAAGGAGAGAGTTCATCATCGAAAATTACGGTTCCGATCTCGTTTTCTTTTACATATTCTTTTATTTCAATAGCTTTTCCGCTTCCGATAAAGGTTTTGGAATCAGGCTGTGTTAGTTTTTGGGTAAAACGTTTTTCAACGGTTGCTCCTGCTGTGAAAGCTAAAAACTCCAGTTCATCCAAATACTCCGTCAGTTTTTCTTCATCCTGATTTTGGGTAATAACACCCACCAGGACAGCTTTCTCATAGTTATGTTCTTTCTTTTCTAACATTAAGTTCTGTCTATGTTTATGATTTTTACAAGTTAATATTTTTCGGAAAAAAAACAAAATCAATTTTTATTTAATAACATATTTTAATATAAATTTAAGTTTACCAGTGAATTATATTCAAAAAATCAATAACTTTATATAATAAATTTCTGATTTTTAAATATTTAAATCAAAAAAACTAATCTCCGGACTATCATGATTACCCATATCAGATGTATGATTATTGATGATGATGAACTGGACAGGCTGGTTCTTCAGCATTATATCAGGCAATATCAAAACATTGAAGTTGTTGCCACCTTCGACTCTGCTGAAAAGGCAGTTCCCTATCTTGACGTTCCTGCTGATCTCCTGATTACCGAAACAAATTTAAAGGGCATGAGTGGTCATGAATTCCGCAAACTAGCCCATAAGATACCGGCGTGTATTTTCGTAAGCTCACATCCGGAGCTGGCTGCCGAAGCATTTGAGGTTAATACTCTGGATTTTATTACCAAGCCACTTACCGCAGAGCGTTTTCATTATTCTATGGAAAAACTTTTTGATTTTTTGAAAGTAAAGGAAAAATGTGAATGCTATGATGCTATGGTGGGAGAAAACTGTATCAAAATAAAAGAAAGTGGACATGTTTTTCAGATTAAAATAAAAGATATTCTTTATCTGGAAGCCCTGAAAGACTATACCAGAATTATCACTCTCGAAAAAAACCACTGTATTTTAAATTCCCTGGGAAATCTTCTGCAAAAAAATTTTTTTGAGTCTTTTGTGAGAATACACAGAAGCTATGCCGTCCCACGACATCTTATCCGGGGGAAGAGCTGTCATGAAATAGAGCTTGCGCATCAGATCAAACTCCCTATCGGCCGAACCTACAAGGATAATCTTTCTTTTTTTAATCCCTAAAAACAAATCATAATCATTCGCAAAATGCCATTGGTCGATTATTTCTGCCGTTGGTCTATTTTCCTGTCATTGGATTGAGATAGGTGGTAATTTAGTCTTCCCAAATTCCCCAAGAAAACACATCTATTAATCACCAAAACTGTTATCCATGGAAAGAATATCTATCTACTGTATTATTCTGTCTGTCTTCACCATCCCCCTACTGCACGCTCAATCTGCAGTTTTAGCAGCGGGATCGGATGCATCAGCAGTTAATGGTTTTGTTTCGTACAGTGTAGGTCAGACCACCTATCTGGAAAAAGGAACAGGACAAGTTCTGGAAGGCCTTCAGCAGCCCTACGAAATCATCACCCTTGCTACTCTCGAAACCTCCTCTGAACAGAACGGCATTTTGCTCTACCCTAATCCTTTCAGGGATTATTTGTATTTGGATTTTACATCAAATAATTTCAAAGGATCCGAATATCAGCTATTCGATGCCCAGGGCAAACTGGTTAAAAAAGATAAGATTTCACAATCAAAATCTGAGCTCAATTTCTCCTCACTTCCATCTGCGATGTACATCATCAGGATTACCCAAAATGGAGAAAATATCAAAACCTTTAAAATCATAAAAAAATAAAACGCCATGAAAAAAATATTATCACTGTTCTGGATTCTGACAGGTTTCTTTATGGGACTTTCTCAGGCTCCGGAAAAAATGAGCTACCAGGCTGTCATGAGAAACAGTTCAGGGCAACTCTTAGCCAACCAGGGGGTTGCCGTGAAAGTAAGCATATTACAGGGATCTCCTGCCGGAGCTACCGTTTATTCTGAAAGACTCACCGGAAATACCAATGCGAACGGACTTGTTAGTCTCGAAATAGGAACCGGAACAATCATTACCGGCACATTTGCCACAATCGACTGGTCTTCCGCAAGCTATTATCTAAAAACAGAAACAGATCCGGCAGGTGGAACTAACTATACCATAGCAGGAACAAGCCAGCTACTAAGTGTACCCTATGCTTTGTATGCTAAATCTGCCGGAGGCGGTGGAGGAAGCTTTATGATTCCCTATACCAATACAGTAAATAATGCATCCTCTTTATTTTCGTTAACCAATGATGGTGACGGATCTTCTCTGGAAGGTAATAACAACACTACTACTTCAAATATTGCAGCCGTAAGAGGGGTGGTTACCAACACAGCACCAGGAGGATTTTCTTCAGCAGTCCGCGGGATCAATAATGGTACCGGAGGATTAGGCGTTGGAGTATATGGAAGCCAGGCTGGTAGTGGATGGGGAGTATATGGTACAACACCAAATGGTTTAGGGGTATATGGTAATGCCAGTGCTAATGGAACCGGGGTTTATGCCAACAGTAACACAGGAACAGGTCTTACCGCTACCAGTAATAACGGAATTCCCGCCAGTATTTCAATCTTTAATAATGCAAATAATAATGTTGCTCTCAGTGCTTCCAGTGTAGGAAATGGTACCGTTGTAAATGTTACCACTTCGGGAAACGGAGCCGGGGTCAGAAGTTCTACAGGAGCCGGATTCGGGCTGCATGGGATAACTTCTGCACAAACTTCCGCCGGTGTTGTAGGTGATAACAACGGTGGTGGTGAAGCAATAGTGGGTAGAACAACCAGTGATATTGCCGGGGCAGTTGTAGGCCGTAATGATGGAGGCGGATATGGAGTAAGAGGATTTGTGGCTACCAATACATCGGGAACTGGTATAGGTGTTTACGGTCAGGTAGGTTTAAATAACAGTACAGGACGTGCAGGAAGATTTGAAAATTTCAACAATACAAATACTGATGCTAACACTTTTGAAGTGGCATCTAACGGAAATGGAAACATCCCTGATAATACCAAAGGCAACGCTGCTTCTTTTGTACTCAATAATACCAATAGTGTAGGAGCTGCCGTAAGAGGGGAAGTCAATACTATTTTTGGAAATTTTGGTGCTGCCGCTATTTTTGGTGTTTCATCCGGAACCGGAGGACGAGCCGGGCTATTCTACGCTTCCAATCCTGCCGGAAACGGAGCATCACTGATCGCTCTGACAGATGGTAACGGAAACGCAATTACCGCCAATGCAGGAAAAGATGGAAATGGAGTTGAAACCAATATTGATGGTGCCGGTAATGCTCTCTATGCGTGGGTTCCTTCTTTTGCTACCGGGCGAGCCGGGCGATTTAATATTTTCAATGATGCCAATACCAGTGATGTTATCACTGTAACTACTGTTGGAAACGGTATTGCAGGGAATTTCAAGGTAGATAAGGTTACCGGAACTTCGGCTGCGGTAAGAGGAGAAGTCAATTCACAGTTTGCCAACTTCGGCACAGCAGGAATTTATGGAGTATCTTCCGGAACCGGAGGATTTGCCGGATTATTTCATGCAAGCAATCCTGCCGGAAATGGCCCCGCATTGATTGCCATCGCAGACGGTAACGGTAATGGTATTACCGCTAATGCATCCAATACAGGAGATGGTGTAGAAACCACTGCAGACGGAACAGGAAATGCCATTTTTGCCTGGGTTCCTAATTTCGGTAATGGCCGGGCTGCAAGATTTGTTAATTTTAATACGGCCAATACCAACCCGCCTCTTACAGTAGAAACCCATAGCAACGGTTCTATTGCGGTGTTTAAATCCGGTAATCCGGGTACCGTGAATGTGGCCAGAATCAATTCTGCCGGACAAGGATTTTTTAACGGCGGTACTCAAAACAGTGGCGCTGACGTTGCAGAAGCGTTTGATGTAAACGGAAGTATTTCTCAGTATGAACCTGGTGATATTCTTGTCATCTCAACCAGTGCAGACAGAACCGTTGAAAAATCTTCAACCCCCTATTCCAGTCTTGTAGCAGGAGTTTATGCTACCAAACCTGGTGTACTGCTTACGGAAGAACACATTGATACTGATATTTCTGATAAGGCTCCAATGGGAGTGATTGGTGTCATTCCAACCAAAGTATGTCTTGAAAACGGAAAAATAAAAAGAGGCGATCTTCTGGTAACTTCGTCTACAGCAGGTGTTGCCATGAAAGCAGATATTAACAAAGTGAAAATAGGACAGGTAATCGGAAAAGCGCTTCAGGATTACGACCAGAAAGAGATTGGAAAAATTCAAGTATTAGTCAATATAAAATAAACCGTCATGAAAATAGCATACATTATCCCGTTATTATTTTTAAGCACTATGATCTATGCTCAGGAAAATAAAAAAGCAGCTCCAGTAGAGGAAGATCAAACACTGGTTGTAAAACAGGCACAGGAACAGCAGGCTAAACTCATGCAGGAAGCTAAAGAAAGTACTGAAAAGACCACTGTAAATACCGGACTACCTTCTGATCACGGTCTTGCCGTTAAAAAACAGGAATCCAAGTCTAAAGCAGCAGACAATTCAGGAAAGCTTCTCCCTAATACAGCTAGTCTTGAAGACCTAAAAAAAACAATTCCCAACAGACAGGCAAATCATACTACTATAAATTCTAGGAACACAAAAATGAATGTTACCGGGCTGCCTAACACAGCAACTCTGGAAGAAATAAAAAAAACAATTCCCAAAAACTAATGACTCTCAAAGGCTAATAACCTCAAAAAGCTGATAACCAAACTAGATTTTTCAAACAAAGAAGTCCGCTGCAAGGCGGACTTTTGTATGGTAAGGGAAGTCATTAATCCCAATCAGCCGCTACAAATTTCATTGAATTTCCATGTTCATCGGATAAGGTAAGAAAATGTCCTTCAATAGAATAAGCCGTCATGGTCTCAATTTTTCTCTGAAAAGAGGTTTCGAGATTCATATCCTGACAGGCTTTCATGGTACTTGCTCCTTTAGAAATGCTTACTTTTCCGCCTTTTTTAAATTCCGAAACAAAAGACATCCGGTTACATCCCATATACACGCTCGCCTGAATTTTGCCCTTTACCTTTTGGGCTGTCAGATTCATTTCCGCCTTATGGGCTATTAATTGATCTTTTGAAAAGCCGTCAAAAGAAACAAGCATCCATTGCCTTTGAAGAAAGGGATCTTTAGCCGGAACTGAAGAACAATTTAAAACAAGTCCTAAAAGTAAAACTGTAAAAAGTGGTAATAGTATCTTTTTCATGCGGATTATCATCCCATTTTCATACCATTCCGGGACAGAATCTCGTAAAAATTAGTAAATTAGCGACACAAAAATTATTTTATAAAATGAAAAGACTATTTCTACTATTCACTTTCTTATTGGGCTTTGCCCAGATGAGGGCGGATGAGGGGATGTGGCTGCTAATGCTCATCAAAAGACTTAACGGTGTTGATATGCAAAAAGAAGGTCTGCATCTTACGCCTGAAGAAATTTATTCTGTGAACAATTCAAGCTTAAAAGATGCTATCGTAAGTTTCGGTGGTTTCTGTACAGGGGAAATTGTTTCGGATAAAGGACTTATATTCACCAACCACCACTGTGGTTACGGTGCTGTTGCTGCGGCTTCTACACCAGAAAAAGATTATTTGAAGAACGGTTTCTGGGCAATGAAGCAGAAAGACGAGTTCAATGCAAAGGATCTTTATGTAAGATTTTTAGTAAGAATGGATGATGCTACGCAAAGAATCAATTCTAAGCTAAACAATAATATGACCGGAGCAGAAAGAAAAGCTGTGATTGATGCTGAAACTAAAGCAATCCAGACTGAAAACTCTGAAAACGGAAAATATACGGTAGTAGTAAAAGATTTCTTCAACGGAAATGAATTCTACTATTTCGTTTACCAGGATTATAAAGATATCAGATTAGTAGGTGCTCCACCTTCATCATTAGGAAAGTTCGGAGGAGATACAGATAACTGGGAGTGGCCGAGACATACTGCAGACTTCACTGTTTTCAGAGTGTACGCTGATGCTGCAGGAAATCCTGCTGAATATTCTCCAAGCAATACTCCTTTGAAGCCTAAGCATTTCCTTCCGGTTTCTCTTAAAGGAATTAAGCCTGGTGATTTCTCAATGATCTTGGGATACCCTGGAAGAACAAACCGTTACCTGACTTCTTACGGAATTCAGCAGATGGTAACTAAAGATTACCCGGCATGGGTTGAAGCTTCTAAAATGGCCATGGACGTTATGAAAAAGTACATGGACAAAGATAAAGCAACTCAACTTAACTATGCTTCTCAATATGCTTCTGTAGCCAACTACTGGAAAAACAGACAGGGTACTATCGATGCAGTAGAGAAAAACGGAACTATTTCTGACAAACAAAAGATTGAGGAAACTTATAATAAGTGGGCTGCAATGCCTGGAAACGACCAATACAATGGTGTTTTAGAAGATATCGGTATATACTACAAGCAGGTTTCTGACAGAAATGTTGAAAAAAACTATGCTGCTCAGTTTACAAGAAATGCAAAATATATTACCCTTGCTGCTCAGGTAGGATCTGCTCTTAAAGCGTATGCTGCTCAGGATATGCAGGGAAGATTAGCAATGAAAGCTAAAACAGAAGCTGCTATCAAAGCTGCTTATGAAAACTTCAATCCAGCTTTGGAAGGAGAAATGCTTGCTGCTATGACCAGCCTTTACCAGGCAAGAGTTAAAAACCCGGAAGTTGCTTCTGCTACTATTTTAGGGCTGGATGCTAAAACGGTTTCTAATTTGGCGTATTCTTCAATCTTCGCCAATAAGACTTCTGCAACGAACTTCTTATTGAACCCCGATGCATTGAAACTTGATGCTGATCCGCTTTGGAAAGCCGCTAACGGTATTGTTGCTGATCAAAAGATAAGCACAGACAGATTTGTAAAAATAGATGACAACTTTGCAAAAAACAACCGTCTGTTCCTGGCTGGTTTGATGAAGGCTATGCCTGAGAAGAAATTCTACCCGGATGCTAACTCTACAATGAGATTAACTTACGGTACTGTAGATAAATTACCTATCAGAAATGACAGAAATTATTTCGGAATTACGGATAACTATTATACAGATATGACTGGTCTTGTTGGAAAATACAAGAAAGGTGATGAAGAATTTGATCTTCCTCAAAGATTGATTGATCTTTACAATCTGAAGGATTTCGGTCAGTATGCTGATGCTGCAGGTTATATGCCTGTAAACTTCCTTTCTAACAACGATATTACTGGTGGTAACTCCGGTTCTCCGGTAATTGACGGAGATGGTAACCTTATTGGTATTGCTTTCGATGGAAACAGTGAAGCATTAAGCGGAGATATCGTATTCGAGCCTGAATGGCAGAAAACCATCAATGTAGACGTTCGTTTCGTTCTTTGGACAATCGATAAGTTTGCTGGGGCAAGAAGAATAGTTGATGAATTGAAGCTTGTAAGAGACGCAAACACTCCTGCTGATACAAAAACTAAAAACTCAGGTACTACAACAATGCCTAAGAAAGTTAAAAAATAAGTATCTCATTTGATCTATTTTTGAAACCGTGAAAGTAAATTTCACGGTTTTTTTATTTTTGATTATTAAAACATTTCATTATGAAACTTAAACCTATTGAATTCACAGCCATTATTCAGCAAAACGGAGCAATGAATGCTGCGTTTGTAGAATTTCCTTTTTCTACAGAGGAGCTGTTTCATAAAAAAGGACAGGTAAAGATAAAAGCCCTGTTTGATGATAAGATAGAATATCGTGGAAGCCTTACCAAAATGAAATCCGACTGTCATATTTTAGGACTGACACAGGAGATCAGAAAGAAACTGGGTAAAACGTTCGGAGATGAGGTTTCCGTATCTCTTATTGAAGATAAGGAGGAAAGAGTGGTTGAAATTGCAGATGACATCGACATTGTTTTTAAGGAAAATCCTGAAGCAAAAGCTTTATTTGATGCAATGAGCTACACCCACAGGAAGGAATACATCCGCTGGATAGAAGAAGCCAGGAAACCGGAAACAAGAGAAAACAGAAAAATAAAAATGGTTCAGATGATTCTGGATGGGAAAAAGGGGATATAATTGGCTTAATTTTTATACTCAGAAACTATACATTTAAAAAAAACTGAATTAAGAAAATATTTTTTGTCAGGATCTCAAAAAGTAGCCGACTATAGTTACAGATATAATTTATAACTATAAAAAATTTACTTTTATGAACAAGTTTATTTTCAGAACATCAGTTTTAGCAGCAGCTACTCTAGCTGCATTTACTCTTTCTTCATGCCGTGATTCGAATGACGACATGATGATGAATTCCTCTTTTCAAAGAACCATTACTTTTGAAAATGTGGTGACTCCTAAAGATTTTGTAGAAAGCGGAAGTTTTCAGGGGGTGGGAACGCCTCCCGTTATTTTACCCGGTCAATCTGTTTCTATTACATTCAGTGCAGGAAAAGCACAGGCTTTAATGTTTGCTACCATGTACGGCGCTTCAAAAGACTGGTTTTTTGCTTCACAACAACCAGGTATCAAACTGTTTGACTCCAATGGAAATGCTATTACCGGAGATGTTTCTTCAAGTGTCCGATTGTGGGATAACGGAAGCAAAGATGATATCACAGGACAAGCTGAAAGCAAGCCTATTATGCAGGTTCCTAATGTCAATGCATCACAGCTTATGAAGCTTAATCTGGCTTACAATGATGTAACTTCACAGTTCACTCTTACTATTACCAATACATCCGGCGGAACGGCCAACGAAACTCCTTTTTCTCCCGGAGTATGGGCGGTTTCCAACTACAATGGTTCTCAACTGCTGAACAGCGCGCCGTTTTTTACGCCTAATGCTTTATCGAATCCTGAGATCACAGATATTGCTCAAATGGGAAACATCAGTAAAATGATGACTAAACTGAATGCCAATACAGGAATTATGACGGGGCTTTCTCCTGCTTTAGTGGTGGTTTACCGTGGTGATAAAAATCCAATTTATGAATTAGGCAAATTAGATAGTGGAATGGGACTGAAAGATATTGCACAGTTTGGAAATGCAGCCAGGCTTCAAAACAGTTTAAAATCTTTACCTAATGTAAAAGGAGTATATGTTGCAGGAAATGCTCCTGTAGCTCCGGGAAGTAAGGTAACTACCAACTTCAATGCTGAGCCAGGTGATAAAATTGCCTATGCAACCATGTTTGGTTTTTCCAATGACTGGTTCTATGCCAATGAACAAAGCATTGATGCTAATACTAAAGGAGACCTCAGCTTAAAAACCTCATTATTTGATTCCGGGACGGGTATTGACCAATATCCGGGGGCGGGAAATCATCAGGCATTGTTTGGCGGAACTCCACAAAGTGAAAATAAGATTATTTCCAAAGTAGGAACCCAATATCCTGTTCCTGCAGTACAGAATGTGATTAAAGTAACCGTTAATTAATCTTCACATAAAAAAAGAGGTTGTCTCAAAAGTGTCATTCTGAACACAGACTGAAAGTCTGCGAACGAAGTTCATCAATGTAGTGAAGAATCTCATTATCACGATTATCAATGAGATTCTTCCTTCGTCAGAAATCGAAGATTCGACGTAGTCAATGACAAAAACCAAATTATTTGACTTTTGAGGCAGCCTTTTTTTACTTGTAATATAATATTTCTTTCAGAGTTGTAGTGCTCCTTCCAGATGCTGTTCTCCTCCTCCATTGGTAACAGTTATAAAGCCTTCATAATGGTTTACCTTTACTCCCAGATCATTATTTACTTCTTTAAAATATCCTGCCTTTTCTCTGTTATAGATTGTATCTCCCTGCCATAGAAACTTTGCAGACTGTCCTGTTTTATTTTGAAACGTAAAAGCCGTCAAAGAGTTTACAAATTCACTGGATTTAAGATCTAGCACAGCACTTTCATTAGCCGCAAAATCTTTAGACAATACAATAATGGTATTCATTTATTTTTCTTTGGTTTCATTTAATTAAAAATGGGATAAGTCTTTCTCATTACCCTGATACAAATATCTTTCTCAGCCACGACAAAACTTGACGCATTTGTTTAACAAAAAATTAAAAGCCCAGGCAGGATATGTCCGGGCTTTTTCAATTATCAAATTCTATTCAACCGGAATTCCAAGATATTGTAAATAGGAATCCAGCATTTTCTTATCAAACACCGGTTCCTCAATGCCAGAACCCTCCAGGTACTGAATGACATTGGAGCAATCCCATACATAAGTATTCTGGTAAAGCTCTACGGTAGATAAGCCTTCATGCATATTATCTCTGAAAAGACTCGTCAATGGATACAAACGGTTTTTGCTGTCATCTTCCCACTGTTTTCTCCATTCTTTATAAGGAAGGTCTTTGAGTGTGAAAGGATAATATTTTTTCATGAGTCCAAAGAAGTCTTCCAAAGTAAGATTGTTTTCCGGACGGGCAATCAGGTTGAATTTTTTACCTATTGCCTCTTTATTTTTCGTGATATGAGCCATGGCTTTCGTCATATAATCTACAGTGATAAGACCTTCTCTAAGCTCGGTAAGCGCAGGATAAGATTTGAATTCTATACAATTTTTCACCAATCCGGACCACCACTGGTAAGAAGCACTTGCCCCTGTTTCACTGTGGCACATGGCATATCCAAGGCGGTAAGTAATCAGTGGAAGCCCTTCTTTTGCAGCTAAATCGGCAACCGCTTCCATCACCCATTTACTTCTTACATATCCAATATCTTTACTTACAGACATCAGGTTCTGTTCAATATCATCAGATTCAAGCATTACCGTTTTTCCTGTAAACAGATGCCCCCAGCTGTATACGGAAATGGTTGACAGCAAGGCGAGGCATTTTGTTCGTTCAGCTCCTGCCAGTTTTATGACTTCCCTTAATCCTTCTACATTGGGAGCTTTCATATAGGAATAGGGCTCAATAAAGTTCACTGAGCTTCCGGAGTGATAAATCAAGTCGGTTTGTTTTGCAAGTTTTGTAAATGTTTCTTCTGACAATCCTAAGGACGGCAGAGCCAGGTCTCCGATGACAGGAATAATTCTTGATCTCTGTTCTGCATGACGAGGAATATGGTATTGCTTAAAACATCTGTCAATTTTTTCCATTGCATAAAATTCATCCTGAGCTCTTACAAGGCAGTAAATATCAGCATTGGTAGTATCCAGAAGCTCCTGCAACAGGTGAATTCCTACAAACCCCGTAGCTCCCGTTAAAAATATAGTAGCTGGATTTCCCACCTGCTGAGGATCAAAACCTCCTGCAAAAACAGTTCCCGGAGCAAGATAAACATCTTTTTGAAGCTCTACATATGGTTCTACATCTTCTGCAGGGATTGCTTCTCTTGCCTCTCTGGATCTGTTTATAAGAACTTCCGAAAGCTGCTGCAATGTGGGATACTGATAGATATCCCGCAGATAAACTTTTACATCCAGCTTTCTTTGCAAAGCAACCGCCACCGTTGCAACCAACAGAGAGTTTCCTCCAATATCAAAAAAATTATCCGTGATATTGATAACAGGGCGTTCCAATGCAGACGACCAGACATCTGCAATAATTCTTTCGGTCTCGTTGGTGGGTGGCTCAAAAGAAATCAATTCTTTTGCTTCTTTATCAGCCAGATCCTTTAATAGCCGGGTATCTGTTTTTCCATTTGCTGTTAACGGAATTTTATCTATAAAAATAATTTGTGCAGGAATCATATAGCCCGGAAGTTCTTCTTTCAATGCATTTCGGACTGATGAAATATCTGCCACTGCTCCAGGATCTAATACAACAAAAGCAATCAGGTATTTGGTGCTTCCTTCCGTTTCTTTCCCAAGAATGAGAGCTTCTTTAATACCATTCTGCTGAACCAATGAACGTTCTATCTCTCCCAATTCCACTCTGAAGCCACGAATTTTCACCTGATTATCAATCCTTCCCAGGAATTCAATATCACCATCCGGATTCCATTTGGCAAGATCTCCTGTGCAGTAGATTTTCTCTGCTTCATTAAATGGGTTGGTGATGAATTTAGCATCTGTAAGTTCTTTGTTATTAAGATATCCTTTTGCTAAAAGATTTCCTCCAATACAGAGTTCTCCCACAGCTCCTACGGGCAGCAATTCCTTATTTTCTCCCAGAATATAGGCTTTCGCATTGGCAATGGGTCTGCCAATAGATGAAACATATTTCCCGTTACTATCTTTCACTTTTTTATAGGTAGCGTAAACTGTACATTCTGTGGGGCCATAATAATCTACCAGCTCGTAGCTTAATTCTGAAGTAAGCACTGGTTTCAACTTTTCACCTGCGGTAAAGAGATATTTCAGTTTCAGATTATGATAATTACGGGAGTCATTAACTACAGACGGAGCTAATACAGTAGGCACAAAACCATGTGTAATCTGATTTCTTCTATAATAATCAAGCAAAGCAAGTGCATCTGTTCTGTCTTCATTATCAGCAATAAAAATGGCAGCTCCGGAAGTGAGGGCAGACCATATTTCCCATACAGAGATATCAAATGCCAGCCCTGCCACAAGAGTCAGTTTTGCGCTATGATCTACATGAAAATGATGATTATGCCATGTTACCAGATGTTGTATAGCCTGATGGTCCACCATCACCCCTTTGGGTTTACCCGTGGAGCCGGAAGTATAAATGGTGTATGCCAGAGCGTTCTTATCAATAGTAATCCCCGGATATTCTGATGATAAATAATCAAGATTTTCCTTATTGCTCAGATCAAATACCTTTCTCTTTTCAGTTTCTGACAAAAGTGCTTCAAGAGTTTGATTGGTAATCATAAGATCAGCAGAGGTATCGGAAAGAATATATTCTACTCTTTTTACAGGATAAGCAGGATCTATCGGAACATAGGCTGCACCTGTTTTGATAACTCCGAGTATTGCAATGATCCATTCCAAAGAACGGTCCAGCCAGATGGGAACATATTTTCCTTCTTTGATACCACGGCTTAATAATAGGTTGGCCAGCTGATTGCTTCTCTGGTCCAGCTCTTCGTAAGTAATCTCCTGGTCCTGATAAACCGCAGCAGTCTTATCAGGATGAAGGATTGCCTGCTTCCGGAAAAGAGATTCCAGGGTTTCTTCATGATGATAGTCCCAACCGGTTGTATTGAATTGGTTTAAAAGTTTTTCTCTGTCTTCGGATGACAGTAATACAGCTGAACCTAATGACAAAGGTTCTAATGAGGGAATGGTGTTTGACATAATAATTTGATTTGGTTTGGTTTAAAAATTTGCAAGTGGGATTTCAACTGGAGAAACAATTAAAAAGTAAAGACATGATGGATAACCACCGTTTAATTACTAAATGTGTTTCTTTATTAATTTCTCAAAACTGAATGCATACAGGGTATGCACCGACCTTTCTATCTGTGGGACGGTATTCTGCATTCAAACGTTATGAATTTATTCGAAAATGAAGGAAGACATCTTTCGTCTATCCTTTATAAGTGAGGTACACTTCCTACGCAGTATTTATGAATTTGATTTCCATAATATGTTATTTTAAATAATTTGGTAATCAAACTTAACATAATATTTTAATGTAAGTGTTACATAATTCCTATGTTAATCTCACTAGTGAGAATTAAACTTATGAAAACAAAACTTAGTATTTAGTTTTAAATCAATGAAATAGAATACTCTCAGGCATTCCAGAATTCCCTGTCCAGACTTCTGTATTGTATGGCTTCGGAAATATGATGAGATACAATATTTTCAGATCCTTCAAGATCTGCTATTGTTCTGGCGACTTTAAGAATTCTGTCATAAGCTCTTGCCGAAAGATTAAATTTCTCCATGGCTAATTTGATGAGACTGAAAGAAGATTCATCCAGTTCACAATAGGCTTCAATTTCCTTTGGACCTATCTGGGCATTACTGCTGATATTGAGGTTTTGATATCTTTTGTTCTGAATATCCCTTGCTTTGAGTACACGGTCTCTGATCTCTTTACTTTTTTCGCCTTTTCTTTTCTCAGAAAGCTGTTCAAACTCTACCTTTTGAACTTCGATATGGATGTCTATTCTATCTAATAGCGGACCTGAGAGTTTGTTCATGTACCGCTGCATTTCGTAAACAGATGAGGTATTATTGGGATCATCAGGAAAGAAACCGCTTGGACTGGGATTCATAGAAGCTACCAGCATAAAACTTGCCGGATAGTTGACCGTAAACCGGGCTCTTGAAATCGTTACTTCACGATCTTCCAAAGGTTGTCTCATAACTTCCAGCACTGTTCTCTTAAATTCGGGCATTTCATCCAGAAACAAAACGCCGTTATGAGCAAGGGAGATTTCTCCGGGCTGAGGGTAACTTCCCCCTCCTACCAAGGCAACATCAGATATGGTATGATGTGGAGATCTGAAGGGACGAACAGTCATCAATGATGTTTCTGTTCCTATTTTTCCGGCAACAGAGTGAATTTTTGTTGTTTCCAGTGCTTCTTTCAATGTCAATGGAGGTAAAATACTGGGAACTCTTTTGGCCAGCATTGTTTTCCCACTTCCCGGCGGTCCGATCAGAATAATATTATGTCCGCCTGCTGCGGCAACTTCCATCGCTCTTTTGGCTGTTTCCTGACCTTTAACTTCGGAGAAATCAAAAGGAAAATCATTGATCTTTTCATGAAATTCTTTCCGGGTATCCAGTGTTATTTTTTCAAGCGCTTTTCCTACGTTGAAAAAATCGATAACCTCTCTGATATTTTCTACTCCGTAGACATCAAGGTCATTCACAATGGCTGCTTCTCTGGCATTTTGTTTTGGAAGAATGATTCCTTTAAACCCTTCTTCCCTGGCCTGGATTGCAATGGGCAAAACACCTTTGATCGGCTGTAAACTTCCATCCAGAGAAAGTTCTCCCATAATAATATAGTCTTTAACGTTCTCTGCCAGTATCTGATCTGAGGCGGTTAAGATACCGATAGCAATACTGAGATCGTAAGCAGAGCCTTCTTTTCTGAGATCCGCAGGAGCCATATTAATCGTAATTTTCTTACCGGGAATTTTAAATCCTACATTTTTCAGGGCTGCAGAAATTCTGTAGCTGCTTTCTTTAATAGCATTATCAGGAAGCCCAACGAGATGGTATCCTACTCCTCCGGTATCTACATTCACTTCAATGGTAATGGTCTGTGCAGCCACTCCATGAATGGCACTTCCATAAATTTTGATCAGCATGATGTGTTTTTGAAGTAAAAGTAAACAATATAGTATTTTGAAAATATGGGTTTTACATTAACAACATTTTATCCAGGCAGATATTTAAAAAAAGTTTTTAACGAAACATCTATTCGGATTTTTCTATTGAAGAGACAGGGTGATTAAAAAAAAACCGGTACAAATTTCTTTGTACCGACTCAACCATTATTAAAAACTAACGAAAAAGATTATGCGATCTGAATTACTGAACATTAATTGTAAGTCAGGAAGCGGATGCCGGAAAGAGGAAATTCCTTTTTGGGGGTAATTATGACCGTCATTAGATTAACAAGGATGAAATGTATCTATGAGCGTAAAGTATTAAAATAAATCACTCTAGTTCTTCTTCAATACAAGGAACATCCCTCCTCAGACATCCATACTTCCTTCCCACAATCAATATGTTAGCATCTTCAGATTTTATAATCCTATTATTTTTTTATAAATCTGTTTTTATATTCTGTTCCGTCTGTGCTCTTAGAAACAATGATATAATTTCCCGGTACCAGACCGCTTACATCAATCGGCTGATTATATCTGTGATCATTTTTCTTCAGAACAAGTTTTCCGGACATATCTATAATCATAATTTCTTTATAGATTTTATCAGATTCTTTCCCGATATAAAGGTGCTGTGCCGTAGGGTTAGGATAAATTTTCAGATTATTATCTTTTATTTTTGTTTCTCCTGTTCCCAAATTGCTGCAGAATTCCCAGTCCCCGAAAGTCACCTCAACAAATGCAAACGGATCTAACATCTGGCACTGATCCGGACAATATTCCGTACAGGCATAAAACCCATATTTCCCTGAGCTTGTTGCAACGTAGGTATCGCCTACCACACCAGCAATAATACAAGGATCTCCTGCTACCGGCGGATTGCTTCCCGGTACACATTTGAACCAGGTATGTTTGCCATACACTAAAGGAAATATATTGTCAAACTGTACAGACGCTCCGTTGCAGACCTTCACTGTTCCCATATTTTCTTCATATGTACCTGGAGTATAAGTAGTCATCATTGCAGGCAGTCCATATACAAAACCATCTGCAAATGCTGTAGGACTTTCTGCTGTACAGTCTCCTTCCGAAACCACTACCTTAAAATAATTCAGCTGGTCATTACCACTAATGGTCAGCTGTTGTGATGTCGCTCCCGGAATGGCTACCCATGGGTTGTTATTCGGTGTCTGCCATGTCCATTCCTGTTTATACCACTGATACGTTGCGTAAGTCTGTGTTGTGGAAAGAATTTCATCTTCCGTATCGCAGAATAAGATCGTTCCCGGGTATTTTTGCCCGAGTCTGGCGCTGGTAATTGTAGGGGTGCACTGTGCTTTTATATTCAGAATGGAGAATAATAAAACCACTAAAAAGATTAGTTTTGTTTTCATATATCAATTATTAAGTTTGGTGTTTTAAAATGGTCTGCATTAATCCAGCAGAACTCTTATTCCGAATTTCATATTAAAATGAAGCGGTTTTTCTTTATAAATGGTATTGGGTGCTGTTTCTTCTTTAAAATGATATCCTATTCCCGGTTCTGCATAAATTCCTATTTTATCAATAAGTTTCAGCTGAAAGCCAACAGCTGTGTTGACAGAAAACTGCAGAGGTTTAGGCTCTACACGCTCTTTTGAGCTTTCCTTTATTTTACCATCAACAACATAACTTGTTGTAATATTTCCTGCCACTGGTTTTTCTACCAAAGCCCCACCTGTAATGTATCCTGTAAATTTCCCTTTCTGAATGACATTATAATTAACCTGTACCGGAATTCCTATATAATGCAGCGTCTGATCTCCTTTAATATAATTATTCTCACTTCCGGAATGCAGCTCAGAAGACAACTTGGTATAATTCAGCCCTGTTCCTATTCCCCATCTCCTGCCCAAATTATAGTAAACAGAAAGCCCCAATGTTACCGGTACTTTATGTCTTATCCTTGCTTCTACCGGCTGACTTTGATTGGCCAGCAATATGGCTGTAAGAGGATCATCATGATATTCTGAAGTAGTCCATACCTGCTCAACATTCATCGCTTTTCCGGTGATTGAAGCATAGCCCGGAAACTGCTGTTCTGCAGAATTGGACCCCATATTACCAGTAAGCATGCCTAACATCCAGGACTTTTTATCTCTGGTTTTGGTGGCTTTACGCTGTGTATTTTCAGCATAGACCTCCTTTAGTTTTTCCTGATTAAAAAGAACCTCATCAGAAGCCTGTTCTTTTACCGTTTCTTTCACGGTATCATCAATAACCGTTGTTTTCTGGGCGATCTTACTTTCCTGCTGAAAAGACTCCAATGCTGTCGGAAGCTTGAAGACATCCTCTATCTTCTGATTACTTCCGGCATGATTTTCTGCTCCATTATCTGCATGTCTTTGTATTATCGTTATCTCGGGAGCACCGGTGTTCAATATATTTTCAGCTAAAAAATCATCTGTCTTTGATTTTAATTCACTGCCTGAAATATCCTCAGTTTCGGTAGTTTTTACATAATTTTTTTCCTTCTCTCCTTTCACATCTGCCGGTTTATGAGACAGAGTTTTTCCGGCATCATTCCGGGGAAGTATTTTGGTCAGCAAAAACAATAATGCAATGGCCGCTGCAATCCCTCCAACGCGATAAAATATGGATCTGTTTCCAGCATTTGTTCCCTTTTTTTTCTTTTCTCCACCTTCATGAACTGCGGGAATAAATCCGGGAATGCTGTTATTTTCTTCACCAGAAAATAATTCATCTTTAATGTCATCCCACAACCCTTCCGGAACGTCCTCTTCATGGTCATCCATTCTGCTTCGCAGATTATTTAGCCATTCGTTATTCATATTGTGCTTTTATTGACATTTTAAATTCTTTTATTTTCTGAGCCAGCAGACCTTTTGCCCTGTGAAACTGTGATGCGGAAGAATTCTCTGCAATCCCCAGCAGCCCGGCAATCTCCTTATGGCTTTTTTTCTCAAATACGAACAGGTTAAAAACAGTCCGGTAGCCATCCGGAAGAGCTCTTATCATCATCATAATATCATCACGTGGGATTTCTTCAAAATCCGGTTCTTCTTCATTAGGGATGTCCGCAAGATCATCTACCTCTACAGCAGATTTAAAGTCACCTTTCTGTTTGATATGCTTTAGAGATTCATTAACTGCGATACGGGTCATCCAGGCTTTTAAAGAACCATTTCCTCTGTACTCAAAAGATTCTATCGAACGGAACATTTTAATAAAACTGTTTTGAAGCACATCATGCACATCTTCTTTTTCTGCCAGATAACGGGAGCATACGTAGGACAGATTTCTGGAATAAGCTCCAAAAAGCTCTTTCCAGGCAGCCTCTTCCTTTTTCAGAAGGTGCTTTACCAAAATCTGTTCTTTACTTTCTTCCATATAATGCTGCTGCCTGCGTACCCACTGGGATGTTAAACTGTCAAGCAAAAATAGATTGCATCTTTTTAATAAAGTGCAATCCATTGATGATACTATCTATTCATTAATTTTTTATACAGAATGGGAAATTATAATCAATCACTTCATAAGGAGTAACCAATGTCCCGTCTACTGTAATTTTTTCTGCGGTGAAAGCATATCTAAGCGTCTGATCCAATCCCACATAATATCCTTTTTGCTTAGAAACAAATTCCACAACGGTCTTTTTATTAACTCCGTCTACAGGAATCTGAAGTTCCATCGTTTTTGGGGTTAAAGTAAGCTCTATCACATTATTTGCTGTGTTGATCACTGCTGCATATTTAAGGTCATACTTTACTTTTCCCATTGTCTTTAAAGCGGCTTCTGCTTTTGCAGGATCTTTCACTACTGCTTTTACAATTTCAGCCACTGGAAATTCATCAAATGAGATGGTATCTTTCTTTACTTTGAATTCTTTTATTCCTTCTCTTTTGCTGTTTCCTTGTACAATAATCAGTTTTCCTTTATAGTTGCCTGCCAGGTCTTCCATTTTTACAGGTGGAATATCTGGTCCTTCATTATCATTACAAGAGTATAGGGTAAATCCTACTAAAACCATTAAAACTGTTATAAAAAATCGGGGTACTGTCAATTTTTTCATTGCATTACATTTTCGTTAAACATTAATTATTTTCGAGTACTCATCTATATAAATCCTGTTTTCCGAAAATCTTGCATCCTTTTTCTGAAAAAAAACAAAAAAAACTATAACCAATTGATATTGTGTACATAAAATTTTCATCATCTCATTGCAAATTCCGTACCTGTTATTAAAATGAAATTCTATCTATCTTATATAAACAGCAAAAAGGAAACTACATGACATAGCTTCCTTTTCATTATTGACCAGTTGTATTTTATTGTACTCCACCTCCAAGTGCCCTGTAAAGATCTACCTCAGCATTTAGTTTTTCAAGGGTAACATTGATGGTTTCCAGATCATTCTGGAGTTTATTATTCTGAGCAGTGATGACTTCCAGATAGGTTGCCATACCACTTTTATACAGCTTCAACGCATCATTGATTCCTTTGTCCAGAATCGCTGTTCTCTGTTCTAGAAGCTGTAATCTTTCTGAAGAACCTTTGGATTTCGCCATAGCATCGGAAACTTCTCCCACCGCAGTCATTACCGACTGTTTAAAATTGATGGCCACTTTTTCCTGCTCAATTAAAGCGGTGTCATAAGCTGTTTTCAACTGCTTTTTCTGAAAAATCGGGGCAGCAAGATTGGCCGCAATTGCTTTGGTAATAGATCCCGGAATATCAAACCATGAGCTGAATTTATTGGAATTTACTCCTATCTGCGGGCTCAGACTGATACTTGGATACATGGCGGCTTTTGCTAATCCGGTTTTGGAATTTAAACTGATAACGTTAAACTCTGCCATCTTCAGATCCGGTCTTCGGCTCAGCAGTTGTGCGGGCAATCCTTCTGACAGTTTATTTTCAGGAATCATTGTTTTCAGATTTCCTTCTCTTTCTACTTTGGCCGGATATTCTCCACAAAGAATACTCAAAGCATTTTCCTGGATAGAAATATTCTGCTTCGCTAAAGGAATCAGCAGCTCGGCTGTTTTCTTCTGCGCTTCCGATTGCTGAACGGCTAATGAATTAATCTGTCCTGCTGTAAACTGAAGATTCATCATTTTAAGCGTATTGTCACTAAGCTCAATGTTTTGTTCAGCTATTTTCAGCTGTTCATCAAGACTGATCAGATTATAATAAGCCTGAGCCACCTGAACTACGATTCTGCTTTTGATGGCATTTAAATTTTCTTTTTGCCCAAAATATTCTGCTGCAGCAGATTCTTTCTGCATTTTAGCTTTTCCCCAGATGTCTACTTCCCAGGAAAGTCTCAGTGCAGCACTGAAATCATCCATATATTTTGTTCCGACAAACTGTTCGTTCAAAGAGCCGTTAAGCGTATTGGTGGAAGCCCAGCTTCTGTTGGCACCTGCTGTAAGATCTAATGTTGGCATCAGCCCCAGCTTAGCTTGTTTATAAATCAGATCCAGCTGTTCTATATTTTTCAAAGCCACATTCACTTCATTATTTCTTAATAGGGCTTTATCTATTAAGCCTATCAATTTAGGATCTTTGAAGAAAGTCTTCCATGGCAGTACTACCGTATCTCCTGTTACCTGTACAGATTCTTTATAGGTTTCGGGAATCTGAAGATCTGTTCTTGTATATTTTTTCCCTACGGCACAAGACATCAGCAGTGATGCCATTGCGCCTGAAATAAGGAAATTCTTTATATTAAATATGCTCATTTGTCAATTGATTTTCTGTTGTAGTATACTTCTTTTTGGTAGAGAACTTCTCATCCAGATACTGAAAGAACATGTAGAGTACAGGAATTACGAAAACTCCTAAAACCACTCCACTCAGCATTCCCATGGCAGCACTTGTACTGATGGATTTGTTTCCTGAAGCCATTCCTCCTGAAGAAATCATCAATGGAATCATTCCCACAATAAAGGCTAATGAAGTCATGATAATCGGACGTAATCTCGCCTTTGCTCCTTCCAGTGCAGAGTCCAGAATCGAAAGACCTGCTTTTCGCCTTTGTATGGCAAATTCTACAATCAGGATCGCGTTTTTGGCGAGAAGCCCGATAAGCATGATCAGTCCTACCTGTACGTAGATGTTATTATCCAGTCCGATTGCTTTTATTCCTAAGAATGCTCCTACAATTCCCGTTGGGATAGAAAGCATTACGGCCAGAGGAAGAATATAACTTTCATATTGAGCTGCCAGCAACAGATATACAAAAAGTAAACACAACCCAAAGATGGCAATCGTCTGATTTCCAGCTGATTTTTCTTCCAAACTCAATCCTGTCCATTCGTAGCTGTAGTCAGAAGGTAATTTGCTTAAAGTCTGTTCCAGCTTGCCCATTAACTCTCCGTTACTTACTCCGGGTTTTGGAGATACGTTGATATTTAACGAGTTGTAAAGGTTGTAACGTTGAACGGATTCCGGGCCGTAGACTTTTTTCAAAGTGATCAATGTGTTTACCGGAACCATATCTCCTTTTTCATTCTTTACAAAAATATCATTGAACGCCTGCTCATCCATTCTGAAAACTCCATCTGCTTTAATATTCACTCTATAGAACTTCCCGAATCTTGAGAAATTCTGAGACTGGTCTCCTGAGAAATACGTCTGAACGGTCCCCAAAAGATTTGAAATGCTTACTCCCAGCTGCTTTGCTTTATCTTCATTCACTTCAAGCTCCATCTGAGGATAGTCTGCTCTGAACATGGTGTAGGCAAATGCTACTTCCGGAACCTGCATAAGCTGGCCGATCAGTTCATCTGCTTTCGCTTTAAGAACCTGAGGATCTCTTCCCATACGGTCCTGAAGTACGATTTCGGCATCATTCGTCATTCCGTATCCTTCTACCGGAGGCATTCTGAAAGTCATCACACTTCCTTCTTTGATCACTCCCAGTTTTGCATTCGCCATATCTACCACTTCCTGGATATCCTGAACTTCACCTCTTTCTTTCTTAGGTTTCAGTTTAACAAATCCCATCGCATAAGCGGGGCCTGCACTGTTACTAAGAAGGTTATATCCGGTAATGGAAGTATTTTCCTGTACGGCTTCTACTCCTTTTAAAATGTCATTGATCTTGTTGGAAACTTCCGTAGTTTTAGTCAATGCTGTCCCGGGAGGCATGCTTAAAGTGTACATAAAGAATCCATCGTCTTCCATTGGTACAAAACTTTTAGGCGTGCTTGACATCAGCCAGCCTGCAACCCCGATAACAGCTACGATTAATCCTCCTGCAATCCATTTTCTTCCTATTAAAAAGCGTACTCCTTTTGCATAACGGTTGGTCATATTATTAAATCCAGCATTGAATGCTACCGCAAATCTTTGCCCGAATCCTTTTGGTTTTTTACCTTCTCCTGCGTGATTGTTTTTCAAAAACACGGCACACAAAGCCGGAGTTAAAGTCAATGCGTTAACTGCTGAAATAATGATTGCGATGGCTAATGTATAGGCAAACTGCTTATAAAATAATCCTGCAGAACCGGACATAAATCCGATAGGAATAAATACTGCTGACATCACCAATGTAATAGAAATAACCGCTCCTGTAATTTCACTCATCGCCTTGTGGGTAGCTTCTCTTCCTGAAAGGTCTGTTCCTTCCATATTACTGTGAACAGCTTCCACCACTACAATGGCGTCATCCACTACAATACCGATGGCCAGTACAAGCGCAAAAAGGGTCAGTACGTTGATCGTAAATCCTAAAACCAGAAGGAAGAAGAAGGTACCTATAATCGCTACCGGAACGGCTACTGCCGGAATAATCGTAGATCTGAAATCCTGTAAAAAGATAAATACCACGATAAATACCAGAATAAATGCTTCTATCAAAGTAGATTTCACCTGTCCTGTAGCTTCATCCAATCTTTCTTTGGTACTCATTACCTTCGTATATTTGATACCCGGAGGGAATGATTTTGATAATTGATCAAGAGCTTTATTTACCCCTATTTCTATCTGATTGGCATTGGATCCTGTGGTTTGCATGATCGCTACAGTAACCGCATTTTTCCCATTGGAAAGGTTATCTCCCGTATTTGAAATCGCTCCGAATTCCACACGGGCTACATCTTTCAACCTAATAACCTGGCTTCCTGTATTTTTAACAATGATATTTTCATATTGTTCAGGCTTGTTCTTTTTTCCTTTGTATCTGATTACATATTCTAAAGCGGCATCCGATTCTTCTCCCAGTTTACCCGGAGCAGACTCCAAACTGTGGTCTGCAATGGCTCTGGAAACATCTGCCGGTTCAAGTCCGTAAGATGACATTTTCTGAGGGTTCAGCCATATTCTCATGGAATAATCTTTCAATCCGAATACCATGGCCTGCCCAACCCCTTTTACTCTTTTTACCTGCGGAATAAGGTTGATATTCGCATAGTTCTGAAGGAAAGTTTCATCATACTGTTTATTATCTTCGGTATAGATATTGAAAATCAACACCATACTGTTCTGCTGCTTGGAGGTGGTCAATCCCATTCTCACAACCTCCTGCGGAAGGATCGGAGTGGCCTGTTGCACTCTGTTTTGCACGTTTACCGCAGCCTGATCGGCATTCACCCCCTGTTTGAATATAATGGAGATGGAAAAGGTACCATCATTACTTGCGGTGGATTTCATGTATTCCATATCCTCCACCCCGTTGATCTGTTCTTCCAGTGGCGTTACCACAGAACGGATCACGGTTTCACTGTTTCCTCCGGGATACGATCCTGAAACGGTAATCGTAGGCGGAGAAATGTCCGGGAATCTGGTCACCGCCAGCTGGTTTAATCCTATAATCCCTAAAATGACGATGATAAGGGATATTACCGTCGCCAATACCGGACGGTCTATTATCTTTTTTAACATTTTTGAATTTTCTAAGAATGGTTATACAACTATTTCAAAGGAACGGTATGCGCTACCACCTGCGCTCCATCTGTAAGGGCATCAATTCTGTTGATGGCAATTTTATCTCCTGCATTCACGCCTTCTTTGATAAAGTAATCCTGAGAGGTACTTCCTGAAACGGTAATCTGAGTCATTTTTACTTTATCCTTGCCATTCAGTTTATAAACAAAGAACCTGTCCTGAATATCTTTCACTGATGTTTTCGGAAGTCTGATCACTCCGTTCAGAGCATTGTGAATCATCACTCTGGCTGTTCCTCCGGCTCTTAATAATTTATCAGGATTCTGAAAAACAGCTTTCATCTGGATACTTCCTGTATTTCTGTCGAAATTCCCGCTGGCATTTTCCAGTTTTCCTTTAAGAGAGTAAGTGGAGCCGTCTGCCAGGATAAGCTCAACATTTTCTGCTGTATTTCCTGATGCTGATGCTCTGCTGTGCGCAATAAAATCAGCTTCGTTCATTGAAAAGTACACATTCACACTGTTGATGCTTGAAAGTGTTGTCAAAGGAGAAGCATCTGACGGACTGATAAGGTTTCCTACTCTATTGGGAATTCTGCCGATGTATCCGCTAACCGGAGCTTTGATGTAGGTAAAATTGGCATTAATCTTTGATGATCCTAAGGATGACTGTGCCTGTGCTACCTGTGCTGATGCTGCTTTATAACTTGCCTGTGCTGTTTTCAGCTGCATATCGGAAACTACTTTTCCTTCTACAAGAGGTTTCAGCTTTTCCACTTCAAGTCTTGCGGTTTCCTGTGCTGCAATCGCTGATTTCAAGGCTGCTTCATTGGTATTGACCTGTTCGTTGTATACGGATGGATTGATTCTGAAAAGGGTCTGTCCTTTGCTTACATACTGTCCTTCTTTGATATATACTGCTTCCAGATAACCAGTCACCTGCGCTTTAATATCTACATTGTCCTGTCCTTCTATGCTTCCCGGATATCCTGTTGATATGTCTGCATCTCCGGACTTTACCTGGATAAAATCTGTAGGCAATGCCTGCTGCATCTGCTGGGCATTTTCCTGGCCGCTCCCGGAACCGCATGAGTACAATATCGCTGCAGCTGTAAGGGAAAGTACCAGGTATCCTTTTCTGTAATTCATAACATTGGTTTTTAAATTTTACAGGAGCAAAATAACTTCATCTTACAGTGATATTCATTCAGAAGTTGGGTGAAGTGTCGTTAATCGCAGGTGAAACGTACGATCGGAAAAATGAAAAGAAAACAGTTGTTTTCCTTTGTAATTATGGTAAAAAAGAGATTTTCATGTGGAAATAAGAGTGAAATCAGTAAGGATAAACTAATGTATTTCACAATTAAAACGAAAAAAAAGATTGCCTTGGCTAAAAGCAATCTCGTTTATATTTTTAAAGAATTAATAATCCATCCAGGATTTGAAAATGGAAGCTTTTTCCCGGCTTACAATAACTTCCATATCAGGCTGTTTCCTCAATTCAAGCTTTAATTTTCCGTTAAAATGATTAAAAATCTGTTTTACGGAATTGATATGGATGATGAATTGTCTGTTGGCGCGGAAAAAGAATTTGGGATCCAACTGTTTTTCAAGCTCTTCCAGAGTTTGCGGAACATTTTCTACTACTCCGGTATTCAGCATGGCCTTGCTGATTCCCAATTCGGTGTAAAAGTATAGGATATCTTCTGCCAGAACGGTTTTATATCCGTCTCTGTGCGCGATCAGAAAACGTTTTCTGTAGTCTTTCGGCTGGATATAATTCAACAGTCCTTCAATGGCTGTTCCTACTACCGGAACAGATTCCATAAAGGTTTCGTAGCGTTTTAGAGCAGCATCCAGTTCTTCTTCTTCAATAGGTTTCAAAAGATAATCCACACTGTTGTATTTGAATGCCTGTACTGCATATTCATCGTATGCTGTAGTAAATATGACAGCACTTTTAACTTCATGTTTGTTAAATATTTCAAAGCTGAGTCCATCTGCAAGTCTTACATCCATCATGATAACATCGGGAACCACATTATTTTCCAGCCAATGGACTGTAGAGGTAATCGAGTCTTCCACAGAAAGGATTTCGATATGCGGTCTTAACTTCAACAACAGTCTTTTTAATCTGTCGGCATTCGGTCTTTCGTCTTCAACGATTAAAACTTTATTAATCTTCATATCAATGGGAGTTTTACAATAAATTTATCTTCTGTTTTTTCGATTACAGGTTTAGGATATCCTAAGATTTCGTACCGTGCAACAATATTGGTAAGTCCTACCCCTGAGGAATCCGGCTTATTGATTAGAGGCAGAAATGTATTGGAAACTATCAATTCTCCTTCAGGGCTTGTATAAACGTGAATCTCCAGAGGATTCACCTTTGAAGTCTGGTTATGTTTAATGGCATTTTCAACCAACAATTGTAAAGACAGCGGAAGGGTGAATCTGGATCTGTATTCCTCTTCAATATCTATTTTGAATACCACTCCTTCACCAATTCTTTTTTCAATCAGAAAGATATAGGATTCTAAAAATTTGAGCTCCTCTTCTACGGCAATGATGTCTTTTTTGGAATTGACTAAAAGATATCTGTATACTCTCGCAAACTTCTCGGAATAATCATAGCCTAGCTGCTGATCTTCCAGAATGAGTTCTGACAATACACTTAAGTTATTGAAAATAAAATGAGGGTCTATCTGAAGTTTAAGTGCCTGAAGTTCAGCCGCCATCGCAGCCTGTTTATGTTTGGAAGCCCTCAGTTTATGCTGAGCCGCTTCTACTGCTGTTTTTTTCCAGTTTTCCAATAAATAATCTACGGTATTAAATGCACTGATAATCAATGATATTACAATATTGGTTGCAATCCATTGCCCCAGCAGTGTATATTCTTTGCGGGAATCCATTTCAGGTAATGTGACCGAAGTGCCATCCACGATTGCATTAATAATAATCACAATCAAAACACTTCCTACGATCTGAAGCAGACACTGGATAAATAATCGCTTTACGGTTCTGTTTCTCCAGGGAAGCCACTTATTGAGTGTTCTGTCAATAAATATACTTACCTCCGAAATGATGATGGAAAAAAAGACAATCCATGTGGCATCTTCCAGAATCATCTTCAGCGGAGCGTCCAGATATCCTTTCCAAACGGGATCAAAGGGATCAATAAGGTAAGAAAAAACACAGAACGTAACCACGGCCAGTGCCCAGATCACGAGCCTTCTTTTCATGGTGGAAAGAATCTTCTTATTCCGTACTATATTTTTCCTGATGGCAGAAATCCTATTCATATCCGGGATTTTATGAATGTAAATATAGACATAGATTTTATATGAGTATCGTCCATTTTAGACGAGACCGCCAAAACAGGACATGAAACGTAAAATAGCAGTGTTCAAATGGAGGTGACGGTTCATCACCTGAAAAAGACAGTTCATCATCATTTTATGCAACATCACATCATTTTTACAGTAAGGGAATACCTGTCTATCATAGTTTTGTGGTATTAAATCCGGTACAATGAAAATAATAATTGTCTGCACAGATTTTTCGCAGGAAGCTGAAAACGCCACTCATTATGCAGCTTCTATGGCTAAAGAAAATAAATACAGGATTATCCTTTTTAATCTGCAAACTGTTTCTATCCATGCTTTGAATGCACAGTCTTCAGCTGATTTTTTCTACACTCAAACGCTTAAAAATCAGAAGAAACTGGAGGATAAAGCAACAGAGCTTACTGCTTTATATGCAATAGAAACAGGGCATCATCTGGCCTCAGGCAATTTTATTGAAGAACTTGAAAACTGCATGCAACTTTACGAATGTGATTTTGTGGTGATGGGAATGGCGGAAAAAACTCTGGAACAGAAGCTTTTAGGAAACAGGGTAACAAGGGCCATTCACAGGATTAAAAAACCGATACTCATTGTTCCTGCCCACATAGAATATGCAGGAATACGAAAGATTCTTTTTGCTTATGATACTCACAAAAGCATGACCTGGTCTGCCATGAATGATATTTACCACTTTATTAATGAATTCAATGCAGAGATTGAAGTCTTCAATGTGAGTGAAAGATTAGAAGATTTTGCTGAGGTTATCCATGATATTGATCTGAACTCCGGATATGATCTGGATGACATTAAGTATAGCTTTAAAATGATTCAATCCATTGAGGTCATTAAAGCTATTGAAGAGGAAATAAAACTGACGGGGCCAGACCTTTTAACCATGGTTCCCTATAAATACAATCTTGTGGAATCTCTGTTTCATCGAAGCAAAACGGCTATCATGGCGTATAAGAATAAATTACCATTACTATCAATTCCCCTAAACATAGATTAAGAATCAATAAAAATCTGTTCGCATTTGAATTATCCTTTTTGCCTTTAAAGGCTAAATTTTACACTTAATCTTGTTTAACAGGACCGGGAATAGATTTCCGGTCCTGTTTTTTATTGTACTTTTTAAAATGTTCATTGCAGATTATTTTGTCAAAGCTATTAATCCCTCATCATAGTTTTCCAGTACAGCCTGAAATTATGATTTTCGTACTTCTGTTTTGAGTTTTATTTCTGATTCAATTTCGGAATATTCTGCCCATCAACATAGACACAGATCTTTCTATTTTGAAGGAAACAATTGGAATATTATTTTGAAAACAAAAACAAACTATCATATTCTATTCATCTGAATATCAAAAAGTCGTAAATTTAGTAAAGGATAAAAACAGTGTTTTCCCTCTTTTTTATAGTTGTGCCGTTCGCTAATTTTGTTCCATAAAATTAAAAACCATAAAAATGAAAACTTCCTTTTTTACTAAGATTTTACCTCTGCTTTGTGCAGCATTTATTTTGACTTTTTGTCTGATCAGCTGCTTCGAACCTCCTAAAGAACCCGTTAGCAACAGTTATAAAAAGAAACTGATCAGTTATCGTGAAGGCCGGGTTCTTTTTGATGAATACACCAGAACCAATCATGAAATTCTCATGAAGTACAGAAACGGTGAACCCGATTCCCGATGGTACTGGTTTTCGCTTGAAGATATGGAAGGCTATATTAAATATGTAAAAGAAAATGCCAGAAAACAAAAATTAAAAAATCCGGGAATCAGGATTTACATGGGAAAATATCCAATGAATCATCCTAAAAACAGAATGGCAAAACCTGAATATGCAGGTTACCAAACCATATTTCTCGTTCCTACCGCTCAAAAAAGAGAAAAGGACAAGGCTATGGCCAGGTCAGCCGCCACCGAAGAAAACACAGACGTTACTTCAATAGAATCTATGAATATGACCAATCTGGCACCACCCCCAAAAACGTTATCTGAAACAATGCCTTAAAAAACACAAAAATATGAACTGGAACATTGAAACAGGGAAACAGATATCGATGATCATATCCATTATAGTGATGATTTTAATGATCATAAAATATAGAAAGACCGGAAAGGAAAATTTATTTTTTATCATTGGATATCTGTTGTTTTCCCTGATTGATATTTCCTGTTATTTCTATTTCAAGCTGACCAATCTGCCTACGGACATTTTTTATGTAATTGGTTTTTTAATGATCGTATTCTTTCTATACTTATTCTATTATTACCAATTATTGTATGTTCCGCTGCTCAAAAAGATACAGACCATCATCCTGGTTCTTTTTGTCCTCAATATTGTTGTGATGTTTTACACGGAAGATGATCTGCTTCATCATTTTTCTTTTAATATGCTCTATGTAGATATTCTTCTGTTGCTGTTTTCAATTATTTTGTTCCTGTATCAAACCTTTAATTCTGACAAAATATTAGAAATTAAAAACTATTTACCCTTCTGGATATCAGTATCTCTAATGATATTTTTTATCGGAAGTATTCCGATACTTTTTTTCAGAACTACTGTTTCAGAGTCTATTTATTTCTTTATTTTATTTATGCTGAATCTGATCAGTAACGGGATACTTATATTAGGTTTACTCTGGAACAAACAGGAAAGAATAAGATAAATGCTTTTCAGATATGGAAGAGAATAATCTGGTCATCATCTTTACGATTACTTTATTCATCGTTGTTTTGACAATGATCTTTATTTATGTGGTCTTTATCAGGAAAAAAACAAGTCTGTTGATCGAGCAAAAAGAAAAAGATCTCCGGTTTGAAAAGGAACTGGCGACTTCTCAGGTAGAAATGAAAGAACAGACTCTTAATTATATCGGGCAGGAACTGCATGATGATCTGGGACAAAAACTCTCTGTAGTCCGCTTACGTCAAAACCAACTGATTACCAAACTCAAAAATACAGAAAAAGAAGACCTGATTGAGCTTAATGAATTATTGGGCGAGTGTATACAGGATATCAGAAATCTTTCTAAAACATTAATCACGGAACAGATCATTCATTTCGGACTGGCAGAATCCATTGAAAGAGAAGTGAAAAGGATTAAAAAACTAAAATTATTGAAAATAGAATTCATCACTCAAAAACAGGATATTGATATTTCTCCCAAACATGGCCTGATCCTCTTCAGGATTATTCAGGAAAGTATCAATAATATTCTGAAACACTCCAAAGCCAAAAATGTTTCCATACAAATGGAGGATGACTGTGAAAGATTACACATCAGCATTTCCGACAACGGCAGAGGCTTTGATACAAGCATTATTCAGAATGGTTCAGGATTAAAAAATATGGAACTGAGAGCCAAACTGATTCACGCTGAACTGTCTATACATTCAGAACTTAATAAAGGAACACAAACATTGATAACCTATCATAAAAATTTATTATGAAAACTATTCCCATAGCGATCGTAGATGATCATACCTTAATCTCCAAAGCACTGGAGAATATGATCACAGAAAACACTCAATATCGGGTCATTATGAATCATCCCAATGGAGAAGAATTTATTGCAGGAGTGGAGAAAGCTTCAGAATTACCCGCTGTAGTCCTGATGGATGTTAATATGCCTTATAAAAATGGTATAGAAACTACAGAATGGCTTACAGAGCATTATCCCGATATTAAAGTCATTGCCCTTACCATGGATGATGATGAAAGAATATTAATTAAAATGTTAAAAGCGGGCGCAAAAGGCTATCTGCTGAAAGACATGCAGCCTTCCATTCTTTTCCAGGCCATTGAAACTGTATTTGAGAAAGGCAGCTTTTATACTGATTTTGTGGCTCAAAAGCTATTAAAAGTAAAAACAGAAGAAGCCAAAAATGCTTCTTTGCTTTCAGAGCTGAAAGAAAGAGAGAAAGAGTTTATCAAATGGGCCTGCAGCGAACTCACATACAAAGAAATAGCGGATAAAATGTGCCTGAGTCCTAAAACCATTGATGGCTACAGAGATTCGGTTTTTGTGAAACTGGATATAAAAAACAGAGCGGGTCTGGTGCTTTTTGCCTTGAAACATGATCTGTGCTAATTTAATTTTTAACCTTATTATTACCTGAAAAAATAAACATCTTTACATTCTTTTTATGTATCCGGCAGCTTTTCAAGCTGCCGGATTTTTTATTTCATAACTCATTCATATACAAACAAAAAGGTGTTTTTCCTTTTTCAAAATACGGTTTTCTCCTCTGTTTTTGTCCTTCGGAATGACGGAATTTTGTCATAGAAAAAAACACAGAAAGGCAGCCCCCGAAAAGCCGAAACAGAGTAGGGAATATTTTTAAAACTAATACAATGAAAAAAGCACTTATCGTAGGTATTAATGATTATGCACCCATCGGATACGGAGGTCCGGATCTTAACGGCTGTGTAAATGACGCCAGAGACATGGCCAATACATTGGTGATCTGTGGTTTTAGTCCCGCAAAGATTAAAATCCTGACCAATCAGAATGCTACAAGAGCGAATATATTGAACTATCTGAAATCCATGATCAGCACAAGCGTGAAAGGAGATTCTCTTGTTTTTTATTATTCAGGACACGGAACCAGAGTGGCCAATATCGGATCAGATCTGGAACTGGATGGTCTTGACGAAGCGATTTGTCCGCACGATTATGCCAATAACGGAGTGATTCGTGATGATGATTTTAAAACCGTTCTCAGCAAACTGAAAGCCGGAGTGAATATGGAAGTTATCTTCGACTGCTGTTACTCCGGAACAGGAACCAGAAAAATGGATCTGGGACTGGAAGCAGATTTTCTCAACGAAACAGCCCGTTATATTCCTCCAATGCTTGAGGATGAATTTTATCTGACATATGCCAGTGAAATGGAAACTTCTAAAAGTTCAAAGAAATCAACAGTTCTTACTAAAGCACTTGTACCTGTTGCCGGAATGAATCATACGTTATGGGCGGCGGCGAAAGATAATCAGGTATCAATGGAAGGAAATATCAGCGGACAAATTCGAGGGTATTTCACCTATCATTTCTGTAAAATATTGCGTGCAACCAATGGAAATATCGTCAGAAAAACACTTGACAAACAGGTTGCTATCGCCTTAGCCGCTATGGGAGCTGCTCAGATCAACCAAACAGAAAGCATCACAGCAGAATTTTCACAAAAAATATTCACTTAATCATACAACCATTACGGCGGAATCCGAAAAGCCATCAAAAGAGTAGGAATATACCAGATTAAAAATAATAATCATGTCAAAAACCGAAAACAACAATCCAATGACCGCTGAAGAAGTTCTAAGACTTAGAACTGTTAAAGCAAAATCAACTGAAAAACCGTCAGCCATCGAAAAATTATTCAGCCAGGCTCCGGCTATGGAAACCATCAACGGAAGGACTTTTCCTAAAGGGATGAAAACAATAGGAATGCCTATGGATGAAAAAACAGCAGAAAACAGATCTCTGGAAACCGACCATTTCTACCCTACCCATGCTGATTTTGAATACAACCCAAAACTGGAACCTAAAAAAGACCGTAAACCTAAATTCATTGACAGAGATTCTTTCCTGACTCCTGAAAATGCAAGAACTATTTTTGGAGCCGATCAGAGAAAAGTATACAATTCTACAGCCTATCCATGGAGATGTGTGGGAAGAGTGGAAAGTTCTTTAGGTTCAGGAAGCGGTGTGATGATCGGACCAAGACACCTTCTTACCTGTTCTCATATCGTAGACTGGCAGCCTAATAATACAACAGGGTGGCTGAAATTCACCCCAATGTATTACAACGGAAGCGCTCCTTACGGAACGGCTTGGGGTACCTTAACGTATTACAAGTATAAAGTAGCTGGCCCTACCATCGATTCTACAGAAATCCAATATGATTATGTAGTGATTGTATTAGACAGACCTATCGGAAACAGCACAGGTTGGCTAGGCTCAAAATCCTACTCAGATTCATGGGATGGAGGAGCTTACTGGACTCACGCAGGATATCCGGGAGACCTTACAGGAACGCAAAGACCTACGTACCAAACAGGTATTGCATTGGATGGAGATTTCTGGAGTGCCGATGACAACGAAAGCATGAGCCATAAAGCAGATATATGGCCTGGACAAAGCGGAGGTCCTTTTTGGGGATATTGGGACGGTTCTCCGTATGCTGTGGCTACTCAAAGCGCGCATAATCCAAGCGATAATTTTGCAAGTGGCGGCTCAGATTTAGTCAATCTGGTCATCAGAGCAAGAAATGAACATCCTTAATTTATTTTTTTAGCTTCAATCAAGAGCCTGCCTTTCGGGGTGGGCTTTTTTATGTAAACTAAAATAACAGACCAATTGAGTCAGTATTCTCAATATTTTAATACATTTGTTTAAAACATATTTCAGATGAATTTCGAACAGATCAATTTACACCTTGAAGTTTATAAAGAACATGATCAGATTTTGGATGCTGCTAAATACCTGATCCATTCTTTTAATCTGGAACATGAAAACTTTGCAGGATTCGGATTTAGGCAGGAATTATCTCCTACCTCAATGCTTCTCACTGCAGAAGGTGATCTGGGAGGGCCACAAACGGTCATGATCCCAAGAAATTTATTTGATTTTGACCTGAACCTTGTTCTGAATATGGTTGCCCACGAAATGCTTCATGTAAGACAGAAAGCTCCCGGACAGGTTATTGAAGACAAAAATGAAAGGGAATTTCAGGCGTATTATGAGATGCTTTTTCACAAAGTTTTTCCGCAGATTCCTGAAGTTTCAGATTTTCATAAAAAATTCTTCGGTGGAAAGGCCCTGGAATATTATAAAAGAATGGGTGAAGGATCATTATTACAACAAAAATATGCAGAACAGAAAACAGAAGTAGAACATTTAATCAACGAATTACCATGACAGTAAAACCAGATATTACCTGGGCAGATTTTGAAAAAATAGACATCAGGTGTGGAACCATCATCTCTGTGAATGATTTTGAAAAAGCTAGAAATCCATCTTACCAGCTGGAAATAGATTTCGGAGACCTGGGAATCAGAAAATCATCCGCACAAATTACTTCTCTTTATGAAAAAGAAGAACTTGTAGGAAAACAGATTTTAGCGGTTGTCAATTTCCCTAAAAAGCAGATTGCCAATTTCTTCAGTGAATGTCTCGTATTAGGATTATATGGTGAGGACAAAAAAGATGTTACTCTTTTAGCGCCTTCATTGCCTACAAAAAATGGAATGCAGGTAGGATAAACACCCAACAAAAACACATATGATACAGAACATCCCCTTAGAAAGAGTTTTATTCCTTGATATTGAGACCGTTCCGCAAGCTGGATCATGGGAAGATTTGTCCGAAACCGATCAGTATCTGTGGGATAAAAAAACAAAATTTCAGAGAAAAGACGATGTCACGGCAGAAGAATTTTATGACAGAGCCGGTATTATGGCCGAATTTGGAAAAATTATCTGCATCACCATCGGAATGGTTGAAAAGAATGAAACCTTAAAAATAAAAAGCTTTTCCGGACATGATGAAAAGAAAATGCTTCAGGAATTTGGAGAAATCTTCAACAGCCCAAGACTTTACAATGTGATTCTCTGCGCGCACAATGGAAAAGAATTTGATTTTCCGTGGATTGCCAGACGCTACCTTATCAATGGAATGCAGCCTCCCGCTCCGTTTCAGATGTTTGGAAAAAAACCTTGGGAAGTTCCCCATATAGATACAATGGAACTGTGGAAATTTGGGGATTATAAGAGTTTTGTATCGCTGGAATTACTGGCTCATGTCTTTGGTATTCCCACTCCGAAGGATGATATTGACGGCTCAATGGTTTCATCAATTTACTACATAGAGAAAGACTTGCAGAGAATTGTTGACTATTGTGAAAAAGATGTCTTAACTTTGGCAAATATTTTCCGGCGCATGCGTCAGGAAGATTTGTTGAAAAGGAATATCAATCTAGATTAAAAAATGAAATTTACAGACGATCAAATTGCTGACATTGGTGAGGAAATCATTGGTGTACTAAAAACCGTATATGACCCTGAAATTCCGGTAGATATCTACGAATTGGGGCTGATTTACGATGTCCAGATCTCCGATGATGCTGACGTAAAAATTATAATGACCCTTACTACTCCCAACTGTCCTGTGGCAGAAACACTTCCTCAGGAGGTAAAGGATAAAGTGGCTGAAGTAGAGAACGTAAAAAGTGTAGATTTAGAGCTTACTTTCGAGCCAAGCTGGAATAAGGATATGATGAGCGAAGAGGCAAAGTTTGAGCTGGGAATGCTTTAATTACCCTTAACAATATAAAACCCCGAAGAATGATTTTCGGGGTTTTTATTTTTAAATATCTTTTGCAATTTCCTTTCCTTCTCTCCTGCTCCACTCACTCCATGAACCTACATACAGAGCTGGGATTGGAAATCCTGCATAGTCCAGAGCTAAAATTGTATGGCAGGCAGTAACTCCAGAACCACAATGAATGATCAGATGTTCAGGCTTATTTTGTAATAACTTACTGTATTTTTCTTTTAAGATTTCCGGGCTCAGAAAGTTTCCGTTTTCATCGAGGTTTTCAGAAAAAGGAATATTAATCGCTCCCGGAATATGTCCTGCTATCAGATCAATAGGCTCAGATTCTCCTTTATAGCGATAAGCATCTCTTACATCAACAACTGTAGAAGAATCGTTTGTTAATTCATTTTCAACCACTTCCAGACTCGAAACCGGAAGACTCCAGTGATTTTTTTTAATTAAAGCTGCTTTATCAAATTTCTCTTCCCCGGAAGAAAATTCTAATCCTGCTTTTTCCGCTGCCTGCATTCCGCCATCAAGAACCTGAACTTTTTCCAACCCGAAAGATCTCAGCATCCACCATGCTCTTGCTGCTGCATTGGAAGCATTTTTATCATCATAGACAACAATATGAGCCTCTTCTGATATCCCAAGATCCGAAAGGGTTTCAGCAAACTTTTCTACGGAAGGAAGAGGATGCCTTCCACCAAAAGCTGCATTTTCTCCAATCTCTGCCAGATCTTTATCCAGATCAATAAATCTTGCTCCGCGAATATGCTTTTCAAGATAATTTTGCTTTACATCTTTTCCGGTTCTTGCATCAAGAAGGATAAGATTTTCAGCAGAAATTTTGTTGAGTTCAGATGATGAAATTATTGGAGTCATTTTGTTGATTTTGGAATTAATTTAATTATGTTTTGGCTAAAGCCATGTATATTTCAATATAGTAAAGCGGGCTAAAGCCCGCTCCTATTGATAGTTTTCTCGCAGATCCTGCTGATTAAGCAGATCTTCTTTTCTATCCGCGGGATCTGCAAAATCTGCGAGAGATTTATTCATCTTAAAAATGAAAAATATCCTTCGCCTTATTATAAGAACTTTCAAAGTTCAGAAGGTTCAGCTTATGTTCTGCTTTTTCAACACTCATAAAATTGATCACCTGTTCTGTAGGCATATTTCCCACAAGATCATCTTTAGCCATTGGACATCCTCCGATTCCTTTGATAGCACTGTCAAATCTTCGGCAGCCTTGGTCGTAAGCCGCTTTTAATTTTGAATAGGAATCTTCATAACGGTTATGAAAATGTCCACCGAAATTGATTTCAGGATATTTTGAAGGTATTTTTTCAAACAAAAGAGCAATCGTTTCAGGAGTTGCCACTCCGGTAGTATCTGATAATAAGATATCTTTCACTCCGATGTCCGAAAATTTTTGTGCCCATTGGTCGACATCCTCCCACTTCCACATTTCACCATATGGATTTCCAAAAGCCATAGAGAAATAGATATTAAGTTGTTTTCCTTCGCTTTTTACCAGTTCAAGCATTTTAATGATTTCATCAAAGGCTTCTTCCTGGCTTTTATTGGTATTTCTGTGCTGAAACGTTTCAGAAATAGAAAATGGAAAGCCCAGAATATCTACTGACTCGTGCTTCAATGCTTTTTCGGCACCTCTGTAATTACCAATAATAGCAGAAACTTTGGTTCTGGAACGTGATTTGTCGATATTTTTTGCCACCTCATCAGAGTCAGCCATCTGCGGAATCGCTTTCGGAGAAACAAAACTCAGACAATCCAATACATCAAAGCCAACATCCATCAAGGAGTTGATATAATCTATTTTTTTATCGGTAGGGATAAATTCTCCCCATCCCTGCATTGCATCTCTAGGACATTCGGTAAGAAACATTTTTACTTTTTGATTTTCTCAAATATAATAAAACTAAACTACTTGGTACACTGTATACACAAAGCTAGCACTATTTTGATTTCCAAATATTTATATATGATTTATAATTTCAATAACTGATATTAAATCGCAAATAACGTATTCTCAGCATCAAAATTGCTAACTTTGTTAAAATTTATGATATCTGATGAGTACAATCGAATTCAACCCTTTGTGGAAAGAAAAATTACTGAACCGTTTTCTTAGCTATGTAAAAATATATTCAACCAGCGATGCAGAAAGTGAAGCTACACCTTCCACCCCTCGCCAATGGGATATTGCCAATTATATTACTGAAGAACTAAAGACCATTGGTCTGGAAGATGTTTCTATAGACAGCAACGGTTATATCATGGGCTATGTTCCTTCTAACCTTGAAAACGATGACAGACCAACGATTGGGTTTATTTCGCATTATGATACTTCACCGGATTTCAGCGGAGAAAATGTAAAACCTCAGGTTTGGAAGAACTATGACGGAAATGATCTTCTTTTGAACCAGGCAACAGGATTCACTTTATCTCCTTCAAGATTTGAAAGCTTAAAAAAATATATCGGTCAGACGTTAATTACTACTGACGGAACCACTCTTTTGGGTGCTGATGATAAAGCAGGCTGTGCAGAGATCGTAACAGCTGCTGAATATCTTATCGCTCATCCGGAGATCAAACATGGAAGAATTGCCATAGGATTTACTCCTGATGAAGAAATCGGAAGAGGTGCTCATAAATTTGATGTTGCTAAATTTGGCGCAGAATGGGCTTACACAATGGATGGCGGAGAAGTTGGAGAATTGGAATATGAAAACTTTAACGCTGCCGGAGCTGTGGTAAAAATCCATGGATTAAGTGTTCACCCTGGTTATGCTTACGGAAAAATGATCAATGCTGCTCTTTTAGCTGCTGAGTTTGCTCAAATGCTTCCTGCTAACGAAACCCCTGCAACAACAAAAGGTTTTGACGGATTCTATCACTTAATGGATATTACTGCTGATATTTCAGAGGCTAAACTTCAATATATCATACGTGATCATGATGCTGATAAATTTGAAGCCAGAAAGAAATTCATGGAGGAAAAAGTAGCTGAGTTCAACCAAAAACATGGGGAAGGAACTGCTGAAGTAGAGATTAAAGAGCAGTACAGAAACATGAAGCAGCAATTTGAAGGTAAAATGCATATTGTAGACCTTGCGGCTAAAGCAATGACTGAAGCTGGTATCGAACCTAAGATCAAAGCGATCAGAGGAGGTACAGATGGCGCCCAGCTTTCTTATATGGGACTTCCTTGCCCGAATATCTTTGCGGGAGGAATCAACTTCCACGGACCGTACGAATATGTTGCTTTGGAAAGCATGGAAAAAGCGACTGAAGTCATTATTAATATTGTAAAAGCTTAATAAATCATGAAAAAGGTCTTAGCATCAGCATTCATTTTCACTTTTATTTTCAGCAGTGCCCAGGTTTCTGAATTTCAGAGAGCAGATTCACGCTATGAAAGAAAGAAAACGGCTCTGTATAATAAATATCCTAAGCCTAATGATTTACGAACCAAGAAAGAATGGCTTTTAACCGAGGATAAAATAACGGCTTACAAAACCGCTCTAGATAAAGCTTCTCTGGAGGATCAGAAAATGATCTCCGCAGATCCTCCTGTAAAGACAAAAGTGAGTAAGGAAGCAGATTTCGATAAAGGTAAAGCTGCTTTTCAAAAGCTTTTATATGAAGCTGTAGATCTTGACTTTCTCAACTTTTCTTCAGATTCTTACAAAGCAACAATAAGTTTTGTTGTCGACTCTAAGGGGAATCCTCTTGATCCCAATGTAAAAGGAAACAATGAAGATGTAAACGCATTCATTGAAGCCGCTTTTTACAGGATTAAAGAGAAAGGCAAGTGGAAACCGGCAGAGGACAAAGGAAAATCCGTCTCCTCCAATGTTACTGTTCCTTTAGTAATGTCTTTTAAAAAATAATATACAAAACCCGCTATTCTGATAGCGGGTTTTTATTTTTCATATACTGAAAACATAAACAAAGATCATTATGTTGTTGATATTAATTTAACGTAATTCTTTTGTAAGTTTTAAATAATTCACTTAATTTTGATTAAACCTTAAAATCACTTTATATGAAAATGAAATCCAACCATTTCAAAATCAACAGAAATTTTTACTTTTCTTTTCTTTTTTCTTTTTTCTGTTTATTTCTTTTAACGTCTTGTTCTCAGGATGATCCGGCGGATGCTCCTGTTGAAAAACCTGTAGAGTCTGCTCAAATGAAGACTTTAGGCAATCTGACTTTACAGAAGAATGTTATTATCCTGAATGATGAATCAGTAAATGCCATTTCTGCTCATCATGACGGAGAAATTACATTTAGCCGTATGACACCGCAAACGGATAGCATTTCCGTAGGAACAGTTATTGTAGGAACTAAAATAGAAGGAGATGAGGTAAACACTATTCTTTCGAAAGTAAGTTCTGTTTCAAAATTGAATAACCAGTTTAAAGTACAGACTTCCAGTGCAAAGCTTGAAGAGTTTATCTACAGTGGAACATTAAGCGGCGTATATGATCCATCAGGGAAAGCTCCCGTTAATATTGATGGAAGAATGGTTAATTATATTCCTGTAGAAGGGATGGTTTCTGAACAGATCAATCAAAGAATACATTCTATCGAAGCTAAAAACCTTCAGAATCAGAAATTAATTACCTTCAACCGTTATAATTTTAATAAAACTTATTCATTTCCTCTAACTTCAGCTGGAACATCCAGTGTAAATCTACAAGGAGGATTTACACCAAAGATTGATTATAATATTACATTCTCATGGGGACATTTGTCCAACTTCTATGTTAACCTCATCATGGATGATATCAAACTTAAGAGTACAGTAAGTATTGCAGGAAGCCTGGGCTATACCGCAAGCACTACAGATTATCTGAATATTCCTATCGTTCCTATCGTTTTGGGGCCTACAGGATTGATCTTAAGCCCTACCCTTTCTGCCGGACCTTTTCTGGGAGTACAGGCTGCGGGAAAAGTACAGGCCCAGGTTTTGGATCTTGAGGGAAATGCTAACTTTTTAGTAAGCAAAAACCCGGAGATTAACATTAATCTTCAAAAGAAATCAGAACCAACCATCACTGTTGCAGAGGGAAATTTATCTGCTGAAGGAGGTTTAGAAGCAAAAGGAGCCGTAGGACTGATGTTTCTTACTATCCCTATTGCTAATTCAGGAGTAAAAGGAAGAGCTTCTGCCCTTTCCTCTTTAGGATTAACACTTGTTCCTCAAAGAAAAGGTGTGATTTCTGTAAAAGGAAAAATTCAGGCTGATATGTTCTATGGTTTTGGAATTGCTCCTCTACGATATGAAGGAACCATTCCTCTTTTCAAAAAAGAGCGTACACTGTATCAGAAGGAATTCAGTTTCTAAGACATCATTCCTGTTCATCATAAAAAGCCACTTTCACAGTGGCTTTTCTTCATTAACCCCCCCCACAGGAAATTCATTTACAACACATTAAGACAATTTCACTATATTTACAGGAATGTACAATTTTTAAACGAAAACATTAATACCAATTATCATGAAAACAATGAAAAAACTTTTGAGAAAAGATTTATCTGCTATTCTGGGCAGCGGAGGAGATAGCTGTCATATGGGAGGCAACTCTTATAATTGTCAGAACGACTGCCAATGTGCATGGGGATACGCATGTGAAATGTATGAAGACGGAAATCCGGGACAGTGCATCGCTGTAGGCGGTGGCGGAAATCCTGGCGGCGGCACTGGCGGATGTATTCCTCCTACTATTTGTGAAGAACAGCCTTATTAATTGATAAAAAACCGGGGGTATTACTGCTTCCGGTTTTTTTTATTCTTACTACTTGTATTCAAAGACACCTCTTCGTGAAGTTATATCATGTATCTCTGTAAAAATCACAAAAAAAACTCTTTATAGTCAAAAAATTCCACTAATTCTTGTTTTGTTTTTAAATCTAACAGCCTAAAACTCAAAATATTTTTAACAAAAAAAATCCTGTATAAGTGAATTTATATCAGATTTGAATTTTTATTAATTTTCTTTCGATTATAATCTTTTACGTTATTACTTTTATTAAAAAATCACACAAATGAAAGTATTAAAATCTATTTTCGCATTAATTACATTCTTTTTCGCGGCCAATCTTGTATCGGCTTCAGGATCAGGTATTCCCTATAACGGAGAAACTTACAAAATCCCTCTTGCAGGAAATGCCTTTATAACCCGCCCGGCAAGTAACGGAACGGAGGAGATTGCCGATTACGGACTTACAAACTGGACAAGTTCTCAAGCGGTAGTGAGCACCTATTTTAAGGTAAGCAACAGTGGATTGTTAAACATTAAAGTAATCGCAAAGGTATTCTTTGATAAAAGCAGTACCATTAAAGTTACCGTTAATGGAGTTTCACACAAAATCTTTATGAAGGGAACGTCTTTTAATACCTATTCCGCCGGAAGCTTCTATGTTCCCGCAGGATATGTAAAAGTAGATCTTCAGGGGGTAAGGAAAAACGGTCTCTATTTCGGTCGCGTATCCGATCTGCTGATTGACGGACCAGCAACATCAGGAAGCACTATTTTCTGTAACAATCCGGATTATTATTATTGGGCAAGAAGAGGTCCTTCCTGTCACTTAGGCTACGTTATTCCTACTTCTGAAAACGTTTCCTACTACTACAATGAAGTAACTGTACCTGTTGGTCAGGACAAGGTGGGCTCTTATTTTATGGCAGACGGTTTTGGAGAAGGTTATTTTGGAATGCAGGTAAATACTGCACAGGAAAGACATATTTTATTTTCGGTATGGAGTCCCTTCGAAACAGATAACCCTGATACGATTCCTGAAGATAAAAAGATCAAACTAAACTGTAAGGGAGAAAATGTTACCATTGGAGAATTCGGTAACGAAGGCTCAGGAGGACAGAGCTACCTGAAATTTCCATGGAAAGCGGGACTTACCTATAAATTTCTGCTGAAGGCAAATCCGGATGGAACAGGAAGTACCGATTACACAGCCTGGTTTTTTGAACCGGAAGCTGGTAGCTGGATGCTGATTGCAAGCTGGAAAAGACCTTATACCAATACTTACTTAAAAGGATTTTACAGTTTTGTAGAAAACTTTGAACCTGAAAATGGTTATCTGGGCAGAAGGGCTGAATTCGGAAACCAATGGATAAGAACAGCACAGGGGCAATGGATGCCGGTTTCAAAAGCGAATTTTACCGTGGATGCTACGTATTCCGCCAATCAGAGAGTAGATGCATCTGGAGGAACTGCTAATAACAAATTTTTCTTAAGAAACGGTGGATTTACCAATGAGTACACTCCGGTAAACACATTGCTGACCGTTACTGCACCCGCTCAGGCTCCGAATATTAATCTATCGGCTTTACCATACTGCAATAATACAGGTACGGTACAACAGCGTTATGCAGAGGTTTCTGAACATAATGATCACATCAAATTGTTCCCTAATCCTGCCCATAGCATCATTCAGGTAAAGGGGCTGGAAGGAAAACAGGCTTCATACAGCATTTTGAACGTACAGGGTAAAGTAGTCAAGACAGGACACACAAACGGAGAGGAAATATCAATCTCAACATTGCTGGATGGTATCTATATAATCAACATATTTGACGGTACTACCACCAGCAAAAGTTTAAAGTTTATTAAAAATTAAATGGAAAGCAGGCTCAGTCTTTCCAATCAAAAACAAATACAGATATCGCGTATTTAACAAGGTGAACACCTTTTAAGAATGGCAGCGTTATTACATAATAAAAACCGGAAGTATGGCAACTTCCGGTTTTATTTTTCACCTAAAAACAGATCCTTGTCAAAGCATCTCTGCCATTCATCAAATAAAATTTCATACCATCCATCACAGTTGTTGTTTTGCAACAGATTTTTAACAATAATAAAATTATGAAGCAGCAATTTTTCGCTCTAAGTGCATTGTTATTATGCATTTTTTGCGGCGTGGAAACTAAAGCACAACAGACTCCGGCTTTTCACATTGGGGTAAAGGGAGGGGCAAACTTTACAAAAACCTCCACGGAATCTTCTCTCGAAGGGAAATATGGATTTGGCTACCAGGCAGGGGTAATGACAAGAATGGATATCGGAAAACTGTATGTGCAGGGAGAAGCTCTTTTCAACAAAAAGAAAGCGTCCTTCGAGTCCCAAGACGGAAACTCTTCAAAACTTTCATGGAACGCTATTGATATTCCTGTAGTGGTTGGGTATAAACTGATTAAAGCAGATGATTTTAATGTAAGAATATTTGCCGGAGGGGTTTACAGCTATGCTTTCAACAATAAAGCATCTGCCTCTCAGGCTCTACAGGAGGGATTTAAGAAATTTGACAAATCCAATATTGGCCTTACGGGTGGTGTAGGATTAGATTATAAAAACTTCACGGTAGATTTGAGGTATGAGACCGGTCTTACAAGCATTAGTAAAGAATTTAAATCCAAACCCCACAGTTTTTCCCTCGGAATAGGTTATTTCCTGTTCTAAAAAACTTAAATTATCTTTACGATTAGAAACTGTTTTCCCTGCAGTTTCTAATTTTTTTATCAACCTATTTCCAATTCCATGACAAAATCTTTTATTTTAAAAGAATACATATTTACTTTTATTTTCTGGCTTGTACTGGCGATTGTATTGTGGTTTAATTTCCAGAGTACAACAGAAACCTATCTTGCGATGACCCAGGCTGCTATCATTGCAGCATTTTCGTTTACATTTACTCATTTTTTAACCAATAAGCTTTTGCCGAAAGCTCTCCGGGAAAAGAAAATGAAACTGTTTCTGGTACAGCTGGTCATGGTTATTTTCATGCTCAGTATGGTCTTTTCCGTTATATTCACATATCTTGAAGTGGAGCCCAAAGATCAGCTTCCGGACAACTTCAGAGATCATTTGCCTTTTTTATGGAAGGGTTTTTATATGTCTCTCCCAGCCTCATTTCTGATTAACGGCGCAGCGTGTGGTATCAAATTTTACAATGAACACGGAAGAATAGAGCGCGATCATATTCTGCTGCAGCAGGCTCATCTGGAAAACCAGCTCAAACTTTTACAGGATCAGATCAATCCCCATGTGGTATTTAATATTCTGAATCATATTCATATCCTGATGAAGACAGATACCCAGCTGGCGGATTTTTTACTGATGAAATTTTCGGATATTCTCCGGTATCAGCTATATCACTGTAATCAAACCATGGTTTCTTTGGATAAAGATGTAGAATACCTTCAAAACCTGGTTGAAGTAGAGAAACTGAGATGGGGAAATGAACTGGACGTAAAAGCCAGTTGGGAAATTGATAATAAAAAAGCTTTTATTGCCCCATTACTTCTCGTTCCTTTTATAGAAAATGCTTTTAAATATGTATGCAGGCTTCCCGGTCATAATGGATATGTAAAAATATCATGTCAGGAAAAAGACAACAGGCTCTATTTTTATGTTGAAAATTCCTATTCCGATAGGGTTACCTATAAAAAGAAGGACGAAACGGGTGGAATTGGTCTTCAAAATGTAAAAAAACGTTTAAAACTGCAATATCCGGATTCCCACGATCTGAAAATTGAAACGGATCACAATATTTTTAAAATAACTTTAACACTTATGCTATCCGAACACCATGAGCAATATAATTCCTAAAATGAAATGCCTTATTATCGATGACGAACCTCTGGCAAGATTCCATCTTAAAGAGCTGGCAGATCAGATTGATTTCTTATCAGTTGAAAGTACCTGCGCAACAGCTTTGGAAGCAGATACGATAGTGAAGGAGAAAGAAATAGACCTTCTGTTTTTGGATATCAACATGCCTTATCTTACAGGTCTGGAGTTTTTGGAACAGCTGGAAAACCCTCCTCTGTGTATTCTTACCACGGCGTATTCCGAATATGCTCTGGAAGGATTTCGTCTGCAGGTGGTAGATTACCTATTAAAACCCATTGCATTCAATCGTTTTTATCAGGCTGTCAACAAGGCACAGCAGCAGTTTATCATCAGTGAGAAATTAAAAAACAATACCACTCTGGATGATCCTTTTCTCTATGTAAGACAGTCTGACACGTTTATTAAAATTTCGTGGGTAGACATCCTCTACATTGAAAGTATGCAGAATTACACCAAGCTTCATTTTAAAGATAAATCACTGATTATTCATCAGACTATGAAGGCCATTGAGGAGTCACTTCCTTCAGATCATTTTTTCAGGATTCATAAATCCTACCTCATCAATATTACCCATATTGATATGATTTCCGGAGGACGGCTTTTCATTAATAAAATTGAGCTTCCGATATCCCGTACCCGAAAGGAAGAACTGCTTAATCAGGTGGTGTATAAGAAACTAATCAGCAAATAGCTGGAAGAAATGAGCCGGAAGCAGGGAATTTAATAACTCCATGCTTCCGGCATTTTTTTATGGGAGATTCCAGCGTAATGATACTGCTGCATAAAATGTGCTTGAAAATCTGGGATCTGCTATCTTTTTGTCTCTGAAAATACTGCTGATTTTGCGGTCATTTTCGCTGAAGCTCCTCAGGATGGCAGTTCCTCCTGTAAGACGTAAAGTAAGCCGGTCATTGATTTTTAGTTCCGGCCTGAGCCCTGCAGTGATCTGCTGATATCCTAGCAACATCGACTTTCCGTTTATATTTCTTTCGGCAGTCATACCGTTCAGTTCTACAACAGCTTTTAAAGCAAATTTATCCGAGAAAAGATATCCGGCTTCCATTCCTTCCGGGAAATTAAGCTTGAATTTAATCTTTCCGTTTGTTTTCCAGTCGAAATAAATCCATGGTAAAATCATTGGGACACCAAAAGCTGTAGTAAGCACAGGCCCGGCTCCTAACGAAAGGTTAGGATTAAAATGTCTGATAAATAAAATTCCACCCTGCCCCAGTACATCATCGAAATCTATTTTCTCAAGATCGGTATACACTCCTACGGATGCCGTCATCATCATACTCCACTTTTTACCTAAAGGTCTCATATGCTGTATTCCGATCTGTGCGTTCAGCATCTGATCCGGAAATAATGCTGTTTCATAATTTTTGTGATTCATCTTTGCATACGATCCGCTCAGCAGCATAGACCATGCTCGTACTTTCCCATCAGTATCTTTTTTTACGGATAACGGAATACTTAGATTCAGATCGATTCTTTTAAAATCACTTTTAGAATTGGTCTTTGTACTATCTTCCGGACGGATGTAATTGGATGCAGGAATGTATTCGGTTTTAAGCTCTGCAGAGAGCCCGGACTGTGCATTTACCCAGTATCCTAATGGCAATATACAGCATAAAGCTGTCGAAAGGGTTCTTTTCATATTTTAAATTTTATGCAAAGAGAACCCTTTGACTATTTTTCACAAAAATTACTTGATTAAGTGCCCGGATTGTATGACAACAGGATCAAATACGAGGATTAATTTCCAGGTTGGGCAACCAATGCCGCAGTCACTTTTTGAGTCTTAAAAATACGATACCCGAACCACACCGCAATCAATGCCATGGCAGAACGCGTTACCACCATTGGAATGATGGAATCTGCTTCTAAAAAGCCCAGCAATGCTGACATTAAAAAGGTAACCATCAGCTGCATAAAACCTAGTAACGCTGCTGCCGTTCCCCTTCCTTCTTTAAATGGCGATAAGGCATGGGCAGACGTGATGGGAAACAAAATACCAATAGCCAGCAATGACAGGTACAACATTGCAATTTCCAGGGCTACAGAAAGGTTTTCTGCTGCAATCAGAATATGAAGTGTACATACCACCAACAACACAATAGTAGCAGCAAATAAAAGAGTGGAATTGCTTATTCTTTTGATCAGCCTAGGCGTAATATAAGCAGCGGTTATTAATGCCAATGAGTTGAAAGCAAAAATAAAACTAAAGGTACTGCTCGAAAACCCATGGATCTCCATGAATAAAAATGGTGCATTGGAGATGTAAATAATCAAAGAAGCAAACGCGATACTTCCCACCATGGTGCTGTTGATAAAATCTCTGTTGGTGATGATCATTTTCAGCTGTTCTTTTAATCCTTTTTCATCGAGTTTTTCATCATCTGAAAGGGTAATTCTGGTATTGGTTTCCGGCACATATTTGTAGACCATGAAGAATGTAATAAGGCCCATGATGCATAAAAAGGCAAAAGAACTGTTCCATCCCCAGAATTTAAGGAATACACTGCCCAGTAACGGGGCTACAATGGGTGCAATCCCACTGATCTGCGACTGCTGTGAAAATATGGTAACGGCTTTATGTTTATCATAGAGATCAATAATAATTGCCCTTCCGATAACAATTCCGGCACTTCCCCCGAATGCCTGCAGAAAACGCATCGCCCATAATACATAAATATCCGAGGTAAAATAGATGGCTGTAGCTCCGATAATAAAAAGCAAAAGTCCGCAGTACAACATGGGTTTCCTTCCTTTTTTGTCTGATAAAGGGCCCCATAGGAGCTGTCCGAAAGCAAATCCGGCAAAAAACACAGAAATGGATACCTGAATATGCCCGATATCAGTATTAAAAATCTTCGCCATACTTGGGAAAGCAGGAAGATAAAGATCTATACTTAACGACTCCAGCGTGTTGAGCAGCGCCAGAATAAACACTACAATACTTAAATTCTTCTTCATAAATAACGATAAGCCTTCGCAGGCGATTTTTTCAGCTGCAAAATTGCTGTAAAAAGTATTGTTTTTCAATAAAAGAACTGAAGGAAATATAGGACAAAATGAAGATAAAAATATAAAAACAAATAAAAAACATCAATTTAAGCCTAATATTAGAGTATATATTGAAGATTACCCTTTTTCATTATTCTTAAAATTGTCGGGATTTAGCCCCGTATGTTTCTTGAAAAACCTTGAAAAATATGAAGCATCGTTAAAACCGAGTTTAAAAGCAATTTCCTTCACCGTAAGCGCTCCGAAACTAAGCTCTCTTTTAGCTTCAAGAATCAGACGCTGGGAAATCATCTTTTTTACAGTGGTCCCTCTCAAAAAACGTACGATATCATTAAGATGGTGGCTGCTTATTTTGAGTTGGTCTGCATAGAAATCGGTCTCTTTATGCACAATATAATGCTGCTCAATAAGTCCCACCAGTTCCTGAATACGCTGACGGTCATTCAATAAGGGCTCCTGAGGAATGATCTGTTCTCCGATGATGATACAGAATGCTTTCAGATAAGCCTTTAAAAGCGCTGTTCTTGATGTTGTTGTATACTCCTGCTCCATAAGGGATATAAGTGTACTGCAGGTTTTTTCATTGTTTGGATTTAAAAAAAAGGGAAGTTCACCTCCGTTAAGTACTGATTCTATATCACATACTTCGTTGAAAATTTCTCTGCTTATCGCCATGGCATATCCTTCCTCTCCTTCCAGTTTCATATTGAATGCCTGCCCGGGTGCAATAATGCAGATCTGATTGTTCTGAAGCTGATAGCTTTCAAAGTCCAGTTCTAAACGGCTGTTTTCGTACACCTCCCTGAACCAGATAATTTCAAAAAAATTATGCCGGTGAACATCATGAAAATTCTCAGGACCTGCCGCGCTCAGCGTACTCATCTGAAATTCTTCAGAGGTCAGATGGTGAACGGGAATTTCTTTTTCAGATGAATTCATTGCTAACGTATTTGATCAGAGAAAGCGAAAACCGCAGCAAAAAATACTACGGTTTTCTTACAATATTTAAAATTAAATATAATTTTTCAATTTTATTGATATGCTTTTCCAGCCTACCTTTCGTTCAGCTGAAAACAAAATAATAAATTAAGCTCCAGATGCTCACAAAAAATAAGACAAAAACGAAAGACTCTTTCAAGTTCTGATTTCGTTTTTTTATGTAGTGTTTATATAAAGTAACTATTACAAACGTTATAATTACTAAACATGGTAGTACTGTAAAAGTATACATTTTATTGGCTTAAAAAAGCATCCCATCCCTGAGCGGTAAGGGCTACCAGCTGGTTAGATCCTCTTGCTACCATAAAGTTTCCTTCTTCTTTCTCCACGGCATGCCCGATAATGGTAAAGTCAGGGTGATTTTTAATTTTATCAAAGTCTCCCGATGAGATCGTGAATAACAATTCATAATCTTCACCACCGCTTAATGCTGTCATCACCGGGTTTAAGTTCATTTCATCTGCTGTAGAGATGGTAAGATTATCCAAAGGCACTTTTTCCTCATACAATCTGAATCCTACGTTGGATTGATCTGAAAGGTGAAGGATTTCGGAAGCCAGACCGTCTGAAATATCAATCATAGAAGTTGGCTTAATATCCAGTTCTTCCAGGATCTTTTTAACATCTGTTCTTGCTTCAGGCTTCAGCTGCCTTTCAAGGATATAGTCATAGCCTTCCATTTCCGGCTGCATATTTGGGTTAGCAAGATAAACGGCATGTTCTCTTTCCAGAATCTGTAATCCCATATAGGCTCCACCTAAATCTCCTGTTACAACAAGAAGATCATTTGGTTTTGCTCCGCTTCTTTTTACGATGTTTTCTTCATTTTCAATTCCTACAGCGGTAATGCTCATCACCAATCCGGAATTGGAACTTGTTGTATCTCCTCCGATAAGGTCAACCTTGTATCTTCCGCATGCTGCCTGAATTCCGGAATAGATTTCTTCTAAAGCTTCCACAGGAAAACGGTTAGACACCGCAAGGGAAACCAATATCTGTGTAGGCGTAGCATTCATGGCCGCAATATCGCTCAGGTTTACCACCACCGCTTTATAGCCTAAATGTTTTAAAGGAACATACCCTAAATTAAAGTGTACACCTTCCGCCAATACATCTGTTGTAAGAACTACTTTTTTGTTGTCAGGATTAATCACTGCCGCATCATCTCCTACTCCAAGCTCAGAAGATTCATTGGATAGTGGAAAATGCTCTGTCAAATGTTTAATAAGACCGAATTCTCCTAATTTCGAAATGGGCGTCAGCTCCTGTGATTTATCTTCAAACATAAATTTCTTTTTATCAATGATCATTGATAAATGATAGTTGATGATCAAGAATACAGATTTTCATCGTGTATCATTGCTCAACTATCATTCATCATTTATATATTAATCTCTGCCGGGTCAATATTGTGTGGGTGGAAAGGAAACTTTTTGAAGTCTTCTTTCGATAATACAACAGTGTCCGCGGTTTTATACTTATTCATTGCTTCCACTACGTCATCCGGTGGTGTGGTCATTTTTCTAAGCATCATATCAATCCATACACCTGTAGCTTCTGCCGTAGCACAGTGCATTCCGTCCGGAGTATAGAACTTGTGTACGAAACGGTAGATGGAAGAATCTTCTGCACATCCGTCTATTTCTACACTTACGATGACAATCTGATCTGCATAGATTTCTTTGAAGAAAGAATATCTTTCATGCAGGATCACCGGGCCGATTCCCCATCTGCTCAGCTGGGTAACCCCCATTTTCTCTTTAGTCATAAAAGCCATTCTGGCCTGTGCACAATACTGTACATACGATGAATTGGCCAGGTGCTTATTGGCATCAAGATCGCTCCATCTTACTTCAAATTTATGGTAGAAAATCATATGAAAATCGTTTTTGATATAATTAAAATTATAATCTTCAAAAATACTCAAATAAGATGGTTTATAAAAATTGTACTTTTGAAAAAATAATCTTCCGCATAGGATTACCCATACATGAAACAGATCATTATTATCGGAGGTGGTGCTGCAGGCTTTTTCTGCGCATCTAATCTTGACGAAAAGAAATATACAATTACGATTTTAGAACAGAACTCAGATGTCCTTCAGAAGGTTAAAATTTCCGGAGGCGGACGCTGCAATGTCACTCACGCATGCTTTGACCCCAGAGAACTGGTTCAGTTTTATCCCCGTGGAAACAAGGAATTACTAAGTGTTTTTACTAAATTTCAGCCTGGTGATACGATGGAATGGTTCGATCAACGAAACGTTCCTTTGAAAATTGAGAATGATAACAGAACTTTTCCTGAAAGCAATTCTTCCCAGACCATCATCAATACTTTTCTGAATGAAACTCAAAAGAAAAACGTCAAAGTGCAGACAAAATGTACGGTTAAAGAGATTGAAAAACAGGACGAAAAATATATTGTAAAAACCAATTCCGGAGATTTTGAAGCCGATTATATCGTTTATACGACCGGAAGTTCTCCAAAATCATTGAAAATTGTAGAAAATCTGGGTCATAAGATTGTGGATCTTGTTCCTTCCCTTTTCACCTTCAATATTAAAGATGAATTGCTGAAAGACCTTCCGGGAACAAGCTTTGAAAACGCCGAAATTTCAATTCCAAAACTGAAAACAGAAGAAAGCGGGCCATTGCTTATTACGCACTGGGGACTTTCCGGGCCTGCTGTTCTGAAAATTTCTGCATGGGAAGCAATAAGCCTGGCAAAAGTTAAATATAACTTTGAAATTGAAGTGAATTTCGTTTCTATAGAAATAGATGAAGCGGAAGAAATGTTCCAGAATTTCAAGCAAAGCAACCCTAAAAAGACCATCGGACAATCAAAGATCTTCGATATTACCAACAGATTCTGGCAGAAAATTTTGGAGAATTCAAAGGTTGATCTTCATAAACAGGTGGCCAATATTTCCGGAAAAGAGATCCAGAAAATATTGGAAAATCTTTGCCGGAAAAAGTTTCAGGTAACAGGAAAATCTACTTTCAAAGACGAGTTTGTAACGGCCGGAGGTGTTGATTTAAAGGAAATTAACTTTAAAAACATGTCTTCCAAGTTACTCCCTAATTTCTATATTGCCGGAGAAGTCCTGAATATTGACGCCGTGACCGGAGGATTCAATTTCCAGGCATGCTGGAGTGAAGGATGGCTGATTGCACAGGATCTCAACAGCTTATAAAAAATGATTACTTTTAATAAAAACTAAATCCATGAAAAAAAATTTCGGTTTCTTTCTTTTACTCTGGTTCTTTTTTGGATACAGCCAGGAAAAAACAATTGTCTCTGACTGGACATCATTCACGCAAGCTGTCTATATAGAGCATAAACAGAATTGGAACTTCCGTATAACGGCAAAAATCAGAAAAGATAATGAGGATAATGGTTCCAATTGTGGGTTATGGTGCAGAATAAATAATAAAGATGAGTCTACCAGTTTCTTTGAAAATCAATATTATGGAATCCAGGTAACCCATGAGTGGAAAACCTACGAAATAAAAGGAACCATCAATCCATCTGCAAAGACCATGAATATTGGAGCTTTTGCACAAAACAACGGGGATTTTTATTTTGACGATTTTAAGTTGGAAGTCAATGATGGGAAGTCAAAAAAGTGGACTGAAGTTCCACTGGAAAACTCAGGGTTTGAAAAAGAAATTGCCTCTTCAAAGGGTTGGTTTGAAGGAATCCATTCTCAGAGCATAAAGCACGTAAAACATTTTACCATTGAAACTTCGGATTACCAGCCATTCAGTGGCAGCAAGTCTTTGTTGATCAAAGGTCGTGGCATTATAGGAACAATGCCCGAAGGAAAATTTATGGATGTTAACGGCATCAAATTATATTATGAAACCTACGGAGAAGGTGAGCCGGTTCTTATGCTTCATGGCAATGGCCAGTCCATCAGTGCCTTTATGAATCAAAAAGACACCTTTGCTGAAAAATATAAAGTGATTATTGTCGATTGCCGTGAACGTGGGAGATCTACTTATGACAAAACGAAAGAGCTTACTTTTGATATTCAGACAGAGGATATTAAGCAGTTTTTAGAGAAGCTTAACATCAAAAAAACAAAAATTATTGGCTGGAGTGACGGAGGAATTCTCGCACTGTCTATGGCCATGAAATACCCTGAAATGGTAGACAAAATTGCCTGTTCAGGAGCCAATATTTTTCCGGAAGGAGTGAAAGATCATGATTTAAAATCCTGGAAAGAAATGCTTGTAAGCCTTACTAAAGAGAATAAAGACCACAAAAATGATATCTTTATTGATCTTTTGAATCTGGATCTGAAGTATCCTCAATGGAAGTATGAAGACCTGAATAAAATTCAGTGCCCATCACTGATTATTGCTGGTGATAATGATCTTATAAAAACAGAACATACGGTAAAAATCGCAGAATCTATTCCAAAAGGACAATTAGCTATTATCCCTAATGCCAATCATTATGTTCCTGAAGAAAAACCGGAATTATTTAATGAGCTAGTGATTGATTTCTTTGAAAATAAATAACCAGAATACAACATAAATCATGAAAAAAATAGTAGCATTCATTTTATGCCTGGGATTTGGGCTTGCCTTCTCGCAAACGCAGGAAACCAAAACATCTCCCACAGAAGATCATTCCAGAGATAAGTTTATTCCTGAACAAAGTAAGCAGGCGGAATATCCCGGTGGGCTTTCAGCATTTATGCGGGAGGTATCTCAAAAAGTAAATACAAACCGAATAAAAGGTGCCAAAGGAAGAACACGTTCACAAGCAAAATTTTCTGTCAATGCTAAAGGTTATATTGACACGATTATCGTGACCGGAGACAATGAATCCCTTAATCATGAAGTAGAAAGAGTGATGAAATCTATGAAAACCCAATGGAAACCCGGAGAATATAAGGGGAATACCGTAATGATTTGGTTTAATCTTCCTTTCATTATTAATTTTGAATAATCAGAATGCTGTCGGCCAAAAGAAATATTTCTTCTTTTTTTAAAATCCTTTTAGTTTTAGGGTTCGGGTATTTCTTTTGGCTCATGCTGAAAATCACTTTAGAATATATTCCTTTTAATCCTGAAGTCAGTTTTCTGATGATCAAACAGACGGAAGTAACAGAAAGACAGGAATATCTTCCGTTTTTCTATACCCATGTTTATACAAGCATTTTTGTGCTTCTTTCGGGTTTTCTTGCTTTGCTCAGAAAGAATTTTGGATTCAAAAATTTCCACAGAAATATGGGAAAAGTGTATATTTTTCTCATTCTAATTTTTGCCGCGCCTTCGGGTATTTATATGGGTATTTTTGCCAATGGAGGTCTTTTTTCAAAGATTTCTTTTGTTATTTTAGGCTTTTTATGGTGGTTTTCAACGTTGAAAGCCTATCAGCTGGCCAGACAGAAAAGGTTTAAAGAACATAAGCAGTGGATGTGGCGGAGTTTTGCATTTACTTTATCTGCTATTACCCTGAGAATGTGGAAGGTAATTATTGTATATTTATTTCATCCCAATCCTATGGATGTCTATCAGATCATTGCATGGCTGGGCTGGATTCCCAACCTCCTTATTATTGAATATTTAATCACAAAAAAACTTATATGAAAATTCTAAATTACACACTCATTTCCCTGCTTACAGTTTCTCTGTTAAGCTGCAAAAAAGAGGGAAAGACTACTGAATCGGGAAAAGATTCTCTGACTGCAAAAAAGGACTCTGTGGTAATCCCTGAAGTTCACAAAGAATATTACGGAATTTATACCGGTGAATTTGCAGGAATGGAAAAGGTAGTTGACCCAACAGACGGCTCAGAATATGATGTTGATAACTACAAAAGAATTTCTTTAAAGATCAACAGAATTACCAAAGACAGCGTGTACGGACAAAGTATCGTGAATGGGAATCAGCGCCCGTTCAGAGGTATTTTCAATGAGGCTACAACGTCTTTTGTGCTTGATGAACCGGGCAATGACAAAACAGACGGAAGATTTGAAGTAAAATTAAAAGGCGACAGCTTAACCGGAAAGTGGAATGCTTTTGATAAAACAAGTGTTAAAGCACCTTCGAAAACGCTTAAACTTACCAAAAAAGAGTTTGTTTATAACCCGAATTTTATGCTGGATAAGGATTCTGATCTGGTAGACTGGTCAAACCCTAAAGAGTTTACTGAAAAATATACCGATGAAGAAACCGGAAAAACAGAAAGCTATAAAACCTCTAAAAATCGCATCGCTTCAGAAGCGATTTTCAAACTGAATGCATCGAAGCAAAAACTGACAGAAAAAGATCTCAAAAACTTAAGAAAACTGGATCTTGAGATCATCAAAAACTCTGTATTTGCAAGACATGGTTATTCCTTTAAAAAAGAAACCTACAGAAATTTCTTTGAGCAAACAGACTGGTATATTCCTGTATCCAGCAACGTAGACAATGAATTATCACCTATGGAAAAAGAAAATGTGGCGTTACTGAACCGTTTTACCAAATATGCTGAAGATAAATATGACAGTTTTGGAAGATAGGTGTCAGATTGCAGGGATTAGGGATTAGGAGTTGAGGTTAAGCGATCATTGTTTGTCACCTTTACGATAAGATAGAGAATAAGGCAGCCTACAGCATAGCAAAGATTATCTATCCACGAGAAAGAATTTCCAATAACAATATACATCAGGCTTCCAGGACGGAAGCCTAGTTTTTCCGCGATATTGAAATACTGGGCAAATTCTACCATCAATGAAAAAATAAGAATTCCCAGAATCAGCTTCTGATCATTTACTTTTACAAAACTTTTGACGAAAGTATAAAGAAGCATGACCACAATAACATCTCCTAAATAAGCTCTCACAAAGAAAATATCACTGAATTTTGTGGCAATCAATACTTCTGCAAGAAAAATAATTACGGTGAGAAGCAAATACTTCAGGCTGAATTGGAATTTCATTTCAAATTTGAGTTTAGGCATAAAAAATCGGCATTCTAAGAATACCGATCTTATCATTTTATAAAGACAAATATATTATTTCTTTACTTTGATTGTACATCCGATGGCTACCGTTTTGGTCATTTTTACCGGTTCTCCTTTGATCAGAGCATTTACCGCATCCTGAACATAATATTCCGATACATCATTCGGGTTATCATAATTATTGTCGATTGCACCTATGTATTTTACAATGTTCTTTCCGTTTTCTTTTTTCAGAACAAAAATATGTGGTGTTTTTGTTGCTCCGTACTGAGGATAAATTTTCTGCCCTTCGTCTACCAGATAAGGGAAAGTGAATCCTTTCTGCTTTGCTCTTTCAATCATCTGCTGATAACCGTCTTCCGGCTGTACATTAGGATCGTTGGGATTAATGGCAATGACCGGATATCCCTGAGCTTTATATTTTTTATCCAGCTCAATGATTCTGTCTTCATATTTCTTTGCATAAGGACAATGGTTGCAGGTAAATACGACAATGAATCCCTTTGCGCTTTTAAAATCACTCAGGGAAACCATTTTCCCATCAATATTTTTAAGCTTAAAATCGGTAGCTTCATCCCCTACTTCATAGCCTTTTACAGATGAAACGCTTTCTTTCTTACTTATATTTTTATCATGATCTTTCGCTGTAAAGCTTAGTAATCCCAGCCCAACGATAAATGCGGTCATTACAATTTTCAGGTTTTTCATAATTAATTATTTATTGCAGGTTTTCTTTAATTGTTTTTTCCAGGTCTTCTTTGCTCATTTCACCATCATTAAAGTGGATTTTTGATCCGTTTTTATAGAACAACGTTACTGGAATATTTCCATCCCAGTCTTTTTCAAATCTTGGAATCCAGGTATTCATTCTTTTGATATCATCCAGCATAAGTACTTCAGCGGTAAGATTTTTATTTTTAATGAATTTCAAAACTCTTTCTTTATCAGCCAACCTGTCTAATGAAACCAGGATCATTTTAAACTTCTCATTATCTGCATATTTTGCATTAACATCCATAAAATGAGGAAGCTCTTTCACACATGGACCACAGGTTGTAGACCAGAAGTTCACAACAAGCAGTTTGTCTTCTTCCCGCTGAATTCTCTTCTCCAGATCTTCATACTTTAGGACAGAAACTTCCGTCTGCTGGGCTTTGAGAACTGTGCAAAAGAAAAACAGAATTAATATTTTTATTATATTTTTCATTATTAAAACATAAACAACTATAATTTAACAATATACAAAAATAAAATTCACCAATTCTCTAAATCTTTTACAAATAAACATTTTTTTGGCAGCTGATTCATTTTTTTAATATTTTTATGGCTTAAATCAAAACCATGAAAAAAGCTTATTTACTACTGCCAGTTTTCTTTTTGGCATCCTGCTCAAGCAGTAATGATGACACCGCCTCATCCAACAACAACGGAAATAATAATGAAGACAGTCCGGTTTTAGTAACAAAAATGGTTGCTGACGGAGAAACCTCAACCTATACTTACAATGGCTCAAAAATCTCCCAGATCAAAAACACCAGCACTGGTGAAGTTACCCTTTTCAGCTATTCAGGAGATCTGATTTCCCAACAGGTAACGACGGGTTCAAGCACAAGTTACAAAACAACATATTCTTATGACGGAAGCAGCAGATTGAGTAAAAAAATATATAGCGAGACTTACCTTTTGAGCGGAACTGTTTCTACGGTAGAAACCAATTATGCATATACCGCAAGCAATGCTGTAAAAATCACCTATACAGCAAGCTTTACAGGATCTCCTGTAAGAACAGGTACTAAAAATACTACATTAAATGCCGATGGTTCGCTTAGCAGCTGGACAGAAACCGCATCAGTACCCAATAATACAGGAGGGTTTCACAGTGCAACAGGTGCTTTACAGCCTATTGTATATGATACTAAAAATCTTCCGTTTAAAAATATCACAGGGTTTTTAAAAATTATTGATAGTGAAGATGAAAATGGCTCAACACACAATATCGTAAGTTATAACAATGTTCTTAATTATAACAATGGAGCCGGAAGTGGTGAATGGGGGATTTTTAAATCCACTTACGAATATAACAACAGCGGATATCCTACGAAGAATGTTAAAACGTATTATAACAAGACCGGAACAGGGATAACGAATAGTGAGTTAAATACTTACGAATACAATCATTTATAATATAGGGAGCGCTTAAAGCGTTCCTTTTCTTTTCATAAGCCAATGTGTTAATTTTTCACAAGTAATAGAATTATATGAATTGTTTTTATATATTTGAAGGAATCAAAACTAAAAATACCATGAAAAAATCAAACGCTCAGAAAAGAAAATTAACAAAAAGCGAACTGAAAGAAATTAACGGAGGCAACGGACCTGTTGTATGCCCCGAAGGACTTTGCGACAGAGGGGACGGTGAATATGTAATCGGACCTGTAGGAAGAAACGGATACTGCTGTTAATAGCAAAAGCTTTGTTAGATACTAAAGATTGAGGTCTCACCTCAATCTTTTTTTTGTGAAGGAGAAATCTTTTGCAAAAAGTTAACAATTTGAATCACAATATTTTGTAGCTATTAAAATAACTTGTAAATTAGCTTTTACCAAATTAAAATTATTATGAAAAATTTAAAAAATCAAAAAAGAAAATTGAACAAAACTGAACTGAAAGAGATCAGCGGTGGTGCCAACAGACCTGTCTGCCCAAGAGTGATAAGCTGTACAGATCCTCAAACCGGAGAAGAACGATACGGTGTTCCTGGAATGCAGGATGGATTCTGCTGCTAACTGAGTTGTAATTTCCAAATAACGGAATATGAAAAATTCAGTCATCTTGAAAAGAAAACTCACCAAAAATGAATTAAAAGAAATTAATGGTGGAGCAGCTTGCGCAGAGGGTTTATGCAAACTGAGAGGAGTAAGCCATTTCCTCATCATAGGCCCAAGAGGTAAGGACGGCTATTGCTGCTAGTCTTCCTTTATAATAACAAAAAAATGATTGGATTAGCCTCCAATCATTTTTTTTATCGCATTCAGCTTCATTAAAGCTTCAATAGGGGTCAAGGTATTGATATCTATTTTCGTCAGTTCTTCGCGGATATTCTCCAGAACAGGATCGTCAAGCTGGAAGAAAGAAAGCTGCATATTTTCTTCTGTCACTCTTTTGATACTTTCAGAAGTACTTCCATTTCCCTGCGTTCTGCTTGCTTCAAGGGTTTTAAGAATCTCATTCGCTCTGTTGACCACTTTGGCAGGCATTCCGGCCAGTTTTGCCACATGAATACCGAAACTATGCTCACTACCACCCGGAACGAGTTTTCTCAGGAAAATAATATTCCCTTTGTTTTCCTGGATAGAAACGTGGAAATTTTTCACCCTTTCGAAATTGACAGTCATTTCATTCAGCTCATGATAATGCGTTGCAAATAAGGTCTTTGCCTGCGTTGGGTGCTGATGAAGATATTCTGCAATAGCCCATGCAATAGAAACCCCGTCATAAGTGGAAGTTCCACGTCCGATTTCATCTAACAGAATCAGACTTCTTTCTGAAATATTGTTCAGGATATTCGCCGCTTCATTCATTTCCACCATGAAAGTAGATTCGCCTGCAGAAATATTATCGGTAGCTCCTACCCTTGTAAAAATCTTATCCAGCAATCCGATTTCAGCATGTTTCGCTGGTACAAAACTTCCGATCTGAGCCAAAAGACATACAATAGCTGTCTGACGCAGAATTGCCGATTTACCGGCCATGTTGGGTCCTGTTACCATGATAATCTGCTGAGAATCTTTATCCAGGAAGATATCATTCGGGATATATTTTTCTCCCAGTGGAAGAGCATTTTCAATGATCGGATGTCTGGCTTCTTTTAAATCAATCGCATAGCCGTCATTCAAAACAGGCTTTGTATAACTCTCAGAAACAGCCAGTTCGGACAATCCCGCAGCCACATCAAGTTGGGCAATGATATTGGAATTCCCTTGAATCTGATCAATATAAACCATTGTTTCTGCACATACATTTCTGTACAGTGACGTTTCCAGAACGCCTATTTTTTCTTCGGCACCAAGAATTTGGTTTTCGTATTCCTTCAGCTCTTCGGTAATGTATCTTTCTGCGTTTACTAAGGTTTGCTTTCTTACCCAGTCATCCGGAACTTTATCTTTATGCGTATTTCGGACTTCAATATAATATCCGAAAACATTGTTAAAATCAATTTTAAGGCTGGTAATTCCTGTTCTTTCAATCTCCCTCTGGCACATTTCATCTAAGAATCCACGTCCTTTGCTTTGAAGATTTCTCAGTCTGTCCAGTTCTTCAGAAACTCCTTCTTTAATGATATTCCCTTTCGCAAGACTTACCGGAAGTTCTTCATTAAGATGATTTTGCAAAAATTTAATCAGTTCTTCCAGATCAAATAAAGGCTCTAACCACGCCAGCACATCTGCATGTGGATGCAATAAAGCTTTGATTTTATGAATATTAATTAAACTCTGACGCAAATATCCCAGTTCTTTAGGTGAGATTTTCTCTGCAGCCAGTTTCCCCATCAGTCGGTCAAGATCAGAAATGGATTTCAGAAGCTGGCAGATTTCATATTTCAGCGCATCATTTTCGTTTAAGAAATCAATCAGAGAAAGTCTTCTCATGATCTCATCCACCGATTTTAAAGGAAGAATAATTCTCCTTCTCAAAAGCCTTCCTCCCATCGGAGTAGACGTTTTATCAATGATATCCAACAGTGATTTCCCCTGTGGATTGCTTGGATAAACAATTTCCAGGTTTCTCAGGGTAAAATTATCCATCATCAGATAGTCTTCCTGCGGAATAATCTGCAGTTTCGTAATATGGGCAAGCAGATTATGATGCGTATCTTCTACCAGATAAGCAAAAATAGCTCCTGCCGCTGTAATCGCCAACGGTAAATTTTCTATTCCAAATCCCTTTAATGAATTGGTTTTGAAATGATTTGTGAGTTTTTCGTAGGCAAAATTATATTGGAAAGCCCAGTCTTCAAGCTTAAAGGCATTTTTATTTTTGATCTGCTCCGGAATCTGGGTGCTTCTCTGGAAAATAATCTCACTCGGATCAAAGGTATTGATGATATGCAAAAGCTTTTCCAGGTTTCCTTCACTTACCAGAAACTCTCCCGTGGAGATGTCCACTAAGGCAATTCCATACTTCTCTTTTTCTTTATGCAATGAAAGAAGGAAGTTATTCTTTTTGGAATTCAGAACCTGATCATTGAAGGTAACTCCAGGTGTAACCAATTCAGTGACACCACGTTTAACAATTCCCTTCACCATTTTCGGATCTTCCAGCTGATCACAGATCGCAACCCTCATTCCGGCTCTTACCAGTTTTGGGAGATAAGAATCTACAGAATGATGTGGAAATCCTGCAAGTTCTATATGCCCCTCACCATTGGCTCTTTTGGTAAGCACAATACCCAGAATCTGAGAAGTTCTGACAGCATCCTGCCCAAAAGTTTCATAAAAATCCCCAACCCTGAATAATAATAGCGCATCAGGGTATTTCGCCTTGATGGTATTGTACTGCGTCATTAACGGGGTTTCTTTCTTCGCTGCTTTTGCCATAGTAAAAAATGAGCCCCAAATTTAAAAAAATAAATTCAGGGTAAGAGAATTGTTTAGGGGTTAATCTTCCCGGCTTTTCTTTGTCACTAATTAATCGTACTTTTCAACCATCAAATCACATTATTTATGGAATTTCCTGTCTTAGAGACTGAAAGGCTTATTTTGCGCCAGCTTACTTTTAATGATACCCAGGACCTTTTCGAATACTTTTCTCTGGATGAAGTGATGGAATATTATGACCTGGATACCTTCAAAACCGAAGAAGATTCCCGTCGTATTATCCAGCACTTCAATAGTGAATTTGAAAAAGGCAAAGGTTTCAGATGGGCTCTGGAACTGAAATCAACCGGAAAAGTTATTGGCACCTGCGGCTATCACAACTGGTACAGGGAGCATTTCAGGGCAGAGGTTGGCTATGAACTCAATCCCAAATTCTGGCAGCAATCCTATATGAAAGAAGCTATTCTTCCGATTCTGACCTATGGATTTGAAACCATGAGGCTTCACCGTGTAGATGCGTTCATAGATCCATCCAATATTTCTTCCGAAAGACTCTTGACTTCTTTAAATTTCAGCAAAGAAGGAACGTTGAAAGATTATTTTTTTGAAAAAGGAAAATTCGTTGATGCAGCGATTTTCGGACTTATTAATAAATAAATTGATCTAAATCTAACGCTAAGAAGCAAAGAAAATTGATATTGATTCTTTTTATTTTCGTTCGCAAAGGCATTTCATTTAGCAATTGAAGTATTTTCCTCGCTGAGTGAAACGTCTTTGCGAACCTTTATAATACAGATAAGCTTTAAACTTGCGTTCAATGCGTTAAAATGATCTAAACTCTAATTCTTATCATTCAGAAAGGTGTTTTTCCAAAGCCTCGGTGCTTCTCCTGTAAGCCCATTTCTGCTTATAATTCACCCATTTGGCTTTGAAAAGTTTTCGCATCAGTTTGTCCGTGTACCTCATAATAAAGACATGATATAACATACTGGCAAAGATATTGGGTTTATTGGGAAGGGCTCTTAGTGAAAGAGAAAAACCGGGTTCCAGATATCTGTTGAAGTGCCAGAAAGCTCCCGGAATAAACAGAGCATCACCATGTTCCATGAAAATTTCATATCCCCTGGCGTATTGCAGTGCCGGAAACTTTTCATAATCCGGATTTTCATAATCTACTTCATAAACCGTGTGAACAGACAAAGGTACTTTATATAAAAACGGAGACTGCTTCTGATCAAACAATAAAATCCTTTTCTTTCCTTCGAAATGGATATGCATAAAATCACCCAGATCGACATCATAATGCATTAAAACATGCGCCTCACTTCCACCGAAAAATAAAGTCGGCAGTCTTTTAAAGAACTTTATTCCGAGATCCGGATAGGTGAAATTTTTCAGCAGCTCGGGAAGCCTGTCTGTAATGATATAAAAAAAGATTCGCAGATCTGAAGGTTTGCTTTTGATGGTGTCAATATAGTCCTTCATTTTCATCCGGGTGACCGGAGCATCAGAACTTTTTGCAGCATCGGCCGGTTTGTTATCATACAACGGAACTTCCTGATCTCCTGCTTTTTCTTTGATATAGGCAAGATTCCATTTATCAAAAGCGTCCCATCGGCTGGCAAAATTCTTTATCAAAAGAGGTTTCTGCTTTTTAAAATAATTTTTCTGAAAATCTTCTTTACTGATATCATTTACAATATCTACGTTTTCGAGGATCATGTATTTTGTATTTAATGCGAACTAAAAATAGTGTTTTTTTGAAACCTGAGAAAATTAAGGTGAAAAGGGATGGAAGCCGGAAGAGGGATGCCGGAAGTTAAGTTTTGTCTGCAAACGTCTCTACATCATTCTATAATAAGATTTTTATGGAAAACTTAGGGCTCTTCTTCAGCTTCAATAACCTCCTTCTTCCAGCTTCAGACTTCCTTCCTTTATTAGCAGAGCTCGGATGAAAAATTTATATTTGTGGTAATAAGTGAATTTATGAGAGTATACAATACCAAACATTTCATTAGAATCCTTTTCAGCTTACACAAAAGTGATACTTTAAAAATTCTTTTTCCGAGTATGATTCTTGTAGGATTATATTCCTGGGGAATTCAGTATCTGGAAGTTGAGTATCTGCACCTTACCACAAAATCAGGTGTGAGTAATGTAGGTATGATTCATTCTCTGCTGGGTTTTGTGCTTTCTCTTTTGCTTGTTTTCAGAACGAATACGGCCTATGACAGATGGTGGGAAGGGCGAAAACTTTGGGGGAAACTGGTGAATGATACCAGAAACTTTGCCATAAAAATCAATACGATTCTTGGAGACAACCGCCAGGATGCTGAACAGATAGCAAGATATTTAAAATACTTTCCTCACTTTTTAGCCAAACATCTTTCCAAGGAATCTACAAGGCTGGCTTTGGATGAAGATTATTCTGAAATTGAAAGTTCTTTAAAAAATCATGGACCTAGCGAAATAGTGATTCTGTTAAGCCATAAATTGAACCAGTTAAAAAAAGAAGGAAAAATTTCAGAAGTTGAAATGCTGTACTTAGACACCCAGCTTTCAGGATTTCTGGATGTATGCGGAGGTTGTGAAAGAATCAAAAACACTCCGATTCCTTACTCCTACTCTTCTTTCATCAAGAAATTTATTATTCTGTATGTTTTTGCGCTTCCTATTGCCTACGTGATTACGATAGGTCTTTTCATGATTCCTCTTACTGTCTTTGTCTATTATGTATTGATGAGCCTTGAACTTATTGCAGAAGAAATTGAGGATCCGTTCAATAACGATGAAAATGATATTCCCATGGAGACTTTAGCTCAGAATATTGAGAAGAACGTGCACCAGATTATGAACAGAAAATAAAACCTTGTCTAAATGTTTTTGTCTATATTTTGACCCCAAAAAACTATTTGCTACTTTTGAATTAAGATAATGGAAAATGTCTTATACTTAGCAAAGGCAAAGGGCAGTAAAAAGAAAAAAATAATCTCACAAATAATATACAATTGGTACAGAAACTAAAACTGGAAGAACTCAACAGAATAGATGTAGAAACATTTAAGAAGGTTGAAAAAATTCCGTTGGTCATCATTTTAGATAATATCAGAAGTATGCACAATGTAGGTGCAGCTTTCAGAACTGCAGATGCCTTTTTAATTGAAAAAATAATCCTTTGCGGAATTACACCGCAGCCACCTCACCGTGAGATTCATAAAGCGGCATTGGGAGCCACGGAAAGTGTAGACTGGTCTCATGAAGCAGAAACCAATAATGCCATTGCTGATTTGAAAAGCAAAGGATACGAAATCATAGGGATTGAGCAGACTACCGACAGTCAGCTTATTACGGATTTCACCATCGACAGATCAAAAAAATATGCCTTAATTTTAGGAAACGAAGTGGAAGGAATCAGCGATGAGGTTCTCCCGAATATTGATGTATTTTTAGAAATTCCACAACTTGGAACAAAGCATTCTCTTAATGTAAGTGTGTGCGCCGGAATTGTGATGTGGGAATTTGCAAAAGCATTAAAATAAAAAAACTGCATATGTCCTTAGTAGACAGTGCAGTTTGAAATAAATCTAATAAAAAGTAAAAATGAAAGGCGACAAAGGTACTTTATTTTTTTTTACAAACAAATTTTGACGGCATTTTTTTTGTTTCATCTTAAAAAAAGTAGGGTTTTCAGAAAAAGTTTCGTTTAATTTTTTATAAATTAGCACAATGTTTATCAAGGACTATATCTCAAAAGACTTTCCATGTTTTAGCCTGTCTGACTCCATAGAGTCGGCCAGAAACATATTGGAGGATTTCGGATATTCCCATGTTTTCATCAAAAAATCCCATCACTTCTATGGAGCTATTGCCATGGACTTTCTGTATGAAGAAGATGGAGGAACACTGAAGGACCTGGAACACCAGATTGAGCGGTTTGCCATTCTGGAGGACAACAACGTTATGGACAGCATCCGTCTTTTTTATACTTTCAGCTCTAATGTGATTCCGGTGATTAATAAAAATGAAAAATATCTGGGGTATATTACTTGTGAAGATGTTTTTCAGGACCTTTCCCGTTATCCTTTATTTTCAGAAACAGGAGCTATTCTTACCGTAGAAACTCCGGCCAGAAAATATTCAATGACGGAAATTACCAATATTGTAGAAAGCAACAATTCGAAGTTTTACGGAGGGTTTATCAGCTTTATGTCTGAAGAGGTAGTGCAGGTCACCATAAAGATCAGTAACGAAAACCTGGCCTCGATAGATGCTACATTTGACCGGTACGACTACAGAATTGTTGAGAAATACTATTCTGATGAGAAATCCGATCTGTTTAAAGACCGTTATGGTTTTTTACAAAAATTCATAGAAATATAACATGAAGGCAGCCATATATTCTCAGAAAAAAGATCTTGATACTTTTTTATATTTAAGCAAGTTTATCTCCGAACTTGAAGCAAGAGGTGTAAAATCTGTTCTGTATGATGAAATGGCTGAAGCACTTCAGTTTTCAAAAATATTCGAAACTTTCAACTCCAAACAGGATCTTCTGGATAAAGAAGTGGATCTTTTCTTCACTTTCGGTGGAGACGGAACTATTGTAAACTCTCTGACATTTATTGAAGACCTTGAAATTCCGGTGGTAGGAGTGAATACAGGAAGACTTGGGTTTTTAGCTTTTTTCACAAAAGAAGAAGCCTTTAAAGAACTGGATTCCATCTTAAAGGGAGATGTAAAAACAAGCCGCCGTTCCGTAATTGAGGTCGTTTCTCCCAAGCTGGAAGGCGCTTTCCCTTATGCATTAAACGATGTTACCGTTTCCCGAAAAGAAACAACATCGATGATTACCGTAGATTCTTATATCAATGATGAGTTTCTGAATGTATTCTGGGGTGACGGTGTAATCATCTCAACACCCACCGGTTCTACCGCCTACTCTCTGAGCTGCGGAGGCCCTATCATTTCTCCCAATAACGAAAATTTTGTCATTACTCCTATCGCTCCTCACAATCTGAATGTGAGGCCGTTGGTTGTGAATGATAAAGTAGAAATAAAACTGCGGGTGGAAAGCCGTGTACCTCAATACTCTCTTTCCTTAGACTCCCGACTGATACACATAGAAACCGATAAGGAAATCATTATCAAAAAGGCAAAATTCCAGCTTCTTCTGGTACAGCCCAATAGTTTGAGTTTTTATGAAACCATCCGTCAGAAGCTCCTTTGGGGCAGAGATAAAAGAAACTAGTAATTTCTTAAAAATGATTACCTTTACACGAAATTAAAACACCTAATAAATTTATAATAAAAAGTAAAACATGAGCAGAATTTTTCCGGCAGGAGTTGCCACAGGTCAGTTAGTTACTGATATCTTTCAGTATGCTAAAGAAAACAAATTTGCATTACCTGCAGTAAACGTAATTGGATCAAGCAACGTAAATGCTACGATGGAAACTGCAGCAAAATTAAACGCTCCTGTAATTATTCAGTTTTCAAATGGAGGAGCCGCTTTCAATGCAGGGAAAGGATTAAGCAATGACGGACAAAAGTCTGCAATCTTAGGAGCAATTGCTGGAGCAAAACATATTCATACTCTTGCAGAAGCTTACGGAGCAACAGTAATTCTACACACAGACCACTGTGCAAAGAAATTACTTCCTTGGATCGACGGATTAATGGATGCTAACGAAGAATTCTTCAAGCAGACAGGAAAATCTCTTTACTCTTCTCACATGTTAGACCTTTCTGAAGAATCTTTAGAAGAAAATCTTGAAATTTCTGCTAAATATTTCGAAAGAATGGCTAAGCTTCAGATGACTCTTGAAGTAGAAATCGGGGTAACAGGAGGTGAAGAAGATGGTGTTGACAACTCAGATGTTGATAACTCAAAATTATATACTCAGCCTGAAGATGTAGCTTATACTTATGAAAAATTAAAAGCTATTTCTGATAACTTCACAATCGCTGCTGCTTTCGGTAACGTACACGGAGTTTACAAACCAGGAAACGTAGTTCTTACGCCGAAAATCCTTGACAATTCTCAGAAATATGTTCAGGAAAAATTCGGAACGGCTGCTAAACCTATCAACTTCGTATTCCACGGAGGTTCAGGATCTACTTTAGAAGAGATCAGAGAGGCAATCGACTATGGAGTAATCAAAATGAACATCGATACTGACCTTCAGTTTGCATACACAGAAGGCATCAGAGATTATATGATCAACAATATTGACTATTTAAGAGCTCAAATCGGAAACCCTGAAGGAGAAGAAAAACCTAACAAAAAATTCTACGACCCAAGAGTTTGGGTAAGAAAAGGTGAGGACACATTCTCTGCAAGATTGGTGAAAGCATTTGAAGATTTAAATAACGTAGATACTTTAAAATAAGAACTGTACATTTGTACCGGTGTAAAAGTATTCCCAGGAATGCATTTACATTGGTACATTTTACATTTATACATTAATACAAGCAAAAATGGCATTCGACTGGTTTAAAAGAAAAGCAAAAAACATTACCACTTCTACTGATGAGAAAAAGGACGTTCCCAAAGGCCTATGGCATCAGACTCCATCCGGAAAAGTAGTGGAACATGATGAACTAAAGAGAAATAACTATGTTTCTCCTGAAGATGGATTTCATGTGAGAATAGGAAGTGCGGAATTTTTTGACATCCTTTTTGACGGTGGTAAATTTACCGAACTGGATGCCAATGTTGAAAGTATTGATATCTTAAACTTCAAAGATACAAAGCCTTACAAAGACCGTTTGAAAGAAGTAAAAGCTAAAACAAAGCTTACAGATTCTATCAGAAACGCTGTAGGAACTGTAAAAGGAACTGAAATGGTAGTTTCTTGTATGGATTTTGCTTTCATCGGTGGATCTTTGGGTTCTGTAATGGGAGAAAAAATCAGAAGAGCAGTAGACTACTGTATCGCTCACAAACTTCCGTATATGATTATCTGTCAGTCCGGAGGAGCAAGAATGCAGGAAGCGACTTACTCTCTGATGCAGCTGGCAAAAGTTCAGGCTAAATTAGCTCAGCTTTCTGAAGCCGGACTTTTATACATCGCTTATCTTTGTGACCCTACATTCGGAGGAATTACTGCTTCTTTTGCAATGACTGCCGATATCATTATGGCAGAACCGGGAGCACTGATCGGTTTCGCAGGACCAAGAGTAATCCGTGAAACAATCGGTAGAGATTTACCGGAAGGATTCCAGACGTCAGAATTCTTACAGGAAAAAGGATTTGTAGATTTCATCGTAAAAAGAACTGAAATTCAGGACACTGTTGCCAAAACAGTTAATTTATTAGCTGTAAAAGCATAGTATCTGTAACAAAAACAATACAATCTCTCTCTAATTAGGGAGAGATTTTTATTTATGAGGACTTTTAAGATATTTTTCAATACCATCCGAAGCATGAGTTTTAAAAAGATTATCCGTCTTTTATCACTTGTCCTTCCCCATCCTCTTTTCGCTTTACTCAGTTTTCATGCCACGGTAAAGGCATTTACCATTGCACAGAAAAAATTCCCTGCAACCGCCTCCAATAACGGAATTGGAAATGCTTTCAGACATGCTCTGTGGTGCTGCTTCATCATGATGTACTGCTGCAAGATTTCTTCCCCTAAAAAAGCACTGGATTTCTGCAAAAGAATCACAGATATGCATGAAGAACTCTTCCCTAATGAGCCTTTGGAAACCAAAATGGATCTCCATAACAACAAAATCGGAATGGATTATTTCATGGAAATTTTACCGGGAATTCACCGCCAGTTTTTTGAGAAAAGCTTCTTTGTAGACGCGCTTGTCAAAAAAATGGATGATGCGAAAGTTCTGAAAAACCTTGATGATGATTTTGAAGGATATCTTGTTTATCTGGAAGAGTAAGCATTTTATTTAAACGCTAAAGATCGCAAGGAAAATTTAAAAACCTTATGCATATTTTCGTCCGCAAGGGCATTTCATTCAGCTATGTTCTCTAACTTAAATTCTCTTTGCTTTGCTTAGTGCTAACGCCTTCGCGAACGAAAAAAATCATTTTTCATATTATTTAAAAACTTTGCGAACACTGCGTTAAAATAGTATAAAGCCAAAAAACCATCATTAGTTTTATTTCACACCAGAATAACAAAAGACTTTAGTTATTTTTGTGGTTTGAAGTATTTTTGATAAGTTTAAACAATTAAATCAATCAGATGGTTCTCAGCAGAATTTGGTCGGCTTTTATTATCATTGCCATTGCCATTGCCAGTATAAAATATGTTTCGTCAGGTAACTACAAAACCATTTTCAATGATATGGTGGTGGGAAAAGGAGGTGATACCGTAAAGATTGCTTCTCAACCTATGAACAGCCTCTCTCCTGTTGTCAGAGACAGCCTGATGAAAAAAAATGATTTTGCAGACAGCAGAATTCACTTTAAAACAGATTCTTTAAAACAGAATGTAAATGTTTATCGCGTTCAGGAAGCCGATGGAGTGATCGGAACTTCAGAAACAGCGGTGAAGATCTGTCTTGGTCTTATCGGAATCATGACCTTGTTTATGGGATTCATGAGTATTGCTGAAAAAGCAGGAGGAATTAACCTTCTAAGCCGTCTGATTCAGCCATTTTTCTCCAAATTATTTCCGGAAATTCCTAAAAACCATCCTGCATTCGGGCATATGCTGATGAACTTCAGCGCGAATCTTTTGGGATTGGACAATGCTGCGACTCCTTTTGGTTTAAAAGCCATGGAAAGTCTGCAGACTTTAAATCCTAATAAAGATACTGCCAGTAATTCACAGATCATGTTTTTGTGTCTTCATGCCGGAGGTATGACTTTAATTCCCGTCTCAATTATTGCCATCCGAGCATCTATGGGATCTAAAACTCCCACAGACATCTTTCTGCCGTGTATGATCGCCACTTTTGCAGCAACATTGGCTGCGATGATTATTGTTTCTTTGTATCAGAAAATCAATCTTCTTCGCCCGGTAGTAATTGCTTATGTAGGAGGAATTTCAGCGATTATTGCTTTATTGGTAGTATATCTTGTACAATTGAGTAAGGATGAACTGGATGACTTCAGTAAAGTATTAAGCAATGGTTTAATTCTGTTTATCTTCCTTGCAATTGTATTAGGAGCCGTTTATAAAAAGATCAACGTTTTTGATGCCTTTATTGAAGGCGCAAAAGAAGGGTTCACCACCTGCGTCAAGATTATTCCTTATCTGGTTGGAATGCTGATTGCGATTTCATTATTAAGAACTTCCGGTGTATTTGATGTAATCATTGACGGAATGAAATGGGTAGCCAATGTGGCCAATATGGATCCAAGATTTGTAGACGGACTTCCGACTGCTTTAATTAAACCTTTATCCGGTTCAGGAGCCAGAGGAATGATGGTGGATACGATGACAACATTTGGAGCAGATAGTTTCCAGGGGAAATTGGCAGCTGTACTTCAGGGAAGCTCAGATACGACGTTCTACGTGATTGCAGTATATTTTGGCGCCGTAGCCGTTAAGAATACAAGATACACGGTAATTGCTATGCTTCTGGCCGATTTGGTAGGTGTTATCACTGCCATTGCATTAGCTTACTTATTCTTTGCTTAATGAAAATCTGCGGGTTGAGCAGATGCTATTAACTTTAAACATTAAACTTAAAACTTTAAATCCATTATGATCACAGATAAAGAATTTACCCTAAGACTCATCCGCCAATTGACCCAGGCATTAGAAAAATTGATTCTGGACAAACCTGAAGAAAGTCTAATGCAGAAAGAGCTGGATTTTGATACGTTGATGAGAGATATTTTCAAAATGAACTTCACAGAGGTTGCTTCTAAAACCAAAGAAGAAATGATCGCGATGGTGAATGAAAGACAGGAAAGAGATCACAAAGATTATTATGAAATGCTGGGAAATCTTTTCTATTTCAACAGCAGACATGATCAGAATAAAGATTTTCAGGATAAAGCAAAGACATTCTACGAGCTGTATCTTCAAACCAGCGGTATCTTTGCACTCCCAATCATCAACAGAATCAATGAATTAAAAAAAGCACTTGAATAAAGTGCTTTTGTATTTTTAGAAGGTAATTTTATAAGTTCCGGTGGAAGAAGTATTGGCTTTTTCGGCCTTCACATATTTCTTAACCCAGCTCACAGAGGTAGATGCTACACAAGGATCTGAAACACCTCCGGATCTTCTTGCAGACACCACATTTCCTGCTTTATCTACCGTATACGCGATGGTAATCGATCCACTTGCTGTACAGCTGTGAGAAGGCTGTGCTCCTCCTCTTCCCATTGTTCCGGGAATATAGCCTACCAGCTTTCTGTCGATCCCTACTTTACTGTCTCCGTTTCCATCTCCTCCTAAAGGATCTCCTGCATTTCCAATGCCTTCACCGGTTCCCTGGCTTCCGGCTTTGGTTCCTCTTCCTTTGATCAGGTTTCCGATAGCTGCAGTTCCTTTTCCGTCTCCATTTCCTGTTTTTGAGTTAGCCGTAGTTGCTCCTGGTTTTTTAGTATTTTTTGAAGCACTTGTACTGGTGGCTTCTTTTTTTTCAGCTTTTTTAGATTCCTCTTTTTTAGGAACAGTAGCTTTTGAATTATTTCCTGTAATTACTTTCTCCTTAACCTCAGTTTTCTTTGGTTCCGGAGTTGGTGCTGGTTCTGGTTTTATAACTGTTTTTGTTTCCGGAACAGGAGTTTCTGCAGGCTCTGGAGTTACTTCTTCCGTTGCAGCGGCAAGGCTTCCCGGCTGTTCAGCAGGTTCTTCAATCCCTTTTCCGTTTCTGTTGTCTCCAAAGTTGACCAGCATGGTAGTAACCACTTCAGGATCTTTATCCAGTTCAGGTTTTAATTTATACAAAAAAACAAAAAGCAGAATAGCAGCCCAGATGAGAATAGAAAGCAGTGCGCTCTTTACTCTGTCTTTGTTTTCTTCGTTTCTGTTTGCTGTATAGCTTTTCATCTTAAAACGTAATTCTTTCCGGAAATCCGGGTCTGTTATTTATCTTTAACGGTTGCAATGGCAATGTTAAATTTATATTTTTCAGCAATTTCCATCACAAAAACAACATCTTTATGCAATGTGTTTTCATCAGCTCTGATCGTAAATGATTTATTGGGCTGGCTGGCTAATTTATCTACAATAGTTTTCTCCAGTTCTCCTCTATTTACAGGATTATCATCCACAAAGAATGAGCCATCCGGCTTGATGCTTATTGTCACAGGATTTGGAATATTATCGTCAACGGCTCCGGCTTTCGGCAGATTCACATCAATAGCGCTTTGATTGGCAGCTGAAGAAGTGATCATAAAGAAAATCAGCATCAACAGGATAACGTCTGTCATCGCTGCTAAACTGAATTCCGGATTTGCTTTATTTCTTCTTTGAATTTTCATCGTAAGAAAGATTTATAAAGGTTTGTTGATAAGGTCTAAAAATTCTCCTGACATATTCTGAGCTTTCAGGACAAATTTATCAATCCTTGTCAATAGAATATTATAACAGAAGTTAGCAGGAATCGCTACAGCCAAACCTACAGCGGTCTGTCCTAAAGCGGTATAGATCCCTTCTGAAAGTGTTTTCGGAGAGAAAGATCCTGTTGCGTGGGAAAGATTAAAGAAAGCAATAATCATCCCGATTACTGTACCTAAAAGTCCCAACATGGGTGCGATACTCGGTACTACAGCCAAAAGGTTCAGGTTTTTTTCCATATTGGCAACCTCTACCTGTGCCTGGGATTCCATAGCACTTACAATATCAGAAACAGGACGTCCTAATCTTGAAATTCCTTTTTCTAAAATTCTTCCTTCAGGAGAGTTCTGGGTTTTGCAGTAATCTGCTGCTGCATCTATTTTTCCTGCCTTGATGAAGTCTTCGATATTGTTCATGAAGTTGGAATCTGTTTTTGATGTCAGCCTTTTGATAAAGAAAAATCTTTCAAAAAACAGATATAGAGAAAACACTCCCAATAGTAATACAGTGACCATCACTATTTTAGCGAAAGCTCCTCCATGGAACATAATCTTCCAGAATGAGAACTCTAAGTTGTCTGCAGCAACTGCAGGGGTAGCGATTTGTGCAAATAAAATCTGAGAAAGTTCCGTTAACAGCATTAAATGTAAATTTTATTAAATTTCAACGACAAATGTAGGAGAATATTATGAATTGAACTCTTAAAAATTGCTTAAAAACAACTTAAATTTTGTTACAATTTTACAAACAGCAAATTTCTTTCCAAAAATAATTTTGAAAAGAAATCCGGTATGAAAAAGATAGAAGCGACTTTTAGTCTTCGCCTACCTCAATATCATCTTGCTTAAATTCGCATTTTAATCTAAAAGGGATCGGCGTATCGGATCCGGTATAGAAATCATCAATAGTTCCTTTCCAGATCACCTGAAGCTCTCCTTCTTCATTTCTATGAAAAAGAAGCTCATTGTCATAGATGTAGGCATCTTCGTCATCGAAAAGGTCTACTTCAGTATAGGTTTCTTCATCAGAGTCATTGATGATGATGGTTTTTCCTTCTATTTCCGCCGATTCAATAGGAAAATCGAACACTTCAAGTGAAAGCTGCGGAAAGTTGTACTGTAATGAATCATCATCTACGTGATCCAAACTGTCATCCGTAATCACTTCAACCTCTAAAAAGTGTTGCTGGTTGCTGTAAACTGCCTTACAATAGGTATTTCTGATATTGTATTTTAGCGTCTCGTCCGGATGGTAAATTTTTAAAATCCCTTTCATTTTTTCTTAAAAAAGAACTGTAATAATATGATTGTTAAACGTTTTAGACAAAGATAAAAAATTGATTCAAAGTTAAAAGGATTTTGAAAATATTTTTTTTAAAATCAATGTATACGATAAGTCTGAATATCCTAATAATACTTACTTTTGTTTTCATAAAGATTCTGAAAATGAAAAACATTTTATCAAAAAGTATTCTTGGGTTGGGATTGATGATAGGTCTTGCTTCCTGCAAAAAGTCGGATTCTCCCCTCACAAAAGTGACACCCAGCAACCTGGATTCTATCGCTTCCAACTATTATGAGCAGTATCTTAAACTATATCCTTTAGATGCTACAGCACAAGGAGATACGAGATATAATGATCAGCTTCCCATCAATATTGATAAAGATTTTATCTCAGGAGAGGTAGCGTTCTACAATTCTGTACAGAAACAGCTGGAACATGTAGATTACAAGAGTCTTTCTGATGAAGATAAAGTGGTGTATGATGTATTGGATTATACTTTAAAAGATAAAACTGAGGCCTATGCCTATCATCCTGAATATATTCCTTTTACTCAATTTGGAGGACTTCCGCTTACGTTCCCATTGTATGGAAGCGGAGAAGGAAACCAGCCTTTTAAAACAGAAAAAGACTACAGCGACTGGCTGAAAAGAATGGAAAAATTTCCCGAATGGATGAATGCAGCTACGGATAATTTCCGTGAAGGAATCAACAATAAAGTAGTACTTCCTAAAAAACTGGTTGTCAAGATGATTCCTCAGATGAGAGCAGAGGAAATTACTACTTCCGATATGGAAAAGAATATTTTCTATGGCCCTATAAGAAAATTCCCCAAAAGCTTACCTCAAGCTCAGAAAGATAAATTTTCAGCTCTTTACAAGGATATTATCATCAAAAAAATCATTCCGGCTTATACTAAAATGGGAACATTCTTAGAAAAAGAGTACCTTCCGAAAGCGAGAGATACAGACGGATACAACAGTCTTCCTAACGGAAACGAGATCTACAACTATTATGTAAAAAGCTGGACAACCACTAAGAAATCTCCTGAAGAAATTAATAAAATAGGACTTCAGCAGGTAGCCATGCTTCGTGCAGAAATGGAAAAAGTAAAACAACAGGTAGGCTTTACAGGAACTCTAGAGGAGTTTATCACTTTTGTAAAAACAGATCCAAAAGCGATGCCTTATAAGACTTCTAAAGAGGTTTTGAATGCATTTAATGGTATTTTAACGAAAATCACTCCGAAGCTGAAGACTATGTTCAATGTGACTCCAAAAACAAAGTTTGAGATCAGACAGACGGAGAAATTCAGAGAGGCAAGTGCCAGTGCAGAATATATGCCGGGGACTCCGGATGGGAAAAGACCGGGTATCTTTTATGTTCCGCTTCCTGACCCTACTCAATTCAATGTTACTTCAGGAATGGAATCTCTTTTCCTTCATGAAGCCATTCCAGGGCATCACTATCAGGTTTCTTTACAACAGGAGAACACGAAACTTCCTAAGTTCATGAGATTCGGATGGTTTGGGGCTTATGGAGAAGGATGGGCTCATTATTGTGAGACTTTAGGTCCTGAGTTTGGTTTATACACAGATCCTTATCAGAAGATGGGTTACCTGAGCGATCAGATGCTGAGAGCGGTAAGACTGGTAGTAGATACGGGACTTCATACCGGAAAAATGTCACGTGAAGACGCGATCAAGTATTTCCTAAGCAATATTTCTTACGACGAGGGATCAGCCACTGCAGAAGTAGAAAGATATATGGCAATGCCTGGACAAGCTTTAGGTTACAAAATAGGATCTTTAAGAATCCGTGAGCTGAGAGAAAAATATCAGAAAGAGCTTGGAAATAAATTCAATCTGGCAAGCTTCCATGATGAAGTATTGAGCCAGGGATGTCTTCCTTTGGATGTTCTGAACAGAAAAATGGAGCTTTGGGCCAAAAAACAAAAATAAAATTATATTAATAAAAAAGGGTACCGATTGAACGAAGTACCCTTTTTTATTTCATTCTTCTAAATAAACAAAATTGATATGATCACAGAAAGCCTAAGATCTCTTTTCAACAGGGATTTAAATAAATTAAAAACAGAGATAGAAGCCTATCAGAGTGAAGAAAACCTTTGGAAGATTGATAAAAACATTTCCAATTCTGCAGGTAATCTAACCCTTCATCTGGTGGGAAATATCAATCACTTTATAGGAGCACAGCTTGGAAATACGGGTTACGTAAGGCATCGTGAGCTTGAGTTTTCATCAAAAGATGTTCCAAGAGCTGAACTTATTGAAAAAGTAGAAGCCACCATTGCGATGATAGATTCTGTTCTGCTGAAATTGTCTGAAGAAGATCTTAAAAAAGAATACCCTTTGGTTGTTTTTGAAAGCAAAATGACCACAGATTACTTCCTGATTCATCTGGTTGCTCATCTGGATTACCATTTGGGACAGATTAATTATCATAGAAGGTTATTGGACATTTAATCCATCAATAAAAATTAAAATAACGCAACGATCACAAAGTAATTGTTGCATTTTCTATTAGTTCGCAAGGGCGTTTCACTCAGCTACAAAATAATTGTTTTTGCTGAACGAAGTGCCTTTGCCAGCGATTTCAACATCGGTTTTATGCAAAACCATGTCAAGGTTTTGAACCTTGACATGGTTGAAATTACGAAGATATCTAGAATATTATTTCTCAAACATCATTTTCGTAATAAAATCCTTCTCTCCTTTTCCTCTTGCCGGAGAATATTCTCTACCATAAAAAATGATCTGAAGGTGAAGCTTGTTCCATACTTCTTCAGGAAATAATTTTTTGGCGTCACGTTCTGTTTCCACTACATTTTTTCCGGAAGTAAGTTTCCATTGTGTCATCAGACGGTGAATGTGGGTATCTACCGGAAAAGCAGGAAATCCAAATCCCTGGCTCATAACAACAGAAGCCGTCTTGTGCCCTACGCCCGGAAGTGCTTCCAATTCCTCATAAGTCTGTGGAACAATGCCATTATGCCTTTCCAACAGAAGTTCAGCCATTTTCTTCAGGTTTTTAGCTTTTGTATTGGATAATCCTATTTCTTTGATCAATTCTTTGATTTCAAATTCTTCGAGCCTGGCCATTCTTTGGGGAGTTCCTGCTACCGCAAAAAGTTCGGGAGTAACCTGATTTACTTTTTTATCTGTAGTTTGTGCCGAAAGTGCTACGGCAACCATCAATGTATAGGGATCGGTATGGTCTAATGGAATAGGTGTGGTGGGATATAATTTTTCCAGTTCTATCTGAACGAGCTCAGCTCTTTGTTTTTTTGTCATGTATGCCTTAAATTTGAACAAAATTAAATCATTATGCTGAAAGTTGGAGATAAATTACCTGAATTTGAAGGATTCAATCAAGACGGAGAAACAGTAACCTCATCAAAATTAATTGGAAAAAAACTGGTCGTTTTCTTCTATCCGCAAGCGAATACACCAACCTGTACAGTGGAAGCCTGCAACCTGAGCGATAATTATGCTAAGCTTGAAAAAGCAGGATTTCAATTACTGGGAGTAAGTGGTGACACAGTAAAAAAACAGAAAAACTTCCATAGCAAATTCGCATTTCCTTATGATCTTATCGCAGATGAAAACCGTGATATCATTGAAAAATTTGGGGTATGGCAGGAGAAAAAAACGTTTGGAAAAACGTATATGGGAATTGTAAGAACCACTTTTATCTTTGATGAAAATGGAGTTTGTACAAGAGTGATTGAAAAAGTAACGTCAAAGACTGCTGCTGAGCAGATTCTGGAGGGATAACTTTTTTTAAAACACAGATATCACAAATATTTTCACAAATAACACAGATACATTATTGTGTTATTTGTGAAAATATTTTTTTTATAGATTTATTATTCTGTTTCGTAATAATTTAACTCTTCTGTTTCACCAGGAAGTATGACGTGTTTTTTAAACCTCAGCCCTAGTTTTTCAATCAGTTTTTGGGAAGAAATATTATCTTTTGAAATGATGGCAGATATTTTCGTTAATCCAAAATCATCCATCCCGATAGATTTCACCTTCTGAGCTGCTTCGTAGGCATATCCTTTACCTTCGAACTCTTCCAGTAAAGAATATCCGATATCCACAATATCAAGCCCTTCCCTTTCGAAGATTCCTACTGCGCCTACTTTTTCATTTCCGTCTTTGGTTACTAAAAGATAGTTTCCAAATCCCAGCCTTTCAATCTGTGGGGCAAATCTGTTGAGGATATAATTTTCAGCATCTTCAATGGAATTCACATTGCGGTTGCCGATATGTTGAATGAATTTGGGTCTGTTATAAAGTTCAAAGACAAAATCTTTGTCTTCACGGGACATAGGGCGAAGGATCAATCGCTCAGTCTCATAGGTATTATCTGCGCTTGGGTGTTTTTTTGGGCTCATCTTTCTTTGGTTCTTCTTTTTTTTCGATTTTCAACAATCTCGGGTTATTAGCACATTTTTTATTGTAAAGCTCAATATAAGTTCCATTGTCTTTTACATTACTTACAGCACCTGTAGATTTATTTACGGTGACTGTATAATGTGTTTTCTGGTATGGACATTCCTTTGAGGTGAGTTTTCCAAGGTCCAGATAGTAATTCAACTTATCTTCATGATAATTACCTGCAAGGTCCTTAAACTCCTCATCGACCATATATCCGTCAGCGGCTAATACAATAGCGGCTTCCTGAGCATTATCAATTCTGTCTACAAACTTCTTCAGTCCTTCAACATCCGTAACGTAATTTACTTTACCTCCTTCCGAATAAGCGATATAATAAAAGCTGTCTTCACTAGGGAAAAGATTGAATCCTGAGAATTGAGGAGTATAATTTACCTTACCCGAAATCTTTATTTCCTGACCTTTCCCATAGCTGTTGTATACCAACACCCATGAATCTACCTTATTACCGGGGCTGATCTGCTGCAAAACAGCAGGAATACTTGAAAACTTTTTCTTCTCCTGAGCAAATCCTAAGACTCCCAAAAGTAAAAATGTAAGAATTGTAAATCGGGTTGCAGTTTTAATCATAATTTAAAAATCAGCAGAAAATATACCAAATATTACATAAACTTCTCGCCCTTCTTAAAGTTTTTTAAGTCAAGAACATAATCTTTAATGAGCTGATCGTTATCCCTCGGGCAGATAAGAAGCGCTTTATCTGTATCTACAACTATGTAGTTTTCAAGGCCATCAATGATCACTGCTTTATTATTATTCTTTAAACGGATGATATTTCCTTTTGAATTATAAGAAAGTAAATGTTTCAGTTTTACAGCGTTCCCGTCTTTATCTTTTTCTGTATTTTCATAAACGGAAGTCCATGTACCAAGATCACTCCATCCTAAATCTGAAGGAATCACATAAACATTCTTTGCTTTTTCTAAAATCCCGTTATCAATAGAGATTTTCTGAACCTTCGGATAAATGGTTTCAATACAGCTGTTTTCTTTTTCTGAATTGTACTCACAAGCCATAAAATGCTGCATCATCTCAGGAAGATAGAGATCAAAAGCATGGTGAATACTTTTCACATTCCATACAAAAATTCCTGCATTCCAAAGGAAATCGCCACTTTCCAAAAAGCTTTGGGCAATTTCAAGGATAGGTTTTTCTGTGAATGTTTTTACTTTAAAATATTCAGATCCTTTTTTTTCTACAAACTGAATATAGCCATACCCTGTATCAGGTCTTGTGGGCGTTATTCCTAGTGTTACCAGATAATCATGCTGTGAAGCTACCTCAAATGCCAGCTCCACTTTTTCCAGAAATACGTCCTCTTTAAGGATCAGATGATCTGCCGGCAATACAATCATGGTTGCATCCGGATTAATCTCAGCAATTTTGTTAGCCATATACAGATTACAAGCGGCTGTATTCTTCATCAACGGCTCGCCCACAATATTCTCTTCAGGAATTTCCGGAAGCTGCTGATGGGAAACAGGAACATACTCTTTATTCGTAATCACGAATATCTGTTCTTTAGGAATTACCTTGCTGATTCGGTCATAGGTTTGCTGAATCATCGTACGCCCGGTTCCTAAAATATCCTGAAACTGTTTTGGAAATTTCTGCGTGCTCATAGGCCAGAACCGGCTTCCGATTCCTCCCGCCATAATAACGCAATATCTATCTGATTTTGACATTCTTAGCTACATTTTTCTACCCTCGCTAAAGGCTTGAAAGAATACTTCCTTCCAGTAGCCAGGTTCTTACAAAGATAGTTTTTTTTAACCAGACCTTCTAATAAATACTTTTCGTTGCGGTACATAAAAAATTCTCCCTTTTTAAGTTCCTCGATAAATTGAAGAGTATCATCCTGTTTCTCAGTATGGAAATATCTTACCAGATCGGGGCTTGCCATGAAATTGGCTTTGGGTGATTTTGAAAATTTGATGATGATAGGTTTGAGTTCTTCATCATAAATTTCAAGACTTTCCAGGAGCATATTTCTGAAAGTTTCTTTCCATTCGTTGCCGTGGGGTGAGATTCTTCGTCCATATTTTTCGAAAGCAATCAGGTGGGCAAGCTCATGAGTCAGTACAAAGAAAAAAAGCTGCGGGGTAAGGGTAGAATTTACCGTAATTTCATGAGAATTGTCCGGAAGTTTTCTGTAATCTCCCAGTTTTGAATTTCTGTTTCTTGTAACCTTTATATGTATATAGTAATCTGCAAACCAGATTCTTAAATATTTAAGTGTATTTTGAGGTAAGTATTTTTCTAATGATTGAATTGGCATTTTACAAACTTAATGGAATTCCTGCATAGAAATTCAATAGTTTAAGACTAAAAAGATAATTATATTTTGCCTGCGCTACTGATCCCTGTGCATTTGCATAATTATTTCTCGCCACATTGACGTCATATATAGTTGTTCTTCCGGCAGCATAACTTTTATCTGCAAAATCAAGAGCCAGTTTCGAACTTTTTTCTGCTTCTACGGCAGACAGATAGGTTTCATAATTGGCATCAGCATCAAACTGAGCTTTCTGTACGTTTTGTCTTACGGTCTGTTTTTGTTGTTCTAACGTAATTTTGGCTATACTCTCATTTACCTTAGACTGTTCTACCTGAAGTTTTGTTTTCCCTTTATTAAAGATAGGAATATTCAGTGATAGCCCTACGTTTTGTCCGAACTGGTCTTTATATTGTTCAAAAAAATTTCCCTGCACAGTACCTGGCATAGGATCAAACTGTCTGTTATAGAAAGTGTTAAGACCAGCACTAGCTGTTAATGTAGGCCAGAATGCTGTTTTGGTTACTTCAGTTTGTGCTTCGGCAGATCTTATCCTGCTTTCGGCTGCTTTGATCTGCGGTTGTATCTCATAGGCCGTTGTAAGCACTTCATCTACAGTATTAAGCTGTAAGTCAAGTTTTTCCGGAACATTTACATCTTCCACGTCGAAACCTTTATAATCGGAAAGCTGTAATAGCTGAGCGATGGCAAATAAAGCACGTCCAACATTTACTTCTGCCGTTTTAAGGTTTTGTTTCTCTCTTGCCAGCGCAGCTTCAGCCTCAGCTAAAACAGTCTGGGCAGTTGTTCCAACCTGAGTTGTGATCTTAGCTCTGTCAAACTGTTTCTGGGCATTATCCACAGCACTCTGAGAGATTTTAACGATCTCCTTATTCAACAAGGCAGTCAGATATTGTTGAGCAATCTGAAGAGAGATGTCATTTTTAATGGTTTCAATGTCATATTGGCTTGCTTCTACATCAAACTGGGCTTTTCGTACATTTTTCTCTAATCTTCCATTATTATAGAGCAAAATATCGGCTCCCAGGCCAACACTGTTATTGAATCTATCGTTTCTAAAACTTCCCGCTCCTAATGACCCTTGCCCGAAACTCACCCCATTCGTCATACTCCCCGATACAGATGGTAAATATTCTTTTTGGGCTGCTTTAAGATTATATTCCTGGTTTTGTTTGTTATACTGATTTTGGATAACCTGAAGATTATGCTCCACTGCATAGCTTACACATTCTTTTAAGGACCATTTTTTCTGAGCGCTTAAACCCAGATAACCTAATCCAAAAACGATGATCCAAACTTTTTTCATATGTATATGTTTATTTGTTTTTAATGGTCATATGGAATCGTGTTATCTTCATGAGTACTATACCATGTAAATCACAGCGATTTCATATTAAGATTTTTCAATATTAGACGAATTAAATATAAAAAAGTTACAGATTGAAAAATTATATTTTATTTTAAAAAAACTTTTGGGAATTTTGCACCATGACAAATGAACAATATCAGGAAGCTATCGACTGGCTTTTCGTACAGATGCCCAACTATCAGATAGATGGACAGAAGGCTTATAAACCTGGACTTGATAATATAACAAAGCTTTGTGCTTTCTTTGGAAATCCTCAGGATAAAATAAAGTGTATTCATATTGGCGGCACCAATGGAAAAGGTTCTTCAAGCAATATGCTGGCATCAGTTCTTCAGGAGGCTGGTTATAAAACCGGATTATACAATTCTCCACACCTTATCGACTTCACAGAGCGAATAAAGGTGAATGGAAAAAACTGTAATAAAGAATTTGTCTTTGATTTTATTCAAAAACTGAAAACGATTCCGGAAGATATCCGGCCTTCATTCTTCGAATTTACCACCATCATGGCTTTTGAATATTTTTATCAGCAGCAGGTAGATTTTGCCATTATTGAAGTGGGATTGGGAGGGAGACTGGATTCCACGAATATTATCAAACCATTGATTTCGGCAATTACCAATGTTCAGCTGGATCATCAGAATATTCTTGGAGATACCATTGAAGAAATTGCCACTGAGAAAGCCGGAATAATTAAAGGCAATATCCCGATTATTTCCGGTGATGAGAACGAAGCCGTTAGAAATATCATTCAGGAGAAAGCAACGAAAGAAAATGCTCCGTTTATAGATGCAACTCTTATAAATACCAACCTTGAATCTGATCTGAAAGGAAATTACCAGAAAAAGAATATCAGAGTGGTCTTAGCTGCGGTAGAAGAATTAAAAAAACTTGGAGTACCTATTTCTGATGAAGATATTGAAAACGGATTGCTTCATGTTCATCAGAATACAGGATTTATTGGCCGCTGGTTCGAGTTTTCACAACATCCGCTTACGATTTGTGATACGGGACACAATCAGGCAGGTTTAGAGTATGTTTTTTCACAATTAAATTCAATTAACAGACACAAGCATGTTATTTTGGGGTTTGTGAACGATAAAAAAATAGATGATGTGATGAAATTACTTCCTGAAAATTCTGAGTTTTATTTTGCAAAACCATCCATCAATAGGGGAAGACATCCGGAAGATTACGAAAATCTGCTTCAGGAGGCGAAAATTTTTTATAAAATTTTTGATTCCGTTCAGGAAGCGTATCTCTCTGCAAAAGAACGATGTACAAATGAAGAAATGATTTTTATCGGCGGAAGCAACTTTGTAGTGGGAGATTTTTTGGAAAAAAATTTGGAGATTAAAGAATAAGTCGTATATTTGCACCACTCTAAACAAGAGAACAAGTCTAGAGGGTTCTTAGCTCAGTTGGTTCAGAGCATCTGGTTTACACCCAGAGGGTCGGGGGTTCGAATCCCTCAGGACCCACAGAAAAGGAAACGAAACCTTTCAAAAAAATTCGGGTTCTTAGCTCAGTTGGTTCAGAGCATCTGGTTTACACCCAGAGGGTCGGGGGTTCGAATCCCTCAGGACCCACAAAAAATCTCTCAGATTTCTGGGAGATTTTTTTATTTTACCCCTAAGCAATTTATAAAGCCTCTCCTCCACTTTTCCTAATATTTATATACCTTTGCCTGCAATTGAATTCGCCAGGCGTGAAGCAGCTCCACATCATATCATTCAATTATCCTTATCCTCCTTCTTACGGTGGGATTATTGATGTGTACTATAAAATCAAGGCCTTATCTGATCTTGGAATAAAAATTCACCTGCACTGTTTTGTAGATCAAATCCCTCATAAGATAGATCCGGAAGTCAAAGAGATTACGGAAAATGTATTTTTTTATCAAAAGAAAAAGAATCCACTCCTCTATTTCTCAGCAACACCTTTTGCTGCTGCTATCAGAGATTCTGAAGGCCTGCTTAAAAATCTGGAGAAGGACAAAGCTCCCATATTGTTCGAAGGCTTACAAACCACCCAAATTATACGGTTTTTGAGAGAGAATGACCACAAACTCTACCTCCGTTATCATAATAACGAATCAGAGTATTATAAAGGTCTCTCTGTGTCTGAGAAGAACCTATTTAAAAAGATCATCTATAAAATTGAATCTTTAAAGTATTCCGGATATCAGAAAAAACTTTTAAAGAAATTTGAAGCTGTATTCTGTCTGTCTGAAAAGGAATATAGTGAAGTAGAAACCTATTCGGAAAATGCACACCTGATACATATCTTTCACGGTAATGAATCGGTAAAGGAATTGGACACCAATGGAAAGTATTTTCTTTTTCATGGAGACCTCAGCACTGCAGACAATAAAAGAGCATTAAATGAGACTATCGGTTTATTTAAAACGCTTCCGCAATATCAACTGGTTGTAGCCTCCGATCGTGCCAGTGAAGACATGAAAAGGAAAATTTCAGAAGTTGAAAATATCAGCCTCACTCCTATTCAAACCACAGAAAATCTTTATAGCCTTCTGGAAGATGCCCATGGCAATATTTTGATTTCTTACCAGAATTCCGGAACCAAGGTGAAGCTGTTTAATACGCTTTACAACAGCCGTTTTGTCATTATCAACGAAAATATCACAGATGATCGTGTTTTGAAGAGTGTATGCCTGTTTGGGTCCGATATGAATGAAATTCGCCAACACATTGTAACCTCAGCTGAAAAAGAGTATCATGATACTGAAAAGAGAAAGGAAATTTTAGAAAAAACCCACTCTGATAAAGCTAAAGCTAATGAGATGGTCAAGATTATTTTTAAAAATTAACCCTGTCTATCACGCCTTGAATATTAAATTCTTCAAGACATGCCCAGTCGCCTCTGTAACATTCTTTATCTCCAAAAACCGAACACGGCCTGCAGCTCAGGTCTTTTACCTGAACAACATCTTCTTCACTCTGCCCGAATCCTAAAAATCCTGCATATGGATGAGTAGCTCCCCAAATAGAAACACATCGTGTTCCTACAAGACTTGCAAGGTGCATATTGGCAGAATCCATGGATATCATCAGTTCCAGCCCGGCAATATGACTGAGTTCTTCTGTAAGGTTTAATGTTCCGGCAAGGTTTTTTGTATTAGGAATCTCTTCTGCCCACTTTTCAAGGGTTTCCGTTTCTTTTTTTCCTCCTCCAAAGAAATATACTGTATGTTTCTGAGCCAGAATCCTTACCAGTTCATAGGATTTCTCCAAAGGAAGCATTTTTCCTTTATGCTGGGCAAAAGGAGCAAACCCAATTCCTGATTTTTGTTCTGAAACCGGTCTTAATTGATGAGAAAGTTCAACTTTGAATCCCATTTCACGAAAGACATCAGCATAACGTTCCACTGTTTTTTTCAGCTGTACCTTTTCCAGATTCCAGATATCCGTAAGATGTTCTTTTTCTTCTTTGCCTTTATTAATTTTAAAAACTTTAAGCCCTTTTCTTCTATATATTCTGTCTAAAACCTTGGTTCGGATTACATCATGGAGGTTGGCAATACAATCCGGATTAAATTCCCGGATCAGTTCGTTACTCAGTTTTCTCAATCCGAAAAGACCTTTGTAGTCATCCAGATCAATTCCCTTAAAAGTTACATTGGAAATTCCAGCAAACAAAGCCTCAAAATTTTTCCTGGAGACCATAATAATTTCCACACCGGGGTTCTGCTCCAGAAATTCTCTGAAAACAGGTACAGTCATCGCAACATCTCCGAATGCGGAAAAACGATATGCTAAAATTCTGGTCACGGTTATGATTTCAGTTGGTAAGCAACTGCATAAAACTTGATCTGCTTGGTCATCGCCATAAGCCCGTTAGCTCTGGAAGGTGAAAGAAATTCCTGTAGTCCTATTTCTCCGATAAAATCAAAATCAGAATCCAGGATTTCCTGAGTGGAATGTCCACTGTAAATACTTACTAAAAGAGAAACGATCCCTTTGGGTAGAATACCGTCAGAATCTGCATTAAAGAAAAGCTTCCCATCTTTAAATTCAGCATCAATCCAAACTTTGCTCTGGCAGCCTTTAATCAGATTTTCTTCTGTTTTCTTATCTTCAGCCAAGCCTTTCAGCTCTTTTCCAAGATCAATGATGTACTCATACTTTTGCTCCCAATCTTCAAGAAAAGCGAATTCATCTATTATTTCCTGCTGTTTTTCTTTAATGGTCATTTTAAATCAAATTTCTTTTGCAAAGATAACCAATTTTGTAAAAATTATTTACAGGATGCTTTTTCAAAAAGTTGAAGGATTTTCGTCTCTTCATTCTCCCAGCAAAATACGTCTGCTGCCTTATTTAATTCGCTTTGGTAATGCTGTCTTCCTCGCTGAAGAATAAGATTGACTGCTTTCTCAATGGTTTCAGGCTGATGATCTGGAATAATTTCTCCTACATCAAACTGATTTTTTATCCTTTGCATCTCCGGGAAATTAATCATGACAAGTGGTACTCTCGATTGGATATAGTCACAAACTTTATTAGGAAGCGAATAATAGTAGCTTACCCCATTATTTTCTTCAAGACTGAATCCTGCATCAGCAGTTTTGGTTATTTCCCTGAGGTTTTCCGGCTTCAGTTTACCCAGGAAAAATACTTTATCCTGAAGCTTTTCCTGAATAACAAGTTCCTCATATTCTTTTTTCTTCGGACCATCCCCTGCAATTTTCAGGACAGCATCTTTAATATGATGCATGGCAACAATCATCTTTTCTATTCCTCTGGATTGATTGATTGCTCCCTGATACAAAATAATTTTAGGATGATTTTCAGGAATTTCCGGTGCAGAAAGAATTTTTCTCGGAATATTTCTAACCACTACCGGATTAACATTATATTGTTCATGAAACCATTCAGCATAGCTTTCACTTTCGGTCATCATCAGTTCCATATGAGGGACCAGCTTTCTTTCCAGCACTCTCCAGAATTTCTGAGAAAATCTGTTCTGAACCGATGGCATTTCCGTGAAAATTTCATGGCTGTCAAAGACTAACGGAATGTTCAGTTTTCTGGCAATGAGATAATTTGGCAGAAGTGCATCGATGTCATTGGCATGAAGGATCGTATCTTTGTCCGCTTTTTTCTTCAGCTCTTGGTATAATTTCCAGTTGAACTCAAAATAAGCGGTCTTTAAACTTTTAGACTTCAATCCTATTCTGGAAAAGGGATAAGGACGCTCCATTTTTTCATTTCCTTCCCAGTCGTTACCGATCAATTCTATGGAATATCCGTTATCAAAAAGGGTTTTGCACACCTTCTCTATCCGTTGGTCAGTATACAGATTACTAAAAGCAGAAGTAATAATTTTTTTCCTCATCAATCTTTCTTGTCTAGTATTAAATAATAAATCTGAATGAAACAAATAAGTCCGTTGGGTATAATAACCGGCCAAAGCATTCCATTAAAGATACCATAAATGACAAAACAAAAACAGCCAATCATGTTGACCACTCTGATTTTTCTTACATCTTTCAGTATGAAACTCAATACGATAAAAAGAGAAGCAGAATAGCCGATGTAATTAGTAATTTCAGTATTCATGGGGAAAATTTAAGGTTACAAACTTAATCATTTTCAATAAGATAATAAATTTTTTTCTGCCATAAAGTCATTAATTGATTTTTGGTAAAATATTTGTAATTTAGATAATGAATAAAAGGTAATGTTGCCTTTGTTCTAATGAGATATATTATGGATTATAAGTTTTCACAAGGTTTGAGCCAGGTGTTCAAACAAAGCAAAAGCGAAGCTAAAAGGCTGAAAAGTGAATTTCTTAATACAGAACATCTACTTTTAGGTATTATAAAAACGGAAAACTCTGCAAAAGAAATCCTTCAAAACCTTAATGCGGATTTAACACAAATCAGAAGAAAAATTGAAACTTTAAATACAGCAAGTCTTAATCCTATTTCTGAAGAGGTTACCAATATTTCTTTCACCAAGATGGCAGACCATGCCATTAAACGTGCAGAGTTAGAATGCCGTCAATATAAAAGCAATGAAATTAATACCGTTCACCTGCTTTTAGGTATTCTTTATAAATATGAGGACCCTACTTCAAATATTCTGGGAGCTTATGACATCGACTACGAAGGAGTTTCAAGAGAGTACCAGACAATGCTTAAAAATTCAGGACAGTCTCCTCAGATGAGCGCTTACGATGATGATGATGAGAGAGAGGAATTTGAGCAAATGAGAAAACCTACAGGAAATCTAGGTTCTGCAAAAAGTAAAACCCCTACATTGGATAACTTTGGTAGAGATCTTACTTCTTTGGCAAGGGATGGAAAACTGGACCCAGTGATTGGTCGTGAAAAAGAAATTGAGAGAGTTTCTCAGATTTTATCACGTAGAAAGAAAAACAACCCACTTCTTATCGGGGAGCCTGGAGTTGGTAAATCTGCCATTGCTGAAGGGTTAGCACTAAGAATTCAACAGAAAAAAGTGTCGAGAGTTCTTTACGGAAAACGTGTCATCACTTTAGACCTGGCAAGTTTAGTTGCCGGAACTAAGTACCGTGGTCAGTTTGAGGAAAGAATGAAGGCGATTATGACAGAACTGGAGAAAAACAGAGATGTCATCCTATTTATTGATGAGCTTCATACGATTGTAGGAGCAGGAAGTTCTACGGGAAGTTTAGATGCTTCCAATATGTTCAAACCGGCTTTGGCAAGAGGTGAAATTCAATGCATCGGGGCAACTACCCTGGATGAATACCGTCAGTATATTGAAAAAGACGGAGCTTTAGAAAGAAGATTCCAGAAAGTAATGGTGGAACCTACTTCTATTGATGAAACTGTTCAGATCTTGAATCAGATCAAAGATAAATATGAAGAGCATCATAATGTCATCTATACTCCGGAGGCAATTCTGGCTTGTGTCAATCTGACATCAAGATATATTACAGACCGTTTCCTTCCGGACAAAGCGATTGATGCTATGGACGAAGCGGGATCCCGTGTTTATATTAAAAACATGAAAGTTCCTACAGAAATCATTGATTTTGAAAAGAAAATCGAAGAGATCAAAGAACTGAAACAGAAAGCTGTAAAAGCTCAGGACTATCTTGAAGCAAGAAAGCTGAAAGATGAAGAAGAACGTCTTCAGATGGAACTGAATGCTGCTCAGGAAAAATGGGATAAGGATGTAAAAGAGAAAAAAGAAACCGTAACGGAAGAAAATGTAGCGGAAGTAGTTTCTATGATGAGCGGAGTTCCTGTAACGAAAGTCGGTAAGAACGAGCTTGACAAACTTGCCCAAATGGATGAGAAGCTGAACGGAAAAGTGATCGGTCAGGAAGATGCTGTGAAGAAAGTAGTGAAAGCTATTCAAAGAAACAGAGCAGGTCTTAAAGATCCTAACCGCCCTATTGGTACCTTTATTTTCCTTGGAACAACCGGGGTTGGTAAAACCGAATTGGCAAAAGTAATGGCAAGAGAACTATTCGAATCCGATGAATCACTGATCAGAATTGACATGAGTGAATACATGGAGAAATTCGCGGTATCGAGATTGGTTGGTGCGCCTCCGGGATACGTTGGATACGAAGAAGGTGGTCAGCTGACAGAAGCGGTAAGAAGAAAACCTTATGCAGTGGTTCTTTTGGATGAGATTGAAAAAGCTCACCCGGATGTATTCAATATTCTGTTGCAGATTTTGGATGAAGGACACGTTACAGACAGTTTAGGAAGAAAAATTGATTTTAGAAATACCATCATTATTCTGACTTCAAATATCGGAACAAGAGATCTTAAAGACTTTGGAGACGGTGTAGGATTCGGAACTTCTGCGAAGAAAACTACTTCAGACTCTAGAGCAAGAAGTACGATTGAAAATGCCCTTAAGAAAGCGTTTGCACCGGAATTCTTAAACAGAATTGATGATATTGTGATCTTCAACTCTCTTGTACAGGATGATATCAAGAAAATCATTGATATTGAGCTGAATAAACTTTATGGCAGACTTGAAAAATTAGGATATAAAGTAGATCTTACTGAAGAAGCAAAAGACTTTATTTCTGAAAAAGGATGGGATAAAGATTTCGGAGCAAGACCATTGAAACGTGCGATCCAGAAGTATATTGAGGACTTATTGGCAGAAATGCTGGTAAACAAGCAATTGAGCGAAGGAGAAACCGTAGTTCTTGATCTTAATGAAGCAAAAGACGGATTGATCGGGAAAACGCAGAAAGCGAAAAAATCGGCTGAAAAGTCTTCTCAATCTTAATTAAATAAATAATTTAATTTCAAATAAAAATTCCCCGGGAAGTTTCCCGGGGATTTTTGTTTTATAAGCTTTAGCTGAAGCCGAATGAATTCTGGTTTCTGATTAAACGGGCTAAGGCCCATTGCTATTGATAAATTAAATATTAAAGTCCTACCACAAAACCAATATTCGGGATCAGACCGCTGGAAAATACACTGGAATTCTGTTTCCAAAGCACGTTGTACATTAAACCCAGCTGCATGAAGGAATTGTTTCCGATCCGCTGCATATATCCTCCTCCAAGGTATAATGCATTTTCTTCCGTATTGTATTTATAATCGTAGTATTTATCCTTGTAATCAACAAAATAATGCTGATAGTTGGCTCCCACATAAAATGATCTGGCAAAATAATAATTGACAAAAGGACCGACTCCAAACATGGTAGATTTATAATAATCAGAAGTCTGCCACGAAACACTTCCAATTACTCCGCCTTCAAAATCATTGGTAAACCTGTAACCTACTCTTGGTGAAGCGGACAGATTAAAGGCGCTGTTACTTCCAAATCCCAATCCAATGCCTCCTCCAAAAGTCCATTTGCTGTTTTCCTGTACGGGCGCTCCTACAGAAATTTGGGAAAAAAATGATCCTGAAGCTATCAGCATCATAGAAATAATAAACTTTTTCATATGTTATATTTTTGATCTTACAATTATATTCACATCTGTTTCCATCTGCAGATGGGTTGATAAAAAGACAGCATAAAGCTCTATCGTTTTTATCAATGTTTAAAATTATGGTTTTTTTACGAATTTTTTAATTGTATTTTTGCCGCATCAAACTAAGAACTCCCGTTAAGAGTTTCGTAAAATTGAATACAATGAAAGTAGTAGTAGGCCTCTCCGGAGGTGTAGATTCTAGTGTTACAGCGTATTTGCTGCAGCAGCAAGGCCATGAGGTAGTGGCTTTATTTATGAGAAACTGGAACGATGCTTCCGTAACACTTGAAGATGAATGTCCCTGGATTGAGGACAGTAATGATGCCCTTATGGTAGCACAAAAGCTTGGAATTCCTTTCCAGGTGATAGACATGAGTGAACTTTACAAAGAGCGTATCGTTGACTATATGTTTGCCGAATACGAAAAAGGCAGAACTCCCAACCCTGATGTATTGTGTAACAGAGAAGTAAAATTCGATGTGTTTATGAAGACTGCCATGTCTTTGGGCGCAGATAAAGTTGCTACAGGACATTATGCAAGGGTAAATTCTACTTTTGATGAAAACGGTAAAGAAATCTTCCATCTTCTGGCCGGAAAAGACAATAATAAGGATCAGTCTTACTTCCTTTGCCAGCTAAGTCAGGATCAGCTTTCAAAAGCGTTATTCCCAATTGGAGAACTTACAAAGCCTCAAGTAAGAGAAATTGCAAAAGAAATCGGACTGGTAACGGCAGATAAAAAAGATTCTCAGGGATTATGTTTTATCGGAAAAGTAAGTCTTCCCCAGTTTTTACAACAGCAATTGAAACCTAATGAAGGTGAGATTGTAGAAATTTTCAAGGATTCTCCTTTATTTTCGGAAGAAAAACCTGAATTCTCATCCAAAGAAGAAGAACTTGAATTTTTATCAAGAAAAATCAATTATAAAAAATCTGACGGAAAAGTAATCGGGAAGCATCAGGGAGCCCAGTTTTTCACGATCGGACAAAGTAAAGGCCTTGGTATAGGCGGCCACAAAGAAAGCTGTTTTATCATCTCCAGAGATATGGAAAACAACATCCTTTTCGTAGGAGAAGGAAGCCATTTCCCGGGACTACACAAAAAAGCTTTGAAAATAGATAATTCTGAACTGCACTGGGTTCGTGAAGATTTGAGACTTCAGAACGGAGGATCTATGGAAGTAATGGCAAGATTCAGATACAGACAGCCTTTGCAGAAAGCAACCCTGTATCAGTTTGAGAATGCTTTTTATATTGAATTTGATGAACTTCAGTCTGCTATTGCTGAAGGACAGTTTGCTTCATGGTATATGGATGAGGAACTGATCGGCAGCGGCGTGATTTCGTAAGAGTTTTTGAGATTCGGGTTACGGGGTGCGGGATTCGGGATTCGGGTAGTTGAGATGTTTTTTTTTTAAAGAAAATATTTTTTTGAAATTTTTCTGTAACGTTTTTTAAATTGTCATACTTACTCAGTAAATAACAAAAAAAAATACTACTATGAAAACATCTTCAAAAAACCAGTACGCTTATGTAAACAATATTCTGATTGCTGTTGTATCCTCTATTTTCGGTTATAATCTTTATCAGGCCATTGTACATCCGGAAAATTCCAATATCGCGATCAGTCTTATTTTAGTCGTTCTGACTTCCGTTATGGTTCGAAAATATGGCTATCAGCCTGTAAAAGAAGAAAAGAAAGATATTTAATATCAACAATACATGATAAAGCCCGGAACATTTTGTTTCGGGTTTGTTTTTAAAAATAAATTTTACTTTATGTTTTCATTGACATAACCTGAGATAAAAATCAATGTAACAATACCTTCTGCTATTAAGATCATAACAAGAAACCCAACAGGTTTTCCCAACATGATACCTCTGATAAGCTTGATAATTCCCAACAAGAAAATAAATCCTGCGAAATAAAATGTCGCTCCCGAAATGGTTTCTTTCAAAAAATTCAGCATAAAAAGCGAAGCATAAAATCCGAGAAGCAGGATGAGATAGAACCTCAGAAAGTCTGGACCTTTAAGAGTAACAGGATTAAATGTCTGATGGACTGCCATAAGCCCTATTAGACTTATCACTACCGGCAGTGAATGAATGATGAGTTTTTTCATAATGATTAATTTTATTATCCTCCACAGCCTCCGCATCCCCCACAACCACCGCAGCCGCTTCCACAACCGCCACCTCCGCTGCAGCTTGATCCGCCACAACTTCCTCCGTCATTATTTTGCTTATCTTTTCTGTTAGGGTCAGAAACTTCCTGATCTCCTATGATTGAAACGATAGTTCCCAGAATGAAAATAATCCCAAATACAACTCCTGTGACGATTAATCCGGAAAAACCATCTCCTTCTGTACACGAAAATAAAAGCAGTAACACCAATATGGGAGCAAAGAAGGCCATTTTTTTCAGCCAGGATTGTACTTTTGACTTTTTACTACTCTCTCTCCAGATTTCTTCGGGTGCTTCTTGCCGGAAAATCTGCCGATAACTTGTTAAAGTATCTTCAAACCAGTTCTGATGTCTTTCTTTTTCCGCAGAGCCTCCTTTGGATGGATGATGATGAAGTGGCCTTTTTAAGATGTGGGGACAGAATTCTTCCCAATAATTTTGGGTGTAGATCAGGTGCATATGCCAAACCTTGTCAACGATGTTACTTGGAGAAGCTCCATGCGGAAGAATACAGCAGAGATAAACGAACTTTTTGTATTCTTCAATTGCTTTTCTGGCGAAATCAAGACTCCAGCGTTCTTCTTTTGCGAGTTTTCTTGAGAAAGGGAACTCGACACCGGGAGCATCCAGAGAAAACTCCTGTATCCTGTTCCAAAGGGACTCATCTACTAATAGCATTTTTGTTTCCATTGTTTTGATTTTTGTTTTCTATTCAAATATCAATGGATTACACAATATAAAAGTCTTTCAAAAATCTTTTTTGGTTTGATAAAAGTCTTAAATTAGTCTTACAAATCAACACCATGAAAAAGGAGGATATCCTGCATCTTGAGAAACTCATGAATTTCTTAAGCCGGCAATTTTTAAAGAAAAACCATTGGGAAGATGTTACCAAAACTGAATGGTCTTATATAAGCAATGAACTGAATGAGCTGATTATCAATGATCATTCAGAAAAAGAGATCAAAAAAGAACCAGATCTTCTGGGAACGAATTATCTGTACGAACATCTGATCATCAATAAACTGAAAAAATTCAGACAGAATGACAATGCTGTTTTAAGCAGACCTAACCTTGCCAAACTGAGTTTAATTGTCAAGGTTTTGGGGTATTCCAATTACATAGATTTTATAAATTCAAATACGGAAGCATTCAATTTTAATGATCTGAGGATTGATATGAATAATGCCAATATGAATACCACACTTTTAGACCGTTTAGTAGGCTGCTGGTATTCTTACAACAGGAATCTACCCGACAATCCTTTGATGGCAAAAGAAGACCGTATATGGCGCTCTGCCATGGAAATTTACAAGTCTGAAACCACCGGAGAATATTTTATTGAAAGAAGCGGTGGTGATCACCATAAATATTTCGGAAAGGTAACAGCCTATTCTGATTATGTTTTCATCATCATGAACAGCAATACTTTTATCCGTCAGAGACATTTCATTTCAAGGATAAAGGATATTAAAGAAAAACTTAAAAACCCGGACTATAAGCTCCACGAAATCCATTTCATAAGCACCTGCATTAGCTTCAATCAGGAGCCGATTGCTTTGTTTGAAATCTTCAGAAAAGCGGACAGAAAAACCTTTATTTCTGATTCCATCAGCTTTCCCATTGACAGTGATGAAATACCTGAATCAATTGTTAAACAACTTGAAGACACCGAATCTAACAGAATAGATTACAGATAGTTAAAAGAAATAAAAATTATCGGATACAAAAAACTCAATAATAAACATCATCATCAATCTCCATATCACGGCCCCGGAATAAGACTGTTTCGGGGTTTATTGTATTTCTCTTATGCCTGGAATATATTTAAACCTTAAAAATCAATCCATTACCGCAATAATTCTCTAACTTGATGGTTTTAAATATGAACCCTTCAATCGTCTTGCTATGGAATATTATGAATTGTATGAAGTTTTGAAAAATCATTTTGATTCCGGAAAAGGCAGGGTTGAAATTAAAGAATTGAATCTAAGCTTTGAATCAATCCCTTTTGAATCGAAGGTTTGTGACCTTCTTTACGGCTCAGAAAATCAACATTGCAACAAACATCAGCAAACACTCGAAATCAACAAAAATGGTTATCTCTTGTACAACCAACCCGCTGTAGATATCAAAGATTTTGATATTGAATGCAATAAAAGATTTGAATATCATATCCTGAAGCGGGCAGATATAGAAACAGCCGAAGGAGCTTTGTTTTTCTTTCATGGACTGAATGAAAAGAAATGGGATAAATACCTGCCATGGGCCTATGAACTGGCTCAAAGAACACAAAAGGCCATCATTTTATTTCCTATTGCATTTCATATGGACCGTGCAGATCCTATCTGGAGTGACCGTCACCATATGATGGAAGTCGTTCATTTCAGGAAGAAAAAGTATCCGGAAAACATGAATTACTCTTATGTGAATGCTGCCATAAGTTCCAGACTGGAAGCTCATCCTCAAAGAATTTTCTGGTCCGGCCTCCAAACCTATTCTGATATCACAGAAGTGGTAAAGGATATTAAAAAGGGTAAAATCAAAAGTATTTCTCCAGAAGCAAATCTGGATTTATTTGGCTATTCTATAGGATCATTTCTTGCGTTAATTATCAAAATGGCTGATCCCCATTATTATTTTACCCAATCAAAAGTATTCTGTTTTTGTGGAGGAATGACGATCGACAGGATGTTTCCGATCTCCAAATACATCATGGATACTCAGGCCACTGTGAAAATGCAGTCTGTTTTTACGGAATTGCTGAGTTCTGATTTTAAATCGGATCCACGTCTGAAACATTATCAGAATGAAGATTTACATCCACAGGAAAGTTGGTTCAAGAAAATGCTCCGCTACAATTATTTTCAGAGGGAAAGAGAGGAAAGAATTCAGGAAATCCAATCTCAGATTAAAGCCTATGTGTTGGAAAAAGACAGTGTTGCGCCTCCGATAGAAGCATTAAATACACTGCAGGGCGGCTACAGGAATATTAATATAGACATTGAAATCAAAGATTTCCCGTTTGAATACTCTCATATGGTTCCATTTCCGCTTACCCATAAGCATTCAAAAGAAATTACAGAAGCTTTTCACCAGTTTGTACAATCTGCCAGTGATTTCTATAATTCCTGATGATGGATTTTCAGGGATAAAATAGGGCCAGGAATAGTTTAAAGAATAATAATATAAGATCCATGGTGTTTGTTTTTTAAGTTTGTCGTTATCAACTGACCAGCCAGTCTTTAAAATCTTTTACACGATCTCTGCTGACCGTTATTTCCTCTTCAGGCTGAAACTCAAGGTCCACTTTGTAGTAGGGCGAAGTATGAATGTTTTTAATATAATCTGAACTGATAATAAACTGTCTGTTCACCCGGAAAAACTTTTTTGTATCCAGAACATCTTCCAGCTCATCAAGCGTAAAATCTGACGGATAGGTACGGTCTTCAGTCTGAAGATAAACGATTTTATTCTCACTGAAAAAACAGCTTATTTCGTGAGTCTGAATAATCTTAAGGTTATACCCTATTTTTACCAGCACTCTGGAAAGGGTAGATTTTTCTTTTCGGATTAACTGTTTGATATCCTGAGAACCATTGGTGTCATTGGCAGGAATGAAAGATTTAAATTTCTCCACTGCTCCTTCCAGGTCTTCATCAAGGATGGGTTTTAAAAGATAATCAATGCTGTTCAGTTTAAAAGCTTTCAGGGTATATTGGTCAAAGGCTGTCGTATAGATAATGAAACCTTTGGTAGGTGCTTTTTCAAAAATATCAAAAGACAATCCGTCACCCAAAACAATATCTGAAAAGATCAGCTGCGGATGTTCGTTTTCAGAAAACCAGGCAACACCTTCTTCCACTGATTCTATTTTGGCAACGATCTCTATTTCAGGAAAGTTATTCAACATTCTCTCTAATTTCCTTGAAGCAGGTTTTTCATCTTCGATAATGACAGTTTTGATCATTGAGTTTAAGTTTTGGTTTTCAGATTTTAGGAAATAAAGTTATATAAAAGTGGACAGATTTTAATAGTGTATCGTTTTTTTCTCTTTTCTGAGTTCTTTTTCAATCATATCTTTTTCCCATTCGGAATCAAAAAGAAAAAGTTTTATCGCTTTTACGAGAATAATAAACCCCCAGATTCCAAGGATTGTATATCTGTCAAACCAATGAAAGCTGATCATCTTTTCGCCAAAAATATCATCAGGAATGATCAGAACGGCGAATAGGGCAAATATAAAAAGGCTTTTATAGAATTTTCTGATGTTGTGGGTTCTTGTGTGGGCAGTTTCGTAATCCATGATTTATAAGTTTTAATTTATTAACTTTTAAAATGTTTTAATTTTTTGCTTTTCATCCTTCTCCATCAACTCTCTGATTTTTCTTTCCTCCCAGCTTTTACCAATTCCAAATACGTTGATGGCATGAAATGCAATCCCTATTCCCCATCCCAGTGCAGGCCATAGAAACCATAAATATCCGGGAGCAGTCATCAGATTCAGTATTGCAAGGAAAGGAATGACGATACCATAAGAAGTAAGGTTTCCATAAAATTCTTTCAGGTCTTTCACTCTTCTTGAAGCTTTTCTGTAAGCAATTGTTTCTTTGTCAGGTAAAATTTCCATAATGATTTGTTTTAAAGGTTGATTTGTCTTTTCTTGAATCAAAGGTAGTTCAGGAAAGGTTCATCAATCAATTTTATATTACCGAATGGTAGATTATGCTATCCGAATCGTAAAATCCTGTAATTAATAGATAAAAGGGATCAATTTTTTGGTGCTTTTTCTGTATTCAATATATTCATCCCCGAACTGTTCTATCAGCGTCTGCTCTTCAATTTTTATTCTGTAGGCAAAGGCTAAAAACGGAGGAACAAAAGCAAAAATCAATGACAACCAGTTATTGAGATACAAACCAAGGCCGAGAGAAGTAAGCAGCGAAAAAGCATAGGAAGGATGTCTCAGATATTTATAAAACCCTTCTTTTTTGATTTTATGATCCTGTCTGATGGTTACATCTACTGTAAAATATTTTCCCAGAGATCTGATGATGATGTATCTGACAATGATCCCGATAAGAATAAAAAGTTCGCCAAGATAGAGAATCCAAATTCCATTAACTATCGGAAAATGAGTATTGTAAAACATAAATACTGAACTTGCAATAGAAAACGGAATGGCCAGCCATAAAATATTCAGTGTAGATTTATCCTTATTCTTTTGATCTTCTTTGCCGGACTTCAGCATGTTCTTGTAAAGGAATTCCGTGAGAAACCAGGCGGCCATTGAAATGTAGAATAGAATTGATAAAGTATTCATTTTTCAGAAGGTTTTTAAGATTAAACGCTATTCCTTTTAGTGATCTTTTTGTTTATCCATCAGTTCTTTGATCTTCTTATCTTCCCATTTTCTGATAAAATTAACACCAGGTAGAAAAACGGTAACTGCATGTGCTGCAAGCCCTATTCCCCAGAAAGTAGCAGTAAAAAAGTTTTTGAACTGAAAATAACTTTCACCAGGTTTCAGGTGCATACAATTATAGACAACAATCAGAGCATTCACTGCGATATAAGCGAATACATGTCCGTAAAACCCACGCAGCCTTTCTACCTGTCTTCTTGCCCGTTGATATTCAATATTGTTTTCGTTAAAAATTCCCATGGTTCTATTTTTTTTGTTTGTTCATAATTTCACGGATCTTTTTTTCCTGCCAGGATTCTCCAACGCCAAACACCTGAAATGCGTGAGAAGCAACGCCAATTCCCCATCCCAGTACTGGAAACCAGAACCAATGATTTCTGCTGCTGGTAAAAAGATTAATAAAGATTAAAAAGGCACTTACCGTACAGTAAGAAATCAGGTTCATATAAAAACTCTTAATCTCTTTTACTCTCTTTTGTGCCCGTTTATAGGCGGCAGAATCATCCTCAGGTTTTGAGGTGGAAACTTGTGGTTTAGCCATCAGCACCGGAAGTTTAACTTTAAAATGATCTTCGGATTTTTCGATGAATACATTTCGTTCTGTAAGAAGGGAATAACGCTGTACAATATTTGCCAGCCCAATTCCCGAGCTTTCTTTGATCTGTTCTCTTACCTGAAGATTATTTTCAATGCAGAGGGTATTTCCGTCCGAAAAAATTCTGATAACCAGAGGTTTTGATGATGTAGCAAAATTATGCTTGATACAATTCTCCAGCAATAGCTGCAAAGCCAATGGAACTACATATTTCTGATAATCCTCTTGAGCAACATCGAAGGTAAAATCTACACTGTCTTCAAACCTTGTTTTCAAAAGTTCACAATAGGTTTTTGCAAATTCTATCTCATCTTCAACGGTTACCAGTTCTTTATCTTTTTGTTCAAGTACATATCGGTAAATCTTTGACATTGAAGCGGTAAACTTTTGTGCCTGTCTTGGATTTTCATCAATCAGTGAGCTTAAAACATTCAATGAATTAAAAAGGAAATGCGGATCCAGCTGATTTTTTAAACTTTCAAACTGGGCATTGGCGGACTTGGCGATAAGCTTCTGTTCCACCACTTCTTTTTTGGAAGTTTTCTTCAGTTCTTCCATAAAGCCTTTTGCATGAAGGAAAGCAGAAATCAGAAGGGCAATATTGATCATAAACCAATTGGTAACGCCATATTTGGAGGAAAAGAATACTTCTGTGGTTGCTGTTTTCTGGATCACTACATAGTTCATATAATTACAGAAATACACCAGAATAAAGTTTCCGATAATAATGGAAATGATACTTAAGACCGCTCTCGTGCGGGTAGCTTCAGACCATGGGAATTTTCTGTTGAGAAATTCATTGATAAATCCGTTTCCAAATCCCAGAACAAACGAGTACATGGTGGAAAGGAGCAGCGTAATCAAAAAAGTCTGCAAAGTTTTTTCATCATTAAAAAACAAAAAGAAAAACAATGTAGTTCCCAATGATGTCCAAAGTAAGGTTGTAAAATATTTACGCTTCATGATCTGTTTTCTTGACTCAAAATTAGTTTTTATTAAAGGTATCAAAAATTAATTGTTACCGAAGGGCAGATTTTCTTTTCTGAATGGTATAAAAAAACCTTCACGAATGAAGGTTGATAGGTATGAAATACAGAGAAAACTATTTTGCTTTTTCTGCCGGTAAGCTTAAGAAATAATCGGCTTCTCCCCTTCCCCAGTTAGGATCTAAAGCTGTTTTGTGCTTGTAGGTTTTAAACTTTGCCTGAGCCTCTTTAAACATCTCCAATCCTTTGGTTTTGCTGCCTCCGTACTGTTCAGGAGTAAAATAGACATCTTCCGCTTTGATTAATGCAATTCTAGGATTTGAAGGATCTAATTTTTCTGCAATATTCATTTCCTCAGCAGCTCTTGCCCCGTCTGTCATATAACGTTGTGCAGGATTCACCATCATTCTCAGAGAATAAGACATTTTTCTCAACAGGTGAATTTCTGCATTATCAGTTCCTGCAAGATTCTGAGCCATTGAAAGATGTTTTTCAGCCTGATCCGCAATACCATCCAATTCCTGCATTTTTCCGTCTCTCATCAGGGTTCTTCCTTTTTGGATATAAGAAAATGCTGCATAGTAAGCCGGAAGCCATTTTGTGCTCTCTTTACTTCCTATTCTCTGGAAATCATTCGCCAGAGTCTGGAAATCTTCTGAGGTTTTGCAGGTTTCTATTCTGGCTATTTTTTCAGACATTATTTTGTCATAATCTGCTTGTGCAAAAGCAGTTAAGCTCACAAAAGCTAAAGCAAAGCTTAAAAGGTATTTTTTCATGATATCAAATTTTAAAAGTGAGTTATGTTTGTTTGTTCTAAGATATGTTTTTTATAAATTATTATTGATGGCATCATCTGTTTTATCTACTCCGAAGCTTATAAATGCTCCGATGAAAACAAAAGTGTTGACTGGCGGAACAATGGCAGAACTTCTTGAACCGTTGGCTGAGAAATTATAGCCATATATATTTTTTGATCCTAAGATATTACTGATGCTCAATACAAATACCGGAAAAGCTTTTGCATCTTTTTTACCGATATTCGGAAGATAATTGACGCTGAAATTCAATGCGTTGTAATCCTTAAGTCTTCCTTCATCCCGGATAAAATTTACAGCTTTTCCATCTTTAAATGTGGAGGCAATGTCATAATAGGGACGTCCTTTGGCGTAGGTGTAAGATAAATTGACCCCAAGTTTCCATTCCGGAATAAATCTTTTTGCTACTGCTGAAAGGGTATGTTCTGCCGCAAAACTTGGCTGCAGGCTTACCGGATAATTCAGGAAATCTCTTTTGGAATCCAGATAAGAATAGCTGATCCAGTAATCGATATTTTCAAAGGTCTTTTTATTATCTCTCCAGAAAAATTCCAGTCCTTTTGCATATCCGTAGCCACCATTATTTAAAGCGTTCTGAATCTGCTGATTTTGCTCTTTGTTCTGGATAATATTGAACGTCTTGATCAACTGGTCATATTTCTTGTAAAATGCCTCAAAACGTAAAGTTCTGCCTTCTGAAGCTCTTTGAACCTGAAAAATATAATGCTGTGATTTCTGGAAGCCAAGATTAGCAGGTCCATTGATGTATTTACTTTCCGGATTCTGATAAAAAATCCCGTAAGCTAACGAAGTGGTCCAGTCTTTTGCCAGACGGTATGCAATTGCAAAACGAGGTGCAATATTATCCTTCCCTAAAAATGAAGAATGTTCTGCTCTTATCCCTATTTTCGCTGACAAAGCATTGCTGAAACCGAGATCAGTTTCCACAAAAGCAGAGGAGATCAAATCTTTATAATGTTTCTGTACTGCTTCAAAATTCAGATTTTCATCGGTATTATTCAGCTCAATTCCTCCTCGTACGGCACTGATTCTGTTTATCTTTCTTTCAAGAACAGCTTTGAAATTCAGATAATTTCCATCAGTCAGAAGCTGGCTTCTGTTGGATTCAACATCATTGGTTTCTGTTGAAAAATGAAGATCCGATCTGTTGTAAGAATAAGAACCACCCACATTCAAAAGATATTTTCCGAATTTCTGTTTAAAAGAGAGATTATGAAAAGTATTTTTACCATTAAGTTTTACCAGGCTGAAATCGGATCCAGGTTCAAGGCTTTCTGATCTCACCCCCATTTTATTGGAGTTGAACATTCCGTAATATTTGAAAAAGCCTCCCGACTTTGTTTTAAATCTGAAATTGAGATCTCCGTTTAAACCTTGTGGTGCTTGAACAAAATCGGTATTAAAATTAAAGACTTTCTGCATCAGGCTTAAAAGCGAATATCCTGCTGTAGCTCCGTAGGAATAGTTTTTATTATCTCCTAACTTCTGAAATCCTGCACTCAGAAAAATAGGAGAAACCCCAAAGTTATAGGAAGTTTCATCCGGAAGATCTACACTTTCCAGCATCAATGCTCCTGAAAGAGCCTGCCCGTACAAGGCAGAATAACCGCCACTTGAGAAGATATTTCCTTTAAAAAGAGAAGTATTGAACTGATCTCTTCCTGCAATCCCCGGAACAGAATTAGAAAAATAATTATTGATAAGACTTCCGTCCATAAAGATTTTAGATTCTGTTCCTGTACCCCCACGAATGAATAACCCTTCCGTTCCTCCTACTTTTTGAACTCCAGGAAGATAGGTCAAAGCCGAAGATATCTGTCCGTCTGCTCCTGCTGTGGTATAAATATCAATGGGAGTAAGCAATGCTGTTGCTCTTTTCTTATCGCTGGCTTCAATAGATCCTGCAGAAACGACTACTGCATCTATTTCACTAATCTGTTCTTTTAGATCAATATTCAAATAAACATCCTGATTTTCAATAGAAACGGTTCTTTCTACGTTTTCATATTTCGGATGGGTAAAGGTAATTGTGTGAGCTCCTTTTTCTGAAGTTTCGAACGTAAAATTACCCTGCGCATCTGTTGTTGAACCATCATAGGTATCTTTCAACGTAACATTTACTTCAGCTACTCCTTTGTTTTTGAAGGATACTTTTCCTGAGATTTTCACCTGGGAATATCCCATAATGGAGGTGAGAAGAAGAATCAGAAACAGTATGTTTTGTCCTTGTGTTTTCATTTTTATTGTTTTCTGGGTCAAAAATAGTACGGGAAATGCCTTTCTGTAAAAAATTTATTACTGAAAGGCATTCTTTTGCTACCGAATGGTAATTAATGAATCGGAATGCAAAAATCCACGATCATCTTCCCTTCCGGATGTTCCTTAAAATTGGTGTGATAGATTTCATAGGGAAAGGTTCTTCTTGTAGTGTAATTGTTTTCATTCATCCATAAAAACAAAGAAACCCAGCACTGCTCAAAGTCGGCGAGAGTAACTTCACCGCTTCCTACAATGTATTTTCCGCCCTCTAAAGTTTCTGCAAAGACTTCTCCTTCCTGCTGAGTCAGTTTCTCATCCAAAAGCATGCAGGCATGAATTCTGACCTTATCGGGAGGCGTTATTTTGCAGCTGTCGTGATAAACAGAAATCATTTTAAGATTTTCGCGGGGAAACAGTTTTTTCTTCTTTGCCCAGTCTATTAAGATGTTGAAAGAAGGTTCTACGTTGGCCATTCCAAGGCTCATAACGGAGACCAGATTCATTTCCGGCATTTCTTTTACTTCGATTTTTAAATGCATTTTAGTCCAGTTTAACAGGTTTTCAATATTGCAAATGTATTGGCTGAAAACCGTATCAACTTGTCCGTTCTTGCTTTGTATTTGTAAAATCTTGTGAAATTTTTCAGGAGCCGATCTGCGGAATTCTGTTGGAGCGAGACCGTAATATTTTTTGAATGTTTTGCAGAAAACAGAATGATTGGAGAAACCAAGATCCCAATAGATCTCCTTGATGTCCATATTTTTATGAACCGCCAGGTGAAGGGCACTTTTCTCTATTTTCTTTCTGATGATATAATTCTGAAGGGTTTCTCCTGTAACCAGCTTAAAGATTCTGTGAAAATGAAAAGGAGAATAGGCGCTTACCTCTGAAACTTTTTCCAGAGAAAGATCCGAATCAATATGGCGATCAATATATTGAATGGTTTTTACAATCCGTTTTTTATATTCTTCCACTTCAAAGGTGTTAATTCACAAAGATATTTCTCCGGACCGGAATGATGTTGTCTTTTATTGCTATTATCAGAAATCGTTTTCTCTTTTACATTAAATTTCTATTTCAAAGTACTTAATAAGAGGAGTTATATCTTTAATTTTCTGATCAGAAGAAGCCATATAACTGTGATAATCTTCATGGATAAAAATCTCTCTGGTAAAGAATTTTTCATCTTCAATAATACATTCATTATGCAAGATTTCAAAAGAATCCAGAGGTAACATCATTCCCGCTCCATGGGCTTTTATTACCGCTTCTTTTCTCGTCCAATACATAAAGAAACTCTTTATTTTATCCTCAGAATCATGAATTTCCTTGAACTCATTAGCAGTCATTTGAAATTCAAAATCCACATAATTCATTTCAGGATCATTAAATTCCACATCTATTCCCAAAGGATATTCTGCAATAGCACAGACCACAAGATCCTTGGAATGCGAGATATTAAAATGAAGATCAAGTCCTTTTAAATAAGGCTTTTTGTTCGGAAGAGTTCCTATTTCTGCTTCAGAGATATTATAGTAAGTCTTCAAACCATATTGCAGAAGGACTTTTCCCAGCAAAGAAAGCTGTGAATCCTGCCACCTCCTGTACCTCAGGATATCCTGTCTGATTTCCATAGAAAAAGCAGGCAGATACCTGTCCAGAAGAGGCTGATGTTTTGTTTCATTGATGAACGTATACAGAATAATCATTTTCTATTTCTTTGCGCCTCCTGGATTTGATTTATAAGTGGCTTTCTATCCACTAAAATAAGCTTTTTTTTACCTCGTTTTAAATACAGTTAGCCTCCAGAGCTAAGTTTCAGAATTTAAGGATAAAACAGGCTGTATTAAAGCAATCATTCCAATTAAGTTTTTCAAAAAAGAGTGAGATCATAAAGCCCTTTGGAAAATCTTTTTTAAATTTATCGTAAAATCACTATAAATCATTGAACAAATGAAAGTACAAACATTAGCATTATTGGCGGGATTTGCAGCTTTTGCCGTTTCATGCGGAACCACAAAAACGTACTCTGTAAATGCCAAAAGCGGAACACAGACAGGAGGAACGGCGAAGTTTACTCAAAATGGAAATGAAGTAACCATGAAGCTGGATATTACCAACCTTACTCCCGGAATCCATGCAGTACACATTCATGAAAAAGGAGATTGCTCTGCAGCAGACGGAACTTCTACAGGCGGTCACTGGAATCCTTCGAAGAATGATCATGGTAAATGGGGTGCTGAACATTTCCATATGGGAGATATAGGAAACCTGGTTGCTGATCAGAACGGAACGGCGACATTGACTTTCAAGACAGACAAATGGTGTCTGGGTTGTACAGATGAGTCCAAAAACATTATTGGAAAAGGTCTTATTGTACACGCTGCAGCAGATGATTTCCATACCCAGCCTACCGGAAATGCCGGAGGAAGAGTGGGATGTGTAGAAATTAAGTAATCTACTTTATTCAATAAAAAACCGCTAACCAAAAAGATTAGCGGTTTTTTATGTTTAGGATTTAGCCCCCATATCTGATACAATATTCATTGCTTCCTGCAGGTAAAGATCTTTTTTCAGATTCTTGATCCACATTTCAGATTTTTTCTTGAAAGCTTCGTCTTTTTTCTCTCTTTCAATTTCACTTGGATACATCATGAACTGAAGACCATTTTCAAATTTTGTCAATGCTTTGAACTTTTCAATCTGAGATTTTCTGTTCTTCATCAGCTCATTGAACTTGGTAATATTCAATGTGATATTTTCTTCTTTATCCAGCTTTTCTCTCCACTGAGCAGATTCCAATAACAACTGGTAATTGCTGTTTTTAGCCATTCTGTCTGCACTTGCCTTTTCCAGTGCCTGGATATTGAAATAGTTCAGTTTCTGGAATTTTGTAGGAGGAATTTTATCCCAGGCCAATGCATAATCATCATATCGCTCTCCTACTTCAGCATACGTAAAGAAGTCTTTCATCTGGATATCAGACACGATTCCTTTTCTCTGTGTAGATTCTCCGGTAATTCTGTAGAACTTCTGAATTGTCAGTTTAAGAGATCCGAAATCATCTTCTGTGTTCAGGAATCTGTTCAGATCCACAAAAGTCTGAACGGTTCCTTTTCCGAAAGATTGTGGAGATCCGATGATCATCGCTCTGCCATAGTCCTGCATTACTCCTGCAAGGATTTCTGAAGCTGAAGCGGAAAGTTCATTTTGCATAATAACCAACGGACCTGTCCAGATCGGAGTTTCGTTTTTATTCTTAAGCGTTTGGATTTTTCCGTTTCCGTCTTTCACCTGAACGTAAGGACCTGCTTCCATGAAAAGTCCCATGATATCTCCTACTTCAGTTAAAGAACCTCCTCCATTATTTCTAAGGTCAAGAATGATTCCCTGAATATTCTGTTCTTTAAGCTTAATAATTTCATTTTTGATGTCATCAGAAGCGTTTCTTCCTTTGGCGTTTTCAAAATCAGCATTAAAGCTTGGCAGGTTGATGAAACCATACTTTTTACCATTTGGAGCATTCACTACAATACTTCTTGCAAATGTATCTTCAATAGCAACTTCTTCACGGATCATCGTTACATCTTTAATGGTACCGTCTTTTTTCTGAACCGTTAAGGTTACCGGAGTTCCTTTTTCACCTCTGATCAAACGTACTGCTTCATCAGAAAGCATTCCTACCACATTTACGGCATCTTCTTTTGGTTTAGATCTTACTTTCAGGATTTTATCACCTTCAGAAAGCTGTTTCGACTTCCATGCCGGTGCTCCAATAGTAAGCGCTCCTAAGTAAAGATTTCCTTTTTTCTCCTGGATCAGAGCCCCGATACCGATTACTTTTCCGGTAAACTGAGTATCAAAATCTTCTTTATCTTTTGGAGAATAGTAGTTGGTATGTGGATCGAATACTTCTGTATAAGCATTCATATACACAGTAAACCAATCCATTTTCTTTCTCTTTTTGAATCTCGTGAAAGTATCTTTTACAAGGTCTTTTACTTCATCAGTCGCTTTTTTGATCTTCTCGTCCTGAGTAAGTGGCTTAAACTTGATCGTATCTTTCAGTTTGTATTTCTGAACAGAGTCTTTCTTTTCTTTCTGAGCTTCTTCTTTGCTGTTCATCGACTCAACTTCCTGAAGGATATTGTATTTGATGAATTTTTTCCATTCATTATACTGTTCCTGTTTGTTGGCAGGTACTTTTTTCAGTTTGGGCTCAAGAGTAAGCGTTTCATCTTCCTGAAGATTAATCGGCTTACTGAAAATATCCTGTGTGATTTTATCAATCTCATCCACTCTTTGGTATAGCCTGTCAATCGTAAGCTTATAGAATGTAAGATCACCTTGTCCGATATAGTCATCAAGCTTTGTTTCATGCTTGCTGAATTCATCCATATCAGATTGAAGAAAATATCTTTTGGCTGGATCTACCAATTCGAAATAATGCTTATAAACGTCCTTCGAATAGGCATCATTGATAGATTTCGGGCTATAATGCAGATAAGAAAGTGTGTTTTTTACGCTCACCATTATCGTCTGCATCTTTTCATCGTCATTCTGTGGCGAGTTGAAACAAAACATTAGACTGGTTAATGGAATCAGGAGTAAAAATTTATTCAGTTTGAAATTTTTCCACATAAACTGTCTTTATTTATTAATTTTTTTAAAATAAGTATAATAATTAGTAGCAGTAAGTCTGGTACTGTTACAAATGATCAAATTTAATACCTTATTTACAAATATCGACAGTTTTGACGATTTTTATTTAAAGAGATTTGCAAATAACCGAGACAGTGTCAGCCATTTCCTATTATCAGGCTATTTGATGACAAAATGATACAGATCGCTCTTTTCTCAGGCATATTTAAGTTTTACTTTTTTAATTAAAAAACAATTACACATACCACAAAAATCAATTTCATATAATAAAGGCATAAAATATGCAGAGAATTAACCATACAAATTCAAAATATTAAGTTATGAAAAGTTTATTATGGTTAGTAGCAGTCATCTGCATCGTTGTTTGGCTATTGGGAATGCTAGGAGTTGTTCCCGGAATGAGTACAGGTTATTTAATTCACGTTTTACTGGTGATCGCCATTATTGTTATTCTTTATAATATCATTTCCGGCAGAAAACCTCTCGACTAGTTTATTATTTTGTACAACCACTTAACATTAAAACTATCAGGCTTTACAGGTGTTATTCCCCGGATACCAAGAAATTTTATAGGGGAAATACCTGTAAAGTTTTGAGTTTGATGAAATAAAATTCATCTTAAATTTCCTTCATTTCAGTTTTATTCTCTGCGCTTTGTGATTTTCCTTATCTATGTTCACCTCTTCATTCTACAGGCCATAGTATGAGAATCTTATTCTCATTTCACAGCAGCCAATCCCAATCTGGTATTTTATGGCGTCTGATTTTTACCTACATTTGATGTGTTGAAAATCTATTTGTTCAATTCTGAAAATGAACAAACTCACTCTATTTAAATAAAAAAATTAAAGATAATTTATGGAAAGACCACTTATTCTGGTGACTAATGATGACGGAATTACAGCTCCCGGTATCAGAAATCTTGTCAGTTTTATGAATGAAATCGGAGAAGTAGTGGTTGTAGCACCCAACTCTCCCCAAAGTGGAAAAGGCCACGCTATTACCATCAACTCTACCCTAAGTTACGAAGAAGTTACCCTTGATGGCCCGCAAACTGATTTTTCGTGCAGCGGAACTCCTGTAGACTGTGTAAAAATGGCTCTTGATAAGATCCTGAAAAGAAGACCGGATATTGTGGTTTCAGGAATCAATCACGGGGCAAATTCTTCTATCAATGTAATTTATTCGGGGACTATGTCTGCTGCGGTAGAAGCTGGTGTGGAAGGAATTCCTGCTATTGGATTCTCATTACTGGATTTTAGCTGGGAAGCAGATTTTACTCAGGCTAAAGAATTTATTCAGAATATTGTAAGAAGAACATTGGAAAATCCAATGCCAAAAGGAATTGTATTGAATGTCAATATTCCAAAACTCCCGGCGGAAGAAATAAAAGGCGTAAAAGTCTGTAAGCAGGCTCATGCCAAATGGGAAGAAAGCTTTGATGAAAGAATCAATCCACACGGTAAAAAATATTACTGGCTAACAGGTTATTTCAACAATATGGACGATTCTGAGGATGCTGATGAAACGGCATTGGCTAACGGATATATTTCTATTGTTCCGGTAAAGTTTGACCTGACAGCTTATGAATACATGAAAACATTGGAAGAAGTGATGACTTTTGAAGATGTAAAAGAAGTAAAATAACAAGGAAAAAATAAAAGCGTGAAATCAGATTTCACGCTTTGCTTTTTATATGGCTAAAATAATACTTTATCTTCTTTTCTGAGCTCTTCCAGATAAGCCTTTTTTTCATCTCTGTAGAAAAGGTTCATCGTTTCAAAAGGGATTAACTTCAGGTCTTTATTGACAATATGTACGCATGACTTCTTCACCGCTCTTACATCAAAATCGTGAGCATCCATAAAGTTCATGATAATTATTCTGAAAAGGTTATCATAGTCGAGATCCGGAGCACACACTTCCGGCAGACAGCACAGTAACTGATTGACTTTAGGCTGAACTTTATCTACGGAAATTCCGGTACTGAAAATATCCAGCAGCTGCATATGCAACCCCTTATCCTGTTCGTAAACAATGGTATTCCGTGATTCATTATTCAGAAGATCTGCAGGATTGATATATCGGGTTAAAGGAATTGTTTCGCCCTGAAGTTTCAAGATATATCCCATAGCCAGCGCATCCGGGTTACATGGAACAGGAATAATATCATCAGAATGTAACAGGGGAAACTGATTGATAATTTCCTGTCTTACCTCAGTCAAGGTAATTTTTTCATAAGCAGAGTCTTCCCGGTTTCTTCCTGCAATTTCAACTGGCTGGAAGGTAATTCCTCTTACGCATTTCTGTTTCAGGGCAAACTCTATAATTTTTCCTATTTCATCGATATTTTTATCTTTTTGAAGAACGATAACCAGTGTCGTAGAAAGGTTAAGTTCATTGAGTTTTTCAAGTGCATTCATTCTGACTGAAGTAAGATCCTTCCCTCTGAAATCTTCCAGGACTTCAGGTTTAAATGAGTCAAACTGAAGGTAAATTTCAAACTCAGGAGCATACGTCGCCAACTTTTCAGCAAATCCCGGATCATTGGCTATTCTGATTCCGTTGGTATTCAACATCAGATGTTTGATCGGTTTTGATTTGGCAATATCCATAATTTTGAAAAACTCCGGATGGATTGTAGGTTCTCCTCCACTGATCTGCACTACATCCGGTTCTCCCTCATTTTTTACGATAATATCAAACATAGCCTCAATTTCTTCCAGGCTTCTGTGACTTCCATAATGGGGTGAGGACATCGCATAGCAGGTTGGGCAGGTCAGATTACAGCGATCTGTCACTTCTACGATAGAAAGACAGCTATGCTGTTCATGATCTACACACAGTCCACAATCATAAGGACAGCCATATTCCACATCTGTTCCGAAATGAAGAGGCATTTCAGAGGCTTTATTATAGTTTCTTATATTTTTATAATACTGTACATCAGAAGCTATTTTTGTTTTAAAAAATCCATGATCAGGACATCTTTTGGTCATAAAAACAGCTTCATCTTCAATAATGATCTTGGCACCTACCCTTTTAAGACATTCCGGGCAAAGACTGATTGTATAATCGTAATACGTATAATTTCTTACTGGCATAGCAAATTTTTTAAAGTCCTCCGCAAATATAACCGCTGATTAATCCACAGATCAGAAGAGATATAAGCATGGTCTGGATAAATTGTTTTCTGGTGAATTTCCGGTCTCCTTTCCTTTCATAAATAAGTTTTGTAATAAAAGCGACGATCATGGAAAAAACCACTGCTACCAAAATAATAGCACCAATAATCATTATCACTACCCCAGCCAGATTGAGATTCCCTTCTAAAATAGTTAATGTTTTCATCTTGAATATTTTAAATATAAAGATCCGGTATTTTTAATTTTATAAATGTAGTAAATAATTACACAGATACACACCACTTGAATTGTACCCATATTGGCAATGATTTCTACCCTTGGTTTTATAAAGTCCAAAAGGAATCTGAATGTAAAATAACTGAGCATAAACAGCTGAAATATAAAACCGGAAGGGTATTTTTTAAGATTCTGAATATACCTTAATCCTATCCAAAGAACCATTAAAAAGGCTATTTCATACAAAGCAACAGGGTGTCTGAGACATTGGTCTCCCAAATGCATTCCCAAAACAGAATCAGTAGCAATACCATACGTTTCTTCATAAACCCCTGTAAGAAAACACCCTATTCTGCCTATCATCATGGCCAATATCAGGGGAAAAACAATAAGATCTCCCGTACTCTCTTTATGGTTCACAATCTTTTTTGCGAGCTCTACTCCCAATAAACCAAAGGCCAGCCCTCCTACAATAGTATTGTTTGACCAGAACTTTCTGATAGAAAAATTTTCAATTAATGCATAAGGATTTTCGAGATTACCGATCAACTTGGAACCTATCAAAGCTCCGGCAGTAGCACCAATTAAAACTGCCGCAGAAGTATTGAAGGAAAGTTTTTCTTTAGACTTACGTTTCAGATAAAAATAATATCTCATACCCAGAAACATCCCGGCAGCCTCAAAAAGCGGATGCGCAAGTATCGTTTTGCCGAAAATATGAAATGTTACAGGAAAATCCATTGTTTCAAAAATACACTATTTCATATTATTCACTACCTTTATTCTGACAAATAATTACAAAATGCGCATAGAATATGACATAAAACTGGGGTTTAAGGATGTAATGTTCCGCCCTAAACGTTCTACTTTAAAATCCCGTTCGGAAGTTGATTTACAGAGAGAATTTACCTTTAAACATACCAGGAAAAAATGGACAGGAGTTCCCATCATTGCCGCTAATATGGATACAGTAGGGACATTTGAAATGGCCGTTGAACTGGCTAAAGAAAAAATTATTACAGCGGTTCATAAACATTATACCCCGGAGGAATGGAGCCAGTTTCTGGACAGTCAGCCTGAAAGTATTCATCAGTATATTGCTTTGAGTACCGGAACGGGAAAAGCAGATGAGGAGAAAATAAAGCAGATTCTCGAAAAGCACCCAAAAATTGAGTTTCTATGTATCGATGTAGCCAATGGCTATTCTGAACATTTCGTTGAATTTGTGAAGAAAGCTAGGGCCAATTTTCCGGACAAAATTATTATGGCCGGAAATGTGGTTACCGGAGAAATGGTGGAAGAGCTTCTTCTGGTAGGTGCAGATATCATAAAAGTAGGTATTGGCCCCGGATCAGTGTGTACCACCAGAGTAAAAACCGGAGTGGGATATCCTCAGCTTTCAGCGATTATAGAATGTGCTGATGCTGCTCACGGTTTAGGCGGGCATATCATCGCTGATGGCGGATGTAAAGTTCCCGGTGATGTAGCGAAGGCCTTTGGCGGAGGTGCAGATTTCGTCATGTTGGGAGGAATGTTTGCCGGACATGATGAAAGTGGCGGAGAAATGATTGAAGAAAACGGTAAAAAATATCGTTCTTTCTATGGAATGAGTTCCAAAACAGCCATGGACAAGCATTCCGGCGGTGTGGCAGAATATCGTGCTTCTGAAGGGAAAACAGTGAAAGTAGCGTATAAAGGGCCGGTAGCAGATACTGTGAAAGATATATTGGGAGGTGTGAGATCCACATGTACATATGTAGGAGCTTCAAAACTCAAGGAACTTTCTAAAAGAACTACTTTTATCAGGGTTCAGGAACAGGAAAACCAGGTTTTTAAGGACTAGAAATACAACAAAAGGCTTTAGATTGCGTATCTAAAGCCTTTATTTATTCTTTTGTTCTGATGTATTTTTTATTAAAATATTTTTGAAGCTGATCATTTACATAGGTTTCGTCCTCTTTTACAGAAGCCATTTCATCCATATGTAAAATTCTTGGAACTTCTTTTATTTTGTCTACCACCACAGAATCCTGAGAAGAGTTTTTAATTATATCAACCCTTTCATTCATCTCTCTTTCATATTCCTTAAGATCTGTAGTCAGAAGCTCCATAATTATATTTTCACCATTAAGATCAATATTAAAATAAGAATATCTCTCAGGGAAAACTTTGAGCTCAGGAAGGAAAATAATGAAAAGGGAAATCCACCAAAAATTTTTAATTTTCTCAAATTTGAAATAGACGATTAGTGAAAAACTGATTAAAAAATAAAAGATGATACTTTCAAACTGTCTTGCAATAGAGGTTAGGATATACCCTGTAAATAACAAAGGTATCAATGAAACCAACCAGAATAAAACAGCTTTTTTCAACAGTATCTGAGCCGTGATTTTCTTGAGTTCTTCTTCAAAAACTTTAATAAAAAGAGGTAGTATTAAAAGTACTTTGACTGCAACATAGAGTGTATTAGCTCCAAAAAGGCCTATTCTTTTTACCCATTTTATAATTCCTTGTTCGCTTTCCCCCATTCTGTTGAAGTTCCCAGGTGCAAGAAAACTTACCAATAAAAAGACGCTTGCAGTCAATACCAAAGTCAGGTTTTTCTTATTACGTTTCTGATAATAAGACACCAACAGAATTCCCCATACAATCAATGCCAGAATTTCATTAGAACCCATCAGCATTGCGACAAGCAGCATGGAAAGATAAAACCAGATATTCTTTCCCGTATCTTTATTTTTTTTAGTAAAATAGAGTAAAATACCCGCTAAAATTGCAGGAACGAAGTAGATATTGGAACCTGTGATCCAGAAGTAATGTTCAGGCAGACTTACCAGAAGTATGGTATAAAAGAAAAATAAAAGAAAGCCTTTTTTAATAGACTCTTTGAAAGAATAGTTGAAATATTCTTTAAAGTTTAATGCGGAAACTCCAATAAAGGAAAGCATTAAAAAAACAGGATAGATTTTCGGAACAATATTTTTACTGTCATAAAAGACAGGATTAAACATATTAATAGAATATCCGAAATATCTTCCGCCCCATGTTGTATAGGTATTGATAAAACTTTGCAGCAGTCCCATTTTTCTGGTAGTAAAGGACCAAAAATAATCATCGGTCTGATATACATTAAAGAAACTCATGTATGCCAGACCGACGCCTATTATAATCGACAAGAATAATACGATATTCTGTACTTTTTTCATTTTCTAAGTTAACATTCCACCGTCAACGTTTAATGTCTGTCCGGTAATGTATGCAGACATTTCGCTGCCTAAGAATACACATGCATTGGCGATATCTGCAGGCTGTCCTCCTCTCTTCATCGGAATTTCCTCTCTCCATCCCTGAACTGTTTTTTCATCCAGAACAGCAGTCATTTCCGTTTCGATAAATCCAGGTGCAATCGCATTACATCTGATATTTCTTGATCCTAACTCCAGTGCCACAGATTTTGTAAATCCGATCACCCCGGCTTTAGAAGCTGCATAGTTGGCTTGTCCGGCATTACCCTTCACCCCTACTACAGAAGTCATATTGATGATAGATCCTGATCTTGCCTTCATCATCGGCTTGATTACCGCTTTTGTAAGGTTGAAAACTGAATCTAAGTTTACTTTGATTACTTTATCCCAATCTTCTTTGGACATTCTCAATAACAGGTTATCTTTTGTGATCCCTGCATTGTTTACCAAAATATCAATCTGTCCGAACTCCGCCATTACCTCTTCCACCAATTTCTGCGCTGCATCATAATCTGATGCATCAGACTGATATCCTTTGATTTGGGTTACAGAACTTAAAGCCGCTTCTAATTCTTTTGCTTTGTCTACAGAGCCAGCGTAGGTAAATGCTACTTTTGCCCCTTGCTGAGCAAACATTTCAGCGATACCTTTACCGATTCCTCTTGTAGCTCCGGTAATTAGTGCTACCTTTCCTTCTAATATTTTCATATCTATTGACAATTATTTTCTTTTTATAACTCGTTCAGCTTGTGACAGCTGCCTCTTCATGTTTCTATAATTCCTTTCCGGAATTAAACGGTTTGCAAAGATATTATAAAATGTTATTCAACCCATTGAAATTGTCAAAATACTACTATTTTTTTGATGATTATCAGGATTTTTTTTAAAGTTGACCGAAATTATTTCTAAATCTGGTGAAGTAAATAAAGTCTGTCTTTTTACTCTTGTCTAGTCTCAACACTTCTTTCTGCCAGAAATATTTTTCATAAATAATGTCTTTCAAAGGCTCATTCTGAAAATTGGAAACTCCGAATTTTCCTTCTTTTTTAACAACAATTTCGTTTTCAGCATTCCCGAATGTTATAATATCTTCGTAAACAAAGGGTACAATTTCTGTTCCTTTCCCATCCAGAATCCCATATAAATTATCTGTATTTCTACAGACCAAAGGTTTTGAATACTGATTAAGGGGATTAAAATAGTCAACATCTTCACTTTTTATCTGGCTGATATTTTTCAACTCAGATAATGACTGATCTTTCACTGTAAACCTAAAGTAACGATCCTGTTTCCCAACAATAAGATTATCCGGATAAAAACCAAGAATCTGAACCCCCTCACCCACGATATTTTTAAGATCTTTATCGAGAAACTTCTCTTCATTTCCTTTTTTAAGATAAATGAAATCTTTCCCGGAAATGGTAAAACTTCGGATAAAATCATATTCCTGAGGATAAATAATATTCCCTTCCAGGTCTATAATCCCGGATTTCTTTACCTTATCATTATAGACACTGAAATATTTATCCAGTAAAGGATTTAGATATTTAAAAGTCTGGGCGTACAGCTTTCTGCTTTTCTTACTGAAAACTGTAGTTTTTCCGTTTTTTGTAAGATAGATATATTCCTTTTTACCAAAATATTCCGGGGTAATATCGTTATAGATTTCTTCAGCAATCGTATTTTCGTCTGTATCAATCAAGCCATATTTTCCTGTAGCTTTATTCTGAGTAATCAGATAAGGATAGGCATTAATATCAATCACTTGCTTTGAAAATTTGTGCAGAGTCTGGCCGTTATTTCCAATGATTTCTTTTTCATTATCTTCATTGATAATCAGTGTCCTACCCTGTTCAAAGCTATAATCTTCCTTAAATTCACGATTACTGAGCTGCTTTCCTTTAAGGTCATACAGAAACCATTTTTTATCTTTTAAAACAAAAAGTCTGTTCTTTCCTGAAAAACGGATCTTTTCTGAATAGGGAATAATTTCCTTTCCGTTAAAATCATATACAGCCTCAGCATTCTGTTTTGATGAGATGATACAATCTTCACTCCACCATGGTGTATTAAATTCCTGATCATTTAAAGGGATAATTTCATTTCCTTTTTCGTCAATAACTGCTGATTTTTTACCATTTCCTTCCTCAGAATAAAGAATAAACCGGTTTTTGAAAACATGCAGAATACCTCCTTTGTCTGAAGACTGAAATGTAATCGTTCCTAAAGAATCTACAATGCCCTGTTTCTTATCACCAGTATCATAAAATATTCCATAACCTTCTGAATAAGAACTGATCTCCTTCCCTGTTTTTTTTGACAGGATTACCTTCATATATTGATTAGTCTGTGCTGTACAGACTACAGAACACAATACAAAAACTAATTTTTTCAAAGAAAATTAAATAGAATTATTGACAATAAGAACGATCTCCCCTTTTAAAGTTTTACTCTTGGAAAACTCAATTAATTCATTGATTGTTCCGCGTTTGGTTTCTTCAAATTTCTTAGAGATTTCACGGCTTAAGCTTACTTTGGTTTCTTCTCCGAAGAATTCTTTGATCTGCTCCAGCGTGGTATTGATCTTATGAGGACTTTCGTACAAAACGATGGTCTTTTTTTCTTCAGCAAGCTGTTTCAGCTTGGTTTGTCTTCCTTTTTTCTGCGGCAGAAATCCTGCGAACAGGAATTCATTATTAGGAAGTCCCGAAACCACAAGTGCCGGAATCAGAGCGGTTGCTCCGGGAAGGCAGATCATGTCAATATTATTATCTGCTCCTGCTTTGGCCAGCAAATATCCGGGATCTGAGATACCAGGGGTTCCCGCATCTGTAATAATAGCGATATTCTGGCCGTTTTTAAGGTCTGTAATCACTTTCTCCGTTGCCTGGTGCTCATTGTGTAAATGATAGGATTTTAAAGGCTTGGAGATCTCAAAATGTTTTAAAAGTATTCCGGAAGTTCTGGTGTCTTCACATAAAATATAATCTACTTCTTTCAGGACATTTACCGCCCTGAATGTCATATCTTCCAGGTTCCCGACAGGTGTGGGAACAAAATATAGGATTCCGCTCAAAATTATAAGAATTTATTTTCCACCAATATCCAAAGTCTCTGTGCATATTCATCCACCTTATTCCATTTCCTGTCGTAATACAGATCGCTGAGATATTCTTTGGCTTCTTCCAGTGTTCTGAATTGATTCAGCTGATAAACAGTATCATTCAGATCTGCCTGGCTTCCTTCAAAAAGCATCTTCGTAAAGGCAAGTCTGTCATTCAGATCCAGTTTAAATTCAGGTTTCAGCTTGTCTGCTTCCATGAAATTGGTCGGAATATTGGATTTCAGAATACTTCCGCTATCTTCTTTTATAACCGGAGAAGTTTTCTCTTCTTTGGGAAGCTCCAGATGGTCGTCATCAAAAAGTGACTGAACAGCCTTCATTCCTTTGATATTGGCTAATTTTATTTTTTTCTCCCGATGGTATTCTTCTAAATTTTCGAAGCTTTCATCAGAACGATGTTTATCTGTTTCTTCGGGAACAGGTTTATCTATTTCCACAATTTTTCTTCTGTCATAGACTTCAGCAAGGATGCTTTCTTCTTTTACAGGTTCTTCTGAATGGTCATTTTTAATCTCACTCAGAATATTTTCCACATTGGAAGTTTCTGTAGCCATTTCTCCCTGCTCTATAGATACATTTGAAGCTACAAACTGTTCTTCATTTTCTTCAATCAGGATTTCATCATCCAGCGTTTCCGTATCAAAAATACTCGGAATTGTTTCCGTTACAGGAGGTTTTGCATCATTTACAACTGCAAAATCAGTTTCTTTTTCAGATTCCGGTTCAGAAGTTTCTTCTTCCTGCTCTTCTATCTCATTAAGCTGAGTATTGAAACTGGTTTCTTCTTCTGTGACTTCATTATAAAACAGATCTTCATTAAGATCTTCATCCGAATCCGGTGTAGAATCTGCAAGAATTTTATCTTCATCCACAAAACTCAAAACTGCTCTCTGTTCCTCTGAAATTTCATTTTCATCAATTTCGTTCAGCTGATTATTGAAAACGGCCTCTTCTTCCAGATTTTCATATTCAGGAGTCTTTTCCTGAATAATTTCCGGTAAATTTTCTTCCTTGTTTTCTTCTACAAAGCTTACGATATTTTCATGGAATTCATTTTCAACAATTTCATTTAACTGATTGTTGAAAACAGCCTCTTCTTCTTCAGATTCGTCTGAAAAAACTTCATTTTCATCAATTTCGTTCAGTTCATTATTGAAAATAGCTTCCTCTTCCATCCCTTCATTTCCGGTATCAGGATGATCTGCTTCTCCTGAAGCAAAAGAGACAAACTGATGGTCTTGATTCTGCGCCGTATTGTCTGCTACGAAGTATTCAATATTTTTTTCCAGCAGTTTCAAAAAAGAAATCCTGTTAGCAAGCTCATCTACAAGATCTTGCTTGGAAAGTAATTCGTCTATATGGCTTATTTTGTCCAGATTATCAATGATATTCATGGATTCAAAAAAAATCTTTTCCTTTAAATCTTGGATATTCTGCATAATAAGATTCTTATTAAAATTGCTTACTTTTGATGTTAAAAATATACGGCTAATTTAACAAATGTTTTTAGAAAATACAATTAATCATTCCAAACAAAGTGGTTGGATGGAAGTGATTTGCGGCTCTATGTTTTCCGGTAAAACCGAGGAACTGATCCGCAGATTGCGAAGAGCGGAAATGGCAGGACAGAATGTGGAAATTTTTAAACCTAAAATGGATATACGGTATTCTGAAGAGGATGTAGTTTCTCATAATCAGAATAAAATCCGTAGTACAGCAGTAGAAAACCCAAATGAAATTCTTCTGTTGGCTTCCAATTGTGATGTAGTAGCCATTGATGAAGCTCAGTTTTTTGATGAAAGCATTGTGGATGTTGCCAATCAGCTTGCCAATAGCGGTATCAGAGTCGTTATTGCAGGATTGGATATGGATTTTTTGGGCCGTCCGTTCGGACCAATGCCTAATTTGATGGCGACTGCCGAATATGTTACAAAAGTGCATGCTATTTGTAAGAGAACAGGTAATCTGGCCAACTATTCCATGAGAACTTCTCAGGGAGATAATCTAGTAGAATTGGGAGAAACAGAAAGCTATGAAGCAGTAAGCCGCCGTGTTTTTATTGACGAAGTACTTTCAAAAAGAAAATAATAAAGGATAAGGGCAAAACAGAGAAAAGCTGTTTGCATTAAGCCGACAATATATTCACTTAATATAAAAATGAAAAGCGGAAAAGCTTTATTGTAAAATATTAAAAAAGGAAAGAAGAGGATAGAATATCTTCATTTCTTTTGCAGTTTTACCTTTTTGCAGTTTCGCTCAAAATAAAGCAGAAAGGGTACCAATGAATTATACAGTACAACACATTGCAGAGATCACCAATGCACAGATCATTGGAGACGGAAATTTATTGATCAAAAATATAGCTTACGACAGCAGAATTATTTATTCTATCAAGAATACAGCCTTTATTGCCATCAATACTCAGAAAAATTCCGGAGAAAAATTTATTGAATCTGCGATGGAAAGAGGTATCAATGTCATTATTTCTGAACATCATTATCCGGAGTTTGAAAATATTACCTGGATCATTGTTGAAAATTCTATAGAGTTTCTTCAAAAATTAGCAAAGTATCATTTCGAACATTCTCATTTACAATCCATCGGAATTACAGGAAGTAATGGTAAGACTATTTTAAAAGAATGGTTATATCAGTGCTTATGGAACGAGTTTCCTACGGTAAAAAGCCCTAAGAGTTTTAATTCCCAGATTGGTCTTCCTTTGTCTCTTCTTCAAATCAACAGTTCTCATCAGCTGGGAATTTTTGAGGTGGGAATTTCAAAACCGCATGAAATGGAAAAACTTGAAAATATTTTCCATCCTCAGATCGGACTGCTTACCCACATCGGAACAGCCCATGCTGCCAACTTTTCTTCCGAAGAAGAACTGATAGATGAAAAAATAATTCTTTTCAAAAATTCCGAAGTCATCATTTATAATGGAGATAATTCTTTGGTTGATCAAAAAATTAAAAATTCCTATTCTGAGAAAAAATTGATTTCTTACGGTTTTAAAAAAGAGAATCAGGTTTTCATCAAAAACAATATTTCCAAAGATGAAAACATCATTGTTGAATATTTGGGTGAAGAAATCAGTTTTCCGGCGCACCAAAGAGACGAAGCGACATTAACCAATGCTATGGCGCTTATCTCCGTGCTAAAGGAACTGAATATCGAAAATAAAAAGATCGTTGAAAAAATCAACCTTTTAAAAGCCGTTGAAATGAGGCTTGAAGCCATTGAAGGAATTAAGGGTAATATTGTCATCAACGATTCTTTCAATCTTGACCTCGATTCTTTGAAGACTGCCCTGCAGTTTTTAAATGAATACAACAAATCTAAAAAATCACTGGTCTTAACAGATATTGTAGGAGTAAACTCCAACGCCAAAGAATTGTACGAAGAAGTTTCTGAACTGGTGAATGAACAGCATTTTGATTCTGTATTCTTGATCGGTGATGAAATATCAAACTTTAGTGAATTATTTAAAGCTAAAACTTATACTTTTATTGACACTAAAGAGCTCATTGAAAGTAAACATCTTAGTGACATAGAAAATCAGATCATCTTACTCAAAGGAGCAAGAAAATTTGAAATTGAAAAACTGAAAGATATTCTTGAACTCAGAAAACATGATACAGTACTTGAAGTAAACCTTAATGCGATTCTTCATAATATCAACTATCACAAATCGCTGCTGAAGCCGGGAACTAAAATGATGGCTATGGTAAAAGCCAATGCCTACGGGCTGGGAAGTTTTGAAGTGTCAGAATTTCTACAGCATCATCATATCGATTACCTTGGAGTAGCTTATGCAGATGAAGGTGTAGAGCTTCGTAAAAAAGGGATTACTACTCCTATTATTGTGATGAATCCTGAGCAGCATAGCTATCAGACTATTATAGAATACAACCTGGAACCTGAAATTTATAGTTTCAGAGTATTGGAACTATTTTATGAAGCCGTTCAGAAATCCGGATATGATAAGAAATATCCCATCCATATTAAGCTGGAAACAGGAATGCACCGTCTTGGTTTCAAAGATTTTGAGCTGGATCAGTTAAGCGAAACTTTAAGTCAGAAAAACGTAAAGGTTCAAAGCCTTTTCAGTCATTTATCTTCTTCTGATATGCCTGAAGAAAAAGAATTCACTTTGAAACAACTTGATGTTTTCGAAAAAAATTCAAGTTACCTTATTGAAAAGCTAGGCTACACTCCTATCCGTCATATTCTGAATTCGGCAGGAATTACAAGCTATAAAGATCATCAGCACGACATGGTAAGAATCGGTATCGGTATGCTGGGAGAATCAGCAGATTCTGAAATACAGAAACAATTACGATCTGTGGTAAGCTTTAAAACCGTAATTTCACAGATATCAACCGTTGAAAATGGTGAATCTGTAGGATACAGCAGAAGATATAAAGCAGATCATCCTACAAGAATTGCAACGATTCCTGTGGGATATGCAGACGGAATTCCAAGACTGATCGGAAATCAGGTAGGAAATGTAGGGGTAAATAAGACTCTTGCACCTATTGTCGGAAATATCTGCATGGATATGATGATGATTAATGTAGACCATATTCCCAATGTAAAAGAAGGTGATACGGTAACTGTTTTCAACGCCAAACCAAGCTTAAAAGAATTCGCAGGATACTGCAAAACGATAACCTATGAAGTATTAACCTCCATTTCACCCCGGGTGAAACGGATTTATATAAAAGATTAACTATGAGAAAACTCCTGATTCTGCTTTCCATATTCCAATTGTTATTGATCCATTCTCAGGTAAAAAAAGATTTGGTAATTCCGAAAAACCCGAAAATCGGACTATCGCTTGCCGGTGGTGGTGCCAAAGGTTTTTCACATGTAGGAGTTCTTAAAGTATTGGATTCATTAGGAGTGAAAGTAGACTATATTTCCGGAACCAGCATGGGAGCCATCGTAGGCGGATTGTATGCCGCCGGCTACTCCGGGAAAGAAATAGAAAAAATAGTCATGGATACGGATTTCTATTCTCTGATTATGGATCCAAAGTCCCGGCAGGAAGCCAGCTTTTTTAATAAATCTGTAGACAAATATCTTTTATCCATTCCGCTTAAAAACGGAAAAATCACACTTCCCTCCTCAATCAGTACCGGACAAAGAAACGTTTATCTTCTGAAAGAACTTTTCAAAAATGTTTCCAATATTGAGGACTTTTCCAAAATGCCTATTCCCTTCCTTTGCGTCGCTACTAATCTTGAAAGCGGCAATATGCAGATCTTTGAAAAGGGAGATCTGGTACAGTCTATTATGGCGAGTTCCGCATTCCCTTCTTTAATGGATCCGGTAAAAATCGGGGACAGCATTTATATTGACGGAGCGATGACGGTAAACTATCCCTCAAAGCCTTTAAAGGACAAAGGAATTGATATCGTTATCGGGGTGGATCTTAACCAGGATCTTTCCAAAAGAGAGGATTTAAACAATATTATAGCCATTCTGAACCAGGTTATCGATTTCGGAATAAAGAAAGATACCAGAAAGCAATATAAATATACAGACATCAATATAAAACCCAACCTGAAAGGAATGTCTGCAACAAGCTATGATGATAAAAAGAAAATTCTGGATAGCGGATATGTGGAAGGTTTAAAATATTCCCAGGTATTAGACCAGCTGCCAAAGAGACCATTTGACCGTCTCAGACAACAGGTGAATCCAATCTATTCCAACGTCTATAAAATTGATAGTATTTCTATTGAAGGAAGTAAAATTTATGGTAAAAACTACACACTGGGTAAGATGGGATTACGTCTCCCCTCTCTTCAGACGTATGGAAGTATCAATAAAATGATTGATAAACTGGTTGCCACCAACAACTACAAATTTATCAATTATGATATCGTTCAGGAGAATGACGCCAACTACCTGAAGCTTTACGTCACTGAAGATGATACCCGTCATTTTTTAAAATTCGGATTGCATTATGACGAAGTTTTTAAAACAGGACTTCTTTTGAATTATTCTGCCAAAAGACTTTTATTCAAAAATTCCAACCTTTCGCTGGATGTCGTTGTGGGAGATCGTCTCAGATATTATCTGAACTATTTTGTGGATAACGGATATATACCAGGTGTTGGCCTTTATTCTTCCGGGATGAGCTTTGATATAAAGAATATAGATAATTACGTAGTAGACCGTTGGGAATGGATCAGAAATGAAGCCTACATACAATCCACCTGGAAGGACAAATTTGCTATTGGCGGCGGTATTAGTCACGATTATTTTAAAGCAGAAAACAGTAATGGAGATAACAGGCGATACAGCCGTTTCCTGAATCCTTATGTGTTTATTAAAACCGATACTCAGGATGATAAGGAATTCGCGACAAAAGGGGTTTATTTTGCTGCAGAAGGAAAGGTTGTAGACCTGTTAAAATCTGAAGTCGATAAAAGAATCATTCAGATCAAAGCAGATCTTAAGCTAAACATTCCCCTTGGCAAACAATTCAGTTATCGTCTGAATCTGTTTGGAGGAGTTACCATTGGTGAAAACCTTCCCGCCTATTACCAATATAGATTAGGGGGAATTTTTGAGCAGAATCTAATGAATTTTAAAAGCTTTGGAGGCTTCTACTTTGCTCAGCTTTACACAAACAATGTCATACTGGCATCCAATGATCTCCAGTTTAAGTTTAATAAAAACTATTTTATCAGCGGAAACTTTACCTTTGCTAACTTATCAAACGATATCAAGTTTGAGGATGCAGTTAAAGTAAATTATAGTTCACTGGGAATTACGGCAGGTTACAAATCTCCTTTCGGGCAGATAAAAGTAAACTTCAGCCACTCTCTAAAAAATAACCAAAAAGGTATATTCAGTGTTATATTAGGACACTGGTTTTAAAAAAAATGATACAGTTCTTTTACGAAAACTTACCAGAGTCGGTAAGTACAGATTACAAAAAATGGCTGGAAGATCTTATTCTTTCAGAAGGAAAAAAACTAGGAGAAATCAATTACATTTTCTGTGATGATGAATATCTTCTTAAGATCAATCAGGATTATTTGCAGCATGATTATTATACAGATATTATCACATTCGATTATGTAAAAGGCAAGACAATAAGCGCTGAGATTTTCGTATCTTTGCAGCGCATTTCTGATAACGCCTCTACCCTTTCCCGAGATTATGAAGAAGAATTAAGAAGGGTTTTAGCCCACGGTATTTTACACCTTGCAGGGTATAAAGACAAGACGGAAGAGGAAGAAAAAGAGATGCGGAGAATGGAAGATTTATACCTGGATAAATACAGGGATTTAAAGTTTTAGAATTGAACAATCACTTAAAGTCCCATATCTAAAGTACTCTATTCTAGCAACAATATAAGTTTACCTAGAGTGCATTCTCCAAAAATGTTTCACGTGAAACATTGGTTATAAAGATAAGGTTTAAAGCTTAAAACAAGCGAGATAAAAATGATTTCAGAAATATATGATGTAATAGTAGTAGGTGCCGGACACGCAGGTTGCGAAGCCGCAGCGGCAGCAGCTAACCTCGGTTCAAAAACCCTGCTTATTACAATGAATATGCAGACCATCGGACAGATGAGTTGCAACCCGGCAATGGGCGGAATCGCAAAAGGACAGATCGTAAGAGAGATTGATGCAATGGGAGGATATTCCGGAATTGTGGCAGACAAATCTGCCATCCAATTCAAGATGCTGAATCTTTCAAAAGGTCCTGCGATGTGGTCTCCGAGAACCCAAAATGATAGAATGCTTTTTGCTGAAGAATGGCGCTTAGCATTAGAGAATACTCCCAATCTTGATTTCTTTCAGGATATGGTAAAACAACTGATTGTTGAAAATAATAAAGTAGCAGGAGTTGTTACTTCTTTAGGAATTGAGATTAAAGCAAAATCTGTAGTTCTTACGAACGGAACTTTTCTTAATGGATTAATTCACGTTGGAGATAAACAATTAGGCGGAGGAAGAATGGGTGAACCAAGAGCTTTTGGAATTACAGAGCAATTGGTCACTTTAGGATTTGAAGCAGGAAGAATGAAAACCGGAACTCCACCAAGAGTAGATGGAAGAAGTTTGGATTATTCGAAAATGGAAGAACAGAAAGGAGATGAAAATCCTCAAAAGTTCAGTTATCTTGATACGCCAAAACTGACAAAACAATTAAGCTGTCATATCGTATATACCAACGAAACGGTACACGATATTTTAAGAGAAGGTTTTGACAGAAGTCCAATGTTCAATGGTACGATCCAGAGTTTAGGTCCGAGATACTGCCCAAGTATTGAAGATAAAATTAATCGTTTTGCAGAAAGAAACAGACACCAGCTTTTCGTAGAACCGGAAGGATGGAAAACTGTAGAGATCTATGTAAACGGATTCAGTTCTTCTCTTCCTGAGGATGTACAGATCAAAGCAATGAAACATATTCCAGGATTTGAAAATGTAAAAGTTTTCCGTCCGGGTTACGCCATTGAATATGATTACTTCCCTCCTACCCAGTTGAAGCATACCCTCGAAACGAAATTAATTGATAATTTATATTTCGCAGGACAGATCAATGGAACAACCGGATATGAAGAAGCAGCAGGACAAGGATTAATTGCCGGAATCAATGCACACAATAAAGTTCATGAAAAGGGAGATTTTATCCTAAACAGAGATGAAGCTTATATTGGAGTATTGATTGATGACTTAATCACAAAAGGAACGGAAGAACCTTACAGAATGTTTACTTCACGTGCAGAATACAGACTTCTTTTAAGACAGGATAATGCTGATATCAGATTAACGGAGAAAGCATACCAGCTAGGATTGGCAAAAGAAGACAGATTAAGACGCGTTGAAACCAAAGTATCTGAAAGCCAGTCACTTGAAGAGTTTCTTCGCGAAACTTCTTTAAAACCAGGTATTATCAATCCAGTTCTGCAATCTATTGAAAGCAGCCCTGTAGATCAGGCTTACAGAGCAGCTCAAATCCTTACCAGACCTAATATGACATTAGAAAAACTGGATGAAATTGATTTTATTAAAGAAGTTTCTACTCAATATAATGATGAAGTAAGAGAACAGGCAGAGATCAATATTAAGTATAAAGGATATATTGAGAAAGAAAAAGAAAACGTTGCTAAGTTAAATCGTCTGGAAAACATTAAAATTCCTGAAGATTTCGATTATACGAAGCTTTCCAGCCTTTCTGCAGAAGCAAAACAGAAGATGTCTAACGTTCGTCCGAAGACTATTGCCCAAGCAGGAAGAATAAGTGGGGTTTCCCCAGCTGATATTAATGTTTTATTAGTTTACCTAGGGCGTTAAAAAAAATGTTTCACGTGAAACATTAGAAAATAAAAATAAAAATTAAGGTATTTATGAGCGTAAAACACTTCTGAATATCTTAATTTTTTTATCATATAAAAGATATTTACTTCAATGAAAATAAAAGATCATTTTCTTTCACAGGAAATATTTGAAATTAAAGAGACTGAAACAAAAGGAGTATTCAAAACCACTCCTATTCCATCCAATATTTCCAGATATTATGAAAGTGAAGATTATATTTCTCATCACCAGGATTCCGGAAGTTTAAAAGAAAAGCTTTATAAATTCCTCCAGTCTTTTAATCTGCAGTATAAAAAAAATATACTGGTAGACAGAATAAAAAAAGGATCAAGAGTACTCGACTACGGATGCGGTGCCGGAGAGTTTGTAAAATATATAGAAAATGATTTTGAAACTTTCGGCTTTGAACCTGATGCTGATGCCAGAAAAGCAGCACAGGGAAAAATAGCAAAAGCTTCCATTTTAGATAATATTAATAAAATTGAAGACAATACCTTAGATGCTATTACACTCTGGCATGTATTTGAACACATCGAAAACCAGGACGAAATGCTTAGCACATTTCATGAAAAATTAAAAGAAAAAGGAATTCTTGTCATTGCAGTTCCCAACCCAACTTCCTATGATGCGAAACATTATAAAGAATATTGGGCCGCGTATGATGTTCCAAGACATATCTATCATTTTTCAAAAAACGGAATGGAAAATTTAATTTCCAAAAATCCTGACTGGAAAATGAGAAAGATCAAACCTTTGGTCCTTGATTCCTATTACATCTCCATGTTGAGCGAAAAATATAAAAAATCACCTCTATTTTGGGTAAAAGCAGTAGTCTACGGAACAATTTCGAACGTAAAAGCATTATTTTCCAACGAATTTTCAAGTTTGATATATATTATCGAAAAAAGATAGAAAATCGATTTTTAACCCATTTATGAAGGTCGATTTTTGGTATTTTTAGCTTAAAAAATAAAAAACTCAGGATTTTTTCTCCTGAGTTTTCTTTTTTCTGGACTACAATTATATTTTAAATCCTACATCTATTTTGTAAAGTCTTAAAAATAAAATAGAAATTTACCTTCCTTACCTATCAATAAAAAAATATCTCCCCTACTCCATTTTAATAATAAAGAAAAATATAGATCATCTACTCCGTAATTTATGTACGTAAAGCTTTTATTGAACTTTCTCATTCAGTTTTCAATAAAACCATAAAAACCAGCGAAAAAAAAGAAGAAATTTAGTTTTAACAAGATAAATTATCCCAAAAACAGCTTCAATTTAACTTCAAAATAAAATAAGGTATCAATACTCTAAAAAAGATAGAAAATCGATTTTTAAGCTATTTATGAAGGTCGGTTTTTGGTGTTTTTATTAAAAAGAAAAAATTAAAGCTGACCTGGCAAATATATTTCTGATGACAAAGAAATAGAAAATCTATTTCCTTCTAAAGTAATTCTTCCAGGATAAAAAAAGCTCCCCTACTCCACTCTATCATTTTTAATAAAAATAATTTTTCTCTATTTCAAAAAATTAAAAATTGATTCAGTACTATTTTTTAAAGAAAACTGAAAACTGTAAATTTAATAATCGCTGAGAATTTCAATTGAAAGAAAAAAAATTAAAACAGGTAAATGTTTATCCTGGAAAAAGATCTTAAAAAATCAAAAAAGGAATTAACTTACTCATTTTATTATAGTTACCTATGGATTTCTTTTGTTTTAGTAAGATTATCACATGAAAATAATAAGGACAAAATAGATTGAAAATAAGTTTAACATCTAATAATCAGCAATATACAACACAATCACTATTATGTGAAATAAATAATTCATTGAATTTAGAAATTTAAAGTTTTCAAAAAATTATATCCACCATTTTCTAGTAGAAATTTAAATACTAAAACAATCTAAAATACTATTTCCTAAAACAGATAAAGTTAAGCCTATCTCTCCAAAATAATTTTAAAAAATAATTAGAATCACCTTTCAATGGGAAGAAGAAATCATAAATCTTCCTTCAAATCCTCTAATAATTTTCATAAAAACATATCAACTGCTTCTTCTATATTCCTCGAAATACAAGGTATAATTCATAGAAAAAATACCACTTTTTACATCAATAGTATTGCAAAAATAATAGTCATTTACCAAAGTAAAAAGGGAATATAACCAGAAATAAAATCACTTGAATTCATAAATTTTACAACAATATTCTGATCACAAATTTCCTGAAAAACATAAGTCTCTGAAAGAGAATTCAACCCACCTCTGTATAACTATAAGTTATATCTAAAATAATATTAAAACACCGATCAATAAAGGATTTTCTTTAAGTTTAAGAAATAAAAAAAGCCTGCTAATTATATTAGCAGGCTTTAAAATATCTTTTATTTCCGATTAATTATTGATGGCAGCTACCCCTGGTAACTCAAGTCCTTCAAGACTTTCAAGCATTGCTCCACCTCCGGTAGAAACGTAGCTTACCTGATCAGCATAACCGAATTGCTTCACGAAAGCAACACTGTCTCCTCCTCCTACTAAAGAGAAAGCTCCTAATCTTGTTGCTTCAGCGATACTTTCTCCTAGTGCAACTGTTCCTCCAGCAAAATTTGACATTTCAAAAACACCAATTGGCCCATTCCAAAGAATTGTTCTTGAGTTTAATAATACATCATTGAACTGGTCTCTTGATTTGTTCCCTGCATCAAGTCCCATCCATCCTTCAGGAATTGTATAAATATCAACTTCTTTTCTCTCCACATCATTACTAAAGCTTTCAGCGATAATGGCATCAGACGGAAGATATACTTTTACTTTGTGCTCTTTAGCTTTTCCTAAAATCTCAAGAGCCAAAGGAAGTTTATCTTCTTCCACAAGAGAATTACCGATTTTCCCTCCGAGAGCCTTAATAAAAGTAAATGCCATCCCTCCACCAATGATAAGATTATCTACCGCAGGAAGAATATTTTCTATAATGGTAATTTTAGTTGAAACTTTAGAACCACCTAAAATAGCTGTAACTGGTTTCTCACCACTCTTTAATACTTTATCGATTGCCTGAAGCTCTTTAGCCATTAGTAAACCGAAATATTTAGTTGAAGGAAAGTATTGAGCGATTACTGCTGTGGAAGCGTGAGCTCTGTGTGCTGTACCAAATGCATCATTTACATAAGCATCTCCTAACTTTGAAAGCTTCTCTGCGAATGCAGCGTCTCCTTTTTCCTCTTCGTTATGAAAACGTACATTTTCCAATAATAAGATCTCTCCTGGTTTTAAATCTGCAGCTGCCTGCTCTGCCTTCTCTCCAATACACTCATCAACAAATTTCACTTCCTGTCCTAAAACAGCAGAAACTTCGCCAACAATATGTTTAAGGGAAAATTCATCTTTAACCTCTCCCTTAGGTCTTCCAAGGTGTGTGATTAAGATGACAGAACCACCATCATTAAGGATCTTGTCCACTGTTGGTTTCACAGCAACAATTCTTGTGTTGTCTGTCACCTTCAGTTGATCGTCCTGCGGAACATTGAAGTCCACTCTTACCAGAGCCTTCTTATCTTTAAAATTAAGATCATTGATTGTTTTCATAAGTAGATTTATTTTTTACTAAGCCCTATGAAACCGCCGTGCTCAAAATCCGTTTTAGCTTCCGGTAAAATCTCGCAAGAACAATTTCATAAATCTCATTGAATTTTTGTTTCACAAATGTAAGGTTTTAAACTTTTTCAACAGTTTGATTAAAATAAAAGTTTTCAAAAACTTTCCCCGAAGCCAATCACCCATTAATCAACAATTTTTTCTCTTTTAAAAAAAGAATAATGTAGTTGTTGTTGAGTGTTGTTAGTTTCGGGGATAAGTTTTAGGCTAAAAATTGATAACATTCAACTTTTATTCAACTCATATTTAACTCACAATATAAATCTCTGTAAACCCGCTATTTCACATACTTATTAACAAATGTTGATAACTTTGGGATGAAGCCATTATTAGTTATTTTATTATGGAAAAATCTGGGGATAGCTGGAGAAAACATCTGGAAAGTTGTGGTAAAAGTTTGAGAAAAGATTTTCTATTACGAAATAAATTGATCTTTAAAAATAGAAAGTTGAGAAAAGTTTTCCACAGTTATTCACATACCTTTTCACAATTAACTCAGGGTTTACTAACACGAATTGTTATTATTCTTACCTTTGTAAGGAAATAGAATCTAATAAAGCTTAATAAGAGTATTATGAAAAGAAAAATTGCTATCGCAGCGGACCATGCAGGCTATGAATATAAGGAGATTGTTAAGAACTACCTTTCAGAACGTTTTGAAGTTCAGGATTTTGGAACGTTTTCCACAAACAGTGTGGATTATCCGGACTTTGTACACCCTGCGGCAACCTCTGTGGAAAACGGAGAAAATGAGCTGGGAATTCTGATCTGTGGAAGCGGAAACGGAGTTCAGATCACTGCGAACAAACACCAGAAGATAAGATGCGCTTTATGCTGGATGCCGGAGATTGCAACACTGGCAAGACAACATAATGATGCCAACATGATTTCAATGCCGGCAAGATTTATATCTAAAGAACTGGCACTTGAAATTGTAGATAAATTTCTTTCAACAGACTTCGAAGGTGGAAGACACCAGAACAGAGTTGACAAAATTGCAGTTTGCTAATTATAATAAGGCTTGTAAATCACTTTACAAGCCTTATTTATTTTTTATTCGTACATTTGCAGTGTCCAATAGAAATTACACTCTATTATTCTCCAAAGCCTTTCTTATATTTGAAATATATTTAATAAAAGGTTTTTCTCTTTTCTTCTCCAGAATTGTATTAAATTTATACAAAACTAAAGCTCCCGTTGTAAGCAAACTGAAAGATAATTTCTGATGATTTACGGAAATATTCTAATGATGAAATTGAATAACCTTATACAAAGGAATTAATAAGGAAGATTTAGAAAAAGGTCTTAGGGGAGATAAGACCAAAACAATTAAAAGAAAATTAAAATGCCAAAAAAAAGAAAATATATAAGTCATAAAAATGATTTAAAAATGATGGAGATCGGAAGAATGATCCTCCGTTTTATGAATGCAAATTCATCCAAAATTTATAATTATAAGCAGATCGCCGATGGAATAGATTACAAAAATCCAAGACAAAGGGAACTTGTGATCCAGGCGCTGCACAAACTTCAGGGATCTGAAAAAATCAAAGAAGTAGAAAAAGGAAAATATATCGTAAACCTGAAAATCGCAGGAACACTTACCGGAACTATTGACTTTAACCAAAGTGGAAATGCTTACGTAAGTGTGGAAGGTTTGGAAGATGATGTCTTCGTTCACGCCAAAAATGTGAAGGATGCATTGCAGGGAGATAAGGTTCTTATTATAACTTATCATTATAAAGGAAAGAAACTGGAAGGCTCTGTTTTGGAAGTTTTGGAACGTACCAGAACCGAATTTGTAGGGACGTTTCAGAAGGTTGCCCACAAGGAATTTGGGTTTGTGGTTTGCGATAAAAAATCAATCAACACGGATATCTTTATTCCGAAAGGAAAGTTCAACAATGCAGAAGATGGAGATAAGGTTATTGTAAAAATGACGGAATGGAGACCAGGTGATAAAAATCCGGAAGGTGAAATCATTCAGGTGCTGGGTGCTCCGGGAGAACATGAAACGGAAATCCACTCTATTCTTGCAGAATATGGTCTTCCTTATGAATTTCCATCGGAAGTAGAAGCTGATGCAGATAAAATCGACAGAAGTATTACGGATGAAGAGGTTACTAAGCGATGGGATATGCGTAATATCTGTACGTTTACCATTGACCCTAAGGATGCGAAGGACTTTGATGATGCTTTATCCATAAGAAAACTGGAAAATGGAAACTGGGAAATCGGAGTTCATATTGCAGACGTATCTCATTATGTAGTGCCAGGAACAATTCTGGATGATGAAGCCTATCAGAGAGCAACTTCGGTATATCTTGTTGACAGGGTTGTGCCGATGCTTCCGGAAGTGTTGAGTAATGATGTTTGTTCCCTTCGTCCACACGAAGATAAATATACTTTTTCAGCCGTTTTTGAACTGAATGACAATGCTGAAATTCAGAAACAATGGTTTGGAAGAACGGTTATTCATTCAGACAGAAGATTTACTTATGAGGAAGCACAGGAACGTATTGAAACCGGACAGGGAGATCTGGCTGAAGAAATCAATACGCTTGATAAACTGGCGAAAATAATGCGTCATGAACGTATCAGAAAAGGAGCCATTACTTTTGACAGAAGTGAAGTAAGATTCAATCTTGATGAAAATAATGAACCGGTTGGGGTATACTTTAAAATCAGTAAAGACTCCAATCACCTGATCGAGGAATTCATGCTTTTAGCCAATAAAAAAGTATCAGAATTTGTATCGCTTTCAAGAAAAGGTGAGATCACCAATAATACATTTATTTACAGGGTTCACGATGATCCGGATCCGGCAAAATTGGAATCGTTGAGAGACTTCGTTGCTACTTTCGGATATAAAATGGATTTGGCCAATACCAAAAAAGTGGCTGCATCTTTGAATAAACTTCTTCATGATGTAAAAGGAAAAGGGGAAGAAAATATGATTGAAACGCTTGCTATGAGAAGTATGAGTAAAGCGGTATACTCTACAGAACCTATTGGCCACTATGGTCTGGGGTTTGAGTATTACAGCCACTTCACCTCTCCTATCCGTCGTTACCCGGATTTGCTTGCCCACCGTCTTCTTCAGCATTATCTGGATGGAGGAAAATCTCCGAACAGAGGTGAGCTTGAAGAAAAGGCAAAACATTGCAGTGCGATGGAAAGACTGGCAGCAGATGCGGAAAGAGACTCTATCAAATTCATGCAGGTGAAATTCATGGAAAAACATCTGGGAGAAACTTTCAAAGGAGTGATTTCCGGAGTAGCAGAATTTGGTTTCTGGGTTGAAATTCCTGAGAACGGTGCTGAAGGTTTGATCAAGTTGAGAGACCTTGTGGATGATTCCTATATGTATGATGCGAAAACCCATGCCGTATACGGAATAAGACATGGAAATAAGTACCAGTTGGGAGATGAAGTTCAGATCAAAGTGGTAAAAGCCAATCTGATTCAGAAGCAGCTTGACTTCCAGATTGTGAAGTAATGACGAGAATAGATAAATACATTGTATTTAGTATTTTAAACGTAATATTATTGGTAACAGTAATTTTTAATACTGTTATCAATTTTTATCTGTTTGTACTGGCTATCATCATTCTTATAGTCATATGTAATATTTTAATCAAAAGGAAGATTATTAATATTGATAAACAAGGAAAAAAATACTTTTTTGGAGTGACATTTCCACTGATAGTGAATGCATTTTTTTTGATCAATTATGTTACAGGAATGAATCCTATCCAGGAAACATACTGTTTCAGATGTATGGTTTCAGAGGTTGGGAGTGTACGCAGCCATCAGAAAGGTAAAACAACTTACATTTATTTGAGTGGAAACGCCTACGAGTATTCTTACATGACCAGAAGTTTTTGGATTGATTATAAAAGAATGCTGTTTAAAAATCAGGTTATTTATACCTTCGAAAGGGGTATTTTTGGTCTTAAAATCAGAAAAGATTTCGAATTTGTTTTTAATGAAAAGTGTTTGGAAAAATAAAAAAAGATAGCTGAACGTATTCAGTAAAATTATTATATAAAGGAGGTTGTTTCTAAACGAAATGACCTCTTTATTTTTTTAGCAAAAAACGTATAACAAACGCTCCTCTCCTATTTCTCCAATTTTTTACATTAAAGTCTGATTAAAATCTACTTGATATATCACAACTTTATTGAATAATTAAATCATAAAGTCTAACTTTGTATTAAACGAAATGAATTTTTATTCATTTTAAAACACCACTTAATGCTAGAACTTGTACTATCTGCCATCATATTAGGATTTATGCTGAGCCTGGTTTTCATAGGACCTATTTTTTTCCTGTTAATTGAAACCAGCTTTTCCAGAGGCCCCAGACATGCCTTGTCACTAGATCTTGGTGTGATTACTGCAGATTTATTATGCATTGTAGCGGCGTACTATGCCAGTACAGATATTGTTTCTTTAATTGATAAACATCCCGGTTTTTACAGGATCACCTCTATTCTTATTTTCATCTACGGAATTGTGATGCTGGTGACCAAAACCAAAATGCACATGCCCGGAGAAGAAAAGATCATTGGTCAAAATTATATTAAGACCTTTTTCAATGGATTTTTCTTTAATCTTCTGAATGTTGGAGTCATCCTTTTCTGGCTGGTAACGGTAATTTCCGTAAGGAATCAATATCCGGACACCAGCAGTTTTATTTTATACATCAGCATAGTACTGGCCACTTACCTGTCTATAGATCTTGCCAAGATATTTCTTGCCAAGCAATTTCACGATAAATTAACACAAAAACTGGCCAACCAGATCAGAAGAGTGGTTGGCTGTATTCTTATTATCTTCAGTTTCTTTATTTTCCTGCAGAGTTTTAAAAAGTTCAACCAATTTGAAAAACAATTAGAGGAAGCAGAAAAGAAAGAAGTAAAATATCAAAAAGCAAAATGAAAAAAATGATCTTTCCAAAATCTCTTAAAAAAGGAGACAAAATAGCTGTTATTTCCCCTGCAGGAGCAGTAGATGCAACTCAACTGGAAAAGGGAATAGAAATGATTAAAAGTAGAGGTTTTGAACCCGTTCTCGGAGAACATCTCTACACAAAATTTTCAAACGGATATAATTACGCCGGAACAGAAAAGGAAAGAACAAAAGATATCAACTGGGCATTAAATGATCCGGAAATAAAAGCTGTATGGGCTTCCAGGGGTGGTTACGGATGCCAGCATCTTATTCAGCACCTGAAGTTGAAAAACTTTACAGAAAACCCGAAATGGTACATCGGATATTCCGATAATACTGTGATCCAAAGTTATCTGTTGAAAAAAGGTTTTGTTTCCATCCATGGACAGACCATTAAAACATCCAGTTTTGGAGTGACAGATGAAAGCTATGATCTGATCTTTGATATCCTTAAAGGCAAAAAGCCCAAATACAGCCTTAAATCTCACCCTTTAAACAAAAAAGGGAATATTCAGGGAGAATTGGTTGGAGGGAATTTAGCCCTTATCTACGCCCTTCTGGGAACCAAATATTCATTCGACTTTAAAGACAAGATTCTGTTTATCGAAGATATCGGAGAAAACTTCTATGCACTGGACCGTATGATTATGAGTCTGGAGCTGGCTGGTGTCTTCAATAAAATCAAAGGATTGATTGTGGGTGGAATGACCAATATGGGAGATGAAAAGGAAAATCAAAGCTTTGAAGATAGTTTTGATGAGTTCGTGTATAAGCTTATTTCTGACAGAATTTCAAAGTATAACTTCCCGGTAGTATTTGCCTTCCCGAATGGACACATTAAGGACAACAGGCCACTTTTAATTGGTGCCAACGTGAAAATGAAAGTGAATGATAAAGTAAAAGTAGATTTTTAAAGCCACACTACTCTCCTATCTCCAAACTCTTAAATACATACTATGGCTCATCATAATGATTTTGGAAAAATAGCAGAGAATCTCGCTGCTGATTATCTTCAGAAAAACGGTTATAAAATCAAGGCCAAAAACTTTCGTTTTAAACAAAATGAAATTGATATCATTGCTGAAAAAGATAACCTGATTATTATTGTGGAAGTGAAAGCAAGATCTACCGATGCTTTTATGCTTCCTCAGGAGGCTGTCACCAAAACAAAGATAAAATCTATTGTCTCTGCAGCCGATCATTATATGGAGGAATTTAATAAAGATCAGGAAGTCAGATTTGATATTATTTCCGTTCTTCCCGATGATAACAAAAACTTAATCATAGACCATATCAAAGATGCTTTTCAGGCCTTTGATGCAAATTAATAAATCAATACAACAATGTTTGAATGCTCCAGAATCATGACATTGATAGAGTAGTACATTCAGACATGTAACAACCAATTTTATGAAGACAATATTGATCACCGGAGCCACTTCCGGTATAGGTAAAGCCACAGCAGAGCTTCTTGCAAAACAAGGAAACAGAATTATTATTTGTGGAAGGAGAAGTGAGGTGCTTGAAGCTGTAAAAACAGAACTTTCTCGATATACCGAAATATTTAGTTTATTGTTTGACGTAAGGAATCTTGAAGAAGTGGAAACAGCTATTAATTCCCTTCCCGAAAACTGGAAAGAGATTGATGTTCTGATTAATAATGCTGGTAATGCCCATGGGTTAGATCCGCTTTCTGCTGGCAAGACCGATGACTGGGATTCTATGATTGACGGAAATGTAAAGGGATTACTCTATGTTTCCAAAATGATCATTCCAACTATGAAAACTAAAAATTTAGGTCATATAGTGAACATCAGTTCTGTAGCAGCAAGACAAACCTATGCGAATGGAGTAGTGTACTGTGCAACGAAGAAAGCAGTAGACGTTATTTCGGAAGGAATGAGACTGGAACTTACGGAATTTGGAATCAAAGTAACCAACATCCAGCCGGGCGCTGTGGAAACAGATTTCTCCCTGGTAAGATTCAAAGGCGACAGTGAAAAAGCTTCGACGGTTTATGCAGGCTATGATGCCCTGAAAGCGGAAGATATTGCAGATGCTATTGCTTACTGTGTGAACGCACCAAAACATGTTACCATTTCAGATATGACCATCTATCCGAGTGCTCAGGCTGAGCCAAGAACGATTTATAGAAAATAGTCCAAAATAATGGAGTAAATTTGCAGAAAATTAAATGCGGTTTTGCTTTTGCAATATTGCTGTTTAGCTTAAAACAAAAAAATGAAAATTCTATATCTGGAAACATCATCCAAGAACTGTTCAGTAGCCATATCAGACAATGAGAAGCTATTATGCCTTTGCGAGGAAGTTTCTGAAAACTATAAACAATCCGAAAGTCTTCACACCTATGTAGAATGGGCATTGGAAGGAGCGGGGATTTCACTTAAAGATATCGAGGCCGTTTCTTTAGGTAAAGGTCCTGGTTCTTATACCGGCTTAAGAATCGGAGCAGCTTCAGCAAAAGGGTTTTGTTATGGACTCAGAGTTCCTTTGATAGCAGTGAATTCTCTTGAAAGTATGATAGAGCCTTTTTTAGGCGATAACTACGATTTTATAATACCTTTGATCGATGCAAGGAGAATGGAGGTTTATACGGCCGTTTATGACGGTAAAACAGGGGAGGAGTTATCCAAGACAGAAGCGAAGATTTTAGATGAGACTTCTTTTGAAGAATTTAAAGATAAAAAAGTTCTGTTTGTGGGGGATGGTGCTAAAAAAGCAAAAGAGATTCTGAATCTCCCTGAAGCTGTTTTTAAAGAAGATGTTTATCCTTCTGCACAATATCTCATCAGAAAGACTCTGGAGAAAATTCAAAACAAAGAATTTGAAGATATGGCTTATTTTGAGCCTTTTTATCTCAAAGATTTCCATGGAGTAAAGAAAAAGAAAAGCGAAGAATAAATCTTCGCTTTTTTATTTTATTGAGGTCTGGGTGGGATCTTCGATCCTGATTTTGTCTCATTAGGTTTTTTAGGATTTTGTGGAGCAGTATTCGTATTAATGTTCTGCGTCGTATCCAGCTTCTGTACTTTTCCGCTGTTCATTTGTGGAAGTCCCGTATTTTGGGAGTTAGGCTGTACTGGTGCTCCTGACGGCTGCTGAGGAATAGTATTTCCTTTATTATCCGTTGCCTGGAAGCTGAGGTCACTTTTCAGATAATTCAGCATTTCTTTGGCTCTTACCCCTTCAGGTGTTTTGGAATAATTCAGGGCAATCTGCTCCAGCTGCAGAATCATAACTTCTTTTCCACTTGATTTTCCTGCATTGAAAGCATTTAATAAATACAGCTTAGGAACCAGTGCGTCTTTCGGAAACTTCTGAATCGTCTGATCTATAATATCTTTACTTTCTGCAAATTTTTCGGATTCAAATAGTGCATATGCCTTTTTGTATTCGTTTTCAACTTCTTCGGTTGATTTTACAAATGATTTATTCTTAGGATTTCTGGCAAATTCAGCGTAAGAAGTATAAGGATAATCAGCTAATAGAATTTGTTTTGCTCTTTCAGAAGCCTGTGGATTTTTCTCATAATTCATGGCAAAAATCTCATACAGTGCCTGCAGCATTACTTTTTCTTCCGGTTTTACATCTACAAGATCATAAAGCGTTTTTGTAGCCAGTGGAGTATTGGTAAAATAATTCTGATACATAATTCCCAGACCTAATGAAGCGGTATCTCTATCCTTTTTTAACTGCGATAATTTTCCCTGATCTGTAGGAATCTGTTCAATATAGTACGCAGGCTCAAAACGTCTTGGATTAGGTGCTGAAGTTACTCCCAACGCTTCATTTTTCATATCTTCAATAGAGGCCATTTTCTTGGAAGAACGCCAGTTATCAGCAAGAGCACGGTCTCCCCAGATCTGCTTAAATGAAGAGGTCCCTTTGCTTACCGTTCCCGAATTGCTGAAATAAAATCCTTTTGTGGTTACGCCAAAATCCTCAAAAGAATTGCCACTATTGGCAAAAATAGAATTGGCACTGTAATCTCCAGTATCAAAACCTTTACTTCTTTCTGCACGTCTTCTTTCCTGTTCCTCTTTCTCTTCTTTAATCTTTAGTTTGGCAATATATTTTGTGAAATAATCTGTTTTCTGAGCATCATTCATTTTTGCCAGAGAAAGAATACTGTCATTCTTTTTGATCAGATAGTAGTTTTTGGAGATCTTTTTAATATACTCAGATTGATCTTTTAACAGGATTTTTGATGGTTCATAAGTCATTACAGCAAGGGCTGAATCATAATAACTTCCGGCTCCGATATAATCATTTTTGTCAAGGTAGCTTTTTCCTATTTCATAATAAGCCAATCCACGGATCTGAGGATCCGACACCTTTTCAAAAAGAGATTTTCTGAAGAATTGCTGAGCTTCATCCTTTTTACCTGCTTTATTGGCCATTAATCCCAAAGCATAGTAAAATTCATTTTTTCTGGAGCCATACATCCCTTTTTTACTGATTCCTTCCAGGTAATTTTTGGCTCCCGCATAGTCACCTTTACCGTTAAAAGTTTTGGCGATAGCCACCTGAGATTTTACTTCAAATTCAAAATCACTGGCATATTTATACGCTGCAGCATAGCTTTCTCTTGCTTTATCATTCTGGTTCAGGTTTTCCAGCACCTGACCTCTCAGATAAGCGATTCTGCTCTTCAGTTTTCTGTTGCTGTTCAGTTCAAAAGCATTATCAAGTTCTTTGGCAGCTTCTTCTTTCTTACCGGCATCAAGCAAAGATTCAGAGTAGTAGATACTCAGAAGTTTTGCATAACTTTTACTGATATCTTCACTTTTCAGTTTGGCAAATGTTTCATGTGCCCTATGATAATCTTTGATTTGATCATAAGCAAGTCCCTGATAGATTCTTGCGAGTGGAATCCTCTTATCATCTTTCATACGGGTGAAAACATAATTCAGAGCATCAAGTGCTTCCAGAGATTTACCCCTATAAATTCTTGCCTGGGCAAGAATCATGTAGGCATCAAAAATCTGCTTATTTTTCTCTTCACCATTTCTGGTTACAGAATATTTATTGATTGCTTTTAAAGCTTTTGCTTCTGCAATTTCCAGTGTAGTAGCTCCTTTAGTCTGTTCTCCGTCAGGTCTTGAAGGCCCATTTCCCGGAGGTCCTCCAGGGATATTCGGAACTCCTGAATTACCTCTTCCTGAAGGTCTGTTGGCTACTTCAGCCATCTTCATGGAATTTTCAGCAAAAGCCTCAGTCTGTCCAAGATCACTTCCCAAAGGTTGTTCTTCGTAAGTCAGAATAGGAATGTAGGGAGCATAAAAGTTGTCTTTATGCCCTTTGTCTCTGGTGGTAAACTCACTGTTTAATGCATCTTTTGCATTAAATAATGTGTTATAATATGTGGAAAATCCTTTCAATACTCTTGAACGCTGCTCCGGCTTTTTCGTTCTGGTAGAACAGGAAGCAACAAGGCATATGACTAAAAGGAATAATATATTCTTTTTCATTATTCAATATAACTCGCTAATCTGCTTTTTATTATCAGCAGTTTGATGATTTTGTAAAAATAATAAAATTTTATAATGAATAATATTTATATTTCGTCAGGAAATATTTTATTTCTTCTTTAAGGAGCGTTTTGAACCTGATAATCTTTTAAGTAAGAGAAGATTCTTTCAGGATTTTATAAACAAGATGGGTAGGAAGTCCCATAATGGTATAATAGCTTCCTGTAAGGCCTGTGATCTTTGCCATTCCCAGCCATTCCTGAACACCATAACTTCCTGCTTTGTCAAAAGGCTTATAATTCTGAATATAATAGTTTATTTCTTCCTCTGAAAGTTTGTCGAGAGTAACATCCGCAACATCTGTTTCAGTGAAAGACTTATTCGCTGTTTTGATGGTAATTCCCGTGTAGACCTGATGCGTTCTTCCCGAAAGACTTTGAAGCATGGTAAAGGCGTCTTGTTCATCTTTAGGTTTTCCAAGGATCTGATTATCGATAGCGACTACCGTATCAGCAGTCAGAAGTACTTCACCAGGTTCAAGGTTTCTAAAGGCTGAAGCTTTTAAATCAGAAAGATAAGCCGCAGCATCTTCTATTTTAATATTTTCCGGAATAATCTCTTCACAGTCTATTTTTACGACTTCAAAATCAAAACCAAGGCTGGAAAGAAGTTCTTTTCTTCTTGGGGATTGTGATGCTAAAAGTAATTTCATACAGATATTTATACAGATTGAGTATTATCGTCATGCCAGTTCCCCTGAACTTTCATTACCTGTTCAATCACATCACGTACTGCACCTGTTCCTCCTTTTTTAGGGGAAATATAATCGGAAATTCCTTTTACTTCAGGAACTGCATTTTCAGGACATGCCGCAATGGCTGAACTTTCCATGATGTGAATATCCGGAAGATCATCACCCATGGTCAGAATTTCTTCATTTTTAAGATTGTATTTCTTCTTAAAGTCTTCGAAATCATCTATTTTATTGTGAGATTTCGGATAGTAATCCTGAATACCCAGATAATTGATTCTGTGCTTTACCATTTCATCATTTCCTCCGGTAATAACACCGATTAAATAATTGTTTTTTAAAGCTTTTACTACCGCATATCCGTCCAGAACATTCATTACCCTGCACATATTTCCTCCGGGAAGAAGATAAACACTTCCGTCTGTGAAAACTCCGTCAACATCAAAAACAAATGCTTTAATATCTTTTAATTTCTCTTTATAACTCATACATTTTCTGAATAGAATGATTCATTGTTTTATAAATTTCAAGACTTTCGTCTTTTAATAACTGTTCATGCAGCTGTAAAATCCTTACATCATTTCTTACTGCCGGACCGGTTTGTGCCATTTTGGGCTCAATTTCATGAATTTTCTGAACCGTTTCATCAATAAGGGGTAAGAAATAATCAAACGGAATATCCTGGGAATCTGAAATTTCTTTAGCTCTTGAAAAAAGATGATTCACAAAATTGCAGGCAAAAACAGCCGTCAGGTGAATATATTTTCTTTTTTCATGATTACTTTCCATCACTCTTTCCGAAATCTTTGAAGCAAGATCAAATAATATTTTCTGATCTTTTTCATTTTCCGCCTCTATGAAAAACGGGATTTTTTCATATTCCAGTTCTTTGGATTTTGAAAAAGTCTGTAAAGGGTAGAAGCTGGATTTCCTATACTCACCAGCCAGAACTTCTTTTGGAAGAGATCCTGAGGTATGGGCAACCAAGCAGTCTTTTTTTGTAATAATTTTTGAGACTTCTTCTACAGAATGATCACTTACACAAAGAATATAAAGATCTGCTTCTTCCAGATGATCTGTAGAGTAAGGAATATTTAATTCTTCAGAAATTTTACCTAATTCTTTTTCGTTCCTCCCAAATAGCTGGGCCAGAGGAATACTTTTCAAAGTGAAAGCTTTTGCCATATGATAGGCTACATTCCCGGAACCGATGATTACAATTTGCATATAACAAATATAAGATTTTAAGCTGAGCCGGGAAAGGAAGATGGTTTCAGAAATCCTATACTTCAATAGAGGCACGTTTATTGCGTAAGTGTCTCATATTATTTTTAATATTTACATTGAAAATTGAATTTTTAATTTAACTTTCAGCTATTTTTGTAATCCAAAACAATGAAGGCATCTTATGAAGATTAAGGACGCGGAAATTATTTCGTTGATGCAGAATCCACGGACCCAGGATAAAGGGGTTCGTGCCTTGATGGACGCCTATCAAAGCAGATTGTACTGGCACATAAGAAGAATTATTGTGGACGGAGATCTTGCACAGGATACTTTGCAGGAAACTTTTATTAAAGCATATCAGAATTTTCATCAGTTTAAAAATGATAGCCAGTTGTATACCTGGTTGTACAGAATCGCTACCAACGAAGCGCTACAGCAGGTTAACAAAATGAAAAAAATGCAGAAGACGGATGAGGATCCCGAGTATCATATGCAGAATCTTGTTGCAGATAATACAGAAGGTGATGCTGAAGAAATACAGATTTTACTGCAGAACGCTATACAGAGCCTGCCCGAAAAGCAGAAACTGGTATTTATGATGCGGTATTATGATGATTTACCTTACGAAGAAATATCAAAAATTGTAGATATGTCGGTAGGGACGTTGAAAACGAATTATCATTATGCCAAACAGAAAATAGAAGATTATATTAAAGAAAATTACGAAAAATAATTTTTGACCAACAAAGATGAAAGAGTTCGACATAGAAAAATTAGAGCGTAAAAACATTTACACAGTTCCTGATAATATGTTTGAAAATATTCAGGAGAGCGTTATGAATGATATAAAGACAAGTAAAAAAGCACCTGTCTTTAAGCTGAACTGGATGTATGCAGCAGCGGCATCACTGGCTTTGATTTTTGGAGCAACTTATGTTTTTAATTCAGACAACGATTCCACGGAACAAATCCTGAACTCTAAAACAACCTATGTTGCCAATAACGGAGAGCCCAAAACAGAAAGCGAGCTGGCTTATGAAACTTTAAAATCTGATTTAACTTCTGTTGAAAATAATAATCAAACAGTTGAAAATCAAAAAAATAACAATGTTTACACTTCCAAAAGTGTAAGCGAAACTAAAAAAACAACAGAGAGCCCTAAACCGGTGAAAACTGTAAAGAAAAAAGAAGAAACACGAATGAATGAATATCTGGACTCGTTTTCTAATTCTGAAATTGCAGAGTTAGCAAGTAATTCGACTCAGGACGTTTATTTGGATATTTATAATTAAAAGAAAATGAAAAAGATATTATTGACGTTTTTGATTATTTATGGCTTTGGATTAAATGCCCAAAGAACAGATTATGATTGGAAAAAGATGGATCCTAAACAAAGGAAAGAAGTCATCAATAATCTTTCTCCCGAAGAGAGAAAAGAACTCCTGAAGAAATTCAGGAACAATATGATCATGGATAATCTGAATGTCGATCCAGATGATAAAGCCGAATTTACACAATTGTATAACGAATATCTGGATAGCCAGAAGCAGATAAAAAGTCAGTTTAATTCCAACTTTGATCCCGAAACTTTATCAGATGACGAAGCGAAAGCTAAGTTGCAGCAAAGTTTTGAAGTAGGGCAGAAGCTATTGGATAACAGAAAAAAATATGCAGATAAAATGCAGCAGGTAATTCCCTGCCAAAAAGTTCTGAAACTGTTTCAATCCGAAAAGATGATGAAGGATAAAATGGATGAAAGAAAGCCTCACGGAAATAATAACAATGCTTCCGGAACTAAACAGAACCCATAATAGTTTATTTTTTTAATGTTGGACGGCTCTTACAGATCTTTTCTGTGAGAGCCGTTTAATTTAACCACAAAAAAAATTATTTTTACCACAAAGTTTATCTATGAAAAAAATACTTTTCTTTTTATTGTTTTCGATCGTATTATGGGGTCAGAAAATAGAAACCATTGATCTTTCAAAATCTATTAAAGACAGCAAAAACTCTATCAAAAGTTTTACGGTGATAGATCAAAGGGCCCATCAGGAAATCGGAATGGTTATGTATCATAAGGACGAGGTGAAAGTTGTTTTCGAAAATAATGCCGGCAAAGACATACAGGATTGGTTTTATAAGTACAATCCGACCCGAGGAAATAATGATATGTTTTTTTTGCTTGAAAATTTAAGTATTTCAGAAGATAAAAAGGAAAAGTATTCTATAGGAAAGCTTGAATTAAAGGCAAGTACATTTATTAAGAAAGAAGACGGATATCATTTTATGGATAGAATAGACACTGTGGCAACCGTTTCATCACGTACCACACCTTATCTGGCCCAAAGTCTGGCAAGGAAAGTGACTTTAATTCTTACGGATCTTTTTAAAGATTCCTATAAAGCAACCCCTTGGGAACTCAGTATTTCAGAAAATGATTTTCCTGACTATACCTCTGTATTAAAAGAAAAACTGAGTATTCTAAAAGCAAATGAACTGAAAGAAGGGGTTTACAAAGACTATTACAGCTTTTTTACTCACAATCCTGAACCCGGATTTACCTTGCAGGCTAATGATAAAGGAATTGTTACAAAGGCTGTAAAAGGAGAGGAAAAAACGGCAATAAGACATTTTTATGCTTTTGTTTATAAGGGAATTGCTTACAAAAATATTCCTGTGGGATACACTGAGATTTTCAAAGATGATAATGGCGTTTTTATAGAGGTAACAAGAGCAGAATTATTTCCTGAAACGGCAACAACCGGGGTGACAATTGGTGCAGCTGCAGGTGGTCTCATTGGTGGTGTTATTGGTGCGGTGATAGATGTCAGTTTATCAGGCAAAAGAAAGAATACGGTAGGACCTAAAGTTTATCTTGATCCTTTTACCGGAAATTATGTGTTACCGGAAGACTTTGGCAAAACAAAATAATATTTGAAAAGAAGGAAAATTTTACCTCTCTTCTTATTGTTATCTGTGTTTCAGTTAAAAGAAAGAATTAAGAATGAAAAATTCTCCTGCATTTTCTTATCTTTGCAAACTACAAGATTCTTAAATGAAAAACATACGAAATTTTTGCATAATCGCTCATATCGACCATGGTAAAAGTACCCTGGCAGACCGTCTATTGGAGTACACGAATACCGTTACCCAAAGAGAATTACAGTCTCAGACGCTGGATGATATGGATTTGGAGAAAGAACGTGGGATTACAATCAAGTCACACGCGATCCAGATGGATTATGAGTATAAAGGAGAAAAATATATTTTAAACCTTATTGATACCCCGGGACACGTTGACTTCTCTTATGAAGTATCCCGTTCTATTGCCGCCTGTGAAGGAGCACTTCTTATTGTAGATGCCGCACAGAGTATTCAGGCTCAAACCATTAGTAACCTGTATCTTGCATTGGAAAATGATTTAACGATCATTCCGATTCTGAATAAAATTGACCTTCCGTCTGCAAATCCTGAAGAAGTAACCGATGAGATCATGAACCTTATCGGATGCGAATATGAAGATGTATTAAGAGTTTCTGGTAAAACTGGGGAAGGAGTTCATAATCTTTTAGAACAGATTGTTGAAAGAATTCCTGCGCCGGTAGGAGATCCTGACGGACCACTACAAGCTTTGATCTTTGACTCTGTATACAACCCGTTCAGAGGTATTGAAGCTTATTTTAAAGTAGTGAACGGAAGCATTACTAAAAATGAAAAGATCAAATTCTTTGCTACAGGAAAAGAATATGGAGCTGACGAGGTGGGTACCTTAAAACTGAAGCAGGTTCCAAAGAAAACAATTCATTGCGGAGATGTAGGATATCTTGTATCGGGTATTAAAGATGCCCGTGAGGTAAAAGTAGGAGATACCATCACTTCATTTGAAAAACCCGCGGATGCTCCGATTGATGGATTTGAGGAAGTAAAACCAATGGTATTTGCCGGAATCTATCCAATTGATTCTGAGGATTTTGAAGAATTAAGATTCTCTCTTGAAAAATTAAGACTGAATGATGCTTCTTTGGTTTTCGAGCCGGAAAGTTCTGCAGCTCTTGGATTTGGTTTCCGTTGCGGATTCTTAGGAATGCTACACATGGAAATTGTTCAGGAACGTCTTGACAGAGAGTTTAATATGAACGTAATTACCACGGTACCGAACGTTTCTTATTTTGGATATACTAAAAAAGAACCTGAAGTTCCGATTCTGATCAACAACCCGTCTGAAATGATGGATCCTTCAACGATGGACAGAGTAGAGGAACCTTTCATCAAGGCTTCTATCATTACAAAATCTGACTTCGTTGGAGCAGTAATGACTTTATGTATCGAAAAGAGAGGAGAAATCGTTAACCAGAGTTATCTGACATCAGAAAGAGTAGAGTTAATTTTCAATATGCCTCTTGCTGAGGTTGTATTCGACTTCTATGACAGGTTAAAATCTATCTCTAAAGGATATGCTTCATTCGATTATCACCCCATCGGATTCAGAGCTTCCAAGCTTGTAAAAATGGATATCCTGATCAATGGTGATATGGTAGATGCTTTATCTTCATTGATTCACGATTCTAATGCTTATTACATCGGTAAAAGAATGTGTGAAAAGCTTCGTGAACTGATCCCTAGACAACAGTTTGATATTGCTGTTCAGGCTGCATTAGGGACGAAAGTAATCGCAAGAGAAACTATTAAAGCCTTGAGAAAAGACGTTACCGCAAAATGTTACGGAGGAGATATTTCCAGAAAGCGTAAACTATTGGAAAAGCAGAAAGAAGGTAAAAAGAAAATGAAGCAGATTGGTAGAGTAGAAGTACCACAATCAGCGTTCATGGCTGTACTAAAGTTAAATGATTAATTATTAATCTATTATAAAGTAAAAACCGCTTCCAACGAAGCGGTTTTTTTTGTACATTTATAAAAACACATTATTAAATGAAATCAGAAGAAATAAAAGATTTATTCTATAAATTTGAAGAAGCAGCCTCTGAACTAGAGGGGATAGAATGCTGGAGTGCAAGAGATTTACAAATATTATTGGGATATAGTAAATGGGAAAACTTTGAAAAAGTAATTATAAAAGCAAAAGATGCTTGTAAAAACGTTGGAGAGTTAATTGAGTATCATTTTCCTGATATCAGGAAAACGATACAAATGCCTAAAGGAGCAGAGAAAGAAATAGATGATATTTTACTGACAAGATATGGTTGTTACTTAATCGCGCAAAATGGTGATAGTAGAAAGCAGGAAATATCTTTTGCACAGAACTATTTTGCGGTTCAAACTAGGAGAGCTGAATTGGTAGAACAGAGATTATTAGAATATGAAAGGATAAAAGCTCGCGAAAAATTAAGTCAGACTGAAAAACAACTTTCAGGGATTTTATATGAAAGAGGCGTTGATAGCCAGGGATTTGCTGTGATAAGAAGTAAAGGAGATCAAGCGCTTTTTCGTTTAAATACGCAAATGTTAAAGAAAAAAATGAGAGTTCCTGAAAGCAGACCAGTCGCAGATTTTTTACCTACAATTAGTATTAAAGCTAAAGATCTGGCAGCTGAAATGACAGGTTTGAATGTTCAAAATAAAAACTTAAAAGGGCAACTAAATATTGAAGAAGAACATATAGATAATAATGTTGCTGTTAGAAATATGCTGACCAACAGAGGAATAGTCCCTGAAGATTTACCTCCGGCAGAGGATGTGAAAAAGTTGCAAAGAAAATTAGATAGTGATGAAAAGAAAGTTTTAAAACAAACTAAAAAACCTTTTAAGAAATAATTTATCAAATAAAAAGCGCTCCATCAGAAGCGCTTTTTTATTCATTTATTTTTTACGCGTATATTTTATTTCCATTGTTTTGTATTCCTTTCCGGTTTTTGAATCCGGGCCATACATTTCCAGTTTTTGAGTATTATCATCCACGAAAGTGAATACTTCTCTGAAATCACAATCTTTTCCAGGTCTTGAAGGATCTGTCATTTTTCCTTTAAACTCAACTGATTTTGTGGAAGGGTTCCAGTCGCCTTCGCTATGCATGATTCCGGTTCCCATATTGTCGATCCACGTACTGACGAACTTCTTCTTTGAATTGTCATATCCTACGATGCTCATCCCCTCAAAAGGCATTCCCATAAAGTCACCTTTGTGATTAGTGATCTGATAACGTCCGCCAAACATCATTTTATTGGTAGCCTCAGATTTACTCATCATAGGTTTTGCCCCGTTTTCCATCCACATGGTAGTTTCTCCGTTCCAGGTTCCATCAGACTTTGCAAGCATTTTTTGCATTTCTCCCGGTGTTGAGTACGCCATCCAGTCTTTCATGGCGGTTGCAGAATCTACAGGTTTCCATTCAGATGTAGATGCTGAATCTGTTTTTTTAGAACCAGTGGCTGCTGTCGTTTTTCCTTTCTCACAAGCTATTAATAAAAAAGCTGCAGAAAGAATTGTTAATAAATTTTTCATAATAATTTAGTTTTAAGATGGTTAGAAAGATAATTTAAAGGTAAGAACTTTTATTATAACAGAATTTATTTTTTAATACAGGCATAAATTGTAACTTTGTGTATTCGTAACGCAAATCAATTTATGGAGTCTCCAAAAAAATTACAGGATATAAAAGTGGCTGTAGATGCCGTTATTTTCGGATATTTTGATAAAAAAGATCTTCAGATCCTTCTGATTAAAAGAAATATTGAACCCTTTAAAGGAGGCTGGGCACTTCCAGGTGGTCTTGTTCTGGATGATGAAAGTGTAGATGATGCGGTAAAAAGAGAACTTTATGAAGAAGCAGGCATAAAACCCGATTTTTTAGAACAATTGTATACTTTTGGTAATCTGGGTCGTGATCCGAGAAACAGAGTGGTTTCTGTGGCTTATTTAGGGCTTGTCAACCCTTCTTATCATGAATTGTTTGCCGATTCAGATGCGGAAGATGCACAATGGTTCAGTATCAATAAACTTCCTTCAGTAGCTTTTGATCATAAAATAATCATCGAGACTGCCTTAAAAAGACTTCGCACAAAAATTCAATACCAGCCGATTGGCTTCAATCTTCTCAACGAAGAATTCCCTTTTTCAGATCTTGAAAACCTTTATAAAACAATTGTCGGACAGGAAATTGACAGAAGAAACTTTCGTAAAAAAATCATGAGCTACGGATTGCTTAACGAAACCAACAACGTAAAAAAAGAAGGAAGCGGCAGACCTGGAAAACTTTTTACATTCAATAAAGAAAAATATAAAGAGCTGGAAGAACAGGGCTTTTATTTTGAAATTAAATAGTTGTATCTAAACACAAATTTCACTAATAATTTGGCACTAATTTTCACAGATAATTAGCGCACAAGAATTATGCTCTAATATATATCCATAAAAATTTATTTAATAGAGAATGCTTTCATCAAATGTCATATTATTGACCTTTGTCATTGACTACGTCGAATCTTCGATTTCTGACGAAGGAAGAATCTCAAGTTCCATTAGCTTTAGCCTAAACGCATCAAATTTGTGTCATTTGTGATTAAAATTTGTGTTATTCGTGTTTGTTAAAATTAAATTTTTATCACTGTAAATCAATTAATTATATTTATTAGCGTAAAATTAACACAAATAAATTTGCTGCAAAGACTGATATTGTTTTAAATTTGTGTCAAAATAACGCAATCATGAAATACACCATACAAAATATTACAGAACGCTTTCAAAAAAAGGAAAGGATAAAATTTCTCTTTTTCTGGGGACACACGGCAAAAGATATCGTTACCAAATCCTGTTTCAGCCAATGGTTTCCGGGAAGTTTTGAAGAAAACGGAATTACCTATAGAACAGCAGAACATTATATGATGGCTGGAAAAGCAAGATTATTTAATGATGCTGAAATGGAAAAGGAAATTTTAAAAGCCGCTACTCCGAATCAGGCAAAAGCTCTGGGACGGAAAGTGAAAAACTTTGACCCTAAACTTTGGGATGAACATAAATATCAGATTGTAACTCAGGGAAATCTTTTGAAATTCTCTCAAAATCAGAAATTTAAAGACTTTCTTTTATCAACCGGAGACAAAATTTTAGTGGAGGCAAGTCCTTACGATAGAATCTGGGGAATCGGGATGCTGGAAACAGATAACAGAGCTGAAAACCCTTTATTATGGAACGGAGAAAACCTATTAGGATTTGCTTTGATGGAGGTAAGAGATGAATTAAGAAGGTAAAAACACAAACCATGCACAAAATATTAATTATGGAAAAAATAGAATTACACCCACAGATATTTCTGATTGAAGATTTTCTGACTGAGGCTGAATGTGATCAGTACATCAGTCTTTCGCAGGAAAAAGTTTTTGAAGAAGCAAAAATCAATGTATTTGGGCGCCAGCAGATGAATAAAGGGATCAGAAATAATGACCGACTGATGATTTTTAATACTGCAATTGCTGAAGAGCTTTTTAACAAGGCTGTAGAGTTTCTGCCTCAGGAACGTGGTGGATATCAGGTTCTTAAATTTAATGAAATGCTAAGGGTTTATAAATATGCTCCCGGACAGCAGTTCAAAATGCACAGAGATGGAAGTTATATCCGAAATGAAATGGAGAAAAGTTTCTACACTTTTATGGTCTATCTGAATGATGATTTTGAAGGAGGAGAAACAGAATTCGAAAACCTGTTTACAGTAGCTCCGAAGAAAGGCACAGCTCTTATTTTTCATCATCCTTTAAGACATGAAGGAAAAACGCTGATTAATGGATTGAAATATGTTTTGAGAACAGATATAATGTATTTAAAAGTATAAATCAACCGGATCAGAAAAAGGCATTGCTATATCTTGTTTAATTAGTGTAATATTAACGCAAATAAAAATATTTGATCATGGAAGATGAATTAAAACCCAGATTTATCGAATCATTACAAAGAAATAATGATCAGATCAGAGAAGACCGTGCAAAAATCATCGGAGCAGATTCCGAATTGATTTACAGACGCAGAGTGGAAGATATCGAATTAAAAATTAAAAGACTCGAGCGCGAACAGGAAGGGCTTATTGATATCAGTCCTTTAGACAGAAACAGTCTGACTTTTGCGGATTTCAATCCCGAAGCATTCGTTCAGAAAGACATGGAATTATCATTAACAATCAGAAATCTGAATATTCAGCTCGAAGTAACCCAAAAGAGATTTGAATATTTATTTGGAAAAACATTGTAGTCATGGGAAGTACAAGATACGATTTAGACGCTCGTTATGACAGAGCAAGCAAAGCAGGTTACAGAACAAAATCCGCAGGGGAAATTTTTACCCAGAATGCCAAAAGAATGGCTCATGAATCGATGAATCCTCACGGAATTTCTTTCAGAGAATCCAGAGATTCAGAAGTTCACCCTCATTCAGTTCCGATTATTTTAGGTTTGGACGTTACAGGAAGTATGGGACATATACCTCATGAGTTGATCAGAGAAGGATTACCGAAACTCATGGGAGGAATTATTCAGGGAGGTGTTCCCGATCCGGCCTTATTATTCCTTGGAATTGGAGATCATGAATGTGATGGTTATCCGCTTCAGGTGGGACAGTTCGAATCAGGAGATGAAGAGCTGGATATGTGGCTCACAAGAACTTATATTGAGTCCGGAGGTGGTGGAAATGCAGGTGAAAGCTATCTTTTAGCGTGGTATTTTGCAGCATTTCACACCAGAACCGATGCTTTTGAAAAAAGAGGACAGAAAGGATTACTGTTTACCGTAGGTGATGAACCTTGTTTGAAAACACTTTCTGCATCCGCCATCAGAGAAATTATGGGAAAAGGACAGCAAACCTATACTCATTTTGAACTGCTGGAAGAAGCAAAGAAAAAATATGAAGTATACCACATCAGTGTTCTGCATTCCGATCAGGCATTGAGGGCAGACAGAGGATGGAAAGAATTATTAGGACAAAACTGTATTTCCATAGCAGATCACAGGGAAATTCCGAATGTTATAAAAAACATCATCTGTGATAAATTTAAAAATCAAAGCTACGGAACAACAGGAACGGGAGGATTAGATCAGTTTCAGATGCTTTAGAAATCTGTCAATGTCATCATAAAATAGGAATGGCAATACTAGAAACCTCAAAAATTAAAAGACATGCAAAAGGCGCAAATAGTAATAGGACTTGGTTTTGGTGATGAAGGAAAAGGGATTACCACAGATTTTCTGGCTTCTCAGAATCCGGAGGCTGTTGTGATCAGATTTTCAGGAGGACAGCAGGCTGCCCATACCGTAATGATGGATGAAAGAAAGCATGTACATTCCAGTTTTGCAAGTGGTGCACTTCGCGGTCTGCCTTCTTACTTTACCGAGCATTGTACGATTCATCCGATTTTTCTACTGAATGAAAGAGAAGAATTAAAAGCAAAAAACGGAAACATTGAGCTGCATGTCCATCCATTAGCAAAAGTTACCACTCCTTTTGATGTATGGCAAAACAGAACAAATGCCCGTAATCTGGAACATGGAACCTGTGGAAAAGGAGTAGGAGCCACGATGAAAAGAAACGAAAGTCCCTATAAGCTATTTGCCATAGACCTCATAGCACCCAAAGAGATGTTGATGGAAAAACTGAAAGGAATAGCCTATTACTATGGTTTTGTAGATGAAAATGAGATTACAGAACTTTTGCAGCCTTTCTTAGATGCTATTGAAATGATTGATTGGAAAATAAATGATTATAACTACCTGGCTTCGTTTGATCACCTTATTTTCGAAGGAAGTCAGGGTATTTTACTCGATATGGATCATGGTGTTTTTCCCAATGTGACTTATGCGCATACCACTTCAAAAAATGCCTTTGAGATCTGTAGGCTTTTAAAAATTGAAGACGTTGAAATGTATTATGTCACCAGAAGCTATTCTACCCGTCACGGAAACGGCTGGATGAGCAATGAAAAGGAAATGAATCTGAAAAACAATGAAGAAGAAACCTGTACATTCAATGAATATCAAAAGGAGCTAAGAACCGGAGAAATAGATTACAAACTGCTGAATTATGCCTTAAAACTGGATGGAGCATATGTATTTCCGGTTAAAAAGAATCTTGTTATTACCTGCTTAGATCAGATTGATGAGCAATTTAAATTGGAAAACTTAGATATTGAATTGAATACTGTTTACGGATCCTATTCTCCTTATTCAAAAGATTTTAAGTCAATTTTTTAATTTCAAAAAGAAGAGGAAAGGATAAGATAAAAGCATTAATTTTATATTTAATGATAGAATAGAAGAATGATAAATGATTGAAAATTAAGAACCATGAAAACGATACAATATTTGAAAGGAGATGCAACAGCCCCGCAAGCCAAAGGAACAAAAATCATCGCCCATATCTGTAATGATATCGGAGGCTGGGGAAAAGGATTTGTACTGGCAGTTTCTAAAAGATGGGAAGAACCTGAAAAGAAATACAGAGACTGGCATCGATTCAGAAGTAAAAATGATTTTGCATTAGGAAAAATTCAGTTGGTCCAGGTTGAAAAATACATATATGTAGCCAATATAATCGGCCAAAAAGGAATAAAAATAGGAAGTCATGGAGTTCCTGTTCGATATGATGCTATTGAAAAAGCTCTCGAAAAACTTTCCAATGAAGCGTTGCTGCTGAATGCAAGCGTTCATATGCCGAGAATAGGATGTGGACTGGCAGGAGGAAAATGGGAAGAAATTGAACCTATTATTGAAAGAACATTGCTTGTAAAAGAGGTGCAAGTATATGTCTATGATTTTGAATAAAAATAATAACCATGAAAACAACAACATTATATAGACCAGTAGGAGAAAAAGAAATGATCCTGATTATAGAAAGCGGATTTAAAGAATTTCCTCCAAGACTGGAATGGCAGCCCATTTTTTATCCTGTTCTCAATGAAGAGTATGCTTCAGAAATTGCAGAAAAATGGAACACAAGAGACGAAGCCGGAAACTATCTTGGTTTTGTAACCCAGTTTGATGTACTTAGAAGTGGCAACTCAATATCCTGCTCAGAATGTGGGAGCAAGAAATCACAACGAGCTATGGGTTCCATCAGAAGAACTGGAGAGTTTTAATAAAGCTATTGTAGGAAACATCAAAGTAACCCAGGTATTTATAGGAGATGATTTTGAAAAAGCAGGAAATACGGAGTTGGGAGAGCTGATGTCAAACATTAAAAAACTAACGATGACAAATAAAGGAATGGCAAAAGATACCTTAGATATCCTTGCCAAAAAATATTATATAAACGAAAACAACGAAAAAATAAATATAGAAAACGAGCTGGAAATCAGTAAAAAAGAAACGGTTCTTTTCAGCCCGGAACAGCTTTCTGAAATGAAAGAATCTCCGCTGCCGGAAATCATTTTTGAAACAAAAATTGAAATATGGAAATGCAGTTCTTTAAAAGCAATTTTACAATTAGCCGAAGAAGAAAATCAGGAGAAGATCATGTGTCTGAATTTTGCATCAGCAAAAAATCCGGGTGGAGGATTTATCAATGGAGCGGAAGCACAGGAAGAAAGTCTGGCAAGAACTTCCGGACTGTATGAAAGCTTACTTCAGGCATGGGATTATTACATGATTCATCGTGCGATGGAATCCTGTTTTTATACCGATACAATGATTTACAGTCCTAAAGTTCCTGTTTTCAGGAAAGATAAGGGAGAGTTACTTCCTAAACCTGTTCTGTGTAATTTCATCACGTCTCCGGCAGTCAATGCAGGGGTGGTAAAACGTCAGGAACCGGAAAGGGCACATGAAATTTTCGATGCAATGGATCTTAGAATGGATAAAATGCTCTCGCTGGCCTTAGATCAGGGAAATGAGGTCTTAATCTTAGGAGCCTGGGGATGCGGTGTTTTTAAAAATGATCCAAAAGAAATTGCAGGATTATTCAGGAAACATCTTCAGGGAAAATATAAAAATAAATTTAAAAGAGTGGTTTTCGCTGTACTTACCAAGAAAGAAGAAATGCTGAAACCATTTGAAGAAATACAATGAAAATAGAGCTAATAAAAGGAGACATTACAAAAATCCAAGCTGATGCAATTGTTAACGCTGCCAATTCATCCTTACTTGGTGGAGGCGGTGTAGATGGAGCCATTCACAGAGTGGGAGGATCTCAGATATTGGAAGAATGTGTTGCGATCAGAAATAGACAAGGAAAATGCAAAACAGGAGAAGCGGTAGTAACAAATGCAGGAAATCTCCCTGCAAAATATGTTATTCATACAGTAGGACCAGTTTGGAACGGTCACGAAGAAAAGGAATCCATTCTTCTGGCAAACTGTTATCGTAATTCTTTGAATTTAGCAGAAAGCCTTGGTGTGAAGACGATTGCTTTTCCTAATATTAGTACAGGAGTCTATAGATTTCCAAAAGAACTGGCAGGAAAAATCGCGGTAGATGAAGTCAGAAAATTTCATTCAGATAGTATTGAGAAAGTTATTTTTGTTTGCTTTGATGATGAAAATGAAAAGATTTATAAAGACCTTTTACAACTGTGAAAAAATATAATTTCAGATTCGTAGATCAACCTGAAGATCCTAACGTAGGATTGGCAAATGAAGAAATTGCTTTTCTTCAGGAAGAATTGAATCTGCAGTTTCCTGAAAATTATATTTATTATCTTCAACATGCAGGAAAAAGATCAAATGTTTTCCCTGTGGAAAATGATATTGTAAAGCTGAAAAAATACCAAAGTCAATTGAAAGAAGCTCTGAAGCAAAGAGGCTTACTGAGCACTGAAAATCTTTTTTGTTTTCAGTATAATATCGAATATGAACCTCTGGTTGGGCAGGATTTTGAAACCTTTTATTTTTTCAATTTATCACATCCTAAATCTCCTGATCTGTATATTTTTGGAGACTTTATCACCAATTTTGACTGGCTGGGATATGATAAAGAGCTTACGAATAAAGAAAATTTTGTAGATTTTATTAACTACAAAACGAAAGAAAAATTTAGAATAAAAGAAGCCATAGGAGTAGGAGATATTTTAGTGTGGATATTACTAATTCCTATTTTTATCATCATTTTGATCATTATTATTTTTCAGAATGTAAAAGAAAAAATTAAAAAACCATGAAAAAACTAACCATATTAAGCGGCGCAGGAATCAGTGCCGAAAGCGGAATAAAAACCTTCAGAGACGGAGACGGTCTTTGGGAAAATCATAATGTAACGGATGTGGCAAGTCCGGAAGGATGGAAAAAAGACAGAGCACTAGTCCTTGAATTTTACAATCAGAGAAGACGACAGCTGCATGAAGTACAGCCCAACGAAGCGCATCAATTGCTGGCTGAGCTGGAAAAATATTTTGATGTCCAGATTATTACCCAAAATATTGATGATCTTCACGAAAGAGCAGGATCTACCAACATCCTTCACATTCACGGAGAATTGTTCAAATCATGTTCGAGTAATAATAAAAGCCTGATTTATGAACAAAAAGATGATATTAAAATAGGAGATCAGGCAGAAGACGGAGCTCAATTAAGACCTTTTATCGTTTGGTTTGGAGAGGATGTTCCTTTGTATCAAACGGCAAGAGAAATTGTAAAGGAATCAGATATTCTGTTGGTAGTAGGAACTTCGTTACAGGTGTATCCTGCAGCCGGACTGATTCATGATATCAAAGACGACTGTCTTTTAATCGTCATTAATCCTAATGAAACAGGATTTGGATATGGACAGAGAGCCGTAGTAATGAAGGAAACAGCTACGCAGGGAATGAAATTATTATTTGATAAACTGGTCAATTTAGCCTGATGGAAAACAAAGTAAAAGCGGGAATTATGGGTGTCTGCATTGGAGACGCACTGGGTGTTCCTGTAGAGTTTAAAAAGAGGGAAGATCTGAAAAGAAATCCTGTAACAAAAATGTTGGAATACATGTCCTGGAATCAACCCAAAGGAACGTGGAGTGATGACAGTTCTCTTACACTTTGCCTTGCAGAAGAGCTTACCAAAGGCTATGATCTGGAAAAAATCGGACAAAGTTTTGTTAAGTGGAATAAATACGGTCACTGGACTGCCCATGGAAGGCTTTTTGACATTGGAGGAACGACAAGACATTCTCTGGCAAGATTAATCAAAGGTGAAAGTGCCAGATTTTCAGGAAATATTTTTGAAGAAGACAATGGAAATGGTTCTTTAATGAGAATTCTTCCCCTCGCTTTCTATCTTAAAAAGGAAAATGATATTCAGAAACTCTATCTGATGGTAAAAGAGGTTTCCGCAATAACTCACGGTCATTTCCGCTCTGTTTTTGCCTGTTTCATTTATGTCATTTTTGCCATTCAATTGTTGAAAGGAAAGAGCAAAAGAGAAGCATATATGCATACACAAAATACTGCATTGAAATATGCTGAAGAACAAGGATTTAATCCTGATGAAATTGAACTATTCAAAAGGATCTTAAAAAATGATATTTCAAAATATCCTGAAGATGAAATTAAGAGTGGCGGCTATGTTCTTCACAGCCTGGAAGCCTCTCTATGGTGTTTTTTAAACTCAGAAAACTATTCTGAAGCTGTTTTAAAGGCGGTCAACCTCGGGGAAGATACCGATACAACGGGAGCTATCACAGGAGGTATTGCCGGAATTTATTACGGATATGAAAATATTCCTGAAGAATGGGTTGCAGAGCTCGTGAGGAAACATGATATTGAGGTATTGTGTGAGAAATTACACCAAAAATTAATGAATTAAAACACAACCCATGAACGAAATAGAAAAGAAAAAGATAAGTAAATTTTTAAGCCTGATTTTGAGGCATCAGCCGGAAAGTATAGGACTTATACTGGATGAAAATGGCTGGGCAGATGTAGAAGAGCTGAGATCGAAATCAGCCAAAAGAAGAATATATTTTACCTCCGAAGAATTGGACGAGGTGGTAGAAACGAACAACAAAAAGCGTTTTGCTTTAAACGAAGATAAAACGAAGATCAGAGCAAGTCAGGGACACTCTATTGATATTGACCTGGCATTGGAAGCCAAGCAGCCTCCGGAATTTCTGTACCATGGAACAGCAGAAGCCAATATTTCTTCCATTTTAGAAAAAGGAATTGAAAAAAGAACACGTCAGCATGTACACTTAAGTGCTGATAAAGAGACCGCTGCAAAGGTCGGGATGAGACACGGCAAACCTGTGATTCTGACCATCAGAACCGGAACAATGCATCAGGAAGGATTGTCTTTCTACCAGTCTGCAAATGGAGTATGGCTTACAGATTTTGTAGATGCAAAATATATTTCAAAGTAAAATGAGCAGAACATTAGTCATAGGAGACATCCACGGAGGATTTAAAGCCTTGTTGCAGGTTCTTGAAAGAGCAGGAGTGACCACAAATGATCAGCTGATCTTCCTCGGCGATTATGTGGACGGATGGAGCGAGTCTTCACAAATCATACAGTTCTTACTGGAACTTTCCGAAAGACAGGAATGTATTTTCATCAAAGGAAACCATGATGCATGGGGTGAAGATTGGTTGGCATTTGGGCAAAAACCCGATGTATGGCTTTTTAACGGAGGAAAAAGTACGGTAGAAAGTTATGCTGATTATGCTCTTGAAGATCTGGATATTCATCTCGAATTCTTTCAAAGAATGAAAAATTATCATATTGATGATCAGAACCGGCTGTTTATTCATGCCGGATATTCTTCCATGCACGGTCCTGAAAAAGAAGTCTATTCCAGTAATTACCGCTGGGACAGAACGCTTTGGGAAACTGCCGTGGCAATGGATAAAAAACTATCGAAAAATTCTGAATTATATCCTAAAAGACTGCTTTTATACAAAGAAATATTCATTGGGCATACGCCTACTCTTGATATTGGGATTAAAATACCAGCCAATAAAGCCAATATCTGGAATATGGATACCGGAGCAGCCTATACAGGATCTTTATCCATCATGGATATTGACTCCAAGCAATTCTGGCAAAGCGATCCGCTTCCCTCTCTATATCCCAAAGAAAAAGGCAGAAATTAATACTATTGAAAACAAACCTAACAGGTTTTCAAAACCTGTTAGGTTTTAATTTTAAAAACATTTTACCCATCAACATATTCTCATTTCTCCCAAAAGATAACTACTTTTAAAGTCTGAAAATATGACTTCAATGAAACTGAAATATCTTTTATTCACCCTGAGTTCTACCTTGTTTTTAGCTCAAAAATCATTTCAGACCCCTTTTGAAAAAGGAAATGGAAATCAGACGGTTACCTACGATGAAATGAATAGGTATTACCATGAACTCGCGAAAAATTTTAATACCATCCAATACCTTAAAAAAGGAGAAGATGACAACGGAAAACCTATTTATGTGGTAGTTTATAACCCTTTTCCTGAAAAAGATTTTGAGAAATTAAGAAAAGATAAAGCCATTATATTTGTTAACAATGGTATTCACCCCGGAGAACCGGACGGAATAGACGCTACCATGATGTTGATGAGAGATCTTGCTACTAAAAAGATTAAAACTCCACAGAATTTTGTCATTGCCGCTATTTCTGCCTATAATGTAAGTGGCATGCTCAACAGAGGTTCTTACTCAAGAGCCAATCAGAATGGTCCGGAACAGTATGGTTTCAGAGGCAATGCGAGGAATTATGACCTGAACAGAGATTTTATCAAGGCAGATTCTAAAAATGCCAGAAGCTTTCAGGAAATCTATCAGTGGTTAAAGCCTGATGTTTTTATCGACAACCATGTCAGCAACGGAGCAGATTATCAATATACTTTCACCTATATTTCTACATTTAAAGAACGTCTGGGAAATACTCTTGGAAATTATTTCTATAATAATTATCAGGCTAAAAATCTTGAGGATATGAAAAAACTGGGGTATGAAAGTACGCCCTACGTCAACATTCACGGAGACGTTCCGGAAGTCGGATTTGCCTCATTTGAAGACTCTCCCAGATACTCTACAGGATATACTTCGCTTTTTAATTCTTTGGGAACCGTTCCCGAAACCCATATGCTGAAACCTTATGACAAAAGGGTAGATGCTACGTACAAATATATGCTGGTGAATCTGCAGAATTTAGATAAAGATTATCAAAAAATAAAGCAGCTTCGCAAAGAAAATTTAAAACAGTATCAGGCAGGCAAACCGTACGGAATCCGTTGGAAAATAGACTCCACAAAATTTTCAATGATGGATTTTAAAGGCTACGAAGGAAAGTACAAACCTAGTGAAGTTTCAGGAAAGCCAAGGCTGTATTATGACCGAAATAAGCCCTTTACAAAGAATATAAAACTCTTTACAACAGCTATCCCTACGGGATATATTACCATTCCGAAATATTATGTAATTCCGCAGTCGCAGTACCGGGTGATTGAAGAGTTTAAAAGAAATAATATTCAGATGAAACCGATACAGAAGGACAGTACTTTAATGGTTGAGTCTTATAAAATTAAAGATTTTAAAACCGTTAAAAACCCTTATGAAGGGCACTACCTGCATTTTGAAACAACGGTTGATGCTACACAGAAAAATAGGGAATTTATTGCCGGAGATTATCTGGTTTCAACCGATCAGCCTGCTGTAAAATATATTATAGAAACCCTTGAACCTGAAGCATTAGACTCATTTTTCAACTGGAATTTCTTTGATGGAATTCTGGCACAGAAAGAATATTATTCCGCTTATATTTTTGAAGATACAGCTGCTGAACTCCTGAAAAAGGATAAAAAACTCAAAGAAGCTTTTGAGGCAGCCAAAGTATCTGATAAAAAACTGTCTGAAGACGGAGATGCCCAGCTCGATTGGGTATACAAGCACTCTCCTTATTTTGAAGAAAAAACATTCAGGCAGTATCCAGTTTATAGAGTTTTGTAAGTTGTTGATATTGAGTAAGTAAAATAAAAAAGACGTTTCAAGTGAAACGTCTTTTTTATTATCTTGGTAAGCCTCTTTTCAAAGCTATTTCTGCTCTTTTAATCGCCATTTTCTCTTTCCAGTCCATATATTTCTTTTTGAAATTAGACTTCATGATGTCATCAAATTTACGTTGTACAGTAAGATTCCATAGAGAATGTGCTTTTACAGCCCATGATTTGTCCCAGGCTCTTAGGGAAATCGAGAAACTTCCGTCCAGATATTTCATCCAATGCCACCAGCCTGTAGGCATAAATAAAGTATCACCATGTTCCAGATAGCATTCAATGCCTTCTACACCATCCAGTGCCGGGAATTTTGTGAAATCCGGATTTTCTATATCATAATCCTCCAGTGCATACGTAGCATAGGGAATCTGATACAGTCTTTCTCTCCATTTATAATCAAAAAGAAGAATATGTTTTCTTCCGTTGAAATGAGTATGGAAAATATGAGCCATATCAATATCAAAGTGAAGGAAGGTTACAGAACCTTTTCCTCCAAAGAACATATTAGGGTATTTATCAAGGAAGCCCCCCATTAATTCTTTAGGAGAAATATAATCTTCCAATAATTTTGGAGCATATTTTATGGGGTCGAACAGGAAAATTCTTAGATCAGTAGGCTCTCGCTGGATAAGATCTATATAATCTCCAAACTTCATTTTTGCTGCTGATGCATTGATGGGAGCAGAAGGATCGGCCTTTGAGCTGTCATATAGAGGGACCTCCACATCTCCTACAACCTCCTTCATATATTCCATCGTCCATTTTTGATAAGCAGGCCATTTTTTTGCCATATTCCTGATGACAACGGGCCTTCTTGGCTTCAGATATTTTTCGTAGAAATCTTCTTTAGAAATGTCTTCTACAACATCTATAGGCTTTAAAATAATTCCCATTTTATAAATTTTATGTTACAAAATTATTAAATATATATTGATGTACCAGTGTTTAATTTTTTTTTAATCTATGATTCAAATCAGATTTTCCTATTTAGAATGAGTGTGATTATTAATATCCTTTGTTCTATTTAAAATTGTTCTTTATATAGTTAATTATGACAAAATTTATTCAGACTATGTTCCATAAATTAAAAAAATAGTTTTCTCAATTCTTTTGCAGAATTGTTATGCCAAACAGAATCTTGTGATGAAATATATATTCATAATAAAAAAGGCAAATCCTTCCGGATTTTGTTTTAAAATATTTATTTTTTTCAAAAGATATAAAAGTTTGAAAATTATCACTATTTTTGTAGTGATAGTGATTTAACCTTTAACAACAAAATTCATCTTTATAAAAAGTGTAACAAAAAACTACAATGATTAACTAATTGAGCAAATAATGGGTATGAAAAAAAATATTTCTTTGTTTCTGATGCTATTCTTTACTGTGCTTACTTTCGCGCAGAAAACGGTTTCAGGAAAAATTACTGATGATGACGGGGTAGCAATACCAAGCGCCAGTGTAACCATAGAAGAGCCAGGTAAAGATGCGATTCTTGCTTACGCCATTACAAACTCCAAAGGAGAGTATAAAGTAACTTTTACCTCCGCTGAATCCAACGTGGATCTGAAAGTGAAAGCTTTCAATCAAAAACCTCTTACAAAGCAGATTAATAATAGTGACCAGACCCTGAACTTTAAAATGCAGTCTGAAGCCACAGAAATTAAAGAAGTACAGCTGAAAACCAAAATGATCACCGCAAGAGGTGATACCATTTCTTACGATCTTAAAGCTTTCAATAGTAAAAATGACAGAACCCTTGCAGATGTAATGAAAAAGATTCCGGGAATTGAAGTAAATAAAGACGGAACAATTCTATACCAGGGAAATGCCATCAACAAATTCTATGTAAACGGAAAAGACCTTATGGAAGGAGGTTACGGTACCATCAACAATTCACTTCCTAAAGATGCCGTACAGAAAGTAGAAGTTCTGGAGAACCACCAGCCGGTAAAAATCCTTCAGGATAAAGTACCTTCAGACCAGGCAGCCATCAATATCAAACTGAAAAACTCTGTCACCATGACCGGGAGAGGTGAAGTAGGAGTTGGTTTAGAACCTTTCCTCTGGAATGTAAAATTAACCCCCATGTTTTTCGGGCAGAAAAGCCAATGGGTTGTCAATTATAAAACCAATAACATGGGTGAGCAGGTAGAAAATGAAGGGAATATTTTAGCATTCGGCAGTTCATGGGAAGGAAGAAGAAGTAATATCTCCCAAAATAACTGGCTCAATGTAGAGAATGCTACAACACCTGATCTTCCGGTAAAAAGATATTTGATGAACAGTGTTCATTATTTGTCAGCAAATTATCTTACCAATATTGATAAAAAGAAGGAATGGGAACTGAAAGCCAATGCAAACTATACCAATAATGCAGTGGAAAGAGAGTCTAATAGTGTTACCAGAGATATTCAACAGGGTACACAATATATGACAAGGTTCCTGAATAATTTCTATACAGATAAATTAAAAGGAGAATTAATCTTTACTAAAAATGCAAAAAAAGGATTCTTCAAAAACACAACCACATTCTCTCAATTCTGGAATGCAGATAGAGCTTTTGCAGAAAGAAATGATAAGCAGGGTTACAGGATAGGAAACGAAGCATTGGAATCACCTACAACATCTTTCCAGAACTCCTTAAGTACAATTATTCCATGGAAAGAAAAAATGGTAAATTTCAAATCCTATCTGAGCTATCAGAATGATAAACAGATTTTAGAAATTTCTCCTGCCAATTATTTACAGTTTCCATATAAAGAACCTGGGAGCAATGATTTTACAACCATTAAATTCACACCGGGTAGTACTGCTTTACAATATTTCAGGATTAAATCTTTAGATACATCGCATTCTGCAAATATCAGTTTCTCTTCAAAAGGATGGACATTCACACCACAGGTTGGATTTGATTTTTCAACTGATAATCTGACAACAAATTTCGATGGAAGTACTGTAGATAATAAACCGGATTTTGCAAATTTAGCTTATGAAAATGATCTGAAATTTACGAGAGTTAATCCATCGGCTTCCGTAGGAATCAATTATAAATCTGAGTCATGGAGTTTATTTTCAAGTTTCCCTGTAAACTTCAATAATATTAAGGCTGAAGATGCATTTAGAAATGTTTCAAAATCATTAAGTAAAGTAACATTTACTCCTAATGTTTTTGCTCAATATTCATTTGCTTCATTCTTCAAAGCGAGTGTGAATGGAGGAATTAGTAATAACTTCGGAGATATTCAGACAGCTTATGCAGGATATATTCTCACAAGTCCAGGAGGATTCAATGTGATGAACCCTAAAAACCCGATCCCTCAGACTACTACTAAAAATGCAGGCACAAGATTGGAGTACAGAAATCCGTTAAATAACCTTTTCTTTAACGTTGGATATAGAATAAGTGATGCAAAAAATAACCTTATTGCTTCAAGTATCGTTAATGAATCAGGCTTCAGAGTAACAGAATATTTGGAGAGAGAAAATAAAAGGACCAGCAATACTTATTATGCAGAAATAGGAAAATATTTTCCGAAATTTAAAACCAATGCATCATTAAGTTATAACAATACCATTTCTAAATCTCAATCCATCAGAAACACTGATAATATTGATAATAAAACGAATGGAAATACACTAGGAATTAAATTTAACAATACTTATTTCTCATGGATGAGTGTAGATTTTAACGCATCTAAAACATGGAATAAGACATCTAATATTTTCCTTACGGATAATAAAGGAAAGTCAGAAGGATACAACCACAATCTTAATGTATTTTTCTATCCGTTAGAAAACCATACCATAGGATTTTATTGGGATCAGATCAATTCAAAATCTGCAGATATAAAATATAATAATGGTTTCTTTGACGTTTCATATCAGTTCTCCTGGGCTAAAAAGAAAATTGATTTTGAGCTAAAATGGATGAATATAGCAAATAAGAGAGTGTTTGAAAGAATAGATATTGATAATACAAATATCACACAAACAAGTATGCAGCTCCGCCCTAGCCAGGTGATGTTTACTGTAAAATTTAATTTTAAATAAAACAAAAGACCAATCCATCAGGATTGGTCTTTTTATTGAGATATACTGAAATTAAAAGCTTTGCTGGTCTGCTGAAGGCCCATAGCTTCCCGGCAAAGGAATATTGTTTAGTCTGTAATACACTCCCAGTTGAGCCCTGTGATGAGTGATTTGGTTTAAAGCATGCCGGATCGCGCCGTACTTGCTCCAGCTTGCCAGTTCATGGCCTTCATTTTTAATCGTCCAACTGGGGTTCAGATCGTCTTCCGTACTGTTTTCCAATGCTGTTTTTGCGGACTGATAATCATCTTCCAGTTTTTTCATCAGATCATCTTTTGTAGAAAGAACGGTAGGTTTGTAGTCTCCTTTGGCAAAATCCAGCTCGGAAGTTTTCAAAATAGTGTTGGGCCATTCAAAAACTTCTACAAGATGGGTGGCAAGCGGCATCAGTTTCATACTTTTTTCATGCGGAGCATAATCGTTTTTTCCTTCAGGAAATAGTTCAATAAATTTTTTGGTGGTTTGAAATTCTCCTTCCAGTTCGGATTTTAATTGAGATAAGGTGTTCATAATATTTTGTTTTTTAGAAACTTAAAGGTAAGCGTTTTAAAAATGAAACTGTTTTAACAGAATCATAATTTTTTAAGTAGTAAAGATTGAAACGGAAGAATATTTTTTACCAGAAAATAAAATTTGAAATAAACTGTAACAAAAGAAGACATATGATTACTAATTATATAAACTTGCTACAATGAAAAAGTTATTCTCCATATTTTTGATCACTCTGTTTGCGTTTGCAGGAGCTCAGGAATCTAAAGAAACAGCGAACCGTTTCTTTTATGAACTGACTTTTAAGCCGAAGAAAGATTCGGCAAGAATGGATAAGATTATTACTATTCTTGATATTACCCCAAAGAAATCAATCTATCAGGATTATACAATGCCGGCTCAGGATTCTATCATTAAAGTTCAGATAGAAGAAATGGAGAAAACCAAGTCTTTCAAGGACATGACTAAATTTATAAAGTGGCCAAAATTCTCTTATAAAATTATCAAAAGTTATCCGGATATGAAGGTTCAGTATGTAGATAGAATCAGCAGAAACCTATTCTCATACGAAGACGAACCGAAATTACAATGGAGCATTTTACCTGATAAAGAAAAAATAGGAGCATACAATGCTCAGAAAGCAACTACAGAATTTGGAGGAAGAAAGTGGACAGCCTGGTTTAGTTCTGACATTCCTTTTCAGGATGGACCTTATAAGTTTAAAGGACTTCCGGGGCTAATTGTAAAAATCGAAGACACTGATAAGAACTATTCATGGCAATTGAGCGGAAACAAAAAGATCGAAAACTATGAAGAATTATCATATGCCGATAAGATCAATGCTAAGATGGGCATGATGAGCAATACAATAACACCTACATCCAAAGAAAAATTTCTTAAATCCTACGAAGGATACAAAGCAGATCCGTTCGCAGAATCAAGACCGTACATGACTGCAGAAAATATGAGCAGACCCATGCCGGGAACAGACGGAACAGTAGGAGACTTCATGAAAAGGCTGGAAAAGCAGGTGAAAGATTTCTTCGGATCCAATGATAATCCCATAGAAAAAGATCAGCCTTTTGACAAGAAGAAAAAATAAGACTTCATATCAACTAAATTATATTTTGAATCACCCCAGATACAGCAATGTGTTTGGGGTGATTTCTTTTATGTCAAAACGTTATTTAGATTAAATTTAAATAGCGTATATTTGCAGGACTAAAAATTAGGCTTTGAAAGAGAAAGGATTACATAAATTAAGTGGATTCCCTAAAAACAAAATGGGGAAGATATTGGGATATGATAACGACCATCTTAAAATGCCCAATAAAATTATTGAAATGGGACTTCTTCCGGAGACTCTTTTCAGAATTTTGTATCAGGCACCGTTCAGCGGGCCAATGTATGTAGAATTTGGGGCAGAAAAAAGCCGGATTGCTCTTCGTGAGGAAGAAGGAGATTACATCATTGTTGAAGAATTGAATTAATGCAGGAAAACAAGAAAAAACAGATACTTTTAGTCGGAAATCCTAATGTAGGAAAGTCAACGGTTTTCAATACGCTTTGCAACAAAAAGCAGAAAACCGGAAACTACGCCGGCGTTACCGTTGCAAGTCATTCGGGGAAATATATTTACAAAAACGAAGAAGTAGAGGTTATCGACCTTCCTGGTTCTTACAGTGTATACCCGAGTTCAGAAGATGAGGCTATTTTTTCCAAATATCTTATTGATGAGCAGAAAAACTATGCAGGAGTTGTTTATATTCTTGAAGCATTAAGTTTAAAAAGAGGGCTGCTGCTGTTTCAGCAGATTCAGGATCTCGGAATTCCAACGATTCTGATAGTGAATCAGATTGATCAGGCAGAAAGAAGGGGAATCACCATAGATATTCAAAAATTTTCCGAAGCATTGGGGATAAAAATTATTCAGACCAATGCCAAAGAACAGATCGGGATTGACGCAGTAAGAGAAGCTGTTTATAACAACGAATTTGTAAAAACAGATCAACTTTCTTTTGAAACACCGGGCGAACATAGAGACTTTATTCAGAAACTGGCAGCACATAAAGGTTTCGATAACGAATATAAAGCGTGGATGAGCCTTTCATTGGGAACTGATCTTGGAAGAATCGGCGGAGTAATGGAACAGCTCAATGAACCTGATTCTAAAAGTTTGGTCCCTAAAAGATTACAGGTTCAGGAAACCGTTAGAAGATATCAGAACGTAGACAAAATACTGGCTGATGTCATTTCTAAAAAAACTCAGTTCAAAGAATTATTAACCGAAAAGCTGGATAAAGTTTTAGTTCATAAATTCTGGGGCTATGTAGTCTTTTTAGCAATCCTGCTGGTTATTTTCCAAAGTGTTTTCTTCCTCGCGGAATACCCGATGAACTGGATCGAAGAAACCTTCTCATGGCTGGCAGCGTTTACAAGCGAACATCTTCCGGAAGGACCAATTAATTCATTGATTTCAAACGGAATTGTTCCCGGAATTGGAGGAATTGTGGTTTTTGCACCACAGATCGGAATTCTCTTGTATTTCCTTTATTTATTAGAGGATTCAGGATATATGGCAAGAGTCGTATTCCTGATGGACAGATTGCTTCGTCCTTTCGGGCTTAACGGAAAAAGTATCGTTCCCCTTGTATCAGGAACTGCCTGTGCTATTCCGGCCGTAATTTCTACAAGAAATATTGAAAACGTAAAAGAAAGATTGCTTACGATATTGGTAACACCATTTATGACTTGTTCTGCGAGGCTTCCTGTGTACAGCATCATTATCGGACTGATTATCTCAGAAGGAACATTTTTAGGAATCAAATACAAAGCACTGGTCCTGATGGGAATGTATCTCCTTGGATTTTTAGTCGCTTTATTCTCTGCAGCAATCTTAAAAAGATTTATTAAAAGTAAAGGAAAAACGTATCTTGTAATGGATCTTCCAGCTTACAAAAAGCCACTTTTCGGATATGACTTTAAAATGGTTTTAGGAAAAGTATGGGACTTCATTACCGGAGCCGGAAAAATAATTTTCATCGTAAGTATCATCATCTGGTTTTTAAGCTATTTCGGGCCAAGCCAGAAAACAAACGAATTTGTAGCGACTGATGTTCATCTTGATCATTCTTACCTTGCTAAGATGGGTAAAGGAATAGAACCTGTAATTGCTCCGCTTGGTTACGACTGGAAAATGGGGGTCGGAATCCTTACCAGTTTCGTAGCAAGAGAAGTTTTTGTAGGAACAATGTCTACCCTTTATAGTTTGGAAGATGATGCTCCCGAAGTGAAAGTAATAGATAAAATGAGAAGAGATGTAAAACCCAACGGAGAAAAAGTCTTCAGTTTTGCAACCGGAATCTCGGTTCTTCTTTTCTACGCATTTGCAATGCAGTGTGTTTCCACACTTGCAGTAGTCTACAGAGAAACCAAAAGCTGGAAATGGACCAGCTTTCAGGTAGTTATGATGACAGGTTTGGCATATTTTGTGTCGATGATAGTATATCAGATTTTAAAGTAATGGACTCATCATTAATCATTCAATACGTACTTATTGTATTAATTGTAGCATTCGCCTGTTACTCTTTATTTAAAGTACTTAAAAAGAATTTCGCGCCAAAGAAATTCAGTTCCAAAAGAACCAACTGCGATAAAGATTGCGGCTGTTCTTAATATTGGGTTTACCGGATAATTGAAAAAAATGTAGTAATTTCATTTTCTAATGTAAATTATTCGATTTGAATTTTTTAAAGGCAGTATTATTCGTATTATTTTCTTTATCAGCTCTTCAGGTAAAAGCACAGTCAGATACCGCAAATACCAAGTCTTATGCAGACCAGGTGATGATTCGTGTGAACCTTGATACCAACATCGAAAGCTATGTTTTTTCAGAAGGAGAAGGGAAGAATACCAACGAGACAATTCTGTCCATCAACAATAAAACGAAAACTTCCTTTTCCATCGATTATAGAATAATAAGTGCAACAATATCTTTTGCGCCCCGGTTTTTAGATGGAAATAATGATGATGAAATGAAAGGGAAAAGCTCTTATACCGATTTAAGTTTCAGGTTTTTTCCGGGAAGATTCATTCAGAATGTCTATTATAAAAATGTAAAAGGCTTCTATGTGGAAAACATGAAAGATCTGTCCCCCGAATGGCAGGAAGGAATAGATCCCTACATTCAGTTTCCGGATTTAAGAGTACAGACTTTTGGTGGATCTACATCTTATATTCTCAATAAGAATTTTTCAGCAAGAAGTATCTATACACAAGGAGAATGGCAAAGGAAAAGCAGTGGAAGCTGGATACCCTTTCTGGATTATGATCTTACCGTTTTCAGAAACACAATTAACGAGGTAAAAAGCAAAGAAACACAATATAATATTGGCGGGAATATAGGATATTTCTACAATTGGGTCATTGGAAAAAATGTCAATATCTCTCCTTATCTGGCTGTCGGGGTCGGAGGAAAATTTTCCAGTTACAGAGAGCTTGATAACGGATCAATAAAACAAAATGCCCAATATGCCACTATAAGAATGCAGGGAGGTCTTCATATAGGTTATAATACCGACCGGTTTCTGTTCGGGGGGAAAATGAATTTTAAAAATTATGCCTACGATCAGAAAAATAATCAAACCGTAGAGAATAATAACCTTTATGGGCTGTTATACATAGGGTATCGTTTTGCACCACCGAAAGTTGTGAAAAATACCTATGATAAAGTCCAAAAAAAGATTCCGGTTCTATAAGTTGAAGGGTCTTTTAAGTATCTTTGCGTTGGAAAATTCAGTAAGAACAAAATAAATTAAAAAAACATCATGTCATTAATAAAATCTATTTCCGGAATTCGCGGAACCATTGGTGGTAAAGTAAATGATAACTTAACACCACTGGATGTGGTAAAATTCGCATCCGCATTCGGAACCTGGCTTCAGAATAATAAAAACAAAAAAGATCTTACCCTTATCATCGGAAGAGATGCCAGAATTTCCGGCCAGATGGTTTCTTCTTTAGTTACAGCTACATTGCAGGGATTAGGGATTAATGTGGTAGACCTGGGTCTTTCTACAACACCCACAGTAGAAGTAATGGTTCCTGAACTGAATGCAGACGGAGGAATCATTCTTACCGCTTCTCATAACCCTAAACAATGGAACGCTCTTAAACTCTTAAACGAAAAAGGAGAATTCATCAGTGGTGAAAACGGAGCTGAAGTACTGGCTTTGGCGGAAAGTGAAGATTTCAATTATGCAGAAGTGGACGATCTTGGAAAATATGAAACAAGAGATGATGCTTTTGATATCCATATTCAGCAGATTCTGGATTTACCGATGGTAGATGTGGAAGCAATCAAAGCAAAGAATTTTAAAGTAGTTCTTGATGCCGTAAACTCTACAGGAGGGATCGCTATTCCAATGCTTTTAGATAAATTAGGTTGTGAAACCATCAAATTATATTGTGAACCTACAGGACATTTCCCACACAATCCTGAACCCTTGAAAGAACATTTGGGAGATATCTGTGATCTTGTGAAAAAAGAAAATGCAGATTTAGGAATCGTTGTAGATCCTGATGTAGACAGATTAGCCCTTATTGATGAAAAAGGAGAAATGTTCGGGGAAGAATACACCCTGGTAGCCGTTGCAGATTACCTGTTGAAAAATAAAAATGGAGTAGCAATCTCCAACCTTTCTTCAAGCCGTGCATTGAGAGATGTAGCACAAACCCACAATTCAGAATACTTTGCTAGTGCTGTAGGAGAAGTAAATGTTGTTACTTTGATGAAAGAGAAAAATGCTGTCATCGGAGGAGAAGGAAACGGAGGAATTATCTACCCGGAATTGCATTACGGAAGAGATTCTTTAGTAGGTGTAGCATTATTCTTAACGCATTTAGCCAAAGAAAACAAGACCGTTTCTGAATTAAGAGCTGGATATCCAGCCTATTTTATGGGTAAAAAGAAAATAGAGCTGACTCCGGAGATTGACGTAGATGCGATCTTAAGCAAAATGGAGCAGGAATATCAGAGTGAAGAAGTTTCTACCGTTGATGGTGTTAAAATAGACTTTGAAAACAACTGGGTTCACCTTAGAAAATCCAATACAGAGCCTATCATCAGAATTTATACTGAAGCTAAATCTCAGGAAGAAGCAGATCAGTTAGGAGATGATATTATTGCTAAAATCAAGAGTTTAATCTAATAAATACAGGAAGAGCGGACAAACAGTCCGTTCTTTTTTTATATCAGGAATGTTTGAACATATCAAAAACAGATTTCCTTTCCCCAAAGAAAAATGGAGAAAGTTTCTGGGCAGTTTCCAGCGTATGGAAGTTCCTGCCAAAACTTTACTTTTAAGAGAAGGTGAGGTTTCCTGCAATGCTTACTATATTGAAAAAGGAATGGTAAGAGCCTGGTATAATAATGACGGAAAAGATGTTACCTTTCAGTTTTTCCTTGAAAACACAATGTTTTCCTCTCTTGAAAGCTTTAAAAAAGGGTTGCCAAGCATGGTTTCATTTGAGACCATAGAACCCTGTATTTTATACAAAATTAATAAACCTGATGTGGACGCTTTTCTGGAAGAAGTCTACGAAAACCCTGAACTCAGAAATCTTTTTATGGATGCTCTTTTTGAAAGGGTATTCGATTATATGAAACACTTCTTTTCATTTATTAAAGATACTCCGCAACAACGATATTTGAACCTGGTTAAACAAAAACCCGAGATTATCAAAAGAGTTCCACAACATTATATTGCATCCTATCTCGGAATTACTACCGTGCATCTCAGCAGGATCAAAAGCAAAATATTGAAAGATGGACTTTAAGAGGTTGGAAAATGGAAATCAGAAGCTTAAAAAGAACTGCATAAATTCAGACTCATCTTAAACGCTAAACTCGCAAAGAATAATATGCATTGTTGAAAATGCTCGCAAAGGCGTTCCACTAAGCAAGGGTCGCTATTCTTTGCTGAACGAAGTGCCCTTGCGAACAAAAATAATATACAATATCCTGTTCCCTAGCGTCCTCCGCAAAATTCACTTAATTTTTTAACGCAACGTCCGCAAAGAATAATCTTTATTATTGAAAATGCTCGCAAAGGCGTTCCACTAAGCAAGGGTCGCTATTCTTTGCTGACCGAAGTGCCCTTGCGAACAAAAATAATATACAATATCCTGTTCCCTAGCGTCCTCCGCAAAATTCACTTAATTTTTTAACGCAACGTCCGCAAAGAATAATCTTTATTATTGAAAATGCTCGCAAAGGCGTTCCACTAAGCAATGGTCGCTATTCTTTGCTGAACGAAGTGCCCTTGCGAACAAAAATAATATACAATATCCTGTTCCCTGCGTCCTCCGCAAAATTCACTTAATTTTTTAACGCAACGTCCGCAAAGAATAATCTTTATTATTGAAAATGCTCGCAAAGGCGTTCCACTAAGCAATGGTCGCTATTCTTTGCTGAACGAAGTGCCCTTGCGAACAAATAATAATAACAATATTATGTTTCCTAGCGACCGCAGCGTTTCAACTCTATTACTGGATTTATAAACTCCCAGCCTCCCACTTCCTGCTTCCTTTCCTGAAAACTCATAACAAATGTTATCGTCCGACAGTAGTCATTCCTCATAATTTTGTATAAAATTAAAAGAATGAAAGCAGCCGTAGTATTTGAAAAAGGAAGCACTCCTCAATATGCAGATTTCCCGGAACCTGAAGTACAGGAAAATGAAATTTTGATTTCGGTAAAAGCCGCATCGATTAAAAATCTCGACAGAGCGAGGGCAGGAGGAAATCATTACTCAACTGAAAATCAGGAACAACAGCCAACGGTTATCGGGACAGATGGAGCAGGATACCTTGAAAACGGAAGTAAGGTTTATTTTTTCAGCAAAAAAGGAACAGTCGCTGAAAAAGCTGCAGCCGATAAAAAGATGATCATTCCAATTCCTGATGAACTGGATTTTTCTCTGGCTGCTGCATTACCAAATGCAGTGATGGGATCAGCAATGGCACTAAAATTCAAAGTGGGAATACAGCAGGGCAACACCGTTCTGATCAACGGGGCAACAGGAATTACAGGCAGAATTGCTGTTCAGATCGCCAGATTATATGGAGCACAGAAGATTATTGTTACCGGAAGAAATGAAGAGTCTCTGCAGTCTTTACTTGAGCTGGGGGCTGATGAGGTCGTTTCTCTAAAGCTGGAGGCCAATGCTTTTAAACAAAAAATAAAAGACATTCATAAGGAAACTCCGGTGGATATTATCATAGATTATATCTGGGGACACTCTGTAGAAATGATCTTGTCTGCTTTTAAAGGAGACGGAACCTTTTCCCATAAGACAAAGCTTGTAACGATAGGAGGAATGAGCGGAGATACCATTCAGCTGTCTTCCCAGATCCTCAGAGGTACAGATATTCAGATTTCAGGATCAGGATTGGGAAGCTGGACAAAAGAAGAATCGGCCCTTCTTTTTTCAGAAATTATCCCGGAAATGTTTCAGGCAGCCGTAGAAGGAAAAATTAAAATGGAAACTCAGGACGTTGATATAAAAAATATCGAAGATGTATGGAATGCTGAGTTACAAAGCGGAAAACGCCTTGTTGTAAGAATTTAACCACAATCTCCGTTTTTTTATCCACAATCCTTTTATCGGTTTTCTTTTTTTACTATTTTTATAATAGAAATTAATGAAATGGAAAATTCAAAAAAAAGTTGCAACTTTGCATAAATATTTGAATATCAGTTTCAGATGTATTATTAACTAAACGTTTGCCGAGGTTTGTAAGCAAATTCAAGCGTTGGGCCGACAAAGAGGACACTATTGGAAGAGTATTTTGGAAATGAACTTGTAAAAAAGTTCGAGGAAATGATGGAAAACAATGAAGAATTCTACTTTGATACAGAAGAGTTAGAAGACATTATTGTTTATTATTTGGAGCTTGGTGATTTTAATTACGCTGACATGGCTGTTAATTATGGGCTAAAGCTTCACCCTAATTCGTTGGATATCAAGATCAAAAAACTTGAGATCCTTCTGGAGTGGGAAGAGTATAATACGGCGAAAGAACTTATTGACGAACTGAAAGGCGCTTCTATGGAGAATACAGACTTTTTGGTTTGTTATGCCAAGTATTATTCGAACTTAGGAAATCCCAGAAAATCCATTGAAATCTGCAAAAAAGCTTTAACATTAGAGGAAGAAGAAAACTTTCTCCACAACTTTATTGCGGATGAATATGTGAATCTCGGAGATCCTTTTAACGCTCTTAAACATTACAGAAAAGCACTGAAGGAAGATCCTATGGATGAATATTCACTGGAAAACTGTATGGTGTGCTTCAGTGACCTGAATAAGAGTGAGGAGGCTATTGCCTTTCTTAATGAATATTTAGACGAATTTTCTTATTCTGAAACCGCCTGGTTTGAATACGGACAATTCTATTTCAACAGAAAAAATTATGATGAAGCGATAAGAGGCTACGACTATTTACTGGCAATCAACTCAAACTCTGTAGGAGTATATGCCAATAAAGCAGCCTGTTATGAAGCTTTGGGACAATACCAGAAAGCCATCGAAACGTATGAAGAGATGCTGGAGCTGGAATACACAAAGGCATTTACTTTTTATAAGATCGGATTATGCAATAAGGCCTTGAAACAGCCTATTTTAGCTTTAAATGCATTCCAGAAATCTTTAAGAGAAGACCCTCAGTTTTATCTTGCGATGATGGAACAGTCTTATCTTTACGAAGAAATGGGCGGAATGTCTGAAGCATTGCATTTTGCTAAAGAAGCGACCCAGTTGAATGAAAACAATCTTGACTATCAGAAAAGACTGGCGTTTTTATTCATCGATTCAGGAAAGTTTGAAGAAAGTCTTTCCTGTCTTAAAAAACTGGTGGATGCAGAGCCTTCAAGGTTCTACAACTGGTATGCCTATTCGGAAGTTTTGATGTTGGTAGGAGAGTATGAAGACGCGGTAACTGTGCTGAACAGAGCGATTAAAAAGCATTACAGAGCAGAGTTGTTTTATCAGCTGAGCAATTGTTTTTACAATCTGAAAGACCAGGATAAAGGAATGGAATCTCTTCAAAAAGCATTGGAACTTGATCCTTCTTTAGCTAAGGATATGCAGAAAAAATATCCTTTCATTAAAGACGAAGTGAAGAAGGTAAAAGCCAGTAAAGTGAAGAAAAAGAACTAGAGTAATCTAAAATAAGAGAAAAACCTGCAGAAATGCAGGTTTTTTTTATTGATAATTGTATTCGTAGAAAAATTTGTCCGGAGCACTGGTGTTTGCATTTCCGTTCATATCAAGAGATTGTCTGCTCTCTTCTGATGGATAACCGGCAGTATTAAAAGTAGTTGTATACTTGTGAGACGTCGTTCCGGTTGCTATTCCTCCTCCGGCTGTAGTATTGGTAAATTCTCCTTTATAAGTGCTTAAGCTGTTCTTAATATTCGAAAATAGCATACTTATCCCATCACTGCTCTCATTTCCGTTGAATATGATTTTGTCAAAACCTTTTACATTTTTGAAAGGATAATTTTTGTCAGTATAGGTATAAGTCTCTTTTTCCGTATAATTAACTGTATTTCCATTGACGGTTCCGGTTCCTGAGCCTACGCTGCTTACCATATTTCCATTGCTGTAAGTAAAAACACTGTTAATGGTAGAGGATCCTCCAACGTCTGAATTGGTCTGTCTTTTTACATTGATTTCGGTATTACTGGTATAATTATAAGTAAATGTAACCGTATTCTGTACAGTTCCGGTAGTGGAGTATTCCTTTATGACAGCTGAAGCCATGCGTCCATTAGAATATCCATATTCTACAGTACTTTCAAGGACATTATTTTCGTAATGTTTAATCCCGGAAACATAATCATCGGTATAAGAGAACTCCACTCTTTGTCCGTAATTAATGTTGTTAATCATACTGATGATTTTAGTGCCGTTGTAATTGATTTTCATTACAATACCATCCATAGTCATCTTCGTGGGAAGAATTACGTTTTGATTGGACGGATCACTGTTATCAAAAGGGGTATCATCAGAGCTATAGCATGAAATTGCAGATAAGGCCAAAGAACCAAAAAGTAGAAGTTTTTTCATAGTTATAAGTTAAATCATCCAAATATAATTTAATTTATAATACGATTTTACTTTTTTGGATTTGTTCTTAAAAAGATGAGTCCGGCAATTATAATTCCAGCTCCAATAAATTGTAAATAAGTGAGTTGCTCACCATCTATTATGCCCCAGATAATAGCCACAATAGGCATCACTAAAGTCACCGTGGAAGCAAAAAGGGGAGATGAAACTTTCAGCAAACGATAATTCATCATCATGGCCAGCCCGGTTCCGAAAACAGATAACAGACTGACAAACATGAGCCCCATCAGATTATCCTTCGAAAAACTGAATTCCGAAAAGAATCCTGTACCTGTAAGAGCAATAATGGAAGGCAGCAACAAAACAAAAGAGAATACAAAAGCAGATAAAACGGTGGAAGATACCTCCATCAGCTTTGATTTTACAGTCGTTGTACTCAATGCATAGCACAGAGTAGCCAATAAAAGCAACAGAATCGGAATCATTTTCAAATCTCCGCTGTCTCCACCACCAAACGCCAGAATACAGACTCCAGTGAAGCTTATTAACGTGCCCACAATCTGTTTTTTTGTTGTTTCAAACTTCCAGACCAAAGCTCCAACAATAATCACGAAAATGGGCATCATGGAGTTGATAATCCCTGCAATACTACTGCTTATTTCCGTTTCAGCGATCGGAAACAGAAACATCGGAATGAAATTCCCGGTAAAAGCAGCCAGAATTAACCATTTTAAATGCTTTTTAGGGAAAAGTTTGTAATTGGAGATAGCCACCGGAAGCAGAATAATGCCGGCAATAAGAACTCTTAAAGACCCAACCTGAAACGGATTGAAGTGCTCCAGCGATTTTTTGATCAAAATAAAGGATGATCCCCAGATAATACTCAGGATAACCAGAAGAACCCATTTTTCTTTATCTGCGTTCATTATTTTCGTGTAAGATTTTTAGAAATTCTTTTTTGGGAATCATTTTTGCTCCCAGACTCTCCAGATGTTCGGTATGAGATTGACAATCAATTAATTCAAGATTATCTTTATGGCTTTCTACAAAGTGGATAAACCCAGCTTTAGAAGCATTGCTTACTTTTGCAAACATGCTTTCCCCACAGAAAACGTTTCCAATCTGCAGCCCATAAAAACCTCCTACAAGTTCTTCATTCTGCCACACCTCAATGCTTTTGGCCAAACCGTATTGATGCAGCTGGATAAAAGACTCCATCAGTTCATCAGAAAGCCACGTTCCTGACTGTCCCTTTCGGATAGCCTGCTGACAGTTTTTGATCACTTCTCTGAAGTTCTTATTCTCAGAGAAAGTAAAAACATCCCTGTTGAGTATCTTTCTCATGGATTTCGAAACCTTTAATTCTTCAGGAACAAGAACAAACCTTGGATCCGGACACCACCAAAGAATTTCTTCTCCGGGATTGTACCAGGGAAAAATACCCAGCTGATAGGCAAACCATATACGTTCTACGGACAGGTCGCCGCCAAAAGCAACCACTCCCTCATGGCCATCATACAGCTCAGGGTCGGGAAATGAAATCTCGTTTTCGTCTAATCGGACCATTTTTAGAAAAAAAATCCCACTTCAAAAAGCAGGATTTATATTTGATCTTTTATTCTTTAATTAGAAAGGTAAATCATCATCGTCATCTCCGGCAAACGGATTCTCGTTAGAAACAGGAGAAGCAGATTGCTGAGGCGTTGCCTGAGTAGGTTCAGAACCATTGTCAAAAACTTTCTCTACTCTCCACCCTGTAATAGAGTTGAAGTATTTAGTTTCACCCTGCGGAGAAACCCATTCTCTCCCTCTGATGTTGATTCCTACCTTTACGTTTTCTCCTTCCTTAAGGTTATCTAATAAACTGATTTTATCAGATAAAAATTCTATGTTTATCGGCTGTGGATACTGTTCCTGGGTCAAAATAACCATTTCTCTTTTTTGAAACCCGCTCGCAAATGTTTGAGCATCAAAAAGTTTCTTTACCGTTCCTTGTAATTCCATATCGTAAATATTAACGATGTAAAAGTATGAAAATGAAATGTAATAAAAGAAGGCATGAAAAAAAAATATGGAAATTTTATTTTTTTTTCCTGAAAAGTTTGGTAGTAAAGGAAATTGTCCTATATTTGCACTCACAAAAACGAAGCAAGCTCTTTAAAACTTACAATATAAAAAACCAGCGGATGTGGTGTAATTGGTAGCCACGCCAGACTTAGGATCTGGTGCCGTGAGGCGTGGGGGTTCGAGTCCCTTCATCCGCACTATGCGAAAATAGCTCAGCTGGTAGAGCACAACCTTGCCAAGGTTGGGGTCGCGGGTTCGAATCCCGTTTTTCGCTCCACACCATGCCCTGGTGGTGGAACTGGTAGACACGCAGGACTTAAAATCCTGTGTCCGCAAGGACGTACGGGTTCAAGTCCCGTCTGGGGTACAAGACCCTCTGTAATATCTTACGGAGGGTTTTTTGTTTTAATAGAGAGTGTTCTTTAAATAAAAATCTTATATTTGTAAGAAATCAGGTTGAATCTGAGTATTCAGATCAGCAAAACCAGCGGATGTGGTGTAATTGGTAGCCACGCCAGACTTAGGATCTGGTGCCGTGAGGCGTGGGGGTTCGAGTCCCTTCATCCGCACTATTCGAAAAGCTCTCCGGAGTTAGTAAGAAGGTTGGAACCCTTGGTTCGAATCTTTTTTTTTGCCCACACCATGCCCTGGTGGTGGAACTGGTAGACACGCAGGACTTAAAATCCTGTGTCCGCAAGGACGTACGGGTTCAAGTCCCGTCTGGGGTACAAAGCCCTCTGTAAGAGATTACGGAGGGCTTTTTTTGTTTTTATTATTTTAATAAGAGTTTGCTAGATTCTTTTTTTACGTTCCAGTCTTTCCAGCCTCTCAAAAATACTGGTGAAGATATTTTTCTCCCCTAAAGAAACGTATCCTACAATCTTATAATATTCCTGTTCTTTATTATTTGTTTTCTGATTATCAGTATGATACATAAGGTTTTCGTTCTGATAAATAAGAAGGTTGCTGATAGGTTCTGTTTTCGGATCTGCTTTGTTCAGAAATAGAATGTCGCCGTATTCATATTGTGGAAGCAAGGTTTTTTCAGAAGTAAATTCATAGACCATATCAACGGATGCTAATATTTTTTGCAATATTGCCGTGTTTGGATTATTTTCTTCTGTGTTTGTCTTTGCTCCTTTGCTGTTTTGAATAGCCAGTTCCGGGAAAAGCATCAGTTGGTCTATATCAGAAACGCTTACTAACTGGTTTACCTGAAGGGTTTCTGTCAGTAATTTATCAAGATTAAGATTAAAATGATTCGCTACCTTTAGTATAGTTTCTATCTTAGGTTCGGCACGTCCTTCCTCATAAGAGCTTATCACTCCTCTGTTTAAATCAAATAAATCAGCAAAAGCCTTTTGGCTTAGTCCTTTCACCTGTCTTATTTTTTTAATATTAGTTCCAAAGAAGCTCATTTTGTCTAATCTTTTTTGCAAAGATAGAGAATCTGAAACAATTATTTGCTAATAATATTTGCAATTTGAAAATTTTATTTTATATTTGTGTAGACGAAAAATAAAACACTAAACCAGCCATCATGAGAAATCAAATATTCAGAACGGTCAAAGAGTGGTTGTTAGATTATGAGTTTAACATCACGTTGGAAGATGAGGCTCAGAGAATCTTAATCATCGAAAAAGAATCCAACGGGATAAAAAACATGATCCTTATAATATCAGACTCTATTCTGATCATGGAACAGTTCCTTTTTGAAATCAAAAATCCATCCGAAAAAATATTTCTGAGACTCCTTCAGAAAAACAGAGACATCGTTCACGGAGCATTTGTACTGGACGCAACCGGAAGAAGAGTGATTTTCAGAGATACACTACCAACCGATAATATGGCACAAAACGAAGTGATGGCTTCCATCAACTCTTTAGGGATCCTTGTGGGGGAATTTACAACAGAAATGCTTGAAATGAGTAAGTAATTCACAAAAGATATTTAAAATGAACATTTTTAAAAGATTGTTAACGATAGGAAAAGCAGAAATCCATTCTGTGATCGACAGCTTTGAAGACCCGATCAATTTAACGGAACAGGGTATCCGTGAAATGAAAGAACAGCTGGGAAAAAGTATAGAAGCTCTTGCCCAGTTGAAAGCTCTTGCCATACGCAAAAAGAATGAAGCAGAGACAGCAGAGGAAACCGCAAAAGACTATTATAATAAAGCCATAGTCATTGTTCAGAAAGCAGAAAAAGGAGAAGTGGAAACTGCTGAGGCAGACCGCCTTGCTAAAGAAGCATTGAAAAAACAGACCTCTTCTTTGGAAAATGCAGCAGCTCTTCATAAAGAACATGAAAAACTGTTTGATGACTGCGAAAAGTTACAGGGCAATATCAACCATCTGAAATCAAGCATTGCCAAATGGGAAAACGAATTGAAAACCCTGAAAGCAAGAGTTCAGGTAAGTGAAGCCACGAAAGATATCAACCAGAAGATGACCCAGATGGACACCGGAAGTACAGTGAGTATGCTGGAAAAACTGAAGGATCGTGTCGTACAGCAGGAAGCCCTTGCAGAAGCCTATTCTGATTTTTCAAAATCAGGAAAAAGCATTGATGAAGAGATCGATGCCATGGTAAACAGTAATGATACAAAAGCTGAAGAAGCTTTAAACAGATTAAAAGAAACCCTTAAAAAAGGCTAATATATGACCTTTCAGGAATTTTTAACTATAGCATTTTCTCCGGTGAATACGGTGCTGACCGTCCTTCTTGGATTATCAGTGGTCTACTGGATCTTTACCATTCTTACAGGATTGGATATCGATGTAGGCATTCATTCCGATCTGGATGCTGATGCAGATATAGAAGTTCCGGATGGTCATCTCCACGCTCCTGATCATGATCCTTCAGCCTGGATGCATTTCCTGAAATTTTTGAATCTGGATATTGTTCCGGTAACATACTTTCTTACGCTTTCATTGCTGATTACCTGGCTGGGATCATTTTATCTGAATTATTTCATTCCACTTCCCACTTGGGCAGGAATACTGATTCTTTTTCCAATGATGATTGGGGGAATGCTATTAACCAAAATAATCCTAAAGCCCCTGAATCCCTTTTTTAAAGAGATCAATCATAAAGGGGAATTATCCTATGCCTTTTTAGGAAGAGAAGGACGCTTAAAATCCAGCATTCAGGATGATAAAATAGGAATGATGGAAGTCTTCATCGGAAGCGATCCTATGACGCTGATGGTGAGAAGCCAGGACGGTAGCAGGCTGGAGCACGGAACCCGGGTTATGATTGTAGATGAAGAACCTGAAAAAAGGATTTACTACGTACAGAAATCAATAAGATATTAAAATAAAAAACTAATAACCATGCTGACTATTTTTTTGATCTTGCTGAATTGTATCCTCGGAATCATCTTCCAATTCTTATAAAACAAAAAAACACATCTATATAAACTATAAACTTATAAAACTATGAACTTACCTTTAATTGCTGGAATTATTGTTGCCGTCGTAGCAACAATCGGATTGATTTTCTGGATTTTATCGATGTATAAAAAAACCGTTCAGGGAATCGTTATTTTAAGAACTGGTTATGGAGGTACAAAAGTCTTCTTTAATGCCGGTATTGTCATTCCCATTATTCATCGTATGGAATCTATGGATATCTCCGTCAAAAAACTGGAGATTTCAAGAGAGGGAAGAGCAGGCTTGATCTGTAAAGACAATATGAGAGCAGATATTCAGGTGGCATTTTTTATCCGTGTCAACAAATCAGTAGATGATATTGTGAATGTAGGTCAGACGATTGGTTGTCAGCGTGCTTCAGATGCCCAGACATTAAGAGAATTGTTTGAAGCTAAATTTTCAGAAGCTCTTAAAACGGTAGGAAAGAAATTTGATTTTACAGAATTATACGAAGCAAGAAGTGAATTCCGTCAGGAAATCCTTGATATCATTGGAACAGATCTTAACGGATATGTGCTGGATGACTGTGCGATAGACTACCTTGAGCAGACCTCAATTGATAAATTAGATAAAGATAATATCCTTGATTCTGAAGGAATTAAGAAAATTACTGAACTTACAGCGACCCAAAATATTAAAGCCAATCAGGTTCGTCGTGATGAAGAAAAAACCATTACAAAACAAAATGTAGAAGCCAGAGAAGCCATTCTGGAACTTGAAAAACAGCTGGCAGAAAAAGAAGAATCTCAAAAAAGAGAAGTGGCCAATATCAAAGCCCGCGAAAATGCAGAAATTCTGAAAGTAGAAGAAGAAGAACGTCTGAGATATGAAACCGTTCGTATCGCTACAGAAGAAAAATTGCAGATTGCAGAAGAAAATAAACTTCGTCAGGTCGTTATTGCTGCTAAAAATAAAGAACGTGCAGATCTGGTAGAAACAGAAAGAGTATTAAAAGACAAAGCCCTTGAAGCTACAGAAAGAGAAAGAATTGTCTCTCTTGCTCAGATTGAAAAAGAGAAGGCAATAGAGCTAGAGAAGAAAAGTATTCAGGATGCGATCCGCGAGCGATTAACCATGGAGAAAACCGTAGTGGAAGAGCAGCAGGGAATCAAAGATCTGGAAGCCTTCAAAACAGCAGAAAGAAACAAGCAGGTAGAAATTACCGTTGCCACTCAGGAAGCAGAGAAAAAGCTGATCGAGGAAACAAGAGCCGCAGAATCCCGCAGATTGGCAGCAGAAAAAGATGCGCAGAAATATGTAATTGAAGCACAGGCGAAAAGAGATGCTGCAGAAAAAGAAGCTGAAGCACGCAAGATTATTGCAGATGCGAAAGCAAAAGAAGAAGCAACCGTAGGACTATCAGAAGCTCAGGTAATGCATGCGAAAGCAGATGCTGCAGAAAGACAAGGTGTGGCAGAAGCTACTGTTATTGAGAAAAAAGCCGATGCCAATAAAAAAGAAGGAATTGCCCAGGCAGAAGTCATCAAAGAAAAAGCATTGGCAGAAGCAGCAGGAATCACAGAGAAAGCAGAAGCCATGAAGAAACTGAACGATGCCGGAAAAGATCACGAGGAATTCCGTCTTCAGCTTGCCAAAGAAAAAGATGTGGAACTGGCTCAGATCGCTATTCAGAAAGATATCGCAGAAGCACAGTCTATGGTACTGGCGGAAGCTTTCAAATCTGCAAAAATTGATATCGTAGGAGGTGATAATACTTTCTTCGACAACGTTATCAGACAAGTTTCTGCAGGAAAAGGATTGGATAAATTCATCAGCCACAGCGAAAATGCACAGATTGTAAAAGAAAACCTTCTGGGTGACGGAGAAAACATCATTGGAAAAGTAATGGGTATGGTGGATAAATATAAAATCTCCTCCGATGACATCAAAAATATGAGCATTGCTTCCCTGATTTTTAAACTGAATGGCGTAGCCAATCAACAGGAAAAGGGAATTCTGGAAAGAGCGATGGACATGGCTAAACACCTGGGAGTGGAGCACAAACCGGTGAACAACAACCATGTTTAATTAAGGAATGCTTTAGATAATTAATGATGCTCTAAAGCCTCAAACCTATTAGGTTTATATCAAAAAAAAATTTTCAAAGTACCAAAAGTTATACAAAGACCTGCTGTCGTGCAGCAGCCATGACAACCTAAATAAAAACGATGTCAGAACAACTTAATTCCGGAACTTACGAAATTATTCAGAACCGTTTAAATGAGCAGAAGAATGATCTGATTCAGAGACTTCAGCAGCTTAATGAAAACCGTAAAAATATATTTGGCGGAGTAGATTTTTCGCTTGTAGCCAATGAAAGAATTTCTACGGATCACAGCTGTATTGCCAAAGATATCTATTCACTGGGTGACCACCTGATTTTCGGGTCTAATGCGCACCTTGGACTTCAGACGGAAATCAATATTTCGGACGTTTTTTCAATATATACCATCAATAATGACCGGTTTGAACCTCAGGATCACACCCTGATCAATGATGAGGTTTTCATTGACGAGTTTAAAAACCTTTACAAATATTACAGAAATACTTTCTTTGCCAGATTTACCTTCACGGAAAACTATCTTTATATGGTTTTTCAACTGTCGGAAAGTACCACAGATATCAAAGCCTTTAAATGGCTGATCAAAGAGAATCAACTGATCTATGTAGATTCGAGAAGTGCCTCCGAAACCTCATATCCTCAGCAGCATGGCTTTGTATGGACAAAGGCAACCAGAGATATGCAGAGATCCGGAAAACATCCTCATATTTCTTTAGCAGATAAAGTTTTTGTAGAAAGCATCGGTGGAGATATTACCATCAAAGTAGAAGACAATACGGATACCGGAAAAGGAATTTATTCCGAAGATGTAATTCACAAAGATCAGAATCTGGATGATGCAGAGATTCATTTCTGTGATCTGGACAATCTTGTTTTGTTTAAAATAAAGCCTTATCAGGAAACAGAACGCTATTTCATTTATAACCATAAAGAAAAAACCGTTTCCAGAGCAGATGCTCTTAAATATTCAGGGCTTTTGCTTCCGGAAAATCAAGGGGTATTATTTTCAAACGGATATGCCCTTCAGACCGGAGGATTAAAAGTGATTTCTCAGGATCAGAACAGACTTTATTATCTGAAAACCATTACAGAACCGAACGGAGAGAACTTTTTGTATGTTTTTTATGATGATAAAACGAATAACTATCAGCTTATTTCTTACAATATTATCACCCAGACCATAGAAACGCCGATTCGTTGTAGTGGATTTACGTTTTTGCAGGACGGGAAACTGATCTACCTCAGAGAAAGCATCGAAACAACCAAACATCATCTGTCTCAGATCTGGCAGACTCCTTTTTCAAAAGAACTGTTGCCCAATATAGAAAAAGCAGACAGTTTACTGTACAAAATAGGAAATAAAGATATTGTAAGAGTAATGGCGGAGAGTCAGGAGCTGATCACCCTTCTGAACAAAAAAGATTCTTACAGTGGCTTGTATGATGATATCGTAAAGCTCTCTACTTTTATTCTAGATACTTACTATTTTCTTGGTGAAGATGAGGTTCAGAAGCTTGATGTACCATTGAAGGAGATCAGAGCGATTGCGCATTCGGCCATCAATGAATACGAAAAAGTAGTAGAGCAAAGGAAGAATACAGAAGAAGCTTTAGAAAAGATAAAACAGGCCTGTGAGAAAATTCTTGATGATACCAAAAGGCTTCACTATTCCCAGCTTACAGAATATATTGATGCTCTTTCTCAGATCAGAGCCTTAAGAGGAGAAGTGACAGGAGCAAGAGAGCTTAAATATGCAGACACAGCTTTGCTGGATAGATTGGAAAAATCCCTTGCAGACCGTTATACAGAACTGTCAAATGCCTGCGTAGAATTTCTGCTTCAGGAAGGTGCATTATTGCCATACGAAGAAAGAGCACAGCAGATTTCTGACAATATCATTGGATTACAGAAAGCCATTGATGCCAGAACAATTGAAGAAAATATCAATACCCTTTCCGGGCAGCTGGAATTATTGGTAGATATCGTTAATAACCTTAAAATTGAAGACACCTCCCAGTCTACCCAGATTATTGAAAACATCTCTCTGATTTTTGCCAGACTGAATCAGGAAAGACTTGAACTCAGCAAAAGAAAAAGAGAAATTTCAGGGAAAGAGCTGGCTTCAGATTTCCAGGCTCAGATTACCTTATTTGACCAGTCTGTGATCAATTTTCTGGAGCTTTCACAAACTCCTGAGAAATGTGATGAATATCTGACCAAACTTTCCATCCAGTTGGAAGAAATGGAAACGAAATTTATTGATTTCGAAGAATTCATTCAACAGATAGGAGCCAAAAGAGAAGAAGTTTACGGACATTTCCAGAATAAAAGGGTACAGCTTACCGAAGCAAGAAATAAAAGGACTCAGAACCTTTTTGATGCTGCACAGAGAATCCTGAAATCGGTACAGACCAAAGCAGAATCTTTTGACTCTGAAAATGAGATCAATGGCTATTTTGCAGCAGATCTGATGGTGGAGAAAGTGAGAGACCTCTCCAGACAACTTGCAGAATGGGAAGACTCGGCAAAGTCGGAAGAGATTCAGACCTTGTTAAAAAACCAGCAGCAGGAAGCCGTAAGAAAACTGAAAGATAAAAAAGAGATCTATGCAGACGGAGAAAGCGTCATTGCACTGGGAGACTATAAATTTGCGGTCAACCAGCAGAAGCTGGATCTTACGCTGGTATTGAGGAATGCTCAATATTATTATCATCTTACCGGAACAAGTTTTTATGAACCGCTGAACTTCACAGCAGGTGAATTCAAAGAAGTCTGGAACCAGGAATTTGTTTCAGAAAACAACAAGGTAAAAAGATTTGAATACCTTGCCTGGAATGTATTTTCCGCTCACAAGGAAATAACCTCGGAGATTGAAAATGAAAAGGCAGTACAGCAGTTTACTGCAGAACATTTCGGGGAAGGACTGGTAAAAGGAATTCATGATAAAGATGCTGAAACTATTGTCTTGAAACTTCAGCAGATCCATAATGAACTTGGACTGATGAGGTTTACAGCACAGGAGAGAACTTTAGCCCAGCTTTTCTGGTTTTTCCTTGAAAGTGAAAGGAAAGAATACTATACCAAACAGTTTGAGGTAGCATCCATTATTACTCAATCATTCACTGTAAAACAGGGATTTGAGTACTTAAGCAGAGAAATTTCGGAAGAAATGAAATCTTTTGCATCAGCACATGGTGTTTTTCTGGAAACGGATTATATCAATGCTGCCATATACCTGAAAAAAGAAGATAAAGAAAGCTTCCTGATCTCAGAAAAAGCTGCTGCTTTGTATGAATTGTTCCTGAAAGAACTCAAAGAAAAAGGCAAAGATCTGGAGTTCATTACTCAGATACAGGCTATATATCAGTATCCTTCAGCATGTTATTACATTGCTGAGAGTGCATTACAGGCATTTGATCCGGAGGCTGGTGAAAATATCATACAGGAAGCCGCAGCATTTATCATTACCCAAAAGTTTGATCCGAAAAATATCAAACACATTGCTTATGAAGTCGCCATAAAAGAGCTGAAATCTCTTGAAAAAGACACGGAATATCATCTTAACTACTTTGAATTTGTATCCAGACTGAGTCACTTTAATACCGCTACCGTTCCGAAATACAAACGTCTTCAGGAATTGAAATACAGTTGGGTAGATGAAAAGAAAAAAGCATTGAAGCTGGATACCTTTAAGCCTCAAGTCTTAAGCTCATTTGTGAGAAATAAACTGATCAATGATGTCTATTTTCCTCTCATTGGAGCCAACCTTGCGAAGCAATTGGGAACAGCAGGTTCAGACAAAAGAACAGACAGAATGGGAATGCTTCTTTTGGTATCTCCTCCTGGATACGGAAAGACAACCCTGATGGAATATATGGCAGAGCGTATGGGGCTCGTATTTATGAAGATCAACGGACCGTCTTTAGGGTACGATATTGTATCAACAGATCCTTCTGAAGCAAGAAATGCAGGTGCCAGACAGGAACTTGAAAAACTGAATCTTGCGCTGGAAATGGGAGACAATGTTATGCTTTATCTTGATGATATCCAGCACTGTAATCCTGAGTTTTTACAGAAATTCATCTCTCTTGCAGACGGACAGAGAAAGATTGAAGGAATCTACAATGAGGAAAGTAAAACTTATGACCTTCGATCCAAAAGATTCTGCCTAGTCATGGCTGGAAACCCCTATACGGAAAGTGGAGAAAAGTTTAAAATTCCAGATATGCTGGCCAACCGTTCAGATACCTACAATTTAGGAGAAATATCCGGATCGAAAACAGACCTTTTTGACCTGAGCCTTATTGAAAATGCTTTAATGTCGAATGAATATCTGACCAGGCTGACCAATCCGGGAATGGAAAACCTGTATGAACTCTATGATTGTGTGATTACCGATAATCCTGCCGATAACCTGAAAGGAAATTTCAGCTCCAGTGAAATATCAGATTTCAGAACAGTACTGAAAAATACCATCAGGGTGAGAAATATGGTGTTGAAGGTGAACAGAGAATATATCGCATCCGCGGCCATGTCAGACGATTACAGAAATGAACCACCATTCAAATTGCAGGGATCTTACCGTAATATGAACAAGCTGATTGCACAGATACAACCGATTCTTAAAGATAATGAAGTCATTCAGATTGTGCTGAATCATTATCAAAATGAATCTCAGACGCTGACAACCGGGGCAGAAGCCAATATGTTGAAAATGAAAGAACTGATAGGAATTCTTTCAGAAGAAGAAACCGAACGCTGGAATGAAATAAAGAAAACCTTTGTTAAAAATAAAACCCTGAAAGGATTGGGTGAGAATGATAGAATGTCGCAGATTGTAGCACTGCTTGCCCAATTTGGTGACGGACTGGAAGGAATCAAAGAAGCCCTTAAAAAAGCAGAACAATAACCATGAAACTTTAAATAGTTGTAAACAGGCTGTTTCGGATAGAAGCAGTCTGTTTTTTATTTCTATGCTATTGTCAATTGTGTGAATTAGGATTTCTTCAAGAGAAAATCTGCTTTATCTGCGAGAGTAAAAAGATCAAATAAAAAATCTGTATCCATAATATTCTATAGTTCTGTATCTGTATCCAAAATTAAATACTCCATAATTTTGTTTAGCTAAAGAAGAAAATATGGAAACAATCACTCAACATCAGAAACAGTTTCAATATGCTGAGGCTTATGTATCAGATATGTTGGAGCTGAAGAACATTTTTCTGCAAACGCAGAATTTGAAGCAAGCAGACCAGAATTTCGGACTTCCTTTTCTTTTGGCTAAAAATGGAAAAGAAACTGTTGCTTTTGCCAGTCTTATCATCAATGAAAAAGATGAAATATCTTTTAAAATCTATGATAAAAACAGAATGACAGATACTGAAAAAAGGAATTTTTATTCCCGCGCTGAAAGATATTGCAAAAATAATAATACATCCAATTTCAAGGATCCGGAACAGTTAAAAAGCAGTATCAACAGTATGATCAGTTGGTTGAATCCTGAATAAAAACAGGATAAAATTGTACATTTACGTAAAACCCAGATTCTATGTCTAAAGATGTTCTGTACCTTAAAATAGCCAATTCTGTCACAGAGCAGATTAAAAGCGAAACCCTGCAGTTTGGAGACAGGCTGCCTTCATTGAGAAGTGCCCAGAAATTATACAATGTAAGTCTGAATACTATAAAACAAGCGTATATGGAACTCGAAAGCCGCTCTCTGGTAGAATCACGTCCCAAATATGGATATTATGTAAGCCAGACTTCCCAGCGAAAACTGGCGCTGCCTTCTGTGACACAGATGAAGGTTTCAGAAGGTAAAAATACTCCTCAGGATTTGATTGACAAGGTATTCGGGAGTATCGGAGGGACAGATGTTACACAATTTGCGCTTGGAATTCCCGGGAAAAGCCTTCTTCCGGTAGCCAAGATGAAAAAGTGCATGATTGATGTGATGAAAAGGAAAAGTGACAGCGGAACCAATTACGAACCTGTGCAGGGAAGCGAAGTGCTACGTCGTGAAATCGCCAAATGGTCCATGGTCATGGAAGGGAAAATCACAGAAGATGATCTGGTAATCACTTCCGGAGCGATGAATGCCGTTTATAATTGCTTAATGGCCGTTACGCAACCAGGCGATTCTGTCGCAGTGGAAAGCCCTGTGTATTTTGGAATTCTTCAGGCCATTCAATTATTGGGACTGAAGGCAGTAGAAATTCCTACGCATCCTATTACAGGAGTGGACCTGGATGCTCTAAAGAAAGTGCTTCCCAAGCTCTCTGCATGTTGTTTTGTGGTAAATTATAATAATCCGTTGGGATTTCAGATGCCGGACGAGAACAAAAAAGAGCTGGTTAAAATGCTTACCGAGCACAATGTTCCTTTGGTGGAAGATGATGTCTACGGAAACATCTATTTCGGAGCAGGAAGACCGAAACCTTGTAAGTTTTATGATGAAGCAGGAATTGTGATGTGGGTAGGCTCGGTTTCCAAGACATTAGCACCTGGTTTTAGAGTAGGATGGGTAGCACCGGGAAAATTTAAAGAGAAAATTATTCGTCAAAAACTGGTTCAGACGGTGAGTGGACCTTCTTTATTCTCGGATGTGATTGCTGATTTCCTTGCTCATGGGAGATATGATCATCACCTGAGAATGTTCAGAAAGAAATTATACGCCAATTACCTTCAGATCCAGAAATCGGTGATTGAATATTTTCCGGATAATACAAAAATCTCAGAACCCAAAGGCGGTTTTATGCTCTGGCTGGAACTGGATAAGAGAATCTGTACGGAAGATCTTTATGATTTGGCTGTCAGTCAGAAAGTAAACTTTGCCCCGGGAAGAATCTTTTCACAATATAATCAGTATCAGAACTGTATGCGTTTAAACTATGCGTTAGAATGGACAGACAGAGTGGATAGTGACCTGGAAAAGCTGGGAAAAATGATAAAAAACAGAATTTAATAAACCTTATAGCGATGAATGATAGTAAAAATGAAGTAAAAATTATAGCCTATGAACCTCAGTATAAAGAAGCTTTTAAAGCTTTGAATGAGGAATGGATCAAAACGTTTTTTGTGATGGAAGCAGGAGATTACAAGCTTCTGGATCATCCCGAAGAGGAAATTTTAAATAAAGGCGGACATATAGCCTTTGCTTTGCTGGATGGAGAAGTTGTAGGAACCTGTGCCTTGGTAAAAACAGAGGATAACCCTCTTGTTTTTGAGCTATCAAAGATGGCAGTAAGTCCTAAAGCCCAAGGGAAAAAATTAGGTTATCTGCTGGGAAATGCTTTAGTGGAAAAAGCGAAAGAATTAAATGCAGAAAAAGTGTTTTTAGTTACCAATTCTATTTTGGTTCCGGCTATTAAGTTGTATGAAAAGCTTGGCTTTATCCATACACCTATTGGTCATGCTGAGTACGACCGTGCAGATGTCAGAATGGAGTTGATTTTCAGGATATAAACAAAAAAAAATATTAGAACTCGGATAGGAATATCCTTGTTCTAATATCAAATTTAAATCTAATTGCTTTACTGTTTTATTTCTTGATGAATGTCTTGGTTAATGACTTTTTGCTTCCGTTGATTTTAATGAAATACACACCAGCTGGAAGATTTCCGATATTGATTTTTTCATCGTAAAAACCTCTTGAAGACTTTAACTGTGCTGTTAAAACATTTGATCCTTTACTGTCGATGATTTCTGCTTTAATTTCCTTATCTTCAGATTGATACTGGACTCCAATGAAGGTAGAAACAGGATTCGGATAAATTTTAAAATCATCAGCGATTGCTTTTGTTTCTTTTGCTGCCAATATTTCTTTGGAACATGCCGGGATTCTATTTACTCCATCTATTCCCCATGAAGACTGCACCGGAATACAAAGCCAGTTCAATACCGTAGGGAAGTGATCTGTTTCTCTCGTTGTTGAGGTATAATCATACACCTTAAAATTATTCACTGTACCCGCATTATAAGTAGGAGAACCTGTCACAGTCATGTTATTGGCATTCGGGCTGGAATCTGTCAATGTATTTCCTGAAGTTCCATTACACTTCCAGTTAGCTAATAATTGAGAATAATAAGGATGCGAAGTTGTAATATCCTGGTTCGCCCAATTCACGATAACATCATTGGGAAGAGCAGATTTCCAGATTCTTACATCTTTATAAGAAGCCGCCAGATTGATTCCGTAAGCATTCGTTCCATCCTGATTTAATGTTAGAGGAAGTCCGGAATCAATATTGCCGATGGTGTTCATTTTTGCAAAAGTTACCGGAACACCATCTTCATACAATGTTACAAGACCATCTCTGTCAAAGCTTGCCGCAATATGTTTCCATTTATTGGTTTCTACTTTTCCGCCAACAAGATCAATCCTGTTGGTTCCATCTCCAATATTCATTTTGAAAGTCTGCCCTGAATAACCTGAGAAAACAAATCCTTTATTTTTTCCGTTCGCCCAGTTTTTATTACTGATCATCACCGGATCACTGGAGTAAGCTGCATTGGGTTTTACCCAAAATTCAATCGTAAAATCCTGATTAGCTCCAAAATTAAAAGGAGTCTGGCTTGCTGGCTTTGCATAAGTTCCCGCCGGGAAATTCAACTGATTAAATGTTTTATTGGATTCCAGAACAGTTTTGCTGATCTGCTGTGGAGTAAATCCAGGATTGGAATATACCGTGAAAATATTTCTTTCGGTAAGATTTCCACCTCCGTGAGAACTTTCAATAGCTCCATGATCTGTAGTCAATACAACCAGCCAGTCTTCGTTGTTATAAGAAGGCCTGTTTTTCATTGCAGTAACAATTTCTCCAATATAAGAGTCCGTAGTCTTAATAGAATTGACATATTGAGAAACAGTGGATGAGAATCCATAAGAATGCCCGGCATGGTCTACATCATCAAAATCTACAAAAAGAATATCCGGATTATCATTCTGCAAAGCTGTAACGGCTGCATTTTTCACGGCAAGGTCCGTTGCCAGATTGTTTTTTACATCTGCAGTTTGGATGATTTTATCGTTGATCGGTGACCAATGAGCCAGAGAAATGGTTCTTAGAGCGGGATTATAAGTCTCTGCTCTTGTTAAAAAATCCGGATAATTAACATAGTTCGGGCTGGTAAAATTATTGTCCTGAACATTGTGTTTGGTGTGCCATACACCCGTCAGCATGGTGCTCCATCCGTTTCCGCTCCAGGTAGTGGCGGCACAAAGTCCGTCGATAGAATAAATAGACTGACTGATGAGGTTTTGAATGTTTGGTGTAGGCGTAGACATCATGACATCTGCACGGCATCCGTCAATACCGATAAAAAGGACTTTTTTAGTCTGAGCTCCAAGGAAACAGCTCATTACAACAGCCATTGAGAATAGTTTTGTTTTCATGGGGAAAAAGGGTTTTTAGAATTGTGAAAGTTTACAAATAGTAATTTATTTTTTAACTATTGTAAAATTAGTTTACTATTTGTAAACATTTATGAACTGAAAGTTAATTAATTGATAATTAAAAAGTTCCCGAAAAAAGCTTTTTAAAAATCTTCAATTGGATGTACTATATCGAGGCTGTTTCAAAAGTGTCATTCTGACGAAGGAAGAATCTTATTGATTTTCAAAACACTAGATTCTTCACTACATTTCATTTCGTTCAGAATGACAAAAGCCAAACCATTTGACTTTTGTGAAAACCTTTGTCAAATTGGAAATTTGACGGGGGTGGTAAAAACACAAACATTTCCAATAGAAAAACCATGAAAACATTTGTGTCAAGAAGTATTTAAAAATAATCTGAAAAAGTGTTTAAAGAATACCTTCAGCTTCAGAAATCGTATTCAGAATATAATCAGGGGCAGCCTTTTCAAGCTCTGATTTACTTTGAGCTCCTGAAAGAACCGCTACTGTTAGTCCGCAACCAGCATTTTTTCCCTCTTCAATATCAATCACAGAATCACCTGCCTTTAAAACCTTATAGGCTTCAGTGATATTAAATTTCTTCATGGCAAGATGAATCATTTCAGGGCTTGGACGGCTTTCTGAAACATCATCAGCGGTAATTAAAGCATCAAAATGAATACTTTCTTTCCAGTTGAGTTTATCCAAAAGCTGATGGGCGATTTCTGAGGTATAACCTGTATTCAAAACGATTTTCTTATTTTGAGCTTTCATATTCAATAAGAAATCTTCCGTTCCGTTGATGGGTTTTACATCCAGATTTTGGTAAGATTCTTTCAGCTGGTCAGAAAAATTCTCAAAAATAGCAGGAGCATCTTCTTCGTTCCCATTGATTTCCTTTAAAAGACTTGTGATAGCTTCCAGTTTTTCCATTCCGGCACAGCTGGATAATACTTTTTCCAGGCTTACTTTGTAGCCATAATCATTCACGGCACTGGTAAGCGTTTTGTAAACTACATTATCCTCATCAATTGTTGTTCCGGCCATATCCAGAACTAATAATTCTATATTTTTCATGTAAATGTTATGCGTAAATTTTTTCAATATTAAATTTGGAAAAGCCACCGCTTCCCGTCATTCCTTTTCCTCCGATCCCTGTTACAATATGAATATTGGCAGATGGGCTGTGCTCAAAAATATCTTTTGTTTTGCACTGGGAATAGATTCCGAACCATCTTCTCTGAATTTCATAGGTAGGAAGATCAATAATTTTTTTGGCCTCATGAATCATGAATTCATCAATCTCCATATTAAGATCATACCCCAGATCATCTGCATTTTTAGCATCTGCATATTCATGAGAATCTCCTATGATCACAGAACCGTCAAGAGCTTGTTTGAATAAAATATGAACTCCATACTTCTTTTCGAATGAGTTCGGGTCTTCTAAGGCCTTGATTTTCTGAAAAGAAGGGCACTCACTAAAAGATTCATATCTTCTCACAGAAAGACCTGTAAGAATATTTCCCTGAAGCGAATAAATTCCTTGAGGCTTTGTTTGAAGCATCTGCAGCTTACTCACTTCCAGATCGCTGTTATTGAATGCTTTAGGATATAAAGTTTTGAACTCGTGTCCACCGCAGATTATGATTTTGGAAGCGTTAAATTCCGTTCCATCTGCAGTTACCGCTGTACATTTCTGATCATCTTCATGGGTTTCCAGTACAGTTGTATTGTAGAAAATCTGTAATCCCATTTTTTCCTGAAGCAGCTTGTGAAGCTTTACAATCATATCTGCAGAATCTACGGAAAGTTCCTGTGGGAAAAACAAACCTCCTTTGCAATAGTCGGAACGAAGACCGTCAAATTTCTTGATGCAGTCATTTTTTGATAATAAAACAGATTCATAATCATTATTTCTGTTGATTTCATAAAGTTCTTCAATCAGCTGAAGTTCTTCGTCATTGGAAGCAATATAGATGGAGCCATTTTGCCTGATGGTAAGGTCTGCCTGATCATGAAGTTCATGGTAGATGGCAAGGCTTTCTCGTCCGAAATTCTGCCATTTAAGATCCATTCCGGAAGGTACTACCTGTCCGAAATTTCTTACCGTGGCACCCTGAGGAACAGAATTTCTTTCCAGTAAAGCTACCTTAAGATTTTTCTTCAGCGCATGATAAGCATGGAATGTTCCTAAAATTCCACCTCCTACAACGAGTAAATCAAATTTTGTTGTCATTGTCGTATAGTTTATAAAATTTTCGACGTATCGAAATTGATGAATTGATTAGAATTAGAGTTGGGTTTTGACGTTTTTCTGAAAGCCAGAAAAGCAATCACGGAAAGAACGAAAACCGCTATGGTGATGATATAATTTAAGTTGATATAAAAATGTAACCAGGAAGTCTGGGCCGATCCGAAATTTTTGTACAGCAGAATCAAAACACTTCCCAGATAACCGAAGGAATCCACAATATAGATCAGAAAACCTACATTTCCCTTAATTTCAAAAGCGGCAATCATCCGGTCAAAATAAATTCCATTGAAAGGAATATAACAGATGTACATTCCAAAACCTGAAACCGTCATCCATAAAAAAGGAGACAGAGAACCTTGCTGGAACAGATACGTAGAAAGCCCTACCGTAAGAATTCCCGCAAAAAGAATGTAATGATAATAGGCAAATGCCTTTTTATTGTTTTTTACTTTTACCATAAAACTTAAAATCACCAGAACCATTACGGCGATAGGAATTTCAGTTAAAGTGAAAATAGAACTGTCGAAAGTAAAATTCAGTCCGTCCCAGATCTCACGGTTGAAATTGTCTCTGAAATCCCTTAAAACCGTTAAACTTATATATAAAAATATGATACAAACAATCGGTACAAAAAACTGTTGGATCAAAGCTTTTCTTTCCTTACCATTCAATGGTTGTCTCTTGTTTTTAAGTAAAATATCTTCTTCCGAAGGTTGGGGAATTCTCTCAAGAAGCAACCCGAAAAGAATCAGTGGAATTATGAAAATAAGTCCGGCTGAAAAAGGCATCCAGAATTCTGAAACGGAAAAATTATCCATCAGAAATTTTCCTGCAGATTTTGTAAACCCAGAAGAAACCACAAAGCTTGAACATAAAAATAGTCCGATGATTTCTGTGGTTTTTCGTCCTTCAATATAAGAGAAAACAATTCCCCAGATCATTCCCAGTGGAATACCGTTGATAAACATAAACAGAATATTGTAAGGAGCAGGAACGGCTGCAAACCCTAACAAAGCAAGCTCAGCAATAGCAATGAAAGTAAAAAGATAAGTAATTCTTTTCTGAGATTTCAGTTCCGAAATAAATTTAATTCCAATGAATTTCGAGATAAAATATCCTACTGCCTGGGCGATGATAATCAGAATCTTATAATCTACCCCAAAATAAGAAAGTCCTTCGAAAGAAGCTACGGTAAAAGGTTTCCTGAAACCGTACATGCAGAAATAAACACCGAAAGCAGCAAATGCGGCCTTCAGTGTTACTAATGTTTTTTTATTGATGGTTCTGGCCATGATAATGGTTTAGAAATTCAGTTTTATTCCAAGGTTGAATCGTACTCCATAATATTCCACCTGCTCCGGGCGGTCTTCGCTTTTACCGAAGTGGTAAATCAGAGGTTTGTTCAGAATATTGTTCACATCCGCATACAAAGTCAGATATTTGGTAAATTGATAAGAACCCCCGAAATCCAGATTGCTGTATTTACCATAATAAGAATCGTTGATATCCTCCTCAGCATATTCTACAGCATATTTTCCTTTATAATTGTAAGCCAGTCTTGCATTGAACCCTTTTTTCTCAAAGAAAAGTTGCGCATTGTACAACTCTTTGGCCTGGTAGGGAAGTGCTACCGTTCTTCCGCTTGGCTTTTCCATTTCGGAAGTCATGAAGGTAGCATTCAATTGTACTCCAAAGTATTGTAAAAACCCTGGAAGGAAGTCAAATCTTTTATTAATTCCCAACTCAACTCCTCCTAGCCACGCTGCTTTCCCGTTATTTGGAGCTGTAAATTGTACGCCGTTGATTCCGTTATAATTTCCGATAAAAGAGTCCTGAAAAATAGGATCTGTGATAGATTTATAGAAGACTCCGCCACTCAGAATTCCTACATTGGAAAAATAGTATTCTCCCATCAGGTCAAAATTTAAAGAATAGGTCGGATTAAGATTTGGGTTTCCCCCTTTGAACTCGTTGTCTGCTTCAATATAAGTTCCTCTCGGAGTAAGATCTCCAAAATTCGGTCTTGAGAATGTTCTTGTCGCAGCAAAACGAAGATTGGTTTTATCATTTAATGTATATTTTAAATGAATCATCGGAAGAACAGCCAGATAGTTTTTAGTGTTTTCTACCGGTGTCAGAACGTTATCATTCACACTGTATCCTCTTACTTTTGTATTGGTATTGGATAATCTGATTCCTCCTAAAATGATGATTTTATCATTCAGTTTATAGGTTGCCATTCCATAAGCATCTGCATGTTTTTCAAATACATCAAAGTTTCTTCCTAATGCTTTATTGTATTCCAATGCTTCAGAATCAGCAGTATTGATCTTCAGATTACCCTGCTGATCATACCAGAATTGGTTCATTCCTGTGGTAGAAAGTACCGGACCAAATGTGTTGCCGATGTGGGCATTCATTTCACTTAAATATTTCGGTCCGTTGGGCTGTGTCGTGATGTATTGAGAATAATCCGACAGAAGAGGTGTTGTTCCGCTGCTCCAGTTGTAGAAAATATCAGAGAATTTTGCATTACGCTCTTTATCTCTGTATTTAAAACCATATTTTAAAGTCAGTTTATCAGAAGCATTGATCTCATGGTTGAATGCCGCTACGATTTTATCCTTTTCCTCTACAAAAACTTTATAAAATTCAAGATCTGTAAATCTCATCTGTGAAGCATCCATTTTAAAGTTCGGATCACTGTAGAAACCAAATAACGCATCAGGATTTTTATAATCTAATTTACCACCGTCAGCTTTCCAATAGGCTCTGGGGCCATTTCCATGATTGGAAATATAATCAGGATTGATACCTACACCAGATTGAGTGTACTTGATCACATAGTAAGAATTGTTCTGTTTATCAGGAATATTTCCGTACTTGAATTGGTTGTCGTAGTAAGATAAATCCCAGTCGATTTTTCCTTTATTTAAGTTATGAAGGGCACCCAAAGAAACAGAAGTAAGTTCCGTTATCAGTAAATTGTGGATATTCTGAAGCTCCACTCTTGCCGTATTATTAGTACTGCTGAATTTATCAAAACGGATTCTGTGTTTATAGTGGGTTTCATCATCCGATAAAGTACCATACATTCCTTTTAAATAGAAGGTTGTTTTTGGAGACAACACATATTCAAAAGCGGTATTGATTCCCGTTGTTTTTCTGACTCCGTTATAATCACGAAGTTCCAGCCTGAAAACCCCTTCGTCACCACTTCTTCTTGCTTCAAAATTATCTGTAGACCAGTTTCTGATAAAATGCGCAAAGTTGAATAGATACCCGAATTTTTTATCCTTTGTTCTTCCTCCATACAAAAATCCAAGGTTGTAAACTCCTTTGTCAGACTTTGCGTTATAACCGCTTCCCACCGTTGCTTTGAACTCTGTTTTCATGGGTGGAGTTTTCGTGATAAAATTGACACCACCGCCTATTCCGTCAGCTTCCATATCTGGGGTAAAAGACTTGTTTACATGTACATAGGAGATCAGTTCCGTAGGAAAGAAGTCGAATGCCGTTGCTCTGGAAGTCGTTTCTTCCTCTGCAGTGGGAAGTCTGTTTCCATTGATGGTTGTGGATGCCCAGAATGGGGGAAGTCCTCTCAGGGAAACAAATCTTCCTTCTCCCTGATCCCTTTCAATAGAAACTCCCTGCACACGCTGCACGGTTTCTGCTGCATTTCTGTCCGGGAGCTTTCCAATTCCGTCTGAAGCGATCACATTGGTAATATTAATGGCATTTTTCTGAAGGTTTAAAGCTCTCGCTTCCGTATTTTTTAACGTTCCGGTAACGACAATTTCATCAATATTTTTTCTGGGTTGGGAGAGTTTGATAATTCCTAAGTCAATCGTTTCTTCTGGTTTCAGATCAATAGTAATATCTGAAGATTCATATCCTATATAGCTGATTTGCAATGTGTATTGACCTTCTTTAATATCGTTGATGGTAAATTTTCCTTCAATATCAGTCGTTATATTTTTAGATAAGCCTTTTATTTTGACTGTGGCCCCGGGGAGAGGCTGGCTGTCGTCAAGAACAGTTCCTATAATTAACTGTTTTTGCGCTGAAACAAAGACAATGAAACAGACAAAAACAAGGGTAAGTAATTTCTCTAATTTTGTTTTCATTTTTACATATATTAAATTTTTTATGCAAATCACGCTAATAATTTTAATATATATAAATATTTTGTATTAAGTATTGTTTAACAAATAAACCATGTTTGTTACGCTTTTTTTACTTTAAAACCAATAGAAGTTAACCTTTGAGAATTCGATAAAACAAGCTTTAAAGTGACTGTTTCAACGTTTTTAGTAAATATTTCCTAATAATAAAAGGAACTCAAATCAGTTGAAAATTGGTCTGTTTTAGTTCATATTTCGTTCATCTTGGAAGAAAACAGAAAAACAAAAGTTGCATATTTGTAAACTTTTGTGTGTTTCGGAAATCCAAAACTGAAGAATGATGTAAAAATTGGAATAAGATTTAAACGCAAAGTTTAATAATTATAATACCACATTATAAGTGTGCAAAGGTTATGGCGTTATCGTTGATGAAGCTTCATTATTATAGGTGTATTTGTAAGGAATCTGCACTACAATTGTCATTCTGAATGAAATGAAATGTAATGAAGAATCTCGCGTTATTGAATGCAAATAAGAGATTCTTCCTTCGTCAGAATGACAAAAGCAAAATAATAAAAAGCTTTGCGTTAAAAAAGAATGCAGCTAAGCAGTATAAAAATAAAGAACAAGCATCACACAGCTTTCATCACTGATGCTTACCGGAACGTGAGGAAACTTACCGTTGAAATAAAGTGAATCCCCTTCTTTAAGGATAATTTCTTCATTATCAATTACGTATTTCACTTCTCCTTTCAGAATATATTTGAATTCCCAGGCATCCGTAATGACCTTTTCTCTTTTAGAATTGGGTTCGAGAGTTAGTAACACGGCTTCAAAACCTAAAGAATGAAGACTCTTGCTGAAGATATGCATATACTTGAATCCCTCAGCTTCTACTTCTTTTTCAATGACTTGCTGGCTTTCCTTGGGAACATAGATGAATTTGGCGTTGGATTTTTTCTCAACCCCTTCAAAAAAATAACTGGCATCAATCTCAAGCGACTGAATCAGATCCAATAAAACAGGAAGAGAAGGAATCGTTCTTCCATTTTCAATCCTGGAAACAAGACCGTTGCTCACATTGGCTTTGAAAGCCAGTTCATTAATAGTTAAATTATTCTTTTTTCTAATATCCTTTAATCTCTTACCGATACCTATTAAAAAGTCATTCATACTGTGTGCAATTTAACCTGATTATTTTTTCACCGTTATATTAAAAACAAAGGTAATATTATTCCATAGAGTTTTGATACAGGAGGGAATCAATTCATTGAAAATTATTATTTGTTTCTCGCTTCCTCAGATTCTTTCACTTTTTCTCCCCCGGAAAATTTCCCTATTTTTGTAAAACTCCTTATTTCATCTATGAAAAAAATTATTCTTATCGAAGACGAAACCAGTGTGGTGTCCTTTATTAAAAAGGGACTTCAGGAAAATGGATATGAAATTTCTGTTGCCTTTGACGGTCGTACAGGAGTGCAGCTGGTGCAGGCTAATGATTTCGATCTGGTAATTTTAGACATTATGCTTCCGGAAATGAATGGGCTGGACGTATGTAAAGAAATAAGAAAAACCAATCAAAGTGTTCCGATTTTATTTCTGACTGCTTTGGGAACTTCTGAAAACATTGTTCTCGGATTGGAAAGTGGTGGAGATGATTATCTGGTGAAACCTTTTAAATTCATTGAACTCGTAGCCCGTGTAAAGTCTTTACTAAGGAGAAGCAATAACAACGGTCCACTGGAAATTGCTGAACCGGAGCCGGATAATGAACATGTCTTTCAGTTTTCGGATCTGATGGTGAATGATTATACCAAGAAAGTAACCCGTGCAGGGGAAGATATTTCCCTTACTTCCACAGAATATAAATTACTACTGTATTTCCTGAATAATCCTGAAAAAGTAATTTCAAGAGCAGAAATTCTGGATGCCGTCTGGGGCGTAAATTACGAGCTGGGAACCAATGTGGTAGATGTTTATGTAAATTATTTAAGAAAGAAACTGGATAGCCAGGATGATAATAAATTGATTCATACCGTCATAGGAATGGGGTATGTATTGAAAAAAACATAATGAATGTTTAATAGAGTCATTACAAATCAAACCAAAACGATGGTACTTTTGATGTTGGTTTTTACCGCCATCATTTTGCTGTTCAGTGGTTTGGTGTATTTTTCTATCGTTAATTTTTCACACCAGAGATTTTATGAACTGCTGAAGATCAGGACGGCAACGATTGTTCAGATCGAAAAAAGCAAAGATCATCTCGACCTTCCGGAAAACTATGTTCTCAGCAGCCTGAATGATGAGGAACTTCCCATGGAAAAAGACTATGTTTTTGCCGTTCCTACAGACTCCAATTTCAAAAAAATATCTCAGGAAGTTCATATTCCTGCCTATTTCTTTAAAAATATTATCAAAGAAGGAGAGTCCAATTATAATGATGAAGAATTCTATTATATAGGACAGAGCTTCAAATATGATGATAAAGATTATATTGCAATCGCCTCTGCGAAAAACCATTATGTCGTTTATTATCTGGGTTTTTTAAAGCGAACGCTGCTTACCTGTATTGTGCTGTCTCTGTTCTTTAGTATGATTTTCTCTTTTTATTTATCTAAAACTTTATTCAGACCCATTTTAAAAATCACTGGAAAGGTAAAAGAGATCAGTTCTGAAAACCTTCACTTAAGACTGGAGTCTCAGCCTGATAATAAAGAACTTAACGAACTTGTGGATACTTTCAACGATATGCTCAACCGCATTGAAACTTCTTTCGAAACCCAGAATCACCTGATCGGAAATGTTTCTCACGAGTTAAGAACTCCGCTTACCTCTATTATGGGCGAAGCTGATGTTGCCCTTTCTATCAGCAGAACGGCAGATGAATACAAAGAGACCCTAGGAATCATTCTGGATGAAGCCGAAAAATTGGATAAAAAGATCAAAGCTTTATTAATGATTGCCCAAACCGGATTTGATGGGAAAATCCAGAAAATGGATAAAGTAAGAATTGATCAGCTGCTTTGGGACGTTATTGAAACCCTCAGAAGAATTGATTCCCGAAATAATATCTATCTGGATATCAGTATGCTTCCCGATAATCCGAAGAAATTAAAGGTACAGGGGAATGAGCAGCTATTGCATCTTGCGGTGGCCAATATCATCAGTAATGGCTGTAAATATTCTAATTTCCAGCAGGTTAAAGTCTCTCTGGGAGCTACCAATTCGGATGTGTACATCATTGTAAAAGATAATGGTATCGGAATTCCGGAAGTGGAAATGAACAAAATCTATGATCCTTTCTTCAGAGCTTCTAATACCAATAATTACGAAGGCTACGGAATCGGGCTTCCATTGGCGAGAAACATCGTAAGAATGCACCACGGTGAACTGATCGTAAGTTCGCACGAAAACCAGGGAACAACGGTACAGATGAAGTTCCCGAACTTCTATAGCATGATGCAGAAAGGCGAAGTGACAGATAAGTAAGAACTGCTATTTCAGCATTTTTTCTACCTGTTTTAGTCTGTTTGGTTCTGAAAAACAGGCTGTTATTTCCGTTTTTTGATTTTTATTTTTTCCAATATTAAATCCCCTTAACAATTTTCTAATCTCATTTTAATCTCTTTAATCACATTTTAATTCCGTTCCAAAGATCTTCTAATTTGGTCGTTCTAGTTTTGTATCATCAAAAAAGATAAACACAATACAAAATAATAAGAACATGACTAAAACAATTTTAATTGCAACAGATTACTCTCTTGAGTCATTGAATATATTGAAAAAAGTACTTAAAGAGAAAGATGCCGCTGAAGATCAAAACCAATATAATATCCTCCTGACTTCCGGGTATGATTCCGGAGATTCTATCAGAGACCTTTTGTTCAGCACCAAAACATCTGTATTCAATAAAATCAGGCCTGCAGAATTCTGCGATGCCTTTGGAATTATCAGTAATAAATATCCTCATCTGGTTAATAAAATCATCTGTGATGTCTTTACAGGAAGTTTCCAAAGAACATTCAACCAGTATGTAAAGGCGGAAAATATTGAGGAAGCTTACTATGCTTCATCTATCAAAAGCAAAGGAAAAGGCAAATTCGATCTGATTCCTTATATCAAAAAATGCAAAGAGCTGAAATCTCATGAAATTACTGTTGAAGTAAGAGAAAAACTTCCGGAAAGAGGAAGACTGGCAGAGATCTTTGTAGAGGTCTAACAATTAAACACAATTTAAAAACGATTAAAAATGTTAAGAAATTATAGTAACAGCAGGACACTGGGAGACAATATCAGGTTGGGGACGCTGACTGCCTTTACGGCAGGTACTATAAATATCGCATCCCTATTGATATTCCTCTCTTTTACATCGAATGTAACGGGACACTACGCTATTTTGGCTGCAGAAATCAGTAAAGGAAACTGGACGCAGGTGGGAGTTGTGGGAGGATGGATCTTTTTGTTCTTCTTCGGAAGCTTTCTGTCCAACTTTATTGTCATCAATTTTAATAAGAAAAGTAAATATTTTGCCCATTCTATGCCCATTGTGCTGGAAATTATATGTTTGCTTTTTGTAGGAATATACGGGCAGTTTTACTATCAGAAAACATTAGAAGAAACAGAATACTTAGTAGCATTAATGCTTTTCGCGACCGGACTTCAAAATGGGTTAACGGCAAGTATCTCCAATTTCTCTGTAAAAACGACCCACCTTACGGGAACAACGACCGACCTGGGAATTCTGGTATCCATGTTTACCCAAAAAAAATACAGGAGAAACGGTGAACTGATTGGCAGAGCAAAACTATTGATGAGTATCATGCTTGCCTATGTGATGGGAGCGGTATTCTCAGGGTTAACATATTATTATCTGGAATTCAGAGTCTTCTATGTCATCAGTATATGTCTTCTGATTGTTATCGGTTACGATGCTTATAAAATTCATATCCGTCACTTCAACACGAAGTACAGATACAACAGGATTTACAGAAAGCCTAATATTTTTGCTTACCTGTATGAGAAAATCCATGGTATTCCAAAAAGAGAGAAGAAAAGAAAGCTTGTCTTTGAGGATTAAAATAGAAAACACACTATTAATTTTTTGTATAAACTAGCTGTAAATGCCCTTATTTTATTATGAAATAAGGGTGTTTTTCTGAAAAATCAACTTCTGGGTCAGTATTTCTGTTATTTTTAATCATATTTTGATGACTGTTAAAATGAAAGTTTCAGGGTGAGACGGATCAACTAGCTAACGTCCTTCATTACAAACATTAAAAAAATCGGTTGGGGATAAATAGGTAAAAATGTTGATAATTAAATATTAAATCACGATTTTAGTATTTTAATTCCCGTTTCCATTAACTATTTTTGTAAGTTGATTTACGTTTTTATGTCAGATATTATTCAGCTTTTACCGGATCATGTAGCCAACCAAATTGCAGCAGGAGAGGTGGTGCAGCGGCCTGCATCCATCGTGAAAGAACTTTTGGAAAATGCTATTGATGCCGATGCAACGAAAATTGAATTGATCATCAGAGATGCCGGAAAAAACCTTATTCAGGTGGTGGACGACGGAAAAGGAATGTCTGAAACAGATGCCCGCATGGCTTTTGAAAGACATGCTACCTCCAAAATCAAAGGAACAGAAGATATCTTTAAGATTGCCACAAAAGGCTTCCGCGGTGAAGCACTGGCTTCTATCGCAGCGGTTTCCCAGGTTGAACTGAGAACGAAACAGAAAGATACTTCCATCGGGACTAATATCTATATTGAAGGAGGTGTTTTCCAGTTTCAGGACCCGGTTCAGACAGCAGACGGATCAAACTTTTTGGTAAAAAACCTTTTCTATAACGTTCCTGCAAGAAGGAAGTTTTTGAAAAATAATAATATTGAATTCAGACACGTAATTGATGAATTTCAGCGCGTTGCACTCGCTCATGAGAACCTTGAGTTTTCACTGTTCCATGATGATGAAGCTGTTTTCAGACTGAGAAAAGGAAGTCAGATGCAGCGTATTGTGGATGTTTTCGGAAGAAAATTACAGCCGCTTTTAATTCCCATTAAAGAAGATATTATCTGGTGTAAACTTCATGGTTTTGTTGCCAAGCCTGAAGGCGCTAAAAAAGCAAGAGGGGAACAGTTCCTTTTTGTTAACGGAAGATATTTCAGAAGTCCATACTTCAATAAAGCAGTACAGGAAGCCTTTGAAGGACTTCTTCAACCTGGATATGTTCCTTCGTTTTTCCTGTTCCTGGAGCTTGATCCGGAGAAAATAGATGTCAACATCCATCCACAGAAAACAGAAGTGAAATTTGAGGACGAGCATCTTATTTTTGCTCTGCTTCGTTCAACGATTAAAAGATCTTTAGGAATTTATAATGTTTCTCCAAGTCTTGATTTCGACAGAGATCCGGAACTGGATGAAATGATGAATAAACCGATTCCGAGCAAAGGAAATGGAGGAGGACCCGGCGGAGGTGTTTTCAAAATGCCGGAAATTATTGTAGACAAAGATTATAATCCGTTTCTGGAAGAAAAAAATGTAGTACATCCGGAGGAAATTCAGAACCTAACGGAAATGTATCATCAGAATATTACAGCAGAACCTTCAAAGATTAACCTCTTTGAAGATGAAGATTTTGACGAAGATCTGATGAGACTTCCCAATGGATACTGGCTTTTCAACAAAGGAGATGTCACTTTGATGCTGGATTTGGGAAGAATGCACAGACTGTTGGTTTCTGAAGGGAATAAATCCACCAGAAAATCAAATACAAATAGTCATGCTCTTCTTTTCTCTCTGGAGTATCATATGAATGAAATCGAAAAGGCAAAATACAATTCGATCAAAAAATATCTGCCGGAATTAGGGTTTGACATGAAAATTGCTCATGAAAGTGTACTTCGAATAGATTCTCTTCCGGAAGGGCTGAAAGAAACCCAGGCCATGAAGTTCCTGGAAAACCTTTTTGAGATCCTGGACTACAAGACGGAAGAAGAGTTTTTGCAGTATTACCATAACCAATGGAATAAAATGCAGTCGAAGTCAAGATTTGACTTTATTTATAAAAAAGATGCGGAACAACTGATTAAAGACTTTACAGCATTAGGCTTCCCGGAATTTTTACCGGACGGCAAACGATGTTTTTATGAAGTTCCGTTTAACGACTTTAAAAACAAATTTTAAAAAATTATGTTTAACAATATACCGCCCATTACAAGGAATATCATTATCATCAATGTTATAGTATTTATTGTTACTTACTTCATGGGAAACCAGATGATAGGTTATCTTGCGGGCTTTTATCCGTTTTCTCCCTTTTTCCATTCATGGCAGGTTATTACCCATATGTTTATGCATGGAAGTATTATGCATATTTTATTTAATATGATGACGCTCTTTAGTTTTGGTCCTATTCTGGAGCAGACATTAGGCGACAAAAAGTATTTGATTTTATATTTTGCAAGTGGTTTGGGAGCATTTTTCCTTTTTAATGCCTGGAATTTTGTGGAAGTTCAACAACTTTCACGTGAATTAGAACAGCTTGGATTTAATGTAAATGCTTATTTGTCAGGGGCAAGTGTTGAATTTGCTGGAAATACGGGTGCTGTTCTTAAACAGAAAGAATTACTGGAAAGTTTAAAAGCGATTGTTGCTACTCCAATGGTAGGAGCTTCAGGAGCTATTTTCGGTGTAGTAGCTGCTTTTGCCACATTATATCCCGATGCTAAAATCGGAATTATGTTTATTCCTGTTCCGATTAAAGTAAAATATCTTTTGCCCATCATTGTGGTGGTTTCTGTATATCTTGGTGTTTCCGGAAACGGAGGGGGTATTGCTCACCTTGCCCACGTTGGCGGTGCTTTGGTTGGATGGCTTTTGGCAAGAATTTGGAAGAAACATTTGTACAGATTCAACTAAAATAATTTTGTGAAGATTTTCCGACTTATAGTATTGATTGTCCACCTGGGAATTTTATTTCTGCTGTTGGGTACTTTATTGAACGCTTATGTTCCGCCAAAGATTTTTCCTTGGTTTAATCTGCTTTCCTTAGGCTTTCCTGTGCTTATTATACTTTATGTAATTCTAACAATTTTCTGGGTATTCAGCTGGAAGAAAAGGGCATTTGTGTTTATGTTTGCAGGGTTAGCATTTATAAATCCTGTAAAACGTTGGGTTAACTATTCTGATAAGAAAGGAGGTTCCGAAATAAAAGTGGTTTCTTTCAATACAAGAGCTGGAAGAGTAGGAAACGAAGAGCTCGAACCCTACCTGAAGTCTCAGAATGCAGATGTTCTTCTTTTACAGGAGGATGCGGGTATCAAATATCAATTGGAAGGCTATCAAATAGCAAATCCCGGAGGAGGCTTAACAATTCTGACCAGGCACAAAATCCTGAAGCAGCAGATTATAGAGCCACAAGATGGAGAATTAAGAATTCCTGGTTTGCTGGCTGATATAGAAATTAAAGGAAAAACCTACAGGTTCATTGATGTCTATCTCAATCCTTTTCGTTTTCAAAAAGATATGGTAAGACTTAATGGAAATACCGATACTGATGAACAAAAAATAAAAGATGTTGTTAAAAGGTTGATTCCTACCTTTAAAAAACACCAGGACCAGGTAGCGCTTATTCGTGAAGCCATTGACAATTCTCCTTATCCTGTAATTCTGGCTGGAGATTTTAATTCTGTACCCAATTCTTACGAATATTATCATTTATCAGATGGGCTTGAAGATGCATTTGTGGAGGCAGGAAGAGGGAGTGCAACCAGTTTTCACGATTATAAATTTCCCATTAGAATAGATTATATTTTCTCTTCTAAAGCTTTAAAGGCAATATCTTATAAAGTTGACCGTTCTGTAAGTATTTCAGATCATTATCCTGTCACAGTTAAGTTTTCTACGGAAGGCAAATAATCATAAAAATAGTTAAAATTATCTGCTTGGTAGGATTTTTGTTGAAAGAAAACCGTACCAAGACCGTTTTTTCATGAAGTCGAACCAGATATTACTATTTATACATATCGTTGTTGCTGTATTGCTGTTATGCACATTGGGGAATGCATGGATTCCACCGAACATTTTAGGCAACCTGAATCTTCTGTCCCTTGGTTTTCCTTATCTGATCCTGTCACACGTAATTTTAACGCTGATCTGGATTTTCAAAAAAGAAAAAATTGCAATTGCTTTTGTCTTAGGTACATTTATTTTCTATAATCCAATCAGACGATGGATCAACTTTTCTCCCAAAACAGAAAACTTAAAAACAATACGGGATATTAAAGTATTGACTTTTAATGTAAAATACGGAGAATATGGCTGGGATAAAGTAAAGGACTACATTAAAGCACAAGATGCTGATATTATTCTGGTACAGGAAAAAGATACGAACCGCGTTATACAACGTGATCTTATAAAATATCCGTCAGTTATTCTTAAAACGAAGCATAAAATTGTAAGACAAGCGGAACTTATTGATGAGAAAGCCCGTGGGAATTCATTCTACGCAGATATAGACATTAATGGAAAAGTAATCAGAATTATTAATGTGTATCTGGAACCCTTCAGGCTTCATAAATCGATGTTTACGAAACTTGATAAATTAGGCTTGGGAAATGTTTCGACATTGCTTTCTCATATGACACCGACCTTTCAGGCTCATGAAGATCAGGTAAAAAGAATCAGAAAAATGATCGATTTATCTCCTTACCCTGTAATTCTGGCAGGAGATTTTAATTCTGTTCCCAATTCATATGAGTATTATAATCTTGGAAAAGATCTTCAGGATGCCTTTCTGGTAGCAGGAAAGGGCAGTGCAAGCAGTTTTCATGATTATAAAGTGCCTTTAAGGATTGATTATATCTTCACTTCAAAATCAATCATCCCTTTAAGCTATAAGGTAGACCAGTCTGTGAAATTATCGGATCATTATCCTGTAATTGCAGAATTTCTGCTAAATTAGTTCCATGAAAAATTTACTGGCTGCAACTTTTATTTTTACCATTCTTTTTATGGCTTGTTCCAAGAAAGAATCTCCTGGTTTTGGGGCTGAACAGGAAGTGAGAGTACGTTATGATACAACGGCTGTCGACTCCTTTTCTACAGGTGCTGTTTCAGTGGATATCGCTCGTAAAATAAGAATGTCTTCTCCTCAGTATCTTGATTCTGTAAAACAGGCTAAAAAGCTGCAGGAGGAAGAAAGCAAGATTAAAGCAGAGCTTGAAAAGGAAAGTAAAGCAAAACAGGAAGAGGAAAAGAGAAAAGCAGAAGCTGAAAAGAAACTGAAGGCAACAGAAAAGCCGGCAACACCGGAAACCAAAACAGAATAAATCCAAATTCCATTAAAAAATAAACAATATGAAAAAACAAATTTTAGCTGCACTGGTGATCTCAGTATTCACGGTAGCATGTACAAAATCAACCACCAAAACAGAACAGGTAGAAAATCCTGACGGGTCTACTACCACTACCACAACTACCACTACCGAAACACCGAACGTTGTGGATACTGCAAAAATCAACAATGCAAAAGAAGACGTTAAGGCTAAAGTAGATGAGGCAGGCAATAAGATTGATGCCGCTGCTCAGAAGGCAAAAGATAAAATTGATGCCACTGCAGATAAGACAAAACAAGATCTTAACAAAGCAGGACAGGATATCAAAACTGAAGCCAACAAAGTAGGGCAGGATGCAAAAGAAGCCGCGAAAAAAGGAGCTTCTAAAGTAGAAGAAGCCGCGAAAAAAGTAAAAGAAGATTTAAGCAAATAAATAAGAAAAGCCGTAGTTCTATAGAATTGCGGCTTTTTTATTTATTATCAGTGAATAGATTTTTTTAACGCAAAGTTTCTATTTTGATACCGTAATCATTCGAGGGAGCAAAGCTTGAATCAATAGATTAGTTCTAAGGAAGCGTATGCATAGCCATTACGCTTCATAAGCGGCGAAGCTGCCATATTTTTGGGCTCCTTAAATAAACATTCGAGTTACTAATTCTTTGCGTTTAAAAAAGCTTTATTTATTCATTTCCAGCAATGGATCAATATATTCTCTGTCATTGCTTAACCTTGGTACTTTATTTTGTCCGCCTAGCTTTCCTTTAGCTTCCAGCCAGTGATAGAACAGATTTTCTTTGGCAATATGTACAATTGGTCTTTTAAGAGTCATATTATTGTATCTTTTCGCCTCATAGTCCGAATTGATGGTCTTTAAATGCGTATCAAAAGCATCAATAAAGTGATCCAGATTATCGGGATGCTGACTGAATTCAAAGATCCATTCGTGGGCACCTCCTTCATTTCCCTTCATAAATACAGGAGCTCCTGTAAAATCCGTGATGTGTGCACCGGTGGCTTCACAAGCTTTTGAGAGCGCAGATTCAACATTGGTGATCATGAGTTCTTCCCCAAAAGCATTGATATAATGCTTTGTTCTTCCGGTTATTTTTATTCTGAAAGGATTGATCGAAGTAAAGACAACGGTATCGCCAATCAGGTATCTCCAAAGGCCTCCATTGGTGGTGATCACCATTGCGTAGTTTTTCCCTACTTCCACATCTTCCAGACTGACGACTTTAGGATTTGAAAAATGGAACTGATCCATAGGGATAAACTCATAAAATATTCCATAATCCAGCATCAGCAGCATCTCATCACTGTCTGATCTGTCCTGAATACCGAAGAAGCCTTCAGAAGCATTGTAAATTTCGTAGTAATTGATGTTTTTTCCGATGATCTGTCTGAATTGCTCCCTGTAGGGCTTAAAGCTGATTCCACCATGAAAAAACACCTCTAAATTAGGCCACAGCTCAGAAATACTTTCTACATGAGTTTCCTTTAACACCCTTTGAAGAAGAACCATCATCCAGCTTGGTACTCCAAGGATACTTCCTACATCTTCGTTTTTTACTTCGGAGGTGATTGCTTTCAGCTTACTTTCCCATTCTCCCATCAAAGAAACTTTCTTACTCGGAGTGGTGGTAATTTCTACCCAAAAAGGAAGGTTATCTATTAAAATAGCAGATAAATCGCCAAATTTTGTATTAAAATCAGCATAAAGCTCAGAACTGCCGCCTAGGCGTAGATTTTTATAATTAAAAAGCTGATTTTCGGGATGGTTGTTGGCATAAATGGAAACCATGTCTTTTCCGGCTTTCATATGGCAGTATTCAAGGCTTTCGGCAGAGATCGGAATGAATTTGCTTTTAGCATTCGTGGTACCCGATGATTTGGCAAAATGTTTAATAAGGCCCGGCCAGCTTACATCTTTGTATCCCTGTCTTGCTTTTTCAATAAAAGGTTCCATTTCTTCATAGGTAACAATAGGAACTTTGTTTTTAAAATCCTGATAACTCGAAATAGAATTGAATCCGTATAGTTTGCCATATTCTGTGTCCTCCGCATGAAACAGCTGAGAAAAGAGTATACCTTTCTGGGTTTCAATAGGATGGTCCATAAAATTCTGTATCTGGTCAATCCTTTGACGGATAAACCAGTTGACTACGGTATTGAAAAGTGCTTTGGTTGCCATTTCAACAAATATAATGATATTTGAATTTTCAGAAAATTTTTTACGTGAATAAATAAAAAAACCGTTACAAAATTTGTAACGGTTTGATATTTATCTGATTGCTTCTTAGCAATATTCGTCGTATGCTGCCTGAAGGTTGGCTGCGATAGCTCCTGCAGGGTTTCCTTCGATGTGGTGTCTTTCCAGCATGTGAACCAATTCACCATCTTTGAAAAGTGCTACACATGGAGAACTTGGAGGGAATGGAGCAAGGTGTTTTCTTGCTTCTACCACTGCCTCAGTATCAAATCCTGCAAATACAGTTGTTAAATGATCTGGTTTTTTGTCTCCTGTCAAAGAGTATACTACTCCTGGTCTTGCAGCACCTGCAGCACAACCACATACAGAGTTGATGACCAATAATGTAGTTCCGGACTGCTTCAAAGCATCTTCTACCTGAGTAGGAGTTGTTAAATCCTGGAAACCTTTATCTGTAAGCTCTGCCTTCATTGGCATTACTAAATCTGTTGGATACATATATTTTGTTTTTTATCCCTACAAAGTTAAGCAATTCTTTGCGTTTGTTCAATATATAAAAACTATCAATTGATTAGTCATATAAAATTAACCAAGTATTAATATTGTAATAATATTCTAAAAAAAGTGAATTAACACTAGGAATAATGAAATATTATTATTAAATTTGAAATGATTCTGAAAAACAAACGACCGTGAAAAAAACATTTGAAGCTTTCCCTCAAGCAATCAATCACTTAAATACTCTCTGAAATATGGTAGTAGCTTAATTCTTTTTCAGTTTAGAATCAAACTGATTAACAAACTTTAATATCCAAAGAAAGTGAAGCCCGGAACTGAACAGTTCCGGGCTTCTAATCAAATCGATATGCAAAGGTTGTATATCCTATAGTTATGGAGTGAGAAGCGTTTTTAAACTTTGAAATAAATATAAGTTTAAACGCATATCACCATTAAGAAAGGAGCTTTTTAGCCATCTCGGAAATACTTTTTCCGTCTGATTTTCCGGCTAATGCTTTTGATGCCACTCCCATTACCTTCCCTAAATCTTTAACAGATTCAGCTCCGGTTTCAGAAATAATATTTTTAATTTCTGTTTCTAATTCTTCAGCAGAAAGCTGTTTAGGTAAAAACTGCTCAATAACTTTCATTTGAGCGTCTTCTACTTCTGCAAGATCATTTCTTCCCTGTGCAGTAAACTGGTCGTAAGAATCCTTACGTTGTTTTACCATTCTCTGAAGAATAGCAATTTCCTGTTCTGCCGTTACTTCAGCTCCGATGGCTTCCGTTTTAAGCAGTAATATCTGAGATTTTACAGCACGCAGAGAATCCAAAGCCACTTTGTCTTTGGCTCTCATTGCTGTTTTTATAGCTTCGTTTATGGTATTTTCTAAACTCATGTTTATATGCTTTTGGCTTCTGGCAGTTGGCTAATAGCTTTAATAGGGCCCGAGAGCCATTTGCTAATAGCCAATTGCCAATAGCATTTAATCTACGTCTTTATTTAAAAATCTGTTTTCTCTGATCTGCATGGATCCATTGTTATCAGACAGGTAAGTGTTGATATTCTGGTCTGATGCATTGTTTCCGTCGATCGAAATATTTTTTCTTTTAAAAGCAGGAATAGATTCGAATTCACTTGTGCTGTCAAAATTCTGGTAACGGGAGTTGAATTCTTTTAATTTATTTCTTCTTTCAATTACTCTGTCCTGATCAATCGTTTTATTCACGAAAGTGAATTCTGATTCTTCAGTTTTCGGAGTTTCAATTTCTGTTCTGTTTTCAAAAGTTGATCTTGTTTCAGCCTTTGGCTCTTCCTGCTTCTGGTAGAACGTTTCAATCTTTTGAGCAGGTTCGGCTACCGCAGCATTGGTAGGCGTGTTAAATTCTGCTTTTGGCTGTCCGAAATCCGTATTAGGCTCGTTTCTGATCGGCTCGTTTACAAAGAAACTGAATTCAACAGGTTTTTCATTAGAAAACGAATTGTTGAATGGAGTTCCGGATTGTGGCTCCTCTTTTTTATTTTCAAAATCAAATGAGAAAGACTGGATTTCAAGATCGTTAGGATCATCATGTTCTTCATCAATAGCTAATAAGCTATATTCTTCTTCTCCTTCTTCTTCATTTCTCCAGCTTTGTTCCGGAGTATTTACCGTATCTTCCTCTTTATCAAAGAATTTTATTTCAGTTCTTGGCTGTTCTTCTTCAATAATCATTTTTTTTTCAACAGACGTCACATTGAACGAAGTTTCGTGGTCTTCGTCATCTAGTCTGAAAAGGTTTTTTCCTCCAAAATCATGGGTTACTTCCGGCGCCGATTCTCTTTCTTCTCTTGTTTTGAAAGGAGAGTTTTTAGGAGCTTCAAAACTGTCGTTAAGACTGATTCTGATTTTCTCAGTAGGCCCTGCAAACTTCTTATTATCATTAGAGAATCCTGTTGCAATCACAAGAACGCTTACTGCATCTCCTAATTCTTCATCTGCACCCACCCCGAAAATGATATCCGCAGTATTTCCTGCTTCTTTCTGGATGTGGTCCATGATGATACCGATTTCATCCATGGTAACTTCTTCAGCACCACTTCTGATCAATAACAATACGTTTTTAGCACCAGTAATCTTGTTATCATTCAATAACGGGGAATCAAGGGCTTTTCTTACCGCTTCTTCAGCTTTATTTTCACCTGAAGCCGTTCCTGTAGACATCAATGCTGTACCGGAATTCTGAAGTACAGATTTAGCATCTCTAAAGTCAATGTTTACATCAAAGTAACCTGTAATAACTTCTGCCATCCCTTTTGCAGCATTGGTTAACACTTCATCGGCTTTTGAGAATCCCTGCTTGAATCCAAGGTTTCCGAATTGCTGTCTTAGTTTATCATTGTTGATCACAATAAGCGAGTCAACATTATTTCTTAATTTATCCAGACCGTTTTCTGCCTGTTCCAACCTTCTTTTCCCTTCAAAGCTGAAAGGAACGGTAACAATACCTACAGTAAGAATTCCCATGTCTTTCGCTACTTTAGCAATGACAGGAGCGGCTCCGGTACCTGTACCACCGCCCATTCCGGCAGTGATGAACACCATCTTGGTGTTTTGGCCCATGGCAGCCTTGATATCTTCAATACTTTCGATGGCTGATTTCTCACCAACTTCAGGGTCGGCACCAGCTCCAAGACCTTCTGTGATAGAAGTTCCCAACTGAACTTTATTGGCTACCGGGTTATTATCTAAAGTCTGAGCATCTGTATTACAAATCACGAAATCAACTCCGTGGATTCCTTTCTCGTACATGTGCTTCAGAGCGTTGTTTCCACCGCCCCCTACACCGATTACTTTTATGATGGATGAATTTCCTTTTGGCAAATCAAATGAAAATCCTTGTGTACCTATATTTTCCATAACTATACTTTTAATAATTGATAAGTGATAGATGATAATTGATGAATGATATTCGTCTTTAATTTAATAAATATTAATCTATTTCAGGTATCATTGATCATTAATCTTTTATCATTTATATTTATTTACTCTACTTCTTCAAAGAATTTTTTTACTTTTTCCATAAGCGACTGCCCAAAGGTCAACTTCGCCTTTCTGTTCTCCTGTCTTTCATTCTCAAAAGACTGTTGTTCCTGAACAGGTGCTGCCTGCTGAACGGGTTGAACAGTTTCTGTCTGTGCTGCAGTAACTTCCGGTTTTGGCTGCTCTGCAACAACTTCTACAACTTCGTCAATAGTCTGCTTTTTATCCCTGATTTTCAAACTCTCCATCAGTAACCCGATAGAGGTAGCAAATTCAGGGCCTTTCAGATATTGATTTTTATCGTTGGCGATATATTCATTCGCAAAACCGATTCTGCTGTCAAAACCTGTCGTATAATTCGCCAGCTGACGAAGGTGTTTCAGGTTTGAACCACCGCCCGTAAGAACGATTCCTGCAATCAGTTTTTTCTTTTGTTCAAAAGCACCATAAGCCTTCAGTTCTGTATTCACCATTTCCAAAACTTCTTCTACTCTTGCATTGATGATCTGCGCTAAAGTTTTTAAAGAAATCTCTTTGTCCGGTCTTCCGTGAAGCCCGGGAATGGTTACAAAAGTACTGTCTTTTTCTAATTCGGGAACAGCCGAACCAAACTTTACTTTCAGTTGTTCTGCATGTTTCTCTATGATGGAACAACCTTCTTTGATATCTTCGGTAATAATTCCGCCTCCGTATGGAATCACACAGGTATGACGGATGATATTGTCTTTAAAGATCGCAATATCTGTTGTACCACCACCAATGTCAACAATGGCTACACCGGCTTCTTTTTCTTCTTTTGTAAGGACAGCTTCTGAAGATGCCAATGGTTCTAAAGTAAGGGCTTCCATTTCTAATCCGGCTTCACGAACGCATCTTGCAATATTTCTGATGCTGCCCATTTGCCCTACTACAACGTGGAAGTTGGCTTCTAAACGTTTTCCGTGCATTCCGACAGGTTCCTGAATTTCCCCCTCGGAATCCACTTTATATTCTTGAGGAAGTACGTGGATAATTTCTTCTCCAGGAAGCATAACCAGCTTTTTTACCTGATCTTTTAATGCTTCGATGTCATCGTCTGTAATAAATTTATCAGGATGTTCACGCATAATATAATCGGAGTGCTGCAGAGAACGGATGTGTTTTCCTGCAATACCTACCGTAACTTTGCGGATAGGAACACCGGCACTGGATTGTGCTTCGGATACTGCAGCCTTGATTGAATTAATAGTTTGTGAAATATTATTCACAATACCTTTATGAACACCAAGACTTTTAGCTTTTCCTACACCGAGAACTTCTATTTTCCCGTGTGCATTCCTTCTTCCGACAATCGCGACTATCTTCGTTGTCCCGATGTCCAGACCTACTGAATACTCTTGATTTTCCATTTTATATCGATTTGATTTTTTTCTACTTTTTTATCTATATGGATAGGCTCCTATTTGTGTATTACATGCCCTGAGGGACTTATTCTATTTTTACTTTTGCCTTAGGCTTGGACTGCGCCTTGACGGGTGGCTTTTTCTCCGCTTTTTTGGCTTCTTTTGTTGCTCCTTTCGGTTTGGTACTCTCTTTCGGTTTTACCGAAGTAGAGCTGCTTTTTTTTACCTCTGCTATGTTGGGTTTAGCTTCCGTCTTTTTAGCGGCTGTTGGGGAAGGAACTTTTGCCAATTCCATCTTTCCTGCCTTTAAAATACTGTCATTCTCTTTAAAATAAGGGTTTAAAGTAGTGACAATCTGATTCTGATATTTCACAGAAACCATGCTGTATTTCTGAGGATCCTGATACACCAGATATTTTTCCACAAACGTTTTAAATCCTTTTACTTTAAAATCAATATTATCAAGGTCTCCAATTTCCACTTTATAATTTCCTTCGCTTGTCAGAAGATTATAGCTGTCTTTACTTTTTGAGATTCCGATAAAGTATTTTTTACTGAAATCATCTTTATCTATCTTTTCTACCAGTTCTGCCAGCTTTTCATATTCTTCCGGATGCACGTTTCCGGTTACCAGCATACATGGGTGTGAATAGGTTCTTGAAATCGGGAATTCAACTCCTTTTTCATCCACATAAAAGTCTTTTCCGTCTTTATTTAATCTGAACACAGGAACTCTCTGCTTGATATCCAGATTGAGTTTTCCGTTCAGGTTCAGATAAACATTGGCGCTGTCTACGGCCGGTAGTGAATTGATCTTTTTTTCCAAAGAAGGAATATTGAGATCTCCCACTTTTCCTGAAGGATTTTCTTTTTTTACAATTTCCCTGATGTCTTTTTCATCAACAAAGTATACCGGAGTTTTCTCGCTCATTTTTACAGAAATCTTATTGTCTGTAATCTGCTCACGGCTGAATCTCCTCAATGAGAAGCTCAGTAACAATCCCAGGATAATTACAGTGACAACAATTTTTAATATTCTGTATTTATTTTTCATATTTTTATTTTAACGCAATGCTCACAAAGAGTTTATTTTGTTTTTATTATTTAGTTCGCAAGGGCGTTTCACTTAGCAAGTGTTTAAATTTTATAATTTATTTACAACTCGTTTTACTCCATTTTTGAATAAGATTGAATGGAAATTCAAAATCATTCCAAGTTTTATATTTGTTATTCTTAAATAATTTAAAAGCTGGAAAAAATGATAATCATTAATTTCCTGAACTGCTTTTATTTCAATTATTACTTTGTTTTCAATTAATAAATCTACTCTGAACGCCTTAAAAATTTTAATTCCTCATAGTTTATGTCAATATTTTTTTGACGTTCTACATTCAATCCTCTATTTTTCAGTTCATAAACTAAGCATTCTTCATATACATTCTCATAAAGTCCAATTCCAAGGGTACGATGTATTTTCATTCCAGAATCGAAAACAATCTCTGAAATTTCATTTTCTATCATACATTTTGTGTTTTTTGTTTTAACGCTATGATCGCAAAGCAACCTTTTTATTTCTTTCCGTTCGCGAGGGCGTTTCACTCAGCTACGGCTATCATTTGAATAATTTATTTTTAATAAGTAAATTATTTTTTTAACATAAATCAGTTATTTTTCTCATTTGCTGAGTGAAACGCCTTTGCGAACTATTTTATATTTTTCTTCGCGAGCATTGCGTTTATATTCAAATTTTCTCAATCCACTCACAGATAGGGTCATACAGGGTATCTATATTTCCTGCACCTACAGTAAGGAGGATATCAAAATCTTTTTCTTTTATTTTTTCAAAAGCATCGGATAAAGCCGATACTTCTTTTTTATCTAATGTTACTTTGTCCAACAGCCAGCTTGAAGTAATTCCTTCAAAATTTTCCTGAAGCTCTCTCGCAGGGTAAATATCGAGAAGAATAAGCTCATCCGCTTTGCTCAAACTTTCAGCAAACCCATCTGCGAAATCTCTTGTTCTGCTGAAAAGGTGAGGCTGGAAAGCTACCAATAGCTTTTTATCAGGGTAAAATGTTCTGATTGAGCTCACTACAGCATTGATTTCTGTAGGGTGGTGAGCATAATCATCAATGTAAATTTTACCGTTCTGATAAATATGTTTGGTATATCTTCTTTTAATTCCCTTAAAATTGGCAATGGCCTTTTTCAGCGTATCAAAATCTGCGCCTAAATTATGCAGAATAGCCAGTGCTGCAGTGGCGTTTTCCACATTATGAATTCCCGGAATTTCCCAGACAAAATCTTTTATTGTTTCAGATGGGGTATGGAAGTCAAAATAAATTTTATCATGTTCCATACGCAGGTTGTCTGAATAATAATCTGCCGGCTCATTCACTGCATAGGTTTGATGGCCTCTGCCAATTTCCAACCCTTTTCTTACAAAAAGTTGTTTGTCTTGAGGAACCAAAGCTGCAAACTGTCTGAATCCTTCTTCAATATGGTTGACGTCTCCATAAATGTCCAAGTGATCTGCATCGGTAGAAGTTACTACTGCCCAGTCCGGAGACAGGTTCAGGAAGCTTCTGTCATATTCATCTGCTTCTACAACAGAATAGGTAGAACCGTTATACAGGAAGTTGGATTTAAAGTTTTCAGAAATTCCTCCCAGAAAGCATGAGAAAGGAAGATCCACCTCTTTACACAAATGAGCCACAAGGGTAGACGTGGTGGTCTTTCCATGGGTTCCTGCAATAGCGATACAGTCTGTATTTTCAGTAATTAATCCTAAAACTTTAGCACGTTTTAAAACTTCAAACTGATTTTGGTTGAAATAATCCAGTATTCCCAACGTTTTGATAGCCGGAGTATAGATTACCAAAGTATCTTCTTTCTGAAGGGAAGTAATCCTTTCATCAATAAGGTCTTCAAAAACAATATCAATGCCTTCATTCATCAGATTCTGAGTAAGCTTTGTATTGGTTTTGTCGTATCCCAATACTTTTTTTCCGGATGCATTGAAATAGCGTGCCAATGCGCTCATTCCGATACCTCCGATTCCGACGAAGTAAAAAGTCTGATATGTTTGTAAAATGTTCATTTATATTTTAATCTTTAACCACTCTTGAACCAGTTCAGAGTTGTATTACTATATTTTGTATTATAAGGCTTTGATCAACTAACATTCATGCCCCTTTCATAAATTATATTTTAGCGGTGTGACCCTTCGACAAGCTCAGGGTGACAGCTCTAATACTAACTGATTTATTTATGTCAGGCTGAGCTTGTCGAAGCCTTTCCTAACTATTTTATTATGTTAAAAATCTCGTCTACAATCTCTTTTCCAGCATTTGGCTTGGCAAAATATTTCAGATTGTCGGACATTTCTTTTCTTACGCTTTCATTCTCGCAGATTTCTGATAATGTATTCCAGAATTTTTCCTGCATTTCAGAGTCTTTCACCATTCTGGCTGCATTTTTTTCAACCAGGTTCATGGCATTTTTGGTTTGATGGTCTTCCGCTGCAAAAGGGAAAGGCACCAAAAGCACCGGTTTCTGTGCTACAGCCAACTCTGAAATGGCAATAGCTCCGGCTCTGGAAACAATAATATCAGCTGCAGAATACGCCAGTTCCATGTCTTTGATAAATTCAAGGATCTGAATATTTCTGGTGTCTGTATCTTTTGTCTCTTCTAAAATATCTTTATAATCAAGCTTTCCTGTCTGCCAGATCAGCTGATAATCTTTATCTACAATTTGTTTCAAATGAGATTTCCAGGCATTATTCAATGTTCTGGAACCTAATGAACCTCCTACAGAAAGGATTGTAAGTTTGTCTTTATTCAAACCCATTTTCTCTTTTGCCTGAGCAGTTTCCTGCATTCCTGAAACAATGTTTTCACGAATCGGATTTCCCAGGAATTTTATTTTCTCTGCCGGGAAGCCTTCTACTTTTGGGTACGCTGTGAAAACGGCTTTAGCTTTCTTGCTTAAAATCTTATTGGTGACTCCCGCATGAGCATTCTGTTCCTGGATGAAAATCGGAATTCCCATTTTGCTTGCTTCATAAAGAGCGGGCCCGCTGGCAAATCCTCCGGTTCCTACTGCAAAATCAGGAGCGAAGTCTTTGATAATCCTTTTAGATTTTGATAAACTTTTCAGAATCTTGAAAGGAAGTCCCAGGTTGGATAACAAGTTTCCTCTGTCGATTCCTGCGATATCAATTCCTTCAATTTTATAGCCTGCCTGAGGAACTTTTTCCATTTCCATTTTCCCGTTGGCACCAATGAACAAAAATTCTGCATCAGGAAACCTTTTTCTGATCTCATCAGCAATGGCAATGGCCGGGAAGATATGTCCTCCGGTTCCTCCGCCTGATAATAGTATTTTTAATTTTTTGTTCATGTTAAGCGATATCGTTTATTTCTGCTATACTTTGTTTTTTGCCCATTCCTTCTTCATCATAAATCTGAATCCTCGAGCTTATATTTAAAATAATACCTAACTGGAGATAGGTCACCAGCATTGAAGTTCCTCCGTAACTGATCAAAGGCAGCGGCTGTCCCGTCACCGGGATCAGATTCACAGCAACGGCTATGTTTACCGAAAGCTGGATAAAGATCATTACCCCAAGACTGAGCACGAGCAACGATCCGAAAAAGGCCGGCATTTTACTGGCGATCATTACAATCCTTATCATCATGATCAGATATAAACTGATCAGAAAAGCGGCTCCTATCACCCCGTATTCTTCTACGATAACCGCAAAAATAAAGTCGGAGGCGGATTGCGGAAGCATTTGTTTCAGTGCACTTTTTCCAGGCCCCATTCCGGTAATCCCGCCGTGCACTATGGCTGCTTTGGCCTGCATTACCTGATAATTTTTTGCTTTTACGCTTTCATCATCTACATCGGCTGTTTTGGCCTTACTTGAGGTAAAGGTTTCTATACGGCTCATCCATGTATGAACACGGTTTCCACCAATCATATTGGTATTTAAAGCAATCAATAAAAAGAATACAATGGCTACAAATGATGCGGAGATAAATCCTGCAATGTATTTCCAGTGAAGCTGTCCTATGATAAGAACCACCACGGAAACCATTAAAATCATCAATGCCGTTGAACCGTTATCTTTCGCTACCAATACAAAAACAAGCAGGATAGGTCCGAAAATATACATGATATTCTCTATCGGAAGCCTTTCTCTGGTGATCTTCTTGGTCAGATATCTGCACAGATAAATGATGAGCATTAAAAAGGCAAATGATGAAGGCTGGAACGAGATCGGTGTTCCCGGAATTTTCAGCCATCTGGAAGCACTGGCTCCATCAATGGTTTGTCCGGTAAACATGGTAACAATCAACAGAACAATCATCAGGCCGAGCAGGATACTGCTGAGCTTTCCGATGTATTCATATTTTATGGTTCCTACCAGTCTCATAATGGCTAATCCTAAGACTACAAAGAACATATGTTTGATAACGTGGCCTGTTGTGGTCCCGTTATTAACAATGTATTCGAGATTTGAACTTGCAGAGTATACCGGGAAAATAGAGAAAATGGAGATCACAAGGATGACCATCCAAAGTACTTTATCGCCCTTTAGAAATTCAAATCTGCTTTCTGTGTTCTGTTCGTCCATATTTAATGCTATTGGCTAATGGCTAGTGGCCATTGGCATTTAATACCTGTTCTTTAAACTGGCGTCCTCTGTCTTCATAGCTTTTGAACAAGTCAAAGCTTGCGCAGCATGGAGATAATAAGACGGTATCGCCTTTTTTAGCCAGTGATTTTGAAATTCTCACTGCTTCTTCCATGCTTGAAGTATCATAAATAATTTCTTTTTTGTCTTTAAAGAAATCGATGATCTTCTTGTTGTCTATTCCAAGGCAAACGATTGCCTTTACTTTTCTTTTGACTAAATCTTCAATTTCGGTATAGTCGTTTCCTTTATCTAATCCACCAACAATCCATACGGTTGGTGTTTTCATACTTTCTAAAGCGTAGTAAGTAGCATTTACATTGGTTGCCTTGCTGTCGTTGATGTATTTTACACTATCAATTTCAGTTACAAATTCCAATCTGTGTTCTACGGCCTGGAATGTCATCAATGAATGTCTGATGCTTTCATTGTTGATTTTTAAGATCTTACCGGCAATAGAAGCCGCCAGACTGTTGGCTACATTGTGATTTCCTAGGAGAGATAATTCTTCAACTTTCATTGCGAATTCGTCTTTCATTTTTACCACAATTTCATCATCACTGACAAAACCTCCTTCAGGTAACTTCTCTTTGGTTGAGAAAGGAATCATTTTAGCCTTTATTTCAAGCTTTTCAAGAAGATTCTTACTCATTTCATCATCTTTGTTGTAGATGAAGAAGTTATCATTCTCCTGATTTTCTGTGATTCGGAATTTGGCCAATGCATATTCTTCATAATTGTAGTTGTACTGATCCAGGTGATCCTGAGACAGATTCAACAATAAAGAGATATAAGGTCTGAAATTCTGAATATCATCCAGCTGGAAAGAGCTTACTTCCAGTACATAATATTCATGGTTTTCATCTGCAACCTGCTTGGCAAAGCTGTATCCGATATTTCCTCCTAAACCTACATTCAATCCGTCATTTTTCAGGATATAATAGATCAGGGAAGTAGTGGTTGTTTTTCCGTTGCTTCCGGTAATGGCGATGATCTTTGCGTCTGTAAATTCAGAAGCAAATTCAATTTCAGAGGAAAGTCTGATTCCTTTTTCATGAATTTTACTGATGATATCAGCCTTTTTCGGAATTCCCGGGCTTTTTACGATCCAGTCAGCATTTAAAATCCTTTCTTCATCGTGGTTTCCTTCTTCAAATTCAATTTCATTATCGGTAAGAAACTGCTTATAGTTATCCTTAATGGCTCCTTTATCTGAAAGAAATACTTCCAGACCTTTCTTTTTGGCCAAATAAGCAGCTCCGCATCCGCTTTCTCCACCTCCTAAAACAACTATTTTCATATTATAAAAGCTTTATGCTATAGGCTTTAAGCTTTATGCTTATTGCTTACAGCTTTTAATTTTTATCTCATTTTTAGTGTGATCAGACATACAATAGCCAATATTACCCCGATGATGATCATTCTGTTCACGATTTTACTTTCGTGGAATCCTTCTTTCTGATAATGATGGTGTAATGGTGACATTTTGAATAGTCTGTTGTTTTGGGCATATTCCAACCCGTATTTTCTTTTTCTGTATTTGAAAACAACTACCTGAAGCATTACAGACAGGTTTTCAATTAAGAAGATTCCGCATAATACAGGAATCAGCAATTCTTTTCTTAAAATGATGGCCAAAACGGCAATTACTCCTCCCAGCATCAAACTTCCGGTATCTCCCATGAAAACCTGTGCAGGATAGGTATTGTACCAGAAGAATCCAATCACGGCGCCTACCATTGCCACGGCAAAAATGGTGGTTTCTCCCATATTCGGAAGGAACATGATATTGAGATAATCTGCAAAGATGATGTTCCCTGAAAGATAAGCGAAAAGAGCCAGCGTGAGGAGTATAATGGCACTTGTTCCTGCTGCCAGACCATCAATCCCATCTGTGATATTGGCTCCGTTTGAAACGGCTGTTACAATGAAGATCACGATCGGAATAAAGACAATCCATGCCCACTCATGGGCATCTTTATCATTCATCCAGAATAAAATTCCACTGTAATCGAATTCATTATTTTTGGCAAAAGGAACAGTGGAAACTGTAATTTTTTCAGTAGGCATAAAGTTTTGCTCTACATTGTTTCTGTTTACCACTTTAGCATCTGCATATTTTCTTTTAACCGTAATGTCCGGGTGGAAATACATTGTAATTCCGACAATTAGCCCTAAACCAACCTGTCCTACAATTTTAAATTTACCACTTAAACCGTCTTTATTTTTTTTGATTTTCTTTAAATAATCGTCAAGGAAACCAATAGCACCCATCCAGAACATAGAAACCAGCAGCAACACAATGTACACATTGGTGATTCTTGTAAACAGCAATACCGGAATAATGGTTGCCAGAATAATGATAAGCCCTCCCATGGTAGGAGTTCCTTCTTTTTGTTTTTGGCCATCCAATCCCAGATCACGTACCAATTCGCCCATCTGTTTTGTTCTCAGGTAATTGATTACTCTTTTTCCGTAGACAAGAGCAATAATCAATGAGAATAGTACAGCCATTCCGGCACGGAAGGAAATGTATTTTAACATTCCTAATCCCGGAACGTGAATTCCATGGTTGGTTAGATATTCGTATAGATAGTATAGCATAGTTTCAATTGTTAATAAATGATCATTGATAATTGATGAATGATTGAACAATTATTCTTTCAGTTATCACTTGTAATTTATTTGCTCATTAATTTCCAGAGCTCATTAATTACTTCTTTGTCGTCAAAATGATGTTTCACACCATTGATCTCCTGATAGGTTTCGTGCCCTTTTCCGGCAACTAAAACGATATCTTTGGGTTCTGAAAACTTTATCGCCATTTTTATGGCTTCTTTTCTGTCCGGAATTGAAGTGTATTTGCTGAAGTTCTGAGGTTCAACGCCCGCTTCAATTTCTTTGATGATCTGTGCCGGATCTTCTGTTCTCGGATTATCTGAAGTGATGATTGCCAAGGTCGATTTTTTGGTGGCAATATTTCCCATTTCAGGTCTTTTGGAGTGATCTCTGTCTCCTCCACAACCGAATACGGTGATTAATCTTTCGTTTTTGGTTCTGATATCGTTGATGCTGTCCAGGATATTTTCCAAAGCATCCGGAGTGTGTGCATAGTCTACGATAAAGAAAATTCCACCATCGGATTTGAAGGTTTCAAATCTTCCGGAAACTCTTTTTAATTTGCTGATAGCCTGAAGAATTTCATCCTGCCCGAAACCTAGTTCTTCAGCAATTCCGAATACAAGCAGCAAGTTGTATACATTGAATTTTCCGGTTAATGTCGTCCAGAATTCTTTTCCATTGAAATTCAACAGCATTCCGTTGAAATCTACTTCCAATAATTTCCCGTGATAGTCTGCCATGGATTTCAAAGCATAAGACTTCTTTTTAGCCTTCGTGTTCTGAAGCATGACGTTTCCATTTTTGTCATCTACATTGGTGATGGCAATGGCTGTATCTTCTAACTGGTCGAAGAATCTTTTCTTTGTTTTTAAATATTCTTCGAAGGTTTTATGATAATCTAAATGATCATGAGTAAGATTGGTGAAGCCTGCTATCTTGAAGTGTAGTCCTTCAATTCTGTTTTGGGCAATTCCGTGTGAGCTTACTTCCATGAAAGCAAATTCACATCCTTTTTCTACAGCTTCCGCTAAAATCCTGTTGATGGTAATCACATCAGGAGTGGTGTGGGTAGCCGGAATAATTTCTTCACCAATTCTGATTTCTACAGTAGAAAGTAAAGCCGCAGAGTACCCAAGATTTTTGAATACATCAAAAAGAAGGGTAGAAACAGATGTTTTTCCGTTAGTTCCTGTAACTCCAATCAGTTTTAATTTCTGAGAAGGATTTCCGTAGAAGTTAGAGGCAAGATGACCTAAGGCTTTAGATGAATCTTTTACCTGAACATAGGTTACGTTTTCCACCAATGTTTCAGGGAATTCTTCGCAAACAATTGCGGCAGCTCCTTTTTCAATAGCAGATGCAATGAATGAATGACCATCCACCACGGTTCCTCTCATGGCAATGTAAAGAGAGTTTTCTGTAACTTTTCTGCTGTCGATCACCAATTCGGTAACCTCACGGTTATTATCACCGTGGATTTCCAATACTGGGATTCTGTTTACTAATTCTGTTATTATCATCTTTATCAATAAGGCTTTGCCTTATTTTGGTTTAAATGTTCCTTCCGAAACCTTGTTTTAATTTTGCAGAGACAAATAAATTCTCTGGTTTTTACTAATCGTTGTGCCTTCCAGAGGGAATTGTTCTTTAATTCTTCCTACTCCTTTATAATCGACACGATAGCCTAAGTTTTCCAGCTGCGGGATTACATTTTTCCCGATTAGCCCCACTACATTAGGCATTTGTTTATCATTGACTGCTACTTTAACATTAGGTTCAACCATTTTGCTCAGGTTTACCTTTTTGTCTACCAGCATTTCTTTTTCAATATTCTGCGGTGTTTTCAGGAATGTTTTTCCTGCAATTTCTTTAAACACCGGTGCTGAAACGGAACCTCCATAAAATCCTTTTGCGGTATTGGGTTCACTAATCATCACATAGCATGTATATTTTGGAGCATCAGCCGGATAGAATCCTGCAAACGATGCACGATATTTCATTGGGCCGGGCAGCCAGTATTCAAATCTTGCGGTACCTGTTTTTCCTGCCATTTTCAGGTTGGGAGTAAAGATGCTTCGTCCTGTTCCTTTTTCTACCGCTTTAGTTAAAGCGCTGGTCATCATTTTAATGGCTTTTTCAGATGCCATTTTATTCACCATTACTTCAGGTTTTGCGTTGTACATCACTTTCCCGTCTTTCATGATTTTATCAATGAATAAAGGCTTAAGCATTTTTCCTCCATTAGCAACTCCATTATAGAAGGTTGTCAATTGCAACAAGTTGATGTTGGAAGAGTATCCGTAAGAGATAGAAGCCAGTGTTGCGGCATTCCATCTTTTATTTTGTGGGGTTACGATCTTCGGTTTTGTGATTCCCGGAAGTTCGATATCCATTTTGTCGAATAATTTCCAACGTTTCAGGTGGTCAAGGAAGATCTGAGGCTTTTCTGCATAATACTTTGTGATGAGCTTTGAAGTTCCTACGTTACTGGATTTCGCCAATACATCACTGATATCATATGTTCCTCCTCCGTGGCCGTCAGAGATTCTCTGTTTTGCATAGACCCAGACTCCGTTTCCTACGTTTACCGTTGTGTTTTCATCGATAAATCCATCGTCCATTGCTGCCAGAAGCGAAATGGTTTTAAAAGTAGATCCGGGCTCGATATTATCTTTCAGCGCGTAGTTGTAAGAGTCTTCGTATTCTCCTTCTTCTGTTCTTCTTAAATTAACAAGAGCACGTACTTTTCCGGTTTCCACTTCCATCACAATGACGGTTCCGTGTTTGGCTTCGAAATTAACCAATTGCTTCTCAAGGGCGGAGTGCGCAATGTCCTGAATTCTAAGATCTAAAGTCGTATAAACATCTTCTCCGTCTACCGGTTCCTGAACTTTCCAGAAGTCGATCGGTTTCCATTGGGAAGAGTTGATTCTCTGTTCCAGCCTTTTACCGTCTGTTCCTGTTAAATATTTTGAGAAAGCTCCTTCCAGTCCGGATTTAAGCTCGCCGTTATCCATTCCGATGGTTCCGGCTCCGATTTCTGAGGTGGCCAATTCTCTTTTATAGTTTCGGTCAACGATAAAACCTCCTTTATTCTTCCCTCTTTTGAAGATCGGGAATTTTCGGATTCTGTCGTATTGATCGAAATCCAGTCCTTTTACCAAAGTATAGTACTGGTTTTTCTTTTTCTTCTGTTCATCAAACTTCTGTCTGAATTCTCCTCTGGATTTTCCGAACATTTTGCTCAGAGAATCAGTGAGTGCTCCGATGTTGTTGGAGTACACCGTATCTTTCATTGTTTTGAAATCAAGATAGATGTCATATCGCATCACCGTTGTGGCAAGGATAGATCCGTCGGAAGCAAAAAGATTTCCTCGTGCCGCTTTTAAAGTGGCTTCACGATAATTTTTATTAATGTAATCGTCTTTTATCTCCTGGACATTGGTATTCTGCAGGATGACAATTCTTGCCAGGAACATGACAAACACGCACAAAGCTACCACTGCAAAGAGGTAGCCCCATCGTAACGTTTTCTTACGTTTATTGTCGTATTCATTTTGCTTTTGCATCTGTACTGTCCAGTTTTATTAGCAATTTGTGAGGGTGGTTTTCCAGGGTCATCAATGAATCCCGGGCAACCTCTTTCCCCAGCTCTGATTCCATTTTTACTTTGATCAGCTTACTCTGGGCGTAAGCGTTTCGTGATTTATATTCTTCTGTTTCTTCCTTTAAGGCGTTTACAATTTTTATTTTTTTATTGACGAGATGGTTGGTATAAATCATGGCCATCATCAGAACAAATAAGAGGAGAAAGTACTTGTAATGTATTTTGATCTCATCACGATTCAGAAAGTTTCCTTTTATAATGTCTATAAAAGTGAGTCTTTTCTGGGGGCGATTTGTTGTTCTTTTAGCCAAAGCTTTTTTTATAATTGATTAATGATAAAAGATAATTGATATCGTTTATCACTTATGATTTATCATTTATACCTTTATTCCTGTTCTCATCTTGGCACTTCTTGCTCTTGAGTTTTCTTCGATTTCCTGATCATCAGGAATGATGGCTTTACTCTTGATCAATTCGAATGCCTTTTTATAATTTCCGTAGATATCTCTTTCCGGTTCTCCTTCGAACATTCCGTTTTTCAGGAATCTTTTTACCAAACGGTCTTCTAGAGAGTGGTAAGAAATAACGACTAATCTTCCTTCCGGTTTTAAAACATTGTAAGCCTGAACCAGCATTTCTTTCAATACTTCAAGTTCCTGGTTTACTTCAATTCTTATCGCCTGAAAAAGCTGAGCATAGAACTTATTCACTTTGTGAGGTGGAATATAGCTGAACAATTTTTTCAGATCTTCCGTAGTATCTATACTTTTAGTTTTTCTGTGGTGCACAATTTCTCTCGCCAGCTTTCTTGCTTCTCTTAATTCTCCATAGTGGTAGAAAAGGTCTGCAAGCTCACTTTCTTCATATTCATTAATCACTCTTTTGGCATCCAGATTCTGCATTACATTCATTCTCATATCCAAAGGAGCATTGCTTCTTGTGGAGAAACCTCTGTCTGCTTCATCAAACTGGTGAGAAGACACGCCTAAGTCTGCCAAAACACCATCTACCTGTGAAATGCCATACATCAGCAATGAGTTTTCCAGGAATCTGAAATTCTGATTAACTAATGTAAACCTGGGATCATCAATTGTATTTTTAAGTGCATCCAGGTCCTGATCAAAACTGAACAATCTCCCTTTGTCGGAAAGTCTGCTCAAGATTTCTCTTGAATGGCCTCCGCCTCCAAAGGTGCAGTCCACATATATTCCGTCAGGATTCGTCACCAAATCATCAACACTCTGCTTCAACAAAACGGGGTTATGATACATGCTTAATTGTGTTTTTTATTTACTATATAATCAATTAATAACCTCTACAGTTATTCTTCATCGAAAGAGCCCATCACATCTTCGGCCAGGCTTGCAAAATCAGCTTCGTTGGTGGCAATTACCTTTTCATAGGCATCTTTATCCCAAATCTCAAAGAGTTCTCCTGCACTGGTGATCACAATATCTTTCTGAAGATTTGCGAAAACCGTAAGGTCTTTAGAGATCTGCAGTCTTCCTGCATTATCCAGCTCTACTGTTTTTACTCCTGCCGTAAACATTCGTATGAAATCAGCATTCTTTTTTATGAACCTGTTCAGTTTATTAATTTTACCCATCAGTTTGTCCCATGCATTCATAGGATAAACTTCCAGACAAGGTTGGAACACAGATCTTTTGACTACAAACGCCTTATCGTCGAAGTTTTCCATCTGTTTGATTAAAGATGAAGGAACTTTTAAGCGGCCTTTGTCGTCAATTTTACACTCATATGTCCCAATGAAATTTTTCATTTGGGACAAATTTATATAATAATTTCCAAAATTTCCCACTTTTTCCCACTTTTTGACTCAATGTTAATAAGTTTTATTAAAGATTGAATTTCAATAATGTAAAATGCTGATATGAAGAGACTTGTTGAAAGTGCTATTTAAGCCATAGTAAAGCCGTTTTGAAAAAAAAAGTTAAAAAGCAGAATATTATATTATTTTTATCTTAAATTAGGATAATCAAAATTTTTTTGAGGTTTAATTTGTATTTTTGCAGGGCTTTATTAAGGCGTTTTATGATATTTAGTACAAAAAAAGAAAAGAAATATTCCTATGTAGAAGCGGGAGAAGGACATCCATTAGTGCTGTTGCACGGGTTAATGGGTGGTTTGAGTAATTTCGATAAAATGGTAGATTTTTTTTCGGATAGAGGCTTCAAAGTATATGTTCCTCAGTTGCCGATCTATGATCTGCCGGTACTCAATACGAATCTTACCACGATTGCAAAATATATTATCAAGTTTATAGAAAGTCATATTTCCGGTCCGGTAACCATTGTAGGAAACTCAATGGGAGGTCATGTAGGACTTATATTGACTTTAGCAAGACCTGATCTGGTAAAGAATCTTGTTCTTACAGGAAGTTCCGGTCTTTATGAAAGAACTTTCGGAGACAGCTTCCCAAGAAAAAATGACCGTTCTTATATCAGAAAGAAAACGGAAGAGGTTTTCTATGATCCAAAGGTGGCAACAGAAGATCTTGTAGATGAAGTTTTTGCAGTTGTTAATGACAGAATGAAAGGAATAAAAACAGTGATGCTGGCAAGAAGTGCCATCAAACACAATATGTTGAATGATCTTCCGAAGATTGTGACACCTACCTGCCTGATCTGGGGTAAACAGGATAATGTTACTCCTCCTGAAGTGGCAGAAGATATGCACAAGTTTATTCCTAATTCGGACTTATTCTGGATTGATAAATGCGGCCATGCAGCCATGATGGAAAAACCAGATGAATTCAATGAAATCCTGTATAACTGGATAAAAGATAAAGTTTAAAACATATAAATGACCATTAAGAGCTTTTCTTAATGGTTTATTTTTCTAAAATACATTCAAAAATGATTATCAAGACAGCAGAGTTTGTAAAGAGTAGCGGAAAATGGCAGGAATGTCCTGAACCCAATATTCCGGAATATGCTTTTATCGGAAGATCGAACGTAGGTAAATCATCACTGATCAATGCCATGATGAATCATAAAGATCTTGCCAAGACATCACAAACCCCGGGAAAAACCCAGCTGATCAATCATTTTTTGGTGAATGAAAACTGGTACCTTACCGATTTACCCGGATATGGTTATGCAAAAGTTTCCAAAGTTCAGCGAAAGGATTTTGAAAAGCTGATCACCAATTATATTCTGAACAGAAGGAATCTGGTTAACCTTTTTGTATTGGTAGATGTAAGGCATACTCCGCAAAAGATTGATCTGGAATTCATCCAATGGTGTGGGGAAAGTGGAATTCCGTTTTCCATTGTCTTTACCAAGGCAGACAAATTAAAGCCAAACGCAGTAGTTAAAAACGTTGAAGACTATAAGGCGGAACTTCATAAAACATGGGAAGATCTTCCTGAATTATATATTACCTCAGCGGAAAAGAAGGAAGGAGGAGATAATATTCTTAATTTTATACAGAAGACCAATGATTTTTTAACCCATAATAATATAAGTTTCGATGAGTAATATTGTCTGGAAAATCAAAACATTTGATGAGTTTACTGTTCCGGAGTTATACGCCGTACTGAAAGCCCGTATTGATGTTTTCGTAATTGAACAGAACTGTCCTTATCCTGATCTGGATAATTATGATCAGAAAGGAATTCATATCTGGGCGGAAGAAGATGGGCAGGTGCTGGCTTATTGCCGTGTATTTGACAAGGGCATCAAGTATGATGAAACTTCATTTGGGAGAGTTCTGACAACAGAGCAGGCTAGAGGAAAAAGCCTGGGAAAACAGCTGATACAATATGCTGTGGAAACTATAGAAAACCGTTTTCATACTTCTGAAATCAAAATATCGGCTCAGGATTATCTTTTAAGATTTTACGGTGGATTCGGATTTGCAGATACGGGGAAAAAATATCTGGAAGATGATATTCCGCACACGGAAATGATCAGAAAGTAAAAAGGTATCCCAAACGAGATACCTTTTTTCGAACTGTATAAAATTATATTGGGTGTTATTAGTTTTTTTCATCATTTCTTACTTCAAAAGTAAGGCAATTATGAAAACTAACCTTACGGAAAACCGTAATGGGTTAAATAATTCCCAAATCTTTGCAGAAAGCCACAAGCTGTTCATTGCTTGTTATCTGCAGATCTTCTTTCATGCTGTTCAGTTTTTTCTCTACACTGCTTAAGCTATTGGGTTTAATATCGTTATTCTGAAGATAAACAGGGATATTTTTCTGTAAAACGCCCTGAGACAAAAGAGAGACTAAAGTAATATCATACGTAGAGAATTCATAATTGTTGAGTTTCTTTACTTCCTGTTTAAGATCAAGAGAAAGATAATTTTCATTCACATACGTGGAAGCAATTGCTTTTTTCAACTCTTTTGAATCATTTCTTGCCTTACGAACAAAACCATTAATTCCATATTCGTTAAAAAGGCTGTCTATAATCCCAGATTTATGCTCAGCGGAAAAAACAATAATTTTCAGTGAAGGATGAAGTTCTCTGATGGTTTTTATCAGCTCTTTTCCATCTTTAATATTTTGTATATTATGGTCTTCTTCAAAAGAAAGATCTGTAATTAACAAATCATAAAGATCATTTTCACGAATGGATTTTTGAATTTTAGCTAATGCATCATCACAATAATAAACATAATCTGTGTTGGAAATAGTAAGGTCTTCTAATGTTTTCTGTACAGAAATACTGCTGCTTTCGTGATCTTCAGCGATTAAAATTTTTTTGAACATTCTTTTTCTTTTTTAAGAAGCAGGAAATGAAATATAAATTTTCAACCCTTTTTCGGTTTCAGTGTCAAAAATAATTTCTCCATGAATAGTTTCAATACGGGAATCCGTATTTGTTAAACCATTTTTATAGATAATTCCTCCGGGGATACCGATTCCATTGTCTGTATACTGAATTTGTATACTATTGTTTTTTCTTTCAAATTTAAAGGCAACGAGGGTGGCATGGCTGTGTTTTTTCATGTTGATAAGAAGTTCCCGCATGACCTGATAGATTTCTTCCCGGGTAAATTCATTCAAGGACTTCCATACATTTTCATCATTTCCGGCAAGATAAGTTTTCACATTTTCATTATTAAACGAAGCAATAAGGGTAGATACTCTTTTACTGAATTCCGGCTTGTTTTCAGAAGCGGTCTTCTCATAGGAAATGTCCCTGGACTTTTCGTAGACAAATTCCAGTTCATCCAATACTTTTTCTTTATCAAAATCTTCCTGGTTTTCGATCTTGGTCATTACCTGATAAATACCGTTGGCGACCACATCGTGAATTTTCTTGGAAACTTTTAGCTGCTGTTCTTTTAACTTGTTGTCGGATTCTAGAAGCAGGGTCTGCTTACGTTTTTTATACCAAAAGAAAGCACCAATTATAAGAGCAAGCGTTCCCAAACTTATGCTTATAATTAAAATATTTTTCTTGGTGATTTGATATTCCTTCTGAGCAATTCCCTTTTGAAGTGAGAGGTTCTCTGCTTTATTTTTTTCTGTTTCATAACGGATTAATGCAAATTGATTTTTAGCTTTTTTTCTTGCCACATCAATGCTGTCATTTCGTTTTTGATAAATTTTAAAAAAGAATTTACTTCTTTCTGGTGACTCTAAAAGGATTATTTTTTGTAAAGCTTCAACTTCATCATTTGGGTTTTTTATTTCTCTGGCAAGTTCATACATTTTTTTGGCATGAAATAAAGCCTTTTGAGTATCTTTTTCCTGATAGGTATCTGCTAAATGAGAATGGCTGGACACCTGTCCGTAAATATCATGTTCTTCAATTCTAATATCTAATCCCTTATTAAATTCTCGGATTGGATCATATGACGGATTCTGAAGCCATTTCGTCCTGGCTTGATTCGTAATAACCATTGCCAATAGTTTTTTACTTTTTGGAGAATCTTGTAAAATTGAAGCATACATTTGTAATGCATTTTTATAGTCTTTCTTTTGACGGTATGCATTTCCTTTATTATTAATGAATGTTTTTTTTTCCTCAGGGCTTGGTGAGAATTTTATGGCAAGGTTGTAAAATCGTATCGCATTGTCACTCTCCTTTAGATTATAACTGGTTATTCCGAGATTATTATAGTTTGACTTTACATATTCATAATTGGCTGTATTACCTTCATTTAAATATTTAGTTGCTTCTAATGAAGTCTCCCGGCTCCCATAGTTATCACCGAATTGTTCTTGAATAATTGCCATATTGTTTAGACACTTTCCGGCACCTAAACTATCCTGTCTTTGCAGGAATAAATCACGAGCTTTGTCGAAATAGAAATATGCGCTGTCAGGCTGTTTATTTTCTCTATATTCAAAGGCTTTATCATAGAAAGGATTGGTTAAATTATGTTTAACAACCGGAGGTTTATTCTTAGAGCACGATAGAATAATCAGACAAAATAGAATAAAATAAAACTTCAAAATTATTTGTTTTGTCGAATTTAAAAAAAAACAGCGAAAGATTTCTCTTTCGCTGAATTTAGGTGTGTCTTTTTATTTTTTTGGAGGGAGTTGTCCGTTATCTCCGCTGGTATCATTACCACTTTCTATGGAAAGGTTCATTGTAGTAGGTTGGTAATTGGTATCAGTTGCTGACGTATTGGCATTATTATCTGAAAATGCTAATCCTAATAGCATCATTATAATTTGGATCATTTCCTTAAAATTTTCGAAGTTGAAATCGTATTTCTTCCTCTCACGAAGTATTTTTCGCAAGCTGTACACTATTAAAATTTCGAAGCGCTTCTTAATTTTTCAGGGAAGTGAACCTTTAAAAACGGAGGCGAAACATCTGCTTCCCAATCCGGAGTTTAATCTCTGTTTTCTCTGGTTTTTTTTGAAATCAGTTTTTAGTAATGTTTTGTTGATTTCTAAGGCAAATTTGCAGTAAAAAATAAAAGGGATGTTAGACAAAATATAGACATCAACAGACATTTGTTAAGTGTGAGTTATTACGGAAATCCGTAATGCCGTATGATTGAAAATCATCTACTTTGTAATGCCCGAAAACACTGTTTATGTCCAAGAAAAAACTACTGATTAATGAGGTATTTGAGCAGGCAAGAAGAGAGTCAGAGAAAACCACAAAAAGTGGATTAGCCTCCTATCTGCATCTTTGTTTTATTGATAATCTGAAATTTTATGAAATTTCAGAGAAAACATTCATACGATATTATGAAGACTTTGTAGAAGGCAATAGCAGCAGGAATATTGAAACTGAGAGACTGAATAAAATGAGCCAGTATATTGGCTATAAAGATTTCACTGAGTTTTCAAGGTCTTTTATCAGAAATGATGAAAAAAAAAATCTAACTACAGTTAAGATAAGTGTAGATCAGGATGAAGAAATTATATCAGAAAGGCTGTCGAAGATCAATATTAATATCATTAATGAGCAACACTTCAAAATGCCGGAGTTTGTCAGACACAATAGTTTTGGCCTTGTAGGAATATTAATGCTTGGCGGGTTTTTGATTGGAAATTATTATTGTTCATCTGGAAATAGAAATGCATACGAATCTCTCCATTTTTTGAACCTGCCTTCCCTTGAAAAGAATTGTATGTATTGGGATCAAAATGAATATAAGTTGGCGGACTGTAAGGAAGAGAATCCCATACTAAATGTTATTCCTAAAGATATAATCCGGATTAAATATTTTAAACGTATCACAAGGAAGGATACTCTTACCGTAGAGAATGCCCTGGGGAAAATATGGTATTCAAAAGTCAATGGGGAAGTTGAGTTTTTTACCATGGATGGGGTTGATCCGGAAAATAAAAAAGAATTAAAGCCGGCCACTGCATATATCATTAGAAAATACTCAGGAACAAGTGAAATGATACAGGCAGAATAGACTTCCTTTACAAGAGTGAAAATTCAATTGGAATATTTCCAGACATATTCACTTTGCATCAAATAAGAAGCGAAGAGATTTTCCCTTCGCTTCCGTTATTTTGTATCGGTTTGTAGCTATTCAGTTGACATCAATAGGAACGGACTTTAGTCCGTTTAACCCCAAATACATTATCAATCCGGCTTTAGCCAAAACTTAGAATATAAGGTTTTATTCCGCGTTCAGCATTCCCAGTTCTGCGTAATGCTTTTTAAACTTTTGGATTTTTGGCCCCACTACAGCGCTGCAATAAGGCTGTGTAGGATTTTCATTATAATATCCCTGATGATATTGTTCTGCCGGCCAGAATTTGTCGAATTTCGTTAATTCCGTTACATAAGTACCAGCCCATCTTCCCGATTCCTGAGATACTTTGATCGCTTCTTCAGCCTTTGCTTTCTCAGCATCATCTTTAAAATAGATAACAGAACGGTACTGAGTCCCTATATCATTTCCCTGTCTGTTTAATTGTGTAGGATCATGTAAAAAGAAAAATACATCCATCAGTTGTTCATACGAAATGACAGCAGGATCATAAGTAATCTGAACCACTTCTGCATGTCCTGTCTCTCCAGTGCAAACTTCCTGATAAGTAGGGTTATCTTTATGTCCACCAGAATATCCTGAAATAGCAGATTGTACTCCTTTAAGCATATTGAAACAGCTTTCCACACACCAGAAACATCCGCCACCGAAAGTAATCTGTTCTAAAATATTGTTGTCCATTATTGGTAATTATATTGTTTTATAATCCTTTCCCGATCCGGAAAAGACCAATCAAAAATATGAAAAACTTTTTCATTTGAACAGGCTTTTACGTAGTAAACTTAAATTACAATGATAGATGTGACAAATTATTTTAAACACAAATAACACTAATGCTTTCACAAATAACACAAGAAAAATGGAAGACAATTTCTTGCATTTAATCACCACAAAGTATTTTAAAGCAGTTAGTATTAACGTTGTCATGCTGAGCTTAGTCGAAGCATTTTCATTTTAACACGAATAACACCAATGCTTTCACAAATAACACAAAGAAAATATAGGATAATCATCTGTGAAAATCTGTGCGATCTGTGGTCAAAATAGATTCAATACAAATGGAATGGTTGTTGTCTGAGGTAGTTTAAAACATTTTGGTATTAGCGCTGTCATGCTGATCTTTGTCGAAGCATCTTAATTATGCTAATTTAATTTTAAACACAAATAAACACAAAGAAAATACGACATAATCATCTGCGAAGATCTATGCAGTCTGTGGAAAAAAAGAAAGCACCCTAAAAAGGATGCTCTATATTATGTAAAAGTCTTTCAGTTATTTTTCCCAAACCAAAGCACTTGCTCCAAGAATGGCAGCATCAGCTTCGTCAAGCTCACTGAATACCAGTTTCACTTTATTTCTGAAAATAGGAAGAAGGTTTCTTTCCATGTGAAGCTTGGCAGGCTTTAAAATAAAATCTCCAGCTTTAATTACTCCTCCGAAAAGAAGAATAGCTTCAGGGGAAGAGAACATTACAAAATTAGCTAATGCTTCCCCCAGTTTCTGGCCTGTATATCTGAAAACCTCAATCGCAATCGGATCTTCCTTGATAGCACATTCGTATACTGTTTTAGAATTGATTTCGTCTTCAGGATATTGGTTCAGCATAGATTCCGGGAACTCTGCTCTCATTTTCTTTGCTGTGATAGTAATTCCTGTAGCAGAAGCATACGCTTCCAGACTTCCTTCAGATCCTGTGCTCCAGTGTTTTCTACCGCCTGGTTTTACAATCGTATGTCCCAATTCTCCGGCAAACCCGTCATGTCCATAGATTAAGCCTCCGTTAGCAATGATTCCGCTTCCTACACCTGTTCCCAGGGTAATCATGATGAAATCTTTCATTCCTCTTGCAGCTCCGAAAAGCATTTCTCCCAGTGCTGCAGCATTGGCATCATTGGTTACGGTACAAGGGAGATTGAATTTTGCCGTCATCAGCTCAGCGAAAGGAATAACACCTTTCCATGGAAGATTAGGGGCAAGTTCTATGGTTCCTTTGTAATAGTTGGCGTTTGGTGCGCCTACTCCGATTCCGTCAAAATGTGCTTCAGTACCATACTTTTCCATCATGGGACGAACATGTTCATATAAAGCATCGATGAAATCTTCCACTTTGTCATAGGCATCAGTTCTCAGATTTCCTTTATCCAGAACTTCACCGCGGTGATTTACGATTCCGAATTTAGTATTGGTTCCGCCGATGTCAACTCCAAGGGCAACTTGTTTTGATAAATCTATTAATGACATTTCTATTATTAAATTCTAAAGGCTAAAATTATAAAAAAGATTGTATTAATGGATTATTAAGTAGGTTTTATTTAATACTTTAAGCAGTTTTTATTGGTTTTTTCTTTTTTCTTCCCCACCAGATCATAAATCCGGTAACCGGAAGAGAAGCGCAGATAATACTTACAATAAAAGCAATAATCTTGGTAGGAAGTCCTAAAATAGCTCCTACATGAATATCATAATTGGCGTTCACAACCTTTTCTCCAAAGTTTTTATCCTTAGGATCATGAGTGTGCAGCAATTCCCCGGAGTTTTCATCAAAGATTAAGCTGCTGCTTTTATGGTATGAATAAGAAAGATGTTTCACGTACACTTCAAAGTTAGGGTGTTCGTGGTCATCCATGTGAGGGTGCCCTAAATCTATGGCGAAACCATAGGAATCCGGATATTTTGCCTGTACAGTATTGATAATTTTGTCCAGTGTCCCTTCCGTTCTCAGCTCAATAGGAGCTTTTGTTTTAATGTGTGAGAAGTCGGGATACTTGGTTTCTCCACCGGAAAATATCACATAGATCATTGCCTGCACTACAAAAAACGCATAGAAAAGGCCTGTAATTGAGAAGATTAAAGCAAATATTGATGCATAAAATCCTAAGACATTATGAAGGTCGTAGTTCTTTCGCTTCCAGCTTTTTATGTTTTTCCATTTGAAGGCAAAACGTTGTTTTCTTGCTGCTTTGTTCTTTGGCCACCATAGAATAATCCCGGAGATCAGCATAATGATAAAAATGATAACAGGAATTCCCACGACATACGTTCCCCAGTCCTGTTTCAGAAGGTAGCTCCAGTGGATCATTTTTACAATATTGAAGAATCCGTTTTTTTCATCATAGACTCTCAATACTTTTCCTGTGTATGGATTTACGTAGGCCTGTTTGTAGATGGGAAATTCATCAAAATAATTCCAGGCATCCGTATTATGTTCATACCAGAAGAACATATAGGACATTTTTTTGTCAATAGGAACATTTACCCAGTGGATAGGATATTTCTCTTTGACCTGTTGCGCAACAGCCTTTTCCATTACTCTGATAGGAAGAACCTGTTTCTGCTCAATATTTTGTTCATGATGGTAGATGACATCTTTTCGGGTGATGTTTTCCACCTCATCCTTAAATACGTACAATGCTCCGGTAATGGAGATAATAAAGATCAGAAAACCTATTCCCAAACCAAACCAAAGGTGAAGCTTAGCCGACCATTTTTTGATGAAGCCCGGTTTCTTTTTATGATGATGCTTTTTCTTCATATAACAGTAAAAAGTAAAGCAAAGATATGTTTTACTTTTTATTTAGATTAATTAAAATTTGTATTCGATCATGAATGTCCCTCTTAATCCAAGAGCATTTGTGAAGTCACTGTCTCTTGCAGTCCACCATGAAATAGCGGGTTGATATACTTTGTTAAAAATGTTTTCAACACCTAATGACAATCTCCAGTTGTTGTTAACTTCATAACTTGATTTAAAGTTAAAGACAGTATATTCCGGTACATATCCCTCACCATAAGCATACAATCCTGTTTTAGCGTTAGGCTCAAATCTGTTTTGCTGGAAAGAGTGAAGCATATCAAGACCAACGGATAGAGCAGGAACAGGTCTTGCCTGAACATATGCCAATACTTTAGGTGCAGAAATTCTGCTGTTGTTGATCTTAGTAGAATAATCACCATCGTCTTTTACCGAAGTAATTCCTTCCATCCAGCTGTAGCTTCCACCAAACTGAATCCATTTTGCAGGGCTAAAGTGTAAAAATCCTTCTACTCCGTATACAATTTCGGGAGATCTCTGAATCATTAATGCTCTGTCCGGGCTTTGTACGAATGATGCTCCCAGTTTAGAGGTACTCACATAAGAAGTTAATTCATAGTTTAACCAGCTGGAAAGTTGTCCTGTTGCTCCCAATTCGTAGTTATTGACGATGATTGGTTTTGTCTCCAGGCTTTTGATCGTTTCGGATGTTGAGTTCCTTAAAATTCTTCCTAATTCATTGATAGAGTAGGCCTGAGAAAAGCTTCCGAAAAGATTGATATAAGGTTCAATATTATAACGGATACCAATATTTCCTACCAGTGCATTATAATTAAGTTTTCCACCCGCTACTGGAATGCTTTTCGTGAAAGTTCCGTCACTTTTAAGGGTAGAAAGCGTATTGAAATCGTCTACATTTACTTTGATGTTTTCGTAACGAAGTCCTCCTTTGATGGTTAATTTTTTAAACAGATCAATTTTTGCCAATACGAAAGGCGCAATATTGGTCATGTTCATATTCGGAGTCCAGAAACGTCCGTCTTCAAGTTTTTGTACCGTTTCATCATTCAGAATATCAGCTCCGTAGATAATTTCTCCCTGAGAGTTAGCTGAATTCCAAAGTTGAGTATCAAAATTAAATCTTGCTCCTGCTTTTTTTGAAATTACATTAGACTGTCCGCCATTGAAAAAGGTATCGCTGTATCCGTAAACGGTTTTAAAATCCTGATAGTAAAGGTTGATATTCAAAGAAGTTCCTGCAAACAGGTTCTTATTGTCATAGCTCACCCGGATATTGTGGTTTTTTGGAGTTCCCTGAGGAGTGGTTTCCAACCCTTTTCCAATTCCTTCACCAATGGTTGGCGTAATGCCGTATTTTCCGGTTTTTAATCCTACATTCAGGTCTGATCTTGAAGAATAACCAATATAAGAGGCTTCAATTCTTTGATTTTCGTTGATGTCATATCCTATTTTCAGCAATCCGTTGTAGTTGTCCATCTTGGCAATGCTGTAGGTAGGGCTTATTAAAACACCGTCTCCGTCTTTTGTATATCCTGTTCTTTCGTAAGCTAATGAAAGGGTATAATCAAACTTCTTGATCTTTCCCGTTAAAAGCTGGCTGGCCCTTACTCCTAAAGTACCACCGTAAGGCTGTCCTGTAAGACCAACCTGTGAAATTCCGGAGATCTTTTTATCTGTTTTATTTCTTTTTGTAATATAATTAATGATCCCTCCGTCTGCTCCGTTACCATAGATGGAAGAAGCTCCTTTGATTACCTCAATTCTTTCGATGGCTGATGGGTCAATAGTCCTTAAATCTCTTGCTCCGTTACGAAGTGGGGTAGACTGTGGAATACCATCAATTAAGACCAAAACCTGACGGCCTCTTAACGTTTGTCCCGAATTGGAAGTCTGCCCTGAATTGGTTCCTAAACTGGGAACAGTGTATTGCAGAATGCTTGTAATATCTGAGTTCACAGTAAGCTGAGACTGAATCTGTTTTTCTCCTACTATTGTGATGGAGCTTGGAACTTCTTTTATGTTTTCCTTTTTTCTGGAGGCGGTCATGACTACCTCGTCTACATTTTTAGTTTGTAAACTATCTTTTACCTGAGCAAAAACGGTAGTAGTTCCTAAGCAGGCAGCTGATAAAAGCGCTTTTTTCATTATATTTTCTTTCCTTTTTTCTTTCTTTTTCCCCACCAAACCAGAAATCCGGTTACAGGGAGTGATGTACATGTGAGGCCGGCTATAAACCAGATGATCTTTCCAATGATTCCGAAGTAGGATCCGGTATGGATGTCATAATTGGCGTTGGAATATTTCTCGGCGGTACTGAGTTTGTGATGAGGTTTGTTGGCCAGTAGCTTTCCAGAGTATTTATCGAAGGTAAGGATGTTTCTTTCACTGTATCTTCCGTCCATTCCGTACACTGTTACGGGAAGATTTTTAAGCTCTTTTCCTTTTTTATTCTTTCCGTTTAGGGTAATTCTGAAGCTGGATGATTTTGCGTACAGTTTTTCAGTCTGGGCAGCGGCAAGATCAAAAATTGCTTCATTCTTTGCCATGAGAGAGTCCGGAGATTTTCTTTCTTTTTCTTTGGGAAGTTCCCATGAACCGGATAAGGCAAAAGTAAAGGTGTTTTTTACGTAGGGATAAGCAAAATAAAGCCCTGTAATACTTAACAGCAATGCAATAAATGAGGCATAGAATCCTAAGATATTATGAAGATCGTAGTTTTTACGCTTCCAGTTTTTTACATTTTCCCAGTTGAACCAAAAACGGCCTTTTCTGGCATTTTTATTTTTAGGCCACCATAAAATAATTCCTGTAATCAGCATAACGATAAAAAGAACGGTTGGAATTCCTACAGTATACGGTCCCCATTCTGAATTAAGCAAAAGTCCCCAGTGGATGTATTTCAAAATATTGAATACATCATATTTTTCATCGTAAACAGCAAGGATTTGCCCGTTGTATTGATTGATATAGACCTGCTTATTGATGAGTACCTGCTGGAAATAGTTCCATCCCTTTTTGCTTTTGTCATAATATTGAAACTGATAAGACTTGGTTTTATCCAAAGGGATTTCTACGGCACTTACAGGATACTTTTCATTAAGTACCAGTGATACTTTTTCACGAAGCAGATGAATAGGTAAAGGCTTTGTCCCGATATCCTCTTTTTTCAGATAAATGGCTTCTTTGCGTAAACTGTTATGTATTTCATCCTTAAAAACATATAAAGTCCCTGAAAGAGAGACTATAAATACAATGAAACCAACAGACAAACCAAACCACAAATGCAGCTTGGCAGACCATTTTTTTGAAGGAGCTTTCTTTTTATGGTGATGCTTTTTTCTCATAGCAAAAAGTTAACCCCCTGAGGGGCTAACCTTTGATTTTTTAAAATTTATATCCGATTGATAATCTCCAGTTACGCGGAGCATTATAGATCCATGCATATTCGCCGGCATCTCCTCTGTAACCACTGTACAATTTTCTGTTAAGGACATTATTCAGCATTAGATTGACATCAAATTTCTTAGCAACATAGGAAACCCCGAAGTTGGTATCAAAATAATCCGGAAGGCTCTGATCTTTTGTAGCACTTACTCCATACCATGATTGTCTTCCTCCCTGATACTGATAACCGGCTGAAATACCGAAACCATGTAAAACTCCATTTTGGAATCTATAGTTGATCCAGGTATTCTGAACATTTTTTGCATTCCCCGGAGACTGAATTCCAATTCTTGTAGGATCTGTGTCTTTAACGGTTTTTGCGTCTGTATAAGCATAGTTGATGATAATATTCAACCCTTTGATGATTTCTCCTTTGATATCGGTTTCGAAACCTCTTGCTCTCTGCTCACCTGTAGCAACCTGGAAAGGCTGTCCTTCATTTTGTTCTTTAGGTCCGGCAACAAGAATATTTTGTCTTCTGATTTCATATACTGCGAAAGTAGAGTTCCATTTTCCTCCAAACCAGTCTTTTTTCAATCCGAATTCAATATTCTGTCCTCTGAAAGGATCTGTAATTTTGGTTTTGTTAATTCCTATTCCGGATTGTGGTACGAAGGTTTTATCATAGATACCGTAAGCAGAGAAATTTTCATTAATAGAATAACTCACTCCAACTCTTGGTGTAAACTCACCAGCTGTATCAGGTACAATAGGAGTCCCTGGACTTAGATTAGGATATGCGGAATAAGTTTTACCGCTTGTATATCTTCCTGCTAATGTTAATCTCAATTTATTATTGAACATTTCAATCTGATCCTGAGCGTAATAAGAAGTATATTTTACGCCTTGATCGTTATAAAACGGAGCAGAAGTGTTTAATGTATAAAAATCAGAAGATGGAAGTTTTGAAGGATCTACTCCATAATTTACATTATAAATGTCAATTGGGAATAGTAAGGTTTCTTTGCCATCTACAATTTTTGAATAAGAAGAAAAGTCAGCAGTGTATTTTCTGTCTCCGTAATCAAATCCCGCGATTATTTTATGAACAATATTCCCTGTATTAAGTGTTCCTCTCACATAGGTCTGGAAAATATGATTTTTTCCTTTTGCCTGCCAGTTGCTTAATGTTCTGTTTAAAACATTTTTATTGGCTGAATCAAAAGTTCCCCACCATGAACCTCCGTCATAATTCAGGTCCATATAAGCATATTGAGTACTCCAAACCCAGTCTTTGAAAAGCTTCTGGTCTAAACTTAAGAATAAACTCTGATCCTTTACTTCAGTTTTCTTAAAGTTCGGGTCATTAAAATTGGTATGTACATTCAGTGAAGCGTATCCGTCGTTAGACATCAGATAAGCTCCAGGCTGATTAAATTTTAAGTATTGATAGTTATACTGAGCCGTAAATGTAGTCGTCTTTGTAGGTCTGAAAGTAATGGAAGGAGCAACAATGATTTTACTTGTCTTATCATTTTCCACCCATGAATTGTTGGAGCTTCCCATCAAATTGATACGGTAGTCTAAAACCCCGTCTTTTACAAGAACTCCGTCAAGATCAGCTTCACCTCTGAAAAGATTATAGCTTCCCGTTGTGAAGCGCACACTGTTGGCAAACTTTCCTGTAGGTTTTTTAGTTACTACATTATAAAACCCGGCAGGATCTCCCATAGAACCCATAAATCCGGCAGGACCTTTTACGAACTCTATTCTGTCTATGATAGACGCATCAGGATTGATGGGTCCCCAGGTAGAAGAAACATTCATTCCGTTCATAAAAGTAGCAATACTGGCACCTCTCATGAATACATTGGAATATACATTATCCCAGTGTTCTACTTTTCTTGCTCCGCTTACGTTGCGGACAATTCCTTCTGACATATTCAGTGTTATTTGATCAGCAAGAACCTGAGCACTTACAGACTGCACATTCTGAGGAAGCTCAAGAATCGGAGTCTGGATTCTCAATGAACCTGAAACCTCATTCAGTTTGTACTTCTGATAATATCTTCCGTTAACAATTACTTCTTCAATATCATTGGATTTGATGGTGTCTTTTTTTTGCGCAGAAACCAACATTGTTGCCAGTGCGGAAGCACAGATCAGTACATTTTTCATGAAAGTCAAATTTTCTGCAAATATATTATTTTTAACTGTTCTAAATAAATAATGTGATTGATATTTATCATAAAATAATTATATACTGAATAACAAAAAACCGCTATGGCCAATGCCAGAGCGGTTTTTGTATGATTTTATTAAATTTTTCTTAAGCCGGAATTTCTCCTTTATATAAGAAAGAAATAATTTCTTTGTTTAATTTATCGATCATTTCACTGAATAAGTGGAAAGATTCCTGCTTGTAAATTACCAATGGATCTTTCTGCTCGTAAACAGCTCCTTGTGAAGATCTTCTTAAGTCGTCCATCTCACGAAGGTGAAGCTTCCAGTTTTCATCGATAATTGATAAAGTGATGTTCTTTTCAAAATCGTTCACTAAACTTTCACACTGAGTATCGTAAGCTTCTTTAAGATCAGCTACAATAGTCATTGTTTTATGTCCGTCTGTGAAAGGAACCTGGATCATTTTGAACATTGAACCCTGATTTTGGTATACATTCTCAATGATTGGGAATGATTTTTCTTTCAACAGGTTCAGCTTCATTTTGTAGTCTTCCTGAGCTGCTTTGAATAAGATATTCGTCAGATCCTGAACATTTTTATTATTAAAATCACTTTGGGAAACCGGAGATTCCATGGTGAATGTTTTAATGATTTCGTATTCAAAATCTTTATAATTTCCTGAAGCTTTTCCTTTCGCAACGATAGAATTGGCAACATCGAAAATCATATTCGTGATATCATATTTCAAGTGGTCTCCGAATAGAGCATTCTTTCTTCTCTTATAGATTACGTCACGTTGTTTGTTCATTACGTCATCATACTCAAGAAGTCTCTTTCTTGTTCCGAAGTTATTTTCTTCCACTTTTTTCTGAGCTCTTTCAATAGACTTACTGATCATAGAGTGCTGAATTACTTCTCCTTCTTTATGACCCATTCTGTCCATCATTTTAGCAATTCTCTCAGAACCGAACAAACGCATTAAGTTATCTTCAAGAGATACATAGAACTGAGAACTTCCCGGATCTCCCTGACGTCCCGCTCTACCTCTTAACTGTCTGTCAACACGTCTTGAGTCGTGTCTTTCTGTACCGATGATCGCTAAACCTCCTGCATCTTTTACTTCTTTAGAAAGCTTAATATCGGTACCACGACCTGCCATGTTGGTTGCAATCGTTACAACTCCCGGCTGTCCTGCGCCAGCTACAATTTCTGCTTCCTTCTTGTGAAGCTTTGCATTCAATACCTGGTGTGGAATTTTTCTTAATTGAAGTGCTTTAGAAAGCAACTGAGAAATTTCAACAGAAGTAGTACCTACCAATACTGGTCTTTTCTGTGCTGTTAATTTTTCAATTTCTTCAATTACAGCATTATATTTTTCTCTGTTGGTTTTGAAAACCAAGTCCTGCTTGTCATGTCTTAAAATCGGACGGTTGGTAGGAATTACCACAACGTCTAATTTATAGATTTCCCAAAGCTCTCCAGCTTCGGTTTCAGCAGTACCCGTCATCCCCGCAAGCTTGTTATACATACGGAAATAGTTCTGAAGCGTGATGGTTGCAAAAGTTTGAGTAGCTGCCTCAATTTTTACATTCTCTTTCGCTTCGATCGCCTGGTGAAGACCATCAGAATAACGACGTCCCTCCATGATACGACCTGTCTGCTCATCAACGATTTTTACTTCACCGTCAATCACCACATACTCATCATCTTTTTCAAATAATGTGTATGCTTTCAATAGCTGGCTCATCGTGTGAACACGCTCAGATTTTTCAGCAAAATCAGAGAAAAGTCTTTCTTTTGCTTCAAACTCTTCTTCTTTAGAAAGGTTTTTAGCTTCTACTTCAGCAATCTCAGTTCCGATATCCGGAAGTACGAAGAAATTAGGATCAGAGTTACCCTGAGACATGTATTCAACACCTTTGTCTGTAAGGTCTACCTGATTGTTTTTCTCTTCGATAACGAAGTAAAGATCTTTATCTACAATCGGCATATCACGGTTGTTGTCCTGCATGTATTGCGCTTCAACTTTCTGAAGCAATGCTCTGTTTCCGCTTTCCGATAAGAATTTGATTAATTGTCTGTTTTTGGGAAGACCTCTGTAGGCCTGAAGTAATTTGAAACCTCCTTCTTTTGTATTTCCTGCAGCGATTAATTTTTTCGCTTCGTTGAAAATGGTAGAAACGGTTTTCTTTTGTACTTCAACAATTCTGTCGATAGAAGGCTTAAGAACATCAAACTCCTGTCTGTCTCCCTGAGGAACCGGCCCGGAAATGATCAATGGTGTTCTTGCGTCATCTACCAATACAGAGTCCACCTCATCCACGATAGCAAAGTTCAGTTCTCTTTGTACCAGTTCTGAAGGTGATGTCACCATGTTGTCTCTCAAATAATCGAAACCGAATTCGTTATTCGTTCCGTAAGTAATATCTGAGTTGTATGCTTTTCTTCTTCCGTCTGAGTTCGGCTGGTGGTTATCGATACAATCGATAGACATTCCGTGGAACTGATAAAGAGGCCCCATCCAGGCGGAGTCTCTTTTGGCAAGATAGTCGTTCACGGTTACAACGTGTACTCCTCTTTCCGGAAGTGAATTTAAATAAATAGGTAATGTTCCTACCAAAGTTTTACCTTCACCGGTTGCCATCTCGGCAATTTTACCACTGTGAAGAATAACCCCTCCGATAAACTGAACATCATAGTGGACCATATCCCAAACTACAGGAGTTCCGGCAGCGTCCCATGAGTTTTTCCAAACAGCTGTGTCTCCCTGAATACTAACAAAATCTTTTCCTGCAGCAGCCAGCTCTCTGTCCCAGTCACTTGCCGTTACTCGGATTTCTCCATTCTGAGCCCATCTTCTTGCCGTTTCTTTGATCAATGCAAAAGCTTCGGGAAGAACCTGAACCAGAACTTTTTCTTCAATTTCGTATGATTCTTTCTTTAAAGACTCAATTTTTGAGAAAAGAGCTTCTTTTTCATCAACATTGGTTGAATTTTTTATCTGCTCTTTTATCTGTTCTATTTGAGCTGTGATCTTGCTGGTTGCAGATTTTATATTCTCTTTAAACTCAGCAGTTTTTTGTCTCAACCCATCATCCGACAATTGTTGAATGTTAGGTTCTACAGCTCTGATTTTTGTTACAACTTTTTTTACTTCTTTTAGGTCCTGCGCTTTCTTGTCTCCCAAAAACCCTTTAAGAACTTTGTTTAAAAAACTCATAAATTTTTTGCTTTATGCTTAATGCAAAATGCTTTAAGCGTTTTAAATAACACTTATCGTGTAAATTAATATATAAAAAGGGCAAAAAAGCTCTAAGCACGCAGCCTAAAGCTTATCGCTTTATTAATATTCGTCCTCGTTCCAAAGGAAATCCTCGTCAGTAGGATAGTCACTCCATACCTCTTCGATAGATTCATAAATTTCTCCTTCATCTTCAATAGCCTGAAGGTTTTCTACTACTTCCATAGGTGCACCAGTTCTGATTGCGTAGTCGATAAGCTCTGCTTTTGTCATTGGCCAAGGTGCGTCACTTAAATATGAAGCTAATTCTAATGTCCAGTACATAATTTTCTAATTTTTTGCAAAAGTATAAAAATAGGTTGTATAATAAACTTTTTTATACTTGATTTTCAATTCTTTTTATAATTTTTTCTAATAAATGACTGTCACAAACCGACTGGCAGCTGTGTCAGCAATTTACTTATTGTCGTTTTCTCAAAAACCATTCCACAAATTTTTTTATGCCATTTTGGAAGTTTGTGGCCGGTTTATAACCTATTAAATCCTGTGCTTTGGTAATATCGGCATTTGTTTTTGTGACATCTCCCGGCTGCATTGGCAGAATTTTTTTGATGGCAGTTTGTCCAAGTGCTGTTTCTATAGTTTTCACCATCTCAGATAAAGTGATTACCTGGTTTTCACCGAGATTCACGATTTCATAAACTCCGGAATGGTGCTCCAGATAAAGAATAGACTTGGTAATTCCATCTATAATATCATCTATATAAGTATAGTCTCTGGCTGTGTTCCCATCGCCATAGAAAGGAATTTCCTGATTCTCCGAAATAAGTTTCGTAAACTTGTGTATAGCAAGGTCAGGTCTCTGTCTTGGTCCATATACTGTAAAGAACCTGAGCTGGATCATATCTATATGATAGAGATTATGGTAAACGTGTCCTATAACCTCTCCACTTTTCTTGGTTGCCGCATAAGGTGAGATAGGATTGTCTACATTGTCCGTTTCAGCAAAAGGAATTTTTTCATTATTTCCATAAACACTTGAAGAGGATGCACAAATGAATTTTTTAATAGTAAAATCCTTACACAGTTCCCAAAGATTCATAGTACCGCGTACATTTACTTCTTCGTACTCCAGAGGACGTTCAATAGAGGGCCGTACACCGGCAAGTGCTGCCAGATGAATCACCATATCAATATGATGATTCTTAAAGATGTTTTCAAGACCATTTTTATCACGGATATCCTGCCAATAGAGGGAATATTGGTCAGAATGAGTGAGGGAAGCCAAACGCGGAATATCCGTCTCTTTATCTGAGAATTCAAAATCCGAATTTTTACCGATTGACTCTAAAGTATTTTTAATTTTTACCTTATAGTCATAGAAATCATCAAAATTGTCAATGTTTATGACAGAATGTCCATTTCTTAATAATCGTTCAACTAAATGGGAACCGATGAACCCACTACCGCCTGTTACAAGATAAACCATTTGTATTTTTTATTAGCACAAAAATATAAATTTTACTTTTGAAAAATATAATCATTAAATTTACTTAAAAAAGTAATATAAATATAATATGCAGTTTCAAGGGCAAATTTTAAAGATGACAAGCTATGATGCTAAGCCAATCCAATACTATCTCAATCTTTCCGGAGATCTGATCCACATGAATGAGCTGTTTGGAAAGGAGTTAAGTATAAAACATACAGGCTTTCAGTGTGTAAATTGTGGTGAAAATAAACCGATTTATAGAATGGGATTCTGCAAAAACTGTTTTTTTGAAAGCCCTTATGCAAGTGATACCATTATCCGCCCGGAACTTTCTACAGCACATTTAGGAGTTGCAGAGCGAGATCTTGAAGTTGAAAAGCAAATTCAGCTGCAGCCACACACTGTTTATCTGGCTTACACCGGAGATGTAAAAGTAGGAGTAACCAGAAATACACAGATTCCTACACGATGGATTGATCAGGGGGCAACTTTTGCATTGCCCATCGCAAGAACAGAGAACCGCTATGAAGCAGGAATGATAGAGGTTGCATTGAAAGAACATCTGGCGGATAAAACCAACTGGAGAAAGATGCTGCAGGATGATTTTGAAGGAGAAGTAGATCTCGCTGATTTCCGACAAAAGATAAAAGAATATTTTCCAAACGACTTCCAGAAATTTTATAGTGAAGGTGAAGAACTGTGGATGTTTGATTATCCTTTTGAAAAACCGGAAAAAGTTTCATCATTTACATTAGATAAAAAACCGGAATTTACCGGAAGGCTTACAGGTATTAAAGGTCAGTATCTTGGGTTCGATGGGGGGAATTTCATCAATGTGAGAGGGCATGAAGGGTATGTAATAGAACTAGGAATAAAAAGTTAAAAATAAATCTTAGCTTAGAGCATCAGATGTTCTAAGCTAAGATTTTATCGGATATAATGATTAACCCTGTATTGTGTCTTGCTAAATGGATATCATCATTGTACTTTAATAACTGGTGCTTACTCCTAATGAAAAACCGGCACTTTCCGGAACAAATCTGCAAACGCCACCAACACAAAGCAGCCCGCCTCTTTGTCTGCCATAAGAAGCCTGAATTCTTGTAGCATTTTTTCGAAATACCAGCCCACCGGTATAATAATGCATTTGTTTTTCCTTGTCGGAATTTCCGTAATTATAAAGATCGTTTGCAAAAACCGACCAGTTTTTGTTGAAATTATATTCAAAAAGACCAGCTGCCCAATTTCCATGGTAGCCGTTTGCCCACTGGTGCTGCAGTTCTAGTTTCATGGAGCTTTTGGAAAACCTGTAAATATTATCCAGAACGATGGTTTGTGCTTTTACCTCACCGCTTGTTTCTTCAACTCTTTGGGTGTTGTAGTACTGATTGATAAGTATCAATCCTATTTTCCATTTGTCTTTCAGTTTGGTTCTGATATCAAGGCTTTGATCTGCATAATACTTTTCTCCTAATGCAAGAAAATCAGTTTTATAGTCCCGAATATCATTGATGTACGATCTGTATGTTCCTTTCAATCCATACCAGTTTGAAATATTCAGAGAGAGATCTGTACCGTATTTTCCACCCAGTAATGTTCCTTTTTTGATTTTATAGAAAATATCAAATTGAGAACCTATTTCTCCGGACTTCTTTTGAGGAAGGAATGATAGCCTTGGCTGTGCCTGATATACATAAATATTGGCCAGGCTATAATCATATTGTTTGGTGAGCGAAGGAATGTAATTCAGGACGGAATTATGGTAAATATTTCCGATTTGATCCCGTTGCGAATAAAAATTAAAATTTTCCAGCCTTCTTAGCCCCGCAATAATCCCAAAACGGTCTGTGGCATAAGAAAGATTTAGCAGGAAAGCATTGCCGGAAAATATATTATTCGGATCCAGTACATTGATTTGCTTAATGTTGTCTTTGGTTTTATAAAGATATTCGAGTTCCATTGCTAGTTTCGAATATTCCATTTTAATTCTCGATGAATAAATACTGACATCTTTAGGGAATATGGTATTGTCCTTATTGTCTTCATATTTATTGACATAGCTGAATCCTATACTTGTGGAAAGATCCTTTACCTTTATCATATTATCCAGTTTCAGTTCTGCATCCAGTCCCATAATCAATCCTTTAGATAGATCAAACCCTAATCTCTGCTTTCCTAATAGGGCTTTTAAAATGATGGTTTGGCTGGGGTCCGTATATTTTATTTTACCTCCCAACAAAGAATTAGCAATCCCTAGCTGTTTATCTTCCCATACACGCAAAGCTAAACCACTTCCGAATTGCTCATAAAAATGCCCCAACGTAGCATCAATTCCTGCTTTTTCATTATTGTAGCTGATAAAGTAAGTTCCAAGATTGGTTTTATTCAGCACAGGAGAGTAATTAAGCAAAGCCTTAGGTTCATACGATTCAAGCTGCGCTCCGACTGTGAATTTGTTCAGTTTGTAGCTGACATTCAGATAATTGTTTGATCTGAATCTTTGATCTTTTTCAGTTTCAGAGAGTTTAACCTTACTGTCATCTACATAGTATTGCGAATTGGATTCCAGATTTACAGAGAGTTGGCTGAAAAGATTAACACTGGCCAGTAAAGCAGCACCATAAAATAATTTCTTTTGCATAATTAATTGCCGGTATTGTATTCTTTAATCTTCTTTATCAGTTCATCCTCATCCCCGGGAGAATAACCTATGTGTGAATATACCACCTTGCCCTTATGAATAATGATGACGTGGGGGATACTATTGATATTTAAAGCTCTCTTAAGAGTTTGATTAGAGTCCAGCAATACGGTGTATGGCCATCCTTTGCTTTTAACAAGTGTTTTTACTTTTGAAACTGTACGGGCATCATCTGTAGCAGCTGCCAATAAGGTAAATTGGCTTTCCTTCTGCCAATCCTCGTATTTGTCATTAATGGCAGTAAGTTCCTCCATACACGGAAGGCACCAGGTAGCCCAAAAACTAACAACAACAGGATGGGAAGAATCTATTTTGGAAAAATTAATTCTGTCACCGGACAATGTGTTTACTGAAACATTGGGGAGATCCTGAGCGTAACAAAAACTTACATAAAGAAATAAAAAGCCAGATAAGATTACTTTTAACATGATATTATTTTTAATAATTAAACATCTATTTTATTTGCTAATATATAATAAATTGTGTAATTTCAATGCGAATTATTTATTGTTTTATCTAATATATTGATTTTATCAAAATATAAAAGTTGAAATTTTAAATTGATTTATTAACATCACATATGTAAAGCCTCATTTTTTTAAAAAACACATTAAAAAATTCAAATTAAAATGAAAAAAAAGTTATTATTTCAAAATTGTGTGATTTTATTTTTTTTGTTACTGGCTTCCTGTAAGGGATCTATGAGTGACGAAGGAGATAATGTAGTTACCTATCTTACGGTTTCTTCAGAAGGAGGTAACGAGAAATTGTTGGGCAAAACCTTTACTTTCAAAGTAAAAGATAATCTCAATAATGACATTACTGCAGAAAGTGAGATTTTTGTTAATGACCACCCGATCAATGGAAATCTCTATACTCCTGCAGAGAAAGGTGTTTATACCGTCCGGGCTGCCTATAAAAACCTTCCGGTAAATCCTATTTCAGTAAATGCTGTTATCAATGACGGGGTTAATTTTAAGCACAGAATTCTATACGAAGACTTTACCGGTACCTGGTGTGGAAACTGTACCCGTGCAGGGGCCAGAGCAAAAAATCTGAAATTACAGACTGATGATGGTTTCGTCTTTATCGGGATTCATGGCCCGAGCGGTCAGGATCCGTGGTCGAATACCGTAAGTACTGAAGTAGAGCAGTTTAAAAATGTAACCGGGGTAGATCTGGGCTGGCCCACAATGTTCATCAACAGAAATACGATGTGGGATGATACTGAGAATTATACAGATATGTCATTGCCATTGTCTCAGCTAAAAGCATTCAGTAAAATAGGAATAAAAATAGGCTCTGCTGTTTCGGGCAATACGTTGAATATCGATGCCCGGATTTCGTTTGCCCAAAGTTTTTCAGGACTTAAAATGGCCGCATTTATTGTAGAGGATGAACTGGTAGGTAAACAGAAAAACTATGTTCCTGCTTTAGGAGCTCCTATCATTTATGATTATGTACACCACAATGTTTTACGGAATAAATTGACCTCATCAGTGGCAGGGGAAAATATTCCAGGCTCCCAGACAGAAATTTCCAACGAATACTCAAGAACATTTCAATACTCTATTCCTTCAGATTACAACCGTGATCATCTTAAAATTATTGTGATGGTAATGGATGGTAATGGAACCGTACTGAATGTGAGAGAAGAAAAGATAGGGATAACCAACACCTATGAATTTTTATAAAACTTATTATATACTAAACTTAAATTTTAAAACAAATGAAAAAGATTTTATTTACGATGTGTATCCTGATATTCGGGATACACTACTCACAGACTTATTACAGTCAGGATTTTAATACTACAGGGCTCAACGGATGGGTGAGTACTGATATTGACGGTGATGGGAAACAATGGATTAATGCAAATGCTTCCAGTATAAATGCAGGGTTTGGAAACGGATCTCTTGTTTCTTATTCTTATGATGATAGTAATAATATAGCTCTTACTCCAAATAATTTGATTACCTCACCAATTATTGACTTAAGTTCTGTTACTGCTTCTAATGCTTATCTGGTTTATAATTTGGCAACTCATTCTAATTATCCAAACGAAAAATATTCTGTATATGTTACGACAACCAACGTTTCAGGAGCTATTACTGCTTCCACCCCTGTGTATACAGAAACTGTGGCAGCAGGTGGCTTTCAAAGCAGAGTGATCAATGTAAGTCCCTTTATTGGGCAGCAAGTTTATATTTCTTTTAGACATTATGACTGTACAGATCAATATTATCTCATTTTGGATAATATAAAAGTCAAAAGTCTTGCAGATTATGATGTAGCCCTTACAAATTTATCTTTAAATCGATATGGAGTAATCAATACGGATTATTTTATCAAAACAACTGTAAAAAATAATGGACTACAAAGTATTAATAACGTCACCCTTAACTGGAATGATGGGACAGATCATTCCGCAGTAATAGCATTAGCAACACCTTTAGATGCAGGGCAGGAAAAAGTAATTACGCATTCGGTTGCTGTAAATTATCCTACAGTCGTCAATAAAAATATAGCAGTATCTATCACCGGAGTCAACGGAGCAGCGGATGCTACTCCTGCAGACAATACACTTTCAGTCCCATTTAATAGTGTCAGCCAGAATTCGCCTAAAAAAGTAGTAATTGAAGAAGGTACGGGAACATGGTGTGGCTGGTGTCCGCGAGGAGCAGTAGGAATGCATAATGCAGAAACCAGTTTTCCTAATGATTTCATAGGAATTGCTGTACACAACAGCGATCCCATGATGTTGGCTGAATATAATACGGGAGCAAACTTTAATAGCTTTCCTGGCATGAATGTGGACAGAAGTCTTCTCAGACAAAGTGTTGGTCCTGATTTTTCTGAGTTTATTAATGACAGAAAACCAATGATTGTTCCGGCTGCATTAAATGCAACAGCTTCTTTAGCAGGAAGAACTTTAACATTCAATGCATCTGCTGTTTTCAGAACCAATTTTACAAATGCTAACTTCAGATTAGCGGCAGTAGTTGTAGAAAATGAAGTAAAAGGAACAACTTCGGGATACAATCAGAAAAACTATTATGCCGGAGGAGGAGCCGGACCTATGGACGGATATGAAAGTAAGCCTAATCCTATACCAGCTGCCGATATGGTGTATGATCATGTAGGCAGAATGCTGTTGGGAGGATATGCCGGGCAAGCTGGATCTATACCTGCTTCAATAACTGACGGACAGGTTGTAAACTACACATTTACAGCAAATATTCCAACCGCTTATAATCTGGATAAAATAAAAGTTGTTTTGCTTTTATTGGATGGTATAACCGGCGAAATAGTGAATGCGGCAGGACCATTTGCCATAAACGGGACATTAGGCGTTCATGCTGCTGAAAAGACAGATAACGAACATACTTTATACCCTAATCCTGCAAAAGACTATTTTAAAATTAACGGAAAAGGAAAAGTAAACATTAAAATTCTTGATGTTACGGGAAGAATAATTCTTGAAAAAGAAGATGTAGAGCCTAATACTCCAATTTCTGTACACGATTTAGTAAAAGGAACTTATCTGGTTTCCATTAAAGAAAAAGATACGGAACCAGTTACTAAAAAGTTAATTATTAAGTAATTTCTCACAATCCGGGAAGCTTGCGATATAGCTTCCCGGTTTTATAAATTAAAAATTATGAAAAATATTAATTACATTATATTTCTGTCTGTTTTTATCTCTTTTTATGGGAAAGCGCAGCTTGCTTTGGCAAAAGAAGACGGGACACCAATAAATGACGGAAGCGTTATTACTTATAACAGCGTGGATGAAAATCTGGCAACCTTACACTATAAAATTAAAAACAACTCTGCTGTTCCTATTAATGTTCGTGCAAAGGTTATGAATATTATTAATGCCGACGGAAGTAGTTTTCAATTCTGTTACCAGAATACATGCCTGCCATTTATAATTTTAGGAGCAGTTTATCCAGGAAATTCCAAACCTGCAATCAGTATTCCCGCAAATTCTGAAGTTTCAAGTGGGTATACGATGTGGAATTCTGATACCGGCTCCGGAACATTCCCAATTGACTATATGATAAAATATTATCTGGTGGATGGCTTTAATAATGAATACGGGACGCCGGTAACACTAACTTACAGGTATAATCCAAATGCCACATTGGCAGCAATGGATGTGAAAAAAAATACAGCATCTTTTGCTGAAATCCCTGTCACTCGTGTCAGATCTGTAATCCATATCATTTCCAGCGAGAATATATCTTATATTGTGTACACCATGGAGGGAAGGATTGCTTCTGAAGGATACATCACAAAGGGAAAAGGTGCAATAGAGGTGTCCTCACTTGCGTCTGGAAATTATGTTGTTTTCCTGAAAAATAATAAGGGAGAACTCTTTTCGAAAAAAATAATCAAAGAATGATATCATAATCTGAAATAAAAATTTTTTTTCATAAGGAAAAGACTGTCTCCAACGGGGCGGTCTTTTGCTATTTTGAGATTCAGGCGTATTCTGCTCATCTTAAAAAAGTAATGGATTATATTGATTTTAATATTACTACATATAGTAGAGTAAAATTTACACTTATTAATCTTATATTTAAACTTATATTTAGCAAAATCACGATATGAAAAGATGGATTAAAAAGTTACTTATGGTTTGCGGAATTCTGGCAGTAATTCTTCTAGCTGCGAATTTCGGGCTAAATATTTGGCTTAAGACCCAGCTTCCGGACTATATAAAAAAGAATACTGCTTATAAAGTTTCCTATAAAACCCTTGATGTGGATCTGGGAACCGGGAATATCTTCGCAACAGGAATCTCAGTTAATAGTAAAGATCCACAAAATACAGATGTTATTGGGCTGCAGGGAACCATTGATACCTTGAAAATAAGCCGTTTCGGAATTTATGATGCTGTTTTTAATAAAAGAATCAGCTCGTCAGATTTGTTGCTGGCAAAACCTGTTTTAAATGTCATTCTGGCAAAGCCTATTGATCGAAAAACCGGAAAGAAAAGAAATCCGGTTTTATTTGAAAATATCAGGATCAACGAAGGTAAAATTTCTGTTTTCAGACATACCAAACAGAAATTTCTATCTGTGCAGCAATTGGATCTGTTTGTAGAAAATTTGCAGATGACAGAAGAGTCTGTAGAAAATAAACTGCCCGTTGTTTTTGACAAATACAGCATCAAAGGAGAAAAGTTCTTTTTCCGTCCGGATAAAATATATGCCATTACCATTAGTAGTATCAATACAAGTAATGGACAGATGGCTGTTGAGAATTTCAGACTGACTCCGCTGCTCTCTTTTGCTCAGTTTAAAAAGTTTTATCCTGAAAAAACTCAGTTATTTGAATTTGCAGTGCCTAAAATGGATTTTACGGATGTTATTTTAAACCAAAATAAAGTTTCACTCAACAATGCAGGCTTCCAAAACCCTGTTCTGAAAATTTATAACACGGGTGTAAAAGCTAAAAAGGCTGAAAAAAAATCAAATTTTGAGGTAGATTTAAAAAATATAAAGCTGAATAATGCCATAGTAAACGTTACAAAACAGGATGGAAATAATCTTCTGTCTGTAGCGGGCCTTACGGTAAATATCAATCAGCTGATGTTTAATAAAGAAACATCTGAACAGGTTATTCCAATAGGATATAAAGACTTTACTATTGCAGGAAGGAATATTGAATACTCCAACAGCCAGAATATTACAATAAGAAGCTTGGCATTGAAACCTGCAAATGGTGAAATATGGGACGTTGTATTGACGCCGGGGCATCCTGCAACTGGAAAAGCTGCAGCGGTGCTAAAAACAAACCATATTGCTTTTAATATCAATAAACTGGAATTCGTTGATAAAAAAATAAATCTTGATCTTAAAGATCTTCTTGTAGAAAATGTAAACGGAACTTTTAAAGCGGGTGAAAAAAGCACCGATAAATCTGCAAAGCCGAATATTATTAATTCGGTTATCATAAGAAAAACATCCTTAAAAAATTCAAATATTACTTATGACAAAGGAAAACAGCCTTTAACATTCCATGATCTTAATGCCACTGTAAATAATATTGAATTATCACCTAAGCCTAATCAGCCGGGCTTGTCCTTCAAAGTGAAAGATTATTATATTACCACCAGAAACCTTGCGTATAAAACAGAATTTTACAACATGAGTCTGGGACTTCTGAAGCTAAATAAAAATAAAGTGCAGATTAATAATTTCGCCATGAAACCTCTCGTTTCAAGAGCCCAATTTATCAAAATGATACCTGTTGAGAGAGATCTCTACGATTTAAAAGCCGGACAAATTAGCGCAGAAGGAGAGTGGGATCTGTTTTCTCACAACAAAATGGTAAACGCTTCGCAGGTAGACATTGAGTCTGCAGATGCCAATATTTTCAGAAGTAAAATTCCTAAAGACGACCCCAAAATAAAAGCATTATATTCTAAAATGCTGCGGTCTATTAAAATTCCAATGACAGTTCACAACCTTGATCTCAAAAATTCTGTCCTGGTATACGAAGAAGATACTCCGGAAAGTATGGGCCCCGGAAAACTGACCTTCAGTAATTTTAATATGAATGTTAAAAATCTGAACTCTGCCAAAATAAAAGGAAAACCCACAAAAGTGGACATTAAAATCAATTGTTCTTTCATGAACCTCTCACCGCTTTCTGTCAACTGGAACTTTGATGTAGCCGATCAGAATGATAGATTTGCGATCTCCGGAAAAACGTCCAATCTTCCCGCAAGCGGAATCAATCCCTTTATCAGACCTTACCTTCATGTGACAGCTACTGCAGGAACTATTCAGGAAATGCTTTTTAGCTTTAAAGGAAACCCTGCCGGATTACATGGCACCTTTAATCTTAAACATAAAGACTTAAAAATTGCCGTATTAAATAAGAATAACCATGAGAAAAAAGGGTTTCTGACTGCAGTTGCCAATATTTTTCTGAAATCAGACTCAGGAAGCTTTCCGGAAGCTGTTACGGTGGAAAATGTGGAACGTGATCCTACAAAGTCTTTCTTTAATCTCTTCTGGAGAGGAATAGAACAGGGATTAAAGAAAACCCTGATTGGTAAAAATGTAGAAAAGACAGAGAAAAAGGTGAAAGAGGCGGTTTCTTCCGTGAAAGATATGAAGCAGTCGGTAAAAGAAATAAAACAGGAAATAAAAAATAAAAAAGAAACTCCCCAACCGGTAGTAGAGAAAAAAGAAAAGAAAGGTTTCCTGAATAATATTTTCAAGAAAAAGGAAAAGGCTGAAGAATAATTCTTTAAACCATTACGTCTGCTTATCCATTGCCCATTAAAAGAAGAAGCAATATTGTAATAAAACGAACTTAATGGTTTAAAAAATCAATATACAAAAGATGAATTTTCTAGAAATTGAATTCATCACTTTCCAAAATAGGAATATCCCTTAAAAATTTATCGAACTCTTCTCCCGGATAATTGCTGTCCGCTCCGTAAGAATCTATAATCATTCCACGATTTCCTGCATTATCCTTGATTACGTAAAGCACTGCATTATCATCAGGATTGCTGTCTCCTTCGAAACGATAGGTTTTTAAAATCACCAGTTCAGAGGGTTGATACACCTTGTCAGAATTTTCAAACTTCATTTCACATTTTTCATTCATTCTGAACTCCCTGTGTATTCCTCTTTCAGAGAGTGTTTTCATCACTTGGCTCAAGGTCGTCATTCTGTCTATGTTTTCTGGATTTTCCATAATAATATTTTTATTTTTAAGTACAATAATTAAACCATTGCAGACTTTAAATATAAGAAAAATAGCGGATTGCAATTTTCCTAAAAATAAAGTTTAATGTTAACAAAATTTATAATTAAAAAAAATAAAATAGGTATGCTTTTTGCAATGGTATCAATAATAAATCAGAGAAATATGAAAAAAGAAGTTGGAGTTTTACTGGCAGGGGGAGTTGGTCTTTTGGCAGTATTAAGTTTAATTAGCATTAAAAAAATTTTGACTAAAAAAGATAAAAAATATAGTGATTCCTATTCGGACTATCACAGACACTTTGATGAAAAAAATAATGATGATGAAACTCATGGAGTAGAATTATTCGCACTGAAGTAGTAAAAAAATATATTTAATTATGTTTAAATCCAACGCTTTTGAAAGTGTTGGATTTTTTTGTGGAAAACTTTAATGTTAAAACTCATTATTTTATAAAAATTCCATTCTAATTTTACACCGGAATGCAAAACGAAAATTTCATAAAAGGTCAGGGAGCTCAGCGGAACGTTGTCAATCGTTTCGACAGGTATACCTATGAACCTGAAGATGAAGATTTCGAAACGGTAAAGACTTCTTTTACAGAAGTGTTTCCCAAAACCATTGTCAATCAGGTTAAAAGCGAAGATCTTCCAATGGAATATTCCATGAATCCCTACCAGGGATGCGAACATGGCTGCTCTTACTGCTTTGCAAGACCTACCCACGAGTATTGGGGGTATAGCGCCGGGATTGACTTTGAAAGAAAAATCATGGTAAAGAAAAATGCTCCCGAATTACTGGAGAAATTTTTTCAAAAAAGAGGCTATAAAGCTGCCCCGATTCTATTGTCCGGAAATACCGACTGCTATCAGCCGGCCGAAAGACAATTTGAAATTACCAGAAAATTACTGCAGCTCTGTCTGGATTACAGGCATCCTATCAATATACTGACAAAAAATGCATTGGTGCTGAGAGATCTCGATATTTTAAAACCCATGGCAGAACAAAATCTGGTGTCAGTCTCTCTAAGTATTCCGACAATCAATGAAGAATTGAGGCGCAGGATGGAGCCGAGAACAAGTTCCGCAAAAAATAAATTAAAAGCTGTGGAAATTCTTTCAGAAAATAATATTCCTGTGCATGTAATGGTAGCTCCCATTATTCCCGGGCTCAACAGTGATGAACCATTGAATATATTAAAAGCCATTTCCAATGCAGGAGCCTTAGGATTCGGATATACCTTGGTGCGGTTAAATGATACCGTTGAACCTGTTTTTGTGAACTGGATTGAAACCCATTTTCCGGATAGGGCACAAAAAGTTTTAAACCTTATCCGCTCCATGCGGGGTGGAAAACTGGGTGATAAAAGATATTTTGAAAGACAACAGGGAGAGGGGAATATTGCAGAAATGATTCACACCACCTTTAAGATCGGCAAAAAGAAGTTTTTTGAAGGCAAAGAGTTTCCAAAGCTTTCAGCAGCAAATTTTACAGGAACTCGCGATCAGCAGCTACGGTTATTTGATTAAGCTTACTTTATATATAGTATAATATATATAGTATAATATATATAGCATAAAATAGAGTTTACCTCTTTATTCTTCTTCCCGCACTCTCAAACCCTTTTACCCACCCACCCTCAAACTTTATTACTCTCCAAGTCTCCAAGTCTCCAACCCTCTGACTCTCAGACTATCCAGCCCAATAATCAGGAGCTTTATCCTGCTATCCATTCATACTCCTCGCGCCATCGCCCTCCCACGCTGTCACCCTGAGCGAAGCCGAAGGGTCTCCCAAACCCATTCGCCCTCCAACCCAAGCTGCGGGGTAACCATTACTATCAGGGCTAGGAGAGGAGCTGTAAATGATGAATGATGAGGTTCGGGTTATTGAGTTTCGGGTTTCGGGTTTCCGGGTAGAGCAGTAACATTAGTATTGTGTTTTCAATATTTCTGATTTCTATAGAAAGTGGTTAATATACGAACATACCTCCATTTCATTCCGGAGGAATCCCAACTTCTTTACGAGAGTCTTAAAGAAAGTAAAATAACAGTATAGTGTCTCAGACCTTTTAGCCTTTAGTATTAGCAATGTCATGCTGAGCTGTGTCGAAGCATTTTAATTAATTACTTTATACGAGTTAAATCTTATCACTCTATATTATATATATAAATATATTCTTTGGCATTTCCCATCCTTCCCATTCTATATAATATAAAAGCAAACATCTTCTCTGTGTCAATCTGCGAGATCTGTGGGCAATCATCACCCTAAACCCCGCATCCCGTATCCCGTATCCCGAATCATCCCCTCTCACCCTCTCCAACCCTCCAACCCTCCCACGCTCTCATCCAACCCTCCAAACAAATGTTTAAAATTTTTCACCC
>NZ_QDFZ01000029.1 GCF_003347605.1 Chryseobacterium sp. KLBC 52 | reverse complement strand
CTAGAGGGGGAATTAGCTCAGCTGGCTAGAGCGCCTGCCTTGCACGCAGGAGGTCAAGGGTTCGACTCCCTTATTCTCCACAGTTTTGGAAGACTGATTTAAAAGTTACGGATGGAGCCAAAAACAACATCTGTTCATTAGTCGGAAAAAAAGAAATTAAGATCATTGACATTAACGGTAAAGACATCACAAAGAGAAAACCGAGCGCATAAAGCGCTTGAGTAACCAATAGGAAAGAAATCGTTAAGGGCGTATGGCGGATGCCTAGGCTTTCAGAGGCGACGAAGGACGTGGTAAGCTGCGAAAAGCTGCGGGGATTGGCACACACGAATTGATCCGCAGATATCCGAATGGGGCAACCCGGCATGTTGAAGACATGTCACCTCGTAAGAGGAGCAAACCCGGAGAACTGAAACATCTAAGTACCCGGAGGAAAAGAAATCGAAGAGATTCCGTAAGTAGTGGCGAGCGAAAGCGGATTAGCCCAAAAGTCTTTTTATGTTTAGAGGAATGTTCTGGAAAGAACAATCGTAGAAGGTGATAATCCTGTACTCGAAAGGCATATTAAGATGATAAATGAGTAGGGCGGGACACGTGAAATCCTGTCTGAATATGGGGGGACCATCCTCCAAGGCTAAATACTCCTGAAAGACCGATAGTGAACAAGTACTGTGAAGGAAAGGTGAAAAGCACTTCGAATAGAAGGGTGAAATAGAACCTGAAACCGTACGCCTACAAGCGGTCGGAGCAGCGTAATGCTGTGACGGCGTGCCTTTTGCATAATGAGCCTACGAGTTAATTTTACTAGCGAGGTTAAGGTATTAAGTACCGGAGCCGGAGCGAAAGCGAGTCTGAATAGGGCGGATAGTTAGTAGGATTAGACGCGAAACCTTGTGATCTACCCATGGGCAGGTTGAAGCTCTGGTAACACAGAGTGGAGGACCGAACCGGTTGACGTTGAAAAGTCTTCGGATGACCTGTGGGTAGGGGTGAAAGGCCAATCAAACTGGGAGATAGCTCGTACTCTCCGAAATGCATTTAGGTGCAGCGTCGTATATAAGTTTATTAGAGGTAGAGCTACTGATTGGATGCGGGGGTTTCATCGCCTACCAATTCCTGACAAACTCCGAATGCTAATAAATGTTCTACGGCAGTGAGGGCATGGGTGCTAAGGTCCATGTCCGAGAGGGAAAGAACCCAGACCAACAGCTAAGGTCCCAAAATATATGTTAAGTTGAAGCAACGCGGTTGGACTGCATTGACAGCTAGGATGTTGGCTTGGAAGCAGCCATTCATTTAAAGAGTGCGTAACAGCTCACTAGTCGAGCGGTCCGGCATGGATAATAATCGGGCATAAACATATTACCGAAGCTATGGATTTATATTTTAGATATATCTGGTAGGAGAGCATTCTATTTGCGCCGAAGCAGTACTGTGAGGTATTGTGGAGCGGATAGAAAAGAAAATGTAGGCATAAGTAACGATAAAGCAGGCGAGAAACCTGCTCACCGAAAGACCAAGGCTTCCTCAGCCATGCTAATCAGCTGAGGGTTAGTCGGGACCTAACGCGAACCCGAAAGGGGTAGTGGATGGACAATGGGTTAATATTCCCATACTTGCTCACGAATAAAGGGGACGGTTGGATGTAGCTGCTGGAGACTGACGGAATAGTCAAGGCCTAGCCTTCGGGCGAAGCTGCTGTAGTGTAATCTGATCCAAGAAAAGCCGAAGTGAAGCAACCCGTACCAAAACCGACACAGGTGGTCGAGGAGAGAATCCTAAGGTGCTCGAGTGAGTCGTGGCTAAGGAACTAGGCAAAATAGTCTCGTAACTTCGGAAGAAGAGACGCCAACAGCAATGTTGGCCGCAGTGAAGAGGCCCAGGCGACTGTTTATCAAAAACACAGGACTCTGCTAAATCGAAAGATGCTGTATAGGGTCTGACACCTGCCCGGTGCTGGAAGGTTAAGGAAGGTGCTTAGCGTAAGCGAAGGCATTAACTGAAGCCCCAGTAAACGGCGGCCGTAACTATAACGGTCCTAAGGTAGCGAAATTCCTTGTCGGGTAAGTTCCGACCTGCACGAATGGTGTAACGATCTGGGCACTGTCTCAGCCACGAGCTCGGTGAAATTGTAGTATCGGTGAAGATGCCGATTACCCGCAATGGGACGAAAAGACCCTGTGAACCTTTACTATAACTTCGTATTGACTTTGAGTAAGTAATGTGTAGGATAGGTGGGAGGCTTTGAAGCAGGCACGCTAGTGTTTGTGGAGCCGCCGTTGAAATACCACCCTTTACTTACTTGGAGCCTAACTTCTTTCAGAAGGACATTGCGTGGTGGGTAGTTTGACTGGGGTGGTCGCCTCCAAAAGAGTAACGGAGGCTTTCAAAGGTACCCTCAGCACGCTTGGTAACCGTGCGTAGAGTGTAATGGCATAAGGGTGCTTGACTGTGAGACCTACAAGTCGATCAGGTGCGAAAGCAGGACATAGTGATCCGGTGGTTCCGTATGGAAGGGCCATCGCTCATAGGATAAAAGGTACTCCGGGGATAACAGGCTAGTCTCCCCCAAGAGCTCACATCGACGGGGAGGTTCGGCACCTCGATGTCGGCTCGTCACATCCTGGGGCTGGAGAAGGTCCCAAGGGTTGGGCTGTTCGCCCATTAAAGTGGCACGCGAGCTGGGTTCAGAACGTCGTGAGACAGTTCGGTCTCTATCTATTGCGGGCGTTAGATGTTTGAGAGGGCTTGATTCTAGTACGAGAGGACCGAATTGAACAAACCTCTGGTGTATCAGTTGTACCGCCAGGTGCACCGCTGAGTAGCTACGTTTGGAAGAGATAAGCACTGAAAGCATATAAGTGCGAAACTCGCCTCAAGATGAGACATCTTTTAAGGGTCGTTGTAGATGACGACGTTGATAGGCTATAGGTGTAAAGACAGTAATGTCATAGCCAAGTAGTACTAATTACCCGTAGATTTATAGTCTATGGTTACTAATATAAACCAAGTGCTTTATGCGCAGTGAAGGTTTTGTCTTTGTGAAAGTTTTTATCGCTTAAAAACGCAATTGGCAACTAGCAGTTAGCAATTGGCAAAAACAGCCAAAAGCCAACAGCAAATAGCCAGCTGCTATATACAACCTTTAGGGTGGTTTTAGCGGTGGGGCTCACCTGTTCCCATTCCGAACACAGAAGTTAAGCCCACCAGCGCCGATGGTACTGCTAACGCGGGAGAGTAGGCCGCCGCCAGTTTTTATTTTATTTTTAAAAAACCTTTATCTTTACGATAAAGGTTTTTTTGTTTTATACCCAGCTCAATTCATGAGTAATGAGTAATAAGCAATGAGCAATAGGTAATCAGTTAAGATGACCAATTGCTGTTATCTTCCCTATCTCATCCTCCTTCCTCCAGCTTCAGGCTTCCTGCTTCCAGGTCTATGTTTTCTATTTTTTACCCACAAATTGGTCTTTACCATCATTGCTAATTTTTATTCCAACCCATATTGTCACTCCGTAGGAGTCTAAACAGAGTTTTTCTTTATTAAAATGCTTCGACTCCGCTCAGCATGACATTGCTAATACTAGCTGTTAAAAAACTTAGACATTATCCTGTCATTTTACATCTTTCAAACCTCTCATACATAAACCTTGATTCCTAAGGTATGACACAATGGTAATAAAGGTATATCTGTACGTATCCTTTTTCTATAGAAATCATGAATTTTTAAACACATACTGATAACTGGTCCTAACCCCGGAACTCGCAACCCGAATTAACCATCACCTATTAATCACCGGCAAGCTATTCACAAAACTATTTCCTTCTATTACCCTGTTTTCCTCGAATAAATTCAATAAGTTTGTACTAGTTTTCCAAAAATAATTATAATGTCAGGAAATATTCTGATCATCGATGATGAGATCAAACTCCTTAAATTGTTAGGAATGATCCTTTCCCAAGAAAATTTTAATGTAAAAGAAGCGTCTACGGCACGTTCAGCAATGACGATGCTGGAGCAATATGAATTTGATGTTGTTTTGAGCGATGTGCGTCTGCCTGATGCATTTGGAGTAGAACTGGTAAAGTCTATCAAGAATAAATATCCTCAAATTGAAATTATCCTGATGACGGCATTCGGTAATATTACGGATGCAGTGCAGGCTATGAAGAATGGAGCGTATGATTACCTGGTGAAGGGAGATGATAATGAGAAAATCATACCATTGGTATATAAAGCTCTGGATAAGGTAAAGGATAACAAATCAAAGGTTGTTTCGCAAACTGCAACAAAAGGTTTTGATCAGATTATTGGTAAGTCACCTTTAATTTTACAGGCTAAAAAACTGGCTGAGAAAGTAGCATTAACCGATGCTGCTGTTCTTCTTACAGGTGAAACAGGTACAGGAAAAGAAGTTTTTGCCAGTGCTATTCATGAAGGAAGCGACAGGAAGAAGAATAGTTTTGTAGCCATCAACTGTTCAGCATTCAGTAAGGAGATTCTTGAAAGTGAGCTTTTTGGTCATAAACAAGGTGCTTTTACTGGTGCTTTGAAAGATAAGAAAGGATTGATTGAAGAAGCTGATGGAGGAACTCTGTTTCTGGATGAAATAGGTGAGATGCCGATTGAACTCCAGGCAAAACTGCTCAGGGTTTTGGAAACCAGGGAATTTATCAAAATGGGGGAAACTAAAGTTTCAAAGTCAGACTTCAGATTGATTGCAGCGACCAACAGGGACCTTGTAGAAGAAATAAAGCATGGCAACTTTAGAGAAGATCTCTATTTCAGGCTGAATGTATTTGAGATTACACTCCCGGCATTAAGAGAAAGAAAAGAAGACCTGAAAGCTCTTGCCAAAAACTTTGTAGATATTTTTTCAAATAAACTTCACTTGTCCTCGGTTCAGGTTGATCCGGAATATTATAAAGTTTTAGAGAGAAATGACTGGAAAGGAAATATTCGTGAGTTGAGAAACGCTGTAGAACGCAGTTTGATTTTAATGGATAATAATATTCTTGATGCTGAAAGTCTTCCTCATTATTCTGAAAAAACAGTTCCTGAAAGTGATTCTTTAAGCATCCGTTCACTGGAGAAAATACATATCCAAAAAGTATTACAGTATACAAAAGGAAATAAAGCAGAAGCAGCCCGATTACTTGAGATCGGTATCGCCACGCTATACCGTAAACTGGAAGAATACGGATTGAAATAAATCTTTTATCATTTTAATAAAGAGCCTATCATTTTGATAGGCTTTTCTGTTTTTATATAGTTTGGTATTTTGTTTTAATTTACTGTAATTCAATTTCTTGTGTGTTTATTTTTCAAAATGGACTTTCTTTTGGCATATAGTCTCTGAATAAAATATTTAAAAATGACAATTTCAAGAAAAACGTTTAAAAAACGGGAGCATTCTACTTTTAGTTTGCTGATTGTATCGTACGTATTGTTGACTCTTTTAACCCTAATGATTAAGATATGATGCTCATCAGTTTAATTCTGCTTTTTGCAGTGTTGTTTTGGCTTTTATGTAAATCAGTTGAATTTTTTGATAGAATATAAATTATGTGGAGTTTATTTTTCCTCTCAATACTTGCCTTTGTGTATATCTGTTATGTTTTAATGAAACCTGAAAAATTTTAATTGGTCATGAATACAGAAATTTTAGGCATTATAGCAATGTTTGCTATCACGTTAGTTATCGGAATTTTTTTAGGGAAATACATAGCTAATGTTTATGGATACAAAAAAACTTTTCTGGATCCGGTTTTTGAACCCATTGAAAAGTTAATTTATAAAGTTTCGGGAATTAATCCTGCCCGCCAGATGAACTGGAAACAGAATATGTATGCTATGCTGGCGATCAACCTGATCTGGTTCATCATAGGTTTCCTTCTTTTGATGAATCAGGCCTGGCTTCCTTTAAATCCTGATGGAAACCCGAATATGTCACCCGATCTGGCCTTTAATACGACTATTTCATTCTTAGTGAACTGTAATTTACAGCATTATTCAGGAGAAACAGGAGTAAGTTATCTGAGCCAGCTTTATCTGATGTTTTTACAGTTTGTTACGGCTGCAACGGGAATGGCGGCTATGGCTGTTCTTTTCAAAGCTTTTAAAGAAAAAACAAGTACTGAACTTGGGAACTTCTACGATTATTTTACAAAATCAATGATCAGAATTCTGGTTCCTATCAGTGTAATTGTCGCTTTGATACTTTCTATCAATGGAAGTCCGATGACTTTCGAAGGTAAAGATCACATTATAACACTGGAAGGTCAGAAAGCAGATGTTTCCAGAGGTCCTGTGTCTGCATTTGTTGCAATCAAACACTTAGGAACTAATGGTGGTGGATTTTTCGGGGCCAACTCAGCGCATCCGCTAGAAAACCCTAATTATATAACCAATATGACAGAGATGGTCACACAGATGATTATTCCGTTTGCATTGGTATTTGCCCTGGGTTTTTATCTGAATAAAAGAAAACTTTCATGGGTGATCTTTACGGTAATGACGGTCGGTTTTCTGGCACTTACCATTCCGAATATTGTGAATGAAACAGGTGGAAATCCTTTGATTACACAAATGGGAGCTGACAACAGCCTGGGAGCTATGGAGGGTAAGGAAATCCGTTTCGGTAGTGCAGCATCTGGCTATTGGAGTATTGCTACAACGGTAATCTCTACAGGATCTGTAAATGCGATGCACGACAGTACAATGCCTCTTTCTGGAATGAATGAATTGCTTGCGATGATGATCAATTGCTTCTACGGAGGCTGTGGAGTCGGAATCCTGAACTATTTCATCTTTATCATTCTTGCTGTATTCATCAGTGGTCTGATGGTAGGACGAACCCCAGAATTTATGGGTAAAAAGATTGAAGCCAAAGAAATGAAAATCGCAATGATTGTGGCTTTATTCCATCCTTTCTTAATTCTTGCAGGAACAGCTTTAACGGCTTATCTCCCGGAATTTGGGGCAAAGACATTGAACAACCCAGGTTTTCATGGTTTCAGTGAAATGTTGTATGAGTTTACTTCTTCTGCAGCGAATAACGGTTCCGGATTTGAAGGACTTGGAGACAATACTCCTTGGTGGAACATCTCAACAGGAATTGTATTGTTACTCTCAAGATTCATCCCGATTATAGGACCTGTAGCGATTGCTGGACTATTAGCACAGAAGAAATATATCCCTGAAAGTTCAGGAACACTGAAAACAGATACGGCGACTTTCGGATTTATGACCCTGGCGGTGATTCTACTGATTGCAGCACTGTCTTTCTTCCCTGCATTGACTCTAGGGCCTATTGCAGAGCAGATTCAGTATTTCTCAAAATAAATATGAACATTAAAATTTAAAATCAATATTCAACCATTAAGGATGCTGAAGAGTTTGAGGAAGCTAGTCTGACACTTACTGAAACGTTCACTTATATTATCCATATCTATCCTTATTATCTGGCAGACCTTAATGGTTACTATTGATTTACAATGATATAAACTCTTTCAAAAAAATGAAAAATCAGTCACAAACATTGTTTCAAAGAGATTTAGTCAACGAAGCAATCAAACAGTCCTTCGTAAAACTGAATCCGAAAATTATGTTTAAAAATCCGGTAATGTTCCTGGTGGAGATCGGAACCATTGTCATGTTTATCGTAAGCATGTTCAGTCTTACTGGTGATCAATCCCAGGGAAGCTTTTCCTATAACTTTTTAGTATTTATTATTTTATTTTTCACCGTTCTGTTTGCCAATTTTGCAGAAGCTATTGCAGAGGCAAGAGGTAAAGCGCAGGCTGATACCCTCAGAAAAACAAGGGAAGAAACGCCGGCCAAACTGGTACTTGATAACAAGCCGGGATTCCAGGTAGAAACAAGACTGAAGATGTCAGCTGAAATGACATTAGGCGATATTTTCCTTTGTGAAGCCGGAGATCAGATTCCGATGGATGGGGAGATTATTGAAGGTCTTGCTACCATTGATGAGTCTGCTATTACCGGAGAAAGTGCACCTGTCATCCGTGAAGCCGGAGGAGATAAAAGTTCTGTAACCGGAGGGACAAAAGTACTTTCAGACAGAATTAAAGTAAGAGTAACCACAAAACCCGGAGAATCCTTCTTAGATAAAATGATTGCCCTTGTAGAAGGCGCATCAAGACAGAAAACACCCAACGAAATCGCATTAACCATACTTTTAGCAGGATTCACGCTTACATTTATTATTGTTACCCTCACTTTAAAGCCTTTTGCAGACTATGCGCAGACTCCGATTACCATAGCGGCATTTATATCTCTTTTCGTTTGTCTTATTCCGACAACTATCGGAGGTCTGCTTTCTGCAATCGGAATTGCGGGGATGGACAGAGCACTAAGAGCAAATGTGATTACCAAAAGTGGAAAAGCAGTAGAAACTGCTGGAGATATTGATGTTTTGCTACTTGATAAAACCGGAACAATTACCATCGGAAACCGTAAGGCAACCCAATTTCATCCTGCCAATGGAATTCAGCTTGAAGAATTTATTAAAGCATCAGCATTAAGTTCTGTAGCGGATGAAACTCCAGAAGGAAAATCCATTATTGAACTGAGTGCTTTGAAATCTGAAGATCTATTGGTTGCTAATCCTGCTTATATCGATTTTACTGCAGAAACAAGAACTTCAGGAATTGATTTTGACGAAACAAGAATCCGTAAAGGAGCTTATGATACCATAAAAAAACTGACTGAAAAAGCCGGGAATATCTTCCCACAGGAAACCCAGGATGCGGTAACCAAAATTTCTGAAAACGGAGGGACTCCTTTAGTAGTAGCCGTTAACGAAAAAGTATGGGGCGTTATTGAACTTCAGGATATTATTAAAACCGGAATTCAGGAACGTTTCCAGAGACTGAGAAAAATGGGGGTGAAAACGGTAATGGTAACTGGTGACAACCCTTTGACCGCAAAATTCATTGCAGAAAAAGCTGGAGTAGATGATTTTATCGCTGAAGCCAAACCTGAAGATAAGATGAATTACATCAAAAAGGAACAGCAGGAAGGTAAGCTGGTAGCGATGATGGGAGACGGAACCAATGATGCTCCGGCATTAGCCCAGGCAGATGTAGGTGTTGCTATGAATAGCGGAACGCAGGCAGCCAAAGAAGCCGGGAACATGGTAGACCTTGATAATGACCCTACAAAGCTGATTGAAATTGTAGAAATAGGGAAACAATTATTGATGACCAGAGGAACATTGACCACTTTCAGTATTGCAAATGACGTAGCGAAGTATTTTGCCATTATTCCGGCACTCTTTATCACTTTTATTCCTTCTCTTCAGAAGCTGAATATTATGAACCTTCACAGCCCGGAAACAGCCATATTATCAGCAGTTATTTTCAATGCGATAATTATTCCGTTCCTGATTCCTCTGGCGTTGAAAGGAGTGGCTTACAAGCCGATTGGTGCAAGTGCATTATTAAGAAGAAACCTTTTGATCTATGGGTTAGGCGGAGTAATCGTTCCGTTCATCGGGATCAAAATCATTGACCTGATAATCAGTTTATTCTATTAAAATTTTAAAAATGAAAAATCATATTGTTTCAGCATTCAGATTAACTCTTGTCATGTTGGTCGTTACAGGTATTTATCTGGCAGTTGTTTATGGAGGTTCTAAAATACTTCCTAACAAAGGAAACGGAGAAATTGTTTACAACAAAGGGCAGAAGTTTTATGCTAATATCGGGCAGGAATTTAAGTCTGAAAAATATTTCCACGGTCGTCCTTCTTCAGTCAATTATAACGCAGCAGGAAGTGGAGGAAGCAACAAAGGTCCAAGCAATAAAGAATATCTGGAAATTGTACAGAAAAGAATTGATACTTTGAAAATGGACAACCCTGAAATGGCTAATGCTAAAGTTCCTGTAGAGCTTGTTACCGCAAGTGGAAGCGGACTGGATCCGGATATTTCTGAAGAAGGAGCTTTATATCAGGCAAAAAGAATTGCAAAAGTGAGAAGTCTTTCAGAGGAACAGATCAAAAGCTTAATTAATAATCAAACTGAAAAGCCTTTCTTAGGACTTTTCGGGCCTTCAAAAGTAAATGTTCTGAAGCTTAATATTGCTTTGGACCAGTTAAAATAATAAATTTAATAACCGATAATCATGTCAAGATTTTAAACCTTGACATGATTAACATACCTTAATAAAAGTGAAAAAATATTTAGTTATAGGAGCCGTATTGGGAATGTTTTTCTCAAAAGCCCAGTCATCAGATTCATTAAAAACAAGTAATAAAGTGACATTTTCCGCTTATGCAGAACTTTTTTATACCTATGATTTTAATGAGCCGGGCAGCCATATGCGTCAGAATTTTTTATACTCATACAACAGACATAATGAAATGAATCTTAATCTGGGATTGGTTAAAGCCAATTACCAGAGTGAAAATATCCGTGCCAATGTTGCTTTAATGGCCGGAACCTATGCCCAGGATAATATGGCAGCAGAACAAAATGCACTGCGTTATGTAAACGAAGCCAATATTGGAATCAAAATATCAAAGAATAAGAATTTATGGATTGATGCAGGGATCATGCCTTCCCATATTGGATGGGAAAGTGCCATAGGAAAGGATAATGTGAATCTGACAAGAAGTTTAGCTGCTGAGAACTCTCCATATTTCGAAACAGGAGCAAAAATTTCCTACACCTCAGATAACGGGAAATGGTTTTTAAGCGGACTGGTACTGAACGGATGGCAGAGAATTGCCAAACCTGAAGGAAACCAGAGTATTTCTTTCGGACATCAGATAACGTATAAACCTAATGATAAAATTACTTTGAACAGCAGCTCATTCATAGGAAATGATAAAGCAAAACAAGATAAAAGAATGCGTTATTTTCATGATTTGTACGGAAACTTTCAGCTGACAGATCAGTTTTCGGCTGTATTGGGATTTGATATCGGAGCTGAGCAGAAATCCAAAGGAAGCGAGCAGTATAACATCTGGTACAGCCCGAATGTTCAGATGAAGTACCAGTTGGACAGCAAATGGGCACTGGCAGGAAGACTGGAATATTATCATGATAAAAATGGTGTGATTATCAGCACAGAAACGCCTAATGGATTTCAGACCTTCGGATATTCTCTCAATGTAGACTATGCTATATTCAAAAATGTTGTTTTCCGTACAGAAGCGAGAGGTTTTACTTCCAAAGATGCGATTTTTGCCAGGAATGATGATTTTAAAAAAGGAAATTTCTATATAACATCGAGCTTAGCAGTCTGGTTTTAAAATCGGTTTAGCCACAGAAAATAGTGCTTAAAGTAAAATTAAAAAGAATAAAATCAATGTCATCAGCAAAAGATTTTTTAGAACTGATTCAAAAATCCCGTAAAGGAAAATTCAAAATTTATATCGGGATGAGTGCAGGGGTAGGAAAGACCTTCCGTATGCTTCAGGAAGCGCATTCCCTTTTGCGAAATGGCATTGATGTAAAGGTTGGCTATATTGAAACTCATGGCAGAGAAGAAACGGTAGCCCTTGTAGAAGGACTTCCTGAGATTGAAAGAAAATCAGTCTTCTATAAAGGAAAGAACCTTGAAGAAATGGATCTTCAGGCTATCATCAACGAACATCCTGAAGTGGTTCTGGTAGATGAACTGGCGCATACCAACGTGGAAGGTTCCAAAAATAAAAAAAGATGGCAGGATGTACTGGAAATCCTTGATAACGGAATCAATGTCATCAGTGCCATGAATATTCAACACATCGAGAGCCTGAATGAGGAGGTAAAGAAAATCACTGGAGTAGAAGTGGCAGAACGGGTTCCTGATAAGATTCTGGCACTGGCAGATGAAGTGGTAAACATTGACCTTACCGCTGATGAATTGCTGACGCGATTAAAAGAAGGAAAAATCTATAAAAAGGAAAAAATTCAGACGGCACTTAGTAATTTCTTTCAGAGCGGACATATTCTGCAGCTTCGTGAGCTGGCTTTAAAAGAAGTAGCCACCCATGTGGAAAGAAAGGTAGAGACAGAGATCAAAACCGAAAATTTTAAACCGATAAAATTCCTGGCCTGCATCAGCAGTAATGAGAAAATTGCTAAAACAATTATTCGTAAAACAGCAAGATTAGCGAGCTACTATAACAGTCCATGGACTGTTTTGTACGTTCAGAAGCCTTCTGAAAATCCGGAAAAAATTGCATTGGATAAACAGCGGTATTTAATTAATAATTTTAATTTAGCACAGGAATTAGGTGCCAAAGTAGTCCGCATCAAAGAAAGCAGTGTTCATAACGGAATTCTGGAATATGTGATTGCTCAGAACATCACCTCGGTCTGTATTGGAAAACCTCACGCCAGTTTCTGGCAGCGAATGCTGGGGTACAGCTGGATTTATACCCTCATGAACAGGCTGAATGAAAGACAGATAGATATTATTATTTTATCATAAAAATAATGAAACTTAAAACGAAACTTACCTTAGGCGTTGGCCTTTTATTTTTACTGATTGTTCTGCTTTCAGTGATAGGTTCTGTATATATCAATAAATTAAAATCTGATACTGAAAAGATCCTTACAGCCAATTACAACAGCCTGGAGTTTTCCAAAAATATGCTTCTGGCGCTGGATAATATCAGTACAGACAGCACCGTTGCCGTAGCAGATTTTCAAAAAAATAATAAGCTTCAGGAAAAAAACCTTACAGAATTTGGAGAAAAGGAAGCCACACAGAACCTGAATCTTCATTTCAACAGCTACCTGAAAGCTCCTGATATCAATAAAGAAAAGCTCATCCGTGAAGATCTTTCGAAGATCATGTCTTTGAATATGAAAGGCATAGAACGGAAAAGTGATATAGCAATTATAACAGCAGAAAATGCCACTTTTTGGATTGTAAGTTTAGGAACCGTATGTTTTCTGATTGCTTTTATATTGCTTTTCAATTTGCCGCAAACCATTGCAGAGCCTATCAACCAGCTTACTTTCAGTATCAAACAGATTGCTGATAAAAACTATAGTGAAAGAGTTCATTTCAAAGGAAGTGAAGAGTTCAACAGTCTGGCAGACTCATTCAACAGTATGGCGGAAAAACTTCAGGAGTACGAAAGCAGTACACTTTCGAAGCAGTTAATGGATAAAAAACGTATCGAAACACTGGTTAACAATATGCACGATGCGGTGATTGGCCTGGATGAGAATCATTTTATCTATATGATCAATGATGAAGCGTTGAAGATCACCAATCTCCATAAGGAAGATATTATCGGAAAAACGGCTCATGAAGTAGCTGTTAACAATGATCTGATGCGTGAATTGCTGAAAAATATAGATCATCCGGTAAAAGATCCGATTAAAATTGTTCGGGATAACAAAGAAAATTATTTCGAGCAGGATATTATTCCCATCAATATTGTAAAGACAGGCGAAAAAGAGAAAAAATATATCGGAAAGGTAATACTCTTGAGAAATATTACGCCTTTTAAAGAACTTGATTTTGCCAAAACCAACTTCATTGCAACCATTTCCCATGAATTGAAAACCCCGATTTCAGCGATCAAAATGGGTGTTCAGCTTCTTGGAAACCAAAAGTTCGGAGAACTGAATGAGCAGCAGCAGGAATTGTTGAAAAGTATTAATGAAGACGGGCAGCGTTTATTGGATATCACTGGAGAATTGCTGAATCTTTCTCAGGTAGAATCCGGAAATATCAGATTGACTGTAGAAAAATGTTCTCCGAAAGAAATTGTACAGACTGCTGTAAAGAATGTAGAAAAGCTGGCGGAGCAGAAAAATATCTCCATCAGCACAGAATATCTTTTGGAAGACAGTGATGCAGTGACCGCAGATTTTGATAAAACCGTCTGGGTAATGAATAATTTTTTAACCAATGCGGTAAAGCACTCTTTTCAGGATGAAAATATTAAGATTGTGGTAGAAAAACTGAATACATTCATTCAGTTCAGTATTATTGATACCGGAAGCGGAATTGATGAAAAATACCACCGCCAGATCTTTGACCGTTATTTCCAGGTTCCCGGAGAACATCAGAATGGAACTGGCTTAGGCTTGGCAATTTCAAAGAATTTTATTGAGAAGCAGCATGGAGAAATAGGAGTGAAGAGTTCCCTGAATAATGGAAGTACGTTTTACTTCAGATTGCCAATTTCATAAGGATTATTGTTATATCTTTGAATAAGAAAATATTTGATTTTTCTTATTTGAAATTTGTAATTCTATCCTTTTAAATTCATGGATCCTTTTTTCTATTTGCCATTGGCAGGTATAGCATTTTTTATCATTTCAAGAATTTTCTTTTATACCCAGAAAAATAAAATTATTGAAAAATATCAGCAGCCGGATGCGGTAATTTTTAAAAATATCCATGGTACCATTGTTTCAGTAACTAAAGGAGGTCTTAGGTATAGTAAAAGACTTCAATGGTGTAGTTTTGAAATTGTCATGAATCAGAATTCTATGTTTTTGTTTCCTAAAGATTTTTATATTGTTCCCGGTAAATGTATTAATCTGAGATTTGGATCAGATCGCAGAAATACAATAAATCCGGAAGTTCTGAGAGAGTTTCATATACATGATAATTATGTGGAATTGATTCTTTATCCTGACTGGATGCCCAATACAAAACGTATAATTTCTTTGAAAGGATTAAACAAGGACGAAATTTTGCTGTTTCGGAAAGCTTTGATTAAAGAATAGTAGTTTAAGGAGTTATTTCAGATGGCTGCCTTCATAAAGATTAAATTGCGTATTTAAACACCTTATAGGTTTTATAAACCTATAAGGTGTATTCATCTATTAGAATAAGAAAATATCAGATCCTTACAATTAAAAAATGTAATCCTATTCTTTATATTTGCGATAAAAATAGAAATGAGAAAAACGTTAGGAATCCTATTATTCTCAGTTGTACTGGGGATTCAGGTCTCTGCACAAACCTTCACAGTAGAACAGCTTAAAGGATTCAATAAACTGACAATGGAGGAGTTTAAAAAGGAAATGAAACAGCTTCAGTTCAAATTTTATGACAGAACAGAAGGCTTAAGCTTCCTTTTAACCGAATACGAAGCTCCAGACTATAGCTCGAAAATCGGAAAGTTTGAATACAAAGAAGAAAAATCTGAAGACAGGATTGAGTTTGAGTTTAAGGACAAAAAAGAATATGAGCAGTATCTTAAACTGATATTAGCAGCAGGATATAAGGAAACTAAGAAAGGAAAGATTATCACCAAAGAGCTTTATGTAGATTACTACAAGAATAAGGAACATATCAGGCTGATTCTGCCAAAATCAGGAGAAAACGCTCCGTATACTATTATTGTTTTTAAGTAAACAAGATTATATATATTCCGAAGATACCTGAAAATATTGATTCTTAATAAATAAAAAGGCTGTGAAATCTATCACAGCCTTCTTTGTTATTCATTTTATAAATTTAATTCTTAATAAACTTCTGTACAATTACTTTGTCCTTGGTGAAAGCTTTTAGAATATAGTTTCCTTTAGAAAGTTCTGAAACAGAAATTGAGTTTCCTGTTACACTTAATGAACTGATAATTCTTCCAGTCGCATCATAGATTTCAGCTTTGATGATTTCCTGCTTGGATCTGATATTTAAAACATCTTTTGCAGGATTAGGGTAAACAGAAATACTCGTGTTTTCCTTATCAATTTCTGCTGTTGCCAATACATTTTGAATACTTGTTGTATACGTATTGGTAACAATCGGGGCGTTGTAGTCGAAATAGATTTTTGCTGTATTGCTGAAGCTATCCCCAGGATTTAAGGTAGATTTTGTTTTAATTTTAAACGAAACATAACCGTCATTATTAGCATCGTCGAAAGGAAGCTGAATATTTTCAAAGATAAATTCCACCGTATTCGGACTGGTAATTCTTGTCACAAAATTATGGCTTCCGTTTAACGCTACCAGAGAAGAAATATCAAATTTAGTCGTGTCAATTTCATCTTTTACCACAATGTTCTGTGCATTGGCTGTTCCTGTATTTTCAAATCTGATCAGGTAATGTACATAGTCTCCAACCTGGGTTTGCGCAATAGTAGTTCCTTCAAGACAAGTCTTATCATTCGGGTCAAAAGAATTGACAACCGTTTGGTTCAATGTGAAGGTATTGTCAGCAGGTGTTTCGTCTGTAGCTCCATTGATTTGTGCGGTGTAATGTAAAATATCACCTCCATTTAGCGGTGGAGCCTGTGTTGGTGTATTTAATTTCATCGTTACAGTAATTTCTTTGGTTTCAAAAGGAAGGAGATTCGTGAAATTCCAGTTCAGTGTTCCGGAAGATTGAGAGCTTGGAGATGTCGTTGCAGACTGATAGACCATTCGGGTATGATCAAAATTAAAAGCTATATTTCCGGATTGTGTTCCTGTTCCTTTGTTTTTATAAAAGATTTTATATTGAGTAACAAATCCCGGAACTGCTGCCTGCATAGGAATTATAACAATTTCCAGATCATTATGGTTACCATTCGCTGTTAAACAAAAGTTCTGCGTATAAGGACTTATCTGTGTTGGGAAATTGGTAGTGAATGAAGGGGGCGTAATATTAAAATAAGAAGGATTTTCCAACACAGGAGAGATAGTGTTAGTTCCGTATGTCAGAGGGAAAGAATAAGATCCGAACGCATTTGAAATGGCCATGTTTTGCCCTAAAATATTGAATTTTTGAAAAGGTTTTATCATGTCATTAATGTCGCATCCATTTGTGTTCATGTCATATCTTGTTTTACCCTGAAGGATAAAATAAGAAGAGCCTCCTGGTGTGAAAGAACAATAAGAATTTACAACAGCATTGGGTTGATTATAGGATGCTAATTGCGATATTACATAGTCAGTTTCTATAGGGTCAGTGCATACATATTGCAGCTGTGGTGTATTTGAAAAGCCAATGCCAAGATAATTATGCTTTCCGTTTTTAAGATTTAAAGTCTGTAAAGTAAGATTATTATCAAGATCAGCAATATCCAGAATAGTCTGCTTTGATAGATCAATATTCGTAAGCGAATTATTCATTACCTGAATACCTTTTAAGCCTTTTGCCTGATCAAATGCAATATTGGTTATATGATTATTATTGGCATACAAATAACCTAAAATTGGATTATTATTAAGTGTTAATGTGGTAAGCTGATTATTGTAAATATAAAGCATTCCAATCAGAGGGCTTGAACTAAAGTCCAGACTTGTGATTTGGTTGTCGTTAGCAAGAAACATTACCAATCCGGTATAAGGGGTTACGTCAAAAGTCTGGAAAAGATTGAAGCTTATACTTAAATAGTTTACTAAAGAAGGATTAGGAATGGAAAGACTGCTTAGTTTATTACGAAATAATTCTAGTTTTTTCAAAGCTGTATCTCCTGCAAAATTAATACTTGTCAGAAATTGGTTTTGACTAACATTTACTTCTTCCAGCGCAGGGAGATTACTTAAATTTAAAGAAGTCATCGTTGAATTCTCCAATGATAATTTTGTAAGATTAGGAAGTCCGGAAATAGTAAACTCATTAATGTTGGAAACTGAAATTTCTTGTACTGAAGTGTTCTGAATATTTATAACGTTTCCCGCGCTGCCAAATTGTGCGGTATTCATAGCATTGCAGTTTTCAATCGTTACGTTACCTACTGTTCCGCCAGAAAAAATTAATTTTTGAAGGTTAGTATAATTGCTGAAAACCAGATTAGAGGATATATCAGGATTTGTTAGTTTTAGCTCAGTTAAATTCGGAAATTCAGTAAGTACGGATAAACCTGTAACAGCATTTGAAAGATCAGATAGATTTATTTTATAAACCAGCGAAGCTTCCGATAGTTGAATCTGTCCATCATTGTTTGTATCCAAAGTAATAAAGTTTCCGGTAGAATCACTTGTTGCTCCGTACGTAAACAATTTTGTTTTCAAATAGGTATCGACATTTAACGTCTGAGCCTGAAACTGTGCAAACAGAATCATCAAAATGATTAAGTAGATTTTTTTCATGGATTAGTTTGTTATTTTTTTTATTCTTTTATAGAATTGATTGCAAAAATAAACCATTAAGACAATATCTTAATGGTTTATTTAATATTATTTTGATTTTATTACTGTTTCTCAATCAGATCCAGAAACTGCTGCTCATCCAGAATCATAATAGTTCCGATATCCTGAGCTTTTTTCAGCTTGCTTCCGGCTTTTTCACCTACTACAAGATAGTTGAGATTTTTTGAAACCGCAGAAATATTTTTTCCGCCATGCTTTTCTACCATTTCCTCCGCAGATTCTCTGGTGAATAATGACAATTTTCCGGTGAATAAGAAAGTTTTTCCTTCCAGAACATTGGATAGAACTTCATTGGTGCTTTCTCCTTTTTCAAGCTGTACTCCGTAAGATTTCAATCGCTCGATCATCAGTACGTTTTCAGAATTCTGGAAGAAATCAACAATACTCACTGCAATTTTAGCTCCGATATCTTCTACCTGGCAAAGCTCCTCTACAGTAGCATTTTTCAGTTCTTCAATCGTCGGGAAGTTTTTTACCAGTTTCTTGGCAACTGTTTCCCCCACGTGTTTGATCCCAATTCCGTACAATACTTTCTCAAAAGGAATTTCTTTGGATTTTTCAATTCCTGTGATGATGTTCTGAGCCGATTTCTCAGCCATTCTTTCAAGTGGAAGAAGCTGTTCTTTCGTTAAAACATAGAAGTCAGCAGGATTTTCAATCAGTCTTTCTCTGTAGAGCTGTTCAATAGTTTCACTTCCAAGATTATCAATATTCAAAGCCTTTCTGGAAACATAGTGAATCATTCTTCCTACTACCTGTGGCGGGCAGTGAAGCTCGTTCGGGCAGAAGTGGATGGCCTGATCTTCAATTTTTACCAGTTCGGTACCACATTCAGGACAATGTTTGATGTATTCTATTTCTCTACTTTCTTCCGTTCTTTTATCTGTGTTTACGCCTACAATTTTAGGAATGATTTCACCTCCTTTTTCTACATACACAAAATCATTCTCATGAAGATCGAGTTTCTTGATGATATCCTCATTATGAAGAGAAGCTCTTTTTACGATGGTTCCTGCCAGTAAAACAGGTTTAAGGTTGGCAACAGGAGTAATAGCACCGGTTCTTCCCACCTGATAAGACACACTTTGAAGTTCCGTCTCTACCTTTTCTGCTTTAAATTTATAAGCCATTGCCCAACGTGGAGACTTAGCCGTATATCCAAGCTGTCTCTGCTGCTGTAATGAATTCACTTTTAAAACAATTCCGTCAATTTCAAAAGGAAGATGATGACGTTCGGTATCCCAGAAAGTAATAAATTCCTGTACCTCAGCCATCGTTTTACATAATTTGGCCTGCTGGGAGGTTTTGAAACCCCAGCTCTGAGCTTTCTGAAGCAGTTCCCAATGGGTTTCCGCAGGAACTTCATCAGAAATAAACTGATACAATACCGAAGAAAGGCCACGCTTTCTTACCTCAGCGCTGTCCTGCATTTTCAAGCTTCCGCTCGCAGTATTTCTTGGATTCATGAAGGGATCAAGACCTTCTTCCTCACGAAGTTTATTGATTTTGTCAAAGTTTTTCCGGGTCAGATAAATTTCTCCACGCATGAAAAAATGATTCGGGAAATCACCTTTCAAAGTCAAAGGAATATCTGAAATGGTTCTCACGTTTGGGGTAATTTCATCTCCCTGGAAACCATCACCACGGGTAACCGCCTGAGACAGTTTTCCGTTTTCATAAAGAATAGAAATGGATGCTCCGTCATATTTTAGCTCAGCAACAAACTCTACGGGATCTTCAATCGTTTTGATGATTCTTTTCTCCCAGTCTTCAAGATCGTCAAAATCGTAGGAATTGTCCAGAGAATACATCCTGAATTTATGCTGAATCGTCGGGAAAACCTTGGTAACACCACCACCTACACGTACTGTAGGAGAATTTTCATCATAAAATTCGGGATACCTGGCTTCCAGATCCTGTAGCTCCTCCAGAAGCATATCAAATTCATAATCTGTAATAGTAGGAGTATCCAGTTGGTAGTAGTTATCGTTATGCTGGTGAAGCTCTTTCCGGAGCTGTTCTATCTTTTGTTGAATGTTTTCAGACATTGGGTTTCTATCTTTTGAGCAAAAATAACTAAAGTAATTGCATTTAAAAAATAACAGAATAAAATAGTATTGGAAAATTAAGAATACGTAATATGCTTTAACTGATTGGTTTTACATAAATTAAAACACGTGTTTAAAGTAATTTAACATAAAGTTCTGATTTAATTAAAAAAATGTTAAAACTTTCTTAAACACCCCGCTGTTAAAGTCAAAATACCTTTGCACATCTGATTAAAAGAAACCTCAAAATCATCTATGAGTATGAAAATCAAAGAGGTTTCCTGGCGAACATCAAAAAATTAATCATAAAGATCTTCGGAAGAAATGAAAAAAGTAAAGATTGTACTGGGATTATTGTTTTTAGGGCTTGGGACAATGGCTTATGCACAGACCACGCAGGCTTCTATTGTAGGGAAAGTTACCGGACCGGGAAGTACGGCTCAGGAAAAAGTGAAAGTGACGATCGTGAATGAGTCCACAGGATTCAGAACGGAAACGGAAACCAACTCAAAAGGGGAATATATTTTTAAAGAAATTCCTTTGGGAGGACCTTACACAGTCATTGTAAATGAAGATAAAAAAGAAGGCTATAATGTCAACTTCGGAGATCAGGTGACTGTAAATATGGATCTGGGAAACGAAAAGACCATTGAGGAAGTAAAAATTACCGGAAATCTTAAAAACAAGATCGGAAACCTTGGAGCTGCCACAGCCATTTCAGCAAAAAACATCAGCATGCTTCCGGTGAATGGACGAAACTTTACCAATCTTACGGAACTATCTCCGTTAAGCGGAAAAGGAGGAAACCTTTCCGGGCAGCTTGGATCTTCTACCAACTTTACCATTGACGGGATGACTGCCAAAAATCCTACTTCTGCAGGATCTACTACCAGCCGCAGCGGTGCTCCTTTCTCCATCTCCATTGAAGCGGTACGTGAATTTAAAATCACCACCAACCAATATGATGTTACTTTGGGAAGAAGCGGAGGAGGAACAGTGAGTGCCGTTACCAAATCAGGAACGAATAAATTTTCCGGAAGTGCCTGGGAATATTTAAGAACCAACTGGCTTTCCAGCCCTTATGACATCAGAGGAAATAAAAGAGATAATGATTTCTCTACTTCCCAGTTCGGGTTTTCATTGGGTGGACCGATCATTAAAAATAAATTGCATTTCTTCGTGGCATGGGATCACCAGCTGGATTCAAGACCATTGGTCATTGCTGATATCAAGTCTCCGGATGACGAAAAAAGATTCAATACAACCACGCAGACGCTTAATCAGTTTCTGGATATTGCAAGAGCTAAATATGGAGTAGGAAGCAGCCCGCAATTCGGAACTTTTGATAAAGTGAGAAACTCCGATGCCGCATTCTTACGTCTTGACTGGCAGATCAACGAAAAAAACTTATTGACGCTTAGAAATAACTTTACCTACGACCTTAATAAAAACGGATTGGGTGATAATACCAATATCAACTTCTTTGAATCTTACGGGAATGACAAAAACCTTGACAACAGTTTATTATTGACTTTAAGATCAAACCTTCAGCCTAATCTGACCAATGAATTGAAGGCACAATATCTTTACACTTTCCAGGATAGTTATCAGAATAATCAATTAGGAAAACCTGTACCGAGAGCTATTGTGGAAGGAGTAGCTTCAAGTGCCGGATCTACCAATATTCAGATCGGAGGACATCGCTTTGCACAGGAAAGCTTTAGAAATAATGTGTTCCAGATAGTTGACAACCTATACTACAATACCGATAAGGTAAAATATACTTTTGGTGCTGATTTAATGTATACAACAGCAAAATCGGTATACGGAAGTGAGGTGAACGGAAGATTCCATTTTCAGGGGCTTACCAATTTTGATAATCTTACTCCATACAGATTCTACAGAGAAGTTCCTTTGATGGCAGATCCGTCTGTAAGATCGAACATTTGGAACATTGGTATCTATGGACAGTTTCAGACTAAAGTGGCAAAAGGACTTGATTTGATGGCCGGTTTAAGATTAGACTACGGTGGTTATCCGAAAGCAGAATTCAACCAGAAACTGTTTGATGAAATGGGAATCAGAACAGATAATCAGATCAAATCATTTGTCATTCAGCCAAGATTCCAGTTTGACTGGAATATCAATGAAGGAAATAAAGACTTCCTTAAGTTCGGTGCCGGAATTTTCTCTTCCGATATCAACAATTATATGATCATCAACAACCTGGTATTTGATGGTAGACACCTTGCTACAGTGGATGTAAATCCTACGGCGATTGGTCTTACTCCTGATTTTAACAGTTACAGGAATGACTATAATTCTGTTCCGTCTCTTTCCCAGTATCAGATTCCAACAATTAACTATACTGGTAAAGATGCGAAAATCCCGATCGTTTATAAAGCCAATATTTCTTATACCCACTTCTTCAATGAAAGATTCAGAGCAGGAATTGCCGGATATATGGCTCTGGGTAGAAACAATTACTATTACTACGACAGAAACATGGTGGCAAATCCTTTCTTTACTTTAGCTAATGAAGGCGGAAGAGGAGTATTTATCCCTACAGGTGCTATTACCAATAATGCCAATAACAGTGTAAGTTTCGATTGGAAACAGGGAAGAATCAATAATAATTTCGGAAGAGTACTGGAATTGGTAAGTGATGGTAAAGTAAACCAGTTCTCATTCGTATTGGATACAAGTTACCGTTACTGGAAAGATGGGGAAATCACAGCAAGTTACACATGGTCTGATATCAAAGACAATACTTCATACAACGGAAACGTAGCGAACTCTGCAACATTGTCTACCATGATTCAGAGTGATCCGAGAGATTTAAGAATGACGTATTCCGACAACCAGTTCCGTAATAAAGTGGTTATTTATGGGAACTCGCCTACAATTGCCGGATTTACCTTAGGGATCAGATATTCAGGTATTGGAGGAACGCGTTTCTCAGCGACTACAGGAGGAAATATCAATGGTGATTTCGTAGATTCCAATGACCTTGCTTTTATCTTCCCGAACCTTACCAAAGCTATTCTGGATGATCCACAGGTGGGACAGGCCCTGAAAGATTATATCAACGAATACAATGGTAAAATTGCTGAACGTAACGGAGGGAAGAATGGTTTCTATGGCGTGTGGGATGTACGTGTCGCTAAGAAAATAAAATTTGATAAGGTAGGAGCTTTCGAACTTTCTGTAGATATCTTCAACGTAGCCAACCTTCTTAACAAGGAATGGGGTGTAAACAAATCGTACGGAAACACGTCTCTGTATAAAGTGACGAAGTTCAATAAAGATACGATGCAGTACGAATACACCAAAAACGTAAGTGGAGGTGGTCTGGTTCCACTATCAGGAAATCCATATCAGATTCAGATTGGAGCGAAATACTCCTTCTAATATCTTTTTTTAAACCACAGAAGACATAAAAGAAATTGAAACGGCAGATTAATGGGACTCGAAACCTTAGTTTTAGCCAGAAAATCTTTTATGTCTTTGTGGTTTTCATTTTTTAATAACTACCTTTATCAGGAAGTTTTACGACTTTATTTTTAATAATTTAAATTATATTATGAAAAATTTTATCTTAGGGTTAGCAGTTTTAAGTACAGTTATGATGAAAGCACAAACCCAGATCATTGCCCATAGAGGATATTTCCAGGCTCAGCCTCCTACCACGGAAAATTCACTTCAATCACTGGAGAATGCTCAGAAATTAAAAATATATGGGTCTGAATTTGATGTGAGAATGACGAAAGATGGTGTATTGGTAATCAACCACGATGAGCATCACGGTAAAATGGAAATTTCAGAAGCTACCTTCAAAGAACTGGAAGCATTGAAATTATCCAACGGAGAAAAATTTCCTACTCTGAAAGACTATTTAAAGCAGGGAAAAAAAGATAAATCTCTGAAATTGATCGTTGAAATCAAACCAGCCAAAACTCCGGAAATTGAAAATGAGATTACTGAGAAAACGATCAAAATGATTAAAGATATGAAGCTGGAATCTCAAAGTGAGTTTATTTCTTTTAGTCTTAACATTTGTAAAGAGATCAAAAAACTGGCTCCTGCCTTTAAAGTACAATATCTGAACGGTGAGCTGTCTCCGGAGCAGATCAAACAAGAAGGATTAGACGGAATGGATTACCACTACAGTGTTTTCCAGAAAAACCCTACCTGGATTGCGGATGCAAAAGCATTAGGGCTAATCACTAATGCCTGGACAGTAAATGATGTTGCCGTATACGATGAACTGAAAAAGCAGGGAATCGGGTTTGTAACCACTAACATCCCTGATCAGTTGAAAAACAAATAAACAACTCAAAACCTTTCAGAAATATTACAACTGAAAGACAAATATTCCCCTCCTCCGGAGGGGTGGCGAAAATTCAAAGAATTTTTGATGGGGTGGTCAAACGAAATATTTTAATCATCTCAACAAATAACCAAAAATTTATACAGTCTGCTCCTTATAAGGAAGCAGGCTGCTTTTTTTAGGAGCTGAGAACTTCTTTTTGATAATGAATGAAGAAACAGGTGATTGGATTTTGATTTTAATGTTTTGTAATTCAGTGGTTTACTTGTTTCGTGTGGTATTATCTCAATGCAAGACAATAAAGATACATAAATACAGCTTGGAAACCGTATTAAAAATACTTAATTGCTTAAGTGTTTGTTGATTAGCTGTTTAACTAATGTTATTAAGACTGGCTTAACATATGGTTTAATAAATTTTTAAGAAACGTTAAAGTCATGTTAAGGCCATCCTTGTAATGTCGTTCTAATTTTGCGCAAACAAAAAGGAAATGCGTAAAGAGACACAAAAACTGTTGGTTTTGTCGCTGTTAGGATTAGTCAGCGTCCATCTGGCAGCTCAGCAGAAAGCTAAAAAGGACACCATTAAAGGAATTGATGAAGTAGTTGTAACTGCTTTGGGAATCAAGAGGCACGACAGAGCTTTAGGATATGTTGCCGAGAAAGTAGATGCCAAAACATTTGAAGAAACCCAGAATAATAATTGGGCGCAATCTATGGAAGGCAAAGTGGCAGGCCTTAAAATCCAGACCGCCGGAGCAGGACCGTTGGGAACTTCCAGAATTACTTTGAGAGGGGAAAAATCCATCATGATGGATCATAACTATGCTCTGATCGTCGTAGATGGAGTACCATTGGGCAATTCTACCACTGGTTCCGGTACAGCAGCTTATGGAGCAGGTTCCGGAGGTGATGTTCCTATTGACCTTGGAAACGGATTAAACAGCATCAATCCTGATGATATTGAATCCGTAACCGTTTTAAAGGGAGCTTCTGCAGCTGCATTATACGGATCACGCGCTGCCAACGGAGCTTTAATGATCACCACAAAGTCAGGAAAAACAAAAAACGGAAAACTAAGAGTTACTTTCAATTCTTCCTCAAGTTTTGATTCCGTCTTGAAGTGGCCGGACTGGCAATATGAATATGGGCAGGGAACACTGGCCACCAATACAGCAGGAAATTTTTACTACTCTTATGGACTTTCCCCGGATGGACCAAGTACGGGAGGGACAAGTAGTGCCTTCGGTCCTAAATTTGCCGGACAATATTATTTCCAATACGATCCGAATGTGATAGGGCAAAGTACGGAAAGACAATTATGGAGAGCTTATGAAAATAATATCAAAGGCTTCTGGAGAACAGGTTCTACCTATTCCAACAGCATTTCCGTAGAAAGTTCCAATGAGAAAACAAGTTTCAGATCTTCACTTACTTACCTTAATAATGAGTGGATGATGCCGAATACAGGCTTTGACCGATTCAATTTTGCTTTATCTTTTGCGCATCAGCTTACCCAAAAATTAAAAATTTCTACAAAATTTGCTTATAACACTACTACCAGTGACAATCTTCCTGCGACGGGATATAACAACCAGTCGATCTCTTATTTCATGATTTTCCAGAATCCCAATGTAGATCTGGAATGGTATAAACCCATCTGGAAACCCGGACAGGAGCAGGTTGATCAAATCCATCCGTTCAGTTCTTATATTGATAACCCTTACATGATTGCTTACGAAATGCTGAATGGGGTAAGAAAGAAGACCATTACAGGAAATATCACAGCAGATTATCAGTTTAATAAAAATTTCAGTTTAATGCTGAGGTCAGGAATTGAAATTCTGAACGAAAAGAGAACCACCAAAAGACCGTGGAGCACTGCCAATTATCTGAAAGGTTTCTACAGAGAACAGTTTATCAAGAACCAGGAATATAATAACGACCTTTTATTTTCTTATAAAGCAGATTGGAATAAATTCAGTATCTCAGCTTCAGCAGGAGGAAGTATCCGTTATAATGAATATCTGCAGAACGATTATCAGGCCATCGGATTGAAAACCGCAGGCGAATACAGTCTTACCAATGCCCTTTCTATTCCGGTTAAGTATCCTGCTCCAAGAGATAAACATGTAGATAGTGTGTATGGATTATTGACGCTAGGATATGACAATAAAATATTTGTAGACTTTACAGGAAGAAATGACTGGAGTTCTACACTTCCAAAACAGAACAGGTCCTTCTTTTATCCATCAGTGAGTACCAGTTTCATTCTTTCGGATCTATTTAATCTGAAAAGTAATAATCTGAATTTATGGAAACTGAGAGCTTCATGGGCGAAAGTCGGGATAGACAGTGATCCTTATCTTTTGGATAATTATTATACAGCCAGCAACATTACAGGAAGTGTAACAGGGCCTACCACTTTTAATAATCCTACCCTTAAACCTGAGAAAAATACCAATATAGAAGCCGGTATGGATTTCAGCCTTTTCAGGAACCGATTGAACCTTAATCTTACCGCTTACCAGAATTTAAGTGAAAACCAGATTATCCCTGTCTCGTTGCCCACAGAAGCAGGATATTCCAAAAGAATCATTAATGCTGGAAAAATCCGAAACAGAGGTCTTGAACTTTCAGCCGATATCTTAGCTGTAAAAGGTAAAGATTTCTCCTGGAAAGTAGGTGGGAACTGGTCTACTAACGAAAACAGGGTAATGACCCTTCCTGAAGGCTTTGATGGCATTGTTTCCAATGTAGGAGATGTGGTCTTCTATAAAATGGAAGTAGGAGGTTCGCTGGGAGATATGTATGGATTTAAATTATTAAGAACCCCTGACGGAAAAGTAATTTATGGAGATAACGGACTTCCCGCCAGACCTGCAGATATTGAAAAAGTAGGAAATGCATTCCCGAAATGGAGAGCCGGTCTTCAGAATGATTTCAAGATTAAAAACTTTACAATCAGTTTCTCCTTTGATGGGCAGTATGGAGGTATTGCATATTCACAGTCCCATCACAAAATGTCTGAACAAGGTAAGCTGAAATCGACCCTTCCGGGAAGAGACAACCCTGGCGGAATGATTGTAGGAGATGGAGTCGTTCAGAATCCTGATGGATCTTTCAGTACCAACACAAAAGGAGTACTGGTATCCTCTTATTACGGAGATTACTACCGAAGAGCGAATGTAGAAACCAACAGCTTCAGTACAGACTTTATTAAACTGAGAGACGCGAGAATTGCCTATTCTTTCCCGAAAGAAACCATCAAATCTATAGGTCTGGATGACCTTACTATTGCCATTTTCGGAAAAAATCTGTGGATGTGGACGAAGTTTCCGATGTTTGATCCTGAAGTAGCTACCCTGGATAATGCAACTATTACCCCGGGCGTGGAGATGGGACAGCTTCCAACAGCAAGAACAGTCGGTTTCCAGTTAAATCTTAAATTCTAAAATCTTTAAAAATGAAAAAAATAATCATACATCTGACACTGGCGGCTTCTGTTTTTATGCTTCAGTCGTGCGACAGAACCTTTGAGGAAATAAATACAGATACCAGTAAAGTTAAAGACCCTTCCGTTGGCAGCCTTCTCGCTCCCGTCCAGTATGAAATGGGAAGTTATGGCTATAACAGGGCAGATGATTTCACCTTTGATATCATGCAGATCGCTTTAGACTTTCCCAATGAAGGAAATTCCTACAGCAGATATTATATGGATGAAAAAAGTGGTAACGGATACTGGAATACTTCTTACAGGTGGCTTAAGCAGGTAAGCGATCTTAGAAAATATGCAACAAAAGAACAGAATAACAATTACCTGGCTATTTCAATGGTCCTGAACGCATGGATTGCCTCCAATCTTACGGATGCATTTGGTGATATACCTTTATCCGAAGCATTAAGAGTTGAAGAAAATATTTTAAGACCAAAATACGATAAGCAGAAAGATGTCTACATCCAGCTGCTAAACGATCTGAAAACAGCTAACTCGTTATTCAATACCACTCAGGCTTTAACGGAAACAGATTTGTTTTATAATGCCAATACCAACAGTCAGACTGGTATTTTAGGATGGAAAAAATTCTGTAACTCTCTTTCATTAAGATTACTGACCAGAATTCTAAGCCGAAACGGAGAAGTAAATGTACATGAACGTATTCAGGAAATTATCAATAATCCGGCTCAATACCCAATTTTCCAGAATAACACAGACAGTGCAGTGCTGCCACTTTCCGGAATATCTCCCTACTTGCCGCCAATAGCCCGTCCGCAGGATTTTACAGCGTACAGGGCAGCAGGTGAATTCTTTGTTAATGCTATGAAAGATAATAATGATCCAAGACTGAGCCTATTTTTTACTAAAGCTAAAGCAACATCAGGAGAAGATCTTGGTTATAAAGGAGCTCCATCAGGATATGCTCTGGGAACATCTTTCAATTATCAGCCTTCTAACCTTAACCAGAACCTGGCGAAAGCACCTTTAAAGATTTTAATCATGACCTATTCTGAAGTACAGTTTATCCTGGCTGAATTGGTTAACAAAGGAATTATTGCAGGAAATCAGCAGACCTATTACGAAACCGGGGTGAAATCTATTATTGAACAGTGGGGAGCAACAGTTCCTGCCAATTACTTCAGTAATCCAAACGTAGCCTATGATGGTTCTTTGCAAAAGCTTATGCTTCAGAAATATATTTCGCTGTTTTTTGTAGACCATCAGCAATGGTATGAATTCAGACGCACGAAGCTTCCGGTACTTCCTAATAATGGCGGACTTCAGAACGGCGGACAGATGCCTGTAAGATTTATGTATCCTACTGCGACAAAAGTGATGAATACAGACAATTATAATGCAGCTGTACAATCCATGGGTGGAGACAATATCAATGTGAAAATGTGGTGGAATAAATAGTAATTTCAATTGAAAGATTTAAAAATAATTTAAAGATTTAAAAAATTATGAGTATCAATATAAAATTTATAATGCCTTGTATGCTGCTTTCAGCAATGGCTTTCTCACAGGCTTCTGTTGCCGGATACGTATACGAAGACAGTAACAAAAACCAAAAGAGAGAAAATCGTGAAAAAGGAATAGAAGGTGTAGCTGTTTCCAATGGTATTCAGGTAGCTCTTACCGATAAAAACGGAAGATACAGCCTGCCGGTTCAGGAAGATCAGACGATTTTTGTCATCAAACCTTCAGGATATCAAACGGCTTTAAATGCTAATAACTTACCACAGTTTTATTATCATCATAAACCAAAAGGTTCTCCGGCAGATTTTAAATACAAAGGAGTTGCTCCCACAGGAGACCTTCCCAAAGAACTGAACTTCCCGCTTTATAAGCAAAATGAAGACAGGAATTTTGATATTCTGGTTTTCGGAGATCCGCAGCCTTACACAGAAAAAGAACTGGATTACTTCAAAAGAGGAATTGTAAATGAGGTGAAGAATACCAAGAAAAATGCTGTGCTGGGAATCAGTCTGGGAGATTTGGTGGGAGATAATCTCAGCCTTCAGAAGCCGTATGCAGATGTAATGAAAGAAGTAGGACTGCCATGGTATAATGTAATGGGAAATCATGACATGAATTATGATGCAAAAGAAGATAAACTTTCCGATGAAACATTTGAATCCAATTTCGGTCCGGCTAACTATTCTTTCAATTATGGAAATGTGCACTTTATCATTCTGGATGATATTCTTTATCCAGATCCGAGGGATGGCAAAGGATACTGGGGTGGTTTCCGTGAAGACCAGCTTCAGTTCATCGAAAACGATCTGAAACTGGTTGATAAGAACAAACTGATCGTCATTTCTTTCCATATTCCGTTGGAACATAACAACGAAGACAATTTTAGAAATGCCGACCGTCAGAAGTTATTTGATTTCTTGAATCCTTTCCGGAATGTATTGCTTTTATCAGCACATACCCATATCCAGCAGCAGATTTTCTACGGCAAAAAAGCAGGCTGGAACGGAATCAAAGAATTACACGAATATAATGTTGGAACTACCTGCGGCGACTGGTATTCAGGAACACCCGATGATGCCGGACTTCCTACCTCAACCATGAGAGACGGAACGGCAAAAGGATATTCTTTTATCAGCTTTACAGACAATCAGTATAAAGTGAAATACAGAACTGCCGGAAAACCGGAAGACTATCAGATCAAATTATATGTTCCGAAAGTGATTTCTTCGTCAAGAACCTCAGCAAAAGTGCTCGCCAATTTCTTCATGGGAAGCAAAAAAGACAAAGTAGAATACAGAATAGACGGTGGAAAATGGGAAGAAATGGAATATGACGAAACCATCGACCCGAATTTTGCTCTTTCTGTTTTCAAATGGGATTCTACAGAGAAAATTCTTCCGGGAAGAAGACCTTCTAATCCTGAAATGTCAAAACATATCTGGGAAGCAGATTTTCCTAAGAAATTAGCATTAGGAAAACACAAAGTTGAGGTGAAAGCTGTAGACATGTATGGAAATGAATTCTCAGCTTCAGAAGAATTTGAAGTTCAGAACGCCATCCAGATTCCTTAAGCTTTTTATTTTTTTTACTATACCTTTTTTTAGATTTTGAAACCGGTTCTTATGAGCCGGTTTTAATTTTTATCGAGGTTTAGATAAACCATAAAAGTCACAAAAGTTTTTAAGCTATACTTTGGATATACGAAGCACACTTAAGTTTTGTAAAAATCTAAGTTTTCATCTTATATTAACTTTTATACAGGATGATTGTAACTTTTAAATATTCTCACTAGTAATCATCTTTTGTGACTTTTGTGGTTGTATAAAATATAAGTTAAATCTGTGTTTTCACCGCCTCATAAAAATGTTCTTTCGTAACTTTGTATTAAGAAAAGTATCATTACTATGAATATAAACGGAAAAAATGCCATTGTAACAGGTGGTGGAAGAGGACTAGGGAAAGCCGTAGCATTAGCTTTAGCCAATGAAGGAGTAAATGTTGCCATTACAGGAAGAAACGAAGAGAACCTTAAAATGACGGTTGAAGAAATCAAAAAATTAGGAGTACATTCAGCCTACGCAGTATTTTCTGTAGACAATGAGATTCAGGTAAAAGCTGGAATAGAATCTTTAGCAGAGCAATTGGGAGGTATTGATATCCTGATCAACAACGCAGGAATCGGAGACTTTGGGTCTATCGAAGAAATGCCTTCTGAAACATGGGAACAGGTGATTAAAACCAATCTTTTCGGTGTGTACTATGCAGCTAAGGCAGCTTACCCATTTATGAAAGCTAAAGGAGAAGGTGATATCGTGAACGTAGCCTCTACTGCTGGTCTGAAAGGAGGCCCGAATATGTCTGCATACGCAGCGTCAAAAGCAGCCGTAGTATCTCTATCTCAATCTATGATGGCAGAATGGAGAAAACAAAATATCCGTGTGATCACACTGACTCCAAGTACCATTGCTTCTGATATGAGCATCCAGGGAGGCCTTACAGACGGAAATCCTGATAAAGTATTACAGCCGGAAGACTTTGCAGAATGGGTAAGAGATATCCTGAAAATGAACAGAAGAGCATTAATTGCAAACGGGTCTATCTTCTCTACGAATCCATAAGAGAGTTAAAATTTAAAGTTCAAGGTTTAATGTTCGGGGTTTAAAGTTTAAAGCAAAAGACTCTTATTTTTTCCTTGGATCATAAAATTCAATAGGAGCGGGCTTTAGCCCGCTTTATTTTTATGCTTCAATTTGGGCTTTAGCCAAAACTTACAATCTTTCGCATTTCAAAAGAAATCTACATAGCCTTTAGGATAGAAAAAATAATAGAGAATTTTATTTCCAGGTCTTTTATTATAAGCTTTGGCTAAAGCCAATGGTATTGTATTAATTTTGAAGACGGGGCTTCCTTCGTCTATGCTCAGGATTATAGCCCGTCCCTATTGAATATATGATGGCCAATAATCTGTGCGATCCGTGCAATCCGTGGGATAAAAGAATAATATTCCTACAATATAAGCTATCCCAAAATGTCATTCTGACGAAGGAAGAATCTTATTAGTAGTTTAAACATGAGATTCTTCACTACATTTCATTCAGAATGACAAACTACAAATTATTTGACTTTCGGGGTTATATTTCAAAAAAACAAAAAAATCCCCGGTTTCGGCCAAAAATCCTTTCATCATTTTTTTAACCGTGATAACATTAGTATTTTTGCAGCAAATTAGTCACATGCAAAATTATTTAGAATTCAATTTCAAGATTTCTCCATTGCAACCTTGGAACGAGATATTAATGGCAGAACTTATAGAAATAGGTTTTGACAGCTTTACAGAAGAAATTAACGGAATCTTGGGATATATCCAGACAGATTTGTTTCACGAAGATCAGCTGAAAGCCCTTCCAATCTTTGAAAACGAAAACGTAAAAATCGAATATTCGTTCGAAGAAATGCCAAACATCAACTGGAATGAAGAATGGGAAAAGAATTTCTCTCCGATCAATATCGATGATAAAGTATTGATCAGAGCAGAATTCCATGAATCTGTACCAGAAATGCATGAAATTATCATTCAGCCTAAAATGTCTTTCGGAACGGGACATCACCCAACAACCCACTTGATGATCCAGCAAATGATGGATATTGATTTCAATGGTAAAAAAGTATTGGATATGGGATGCGGAACTTCCGTATTAGCCATTTATGCCAAACAGCAGGGAGCTGGAGATACAAAAGCAATCGATATTGATGAGTGGTCAGTAGAAAATTCAAAAGAAAATGCAGTAAGAAATAATGTAGAACTGGATATCGAACAGGGAACTGCTGAAAACCTGGGCAAAGAGAATTATGATATCATTTTAGCTAATATCAACAGAAATATCCTGATTTCAGATATTCCGACTTACGTTTCAGTATTGAATGAAGGAGGAAAATTATTGCTTTCAGGACTATGCTTCTTTGATGTAGATGATATTCTGGAAGTATGCAAAGAAAGCGGTCTGGAACTTAAAAAGAAATTACAGCGTGAAGAGTGGGTAAGCCTTCTGCTTGAAAAATAACACACCAAAACAAAATACAAATATGAAAACTTTATGGACAGCTTTATTTTTACTGATGCTGCAGTTTTTTACAGCACAGGAAAATGAAGTATATGCAGATGGTATCTTTAGCTTTGAAGAAAATAAAGCACAGAAGATCTTTACAAATTGGACCCGCGTGCGATCAGATGCCGGAGTGAATGCTCAGATTGTAGATTCATTGCAGGTAAACCAGCAGGTAATGATTCTTCAAAAAGATAATGCAGTCCTGAAACTGGGAGAAAGAAATGCTTATTGGTATAAAATATCTTATCAGAAAGGAGAGAATATATTGGAAGGATATATCTGGGGTGGCAATCTTTGTGTAGGCTACCGCAATAAGAACGGGTATGATTTCCTCTTTGGACTTTCCAAAACAATCGACCGGAAGAATAAAGAAATCAATGAGATTGAAAAGCAGAATATTGCCGGAATAAAAGTATTGGAAGGAAATACACTTCTTGATGAGGTGTATTTTGATACCGGAAGAGGAGAGGAGTTGAGTTCAGCAGCATTCAATATAGAAAGTAATCACAAACTGCAAAATGTTGAATTCACCTTAAAAGCAATGGTTTCCGGAGAAGCTTGTGGAATAGCAAGTTATGATCAGTATGTTCTTTTTAAAGATAAAAAGTTGATTGCCCTTCCGCAATTGACAAACGTAGGGGATGCCGGTGCTTTTTATCACAGTGAAGAATATATTTTTCCTAATGATAAAGGGGGAATTCCGGATGCATTCATCTTAAAGGTAGAAGATATGGAAGTGGATGAAAAAAACAGAGAGAAGAAAAAGCATTCCTCCAGAACTTATGTTTGGAATGGAAATACATACAAACTGAAATAAAATCAGTACGCTGGAAATTAAAAATCCCTCAAATTTTGGACTGCCCCCAAAAAGTTAGACACTTTTTAGGGGCATTTTTTTATGTATAGAAAAGAAAAATTTAGCGTTGCTTTTAAATTAGAATGTATTAATCTTCACAAAAATTCTCATCGTTCAATTAAATCTATAGCAACAGAGAAAGGATTTAATGAAAGCAATCTGCGCAAGTGGATTGGTTTTTATAGCAAGTACGGAATCTCGGGACTATACCCGCGAAAAAACATGAGCTATTCCCTGAATTTCAAGGTTAAAGTTCTAAAAACCATCGAAACAGAACATATCTCACAAAGGGAAGCATGTATCCGATTTAATATTGCAGCTCAGTCTACCGTGTTGAATTGGCAAAGGAATTACGAAAAAAGTGGTATTTTAGGGTTAAAGAACAACCCCAAAGGAAGACCCGGCATTATGAGTGATTACAAACGTAAAAAAAGAAAGTCTGATAAGCCATTGACCAGAGAAGAAGAACTTTTATTGGAAAACGAAAGGCTTCGAGCTGAAATTGATTTTCTAAAAAAGTTAGACGCCTTAACTCTCAAAAAGAACAAGCAGAGGCCATCGAAGGATTAAGGCGAAAATATGATCTGTCACTCCTGTTGGATTGTACAGGCATGGCCAGAAGCAGTTTTTATTACCATCAGAAAGCTCTTGACAAAAAGGATAAATATGGAGAAATAAAAACTTTGATAAAACAAATTTATCATAGACATAAAGGTCGGTTTGGATACCGTCGTATTACTCTGATTATGAAACAACAAGAAATTGTAATTAATCATAAAACGGTATTAA
>NZ_QDFZ01000028.1 GCF_003347605.1 Chryseobacterium sp. KLBC 52 | reverse complement strand
TGTCTCGTCCTGAAAAAGGTTGACTAAAAAACCATAAAATTAGTCACCCTTATGAATCTAAAAAAAACATCGTCCCCTGTCCAAGAATACAGTGAGGCATTCAAACGACAAGTTGTCTCTGAATATGAACGGGGATTATATACAAAATCCCAATTGCAAACTCGATACAATATTCGGGGTAATTCATGCATTTCAAGTTGGTTAATAAAATATGGTAACTTTACTTATGAAAAACAATTAAGTAAAGGCAGACCTATGAAAGATCCACAGAAACAAAAGATTAAAGAGCTTGAAGCTGCTTTATCCAAAAAGGAAGAAGAGCTCAAAGTGTTTAAGAGATTTATAGAAATCGCAGAGCGTGAGTTGAAGATTGAAATTGTAAAAAAGTCTGGTTCCAATCAATCCAGGAAATAAGGCCGTATACAAATCTTTCACTGGAAGATATCTGCCGATTGTTTGGATACAGTAAACAAGCTTATTATAAAAGGAAGAAACAGCCTGATTCTATCAATAATCAAAAAAGGATTATAGAACTGGTATTATCAATTCGTAAGAAGATGCCTAAAATAGGGACTCGAAAACTTTATGTATTACTTAAAAATGATTTTTCAAAAGAGGATCTTCGTATAGGAAGAGATCGGCTATTTCAACTTTTAAGATCGAATTATCTTTTAATTCCCAGAAGACACAGTTATTTTAAAACAACCAATTCCAGACATTGGATGAAGAAATACCCGAATATTATTAAAGAAAAGGAGTTGAAATGTTCAGAAAAAGTTTGGGTTGCAGATATTACCTATCTGAAGACTAAAGAGAAAAATTATTATCTTCATTTGATTACCGATGCCTATTCAAAGAAAATTGTAGGATATGAACTAAGTGATAATTTACAGACTGCCTCCACATTGAAAGCATTAAAACAAGCCATAAAGAACAGGGTGTATAAACATTCTTTAATTCATCATTCAGACAGAGGATTGCAGTATTGTAGTAAAGAATATACTGAAACGTTAAGGAAAAGTGATATTCTTATCAGTATGACCGAGAACTCGGATCCTTATGAGAATGCTGTAGCAGAGAGGGTAAACGGCATTCTGAAATATGAGTTTGGATTGATTGATACTTTTGAAAACTTTAAGAATCTCTCACAGCAGCTTGATCAATCAATTTATTATTATAATAATTTAAGACCTCATTTTTCCCTAAATTATAACATCCCTAGCCAAGTGCATATGAAAAATAACGTGAAATTAAAAACATACAAAAAACAAAATCAGAATAGGAAAATTCCTACTCTGATCTAAGTATATTTGAAATATTAAACTAGTCAACCTTTTTCAGGACTAGTCAATTTGCCACTCGAAAGGATTCGTGCGGTAGCGCGGGGTTCTTTATTATTGCTCACGTATTATACATGTCAAAATATTACTTATGGGACCGGAATCTGTCAGAAAAAAGAAATAGTATCCAAAAAAGAAAACCAAAAATAATATCAAATATTATATTAACAGATTTTAATTGATGATGCACTATAATACTATAGGTAATATCAATTGCTATGATAATTCCACAAAATATCAATAAATATATAATTGCTCTTATAATTAGTTTATTATTCATAGTTACTTTCTATTTTGCATTCTGTTTTTTTCTGCATTTTCGTCATGCTCTCTCATTGAATTTAATTGATTAAAAGTTCCCGAATAAAAATTATAAATAAACCCAATTACAACGCCTTGTATGGAAGGTTTTTCAAATTTCCCTTTCTCTATAGAAGATAAACCAATACCAACAGCTAATCCTTTTAAATCTATTGTATAATCAAAAATGGTTTTTAAGTTATCATTATAAATAGCACGATCTACTAAGGTAATAGAGTTATAAGTTGAATAAATTGATCCTATCCCTCCAGCATGAACAGCATTTGCATCAACCATCTGACCAGATAATTTCACCCAATGATTATTATTTAATTGGTATTTATTTCCATCATTGGAATCAAATTGGTCACCATTCTTATTGTAATCACCAGTAGGCCTATCATCTACTGCAGTAACAGATTTACCAGTTCCTCCTAATGTTGCTGTTGAACCAGCATCAATGTTTTTGCCTAAAATATTATCAGTAACCGAACCATCGTTATTTAAATTATAACTTGATGTAATTTTCTGGTTATCTTTTCCTAAATTATATCCAGAAATAGCTGTACCATTTACTGCAAAATATTTTGCACCTTCAATTTTGTTATCTTTAAAAAATTGATCTGCGTTATCCTTGGTGAGATTAGAATTATATTGATAATTGCCATCTTTATCTGTATACCAATCCATTCCTGTTGGGTCAGTTCTAATAATAGGATTATTACCAACATAATTATATGGGGAATGAGAATAATAAAATTCGCTTAACAAATCTTGTACTCCCCATCTCCCAATATCTGGCATATAAAACCTTGCTCCATAATCATACATTCCACTTTCTTGCAATTCCTTGCCATTGTATTTGTAGTTATAAGAAACTCCTCCAAAAGGAGTAGGAACTATCAGGCCCTCCTGATGTTTTAATCCAAAAGGATAATAGTTGTTGGCATCAATCACCTCAAGTCCAGTACCACTATTCTTATAACTCACCCTTACATTTCCTAGATGATCGATATAATTGTAAATATACTTATTTTCCGTAAAATCGTAATACCCTTCGGAAGTCGGTACAAATTTCAATACTGGAATGGTGTAAAGAGAGGCTGAAGTATCATAGGCATGTCTGTTATCATACTGGAAGCCGTCGAGATAGTTGGTTTCTATAGACCCGTTCATACTGTATGTTTTAGAAACTTTCGTTCCGTCTGCCCTATAGGTGTAGCTGGTGTTGGAAATACCTATCAGCCCCTCATTAACTGAAATAGAATTGGGCAAATTCAGGTAATTGTAAATGATCTTCATTTTTCTGTCAGGGTGATCCGTCATATTCCCATTAAGATTATAGGCCATCGTTCCCTGCAAAGCATTGTATCCTGAACGGTTGTTAATAACCCCTGAAGGAAGGGTAATTTTGTCCAGAGTATTACTTTTGTCTCCGTTCTGATAGTTATAGATCAGATCATCAATTTTCTCTGCGGTGGTTCCTCCGGAAACAGGCCATGAAAATCTTTTTAAGGTTTTGATATTACCATTGAGGTCATAGCTCAACTCTTCATTAAAATAATTGTTTTGAGCTAAAGAAGCATTGGGTTGGGAATAGGCTCCTTTTAACAACCTGTTTAAGGCGTCATACTGATAATTGTATCTTTTCAGCCCTTCATTACTGGAAATATTCCAATCGATCTCCGTGATATTTCCATTAAAATTTCCTGTTGATGTATTGGTATACACAGGGTTGTTATATTTCATCTCATAGCCAAATAATTTCCCGTTCAGATTGGCAGGATCATTCACTTTTGTGATCCAGCCCCGGATATTGTATTGGTAAGCTATGGTCTGTAATGGGGATGCAGTAGCCGTTCCACCTACTTTCTTAGATTCCAGCTGGGAAATTTCATTGTACTTATTCTGGGTCAGGTATTCAACAGGGTTGCTTCCCACCTGATGGGTGTGGGTCAGAAGTCTGTTCTGAGGATCATAGGTGAATTTTTCTACGATGAGTTTTTCAGGATCTGCAGCAAGCCTTTTATGGTAGGTATTAGTCTGAAGGATAACTCCTGTAAAATCAAGTTTATTGTTGACAACGGTATATCCTCCTAAATGATTGTTGCTTCTTGAACCGATGTTTCTTCCTTTGGTATCATACCAGATAAAGTTCCTTGTCCACTGATCATCTTCTATATTTTTGATATAGGAGGCGGTAAGGAATCCTTTGGTTGTTTGTGCATTAGCCGGATTGTCCGTAAGAAGAGGCTGGGCAAATACATTGGTAACCGCAGAGGACCCTGCAGGATAGGTATCATAATAATTAACACTTAATATCTGGCTAACATTGGAAGGGGTGGAAAGCTTGGTATAGTATACCGCCATGTCGTTTAAGGTAAATCCGACCGCAGCAGTTCTGGTTTCATATAAAACGGTATTGACATTGGCACTGTTTTGTATCGATGCCCTGCTGGCAGTATTATTGGTGATTCCGGTGTAGATGGTTCTTCCAAACTGATCGTATTTGGTAAAGAGCCATTGTCCTTTTCCTTTAAGCTCGGTATCTTGGGTCAGAATAAGCTGATCAGCTTTATTATACACCATATACTCCCAGCCTTTTCCGGGAAGTTTCTTTTCTACTAAACGATTTCGCCCGTCATATTTATACTGATAACATAAATCATTCAGTACGGTATTGGGATCTGCTTCTAAAGAGGCTTTGGGAGGAATTACATATGCCAGCTGATTATAATCATTGTAAACATAATAGGTATCTGCACTTTCTGTAGCACTGATTACTTTTCTAACCAATACAACCTGTCCCTGTCCGTTTTTAAATTCTATGGTTGGGTTTCCATCTTCATCGGTAACAGTATTTTTATAAAGCTGTCCTACTGCATAGGAACCGGATGGGATGAGTTGGGAAGTAAAAGTGGTATAGTTAAAAGTAGCATTATATTTTTTTACCTCACCATCGACATTGGCGTCATAGCCAAATTGTACAGGCTTATTGTCCCAGGCAGTTCCCACTTGTTTTTGTGTTAAAACACGGTCTAATGGTGAATTTTCAAGAATTTTTTCTGAATAGATTTTCTCTGTTCCATAAGGGGTACTGCTAATATTGGCTAATGGATCGGTAATAATACCGCCATTGAGAGTACTACCCTGAGGAATGGGCAGATAGTCCTGAACCTGTCTTCCGAAAGGATCGTATTTGATAGGAATCACTACATCCTTTCCTAATGGAGAGGCTTTTACATTGACAATTTGTTTAGGTCTTCCCAAGCCGTCAAAATACTGAACGGTTTCTGTGCTTTTAACATTAGCAAGGGTAGGATCGGACAGGTAAGTCTTTGAATAGACATAATTTTCTGTATTGGTAAGCTGCGCCTGGGCAGTTCCAATTATAAGAATCCCTATAGGAATTATAAGTTTTTTCATGATTGTGTTTAGTTTTTATAATTGTATTTGAATTCTTTTAGCGTCTTATAAATCATATTTCCACTGCTGTCTTTTTCCTGCTGACGGATTTCTTGTAATCGGTTTGATGGATCATAGATATAATATTCACTTATTCCTGATGGAGAGGTGATACTTCTTACGCCTACTAATGGGTCATAGGTATAGGTGGTAATCTGATAAGCAGACAATGCCGTATTAGCTCTGAAAGTATTCAAGGCTGACAAAAAGGTTGTTTCATCATTATTGGGAGCTGCCAAAGCATCTGTATTGGAAGCATTAACGATCGCATCCATTAATGATTGTTGGATGTCTGTTAATTTGGCGCCTTCTATTTTGGCAATAGGCTGAGTTTGGTTATATCCCCAAATGATTACTGTTGAAAGGCCATTTTTTGCGGTATATTGTTGTAAATTCCCTTTGGAATCGTATTGATCATAAATAACTTCGGTAGAAGGATTATTCTGAAAATCATATGACAATACTGAGCTTGGAAGTAAGTTCAATGGATTGTCATATTTGGTTTCTGTTTTGGAAAGTGTTTTGCTGGCAGTTCCAATAGTTTGAGTGGTTTCAGTTTCTAAAGGAATTCCTATCATATTAGCAGTGATCAACTTCTGATTAGCTTTATCGTGAGCGTAACGATAAGAAATTCCTGTGACAATCTGATCCGACAAAGTAGTTTTCTGGGAAGTCATCTGATAATGCGAAGTATTATTATAAGAATATTCTGTAGTAGTAGTAAGCTTTTTATAAGCAGAATCATCTTGTATATCTACAGGTACATTTTCATAATACTCAGTATTTTTTGTATTGGAAAGAATTGAATAATAGCTTTCTTTGGGTAACGATACCATACTATAATTAGAAATAATTGTCTCCAGAGGCAAATTTATATGAGAAGAAAACAATGCATATGCTTCTTTACCTCGCAAATCGTAAACAGTTTTTAAGGTTTTCAAGTCATAATTATTTGACGTTTTGCTTTTAAGAAATAGTTGGCCTGATGATGATTTAGAAAAAACTCTATTTTCAAGAAGTTTTCCATTAAAATCGTCATAAGAAAAACTTTTATCCAGTGAGCTTACTGAACCTGAAACTGCACTTCCTAAGTATCCGTCCGAACCAAAAAAATTCTGATAGCTTCCGTCAAATACCGGCATTAAAGGTGTTCTGATAATGAACTGGTCTTGATGATGCCCATTATTAAATATTTTTTGTTCTCCACCTTTTTCAAAATTATCTCCTCCATAACTAATAGTAACGTTAGGATAAGACGGATACATAAAATACTCTGAAAAAGGACCTATAAGTTCCGATGATTCAAAGTCGTGATTATATGCTAATGGTACAAGAACCATCCCTCCTGTGCAACCTTCTACAGTATATTGAGATGTAATATAGTTCGTAGGGTAAAGAGTAGTCGGTATGATATTCATATTGTTGATATCCTTGAATAAGGAGTAATATATTTTCTTGATATTGGTAACAGTACTCGTTTCATCAACATCGTAGGTCTTTTTTAGTCTCAGACCAGCTATATTCTGACTTGCATAGCCACTCTTGTATGAAACCGTAAAAGTACCGGCATAATTAACGTTAGGTTTGGGTACTAATGATAATTTCAAGATGTACCTCTTAGTCGGATCAGTAGTAAAAGTAAAACTTTTGTTTTTGGTTCTGTAACCATTGTCTATATCTGCTTGTGTAGTTTTGGGCAAATTAATTACTTCATTCAATAACACGCTGCCTGTAACCTCATCCAGAATTTTTAAATTAACTTCCAGCATTGTGGTTATAGAAGTAATTTCATTTTGTGTAATCACTAAATCAAAGGCCAGTTGATTATCAATAATATTACTTCCATCTAATATTGTCGTACTTTCTGTTATAGGAACATCATAAGGACTGCTACGAACTTCACCATTTTTACTTTGAAAAAGAGCATATTTCTGCGGTCTGGCTTCATAATCAAAAAAAGTAGTGCCTTTGGTAGGATAGGTAATAGAGGTTAATGTCCCTTTTTTTGCTGATGAAAAATCTGAAGTTCTATCTGCATAGTTGTATAAATCACCGATAGCGTAAGAAAAATTAGGAAGCCCTAGTAATTTCAAATTCGGGATTAGTGTGGAATTAAATTTATTATTAAAGTACCCAAATACATCAGCACTATAGCTGTATTTATCAGGTAAATTCTGCGGATCATCATAGGAAAATGAATATTCGTTATCATATACTGGAGTATCTCCTTGGAAATTATATTTTTTTACTTTTGTTAAAAAAAATCGTTCAAGAACGGAAAGGTTTAATTGAGAGTATAGATCTAAATACTCAAAACTTATTTTCTGATATTTTTTATTTGAAAAATTATTAACAATATCAATAGATGAAATTTTATTATAATAAACATCATTTACATTATTATAATTAAAATTTATTGTTTTCTCTTTACTCTTTATTTTTATTAAAACTCTTGCATCCTGAATTCTTAGAATATTACTTTCTTTTACATAAGATGGGACAGCGGCCATTCCGTTTCCCTGGCAAACAGTACCGTTTAATTCCTGAGATCTAAGTACTTTTCTTTCTATTATTGAGTTTAAGAATGACTTTGCCCCTATATTCTGATATTCAAAATTAATTTCATTATTTTCAACATTGGTTATTTTTGTTAAATAAAAGCTTGTATATCCTGAGTATATAGGAGCATCACGAATCCAGGTTTTCTCAATAGCTGTATCTCCTCCAAAATAATACTTAACTCCATCATTAGTGGTTAATACAAACTGGTGCGTCGTTTTAAAATCCCCTATAGTTTCAATTTTAAACTGATGGCTATCTGTAGTCAAAACAGGATTTAAATTCTTATCTAAATAAAATTTTCCAGACAATCCATTTACCGAAATACTAAATATATCAATTTCATTGTCATAAGAATCGTCTGTAAAATATGATTTCACCAATAATGAATTATTAGATCCATCCGGGATATTGACTAAATTCTCTATTTCAGAAGAAGTATTAAATATTAATCTATTAGATGACACCTGCATTTCATCAGGAAGGTCATTAATTGTTCTTGTTATTACACCTCCTGCATCTAAGAACCAGCTCATCCCAACATTAGTAGGCAAATCATTTACTTTTACACCTAATTTTGAATAATTTAATTCAACCTTATTAAATATATTTTTTTCCTTTATTTCAGCAACTGGAATATTAATCTGAGCCATTCCTTTATATTCATTTAATGGTTGATTTCCATATCGTGTCATTTCTTCTGCTTGTGGAGTAGGCGGTACTACATTGGTAGATTTGCTAATATTATTTTGCTCACCTGTCTTATTCTGTTGTGCATTCATATATAGAGCTGCTGTGCAAAATAATAAAGTGAAAACTTTACGATTTATCATTTTAATAATTTTAATGTTTAAAGATGAAAAATGATTTTAGAAGTTGATTATTATAATCTTAGGAGTCCCTCCCGTTATAATACAGACAAAAGCGTGGAAAAACATTCTCCTTCCTATTGTTTCGTTTTTAATGGTTATCTTACTTCTTTATCAATTTAGCATTCGCCGTTTTATTGGTATCAGTTTTTATAGTGATCAGATAAGCTCCTTGAACCAAAACCTGGGTATTAATCTTAGTCACTCTGTTTTTGGTTTTTATACTTTGAAGCTGCCTTCCACTCATATCATACAAAAGAATATCCGCATCCTTAAAATCGAAACCGATTTCCACATAAGCATAGTCAGATACAGGATTTGGATAAATCTTAATGTCATATTTTTCAATCAGCTGGTCAACCTGTTTATCTCCCAGCTTCACGATTTTCCAGTTTTCTTTACCCAATTCTTCTGCACTGGTTCCTGCCAGAACAATAGAACCATCTCTGTTCAGCTTTAAATCAGAAAGCCTTTCTTCTTTCTTTCTGGATTCTCCTTTTACATATTTTCTCCACTGTTCATTTCCGTTTTGGTCAAGATAGAGCATCCAGAAAGTTTCGTCATCGGTTTCTACCCTTCCTTCTGCCTGCGTATAGCCACCCAATAAAATTCCTTTCGAAGATTTATCATCTGCAGAATGAAGAACGCTCATTCCCATCAGGATATCACGGTTCTTGAAATTGTAAGATTTCTGCCATTGTTCATCACCTCTTTCGTTTAAAGCCATTAACCAAAGATCTGTCCCTTCTTCAATGCCTACCGTTTTGTTTCCTGATCTTTCTGATCTGGATTCTCCACCAATGATAAAGCCTGTTGAAGTTAAAGCCAGGGTTCTCAAATGATCATCTCCTTTGCCTCCGAAGTTCTTTTCCCATTCTACTTTTCCGTTTTTATCGAATTTTACGATCCAATAATCACCCTCACCGAAATTGTCTGTTGATTTTGCAATTCGGGATACGGGAGTCGGGTTTTGAACGTTTGATGCAGAACCCGCATCTCGCATCCCGGAATCTTGTTCAGAACCCGAAACGCGAACTTCAGAACTCCTTGAATAAATCCCAAGTAATACTCCTCCATCTTTCGTCAGAATCATTTTCTCCACTTCATCCAATCCTTTTCCACCTAAAATTAATTGGGAGAGTTCTTTTCCATCTTTATCTAGTCTTGTAATGAATACATCTTTGGAACCATAGCCTTTTGATGAATTTTGTACATTACCTGCAACAAAGAATCCTAAATCGGTAGTTTGAATGACAGTTCTTGCTTCTTCATCAGAAGAACTTCCCAAGGTTTTCTGCCATAGTTCATCTCCAAATTCATTGATTCTAATTAACCAAATATCTGAGCCTCCTTTGGAATCCTCTTTTTTGTCTAATCCTTTTCCTGAATAAGATGTTCCGGCCAAGAGAAATCCACCATCCTGTGTGGTAACAGTAGCAGACAGGTAATCATGGTTTTGTCCTGCGAAGTATTTCTCCCAGACTTCTTCTCCCTGTTGATTGAGTTTTACTAAATGAAAATCGTAACCGTTGTTTTGCTTTTGGCCGCCGGCTGCTTGCTGTTGGCTTTTAGACTGTATAGAACTTCCGGTAATAAGGTATTGCTGATCAATGGTTGTGGTGACCTGGCTTAGAAAATCCTGGGTAGAAGATTGGATGTCTTTCTGCCACACCACTTCCTGGGCAGATACGCCCAAGACCGTGCATAAAGCGAATGCACCGAGATAGAATTTTTTCATTCTATGTTTTTTGAGTTAGTAATTAGTTTTATTAAAACGTCGCAAATTTAACACTTTTTAAGATATGGAAATCATTTTTGTGTGGTATTCTGTAAATCATACTATCTTATATTAATTTTTCTATATGTTTTCATACTATTATGGTGCAAAAATATGTACTCACAACGTCAAAACATGTCGTATTTTTTTAAAATTCAAGAACTAAAACAAAAAGCCCTGAAAATGACTTCCAGGGCTTCTATTGGTTAAAAAATTGATGAAATTTAAATTCTTTCGTTTTTGATTTCTTCTACAATTTCAGGATTTAAAAGCGTACTGATATCTCCAAAATTACTGAAGTCCCCTTCGGCAATTTTTCTCAGGATTCTACGCATAATTTTTCCGGAACGTGTTTTTGGAAGTCCGGAAACAAACTGTATTTTATCCAGTTTTGCGATAGGTCCGATTTGATCTGAAATCAGCTGATTAATCTCTTTCTTCAGATTTTCCTTGTCACGTCCTTCCCCGGTTTCTTTAAGGGTCACATAACCATACAGTGCATTCCCTTTGATATCATGAGGGTAACCCACAATAGCCGATTCAGCAACAGCAGGATGTTGGTTGATACTGTCTTCGATAGGTGCTGTTCCCAGATTATGCCCTGAAACAATGATCACGTCATCTACACGGCCTGTAATTCTGTAATACCCGACTTCATCCCTCAAAGCACCATCACCGGTAAAATATTTTCCAGGGAATGCTGTAAAATAAGTCTCTTTATATCTTTGGTGATCGCCCCAGATGGTTCTGGCAATTCCCGGCCATGGAAAACGGATACAAAGATTTCCAGTCACCTGATTTCCTGTAATTTCATTTCGTTTATCATCCATTAATACAGGCTGTACGCCAGGCAATGGGAGAGTGGCATAAGTAGGTTTGGTAGGTGTCACAAAAGGAAGTGGTGAAATCATAATTCCTCCTGTTTCTGTCTGCCACCATGTGTCTACAATAGGACATTTTTTCTTTCCAACATGGTCATTGAACCAATGCCATGCTTCATCGTTGATAGGTTCTCCTACAGATCCGATTACTTTAAGAGAACTCAGATCATGTTTATCTACCCATTCTGTACTTTCTTTTGCTAAAGAACGAATGGCGGTAGGAGCGGTATAAAACTGAGTGATTTTATGTTTTTCAATCACTTCCCAGAAACGGTCCGGTTCAGGGTAAGTAGGTACGCCTTCAAAGATTACAGTGGTTGCTCCGTTCAATAGCGGTCCGTAAAGAATATAGGAGTGTCCTGTGATCCATCCGATATCTGCGGTACACCAATAAATATCATTTTCTTTATAATTGAATACGTTTTTGAAGGTATAAGCGGTGTACACCATATATCCGGCACAGGTATGAAGCATCCCTTTAGGTTTACCTGTAGATCCGGAAGTATATAAAATGAAAAGCGGATCTTCAGAATCCATAATTACGGTAACGAAATCAGGAGAAGCTTTCTCATACAGATCAGCCATCCAGTAATCTCTTCCTTCTTTCATTTTAATTTCGTTGTGGGTTCTTTTTACAACAAGAACTTTCTCAACAGTCGGCGTTTTTTCCAGAGCATCGTCCACAATGGTTTTCAGATCCAGAACTTTATTTCCTCTGTAGCTTCCGTCTGATGTGATGACCATTTTGGCCTCACAGTCATTTACTCTTGAAGCCACTGCAGAAGCTGAGAAACCTGCGAAAATAACAGAATGCACAGCTCCCAGTTTTGCACAGGCAAGCATTGTAACGGCCAGTTCAGGAATCATAGGAAGATAAATACAGACTCTGTCTCCCTTTTCAATACCCATATCGCGTAAAACATTAGCTGTTTTATTAACGCGTGTATACAGTTCATTATAAGAAATATGCTGAGCTTCTTCTTTAGGATCGTTAGGTTCCCAGATGATCGCTGTTTTTTCCCCTCTTATGGTAAGATGTCTGTCGATACAGTTTTTAGTAATATTGAGTTTCGCATTTTTGAACCACGTGATTTTAGCTTCATTCATGTCGTACTTAACAACCTTGCTCCATCTTTGATACCACACGAAGTTTTGATCCGCTACCTTATCCCAGAACTTTTTAGGATTTTTGATAGACTTTTTATAGTCTTCAAAATATTGTGGTAAATCTTCTATTAAGTAATTTCTCATATCCCTTTCGTTTTTATTGATTTTATTTTAATAATTTTTTATGTTTTGATTTTTAAGCCATTAAATTTTAAATGGAACATGTTTAACATTTTTTGAACCATTAAGATTGCATTAAGGCGTTTAGATTATTAAGATGAGCTTCGCTTTAAGCTTAAAAATCAAAAGGATTTATCTTAACTTAACTATGCTTTACTGCTTAAATCTTTCTTAATGGTTTAAGAAATATCCAATATTTTTGATAAGTTTAAACAACTCCATGATTTAATATTGTTGAGATCATAGAGTAAGCTATTTATTTTATTCATCTTGGATGAACTTAATCTTCCTTAACATCTTTATTTCTCTTAATGGTTTAATTTTTTTATTGAATTAAACATGTATTTAAATTTAAGTTTAATTTCTTGTTCAGCCTCTATATTCCTTGATTTTTTCCTGAATTTCATCAATGATTTTTTCATCATCAATGGTGGAAGGAATCTGAAAATCTTTCCCATCAAGCAGCGTTCGGATCAGCTTTCTTAAAATCTTTCCGGATCTGGTCTTAGGTAATCGATTGACAACCATAACGTTTTTCAGAAAAGCTACCGCTCCGATTTTATTCCGGACCATCTGAATGATGTCTCTTTCAATGTCTTCTTCAGAAATAGTGGAGCCATTCTTTACAACAACTGTAGCAAAAGGAATCTGTCCTTTTAATTCATCATCAATGCCTACCACTGCACATTCTGCAACATCGGGATGTGAAGAAACGATTTCTTCCATTTCGGAAGTGGAAAGTCTGTGTCCTGCTACATTGATCACATCATCCACTCTTCCAGTAATGAAAATATAACCATCTTCGTCCTGAATAGCACCGTCTCCCGAAAAATAATACCCTTTATACTGAGACAAATAGCTGTTTTCAAAGCGGGCGTAATCTTTCCATATTCCAAGCATGGCGCCAGGTGGGAGGGGAAGTTTGATCACCAGATACCCTTCATGGTGAGGACTGAGCTCATATCCGTTTTCATCAAATATTTTAATGTCATAGCCCGGAACAGGTTTTCCTGCAGATGCTCTTTTGATCTGATAATTTTCATCATGAGTCAACAATCCCAGCATTGGCCAGCCGGATTCTGTCTGCCACCAGTGATCTATTGCCGGAACACCAATATGTTCTGCAAACCAGTCCAAAGTGGCTACATCACATCTTTCACCGGCCAGAAACTGTTTTTTGAAATGTGACAAATCGTATTTTTTTACCAGTTCTCCGTTAGGATCTTCTTTTTTAATCGCTCTGATGGCAGTAGGCGCTGTAAACATCACCGAAACTTTATATTCTGAAATAATTCTCCAGAAAGTACCTGCATCAGGAGTCATGATCGGTTTTCCTTCAAAAATTATAGTCGTATTTCTGTTGATTAATGGTCCGTATACAGAAAAGCTGTGCCCTACAGCCCACCCAAAGTCTGAAGCTGCCCAATAGGTTTCTCCCGGTTCGACACCATAAACATAAGTCATTGAGAACTGTAATGCTGTTGCATAACCTCCGGTATCACGAACAATACCTTTGGGTTTTCCGGTAGTTCCCGAGGTGTAAAGCAAGTAAAGCGGATGAGTAGATTCTACGGGAATGCAGTCTGCAGGAGCTGATTTTTCTACTAATTCTTCATAATCAATAAGTCCGTCAAACATTTCATCCTGATTATCTACTAATTTTCTATTGTATACGATGATATGGTCTACTTTATCCTGTGCCAGTTCAATTGCTTTTTCTACCAGTGGCAGATAAGGAATCCTCTTTGCAATTTCCACACCGGCTGTGGCGGTAATTAAAACTTTAGGTTTGCAGTCGTCAATTCTTACAACTAATTCATGGGGAGCAAAGCCTCCAAAAACCACATTATGAATAACCCCGATTCTCGCACAGGCAAGCATAGCAAAAAGCGTCTGCGGAATCATCGGCATATAAATAACGGCCGTATCTCCCTTTTTTAATCCAAGAGAAACCAATCCTCCTGCCAGCTTTGCAATTTCCTCTTTAGCCTGATGGAATGTGTAGGTTTTCCTCTGGTTGGTTACAGGAGAATCGTAAACAATTGCCACCTGATCCCCGAAACCGTCTTCAATGTGTTTGTCAATGCACAAATAGCACATATTGAGCTTTCCGTCCGAAAACCATTGTGAGTAATCGTTTTCGCCATTTGAAAGAATCTGTTGCGGAAATTCAAACCATTTGATTTCTTCAGCCTGTTTTTTCCAGAAATCTTCTTTGTTTTCTATGCTTTGTTTAAATAAGGTATCTTTATTCATATCATTAGTTGTGTGTTGGTTTTTTATCCTTGTCAAGGTTTAAAACCTTGACAAGGATAAGTAGTCGTGTCATTGCGGCCGAAGGCGAAGCAATCTCTTAAAACATCTCCTCAATCTGCTGCATCAGTTTCTTAATCGAGTAGGGTTTTGTAACATAAGCATCAGCTCCCATTTCCAATCCTTTTTCAATATCTCTTGGATTGTTTTTGGCACTCAGAAAGATGACTTTGGTATCCTTTAGTTTTTCGTCCTGCTTAATGAGATCGAGCGTGCTATAGCCATCAAGATTCGGCATCATAATATCGAGAAGGATCACATCAGGAACCATCGTTTTCAGGAATTCAAGGACTTCCGTTCCGTCACGGGCAATATAGACATCGTAGCCGTTTTTCTTAAAACTGTATTCTAGCGACATTAATATTTTGTGTTCGTCATCCGCAATAATGATCTTTCTCATAAGAAGGTTTTAATGGTGTTCAACTTCATTTCTAATCTCTTTTTTAGTTTTTTCAGGAATGCTGATGGTGAAAGTGACACCCAGTCCACTGTTTTCTGCTTTTATACTTCCACCGTGTGCCTGCACTATTTTTTTGGAAATGGCAAGTCCCAGTCCGCTTCCTGTAGGCTTTAATATGTTTTGATTTTTCGATTGGTAAAATTTATCAAAAATCATTTCCAGATCCTCTTCCGGAATATGTTTTCCGGTATTGAAAATGGTGATGATCAGCTGATCTTCTTTCTCAAATATTTTAGTCTGAATTGTTCCCTGTTCTTCGGTGAATTTCAAGGCATTTCCCCAGATATTCTGAAAAAGTTGAATCATTCTTGCTTCATCATATTCAAATATAGACTGATTCAGGAGATTAACTTCACTCAAATGAATATTTTTCTGCTGTATCAGATGGAGGAGAGGGTTTAAGGCTTTTTTATACGTTTCAATAATATTATTTTCCTGAATGTGCAAAGAGATTTCGCCATGCTGTAATTTGTCCAGATAAAGAATATCATTGATAATTTCACTCAATCTGTCAGATTCTGTAACGATATTGTTTAAAAACTCCTGTTTGATGTCAAAAGGAATATCATCATCATCGGCTAAAATTTCTCCGGCAGAACGAATAGCAGTGATCGGAGTTCTCAGTTCGTGTGCAACAGAGTCCAGGAAGTCGTCTTTTTGACGGTCTTTGATGATCAGGCTTTCGTTGGCAGTTCTTAAGTCATTCGAAAGTTTTTGTAATTCCTCGGACTGTTCCGTAAGTTTTTTATTTAAACTGATGTTTTCCTGTGACTCTTCAAGGATATTCAAAACCTCTTTTAAAGATATTTTATCTTCTTTGGTAACGCCTTCAATTAATATTTTAGCGGAAGCAGTACCAATTCTTCCGGCCAAAAGGTTTTCTGAAAATTTGATAAATCTTGAATCGGCAGTTTCAGTTTTTGAATCAATATTATATTTTAAATTAAAAATTCTTAAGGCCTGTTCCGTTTTGTTTTTGCCTAAAAAACGTTCCAGAATATTCTGAATGTCTGAAATATAAGCTGTTCCACGCCAGATGAATGCATTTTCATGATTTTGAATATACTTGTCAATGTCTACGTAAAGTTCAGCAAAGTTTCTTTCGCGGTAATTTCCTTTGGAGCTAACAGAAACAATGGTAAATAAGCTTGTATTGACCAGCATCGACCAGAAAAAGATCTGAGGAATTCTACCCAGATAAGGAATGGTGAAAAAGCCGAAAGCGTTATACATTTCCCTGAGTACTCCTTTGAATTCCTGATTATAGGAAAAATAGTACTGTGGAATAATAAGCCCGAAATAGCAGATCGCTAATCCGGCTAAAAGGCCTGTAACAGCACCTTTATAACTTCCTCTTCTCCAGAATAAAGCTCCGAAAAATGCAGGTGCCAATTGGGCGATCACAACAAATGAAATTAATCCTACGGAATCCAGTGAGGTTTTCAGAATGAAATATTTATAAAAGGCAAAAGCCATAATGATCAGGGCAAAAATGCTGAACTTTCTGATGTTGGTGATGCTTCTCGTGTTTTTTTCTTCGCTTTCAGACTTTAATTTTCCCAGCAATCCGTACGGAATGATCAAGTTGTTGGAAAGCATGATGGATAAAGTAATAGCAGAAATAATGATCATAGAAATACAAGAGCTTAATCCACCAAGAAAAACAAGCACAGTGATCAATGTATTGTCAAAATGCTGCGGAATAAGGATGGAGTAGAACTCAGAGTTTACTTTTTGTCCGTCAAAAATCAATCTTCCTCCCCATGCAATCGGGAAAATAAATATGGTAAAGATTAAAAGGTAAAGCGGGAAAAACCAAATAGCTGTTCTGATGTGCTTTTCCTGTCTGTTTTCAACAATGGCAGTATGGAACTGTCTTGGGAGAATACAGATCGCTGTTGCAGAAATCATACACAGAACCATCCAGTTCATAGCGCCTTCAATCCCGTTGAATGTATTTTTTTCTTTAAAATCTTCAAATTTGCTGGCTTTCTCATAGATATCTGAGAATCCGTCAAAAGCATAATAAATCACGAAAAGTCCAAGAATAATAATAAAAAATAGTTTTAAAAAACTTTCCAGTGCAATGGCAGAAATAATTCCCAGCCGCTTTTCTGAAGCATCCACATATCGTGTTCCGTAATATGAAGAAAATAAAGCAATTAAGACCACCACAAAAGTCGCGTTATCGGTCAGAATGTCTTTGGACATCGGTGTTTCTGTTACCAAATGAAAGGTTTCAGAAATAGCTTTGATCTGCAATCCGATATAAGGAACTATGGCCAGAAGGCAGACTATAGTGATAATGGCGCTCAAACTTCTGCTGTTACCGTATCTTAAAGAAATGAAATCGGCAAGACTGCTTATTTTATTGACTCTTGAAATTCTTACAATCCGGGTATTGATGTAGATCCATGCCGGGATAATCATAATAGGGCCAATATAGATCGGAAGATAGTTTAATCCGCTTGTAGCTGCCACCCCAATGCTTCCATAATAGGTCCATGCTGTACAATATACCGCAAGAGAAAGGGCGTAAATGTAAGGATTATTGATCCAGACTTTACTCCTTTTCTTCTCTGCCAGATAAGCAACTAAGAAAAGAAGAGCCAGGTAAAACAGAACAACAAAAAATAAAGCGAAACTACTCATCATACCTTTTTACGATTACAAAAGAAATCACAATGGAAATCATCCAGACCACGAACAGATAGATCAGGATCATTGGATAGCCTAAAACTTCCCTGTCACTGTTGAAAAGCAATGAAATCGGAATACTGAAAGCAATCATAAGCCCTACACTCAGTATGATAAGTTTTTGTTCGTGTCTTTTTTTCATAAATGATTTTTGATAAAAGATAATTGATGAATGAACGCATTCATCAATTATCTGTTTTATTGCTTTTAAATTTTATCGTCAGAATATTCTCCTTTTAAGGCATAATAACCAAAAATGGCCATCCCGCCTGAGATAATCGGCATCAGTACAAAAAGAATGATGATGCCAAAAACCAGATCTTCCTGTTTTCCGGAAGCGATTTTTGGGATTCCCAATACCGTAATTCCGAAATAGCCTACAATCACCGCAATAGCGATCCAGAGAATGCCTAATATTTTTTTTAGTCCGTTCATTTTAGTTGTTTTAAAATTAATAAAAATTTGAGTGATTCAGTGTCTAATCGTGAAGATTATTGTTCTTATTTTTAAGATAAAATAATCCGATTACTAAACATACTGCAGCAACTCCAATCGGATACCAGAGTCCTTCCAGATACCATGTGGCATGGCCTGCTTCTTTTCCTGTCGTTACCAGATAAGTTGCCACTGCCGGAAGAAGACCTCCGAATACCCCGTTTCCGATGTGATAAGGTAATGACATTGAAGTATATCGGATTCTCACCGGGAACATTTCCACAAGAAAAGCCGCAATGGGACCGTATACCATCGTTACAAATATCACCTGAATAAATACAAGGAAAACCAGATACCATTTGGTGTTATCACTTAGTTTTAAACTTTGAGAAACTTTGGCTTCTTCAGCTTTTCCGTCTTTCATGACAACTCCGGCAGGTGACCAGTGAACAACACTGTCTTTTTTGATTAAAGTGCCATCTGTGTAAAGCGTTTCTTTGTGAAAAGTAACCAGACTGTCTGATGCAATGTCATTGTGGATTTTCGCTGTTCTTTTTTCTGTAATTCCATTCGCTGCAATGGTTTTGTTTTCGAGGTTGACACTCTTGAACATGCTGTCGTAAATAGGTCTGTAGGCTAAAATAGCAACCAGCATTCCCGTCATCATCACCGCTTTTCGCCCGATTTTATCAGACAGCCATCCAAAGAATACGAAGAAAGGCGTTCCTAAAAATAAAGCGGTGGCCATCAGTGAATCTACCTGTGCAGATTCTACATTCATTACCTTTTGAAGGAAACTCATCGCGTAGAACTGTCCTGTGTACCAGATGACCCCTTGTCCCATCGCAGCTCCGAATAACGCCAATAATACAAATTTGAAGTTGTATTTATTTCCGAAGCTTTCTTTTAAAGGATTTTTAGATGTTTTACCCTCACTTTTAGCTTTTGCAAAAAGAGGAGATTCCTTCATATTTTTTCTGATGATGTAAGATACAGCAACCATTAGAATAGAAATCCAGAAAGGAACTCTCCATCCCCAGGTATCAAATTCTTCTGCAGAAAGTGTTGTTTTGGTGATAAGAATAACAATCAATGAAATGAAAAGTCCGGCTGTTGCAGTAGTCTGGATCCAGGAAGTCCAGTATCCACGGCGATGAGGCTGGGCATATTCTGCTACATAAGTGGCAGCGCCGCCATATTCACCACCTAAAGCAAGTCCCTGAAGTAATCTTAAAATTAAAACCAAAACCGGAGCCATAAAGCCAATGGTTTCATAACTTGGGATACATCCGATCAGGAACGTGGAAAATCCCATGATCAGTAAAGTAACAAGGAAGGTATATTTTCTCCCGATAAGATCTCCCAGTCTTCCGAAAAATAATGCTCCGAAAGGCCTTACCACAAATCCGGCAGCAAAAGTCGCCAGAGTAGATAAAAAGGCAGCAGTTGGATTATCAGCAGGGAAAAATTTGGTCGCTAAAACAACGGCTAAACTTCCAAAGATATAGAAGTCATACCATTCTATCAATGTTCCAAGGGATGACGCAGTGATCACGCTCCAGATGGTGCGGTTCTTCTGCCTGTCGGTCATATTTTCGTAGGTTTCGTGATGATTTTCACTCATATCGATTAGTTTTTGATGTTAGTGGAATAGGATTTTAATTGAATTCTTTTTTTTAACCATTAAGGACTTTATGATTAAGTTCAATGCTTTGGGCTTATTTCAAAATTGTCATTCTGAATGAAATGAAATGTAATGAAGAATCTCCTTAATTCATCTTACAATCTTTACTCTTCTTAATGGTTCAGATTTTACAGGTAAATTTGAAACTGCACAATAAATTCCCCTTTAGAAGAAGGACTTTCCGTAGGATTCGTGTAAACCGGTCTTGTTGAATATTGTGTTGTGATTTTCGCATGATGTCCGTCTATGAACCAGTTAGCGCCTACATCAAACTGTGAGGAAGATTTATCAAAAGCCTCAAAACTTTTATGAGTATAAGCTGCAAAAGGCTGTATTCTGATTTTTGGCTTTTCTGCCTGACTTGGTAACAGTAAACCAGCCTGTGCGTAGATAATATTACCTGTTCCTATGGTGGGTTGTAGATTTCCTGGTCCTGCGATGGCTTTATTGCCGATGAAATTAGGATCAGAAGCTCCAATATTCATCGTTCCCAGATTTCTTACATAGTTTGGTCCAAAATTATAGTTATAATATCCGGCATACGCAGAAACAGCCATTTTGTTTTTTGCTTCTCCTAAAGGTATGTCTGCAAAAGCATCGACTGCAAAAAGGGTAATGTCATGTTTTTCAATGTTTGAGTTCACGGAAGTTCTTGTTCCGTCAGCCTGATGATAAAAACCGGCCCCTACATTGAAAACCTTTTTCGTTCCAAGGTAAGATCCCACTTTAAAAGGAAGGGTGTTGGATTCTTCGTCAAGGAATTGATATTCAACATATCCTGCTTTTGAGAAACTTGGATTTCCATTATTGTCTACTGCTACTGCTTTAGAAGGATCTGTTACATTCACGGGAACAAGATCTGTAGCAAAGGGCTTATTTAAACTGAAACGGTATTCCAGTTTCCCGTATTTTCCTTTCGCAAACATTCCGAGCTGTCTTGCAAACTGGTCTGAGTTGTCAATCAGAGGCCATGAGAAAACGGGAGAATCTAATGTTAGGAAATTAAGTGTAGAAGCCATGGTCATACGGGAAAGTCCCATGTAATAATGAAGTCCGGCTCCTAAAGTTAAACTGAACTTTCCCGCTTCTCCAGGTAAAATAACTGCATATTCGTTCCAGGCATCATGGAAAAATAACTGCGTTTTCTTTCCGTTTCCATAACCTCCTGTTCCTGAGGTTCCTGAAGCACCACCATTGATGAATGTCTGATTGTTGATCCCGAAATGGAGGAGGATCATATATCTTTTAGAAATTTGTGCATAGGTTAAAGCACGTAATCGTCTGTTTCCCAGGCTCCATGAATTGTCAGTAGGTTCGCCTCCAACCATAGTTCCCGGGTTCATGGAAGTATTTCTTAACCAAAACTGATCCCATAAAATAAATCTGACAAATTTATCTCCATTTTGGTTGAGGTTAATTTTTAAGCCATTACCATAATCAGGAGAACCTTGTGAATATAAGGAACTGCTGATTAAAGCTAATCCAATGAATGTAAGTAATTTCTTCATAAATTATCAATTTTTGGCGTTGTTTTTTATGAATGCCAAATTGTAATTAATAATTTATTTATGAAAATTTAATATATATTAGTGGTAATGGTATAGTTAATATTTGTGAAACTTTGAGTTTTGGGGTGAGGAATCTGGGTTTTGGAGATTCCAGATGCGAGGTTCGGGATTCGATATTTTAAAATTATAATTTTATAATAATTTGATATATAGTATTTTGTGAAGATGTTTTCATCTCGGTTTTTAAGCCTAATAACCCGTAATCTCTTCACGGCCGCATCGTATAACTCGGATCCCGCACCTCGTAACTCGAACCCCGAACCCCGAACCCCGAACCCCGAACCTTGCACTACTTCTTAAACCTTTCCCACTTAATCAGCATGTATTTATCCGCAAATTGAGTGATAATAATTCCGGAGTTTTTAATGTTCTCTTCCTGTGCAATGTATTCTATAAGTTCACTTTGTTTCAGAATTTTATAGACAGGATGGAATTCAGAATGAGGAGGTCTTGTGATGTTGTATTTTTTAATCCATGAGCTTATCGTAACATGGGAAACCCCAATAATTCTTTCGATTTCACGGTAGCTTAAGCCTTCCAGATAAAGCTGAAGAGCTTTGGTGACATAGTAATCATCAATTTGTTTTCCTAATTTTTTGACGGTAAAATAATAGTTGCAGTCTTTGCAGTGGAAGCGCTGTTTCTCATTGATGATACCGCTTTTTACTACTTTGATACTCTTGCATTTAGGACAGGTATTTTCCATAACTATATTATTTTAGCAAATATATAATAAATTAGCAAATGTATAATTTTCAATAAAGATAATTTTACCTGCTTAAAATTTTAAAACAAAAAAAATATCTTTTTTATTTGGATTTAAAAGAAAATATATTTTAAATTTGCCAAAAAAATTAGATAAATAAATGGAAATAGAAATTTCCTCATGCGAACATCTAATGTATGTGAGTGAAATACAGCAGGAAATGTACGATTCTGCACAGCGTAGAGGGACGGGTATCGCAAAACGTTCTATAGAATATTTGAGTAAGAAGATTTCAGAAGGCAATGCTGTGGTAGCCACTGAAAACGGTGAGTGGGTAGGTTTCTGTTATATAGAGACCTGGTCACATGGGAAGTTTGTGGCTAATTCGGGACTGATTGTGTCACCGAAATTCAGGAACGGCGGAGTAGCGACTCAGATTAAGCAGAAAGTTTTCCAATTATCTAGAGATAAATATCCGGATGCGAAAGTATTTGGCTTGACAACAGGTTTGGCAGTGATGAAAATCAATAGTGATCTAGGGTATAAACCCGTCATTTATTCTGAACTGACTCAGGATGAGGAATTCTGGAACGGTTGCAAAAACTGTGTGAACTATGAGATTTTAATGATGAAGGAACGCAAAAACTGTCTGTGTACAGCCATGTTATTTGTTCCTGAAAATGATAAAAAAAAAGATGAGGTAGTTCATAATCTACCTGAAAGTAAATATGATGGAATGATTCAAAAAAAAATTGATGAATTCCACGCGACCATTAATAATAATAAAAAAAGTCCAGATGAAAAAGAAAGTCATCTTAGCGTTTAGCGGAGGTTTAGATACTTCCTACTGTGCTAAATATCTTAGTGAAACACTAGGATATGAGGTGTATGCAGTTACTGTAAATACCGGAGGTTTTTCAAAAGAAGAAGAAAAAGAGTTGGAGAGAAAAGCTTTAAACCTTGGGGTGAAGGAATACAGGTGCGTAGATGCTCAGGAAGATTATTATAATTCATGTGTGAAATATCTGATTTTCGGGAATGTGCTGAAAAACAATACCTATCCTCTTTCTGTAAGTGCTGAACGTACTATTCAGGCGCAGGAAATTGCAAAATATGCGATTGAAGTAAAAGCAGATGCTATTGCTCACGGAAGTACAGGAGCAGGAAACGATCAGGTTCGTTTCGATTTGATCTTCCAGGTGATGTGCCCGAATATTGAAATCATTACCCCAATTCGCGATATGGCTTTGTCCCGTGAAGAAGAAATTGAGTTTTTGAAAGAACACGGTTATGAAATGGAATTCCAGAAAGCTCAATATTCTGTCAATAAAGGACTTTGGGGAACTTCAGTAGGAGGGAAAGAAACACTGACGTCAAGAAATTATCTTCCTGAAGAAGCTTTTCCATCTCAAATCAAAGAAACCCAACCTTCAGAACTGGAGATCGAGTTTAAAAACGGAGAAGTGGTAGCTGTAAATGGCGAAAGTTTTGAGCATTCAGTATATTCCATTCAAAAAATAGAAGAACTGGCTTCAGCATACGGAATCGGCCGTGATATTCACGTAGGAGATACCATTGTTGGGATTAAAGGAAGAGTAGGATTTGAAGCAGCAGCGGCATCAGTGATTATCAAAGCACATCATTTATTGGAAAAGCACACGCTTTCAAAATATCAGCAAATGATGAAATCCCAGCTGTCCGACTGGTATGGAAACTGGCTTCACGAAGCACTTTTCTTAGATCCTGTCATGAGAAATATTGAGTCTTTCCTGGTAGATTCTCAGAAAACAGTGAGCGGAAAAGTATTTGTAACCCTTCACCCATACAGATTTATTTTGAATGGAATTGAATCTGCTCATGATCTGATGTCTGATAAATTCGGAAGCTATGGAGAAGCCAACAGAGCATGGACGGGTGATGATGTAAAAGGATATACAAAGATTGTAAGCAATTCTTTAAATATATACCACCAGATTAATCAAAATATCAACTAGTTCCGAAAGGACAATGTAATGAAAGGCGGCACAAAATGCTGTCAGAATCAAAATGAAGAAAACAGTAGGAATCATTGGTGCCAACGGTTATACAGGAAGTGAGCTGATACGTTTACTGGCTTTTCATCCCCATGTGACATTGAGTTTTTTATATAGTCGTTCGAATTCGGGAACAAGAATTTCAGATCTGTACCCGGATTTAACGACAGTTTGTGAAATGGTTTTGACGGACAAACCTGAAGACGTGGATATTCTTTTTCTATGCCTTCCCCATAAAGAAAGTCAAAACTGGTTAACTCAGAATCCTGTTAAAGATGAAACGCTGGTGATTGATCTTGGAAACGATTTCCGTTTAGATGGAAATTTCGGAAATAGAGATTTTATCTACGGATTACCGGAAATCAATAAAAAACAGCTGGCAGGAGCAAGAAGCATTGCCAATCCGGGATGTTTTGCTACAGCTATTCAGTTGGCTTTACTGCCATTGGCGGAAAAAGGAGTTTTAAATGAAGTTTTTACTACAGGGATTACAGGTTCTACAGGAGCCGGGCAGTCTTTGCAGGCAACCACTCATTTTACCTGGAGAAATGATAATGTTTCAGCTTATAAAACATTAACTCATCAACATGTCGATGAGATTTTGCAGCAGCTGATTTCATTCAATAATAAAGAAGTAAACCTGAATTTTGTTCCATGGAGAGGAGATTTTGCAAGAGGAATTTTTACAAGTTCCACCATGAAGACGGATTTGACGCTGGAGGAAATAGAACAATGGTATCAGGATTTCTATGCGGAGGAGCCTTTTGTTACGGTAAGTAGTAGGGCAGTTGATTTAAAGCAGGTTGTCAATACCAATCGCTGTGTGATTCAAATCGAAAAGAGTGGAAATGTTGTCGTTATTCACTCAGCGATTGACAATTTGTTAAAAGGTGCTTCGGGACAGGCAGTACAGAATATGAATCTGGCCATGAACTGGGAAGAAAATGCAGGACTCAACCTGAAACCGATAGCATTTTAATATAGAAAGTAGATGGATGTATAGGAACTCGAAACCCGAATCCCGCATCATTCATTATTTATCAATTATCATTTATAAAAAGACATGAATTTATTCAACGTATATCCATTATTCAACATAAATCCGGTAAAAGCTCAGGGATCTTTTCTTTGGGATGATAAAGGGGAACAATATCTTGATTTTTACGGCGGTCATGCAGTGATTTCTATCGGGCACAACCATCCACATTATCAAAATAAACTGAAAGATCAGCTGGAGAAAATATCTTTCTATTCCAACTCTGTTCAGAATGAATTGCAGACTGAACTGGCGGAAAAGCTGGGGAAACTTTCAGGTTACGAGGATTATAATCTTTTCTTATGCAATTCTGGAGCGGAAGCGAATGAAAATGCATTGAAACTGGCTTCTTTTCATAACGGAAAAAGCAAAGTACTTTATTTCTCAGGTTCATTCCATGGAAGAACTTCTGCAGCGGTTTCGGTAACTGATAATCCGAAAATTGTTGCTCCGGTTAACTTTTCTGAAAGATTTATCAAATCAGAATGGAATGATGTGCAGCAGCTTGAAGAAACCTTTGACAAGCATGGAAATGAAATCTCATCCGTAATCATTGAGGGAATTCAGGGAGTAGGAGGAATTATGATTTCAACACCGGAATTTTTATCTAAAATCAAAGAATTGTGTAAAAAATATGATGCTGTTCTTATTTTGGATGAAGTGCAGTCCGGGTATGGGAGAAGCGGATATTTCTTTGCCCATCAGGAATTTGGTGTAGAGGCAGATATTATTACAACGGCAAAAGGAATGGGAAATGGTTTCCCTGTGGGCGGAGTTTTAATCCATCCTAAATTCCAGGCAAGCAATGGTTTACTTGGAACTACATTTGGAGGAAATCATCTGGCTTGTGCAGCTTCCATTGCTGTTCTGGATGTCATGAAAGATGAAAATCTTCTTGAAAATGCTCAACAGATGGGTGAGTATATTGAAAATGAAATTAAAGATTTACCACATATTAAATCCATCCGAAGGAAAGGATTGATGATCGGAATAGAACTCGATAGAGACTGTTCGGAAGTAAGGAAAGAATTGCTTTTCGGTCATCATATTTTCACAGGAAACTCTAATGATAAAACAGTATTGAGGATTCTTCCGGCACTGAATATCAAAAAAGAGGAAACGGATCTTTTCATCAATGCTCTGAAAGTGGTGTTGGGGAATATCTAAGGGACTGGAGAGCAAAGGTTATAAAACTTAAAATAGTACACAATACCTGTCATTCTGAATGAAACGAAGTGAAATGAAGAATCTCAGAATGACAAAAACAAGTATCAATTGCTGAGTGAAACGCCCTTGCGAACGAAAAAAGCATCAGTGGAAAGCTTTGCGTCCTTGCGTTAAAACTCTCAAAAATGTGTAAACACAATCTTTAAAATCAATTCAAAATGAAATGGATATTCCATTTGTCCATTGAAAAAAAATAGAAATACCAAATGAAAAAATTTACCTCTGTAAGTGATGTAGAAAACTTACAGGAAATCATAAAAAAAGCTTTACAGATAAAAGCAGACCCTCTTACCGAAACAGAAAAAGGAAAGGGAAAAACAATAGGACTTGTATTTTTAAATTCAAGTTTGAGAACCCGTCTGAGCAGTCAGATTGCAGCTCAGAATTTAGGGTTGAATGTATTGACATTAAATGCTGCACAGGAAGCCTGGAATCTTGAATTTGCAGATGGAGCGGTAATGAATGGTGATACTGTAGAGCATATCAAAGATGCAATTGAGGTTTTAAACCAATATTGCGATATCATCGCGGTACGTTGTTTTGCAGGAATGAAGAGCAAGGAAGATGATGTGAATGAAAGTATCTTAAGCCAGTTTGAAAAACATGCAAAAGTTCCTGTTGTTTCATTGGAATCTGCTACCCGCCATCCGCTGCAAAGTTTAGCAGACTGTATCACGATTACAGAAAACTGGAAAAAGGACCATAAACCAAAAGTGGTATTAACGTGGGCTCCGCACATCAAACCTATTGCTCATGCTGTTGGAAATTCTTTCGCAGAATGGATGCAGGAGATGGATGTAGAATTAGTAATTGCCAATCCCGAAGGATATGATTTAGATAAAAACTTCACAAAGGATGTAAAAGTAATCCATGATCAGGACGAAGCGTTGAAAGATGCAGATTTTATCTATGTAAAAAACTGGTCTTCTTTTGATGATTATGCAGCAATGCCTGAAGTAAAAGGCGACTGGATGCTTACCAATGAAAAATTAGCCAATACCAATGATGCAAAAGTGATGCACTGTCTTCCGGTTCGCCGTAATGTGGAACTGAGTGATGAAGTGATGGATGGAGATCATTCTATCATTTATCAGCAGGCAAAAAACCGAATTTTCTCGGCACAAGCTGTATTCAGTGAAATTTTAGATGAATTGAAAGCCTAGTGATCCTTGTCAAGGTTTTAAACCTTGACAAGGATAGAAAAGATCAAGTATCCCAAAATGTTTACAAATGAAAGAAAAGTTATACATCATAAAAATTGGCGGAGCTTTAATAGATGATGAAGAATTATTAAACCAATTCTTAGAACAATTTTCTGAAATTAATGAAAAGAAAATTCTTGTTCATGGCGGTGGAAAACTGGCGACGACGCTGGCTGATAAACTGGGCATCGAGCAGAAAATGATCAACGGAAGGAGGATTACGGATAAAGACACACTGGATATTGTAACGATGGTATATGCGGGAGGAATCAATAAAAATATTGTTGAAAAACTGCAGCAGAAAAAATGCAATGCCATAGGATTCTCCGGAGCAGATGGAAATCTGATCAAAGCTAAAAAAAGAGAACATCCTGAAATCGACTTTGGATTTGTAGGAGACATCAATAAGAAAAGTGTGAACAGAAAACTGGTTTCAAAACTCATCAAGCTAGGTCTTATTCCTGTGTTTTCAGCAATTACACACGATAGAAAAGGAAATCTTTTCAATACCAATGCGGATACCATTGCTTCTGTAATGGCGCAGGCTCTTTCGGAGAAATATGAAGTTGAACTGTTGTATTGTTTTGATAAAGAAGGAGTACTGCAAGATGTAAATGATCCTGAATCTGTGATCAAAAGTGTAACTGAGGAAGATTTCACCACATTAAAAGAAGAAGGAAAGCTTCACAAAGGGATTTTACCCAAACTTGAAAATGCTCTTGGAGCTATAAAAAATAATGTAGACAAAGTGTTTCTGATCAAAGAAACAGAATTGAAAAACCATATAGAAAGTCATCATGCAGGAACTGAAATCTGTTTATAATAAAGAAGAGCTATTGAATAATGCGGTCGGATTGCTTAAAAATTTGATTGAGATTCCTTCATTCAGTAAAGATGAATTCAATACGTCGGTAGAAATTGAAAATTTTTTCAAGAAACACCAGATTCCTACCAAACGTTTTAAAAATAATATCTGGGCGGTAAATAAGCATTTTGATGTTTTTAAGCCTTCGGTTTTACTGAATACCCATCATGATACTGTAAAGCCTAACAAAGCTTACACATTGGATCCGTTTGTTCCAGTTGAAAAAGAGGGAAAATTATTTGGATTGGGAAGTAATGATGCCGGAGCTTCTTTGGTTTCTATGGCACAGGTTTTTTTACATTTTTATGATAAAGAAGATTTAAAATATAATTTAGTTATTGCTTTGACGGCAGAGGAGGAGATCTCAGGATTTGATGGAATAGAAGCTCTGTTTCCGCAGCTACCCAACGTAGAACTCGCCATTGTAGGAGAACCCACGCAGATGAATCTGGCGATTGCAGAAAAAGGACTTCTTGTGATTGATGGAGAAATGAAAGGTACTCCTTCTCATGCCGCTCATCCTAATGATGATAACTCGATTGTAAAATGTATGCAGGATTTGCAGAATATTCTGGACTTTAAATTTCCAAAGGTTTCAGAATATCTGGGTGAAGTTAAAGTTACTTTATCCGGAATTCATGCAGGCGTACAGCATAACGTTGTTCCGGAATCGTGCAACTTTACATTGGATGTACGAGTAACGGATGAATATTCCAATCAGGAAGCGTTTGATATCATTCAGTCTCAGATGAAATCTACTTTAACAGCCAGATCGTTCAGATTGAATTCTTCAAAAATCGAGCTGGATCATCCGTTTGTAAAAGCAGGAGTTGAAATCGGAAGGACAACTTATGGTTCACCAACCTCTTCAGATCAGGCGATTATTCCATGTACATCAGTGAAAATAGGTCCTGGAGACAGTAGGCGCTCTCATACTGCAGATGAATTTATCTATATCCATGAAATAGAAGAAGGAATAGAAATTTACATCAGAATTTTAGAAAAAGTGTTATAAAAATGAAAGATGGGTGTAGGAAGAGGGAAGTTATTGCAGTATGTTATTAGCTTCCTGTCTCCAGCCTCAGGCTTCCAGCTCAATATATGTTTTGACTCCGCCCGGCGGGCACTAGAAGTTTAGTTTTTAATAAGATTTATGCAAAAAGAAAATTAGAAATGAAGGCTTTACATAAGGAAATGTTTTTTTATAGTTAATAGTAATAAGGATTGCCTTGCCGGGCATGTCAAAACCCATCAGTATTTTAAATCAAAGAATATGAAAAAAATATGGCAGAAGGATGACCTTGCCACCAATATATTAGTCACTCAATTTACAGTCGGTAAAGACCTTGACTTTGACGAACGTTTACCGAAATATGACGTGAAAGGTTCTATGGCCCATTGCAAAATGTTGGCAGAAACCGGAATTATCACTCAGGAAGAATCAGAACAGATGTTGTCTGTTTTGAATAGTATTTTAAATAAAATTGAAGAAGGTAGTTTTGAAATTGATAAAGATGCTGAGGATATCCATTCTCAGGTAGAAGCCATTCTCATTGAAGAATTAGGTGATACAGGAAAGAAAATCCATACGGCAAGATCAAGAAATGATCAGGTTTTGCTGGATATAAAATTGTACTTATTGGATGAAATCCGTGAGATCACGGCGCTTACAGATGAGTTTTTCCAGATTTTAATTCAATTGGCAGATCAGCATAAAAATGTTCTGCTTCCGGGATATACCCATTTGCAGATTGCAATGCCTTCATCATTCGGATTGTGGTTCGGAGCTTATGCAGAAGCGCTTTTGGATGATGTGGAAATGCTGTTTTCAGTAAAAAATATCATTAATAAAAACCCGCTGGGATCAGCGGCCGGTTATGGTTCATCTTTCCCGATCAATCGTGAAAGTACCACCTACAATCTGGGCTTCCAGTCGATGAATTATAACTCGGTATATGCTCAGATGACCCGTGGAAAGTCGGAAAAAATGCTGTCAATGGCAATGGCTACTTTAGCAGGAACGCTTGGTAAGTTTGCTTATGATGTGTGTTTATACCTAAGCCAGAATTTTGATTTTATTAGCTTTCCAAAGGAGTTTACTACAGGAAGCAGCATTATGCCTCATAAAAAGAATCCGGATATCTTTGAGCTGGTTCGTGCACGATGTAACAGAATTCAGTCGCTTCCGAACGAACTGATTCTTTTGACAAACAATCTGCCTTCCGGTTATCACAGAGATGTACAGTTGACGAAAGAGATACTTTTCCCTGCAATAGATTCTTTAAAGGAATGTCTGGAAATCCTAAGCTATACTTTACCCAATATTCAGGTAAAAGACGGAATTCTGGAAGATGAAAAGTATAAATATCTTTTCAGTGTAGAAAAGATCAATGAAGAAGTGAAAAACGGAAGTTCGTTCCGTGATGCTTATGTAAAAGTAGGGCAGGAAATTGAAAACAACGAGTTTGAATTTGAACCCGGAAACCTTGAACATACCCACCAGGGAAGTATTGGAAATCTTTGCCTGGACAAAATAGAATATCAGTTCAATAAACTGAAAAATAAATTATTGGGTTAGAATCTAAGCCATTAAGGTCGTCAAAAACTTAGGCAAAAATCAGTGGAATTTCTAAAATTATTTTAGCCTGCTGTCTTTTCGTTGTGAAAGCCTTAATCTTAAATCTTATCTGCTTAAGTGATCTTAATGGCTGGATTGTAATTCCGCTCTTTGAATTTGATGATTGATAAATTGAACCATTAAGGGAGATAAAGACTTGAAGGTAAGTGAAGAAAATCTGTGATTTTTTTAGCCGTAAAGCTTTAAAATTTGCTTGCGAATTCCTTAATTATTCTTCACCTCTTAAAAGTTCTTAATGGTTTAAAAATAAAAGGACTTACTCCAAATCAGTTTTTAAGGTATATTTTCAACTTGTGAAAGTATGCTGCATTAAATTTTATCGGAGATAAAATCTTAGCGCCTTACAACATAAAGTTTATAGATTTCTTTTGCGTCTTTGCGCTTTTCTAATAAAAAGAATCAGAAAAAACCTGTTGGAAAACACCAAGGCGCAAATTGATAATGATATATCTTATTTTCAAGACGCAAGTAAAATCAGGATAATAATGAGTTTAAAAATAGATGGATTATTCCAGATCAATTTTAAACTTGGTAGATTTTTTCACCTCGTGAAGGACAATAGAACTGTGGTATTGTCCGATGTTGGGAAGATTTGAAATCACACTCACCGCAAACTCATTATAGGAATTGATATCTTTCGCGATAATTTTCAGCATATAATCATATTCCCCGGAAAGGCTGGTGATTTCCTGAACTTCATCGTATTTGGAAATGTTGTCTTCAAAGGTCTCCAATACTTTTTTGGATTGCTCCTTAAGACGGACATTGCAATAAACGATGATATTCAGACCCAGTTTTTCACGGTTTAAAAGACCTACGTATTTTTCAATGATGCCCTGTTTCTCCAATTGTTTGATTCGCTCATACGTTGGAGTAAAGGTAAGACCTATCTTTTCGGAAATTTCTTTTACCGATAATGTAGAGTCTTCCTGAATAATACTGAGAATCATTTTGTCTTTTAAATCCATAAATAAAGTTGTGTGCTAACAAAAATATTAATTTTAAATGAGAATAAGGAAAGACTGAAGTTTTTAATTTATTTTAAACATAATTTTTGTAGGTTCATAAAATTGTTGTATCTTTGCACCTAATGAATAAAAAAGCATTTATATCATTAGATTTACCGGGCGAAAGCGCCCTTTACGATATTTATTGTTATTAAGCGAAGATAGTTGTCTTCGCTTTTTTTATGCCCAAAAATTAGAATTATGTTTACGATTACAGAACTAAGCACCGAGAGAATCAACAGTATACTGACAGAAGCAATGGCTTTTGCGAATGGTAAAACTGCTAAAATTGAAGGAGAAGTTTTTTGCTCAAACCTTTTCTTCGAAGACAGTACAAGAACGAAAACAAGCTTCGATCTTGCAGAAAGAAAACTGGGACTTCAGGTAGTTCCTTTTGATGCATCACACAGTTCGGTAAACAAAGGAGAGAGTCTTTATGACACTGTAAAGACCATTGAAAGTATAGGAGTGAACCTTGTGGTGATCCGTGATAAGAAAGACAGATACTTCGAGGAACTGAAAAATATTAAGATTCCGGTAATCAACGGAGGAGACGGTACAGGAAACCACCCTTCACAGTGTATGCTGGATCTGATGACCATCTATCAGGAATTCGGAAAGTTTGAAGGACTGAAGGTAGGAATTGTAGGAGATGTAAAACACAGTCGTGTTGCCAATTCAAATGCAGAAGCATTAAGAAGACTGGGAGCCAAAGTATACTTTTCAGGACCTGAACAGTGGTTTGATGAAGGAGCTTTGATCAACGGAACATATATGTCAGTGGACGAACTGATCGCTGAAGTAGATGTTTTAATGCTGCTAAGAATCCAGCACGAGAGACACGATGCAGCAATGAGCTTCACTGCTTCAGAATATCATAAAAGATATGGTTTGACGAAAGAAAGAGAACAGGCCATGAAAAAAGAAGCAATTGTCATGCACCCGGCTCCGATCAACAGAGGCGTGGAAATAGATTCAGATCTTGTAGAATGCGAAAGATCAAGAGTCTTTAAACAAATGGAAAACGGGGTATTCGCCAGAATGGCCATTTTAAAAGAAGCGTTGGAAAGTAAAGGATATACTTTTAAATAAGGGCCAAGGTAAAAGAGCCAGGTTAAAAGTGAAAAGTAAAAAGTAAAAGAGCCCCGGAGGGGCGGCCTGCTAATAGCAATGGGTGAAACCCATGGAAATCAAAAGGATTAAAAAAATCCAAGCCCTGTAAGGGCGACCTGTTAATGACATATAAATAATAAGAGATAAAAGTTTAAAATGAAGAAAAAATTAATACTGGAGTCCGGTGAAGTGTTTCATGGAGAAGGTTTCGGAGCAGAATTGGAAACTGCAGGGGAAGTAGTTTTCAATACCGGAATGACAGGGTATCAGGAATTGATCTCTGACCCATCATACTGCGGTCAGATAGTTTGTATGACCTATCCGCTTATCGGAAATTATGGTATTAACCGTGATGATTATGAAAGTATCGAGCCGGCAATTAAAGGGCTTATCGTAAAAGAACTTTGCGATCTTCCTTCCAACTTCCGTACTCAGATTACTTTAGATGAATTATTTAAAAAGAAAAACCTTTCAGGAATTTCAGGAATCGACACCAGAAGACTGACGAGAGTTCTTCGTAACTATGGAGTAGTAAAAGGAAAAATTGTAAATGCTGATGCTGACGAAGCTGTTGTAGCTTCTGAGTTGAAGACAACAAATTTCCCAACCAATCAGGTAGAGGAGGTTTCTACAAAAACTCCTTACGCTAACCCGAACAGAGGTTTCAAAGTAGTGTTGGTAGACTTCGGTGCAAAATTGGGAATTATCAGAGAGCTATCTCAAAGAAACTGTGACATCATTGTGGTTTCTCAGGATACTACAGCAGAAGAAATTCTACTAATGAATCCGGACGGAATTATGTTGTCAAACGGTCCTGGTGACCCGGAAGATGTACCGCACGCGTTGGATATGATTAGAGGATTATTAGGAAAAGTTCCAATCTTCGGAATCTGTTTAGGACACCAATTGATCGGTCTTGCTTGTGGAGCGAAAACTTTCAAACTGAAATTCGGACACAGAGGAGGAAACCACCCGGTATTGGATCTGGAGAAAAATACAGTAGCCATTACTTCTCAGAACCATGGATATGCAGTTGATCAGGAAAGTTTAAAAGGAACAGACCTTATCGAAACACACATCGCCTTGAACGACAGAACAAACGAAGGATTAAAACATAAAATCCACCCTTGTTTCTCAGTTCAGTATCACCCTGAGGCGAGCCCTGGTCCTGAAGATGCAAACTACCTGTTTGATGAGTTCATTCAAATGATGGAGGACTTTAAAAAGTAAGACACTCCAATTGTCATTCTGAAAGAAGCAAAAGCGGAATGAAGAATCTCAACAACAAAATGAGATTCCTGGGAATGACAAAGTGTGTTAATTCAATTTAAATAAAGCATAATGCTGGAAGTTTAAGTTCAAACTTTTAGTATCTAAAAAAAGAAAAATGGCAAAACGTACAGATATAAAAACAATTTTAGTAATCGGTTCAGGACCTATCATCATTGGTCAGGCAGCTGAATTTGATTACGCAGGAACGCAGGCTTGTCTGTCTTTGAAAGAAGAAGGCTACAAAGTAATTTTGATCAACTCAAATCCTGCAACGATCATGACAGATGTGGAAATCGCAGATAAAGTATATATCGAGCCGATTTCATTACAGTTTGTAAGCCACATCATCAGAAAAGAACGTCCGGACGCATTATTACCAACATTAGGAGGTCAGACAGGTCTTAACATGGCGGTAGAATTGGAAAAATCAGGAATTCTTGAAGAGTGCAAGGTGGAAGTATTGGGAACTAAACTTTCTGCCATCAACAGAGCAGAAGACAGAGACCTTTTCCGTGAGCTGATGAGAGAACTGAACGAGCCGGTACCGGAATCTGATATCGTCAATACGGTAGAAGGTGCACTTGCTTTCGCAGATGAGATCGGGTATCCTGTAATTGTTCGTCCTGCCTTCACAATGGGTGGTACCGGAGGTGGTATCGCTTCTACAGAAGTTGAATTGAAAGAGATTGCTGAATTGGGATTAAAGCACAGCCCGGTTACACAGTGTCTTATCGAAAAATCAATTGCAGGTTTCAAAGAAATTGAATACGAAGTAATGCGTGATGCAAACGACAACGCCATTGTGGTTTGTAACATGGAAAATATTGACCCGGTAGGAGTTCACACAGGAGACTCTATCGTAGTAGCCCCTTCTCAGACGCTTTCAGACAGAGAGTATCAGTTACTGAGAAATGCTTCCCTGAAAATCATCAGAGCGTTAGGAATTGAGGGTGGATGTAACGTACAGTTGGCTTTAGATCCCCATTCATTCGATTACTATATCATTGAGGTAAACCCTAGAGTTTCCCGTTCATCAGCATTAGCAAGTAAGGCAACAGGATATCCGATTGCAAAGATTGCAGCAAAAATCGCTGTAGGATTGACTCTGGATGAAATCATGAACCCGGTAACAGGAAAAACATACGCATGTTTCGAGCCGGCTCTTGACTACGTAGTAACAAAATTCCCGAGATTCCCATTCGATAAATTCGAAACTGCTGACAGAAGACTTTCTACTCAGATGAAAGCAACTGGTGAAGTTATGGCGATCGGAAGAAATCTTGAAGAATCTTTACAGAAAGCGATCCGTTCATTAGAAACAGGAATCAAGCATTTAGGACTAAAAACAAAGCAGGCTCAGGCACTTACTGCTGAAGAAATCGAAAGAAGAATCAGAGTGTGTGATGATGAGAGATTATTCATCATCGGAGATGCTTTAAGAAGAGGATACGACTGGGAACAGATTGTAGAATGGAGTAAAATCGACAAGTTCTTTATCTGGAAACTGAAAAAATTAGTTGACTTCGAAAAAGTAATCGCTGACAACAAATTTGATAAAGAAACCCTGATTGAAGCGAAGAGATTAGGTTTTGCAGATATCAATATCGCAGTTCTTTGGGATGTAAAAGAGCGTGAGGTTTTCAACTTCAGAAAAGAAAACGGAATCATGCCGGTTTACAAAATGGTAGACACTTGTGCTGCTGAATTTGAAAGTGAAACACCTTACTTCTACGGAACTTACGAAGAAGAGAACGAAAGCGTTGTTTCGGACAAGGAAAAAATCATTGTACTAGGTTCAGGACCTATCAGAATCGGACAGGGAGTTGAGTTTGACTACGCAACGGTTCACTCGGTATGGGCAATCAAAGAAATGGGTTACGAAGCGATTATCATCAACAACAACCCTGAGACAGTTTCTACAGACTTCTCAATTTCAGATAAACTTTACTTCGAGCCGCTTACAGAAGAAGATGTAATGAACATTATCGAGCTTGAAAAACCTAAAGGAGTAGTGGTACAGTTCGGAGGACAGACTGCAATTAACCTTGCTGATAAATTAGCCGCTCACGGAGTACAGATCTTAGGAACTTCATTAGAAGATCTTGACAGAGCTGAAAACAGAGATAAATTCGAAAAAGCACTTCAGGAACTTGGAATTCCTCAACCAAAAGGAAGAACTTCAACTTCGAAAGAAGAAGCGATAAAAATTGCCAACGAAATCGGATATCCGGTATTGGTGCGTCCAAGCTACGTTCTTGGAGGTAGAGCAATGGAAATTGTATACGCAGAAGCAGAACTGGCTCACTATATGGAAAATGCAGTAGAAGCAAGCCCTGAGCACCCGGTATTGGTAGACAAATACATGGTAGGAAAGGAAATTGAAGTTGATGCTATCTGCGACGGTGAAACCGTAGTGATCCCGGGAATTATGGAGCACATCGAAAGAGCAGGAGTTCACTCCGGAGACTCTATCGCAGTGTATCCGCCGCAAAATATCTCTCAGAGCGAGATTGATACTTTGGTAGACTACACTCAGAGACTGGCAAAAGGATTAAACGTTATCGGATTAATGAATATCCAGTACGTTCTTTTCGAAGGAAATGTATATGTAATCGAAGTAAACCCTCGTTCTTCAAGAACAGTTCCTTTCTTATCTAAAATCACAGAAGTACCGATGGCGAACCTTGCAACAAAGGCAATCCTGGGACAAAAACTGAAAGATTTAGGTTACGAAAACGGATTGGTTCCAAACAAAGAAGGAGTATTTGTAAAAGTACCGGTTTTCTCTTTCTCTAAGCTAACGAAAGTTGATATCTCTTTAGGCCCGGAAATGAAGTCTACAGGAGAAGTTATGGGGAAAGATACAACCCTTGAAAAAGCACTTTACAAAGGATTGGTAGCAGCGGGAAGAAAAGTTCCTATGCACGGATCTATCCTGTTCACAGTAGCTGATAAGCATAAAGATGAAGCAGCAGCTCTTGCCGCAAGATTCCATGAAGTAGGATTCAGAATCTGGGCTACAGAAGGTACTGCGAAGTTCTTTGAAGAAAAAGGAATCCCTTGCAAAATCGGATACAAAATCGGAGAAGAAGATGTAAACCTTATCGACCTGATCCAGAAAGGAAAAGTTCAGTATGTTGTGAATACCACTACAAAAGGTAAGCAGGCTGAAAGAGACGGATTCCAGATCAGAAGAATGAGTGTGGAAAACGGTGTTCCTTGTTTAACTTCAATGGATACGGTAGAAGCGATCTTAAAGGTAGTCGAAAGCATGAGCTTCAAAATGGAGACCATGTAATTTCGGACTAGAATAAATATTAAAATCCCACAAGTTTTCTTGGACTGCCCCCAAAAAGTTAGACACTTTTTAGGGGCATTTTTTTATGTATAGAAAAGAAAAATTTAGCGTTGCTTTTAAATTAGAATGTATTAATCTTCACAAAAATTCTCATCGTTCAATTAAATCTATAGCAACAGAGAAAGGATTTAATGAAAGCAATCTGCGCAAGTGGATTGGTTTTTATAGCAAGTACGGAATCTCGGGACTATACCCGCGAAAAAACATGAGCTATTCCCTGAATTTCAAGGTTAAAGTTCTAAAAACCATCGAAACAGAACATATCTCACAAAGGGAAGCATGTATCCGATTTAATATTGCAGCTCAGTCTACCGTGTTGAATTGGCAAAGGAATTACGAAAAAAGTGGTATTTTAGGGTTAAAGAACAACCCCAAAGGAAGACCCGGCATTATGAGTGATTACAAACGTAAAAAAAGAAAGTCTGATAAGCCATTGACCAGAGAAGAAGAACTTTTATTGGAAAACGAAAGGCTTCGAGCTGAAATTGATTTTCTAAAAAAGTTAGACGCCTTAACTCTCAAAAAGAACAAGCAGAGGCCATCGAAGGATTAAGGCGAAAATATGATCTGTCACTCCTGTTGGATTGTACAGGCATGGCCAGAAGCAGTTTTTATTACCATCAGAAAGCTCTTGACAAAAAGGATAAATATGGAGAAATAAAAACTTTGATAAAACAAATTTATCATAGACATAAAGGTCGGTTTGGATACCGTCGTATTACTCTGATTATGAAACAACAAGAAATTGTAATTAATCATAAAACGGTATTAA
>NZ_QDFZ01000027.1 GCF_003347605.1 Chryseobacterium sp. KLBC 52 | reverse complement strand
TTAATACCGTTTTATGATTAATTACAATTTCTTGTTGTTTCATAATCAGAGTAATACGACGGTATCCAAACCGACCTTTATGTCTATGATAAATTTGTTTTATCAAAGTTTTTATTTCTCCATATTTATCCTTTTTGTCAAGAGCTTTCTGATGGTAATAAAAACTGCTTCTGGCCATGCCTGTACAATCCAACAGGAGTGACAGATCATATTTTCGCCTTAATCCTTCGATGGCCTCTGCTTGTTCTTTTTGAGAGTTAAGGCGTCTAACTTTTTTAGAAAATCAATTTCAGCTCGAAGCCTTTCGTTTTCCAATAAAAGTTCTTCTTCTCTGGTCAATGGCTTATCAGACTTTCTTTTTTTACGTTTGTAATCACTCATAATGCCGGGTCTTCCTTTGGGGTTGTTCTTTAACCCTAAAATACCACTTTTTTCGTAATTCCTTTGCCAATTCAACACGGTAGACTGAGCTGCAATATTAAATCGGATACATGCTTCCCTTTGTGAGATATGTTCTGTTTCGATGGTTTTTAGAACTTTAACCTTGAAATTCAGGGAATAGCTCATGTTTTTTCGCGGGTATAGTCCCGAGATTCCGTACTTGCTATAAAAACCAATCCACTTGCGCAGATTGCTTTCATTAAATCCTTTCTCTGTTGCTATAGATTTAATTGAACGATGAGAATTTTTGTGAAGATTAATACATTCTAATTTAAAAGCAACGCTAAATTTTTCTTTTCTATACATAAAAAAATGCCCCTAAAAAGTGTCTAACTTTTTGGGGGCAGTCCATTATTGACGGATTTTTTATATCTGAAGCAGATTAACGTAAAGCGAAAGCTATATCGTCAGCCCATGGTTATTCTTTACCTCAGCCATCACAAACGTACTGTGGGTACTCCCTATGGAATCTACCGATCCCAGCTTATTGAATACAAAATCCTGATAATGCTTCATATCTCTTACCTGAACTTTCAGAAGGAAATCAAAATCTCCGGAAATATTGTAGCATTCGGCAACTTCTTCAATTTCTAAAATCTCTTTTACAAAATCATAGCCTACAGACCTGTCATGAATTTTGAGTTTGATCTGGCAGAAAACCGTAAATCCGCGGTTCAGTTTTTCAGCATCAAGAACCGCTGCATATCTTTTAACAAAACCATCCTGTTCCAGTCTTTTTACCCTTTCAAAAACAGGGGAGGTAGAAAGGTTTACTTCTTTTGCAAGTTCCTTAACGGTCAGTTTAGCATTTTTCTGGAGCAGCCTGAGCAGCTGTAAATCCTTATCATCGAGTTGTTCCACAGAATATTATTCTTTTAAATGATTAAAACAGTCAAATGTACAGAATCATATGCTTTTATTTTTATTTTTAAAAGTTTAATTTGCTTAATTATTTAATGTTAATTGTATTTTTATTCTGTATTGCTAATTTTACACAAAATTAAAAACTTTTACTGATGACCATAGTTAAAGGTAAAAGTACAGTTCTTTACAGATACTTCATCAAACAGGAAAGGTTTTACTTAAGGTAGATTAATAGGGAATCGTGTGCAAATCACGAGCTGTCGCGCAACTGTAAGTAACACACCAAAGGTTTCTGTCCTTGCAGATCCACTGCCAAAAGCGGGAAGGATGACGGAAACTGTTACAAGTCAGGAGACCTGCCTTTACTGAATTGACAATGCTTTCGCGGTCTGAAGCTTTGAGGTCATACAGATGATATATCGGATTCGGGTATTTTCTTTTGTAAAGGAAATTACGCTGTCTGCTATGTCATGAATTTCCTGAAACTTCTTCCGATAAAACATTACGAAGCCTTTTAAAGAACTTTCCCGATAAGTTGAATTAAAAAGTTTAAAAAAAATGCAAACTCACATCCTTGGCTATCCGCGTATTGGTAGCAAAAGAGAACTCAAAAAGGCCTGCGAACAGTATTGGTCAGGTAAAATCCTTTTGGAAGAACTTCTGAATACCGGAAGAACGATCTGTAACCAGAACTGGAATATCCAGAAAGAAGCAGGGATAGACCTTATCCCATGTAATGATTTTTCCTACTATGATCAGGTATTGGATATGAGCCTTGTTGTAGGAGCCATTCCAACACGTTACCATGAAGTAGTGCTTAAAAAGAACAATACTGAGTTGGATCTTTATTTTGCGATGGCAAGAGGATATCAGAAAGACGGATTGGATATCACTGCCATGGAAATGACCAAATGGTTCGATACCAACTATCATTATATCGTTCCGGAATTTTATAAAAATCAACAGTTTAAACTAAGCTCAGATAAAATTTTCAATGAATTTGCAGGAGCAAAACAAGCTGGAATCAATGCAAAACCTGTAATTATCGGATTGGTTTCTTATCTGTTATTAGGAAAAGAAAAAGAAGAAGGCTTCGATAAACTGGATCTGACCGGAAATCTTCTTCCTGTTTATACAGAGATTTTAACCAAACTTCAGGATCACGGTGCAGAATGGATTCAATTTGATGAACCTTTTCTGGCGTTGGATTTAACAGAAAAAGCCAAAGAAACTTATCTTTCTGTGTATACCGAAATAAGAAAACGTTTCCCGAAACTGAAATTTATTGTAGCTACGTATTTTGACGGACTAAAAGACAATGCATCACTTGCAGTTTCCCTTCCGGTGAATACATTACATGTTGATCTGGTGAGAAATCCTGAACAGCTGGATGATATTCTGAATATTATTCCGGAAAGCTTAAGTCTTTCATTAGGCGTAATTGACGGTAGAAATATCTGGAAAAATGATTATGAAAAATCATTGTCTTTCATCAGAAAAGCTGTTGAAAAGTTAGGATCTGAAAGGATCTTCATTGCACCATCATGTTCATTGCTTCATTCACCTTGTGACCTTGATTTTGAAACCAATCTTAACCCGGAAATTAAGAACTGGCTGGCTTTTGCTAAACAAAAAGTAAAAGAAGTCGTAACACTTAAAGAACTGGCTTCCGGAACGGAAAATGAACAGATTTTTGAAGCATTTGAAGAAAATAAAAAAGCCATTGAAAGCAGAAGAACTTCTTCTCTTATCCATAATGATCAGGTAAAACAAAGAGCGAATGCAGTTACTGAAAAAGATGCTCAGAGAATAAATACCTTCAAGATCCGTAAAGAAGAACAGCAGAAAGTTTTGCAGCTTCCTTTATTTCCAACCACTACCATCGGATCATTCCCGCAAACCACAGAAGTAAGAAGCTGGAGAGCAAAATTCAAAAAAGGAGAGCTTACTGCAGAACAATATGATACCTTATTGAAAGAGGAAACGCAGAGAACAATCCGCTGGCAGGAAGACATCGGAATCGATGTATTGGTTCATGGAGAATTTGAGCGTAACGACATGGTAGAATACTTCGGAGAACAGCTGGAAGGATTTGTATTCACTAAAAACGGCTGGGTACAAAGCTACGGAAGCCGTTGTGTAAAACCTCCTGTGATCTTTGGGGATGTTTCCCGCCCGACTCCGATGACGGTGTATTGGTCTGAATATGCACAATCCCAGACTGAAAAATGGGTAAAAGGTATGTTGACAGGTCCGGTTACCATTTTACAGTGGTCTTTTGTACGTGATGATCAGCCTCGTTCAGAAACGTGTAAGCAGATTGCTTTGGCAATCCGTGATGAAGTGGTGGATCTGGAAAAAGCAGGGATCAGGATTATTCAGATTGATGAACCTGCGATCAGAGAAGGACTTCCATTAAGAAAAACAGACTGGCAGAATTATCTGAAATGGGCTGTGGAAGCGTTCAGAATTTCAGCAAGTGGAGTAGAAGATGCTACCCAAATCCACACGCATATGTGTTATTCGGAATTCAATGATATTATTGAAAACATTGCCGATATGGATGCTGACGTCATTACCATAGAATGCTCACGTTCTCAGATGGAACTGCTGAATGCTTTTGCAGATTTTAAATATCCGAATGAAATTGGTCCTGGAGTATACGATATTCACTCACCAAGAGTTCCGTCAAAAGAAGAAATGATTGAGCTGCTGAGAAAGGCTCAGAATGTCATTCCAGCCAATCAACTTTGGGTAAATCCGGACTGCGGGCTGAAGACAAGACATTGGGAAGAAACTGAAAAAGCTTTAATCGCAATGGTTGCCGCTGCTAAAGAAGCTTCAGTAGAATATGCTGTGTAGAAAAATTTAAAATAATTAGATTCAATAATTCAGATCGTGTTATGATTTTCATGGCACGATCTGTTATTTTTAGTGGTTAAAATAATGGATATATTATAATATTGTATTCATTTTATATTCTATTTTTGCAGCTCGGTAAATTTTGACATTCGATCATTTTAAATAGATGTTAAAAGCTGATCAAACTAATACACTATACATTAAAACCATGAAAGAAGCATTTCCTGAAATGAGATCGGAAACCTATAATCCTCAATACATTGCAGGAGTAAGGTGGAGTATTGTCATTCTTTTTGCTGCCGTTGCTGTTGTTTTACTGAGGTTTTTTATTGATGCTTTATCCGATCCTTCTACAGACATCGCTTCTGATATGATCTTTTTATTACTGTTTCTTATCGCGGGTTCACTGGCGGGTTGGCTGGTGTATGAAATGATGAGGAATCAGGATGAAAAAATCAGTGGTCTGCTCATCAATCATCAGGGAATTCTGTTTCTCAACAGGAATGATGAAGTGCTGTCAGCAATCAAATACTATGATTTGGTAAAGAGTGATAATCCCTATACAAAAGATATATTTTCAGAATCCAGAGCTTCCGGAAAGTATAGCGATTTCAGAAAGAATCTGTATGTTCATGAAAAAGATGAAAACAGAAACCCTCAAAAGAAACTGATCAATCTGGATGTGATTCCACTTAAAAACCGTTATGATCTTATCGGGCATTTTTTGAAAGGTATACATGTGTTTCGCCCGGATCTGAAAATCAATCCTGAAGTATATAAAGACTTTTATCTTGATGAAAAAACACTGCGTTACGCTCCGGAAAATCTTAAGAGCGATATGAAAGTGAAAATCATTACAATAGCAGTCGTTATTCTGGTGATTCTTGCCTTTAGGTATTTCTTTTTAGAGGAAGTCTAAGTTATTTTGCCTGTAATGCGCTTGGCGGATAGCCAAACTGTTTTTTAAACGCAAACGAGAAATGGGATAGATTTTCAAATCCAAGATCCAGATAAATATCAGAAACGGATCTTCCTTTTTGAGTAAGCAGAAAATGGGCTTCCTTTAATCTTCGAAGCTGCAGCCACTGTCTTGGAGGGATTCCAAATATCTTTTGAAAATCTCTTTTGAACGCAGACAGGCTTCTCCCCGTTAAGTATGCAAAACGTTCTACATTGACATTGAAATGAAAGTTTTTATTCATAAAAGATTCAATGTCAATTTTATATGGTTCAGAAAAGTCAAATAAAATATCCTTAAGTCCCGGATCATAATTCAAAAGCAAGAGGAGGGCTTCTTTTTGTTTAAGCCGAAGAATTTCCTCAGAAGCAGGAAGGTCTTCATAGGGTAATAATGAATACATAAAAGAATGTAATGCCTTTTGCTCAGGTTTTATATAGGCAGGAACATTGTCTTTCTTTTCGGCCTGATATCCATACTCACGGCTGAAATCATGAAGCATGGCATCATCGAAATAGATGGATATCGTTCTGATTTCTCCATTTTTAGGAGGATATTTGGCGAATTTCAGTAAACTGTTTTTTCTCGCAGAATAGAGTTCTCCTTCTTTAAAAATTGTTTTTGTGATCCCGTCATTCAGTTCCATTTCTCCGGAAAGAACAAGCCCCAGACTGTGAATCCGCGCAAACTGTTCTCCTTCCCTGAATTCTGAAAAATGGCAGGAATAATTGATGGGAAAAGGAATATTATTTTCGCTCATAGCTCAGGCAGGTATTTTTGATAGATTCTTATTCAAACTTACAAAACTTTTTAGGATGATAGAATCTTCACAGCAAAACAATCATAAGAATATTTTGCTGTGAAGAATATCAGATTAAACAAGAATTGCTTTGGGTTCCAGGTAAGCTTCCAATCCGAATACACCAAACTCACGCCCGATGCCACTTTGTTTGAAACCTCCGAAAGGAGCATAAGGATCATGGGCAAACCCATTAATGCAGATTCTTCCGGCATCAATCTGTGCAGCTACACGTTCTGCATGTTCCTGGCTGGCAGAACTGATATAAGCTGCCAGACCATAGGTGGTGTCATTGGCAATAGCAATAGCTTCCTCTTCATTGGCATAAGGAATAATAGACAGTACAGGCCCGAAAATTTCCTCCTGAGCAATACGCATATCATTCCGAACATTGGTAAAGATGGTTGCCTTTACAAAATTACCGTTTTCAAGACCTTCCGGTTTACCTTCACCTCCTGCAAGCAGAACAGCACCTTCTTCCTGTCCCAGACGGATATAACTTTGTACTCTTTCAAATTGTTTGGCACTTACCATTGGGCCTACAAGTGTATCTTCTTCATTAGGATTTCCTACTTTTACCTGTTCTGCAGCTTTTTTAGCAAGTTCATTTACTTCCTCCAGCCTGTTTTTCGGAACAAGAAGCCGGGTAGGAGCAATACATGCCTGTCCATTGTTCATGTAAGCCCCGAAAACGGCTATAGGAACTGCTTTATCAAGGTCAGCATCTTCCAGAATGATATTAGGAGACTTTCCGCCAAGCTCTAAGGTTACTCTTTTCATGGTATCTACCGCTCCTTTGGCAATTGCTTTTCCTGTTAAAGTAGAACCTGTGAAAGAGATTTTTGCGATGTGCGGATGTTGGGTAATTTCAGCACCAACCACATTTCCTAATCCGTTAACGATATTGAATACTCCTTCCGGTAAGCCTGCTTCATGAAAACATTCGGTAAGCAGCTGGGTTTGTACTGCACTCATTTCGCTGGGTTTGATGACGGCTGTACATCCGGCAGCAATGGCCGTGGCCAGTTTATTACAGATGAAGCTGTTGCTGGCATTCCAAGGAGTGATAATTCCAACGACACCTAAAGATTCAAAACGTACTTTAGAATGTCCTACTGTTCTTTCGAAGTCATAAGATTCCAAGGTATTGATGGTGGTTGTAAAGGCAGAGATTGCATTTTGAACACTCATTCTGCAGAACTGTAATGTTCCGCCATATTCATTCACCATAGCCAAAACCAGTTCATCTTCTCTTTTGCTTACGGCTGCGTGTAGTTTCTTAAGTAGATTGATTCGTTCTGCTTTTGTTGTTTTTGAAAATGTTTTAAAAGCTTTTTTTGCTGCTGCGATAGCCATTCGGGTATCTTCTTCATTTCCCAGAATTACTTCTCCTGTTTTTTGATTGGTAACAGGACTGATAAGATCAAAAGTCTCTGTTCCTTTTGGCGTAACAAATTCGCCGTTGATGTAAATTTTATTAATCTGTCTCATTTTGATGATTTTAATACCACAAAGTTCGGCAGAAAAGGAAAGGAGAGGTTTGTTGTAGAGTTCAATTTTTCTTTGTTGTATGGTTCATTTTAAAAGCTTTGAATTTTTACTTTTTGAATTTATATATGAAAATGCTCTGTTCTTCAATAAAATTGATTACTTTTATCATAACCAAGTAAATAACTCGTTTTGAGAACCACTCTTAAACTTATTTTCGCTTAGTATCAGTCTCCGTAACCACAGGCTGATCGTTCTTTCGTTTGGGTAATTCTGCCCGAACAGGTTTTTATTTCATCATATTATTTATCGTATTACCTGTAAAGGGTGATTTTATCTGCTGTTTTAGCTTTGAGTATTAATCAAAACTGAAATATACAACAAGATATGGCTTAAGAAATAATCTTTGAGCTATAATCCAGATGCATGTAATCACTTGTAATGCGTGAATACTATGGAAAAAATCCAACAAAGAATTTTAAGCACGATTATAAGTAATGAACACCCAACATATCTGGGAGGTAAAAGCGAAAAATACTCCCTTACTCAAAAAGAAATGCAATCAATGTAGCAGCGACAGATTTCAATGCAGTGATAAATTCAGACTGAATGCTCAGAAAAAGAATATTGATATATGGCTGATTTACCGATGTGTAAAATGCAACAACACCTATAATATGACGGTGTTTTCAAGAATCAGAACAGAATCCATCAGTAAAGAAGTATTCAACAAATTGTCAGAAAACAATACGGAAATGGCCTGGCAATATGCTTTTTCACAGGAAATAATAAGAAAAAATAATGTAGAGGCCGACTGGGAAAGTGTGGAATATGAAATTCTATATCCCAACCTTCCAGTAGAAGATCTTATCAATATGGACAGCGAGATAGTTTCTTTTCAAATACAGTCTCTTTTTAATTTTAATAGGAGAGTTTCAACGGTACTCAGAACCTGTTTAGGCCTTTCATCCTCTAAATTGAACTTCCTGCTTGATTCAGGTACGGTTTATTTTAATCAAAAACCTTTGCAGAAGAAATATAAAATTACCAACGGCGATCGTATCGAGATCAACAGGCATGCATTGATTAATACATACCTTATGGGAAAAGAAGATTTTTTTCTCAATACAGTAGATGATCAATAATTAAAAAGCCTTCCGGTTATTAATCGGGAGGCTTTTTATTGATACTCACTTTGGTTTTTAAAAAAATTAATTTGTTTGTACAAAGTTGGCTATCCGCATGTCATTTAGTCATATGAGACGTTTCTGATCCTTCTGATATTGAGTTCATAATAGATCTGGTGGTATCTCATTGGGATTAATCCCATTTATTTTGGGTAGAAACTGCATATTTTCCTGCTCCGGTAAAGAAAAAGCTTAAACTTACAAGCATATAAATTACAAGAAGTTCCAAAGCCCAGCCTCCGAATTCATTAAGTTTGAAAATATTGGCTGTTTGTACCAGAATAGTAGCCGTGAAACAATTGGCAGCAAAGATCAACCCTGCCAGGCGAGCCCGGAAACCTATGATCAGCAGGACAGGAGCTATAATTTCTCCCGCAAACACACCGTATGCAAAAAATGACGGCAGACCGTGCATGGCCATCATATCTTCAATAAACCCAACTCCATGGATTAGTTTACTGATTCCATACACCGACATGGGAAATGCAATTGCTATTCTGGTGATAAGTAGTCCTAAATCAATGTTCTTTTTCATTTCTTATAATTATTTAAAAGTTATATTTTACAAATGCCCCGATATTTTCCAGGGTCTTTTTTGCGTTGTTAAACTGGTCGAAATTGGAAGCCAGTCCGTACATCATTTTATCGTGTTTTATTCCCAGTCTGACAAACTGCAGCCCTCTGGGATATCCGCTGTCATCAATATTCCCAATGGCGAGCACACTGAAATATCCCTTAAAATTTTCTGTCAGATACGGTGTATATTCAAATGAGATGGACTGCTCCAGGGAAAATCCTTTCTGATACGTAGTTCCTATAGAATAGGAGAGAGAATAAGAGGGTTGGATAATTTTATACTGCAGATAAGCACTGAAAAATGCGCCTGGGTTTTTCATTCCCAATGCAGCATTGGTACTGAGCCTTTTGGTAAGATTATACGAGAGAGTATTTCTGATGAAGAATATATTTTCTTTGTCCCTGGTATATTCCGTATCAAATAGGGTAAGATTGTTCAATTTCAACCGTTCATTCAGCTGATAATTGATATTGTGCATATAAGTATAGGAGCGGTGTCCTAAAACAATATCCGGGGTATAGGAAAGTTTCTGTGCATTCAGATTCAGGGAAGCTGATACCAGAGCTGTTATAGCGATAATTTTTGCCTTCATATTTCACTCATTAAATTTCTGTGAGCAAAATTATTCAGGCCGGAACGCAATAAACTTAAGAAATCTTAAGAAACGTCAGACAGGTGTTTTTTTCTCAGATAGCTGAGATATTCTACCGTTATTCCAAGGTAGGAAGCAATCATATATTGAGGAAAACGCTGTTCGATATTTCGGTAGGTAGTAACAAATGTGCGGTATTTGGTGTAGGCATCAACACGGGAATGTTCAAAGGTTCTTTCCTGTAAAGTAACATAGGCAGACTGCATTTTCAGACGCCAGAATTCTGAGATAGCCGGAACTTCTTGGTACAATGATTCCAGATTACTTTTACTGATCTGGATGATGGTGGTATCTTCATTGGCCTGAATAAACATTCTCGAAGGCAATTCACTCAGATAGCTGTAAAGATCATTCACCCACCAGTTTTCAATGCCCAGCTGAGTGGTATTTTCTTTTCCTTTTTCATCAATATGATAGGCATACAGACTTCCCTGTGCAATGAAGCGCATGTGTCTGGAAACCTGTCCTTCGCGAAGCAGATAATCTTTCTTTTTAAGTTGTATGATTTCTAATCTGGAAGTAATACAGTCAATATCTTTTTCTTCTAAAGAGACGATTTCCTTAAAGTGTTCTATGAGTTGCGAAAGTATTGTATCTGTATTCATTGTGGGATTATGTGCGTATAGCGTACAGATACAAATTTACAGAAATATTAAATTATTCCGGTTGAGATGAACCAATGATACATAAGAAGACCACAATTTACGGGCTAAATTGTGGTCTTCCTCAACTAAGAACTATTTAACTACGATTCTGTTTTCAAATAACCATAATGTAAAACAGTTTCCTTTCCGAATAAGCTTGAGAAAATATTCTGAAACTCATGGATGTATTTACACTTTATGGCGTTCCCGTATATCTTTAATCCTTCCAGTATTTTTCTGGAACTCAGGTCTATGTCATATTTTATGAAAGATTCCGGTCTTTCATACCGGATACTCTGCTCGGAACTGTACGTTCTTAAGAATCCAAGCTTTTCAAGCCATTCTTCAGTGATCTTAATAGGTTTGATGGAGGCTGCCGGAACTGAAATACTTTGAATATCATTTTCAATTTTAACAAAATAAGCCTGTTCGACATTTTGAAAGATCTCAGTAATGGTATAAATCTGATTTTTATACTCAACCAAGTTCTTGATTTTTAGATCTGCTACGTTCATAATATTTTGATTTTAAATGGTGATATTGTCTTTAGTAAAATAGCAAATAGTATGCCCGACATTGCATTGTTAAATCTTGTTTTGAATGATTTTAGGTTAAATTTTTGATATAAAAAATTAATAATACGTTAAAATAGTACATTGTACGTGAATTGTCACATAATCATGAAATACTGGATGTGGTATCTATGTGGTATTAGTTTTTTATTGCCACTTTTGGATTGGTATTAAAAGTGGTAAGAAGCAGAGCTATGATAACGGATATGATAAGAACTCCTATAAAAATATTCCATGAATAGGCATGAAGCAGATAACCGGTACCACTTCCCAGAATACTTGAACCAAAATAATAAAAAAGCCAGTAAATAGAAGTAGCCGAAGATTTTCCTCGTTTGGCATACAGTGCGGTCATCTGGCTGGCCATAGTATGGGCAGCGAAGAATGAAAGGGTGAAAAGCCCGAGTCCAAAAATAAGGATATAAATGTTTTCAGACAGCAGTAAAGCAGCTCCGATAATCATAGACAGGATGGATGCTTTAAGAATATTATTCATGGGAAACCTCCTTGAAAGGCGGCCTACGATCATCGTTCCGAAAACGCCAAAAATATACATCAGAAAGATAAAGGCAATGATAAAGTGGCTTAATGCAAATGGTTTGGCTTCCAGTCTGAATGTCAGGTAATTATAAACGCTCACGAAAACACCCATTAATAATGCTGCAGTACAATATAAACGGAGCATGTAAGGATTGGTAAGAAAGAACTTCATCTGTTTTACCTTAAGATGATAATCTGTTTTCTGAGGATTGAAAAATTTTGATTCCGGAAACAGTTTCCAGAATACAGTACCAAGAATAAAACTTTCTACACCGATCAGAAGAACAGCATTACGCCATCCGAATTCCCCTGCAAAAAGAGTCGCCATTATCCTTCCGCTCATTCCTCCGATTGTATTTCCGCTGAGATACATACTGATGGCTGCTGGTACTGCGAGAGCATCCACTTCCTCGGTAAGATAGGCAAGGGCAACTGCTGAGACTCCTGAAACCACGAATCCTTTCAGTACTCCGATAGCAATCAGGAGGCTTAAACTCGGGATCCAGGTAGAAATAATAGTAAGTACAGCAGATGAAATCAGCGAAAAAACCATGAGGTTTTTTCTGGAATAGCTGTCTGCTTTAAAAGCAAAAAACAGTAATCCCAGTGCCATACCTATTGTGGATGATGATACCAGCAGGGAAGTATCACCTACAGACACTCCGAACTGTTCTGCAGCCATTGGGAGCATCGGCTGGAAAAGATAAAGCTGTGCAAAAACCGAGAGTCCCGAAAAGAAAATACAAAGTTTTATATATCGGAAACGTGAGCTTCCCTGAAGTGCTTTTTCAGATGAATTCATGATTTTTTTTGCAATTACAATGCAGTGGTTTGACAGAAAAATTAAGTGCTGTAAATTTCCTGATTATTTTCCGGATTTAAAAATCATTGTCTCAATGATTTTGATTGGTGAAACAAATCAATGAAGCTGCAGGCTGTTGATGTATTCTGAAGGAGTAATATTCTCCATCTGCTTGAAAACCCTGTTGAAAGTAGACTGATTAGAGAAACCAGCCTCAGTGTAAATATACATAAGGGTTACTTTTTCAATATCATTTTCATGAAGAAGCCTTTTTACACATTCAATTCTGTGCATATTCAGGTAATTATTGAAGTTGGGATATCCCTTTGCACGGATTGATTTTGAGATATAACTGCTGTTAATATCCATTTCTGTAGAAAGTTTTGAAATATTAAAATTAACATCTTTATACAGTTGTTTATCTCTCATCACCGATTCAATTTTTTCAAACAATTCATCTGCAAATGGTGCTTTCTCTGCTACGGAAACCGGTTGAATTACTGTGTTTGAATTCTTTTCCTCAAATTCATGGTAAATTTCAACACGTTTTATTTTATCCTTAAAATAGAGCAGGAGTGATATTACAGCAACGTTGGAAATCATAAGGATCGTATCGGTAATTCTCACATCCTCAGGTCTGTGTATCGGGAATTTAAAGCTGAAGGTTTTGGAAATAAGGTACCCCGCAATAATATTCAGCAAAACAAACATACTGTAAATAAAGACATATTTTCTTTCAAAGAAAACATAGGCTGCCAGGGGAATGGGGATAAGCCAGACAAAACTCGCTATAGAGTTGTTCCAGAAAGCCAGCATAATATAAAAATTATAAAGTGTCGCAATAATGATGTAAGAATGCACCATCACATTCACCGAGTAGGTTTTGCGTACAATCAGATATGTATAGACCATTAAAAAAAGTCCTCCAAAAAGATACCATGCCATTATTTTATCAGGAATGATAAAGGTGTATATCAAACCAAATACAGCAAGGATGACAGACATCAGAATATTATAATAATAAACGAGCTGTCTTTTGTACTGTTCAATTTTTATGTCTTTTTCCGTGGTCATTTGTGGTAAGAGGTAATTTTAAATCATTTCAATATAATTCCATAACAGTCAATTTTCAAAAAATGACTGGGTTAATATTCTGATTATTAGCCGCTTGTGTTTTGTTGAGCCGTTTCCGGTTTTTCATTGATTATGGCTGAGTTTGATTGATCAATGCACATAACTTTGCACCAGCTAGCTCAACATAGGCTGATTGATGATCTGTCAATTAACCCTAAACGATTTATTCAATTCTTAAATAAATCAAATAATTTTTAAACAAATATACTAAAATGAAAAAAATAAAATTACCTCTTGCCAGCATAATGATGTGTTTTTCAATAGCTGCATTTTCCCAAGTAGGGATCAATACAGATTCTCCTAAAGTAACATTACATGTAGAAGGAAAGCCCGATGTGGCTACTGCGGCTGATGGAGTGATGGCTCCCAGAATGACTGGAGATCAGTTAAGAGCTAAAGATAATGTCTATCTGGCTGCTCAGACCGGAGCTTTGGTCTATGTAACCCAGGCTGTAACAGCACCTTCTGTAAAAACAGCAAAAGTAGATAAAGCCGGTTATTATATGTTTAACGGGACCACCTGGAAATTTGCTTTTGGGGGACAGGATGATGATATTACTATTGGAGATTTAATCTATTATCATGGGAGCATTCCTGCAGGTACTTCAGGTGCCGCCACATTAGCCAGTACTTATCTTACTGACCTTCCGGTTTTGGGAGGTTTCCTAAGACTTGATGCACAATTTAACAGCAGTTCAGCAGGAACCGGAGCGGCTACCACTTTTAATCCCAGACTCTATAATGTAGGAACTTCTGATGTGAAAATCTGGGTTTCAGAAATGTCGACCCATACCGGTGACTCCGACAACGGAAATATCAAATTGTCACCAGGAGCTTACCGGCAGTTTGATGATGGTGTTTATCTTACTCAGACCCATAATGAAACCGTAACATTCGATATTACAGTACAAGAACCGGAGCCAAGATGGTACAGAGTGTATTATGCATTCCGCGTAGATAATAAATCTACAACAGGAAGCAGTGATGCTACAACCACAGATTCCAATACTTCAGATAATACAAGAGAGTTGTTTCTCTCCGTACAAAGGCTTTATTAATTAATCGCCTGAAGATTCTAAAAATACAATGATTTAATAAAAATATACAAAATCAATGGGTTAGCTGTTTAAAAATCTAAGATTTGTGTTTTTTCTGGGGCTGGAATACTATTAAATTCCGGCCCCGTTTTCTTAATGCATCATTTCATAGACTTTGATCAGTTCTGCAATATTTCCGACACTAAGCTTTTGAAAAATCCTTTTTTTATAAGTGCTTACGGTAGACATCTGAATATTGAGTCTGTTGGCAATTTCCAGATTTCCGTTCCCATCTGCCAGAAGTTTGAAAATTTCATATTCCCTGGATGATAATTTTTCTACCGGATTATTTCTTTTGTTCTGAATAATAAGTCCAATCAGCTCTGCAGGATAAAAATAACCTTTTTCAATGACAGTTTTCACTGCATTTTTAATTTCTTCTTCACTGCTTTGTTTATTCAGATAGCCTTCAGCACCTTCTCTGATGTATTGAATGGCAACATCTTTGTCATATCCTGAGAATATGAGGATTTTAAGATCATTTTGTATATCTTTAAGCTCCGGGACCATTTTCTTATATTGAGTTCCCGGCATGTCAATATCTAAAATAATAAGGTCATACCGCTGATCTCCAAGCTTCTTTTTTACCTGGTCATAATTTTCCGCAAAATCTATATTCAGTCCCGGATAAGCAGTTTCAAGAACCAGAGAGGTCCCTGCCCTTACTACATAATGATCATCAGCGATTAAAATTCTTTCATTCATAAAGATTAGTTTTTTTTGAGTGTTATTTCCACAACAGTTCCCTTAGGATGGTTTTGTCTGAAGTTCATTTCAGCATTGATCTTTTTTACCAGATGGATAACCATATGCAGACCCAAGCCTTTTCCTTTAAAACTGGGGGTTTCCAGTTTAGGATTTCTGAACAGGTTCATATAAACAGAAATCTGTTCTTCAGACATCCCTGTTCCTGTATCAGTAATGAGTATGGTGGATTGTTGTGGATTTTCTGTAACAGTAAGGGTTATATTTCCTTCAAAAGTATTTTTCACCGCATTATCAAGAATATTATGAATAATGGCTGTTAAAATACTTTCATTTACTTTAGAATAAATGAGGCCCTCTGTAAGATTGGTAATGGTAGTCCCTTTTTCTTTTGCAATTTCACAGAATAATTTATTCTTGATTTCCAGAATTCTGTTGATGGGATATTCTTTTTCTTCAAAAATATTTTCAGCCTTATAAAGTTCAGTATACTCTTTCAGATTCAGGGTAAACTGATACAGCTGCTCAGAAGATTTATAAATACTGTCAAAATATTTTTTCTGAAGCTCCACATCATCAGACTCATGAAGTTTCTGGGACAGCATAGCAATAAATCTGATGGGAGTGGTAATATCATGGCTGATGGTTTCCACCAGTTTTTTCTGATATTCTGTTTCTTTCTGCAGGTTGTTTTTTACGACCTCCAGATGAAGAGAGGTTTCCTTCAGTTCAGAGTTTTTGTTGTGAACAATTTGTTTTAAAGCCTTATTTTTTATCCTTAGAAAATTGGTGGTTAACTGAACGATAATGATGATGAGAATAAGAATAATAACGGACGCACACACTCTGAAAAGCAATGTCTGATAAAAAAGAGGCTGAATTTTAAAACGTATTGTCTTTTCTTCATATCTTCCGTCAGCAGAAATCAATACCCTTACAATCAGGGTGTAATCTCCGGGAGAAAGATTACTGATGGTATATTTTAATTCTTTTCCTGTGGCAATCTTTTCCCATTCAGTGTTTTCTTTTCCTAATATTTTTGCTTCAATATAAAGATTTTCAGGATTGGAAAAATAAGGAATATCGATAAAGACATCTGCCGTTTTGTAGTCGTTTTTCAAATCAAGAATCTGATGAAAATACTGAGGTTCAGAATTTCCGATTTTTACCCGTTCAATGTAAATTTTACTTCTTCCAGGATAATAAGTCTGAATATTCTCAGGATTGAAAAACACAAAACCGTCCATTGAAGGAAATACAAAATCTCCATTCTCAAGAGCGTAGGCATTAGGTTCTGAACTTCCATTAAATTCATTAGTGAGAAAACCTTCTTTTTTGGTGAAGCGATAATAAAAAACCGGAGTATTTTTGTTTTCTGCATACTGCAGCAATTGCTTTTTTGCAACCTTAAACATCCCGTTATTTGAAGAAATCCAATAATACCCTTTTTGATCTTCAAGAATATAATGGGCCGACTGAAGATAACCGTTCATGTCATTCGGCATCTTGATAAGCTTATGATTTCTGAAAAGATAGAAGCCGTTTTTCTCTGTTGTAATCCATATCAGATGATCCTTCGTTTTGATAATACTTTTGACATGAATATTTTTCACTATGGGAGTGATGGTATTGCTTCCAAGTGTTATAGAATAAAGTCCGTCGCTGTTTCCTGTCAGAATTTCACTGTCGTTGTATTGATAAAAAACATTGACAAAGCTTTTAAAAGTATAGGTGAAATCCGGATGCTTAAATATATCTTTCCTGTACAGATGAAGCTGTGTTCCAGAAAGGTCTGTAAAGGTTGTTCCATAAAGGTTTCCGCTTTTCATAAACGTTTCAAGACCCTTTTTAATAAAAATGGAATCCTTCTTTTTATATCCTGAATTTTTATAAAACCTGATAATACGGTTCCGCTTTCTGATCAGAATATTTCCGGAATTGTCATACATCATCAGATAATTGTCATTGTTTCCAAAAGGATGGTTTTTCACGATGCCCTTTCTTCCGAACTCTGTTCCGTCCTCAGCAATAATTGTATTTTGACTGAAAGGAAGGGACGCGAAATAGACATTACTGGAAAAATCAGCTTCTTTCCTTGCAATATAGAAATTGGAAAGCTGCAGCACATTCAATCCATTATTGAGAGTTCCCAGATACAATTTGTTGAAACTCTCATCGTAGTACATAGAACAATAAGAGTGATTCCCTATTTCTTCGAAGTTTACAAGAAATTTCAAACGGAGATCCTTTTCATTTCCTTCTAAAAGATAAATATTGTCATGGTTGATAATAAAAGTCTGATTGGTAATCTGCTGCCAATAAATTTTAGTGTCGGGATGATTAAAAAGTGTGGGTTGATCTGAAACAGAAAGATGTCCCTTGTAAATGGAGTAGGTTTTTCTCTTTTTCAGATCATTGATGAACAGGTGATTATTCAGTACAAAAATATAGTTCAGATCTTTATGGGTAAAAGGGAGAGTAATTTTTATTTCCTTTTTTCCTTCCTTGTAAATGATGGCATTCTTTTCTGTAAAATGATAAACAGAATTTTTAAGCTGAATAAAATACTGGGTGTCATTATAGAAATCCGATGTAATGATATTATTGGCAATACGATGCAGAATATCTGTACCATTGGAATAGGTCATTTTGTCACCGGCAGTAAGGCTGGCCAGTTTGGGAAACCTGTTTCTGATAATGATTTTACTTTCCTGGAAATTATTAAGAACGGTAATACTGTCAAGGCACGGATCTCCTATGAATTCACCAAAATGCAGATTATTTACCCTGAAATTATTAAAGGTAATAAAAGAACTTCCGTCATACCGTACCAGTCCGTTTTCCGTCGAAATCCAGATGAAGCCATATTTGTCTTTAACAATGGCCTTTGCACTGCTTTGTGGAAGCCCATTGTCTATGTTGTACCACGTAGACGTATAATGCTGCCCGGAAATGTTTAGATAGATGCAAGCAAAAATTAATGCCCAAACTCTCATATATGTGCAAAACTGATCTATATCTGCTGCTATTGCAATAGACGGTTAATAATAGTATTTGTACAAGTCAAAGTTTTTTTAAAGGGCAGGAACGATTGAAAATAAATTTTTATCATTGAAGTTTTCAGGTCTTTTGTGTTTTATATTTTTTGATCGTGTAAAAATAGTGAAATTATGGAGAAAAATTAGTATTGGGTATTTTGTTTTCTATAAGTTTTATCATGTATTGCAGGCTATAAATCATTCAATTTTCTTTACTGCATTATTATATTTCAACAATAAGTGATAAATTTATATTGTATTCATTTTAAATTCTTATTTGTAGATGTCCGTATTGCAATGGATTTGTGGTTTGTGTTAAAATTTTATAAATGAGAAATATTATTGAGTTTGAATAATATTTTTAGTTTTTTAATTAATAATTGAAGTTTTGCCCAATTTTTAGTTTTGTAGTAAAAGTTTGACAAAAAAAAGACGGTTTATTCTACATGATAACTTTGTCAGGCCTTATGGATATTCATATTTTTGCAAAAATATTCTCACAACAAAAGTATAGAAGCTTTATTGTTAAAATAATGATTCTAAGAACACAAACGGTTTTTATCTCAAAACAAAAGAGACTGTATCAAAAGTAAACAGTCTCTTTTTATGTCAAACTCCCGGAACCTCTTTTTAATCAAAAAACCTCCCGGAAATGATGGGAGGTGAATAAAATTGACTGTATATTGAAGTGTAATTCAATCGTTATTGATGGGTTTCAAGCCACTTCAGTCTGCGCTGATCCGGCAGATGTTTTACCCTGAAGTTTTCAAAAACTGCATTGAACCCTTCTCCGTCCGGACAGGCTGCCATTAACCCAACCATTACAGGAATGTTATCCTGAAGAGGTGCATTCCGCATCATGATATAATTTTTATCATCAAAAGAATAAAATATCTCAACAGCATCCAATCTTCTCACCGCTTTTATCCATAGGGCAGGAGGTGTTTTTTCTAACGTAATGACGCTCCAGTCGCTTTTATGGTGAGTGACCACCGTGCTGAGATTGTATTTGCCATCTACAAATTCTACTCCGGCTTTAATATAATGTTCCTGATCTATTCTCAGCATAAGTCCCATCTGGTCAAACCTTGCCTTATAACTGCCGGTTATTTTTACTTTTGCCTCAAACTCACCGCCATAAGTAGCATAATAGAAAGGAGCATCATCTACCGTGAATCCATAATGGGAAATCCTCCAGTAATCGCTTCGGGGTGTTACAAACATAGAAAGGCTGTTGTTTTTGATTTCCCATTTTTCAGGTTCATTAAACCAGTTCATTTTCTCAAGGCTCTGAGCGGAAAACTTTTGGATCAGGAATAAGGTGCATAGGCCGATAATCAGTTTCTTCATTCTCTTTGGGGATAATTTCTAAGGGTAAATTATTATTTTAGCAAAAGTATTATTAAACCTCATTTCCGTCAATACTGATAAATAACCATTATGAAAATCCGCGAACAGCTTAGTGACAGATTACTTGATAACAGTTCAAAAAAATGCCGGCTTGATCTGGAGATCTATAAACAGAGAGCATTAGCATACTCTCAGATGGAAGGTGCAATATGTGTACTGAGTGATATGCAGGAGAATAAGAGTTTTATTTACAAATCTGCCGCTGCAGATGAACTCGGGCTAAAAATGGATGAAAACCCTGCAGAAATAGACTCCATATGGGAAGAAGAGATGCTGAAAAAAATACATCCTGATGACCGTCTGAAAAAATACATCCATGAACTCCGTTTTTTCAAATTACTGGATCTCATGGAAATAAGCGAGCGTACAGCATATAGTGTTGTTTCAAAAATAAGAATGAAGGATAAAAATGAGATATACAGGTGGGTGAAACATCGTATGTTTTATGTTTATTCTCCCGATAACGGACGGTTAAGATTGGCGCTTTGTCTTTATAATATGGCATTGACTTCACCTAATGTTTCAGATTTTATGATTGTTAATGTCATAAAAGGAGAAGTGGTAGTAAAAGATAAACTCGATTATAAAAATATATTAAGTGCCAGAGAATTGGAGATTTTAAAATGTATTGGAGAGGGCTATGCAAGCAAAGAAATTGCAGATCTTCTTTCTATAAGCATTAATACAGTAAACAGACACCGTCAGAACATCCTGGAAAAGCTGAAAGTAAAAAATTCTACCCAGGCTTTTAAAGATAGTTTTTCTTAAATATTCAGATTCAAACATCCGAAAAGTTCACCGTGTTATTTTGTCTCTTATGACTAATTTTATATCTTGAATACAGATTAGCAAGAACCAGACATGATGAAAAGAAGTGAAGAAATTACCCGTCAGTATTTTACTTTTTTAGACAAGCATATTCAGGACGTTATTTCCGGAGCTGTTCCTGAATTTATGGAACTGAATGAAATTGCCAGAGAGCTTGCTGTGTCCCATAAGCACCTTTCTGATACTGTTAAAAAAGAAACCGGACAGCACCCTTGTTCCTTCTATGATGAAAAAATTATTGATCAGATCAAGCAAATGCTGGTGAGATCCGACCAATCTGTGGCAGAAATTGCCCGTATTTTCACTTATGATCCTTCCAATTTCTCAAAATTTTTCAAAAAAATGACCGGCTTTACTCCCGGAAATTTCAGAAATTCCAAAAAAGTTTAAATTGACTACTTTTTTTGTTTAATATTGTTGTTGCAAGAGATTTGCGCTGGTTTTTATCTCAGGATAGGGATTTGAACGCTCAAATTGTTGTATTTTTAAAGCTGTTTAGTGAATTAAAATGTTAAAATAGTAAAAAAATAATCTTTTATAAATGAGCTGTTTGTGAAAAATAATTACATTTTTTTATTATTTATGTATTAAAATTTCTTTATTGTTTGATTTTTTTATTAAATTTAGGTAAGAAAAAACTAATTAATTCAAAAGCGAAAAACGTTAAAAAAGATAGATGTATATTTAAATACTTTGGTTTCCAGATAATAAGAGATAAATATTGTGTCTTTAATAATATTTAATCTTAGCGGAGGCGCTTAAGCCTTTTAAATAGTTATATATTTGTTTCTTTTAAACCACAACAAACAAGATTAAGGATGAGCATCAATTTCACAACAGCAACTATTAAAGACTTTGAGAATATACCAGATAATGATATGGCTCAAAGGGCTGAAATTTTTTATGAATATTTAGACTTTGTAAAGTCTAATGGCCACATGAACTACAGACTGAAGAATACTTCAGGAACGAATGCAATACTGAACGTAAATATTGCAGATCACAATAGAGAATTTGTTAGTTTTGTATCAAGTGATTATTTAGGGTTTACGCAGCACCCGAAAGTAAAACAAGCTGCTATTGAGGGAATAGAAAAATACGGTACCGGTACAGGAGCAACTCCTCTTATTGGCGGATATTTTGATTACCATAATGCTTTAGAAAAGAAAATTTCAAGCTTCTTTAAAAGAACAGAAGATGAAGCCGTAGTATTTACAACAGGGTATACCGCTAATAGTGCGAGCTTACAATGTTTAATGCAGAAAGAAGATCTTGCTATTTTAGATATGGCTGTACATGCCAGCGTGCACGAGGGATGTGCTTTTACCAATAAAAAAACATTTCCTCACAATAATTTGGAATCTTTGGAACACATTTTGAAGGTATCTGAAAATCTGTACCGTACGAAACTCGTTATTGTGGATGGTGTGTATTCCCAGGATGGTGATACCTCCCGTATTAATGAGATCTATAATCTTGTGAAAAAGTACAATGCCTTTCTGATGGTAGACGACGTACATGGTGTCGGCATCCTTGGAGAAACCGGAAGAGGTACTTTGGAACAGGCTGGGTTATTGGATAAAGTAGACATCATCACAGGTACATTCAGCAAAACATTTGGAAATCTGGGAGGATATGTCATTGCAGATAAAAAAATAGCTGCATTCATCAGGTTCCATTCCCGCCAGCAGATCTTCTCCGCTACAGCTCCACCATCATCCGCAGGAATTGTTAAAGCCATTGATTTAATTGACGAAGAACCGATCTGGAGAGAAAAACTCTGGGATAACATCAATTATTTCAAAAAAGGACTTGACGATTTAGGGTTAGATACAGGTGTTACGTGCTCTGCAATTATTCCCGTAAAAATTGGAGATCCTTATGTAACAGGTGAAGCCGGAAAACTACTAATAGAAAAAGGAATCTATACCAATCCGATTCTTTACCCGGCTGTACCAAGAAAAGACGCACGTATCAGGATGAGTGTAACGGCAAGACACGAAAAAGAACATCTCGACAAAACGCTTAATGCGTTTGATGATATTAATAAAAAATTGCATATTGCGAAAAAATAATAATTATGCCTAGAAAAGTAGTGCAGGGCCCCATTAGGGACAAAGAAAAAACAAAGCAGAAACTGCTTGCTGCAGTTGGTAAAATTTTAAGAGTAAAAGGATATTCCGGATTAAAAGTAAGCAAGATTGCTGCCGTTGCCGGATTTGATAAAAAATTGATCTATGAGTACTTTGGAAGTACTGATAAACTGATCGATGAGTATATCAAATCTCAGGATTACTGGAGCCAGGTCAACCAGGATGTTGATATGGATTTCTCGGACGGTGGGCACGAACTTACTAAAATGGTTGTATTGAACCAGTTCGAAAACCTGAAGAAAAATAAAGAACTTCAGAAGATTATCCTTTGGGAGCTTTCGGAAAGTAAACCTATTCTCAAGAAACTCGTAGAACAACGTGAAGAAGTAGGAGAGGTTTTATTTGGAAACATCTCAGATCCTTACTTTGGTGAAGGGGTAGCTACAAGACATAGAGCAATTATGGCTCTGATTGTTTCCGGAGCTTACTATCTTAACCTTTACACAGGATACAATGCCAATAAGTTTTGTGGGATTGACCTGAAAACTGAAGAAGGCAGAAAAGAGATTGAAGGCGCTATTGTTGAGTTAATTGACTTTGCATACAGCAAAAAAAAGTAGAAGTTAAAAGTTTTCCGATTTGAGCAGAAATATGTTTTTGTTGATATTTGAAAACTTTTAATTTTCAAATTAAAACTATATTTCTTATTTTTGACCAATGGAAAATTTTATAGTATCTGCAAGAAAATATCGTCCTCAGGAGTTTGATACAGTTGTAGGACAATCCCATATTACGGATACTTTAGAACATGCAATTGAAGAAAGTCAATTAGCTCAGGCATTACTTTTTTGCGGTCCTCGTGGTGTGGGTAAAACTACTTGTGCCAGAATTCTGGCAAGAAAGATCAATGAGAAAGATGGCTCGGTTTCAGAAGATGGCTTTGCTTACAATATCTATGAACTGGATGCTGCATCCAATAACTCTGTAGATGATATCAGAGAACTTATAGATCAGGTACGTTTTGCACCTCAGGTTGGTAAATACAAAGTATATATCATTGATGAGGTTCATATGCTGTCTTCTGCCGCTTTCAATGCTTTCCTTAAAACACTGGAAGAGCCGCCTGCCCACGCTATTTTTATTTTGGCAACCACGGAGAAACATAAAATTATTCCCACAATTTTATCCCGTTGCCAGATTTATGACTTCAAGAGAATTGTTATTGAAGACATACAGAATCATCTGAGAAATATTGCCCAGAAAGAAAGCATCCAGTACGAAGATGATGCCCTGTATCTGATTGCCCAGAAAGCAGACGGTGCATTAAGAGATGCACTTTCTATCTTCGACAGACTTTCTACCTTCTCCCAGAAAAATATTACCCTCGCAAAAGCCGCCGAAGTACTCAATATTCTGGATTACGATCAATATCTGAACATTGTGGATCTCGCCAAAGAAAACAAAATTCCTGAAGTGCTTTTCGCTTTCAATGAGATTGTAAAGAAAGGTTTTGATCCCCATATTTTCATTGCCGGATTAGGAAATCATTTCAGAGATCTGATGATGGCACAGAATGCTTCCACCATGGAACTCATTGAAGTGGGAGAGAAGACCAAGGCTAAATTTGTAGAGCAAGGACAGAAGTGGGCCGCCCAGCAGCTTATAGATGGTATTGAAATCTGTAATCATGCAGATATTAATTATAAGAATTCCAAAAACCCAAGACTTACGGTTGAAATTGCTTTAATGCAGCTGGCTTCACTGACAGCTAATTTAGGCGATACTAAAAAAAAAAGTTCCTGATACTGGCTCCGTTTCTCAGTGAGAAGCAGGAGGTGAAGATGCCGGAAAAAGCTCCGGAGAAGAAAGAAGTTAAAGCAGAACAACAACCTGCAGCTTCCCAGACAGTTCAGGAAGTTTTAGTAACAAAAACCAACAAACCATTATCTAGACCGGGAATCTCTTCCGGTTTCAGCATCAATTCCTTTTTGAATAAAGAAGATAAAGCAGAAACAACAGAAGATGTTGTGGTAAAAACTGATAATCTTCCCCAGAACCATTTTACAGATACAGACCTGCAGGTGGAATGGAAAATTATGCTTAAACAGCTTCAGGTGAAAAATAATTTTGTATTTAATGCTGTCAAGACCTTCAAACTGGTAAAAACTGAAGAGCATAAAATCAAAGTTTTGTTCACTTCAGATTCTGCAAAAGTAGAATTTGATAAAATAAGTGGAGAATTTTTTAATCATTTTAAAAGAAAAATTCAGAATTATATTATTGAGATAGAATACGTCAGAGACGTTGAAAATCTGAAGATTGAGGTGGTGACGAAAAGAAAAATGTTTGAAAAATTTATAGAAAAAAATCCACTTTTGAAAGATCTTGATGATTTAATGAAGTTTGATTTGACATAATTTTTATATATTTGTCAAATATTTCTGTCGAAAATCATTTTTTGACAAAAACAAATTACAAACAGAAACGCTAAATAAAGACATTTCCAGAATAAAATGGAAAATTTGACTAACACATATCAGTCTTTTTTTGCACCCGCTAATTACTTTTTTAGCGGTTATTTTAGTTTTTCTGCTTCTTATTATAGAAATTTCAGAACGTATTACCGATTTTATTGGTACTGTTAACTGAATTTCTTTCCAAAAAATACAGGAGAAGTAGAGCCCTATTATTTTCCTGATTCCTTTAAACAATTTTTGAACGGCATTTTTTGAAAAGAATTATAAATTAAATTTTATAATCCAAAGGGCTATTGCTGTTAACGAAAAAATTATATAAAAAAACAATAAAATTTAGAATAATGAATTTAAATGATTTAAAAAATGAGTGGATCGATGGGCTTACACAGCCTCTAATGATTGCAGGACCATGCAGCGCTGAAAGTGAAGCTCAAATGCTTGAAACGGCCAGGAGAATCAAAGAATCCAATGCCAATGTATCCGTATTCCGTGCAGGAATCTGGAAACCCCGTACCAAACCAAACGGTTTTGAAGGAGTAGGAGTGATCGGTTTGAACTGGCTGAAAAAAGTAAAAGAAGAGTACGGTTTTAAAACAGCAACTGAGGTAGCCAACGCACACCATGTCTTTGCAGCCCTTGAAGCAGATGTAGATGTTCTTTGGATCGGAGCACGTTCTACAGTGAACCCGTTTACAGTACAGGAAATTGCGATGGCTTTAAGAGGAACAGATAAGCCTGTATTCGTGAAAAACCCTGTTAATCCGGATCTTGCATTATGGATTGGTGCTTTGGAAAGGCTTTTAGGACAGGATATTAAAAACCTGGGAGTTATTCACAGAGGATTTTCAACCTACCAGAAAACAAAATACAGAAACAACCCGAACTGGCAGATTGCCCTTGATTTCAAGAGTCAGTTTCCAAATATTCCAATGTTAATCGACCCTTCTCACATCTGCGGAAACCGAACTGGTCTTGCTGATATTACACAGGAAGCCCTTAACGTAGGATACCAGGGAGCGATCATTGAATCTCACTGCAATCCTGATGAAGCTTGGAGTGATGCTTCACAGCAAATTACTCCGGAAGTTCTTGCAGACCTTATCGGAAATCTGAAAGTGAGAAGTTCTAATCTTGCTGGTTTTGAAGGAGAGATGGGAAGACACAGAACTCTGATCTCTGATCTTGACTTCCAGTTAATTGAACTTCTTTCTCAAAGAATGAAAATTTCTGAAAAGATCGGTAAACTTAAAAAAGAGAACGACATTGCGATCTTCCAGCCTGAACGTTGGAAAGTGATCACTGAATACGCTACTCAAAAAGCAAAAGAAACAGGGATGTCTCAGGAGTTTATTGAAAAAGTATTCAAGGCAATTCACGAAGAGTCTATTGAAGTTCAGAATAATATTATGATTGAGAGATAAGCTGTGGATAAAAAGTAAAAGAGATAATACTTCTACTAAATTTTCAGCTTAAAAAATAAATTAGGGCTTAGACATCAGCATTTAGGGCAATTGAAACATGTGTTTTTAAACCTATTTCCTGAATGCTAAGCCCTAATTGCGTATATTTGCACCAGCATTATCTATGAAAGGAAAAATCATTAAATCTACAGGCAGTTGGTACCAGGTTTTGGAATTGGAAACACATAAAATTTTCGAGGCCAGAATCAGGGGGAAATTCAAATTAATAAAAACCAGACTTACCAATCCACTTGCAGTAGGAGATTTTGTTGAGTTTCAACTGGAGCAGGATGATATCGCATGGATCACAAAAATTGAACCGCGCTCCAATTATCTGATTAGAAAATCAGTAAACCTTTCAAAAGAAGCCCATATTATTGCGTCCAATATTGATTTGGCATGCTTTATCTTTACTCTGAAACATCCTGAAACCTCTTTAGGATTTCTGGACAGGTTTCTGGCATGCTGTGAAGCCTATAATATTACTCCACTGATTCTTTTTAATAAGATCGATGTTTTACACGAAGAAGAAATTGAAATTGTAAAGGACATTGAATTCCTATATCAGGAAATTGGATATGATACTTTGGAAATTTCGTCCTATTCAAAATTGAATCTGGATCAGCTTCAGGATATTCTTAAAGATAAAACCTCAGTGTTCTTCGGTCACTCAGGTTGTGGAAAGTCTACTTTAGTAAATGCTTTGCAGCCGGGATTAAACTTAAAAACGTCTGAGATTTCTGACACTCACCTGAAAGGAAAGCACACCACAACTTTCGCCCAGATGCATTTCTGGCATTTGGGCGGAAACGTTATCGATACTCCGGGTGTTCGTGAATTTGCAATGATCGATATTGAAAAAGAAGAAGTACAGCATTACTTCCCTGAAATTTTTAAAAAGCGAGAAGAGTGCAAGTTTCACAACTGTCTTCATATCAATGAACCGAAATGTGCTGTTATCGATGCTCTTGAAACAGGCGAGATTCAGCATTCGCGTTACGCTACTTACATTAAATTGATGGACGAGGCAGAAGAAGCTTCCCAAAAATAATCAATAAAATCCTTTATTTAAAAGGGACAGATTTTGTTAGAAATAATACAGAGACTATCATTAGATGGTCTCTTTTTTTTGTTTAGAACTGTTTTGCCGAAATGGCACCCTTGTCAAGGTTTCAAACCTTGACAAGGGTCACTTTCTTAAAGAATAATATTTACTGTTATTATTTTTTTAAAGATCAATTTAATGTATTCTGGATATTTTATTTCTTGTAATTATTTTTTTTAATTTTAAATGAAAAAAATATTCATTTTTAAATAACTCTACTTTTCAACTTTACAATTTTGGCAGATAACTCCACTTTTGTCATATTTCTGACCACCATGAGATTGGATTTTTAAAAAATTAAATTATTTCACCAATTGAAACAAAATGGAGAAAATCATTAAATATGATCCAATATTAATTGTAAAATTATATAATTAGTAAAAAATAAGGCTGTTTTTTGCAAATAAAAAACCCAGCCGAAGCTGGGTAAAAACTAATAACCATGAAAACTCAAATTAAACATGAGAATCGGAATAGAATAAACAATTACTGTGCCAAAGTTTAGTTTACGATTTCTTAATAAAAGTTATTTTTATGTTAAAAAAAAATTAAAATAAAAATCAAAGATATTTTTTGTAATTTTGCGCCATTAAAAAAATATACATTTATGTCTAACATTACATTCACTATGATTAAGCCTGATGCTGTTGCTGACGGACATATCGGTGCTATATTGGGTAAGATTGCTGAAGGAGGTTTTAAAATCAAAGCTTTAAAATTAACTCAGCTTACAGTTGCTGATGCAAAAAAATTCTATGAAGTACATGCTGAAAGACCATTTTATGGAGAATTAGTAGAATTCATGAGCTCTGGTCCTATCGTTGCTGCAGTTTTAGAAAAAGATAATGCAGTTGAAGACTTCAGAACATTAATTGGTGCTACTAACCCTGCAGAAGCTGCAGAAGGTACTATCAGAAAAATGTTTGCAAGAAGCATCGGAGAAAATGCTGTTCACGGTTCAGATTCTGACGAGAATGCATTAATCGAAGCTCAATTCCATTTTTCAGGAAGAGAGATTTTCTAAGAAAATCATCTTACAAAATAAAAAATCCGGAGAATTTTCTCCGGATTTTGTTTTTATATGAATTGATCTTTAAGATATACTAAAGATTGTTTTCGATAGCTCCCACATTTTCTCTGTAGAGTTCCAGAGGTTTATTCAGTAAGACAGCAATGACGGTCATTTGCTTATCCAATTTTTCCTTTGGAACGTCAATATAAATAATTCCCGGTCTGTCGCTCCAGTACAGCTTGTTGTAGATGGTATGAGGCAGCATAGTACCTTCGCCAACTACTCTTATTCTGGCAATCTCATTTTTTATTCCCTTCAGAGCAATAGGGCCGGTAGGTGCTCCTTCAACAAAAAGATAAAGCGTCTGTTTGTCTTTTGATAGAGCACTCATTCCTGAGTAATGACCAGCCGGAAGTCCTTTTCCTGTCTCAAATAAAGCTTCAGCATGCTTGCTTATCCATTCGATGGTTTCCGGATTTGTTTTAGACGTTTTCTTAATTTTCATGTCAAGGCCATCTTGGGTAAGACCTTCATGGGTAACTAAATTCTGATCATCGTTCAGAGCATTGGCGATATCATAGACGGCTTCCTGGATATTTTTGCTTTCAAGTATTTCGGGAAGAGAATATTTTTCCTTCTTAAAATCGGTCAAAAATGAAGGAGGGCTGTCAAAAGTAATTTCTGCCACAGTGACATCTTTGTCAAATTTTACATTGGAGAAATTCAGTGTCAGTGTTTTCTCAGCATTATAATCCATTGTAATAACAGCTGCCGGATCTCCGATGATCTTTACTGAAAGAGGTTTTGTTGCCAGTCCGTAAATTTTTGTGAATTTTTTGGTTTCTTCCAGATAAAGAAATAAAGATTTTTTAGAGGTCGACAAAGAAGATTTCCCTTTATAATTGTCAAAAGGAATACCGCGGGTGGTTTCATAGATGGCATGCTGGTTTTTTGACGTCCATCTCCCCAGGTTTTTCAGAATCTCAATTTGTTCTTCAGGAATCGTTCCATCGGATTTCGGACCCATATCAAGAAGGAGATTTCCTCCCATGCTAATTACATCTGCCAGGGTTCTGACAATCATATTGGGGGTTTTGTAATTTTTATCAAAAGGCTGATATCCCCAGGAATCATTCATGGTGTAGCAAAGCTCCCAGTACGGATTTTGTGGTGGAACAACAGGAATGCCCTGCTCAGGAGTATCATAATCTCCGTGATGATTGAGCCTTGAATTGATGATAATATTAGAATTGTATTTTTTGAGTAAATCCAGGGTCTGAGCCGCTTTCCATTCTTCGGAAGTATGCTCCCAGTCTCCATCGAACCAAAGAAGATCCGGGGAATATTGGGAAGAAAGTTCATTGAGCTGACCTTGATAATAGCTGATAAAATTCTGCCAGCGCTTTGGATCATTTTTGAGCTCGTAGCGTTTTTTTGTCCGGGTATTGATATCATAATACGGATGGCTCCAATCCGGCAACGAAAAATAAAGCCCTGTTTTTAATCCTGATTTTTTCAGAGCGGAAACAAAAGGAGTTAGCACATCTTTTTTAGCCAAAGAATTTTGAGGGATAGTTGTTGCTTTTTCTGCTCCTGAATTCCATAGTGAAACTCCGTCATGATGTTTTGTGGTAATGACAGCATATTTTGCTCCGGATTCCTTAATAAGGTTTACCCATTGCTCAGGCTGATATTTTGAAGCTGAAAAACCATTCAGCTGTTTCATATAATTTTCGTGATTAATATAATTATTGAAGAATGACCAGGATTCTGAGATTCCATCGACAGAGTAGATTCCCCAATGAATAAAAATTCCCAGTTTTGCTTTGTTGAACCATTCCATTTTTTTGCTGTTGTCAACCGCCTGAACCTGTGCATCGATACTATGTGCAGATAATATCAATCCAAGGAAAACAGCTTTAATCAGACTGCTTTTCATATATAGATTTATTTTAACATTAAATATAGATAAAGAAAACATTACAGAGTAGAATAGTTTCGGATATTTACTGATAATTGTTATCAAAACGTTTCTTATTATTGTATTTTTATAAATGGAACGTTTATTGTAAAATTATCTGAAAAAAGAAATTATGAAAATTCCAGCAATATTAATGGCGAGTTTATTAGCGGTAGGGGTATCTGCACAGACTACTAAACCTGAAGCTAAAACGAAAAAGCCTGTTAAAAAAGTAAAGAAAGCGACTTCCACGGATACGGCTGAAAAGAAAAAACCGGGAACACCCAAGCCGGTTGTTAAAAAAGATACCCTTGTGCTTCGTGGTCATGGTTGTCCTGCTTGCGGAATGGGGTAGAAGATGAGAAAGCCAATGTTAGGAGTATCCATGATGGCGGAACCGGATTTTGTTTCTGCTATTTTGCCATTATTACAGGATAATTCCATCGAAGTGATGGAATGGTCTTTTGATACCCTTTATCATACCAATGAGCCGGATTGGCTTCGGGATCTGTTGAATTTCTACGCTGAAAATAACCGCTTGATAGGACATGGGGTTTATTATTCTTTATTTGATGCAAGATGGACTGAAAGGCAGGAAGAATGGTTAAAAAAACTTAAAGAAGAGGTACGCCTGCGTAAATACAATCATATCACGGAACATTTTGGGTTCATGAACACTGAGAATTTTCATCAGGGAGTACCATTGCCGGTATCTTTACATTCCAAAACTTTACAAATAGGAAAAGACAGATTATACAGACTTCAGGATGCTGTAAGTATTCCTGTCGGGATAGAAAATCTGGCATTCTCATTTTCTATTGAAGATGTTAAAGAACAAGGCGTTTTTCTTGACAAGCTTACGGAAGATACCCATGGCTTTCTGATTCTTGATCTTCATAATATTTACTGCCAGTCCTGTAATTTCGAATTAGAGATGCACGAAATCATTGATTTGTATCCCCTGGACAAGGTAAAAGAAATTCATCTTTCCGGAGGAAGCTGGCAGGATAGCGTATATGGAAAAAAGCAGATGAGAAGGGATACTCATGATGATGTCATCCCTAAAGATATCCTTTCTGTGTTGCCCTCTGTGATGAAAAAATGTTCAAATCTGGAATATATTATCATTGAAAGACTAGGGCACACTTTGAAAACAGAAGAAGAAAGGAATAATTTTTTGGAAGATTTTAATAAAGTCAGAACAATCATTGAAACTTCAGACCTGAAGCTGAGGGAACAAAACGGTTGGTGTAAAGAGAAACTTAAATTTTCTGCTAAACCTCTGGAAGATTTGCTTTTACATGAAGAGCAGTCAAAGCTTACCCGACTTCTGTATGATAATGCAAATGTTGAAACCATTAAGGATCTGGACCTTCATTATTTCAAAACAGAAAACTGGGATGCTGAAATGATTCTTACTGCCCAGAATATCATTAAAAAATGGAATCCCTATTAATTCTATTCTCTGATAACCAAAATCAAAATATATGAAAATGACAACATTAGTATTGATCATTACCGCTGTCCTCACTGCTCTGATAGGAGGACTTTTCTATGCTTATTCGTGCTCGGTTGTTCTGGGGCTGGGAAAACTTTCTGATACAGAATATCTCAAGGCGATGCAGAATATTAACCGTGAAATTCTGAACCCCGTTTTCTTTATGAGCTTTATGGGAACGTTGATTTTTCTTCCTGTAGCTACATTTTTGCTCCGGAGCCAGCAGCCTGTTTTTATCTTTCTTCTTTTGGCCACACTGGCTTATCTGATTGGTGTTTTCGGTGTAACAGTTGCCGGAAATGTTCCGATGAATGACGCTTTAGATAAATTTGATATTTCCAATTCTACAGCAGAAGCCATCAGACAGATGCGGGAAAATTTTGAAAACAGATGGAATTTTCTGAATAATATCAGAACAGTCTTTTCAGTTATTTCGATCATTTTTGTAGTTTGCGCCTGTGTCTGGCATAAAGAATTATAATGGATTAAGTGAAAATACCTATTATTAAATTACGTATTTCTACCGATGTGTACGTCTGGTTTAATTCAGATCTTTGTGTTGTTAGCAAGATAGTTTTAAACATTTTCAAATAAGTTGAAAAAAAGATTATAACCAAGACGACTTAAATTTCCAAACAAGAGAAAAGGCAGCCAATGGCTGCCTTTTGTTTATTATTTTTGATCCTTTTATATCTTTAAAAGTTCAATGGTTCTTTCCGGACTTTCCGCTGAGAAAACAGCATTTCCTGCAACAAGAACATCAGCTCCGGCTTCAAATAATTTAGAAGCGTTGTCAAGATTTACTCCTCCGTCTACCTCGATAAGTGCGGTAGAGTTGTTACTTAAGATCAGATCCTTGGTTTCTGCAATCTTTTTGTAAGTATTTTCAATGAACTTCTGTCCTCCAAATCCTGGATTTACACTCATTAATAATACAAGATCTACATCTGCAATAATGTCTTCAAGCATTAATACCGGAGTAGAAGGATTTAAAACAACACCTGCTTTTGCTCCTTTGCTCTGAATGTGATGAATAGTTCTGTGAAGATGAGTACATGCCTCATAATGTACAGAAACAAGATCAGCACCATGGTTGATGAATTCATCAACATATTTCTCAGGTTCCACGATCATCAGGTGAACATCTACAAATTTTTTAGCATGCTGCTGAACGGTTTTCATTACCGGAAAACCAAAAGAAATGTTAGGAACAAATCTTCCGTCCATGACATCAATGTGGAACCAGTCGGCCTGAGAATTGTTCAGCATTTCAATGTCTCTCTGCAGATTCCCAAAGTCTGCTGATAAAAGGGATGGAGCAATAAGCTTCGTTTTCATTTTTACTTTTTATACTTTTACTTAGATTTCTTTCTTTAAAATGGATTAACAACCAAAAAATAATACAGAGAAATACCTCCGAATAGAATAGCCTCAATGATTGTTAATTTGATATTGTTAATTTTAATAACTAATAATCTGTCAATTATAAATAATCCTAAAGGTACAACGCTGACAATTAACAACATCTCAAGAATCATATTATATGCCGACCCTATTTTGGGAGGATCAAATATTTTATATACAGCCAGAAAGATGATGTAACTAAAAAAGACAGCAGTTAAAACCGATATAAAAGTTGGTTTCCGGATCAGATGATAAAAGACCTTTTTCATTGTAATTAATGATACTTCAGTTTCATTTCCGGCTTGATCTTAAGAACTGTTTCATAGATAAGTTTAATGACATTACCTACATCTTCTTTAGATACCATTTCTACCGTAGTATGCATATATCGCAAAGGTAAGGAAATTAAAGCACTTGGTACTCCGCCGTTGGAATGGGCGAAGGCATCTGTGTCAGTTCCCGTTGCTCTGCTGGCGGCAGCTCTCTGGAAAGGAATTTTCTTGGTCTTTGCAGTATCAATAATCAGTTCTCTGATGGTGTGGTGAACGCTTGGAGCGAAGAATACTACCGGCCCGGCACCACATTTCTGATCTCCTTCTTTTTTCTTTTCAATCATTGGAGTGGTAGTGTCATGGGTAACATCTGTTACAATGGCAATATTCGGTTTGATGGTGTCAGCAATCATGTCTGCTCCGTATAAACCTACTTCTTCCTGTACGGAGTTGGTAATATAAAGCCCGAATGGGATTGATTTCTTATTTTCTTTTAAAAGTCTGGCTACTTCAGCAATCATAAAACCGCCGATTCTGTTATCCAGGGCTCTGCAGACAAAATATCTGTCATTCATTTCAAAGAATTCATCCGGATAGGTGATCATACATCCTACAAAGATTCCCATTTCTTCTACCTCTTTTTTAGAAGTAGCGCCACAGTCGATGAAGATATTCTCGATTTTTGGAGTAGGCTCATTCTGGTTGGTTCTGGTATGAATCGCAGGCCATCCGAATACTCCTTTTACAATTCCGTTTTCACCGTGAATATGAACCACTTTTGAAGGGGCGATGGTCTGATCTGAACCTCCGTTTCTGATGACGTAGATCAATCCGTCATCTGTAATATAATTGACATACCATGATATCTCATCAGCGTGTGCCTCAATCACTACCTTAAATTCAGCTTCAGGATTGATGATTCCGTAGCAGGTTCCGTAATGATCTACTTCTATTTTATCCACATAAGGTCTGATGTAGTCCATCCAGACTTCTTGTCCTTTGTGTTCGTAACCTGTTGGAGATGATGTGTTTAAATATTTCTCTAAAAATTTCAAAGATTTCTTTTCAAATTTCATAAAAAGGAATGATTTTTGCGTTTAATTTTTCTTCTTATAAGTGTAAAAATAATGAATTTTAGTAAGATTATCTGCCTTTTTATCTTCTTTTTTGGAGTCAGTGTTTTTGGTCAGAAAGATGGAATAGTGGCAAAACCACTCAATCAGTATCCGCCTGAATCCCTGAAAGTGGATGAATTTGGGAATAAATATTATTACGACGAACAGCAAAAGATCAAAGTGTATGAGATCAATGGCGAACCGGTAGTAGTATTAGATGAGCTGGTTTTGGTTAATAAACCGAGGTTTAACAATCAGCTGGATAAGAATTACTATTATTTTCTGAATAAAAAGCTCTACAGAGTATATCCGTTATTTGTTACCGCATTGCAGCAGTACAGAGATATACAGAAAGATATGACTGATCTGGACAGCAAAGCCAAAAGAAAGTTTGTAAGAGAAAGACAAAATATGCTTGCTGATCAATATGAAAAACAATTAAGAGATCTTACAACTACTGAAGGACAGGTTTTTGCAAAGCTGATGAACAGGGCAACCGGAAAAAACGTATTTGAGATTATCAAAGAATTAAGAGGCGGATGGAGTGCTTTCTGGTGGAATGTAAAAGGAAAAATGGCTGATATTGATTTGAAAGAACGCTATGATCCTCATAGCAACAGAAGTGATGAATTCATAGAATCATTACTGCAGTCTAATTGGAATTCCGGTTATCTCCAGCCTTATCCCGGAGCGAACGATTTTAAAGTAAAGAAATAATATAATAAAATTCCTGTAAGAATACTTACAGGAATTTTTCTTTTAATTTGTCAAATACAATTTTATCTATGGGCAGAGGAAAAGGATTATCCGGTCTGTCGATATCAATCCATTCTGTTTTTTCGATGCAGGGATCCAAAATAATAAAGTCTTCCTCGTTAACGATGTCTACTATATAATATATGGTAAGAAGCTGCTCATTTTCTTTGAAACGCGATACCAGAAAGTTTTCCTGAGTATAGAAATGCTCCAGCACATTGATTTTTACATTCAGTTCTTCATCAAACTCGCGATGCAGACATTCCAGTACTCCTTCACCGTATTCCAATCCGCCGCCCGGAAATTTCATTAAAGGCTCGCCGGCATATTCTTCAAATAGAGTCAGAACTTGTTTATCTTTTACTGCACATGCATACACTCTGATGTTGATCTTATCTATCATATATATAATGTATAATATTTTGTATAGCTAATGTAAGGAATTTTGTTGGAAAAAGCCGGAAGTTGGAAGCTTGAAACTGGAAGTTTAATACTATCTATTTTAATAATATGAATCAATGCATCTTATATATTAATTGTTGTTTTAAAATAAAAAATCAAAATTAATTAAGTACTCGGCTGTAAACATCCAGCTTCCATCTTCAAGCTTCCTTCTACAACTTAATTGCATTAATCATCTCTCTCTTTCCTGGAGGTCCCTGTTTTTTCTCGACCTGGAAATTCAGCTCCTGAAGAATTCTTCTTACGCTGCCTTTAGATGAGTAGGTGGTTAATAATCCGTTAATGGCCATTTTGTCAGAAACCAGTTCGAATAATGGCTTTTCCCAAAGGTCTGGCTGTACTCTGGCTCCAAAACAGTCGAAATAGACGAGGTTGATTTTTGGCAGATCAATGTCTTTCAGGTCGAAAAAATCACATTCTATCTTTTTTAAATTGAATCCACTAATGATTTCTACTGACTTTTCCCAATCTGCCAGATGAATTTTCTGATAAATATTTTTAAACTCTGGGTTATCGAAAAGTTCAAAGTAAGCCAAATCCTTAACTTCGGATTCATTTATGGGGTATTTTTCGAGCGAAAAATAATTGATGACATGATTTTTGTCAGTTTTTAAATATTCATTAATTGTTACCAAAACATTCAAACCTGTTCCAAAACCGAGTTCTAAAATATTAATTTCGCAATCATTTATCAAATTAAGTCCATTTTTGATAAACACGTGTTCGGCTTCCTGCAGGGCTCCGTGATGAGAATGGTAGTTTTCATTTAAATCATTGATAAACAATGTTTTACTTCCGTCGTTTGTGGTCTTTATTTCTCTTTTCAAGCTATTTTTTTGTCAAATTTACTCTAAAATTTTTATATTTAGAAAATTATGTTAAATTTGTAGAACATCGTAAAAATTTTAAAAAATGATAATTCAAAAAACTGAAAACTCCAGAATTTCTACATTTGACCCTAACAATTTTTCATTTGGTGGTACTTTTATTGATCATATGATCATTTGTGAGTACGAAGATGGGAAATGGGGTGATGTAAAATTAGTTCCTTACGGTCCGATTCCATTTACACCTGCCATGATGGGAGTAAACTATGGACAAGCTTGTTTTGAAGGTATGAAAGCCTATAAAGACAAAGACGGGCAGGTTTTCCTTTTCAGGCCAGAAAAGAATTTTGAACGTATCAATAAGTCAGCGAAGCGTCTTGCTATGCCGGAAGTGACTGAAGAAATGTTTTTAGACGGATTAAAGGCGTTAGTAGATATTGACAGAGAGTGGATTCCACAGGGGGAAGGAATGTCTCTTTATATCAGACCTTTGATTTTTGCTACAGAAGAAGCTTTGAAAGCAAGAGTATCTAATAAATATATGTTTGCCATCGTTGCAACACCTGCGAAGAGCTACTATTCTGAGCCGGTATCTGTGAAAATCTCTGATCACTATTCAAGAGCTGCAAACGGAGGAGTAGGATCTGCAAAAGCTGCAGGTAACTATGCTGCTTCTTTCTATCCAACTCAGTTGGCCATTGAAGAAGGGTATGAGCAAATCATCTGGACGGATGATGCTACTCACGAATATTTTGAAGAGAGTGGTACAATGAATGTATTTGTAAGAATTAACGATACCATCTATACACCTCCGACGTCTGAGAAAATCCTTGACGGAGTAACAAGAGACAGCTTCATCCAGTTAGCTAAGAAAAGAGGTATTGAAGTAAAAGTTGAGCCAATTCCTGTGAAAACAGTGATTGAAGCTTTAAAGAATGGGGAGCTTAAAGAAGTATGGGGAGTAGGTACAGCAGTAGTAACTACACAGTTCCAGGCTTTAGGATACCAGGGTGAAAAACTTGAGCTTCCAAGATTGTCAGATGAAGAAAGCTACGCAGCTCTTCTTAAGAAAGATTTGGTAGATCTTCAAAACAACCTGTCTGAAGATCCATTCGGATGGAGAGTGATGGTAGATCACGCTTTGGAAACAGTATAATAGTATTGATATAACAATATGAAAGCCGGGTTTTTCCCGGCTTTTTCGTATCTATGTATGTACTAAAATATACGAAACGTTTTGGCGGAGATCAATGCCTTACAACATTTACATATTTCTGGGTCAAGTTTTGTAATTGATTCGCGAAATGTGTATTTTCGCAAAAGTTTATGAAAAAAATACTCTTCATATCAGCCATAAGCCTGTTGAGCTGCAACAGAAATGCACAGACGGCCCATCCTCCTGTAGGCGGGGTTTTAAGCCAAAAAGATCTGGATGTTTCCAAGAACAGGATGAAAAATTTGAATGTCATAGAAAGAGAGCAGATTCAGGATTGGATCAGCGGTCAGTCTGTGAAGTATTATCCTACGCAGCTTAATTATTGGGTAACGGTAGAAGGTTATGATCAAAGGGAAAGAAGGAAAGATGAAACTACAGTTTCCTATTCTTATGATCTGTATGATTTTGATCAGACGAAAATCTACGATCAGCCTTTTGAAAGAAGAGATGCCAGATTCGGGCACTTTGATGAACTGAGAGCAGTGGAAAACGCTTTGCGTTTTATACGTGATGGAGAGGAAGTAACTCTTTTGGTACCGTCTTCTTTGGCCTACGGAACGTACGGAGACGAAAAAAAAATAGACAACGATATTCCATTAATCATAAAATTAAAAGCATTATAATACATGAAATTGTTTAACAAGAATATAATTCTGGCAGCGGCAAGTATTTCGCTGATGAGTTGTACCCCAATTTATAAAAAAATGAACGTAGACAAAGAAACTTACGAAGGTCTTAATGACGGACTTTATGCCAATCTTCAAACTACAAAAGGTAACCTGATTGTAAAATTTGAAGACAAAAAAGCACCAGTAACTGTAGCCAACTTTATCGGTCTTGCAGAAGGGAAAATCGACAACAAAGCTAAGGCTAAAGGAGTTCCTTACTATGACGGAACTATTTTCCACAGAGTAATCAAAGATTTCATGATCCAGGGTGGTGATCCTCAGGGAACTGGAATGGGAGATCCTGGATATAAATTCGAGGATGAGAAAAACGACCTTAAGCACACAGGGAAGGGAATTCTTTCTATGGCGAACTCCGGACCTAATTCAAACGGATCTCAGTTCTTTATCACAGAAGTAGCTACGCCTTGGTTAGATGGAAGACATACGATCTTCGGAAAAGTGGTAAAAGGAAATGAGGTAATTGACGCTATTGCTAACGTTGAAAAAGGAGCTCAGGATAAACCTAAAACGGATATCGTTTTAGAAAAAGTTTCTGTTTTCAGCAAAGGTGATGAGTATAAGCATTACGATGCAGCTAAAACTTTCAACGAAGGAAAAGCTAAAATCGCAGAAAACAACAAAGCTTTCATCGCTAAAGAAGAAGCTGAAAAAAAGAAAAGAGAAGAAGAGTTCAAAGCTAACCAGGAGAAATTGGTTGAAAACCTGAAAGCTGGTATGCAAAAAACTGAATCTGGTCTTTATTATAAAATCACAAAAACAGCTGGCGGAAAAGCTCCAAAAGCTGGTGACAACGTATCTGTACACTATGCAGGTAAATTGGTAGACGGAACTGAATTTGATTCTTCATTCAAGAGAAACGAACCAATCGAAATTCCAATCGGAATGGGAAGAGTAATCAAAGGATGGGATGAAGGTATCCTGTTATTGAAAGAAGGTGAAACTGCTACATTATTGATCCCGCCAGCAATGGCTTACGGAGAAAGAGGAGCAGGAGGAGTGATCCCGCCAAATTCCTGGTTAGTTTTCGATGTTGAGCTTGTAAAAGTAAAATAATTGAATCTTCAAAATAGTATCAAAAGCCGTCCGAAAGGATGGCTTTTTTTATTTCGTTCAAATATATTCTGTAACGATTGGTGTATAGGCTACGACCCATTTTAGTAGCTGGAAAGATTAACAGCTTTTCCGGTAAAAGTAATTTTCAAATTTTATAATAACCATTCAACCATGAAAACCAAATCACTTCTGTTTCTGTTTGTTCTGCTGTCATCTATGACTTTTTCACAGACTAAGGCCAATCCTGATGACCCAACGATAAAAAAATCACTTACTTATTTTGTCAACAGTATTCAATCTAAACAGATAGAGCAGGCAGTAAGCTGTATCTATCCAAAATTCTTCACCATAGTTTCAAAAGAGCAGATGACGCAGATTTTGAATATGACTTACAATAATCCATTCATGAAAATTGAAGTACAGGATGTAAATTTTGGAAATATTGAGAAACCTGAACTCATTACCGGTGAATATTTTTCTATTACCCCTTATATTTTGAAACTGAAATGTAATGTCAGTTCCTTAAACGATGAGATGAAAAAGAAAATGACCAATGCCTTAACCGCTAAGTATGGCACAAACAATGTGAAGTACCTGGCCAACGAAGGTTCATATCTCATCAATGCCAGTATGAAAGCCTGTGCGGTTTCAAAAGATAAAAAGGCATGGAAATTTGTGATGCTTGAAAAGGAATATAAAAAAGAACTGGTGAAAATTTTACCTAAGAAAATTCTGGATAAGTTTTAAAGTTGAAAGTATTAATTTTTTATGACTAGTCCTGAAAAAGGTTGACTAGTTTAATATTTCAAATATACTTAGATCAGAGTAGGAATTTTCCTATTCTGATTTTGTTTTTTGTATGTTTTTAATTTCACGTTATTTTTCATATGCACTTGGCTAGGGATGTTATAATTTAGGGAAAAATGAGGTCTTAAATTATTATAATAATAAATTGATTGATCAAGCTGCTGTGAGAGATTCTTAAAGTTTTCAAAAGTATCAATCAATCCAAACTCATATTTCAGAATGCCGTTTACCCTCTCTGCTACAGCATTCTCATAAGGATCCGAGTTCTCGGTCATACTGATAAGAATATCACTTTTCCTTAACGTTTCAGTATATTCTTTACTACAATACTGCAATCCTCTGTCTGAATGATGAATTAAAGAATGTTTATACACCCTGTTCTTTATGGCTTGTTTTAATGCTTTCAATGTGGAGGCAGTCTGTAAATTATCACTTAGTTCATATCCTACAATTTTCTTTGAATAGGCATCGGTAATCAAATGAAGATAATAATTTTTCTCTTTAGTCTTCAGATAGGTAATATCTGCAACCCAAACTTTTTCTGAACATTTCAACTCCTTTTCTTTAATAATATTCGGGTATTTCTTCATCCAATGTCTGGAATTGGTTGTTTTAAAATAACTGTGTCTTCTGGGAATTAAAAGATAATTCGATCTTAAAAGTTGAAATAGCCGATCTCTTCCTATACGAAGATCCTCTTTTGAAAAATCATTTTTAAGTAATACATAAAGTTTTCGAGTCCCTATTTTAGGCATCTTCTTACGAATTGATAATACCAGTTCTATAATCCTTTTTTGATTATTGATAGAATCAGGCTGTTTCTTCCTTTTATAATAAGCTTGTTTACTGTATCCAAACAATCGGCAGATATCTTCCAGTGAAAGATTTGTATACGGCCTTATTTCCTGGATTGATTGGAACCAGACTTTTTTACAATTTCAATCTTCAACTCACGCTCTGCGATTTCTATAAATCTCTTAAACACTTTGAGCTCTTCTTCCTTTTTGGATAAAGCAGCTTCAAGCTCTTTAATCTTTTGTTTCTGTGGATCTTTCATAGGTCTGCCTTTACTTAATTGTTTTTCATAAGTAAAGTTACCATATTTTATTAACCAACTTGAAATGCATGAATTACCCCGAATATTGTATCGAGTTTGCAATTGGGATTTTGTATATAATCCCCGTTCATATTCAGAGACAACTTGTCGTTTGAATGCCTCACTGTATTCTTGGACAGGGGACGATGTTTTTTTTAGATTCATAAGGGTGACTAATTTTATGGTTTTTTAGTCAACCTTTTTCAGGACGAGACA
>NZ_QDFZ01000026.1 GCF_003347605.1 Chryseobacterium sp. KLBC 52 | reverse complement strand
ATCCACGTACATTAAACGCACACAGAAGGATTACAGTTTAAGTTTAAAACTTCAAATCGTGAAAGAAGTTGAATGTGGAGCATCCACTATTACTAGTTGTCGTAAGAAATATGGTATTCAATCTCATGGTACTATTTTAAATTGGCTGAGAAAATATGGTAACTTTGATTGGGAAAACCAAAGACCTTATGCCATGGAAAAAACACCTGAACAACGTATTATGGAATTAGAAGCCCAGGTAAGGCTTCTTGAAAAGCAAAAGGCTTTTTTAGAAAAGCAGGCTTATATTGCAGATAAGAAGTCCATATTTTTTGATATGATGATTGATCTGGCTGAGAAAGAATATCACATTGATATTCGAAAAAACTCACCACCCGAACAATCGATTACTTCCGCAGTAAAGAAAAAGAAACTTTGATTTTTACTTGTGGATTGTTAGGGTTAAATAGACAAATCTATTATAGAAGTATCAAGCGTACGAAAGTTTGTAAAGATAAAGCTTCAGAGGTAGTAAAGCTGGTAGAGAATCTTCGTGTTAAGATGCCCCGGTTAGGAGGCAGGAAATTATATTTTATTTTACAGAGATCCTTAAGCTCCATTAAGGTAGGGAGAGATAAATTCTTTGCCATCTTAAAAGCTAATCATTTATTGATTGAACCTCGCAAAAGCTATCACATTACAACCAACTCTCATCATCGTTTTAGAAAGCATAAGAACCTGCTCCTTGACTATCAGATAACAAAGCCCAACCAGGTATGGGTTGCAGATATTACTTATATAGGGAACCGAAAAAATCCAAGCTATTTAAGTTTAATAACTGATGCGTATTCTAAGAAAATAATGGGACACTTTGTTGCAGACAATTTAAATACACAGAGTAGTATTATAGCTTTAAAAAGAGCTCTAAAGAAGTATAAAGGTATGAGAGAATCTTTAATCCATCATTCCGATCGTGGTTTACAATACTGCTCGAATGAGTATCAAAGACTTTTACAGAAACATCAATTAAAATGTAGTATGACACAAAACTCTGATCCTTATCAAAATGCAGTAGCAGAGAGAATAAATGGTATTTTAAAGCATGAGTTTGATATTGATAAACATGATATAAACAACAATTTAAGGAAAAAGATAGTAAATGAATCTATCGAAATCTACAATAATTTACGCCCACATTTTTCAAATCATTATCTAACTCCAAACCAAATGCATAAACAGTCACAAATTAAAATGAAAACCTATAAAAACAAAAACCAAAGCAATAGTAAAATTACTCTGGTTTAATTATTTATTTTTGTACTATAATCTGTATCAGATTTTCAGGACTAGTCAAACAATCTGAGCGCTTTCCTTGATGCTGTTCATCACAAAAATACTTTTAGTCTGCCCAATGCCTTCTATTTCCGATAGTTTGTTGACAAAAAACTCATGAAATTCATCCATATTAGGGGCTAGGATCTTCAGCATAAAATCAAAATCCCCACTGATATTGTAAAATTCTACCACTTCTTTCAGCTTTCCGACTTCCTCAATAAATTTCCCCGCAGTTTTTTTATTGTGAACATTTAAAGCGATCATACAGATCACCATCATCCCTTTATTGACCTTTTTGCGGTCTACCACAGCCGTATATTCTTTAATGATTCCCTGTTTTTCCATACGTTTGATACGCTCATGCGTAGGCGTAGGACTCAAATTGATCCTTGCCGAAATATCACGCACACTCATCTTCGCGTCTTTCTGAAGCAGACGGAGAATGGATAAGTCTTTTTCATCCGGAATATAATTTTCAGTTGCCATTTTGTTCTGTTTTTATACATTTTTTCTGATAGATCAGATGCTTTGTTCTTTTAAATGTTTTCAATATTCAATATTGTTCCAAATTTAAGGTTAAATTTTCAAATACGTTCTGTTAATTTTAATTTTGCAGGAAATTTGAAACATGGATACAAGGAAGAATGTAATATTAATTTTAGCATCGGTAGGGACATTTGTAGAGGCGTTGGATATTGCCATTATTAATTTAACCATTCCTTCCATTCAGCAGCAGTTTCAGATTGGGGCAGAGACGGTTCAGTGGCTGCAGACGCTTTATGTATTGTTCTTTGGAGGATTTCTGATTATTGGAGGAAAGCTTTCAGATCAGATCGGAAGAAAGAAAATGTTTCTCCTTGGAGCGCTGATTTTTATGCTGACTTCGTTAGGAGCAGGATTGTCTCAAAACTTTGAAGTGCTGGCTATATTCCGTGCTTTGCAGGGATTGGGAGCTGCGTTAGTGATGCCTTCTGCGTTGTCCATTGTGACCAATACCTTCAGAGGAGAACAGGAACGAAACCGTGCAATCGGAATTTTCAGTTCATTTGCAGCCATTGGTTCAGGAAGTGGTCTTTCAGTAGGAGGAATTATCAGTACTTACCTGAGCTGGCACTGGGTTTTCCTGATCAATGTTCCTATTCTTTTGATCACATTGGTGTTGTCGCACTATTATCTGCCGGCAGATGAGAAAAATGAAACCGCTCAGAAAACAGATATGGTTTCAGGAATATTAATGGTGCTTGGGCTTTTAAGTCTGACTTACGGAACACACGAATTGATTCATATTAAAGAACAGCCTTTCCTGATAACCGGTTCTTTGGTTTTGGCATTAGTACTGCTTGTTATGGTATACTACCGTTTAAAATCTGTTGCAGAACCTTTGGTAGATTTAAAACTATTTAAACACAGATCTTTAGTCGTTTCCAATGCAGTATTTTTTACCCTGGGAGCATTTTTTATCGGGTTTTTATTCCTGATTTCACTGATGCTTCAGAAAGATATGGGATATAGTGCTGCTTCTGCAGGGTTAATGCTTGTCCCGTTCAGTGTTTTGTCTGCCTTGACGGCTAAATTTATTCTGCCGCACATATCAAAACGTCTGAGTTCTTCTCAAATGGGTGTTTTAGGATGGTCATTTATGCTGGCCGGAGGATTATTGCTGCTGATTTCTGTTTATGCAGGACATCTGCTAACAATTGTTTTATTGGGAGCTGCATGCATCTCCGGAGTTGGAATGACGTTTTGTTTTACCGCACTTTCAGTGATGGGAATTCAGGATGTGGAACCAGCACATTACGGATTGGCATCAAGTTTGAGCTCTACGAGTTACTTTTTGGGAGCAGGGATTGGATTGTCATTCATGACGTTGATGAGTCAGATCTTTCCGTCAGAATTATCAGTGGGAAGCTTAAATCTGATTATTTTGATCAGCTACGCTTTATTAGCACTCGGAATGTTATTCTATTTTATATTGAAAAGCGTAAAAGTGAAGCAGGCAGAAGTAGCCGTTTCATAACAAGCGGCCTTAAAAATACACAAACTATATGAGGAAAGAATCGGTGCTTAGGTGCCGGTTCTTTTTTTTGATTTTTGCTATTCTGTTTCCCTTCATTACCTTTGCTGTTTACTATATATCATGAAAATACAGGTCATCAGCGATCTTCATCGAGAATTTGGAAGTACGGAATTATGTTTTGATCACGCAGATGTGGTGGTGCTGGCAGGCGATATCAATCTGGGAAACAAAGGGATTGAATGGATTAAAGAAACAATACCCAATAAACCTGTAATCTATGTTTTGGGTAATCATGAATACTATAAAGGTTCATATCCTAAAACACTTCATAAGATCAGAGAGGCAGCGCTGGACTCCAATGTCCACGTGCTGGAAAATTCATTTATAGACATTGATGGTATTCGTTTTCATGGGGCAACGCTGTGGACAGATTTTTCAATCTTTGGAAATCCTGTTCAGTACGGAATGCTTTGTCAGTCTAAAATGAACGATTATAAAATGATCAGAAGAGATCCTTCTTATTCAAAAATGAGGACTTTAGATACTTTTAAAATTCATCAGCTTTCAAAACAATGGTTAAACGAAAGTCTTGAAGACTCAAAAGGACTTAAAAATATAATCGTTACCCATCATGCACCCAGTATACAATCCGTTCCTGAACATTACAAAGAAGATCCTTTAACAGCGGCGTATGCTTCAGATCTGGAAGATTTAATCACAAAGCATCAACCGTTATACTGGATTCATGGGCATATTCATACGCCGTGCAGATATAAAATAGGAGAAACAGAAGTGATTTGTAATCCTCATGGCTATATTGATGAAAAATATAACGGATATGATAAGGAATTGCTGATTGTTGTTTAGCAAGCAATAAAAAGTAAAATTTGATGATGGGGCTTCTTGGCGCTTTTTCCTTTTTCCACTACCTTCGTGTTTAATTTTCTTTTCAATGCCTAAAAAATCCCAACCAAAACCTGATTTTGTTTCCCAGCTGGCCTTTGATGAAGTACTTCAGCAAGTGGAGTTTGATCTTAGAATCAAGGAATTTGTAGTGATGGAAATTGATAAGGCAAACTACATTATACAACCGAATATGCCTTATCGTTCCGATTATTTCTGCATTTTTATGGTGCAGAAAGGAGGTGTTACATTCAGGTTGGATGATAAGAGCTATAGCGTGACCAAAGGTGATATTATTTTTTGTCCCATGCTGGAAACGTTTTGGCTGGATGAAATTACAGAAGATTACAATGCTAAATATATTTTCTTTTCGCTGAGCTTTATATCCGATGCAGGCTTTAATTATAAATCAAATAATGTCCTTAAGAGCTTATCTTCCGATCCGGCCAATATCATCAGGAATGAACCGGACGTCTACAGGAAAGTGAATTTCCATCTCGATGAGCTGAAGGTTTTGAATGATAAAGAAAAAGAGAATTATTATTTCAAAGAAATGATATGGCATCACTTTTCACTGGTGGTTTACGAAATTGATAATTATTTCAAGAAAACGGAAAGACCTCATCCGGTTACCCACAGAGAAGATGAGTTGACGACCAGTTTCTTTAAACTTGTTCAGGATCATTTCAAAGAAGAGCACAACGTTCAGTTCTATGCCGATAAACTTTTTATCAGCCGTAAATACCTTACGAAGGTGATCAATAAAACGGTCTTTAAATCCCCGAGAGATATTATCCATCAGGTATTGGCTGTAGAAGCCAGACTTCTGCTGAAAAATCCCAACCTGAATGTCAGTGAGGTCGCATCAAAGCTGAGTTTTTCAGATCAGGCGTCTTTTAGTAAATTTTTTAAAAAACACGCGGGAAGGTCTCCATTGGAATATAAAAAAGATGATTTGTATTGATAATCACTAACTTGTATTTTTAAGACGTCTTTTTACCAAATTTCAACTATTATTTTGATTAATAATAGTAAATAGTGTTATTTATATTGTCTATGAATGATATTTCTCATGTTTTTCAAAATTAGGAGTCTTTTTGACAAAACAAGGAGTTTTTCGAATAATCCTATTGAATTTTTTTCGTTCGATTTTTGTGCGGAAAATTTAAAAGGACTATTGTTATGCAAAGATTTTTTATTCAAAAATCGACTCTACTTTTCCTCTCACTGATCGTATTGGCAGGGTGCAGGAAAAATAATCAAAACCAGGGCTATCAGCAGCAGGCGCCGGAATTACCTGTGGCCAAAGTAACACAGGGAGACGCTTCTGTTTCCAGAGAATATGCAGCATCTATCGAGGGAGTTTCCAATGTGGAAATAAGACCTCAGGTAACAGGATATTTAAGCAGAATTTTTGTAGATGAAGGTGACTTTGTGAGGGCAGGTCAGCCGTTGTTCAAAATTGAAGATCAGGTCTTCCGTGAACAGCTGAAAAGTGCTCAGGCATCTTTGATTACCGCTCAGGCGAATCTTTCCACTTCTAAAATTGATCTGGACAGAAAAAAAGAACTGTTCAGAAACAAAATGGTTTCGGAAATTCAGGTAAAAGAAGCGGAAGCAGCTTATAATGCAGCACGTGGAGCGGTAAGTCAGTCTACCTCAACCATTGAATCTGCAAAAATTAATCTTAATTTCTCTACCATTAAAGCTCCGGTAAGCGGATTTATCGGAAGGTTCAATTATCGTCTGGGAAGTTTGATGACTCCTAGTAATCAGGATCCGATTACTTTATTGTCAGACATTCATCAGGTGTATACCTACTTCAGTCTGAGCGAAAATGATTTTAATAATTTCCAGAAACAGTACACAGGAAGCAGTATTGATGAGGTGATCAAAAATACTCCGGCAGTTTCATTATTGCTTTCAGGAGGTGAAAAATATGCTGAGACCGGAAAGATTGATGCTGTGGAAGGTCAGTTTAATAAAACAACAGGATCAATCACTTTAAGAGCAAAATTCAACAATCCCAACAATCTTTTGAGAAGCGGAAACACCGGAAAAATTGTACTGGATCAGTTCTACAGCAATGTTGTTTTACTTCCGATTGCTTCTACCAGAACCATTCAGGATAAAGTTTTTGTATTTACCATTCAGGGTGGGAAAGCAGCTATGCTGCCTGTAGAAGTGAATGGAAAGGCCGGGGACAATTTCATTGTCGCCAAAGGACTTAAGGCTGGAGATGAATATATCACCAGCGGTTTTGACCGATTACAGCCGGGAACTCCTGTCGTGGCACAAAAGAAAAATGCTCAACAGAAAAAATCCTAAGAAGAAATCATGTTAAAGAAAATTATAAAAAGACCCGTACTGGCAACGGTTATCTCCGTATTGCTTGTTATTTTGGGGATCGTCGGGATGGTAAGCCTTCCGATTACAAAATTTCCGGACATTGCGCCACCTACCGTTATGGTAACAGCGGCCTATCCGGGAGCCAATGCTGAAACCATTGCAAGGTCCGTAGCACCACCATTGGAAAATGCCATCAATGGAGTGGAAAATATGGATTATATTACTTCCACAGCGAGTAATGACGGTACGTTGAGTATTACGGTTATTTTCAAATTGGGAACAGATCCCGATCAGGCAGCCATTAACGTTCAGAACAGAGTAGCGCAGGTGACCAATCAGCTTCCTGCAGAGGTAATTCAGGCTGGAATCACTACGGTGAAAAGACAGAACAGTATGATTGCCATGGTCTCTCTGACCAGTAAAGATGGTACGATGAGTGATCTTTTCCTTGAAAACTATGCGAAAATCAATATCGTTCCGGAACTGAAAAGGGTAAAAGGGGTAGGAGATGCCATGGTATACGGAAATAAAGATTATTCCATGCGTATCTGGCTGGATCCGAATAAACTGACCTCATACAATCTTACCCCTTCCGATGTTTCACGTGCCATTCAAACTCAAAACCTGGAAGCAGCACCCGGAAGATTAGGGGAAAGAAGTAAAGAGGTGATGGAATATGTGCTTCGCTACAAAGGAAAATTTACAGAGCCTGAGCAATATGAAAATATTACCATCAAAGCGTTGAATGATGGTTCTGTTTTAAAATTAAAAGATATTGCCAAAGTAGAATTCGGAGCGTACAGCTATACGGTTTCTTCGAATTATAACAAAAAAGCATCTGTAACGATGGCGATTTTCCAGATGGCAGGATCCAATGCCAATGAAGTACAGATTGCGCTTCAGGAAAGAATGAAGGAACTGGAAAAATCCTTCCCTGCAGGAATGGATTATGAAATTCCTTATGCTACAAAAGATGCCCTGGATCAATCCATAGAACAGGTGATTCATACCCTGATAGAGGCGTTTATTCTCGTTTTCATTGTGGTGTATATTTTCCTTCAGGATTTCCGTTCTACTTTAATTCCGGCGATTGCAGTTCCTGTATCGATTGTAGGAACATTCTTCTTTATGAAGATTTTCGGATTCTCTATCAATATTCTGACCTTGTTCGCATTAGTGTTGGCGATTGGTATCGTGGTGGATGATGCGATTGTAGTGGTAGAGGCGGTTCATGCTAAAATGGAACATAAAAAGCTCAATCCAAGAGCGGCTACGATGTCTGCCATGAGTGAGATCACAGGAGCTATTGTTTCGATTACGTTGATTATGTCTGCCGTATTCGTTCCGGTAGCTTTTATGAGTGGTTCTACGGGACTGTTCTACCAGCAGTTTGCACTTACACTGGCGATTGCGATTGTAATCTCAGCAATTAACGCATTGACGTTGAGTCCTGCTTTATGTGCTTTATTCTTAAAACAACACCATCCGGGAACGCATGAGAAAATGAATTTCAAAGACCGCTTCTTTGCAGGTTTCAATGCAAGCTTCAATAAACTGACTTTCCGTTATGGAAAAGCGGTATTATTCCTTTTAAAAAGAAAATGGGTGGCTTTGGTTATTATTGTAGCCTTCGGAGGATTGTTTGCATGGATGTCGATGACAACACCTAAAGGATTTATTCCGGATGAAGACCAGAGTTTCATTATTGTAACTGCCAATCTTGCTCCCGGAGCTTCAAAGGACAGAACCTCTAAAGTTGTTTCCGATACGGAAGATCTTTTAATGAAAAATCCGGCAGTAGATAAAGTGATTTCGGTAGATGGGCTGAACTTATTCAGTGGTTCCATGTCTTCATCGGCAGCTTCTATTTTCGTTAAATTAAAAAAAGGAGGCGAGAGAGGTGCTGTTAATAATATCAATGACATCATCGGACAAACCCAGGGAATGCTTTCACAGGACAAAAGAGCCAATTTCCTTGTGATCAATACGCCAACGGTAGACGGTTTCGGTAATACCAGTGGAATGGAGCTTGTGCTTCAGGACCGTACCAACGGAGAACTTCAGAATTTAGGAAATATCTCCTATGGAATGATGGGTGCTTTAATGCAGAGACCGGAAGTAGCAGTGGCATTTACCACGTTTGATGTTACCTATCCACAGTTTGAAGTGCTTGTAGATGAAGTGAAATCTGCTCAGTTGGGAGTAAATGTTTCTGATGTTTTAGGCGTATTGCAGGGATATTATGGAAGTATTCAGGCTTCTGATTTCAACAGATTCGGGAAATATTACAGAGTATTGGTTCAGTCTACACCGGAAACAAGACAGGATAAAGAATCCCTGAACGGAATTTTCGTTAAAAATAATCTAGGCCAGATGGTTCCTGTCAATACATTGGTAAGCCTGAAACAGGTAACAGGAGCTGAGGTAGTAGATCGTTTTAACTTATTTAATTCTTCCAATTTAACCGTGATGGCAGCTCCGGGATACAGTACCGGACAGGCTATGGCAGCTATTGAAGAAGTAAGCAAGCAGGTACTTCCTCCGGGATATACTTACGATTATAAAGGAATGAGCCGTGAAGAAGCAGGTTCAAGCTCGCAATCTGTCATGATCTTCGGATTATGTATTGTATTTGTATTCTTCCTTTTATCTGCGCAGTATGAAAGTTATATTCTTCCGCTTGCAGTATTGATTGCGATTCCGGTAGGACTTTCAGGAGTATTTGTAGGAATTACGTTTGCGGAACTTTCCAATAATATTTATGTACAGATTGCTTTGGTAATGCTGATCGGATTGCTGGCGAAAAATGGTATCCTGATCGTAGAATTTGCGATTCAGAGACGTAGAGCCGGGAAAAGCCTTATCGCATCTGCAGTAGAAGGAGCAAAAGCCCGTTTACGACCTATTTTAATGACTTCCCTTGCATTTATCACCGGGTTGATTCCATTGTTGTTCGTGGTAGGTCCTTCAGCGATGGGGAACCATTCCATCGGGTATTCAGCCATTTCAGGGATGCTTTTCGGAACCATCTTAGGGATTTTTGTAGTTCCTGTTCTTTTTGTGGTATTCCAGGCATTGCATGAAAGAATCAACGGAAGGGTAGTAACCGATGCAGATTGGGAATATTAATTCAAATGATTTTAAAAATGAAAATTAAAAATATAGCATATATCGCATTTATTTCGGGAACGGCAATCTCCTGTAAAGTTCAGAAATATGAACAGCCTGAAATAAAAATGCCGGAAGCTTTCAGAGCAGACAGTATTGTGGTGGATTCTCAGGAGAATATTGCTAAAATAAGCTACAAAGACTTCTTCAAAGATCCTGTTCTGGTAGGGTTAATTGATAAAGCAATGGTGCAGAATAATGATCTTCAGGTGGCTTTAAAGCAGATAGAATTTGCATCACTGGCATATAATCAGAGCAAATGGGGCAATATCCCGACGGTAAGTGCTTCTGCCAATGCCAATATCAACCGTCCTTCAGACAACAGTATGAACGGAATGATGGCCGGACAGTTTATGGGGAAAAGGTATATGGAAGATTATACAACTTCTCTGAGCTTTTCATGGGAAGCCGATATCTGGGGTAAAATCAAAGGCAGAAAAGAACAGGCTTTGGTAGAATACCTTAAAACACAGGAAGCGGCAAAAGCGGTAAAAACACAGGTTGTATCTGCGGTTGTACAAGGATATTATAATTTATTAATGCTGGATACTCAGCTGGAAATTACAAAATCCAACCTGGCGTATGCGGATAATACTTTGAAGTTTCTGACCAAACAGCAGGAACTTGGTTTGACAACAGCCTTGGCGGTACAGCAGCAGGAAATTGTAAAAGATCAGATTCTGAAATCGATTCCAGCGATTGAAAGCTCTGTGACAACCCAGGAAAATGCTTTGAGCCTGTTAACGGGTTCTATGCCGGGAAAAATTGAAAGAAGTGCAAGCCTGAACAACGTACAGTCTCCGGATCATTTTGCTGCAGGAGTTCCTTCTGAATTATTAAGCTACAGACCGGATATTAAAACGGCAGAATTTGAAGTCAGAAAAAGTGCAGCAGCCATTCATGTGGCAAAAATGAGCATGTATCCTTCATTGAATATTACCGCGCAGGGCGGAGTGAATGCCTTCCAGATCAGCAAATGGTTCAGCGTTCCCGGATCACTTTTCGGAATGGTGGCAGGAGCTGTCGCGCAACCAATTTTGAATGGAAAACAGTTGAAAACCCAATATGAACAGTCTAAAGTGTTGGCTGATCAGGCGGAAATCAACTTTAAGCAGTCTGTTTTAAAAGCGGTAGGCGAAGTTTCTGATGCATTGGTACAGATTCAAAAGCTGGAAGAACAGCAGAAGATTGCAGAAGGGCTGGTCGTGAAATCTGGTGAAGCAGTGAAGAAAGCGGATTTATTATTTAAATATAATTCAGCAACGTATGTAGAAGTGATTATCGCCCAAACGAATAAACTTCAGGCAGAACTGGAACTGGCTTCTCTGAAAACCCAGCGCTTGAATGCTATTACAGCACTGTACCGCTCTGTAGGAGGCGGATGGCAATAAAGTAAAATTGAATCTGTTTCGTCTCTAATGACGAAGCAGGTTTTTAATCCATTATCATTATGAAGACAAATATACAAGAGGGGATCATTCTTATTCCGGATTTCAGCGGATTTACCGAATTTGTGTTCAATACAAAATTGTACACAGGGGAGTATATTGTGAGACAATTATTGTCTACACTGATTGATGTGAACGATCAGTATTTTGAAATTTCCGAGATTGAGGGCGATGCTATTTTATTTTACCGTTATGATGAAAATCCGTCTTACCACAGTATTTCAAAAATGCTCTGGAAAATGAGAAGTGCTTTCAACAGGAAGATAGAGGAGTTGAGTAAGAATTTGAGCACCCAAATTGATCTGGCTCTTAAATTTATTGTTCATTACGGATCTTTTTCACAATACAATATTGGAAACTTCAGAAAATTATATGGAAAAACGATTGTGGAAGCCCATCAGCTTTTGAAAAACGGAGTAGCAGAACAGCCTTCCTATGCGCTTTTCAGTAATTCTTTTCTGGAAAGCAGCAAAAATAAAGAGTCAGATTTTAATCAAGACCTGCTTCGTTTGCCGGAACTAGGTGTTATCCATTATTTTGAAAATGTAAACTAGCATATATTTTTTAATATCATTCCTTGTAAATTTGCTATTGCTAGCGGCCCGGGTGAGATCCGGGCTTTTTTTTGTGGGCTATCTTTATATAAAACCGATTTATATAAAGTGGAAGTTAAATATGCATTATGGATTTAAACTTTTTTAAGTTAAATTTAAATTGTGCGTAAAATGCTTTTTTAAGAATATTTAATATGAAAGTGATTTATATTGTGTGTTTTTATTGAATAATGTGTAGTGTTTTTAAATTTATGTTTAAGTTTAGTGCTTATATAGTGTTGGTAATTAAGTATTTATTTTAATTTTTTTTCTTTTTTGATGTAACGAAATTGTGAATATAGTGGTCTTATAGAAAAACTATAATTTCACATGAAAACAATTTTATTTCCCATAGCAATATTAACCGGCTCGCTAGCAATGGCTCAGCAGACTCCGGCTCCCGCAGCCAGCGATACTGTGAAAGGAAATGCAAAAGAAATAGAAGCGGTTACTCTGGTTGCCAGAAAGCCGACGGTAGAATCTAAAGTAGACAGAACTGTATTTAATGTAGCCAACAGTGCAATTCTGGCAGGAAATACAACATGGGATGTTCTGAGAATGACGCCTCTGGTAAGTATAGATAACAATGATGAGGTAAAAGCCGAAGGACAATTGGTTACCGTATACATCAATGACAGGAAATCTGTTTTTACAGGGAAAGAATTAAAGGAATATCTTAAAACAATTCCGGCTGATAACCTGATGAAAATTGAAGTGATTACCAGCCCTTCTTCCCGTTATGAAACTTCAGGATCTGTGATCAATATCGTCCTTAAAAAAAGAGATGATGAAGGATTAAAAGGAAGCATCTCTCTCAACAACAGACAGAGCACCAAAAACTCACAATACACGAATTTTAACCTGAATTACCATAAGAAAAAATTTACCCAGACCTTTATAGGAGGCTATAATAGCGGAAATTATGTTCAGAAAACCCAAACCTGGGATAACCGTTATGAAAAGAACAAGCTTACCCGGTTCAACCTGGAAAACTTAATGAGAAATGAAAGTCCTTCACTTTCTTCCACTTCAGAATTTGAAATCAATGATAAAAATAATTTCGGACTTGTCCTGGAATACTCACAGGACAGGAATCTGCTTTCTGCAACATCTGATGGGATGACTTCAAAAGATGGAGATCCGGGAGAATCTTTCCGTCAAACTCAAAACAACTGGGGATTTGGCCGTAATCTGGGGTCTAATGCTTTCTATAAATACTATGATAAGGAAAAGAACAGAATTTTAGATATTAATCTGGGAACCAATTACTCCGGTGATAACAATGATAATCTGATTGATAAATTAATTGATAAACAGGGGGTTGAGAGGACTCAGCAGCTTGGGGTTATCAGCTCCAACCAGATGCGTAATTATTACCTGAAAGTAGATTATACACAGCCTTTTGGTAAAACAGGCGGTACTATGGAAGTGGGTGGAAAAACAGAACTGAACAATCATGTCATTTCCAACAGCCTTTATGGATTCAGTATGAATAATCCTACCCCGGAATTTGCCAATCTATCCAAAAATGACAGGTTTCATTATGAAGATCATCTGAGCTCTTTATATGCCAATTACAGCAAAACATTTTTCGGAAAACTGGAAACCAGAATCGGAATTCGCTATGAATATATTGATTATAAAGTAAGACAAGAGGTAGCAGGCACGGAGAGAAAAGATTCTTATGGCACTTTCCTTCCCAATTTATTGCTGAAATATAACTTTTCAGAGAAATTTGACTTAAGTCTTACGTATAACCGAAGCATCTGGAGACCCTGGTATTCTGAGTTTAATCCTTTCTTGATGCCGGAAATTAACGGAACGTATTCCCGTGGGAACCTTTACCTGAATCCCAATCCTAATGACCGGCTTTATATGAAATTAGGAATTCTGAAAAAATACTTTATCTCTGCAAGGTATATGCACACCAATCAGGATTACTGGACAACGTATGTTACGGAAAACGGAAGAACAGTGTCATTGCCAGGAAACTTTGATGGAAAGGTTGAAAAATATTACCTTTTTGCCAATACCAATCAAAACTTCCTGAAAAATAAACTGAATGTGAATGCCGGATTTGGATGGTACTACATTAATAATAAAGATTTCAACGAGAAGAATAAATTGGGAGCGAAGGACTATATCAGCTACTGGGGAGCTTCAGCGAATATATCCTATACTAATCTGTTTAATAAAAACATTAATATAAGCGCGTGGATGGAATTGGCCAATCAGAATAACGGTAACTCATACGCCAACAATACCAATGTTTTTCATAATATTTCAGTGACTAAAATATTCCCGAAAACCCAGATGGAGCTGAGTATGCAGCTGATGAATATCTTTAAAAGACCTTATGGCGATAACACCACTTACAGTGCGGACGGAACTTTCAGAGAGTACTCAAAATGGGACTGGTATGGTGTTTCCCTTACTTTCGTAAAACGTTTCGGAAACCAGAAGGTAAAAGAAAATACAAAAACCGACGTAGAGAAAAACGGCGGCGGCGGAAAATAATTCAGGATTTGTTAGATAAAATGAAGGCAGGTTTCCAATTTGATGTATCTTTTTTGTATATTTCAATGCCAATTTAAATATATAATCTTTTTTAACCTAAATTATTATCCAGCTAAACCAATCTCTTTTGTTACCTAAAAGCAAAAAAGAATTATATTTGCAAGTACTAATTCATACATGAGTCTGCACAAATTTTGATTTTGCCAGTTGTTATAAATTATTTCTAATTTATAATTATATAATTGGTTAGTTTTGAGTTGAAAAATTCAAAACTGAATGGTAGTATAAGCTATTTTTTACAGATTACTTTTACTATATTTTTACTATTTTTATTTCTATTTTTATTTCTATTTTAATTTTTATAATATACAAAGAAAATAAAGCAGACTCATTTTTGAATATTTTAATTTATGGAATTAAATTCTAACGATAAAAGATATATCCAAGCTACTTTTTTTAAAATGAAAAATAAAGCTGACTTATTATATCTAATAAACTTTTGTAAAAAAAAGATTTATGGAGAAGATGCTTATGATATATCTATGGTACAATTTAATTATCATATAGTTCCTTCCTATAATAATTACCGTTATATTACTTTTAAGGTTAAAAAAAAATCTGGAGGTGATAGAACTATTTTCTCTCCTAATAATGGTTTGAAAGTTATACAAAAGTGTCTAAATTTGATTTTTCAAATAATTTATAATTTACCATCAAAATCTACTACTGGGTTTGTACCTGGTCGCAGTATTGTAGATAATGCTAAAGTACACATAAATAGGAATTATGTTTTTAATGTTGATTTAAAAGATTTTTTTAATTCTATTGATCAGGCTAGAATTTGGGGAAGGCTTCAAATTCAACCGTTTTATTTTTCAAAAAAAGAAAAGAGATTAGAATTAGCAAATATAATAGCTTCTTTATGTTGTCATCCCATTGAAGTAGAGAGATTTGTTGATGGTTGTTGGATTAAACAAATTAAAAATGTTCTTCCTCAAGGTGCTCCAACTTCTCCAATAATTAGCAATATAGTCTGTGAAAGGTTGGATTTTTATCTTAATGCTGTAGCAAGAAGATTTAATTTAAAATATACCAGATATGTTGATGATATTACTTTTAGTTCAGATCATAATGTGTATCAGTCAGATGGTGAATTTAGGAAAGAATTGGTGAGGATAATAACAAAGGAAGGATTTTATTTTAATACAAATAAAACCCGATTACAGAAACGATATTTTAGGCAAGAAGTTACAGGAGTAATTGTAAATGAAAAAGTAAATGCCAACAAGCGCTTTACAAAAAGATTGAAAAAATGGATATATCTATGGGAAAACTACGGTTATAGAAAAGCTAGTTTATTTTTTATATCTGAATATAAAGATGATAAGATTAATCTCACTTCGATTCCTGCATTAGAAGATGTTATAAGAGGTAAGATTAACTATTTAAAAATGCTAAAAGGAGATAAAGACTCATTATATTTAACTTTAAAGTCAAGATTTGATAAATTGTTAAACGGACCTATCAATCACGAAAGTCAAATTATAAAAATAATTAAACCACCTATTCCGATAATTCATACTCCTAAAGAATTAGTTTCAATCCTAAAAAAATTTTCATCAAATAATACTGCATTAAAATATTCGACCCATACTTGGGATGGAGGAAAAGATAATGAAGTATTTGATAGTATTGATGATTTTTTAATTAAAGCAGAAATGGAGTATAAATTGATAAGTTATGAATTGAGTATATTGAGCAAATGGTTGCATGCTAAGATTTGGACTTTTTTATTTTCAACTGACTTTTCTAAAAAGGGATGGGGAATGTTTAATGTTAGGTTTGGTTGGAGTTCAATAGAGTTAAGAGACTTTTTAAATGCGAATCCATACAATAGACCTGAAAACTACATATTACCAGAAAAGTATCAACAAGGTATCAAAAGATATGGTAGAAACTTTATTATTAATAATTTTAAAAATGTCATAGATTTATTTAAGAATGAAATTGAAATTAGAGATGAAAATTCTATATTAGAAGATATAATTATATCATTGCACAAAACACATTTGAATGGTTTTAATATTGATAAACTTGAAAACTTAAGTAATAAAAATTTTTATACTGATGTAGACTATTTATACAAGGCCTTAGAGCTTGTATTTCATAACATTCAAAAAAGGCCGCAGTACCCAAAGGTTGGATATTATGGTTATGATTTTGAAGATTATTTTTGTTTAGAGATAATTCATTATGAATCAAATGCTAAAGGAAAATCTTTTAAAGATTCAAAATTCAAACTTAAAGAAGGTGATTTTGGTACAATATCAGTTTATTTAAGAAATTTATGTGATTGGAGTATAGAATCAGGTTTTTTAGAAGGTGATTATAGAATTAATTTTTTGGCTTCAGAAAGTATCATGCCATATGAAAAAATAGATTTTTCAGAAGGTTTTAAATATATATTTAAGTTTTATAAATAATGGATAAAGATATATTATTAATAGAAGATAGAGTCAATAGAAAGGAGCTGTATATTAAATTTGATCTTACTGAATATAAAGTTGTTGATTTTGTTACAGGTGATAAACTTACTAATATATTAGAGGATATTAATAAAAAGAATTTTTCCAAATTAGAAGGATATAAATGTCTTATTTTTCATGCTTCTGCTCTTTCAATAGTTCAAAAATCAGAAGTGAAAGACTTCTGTAAAAGGAATAAAAAGAGTTTGGTTTTTTTTTCAGGAGGAATTAGTACCTCTTATTATAATGATAATTTTTATCCCTTTTTAAATATAAATTCTAAAGATTTCTATTCTAATAATTTAAAAACATTTCTAGATAATTATATTGTTGACTTTGAAATTAATCTATTAATCTTACAATATGGTGATAGATGGTTGATAAACTTATTACTTAATTTAAGAAATAACTTAGTTAAAATTCAAGAAGAAAATAACACCGTTTTAGTTAGCGAACTTAAAATTAATAAATATACTTTTAAGCAAATTGATATAACTTGGCTAAATAATAACGGCAAATTTATAAATGAATCAGAAATGAAAGAATTGAAAAACAAGATTGATTTGTTAATATTTGAATCTATATAATCAGATGAATAAACTTCTAATTCATAGTCAGAATACAGCACTAAGTGATGAAAATTATTTTAATGTTTCGGAACAAATTCTTTTGTTTGAAAGTAATAATGAAATAGACGATGTTGATAGATATATCCATCACACATTATTTAGAGAAGAGGTAGTAAAGAAAATACTAAATGCAGATATAATTTTTATAAAGCTAGGTCTTAGTGATAATTATTTAGAATATTATGGCTTAAGAATAGCTTATCATATCAGGTTAACAAAGGTTTTGAAAGATAAATCTTTACTTCCAATCATTTTTATTGGTGAAGAATCAATTCAATTTATAGGACTTACGGCTGAGATGCCAGAAATTCTTTTTACAGGAGGAGTATATTTAATGAATGATACTAAAAAAGATTTCGAAAGAATGATTAAACGATTTGAATCAAACCAAATTAAGCCACTTAACAGTATTGAATCATTTATTGAAAAGATAAAGGTATTACCTCCTGCAAATTATTTGTCAAATCACTCTATAGATAATGAATGGAGTATTTTAAATTGGGCAAAAATGTTAAACTTATCTAACGACACTGGAATTATTAAGATAGCAGATAATATAGAAGTCATGCTATATTATAAATACTTAATGAAAAAGAATAAACTTGTGGGAACTTATAGCAGTGAAGGTGTGCAAACATATAGAATTTCAAAATTAGATAGTAAAATTTTATACATAGACGATGACTGGAATAAAGGTTGGAAAGTAATATTAACTGAAATTCTAAGAGGAGGTAATAGTTCTAATTTTCAAACTTTAGAATTGGAGTATAAAACTTTAGATTATACTTCAATCGAAAATAATTTTAAAAAGAAATTAGAAATATTTGATCCAGATATAGTTATTTTAGACTTAAGATTACATGATAAAGATTTTATTGAAAATTTAAATATTGAAGAATTTTCGGGTTTGAAATTCTTGAAATTTATTAAGAATAAAAATCCTGGAATTCAAGTCGCTATTTTTAGTTCAACGAATAAAATAAAAAACTTAATAGGATTACAAAATAAAGGTGCTGACAGTTTTTTATTTAAATCATCCACTGATAATAATTATGATAAGGTAATTTTAAACTTCAAGAATTCTATTGAATTTTTACAAGAAAAAGTATTTATAAAAAAAATGATTGAAATTTGTTATCATATTGACGAATTATTAAAAAAGGCAAATGAGAATGATTTTGAACAGTATGATTATGATGAATTTATACTTGACCTTCAAGCAAAAAATAAAATAAATATTTTTAATCTGTCTAAGATTAATTTAGAAATAAAGAATACTATTAATATTACCTTTCTGTGCTTTTTTAATTTTTTAGAAAGTTTTAAAAATTATTTTTTTAAAAAGAATACTTCTTTGGTAGGATATGATGAGTTAGCATTTATTTGTTATTCGGAAGATAAGAAAGGGCAAATTTTTAAAAACTCAATAATAGAATATTCTTGGACATCCTGTACAGCTTTTCTATATATAGAATATTTTGAATTATTAAGTATGAATGATTCTTTTATCCAGTCCTTGTTTCATTTAAATAGGAGAAGAAATGATTTTATTCATAAGAAAATAACGAACTTTTCAAAAGATGAACTTATAAAAATTGTGGATTTATCTGAATTGATCTGCACTAATTTAAAGAATTAATAATTACAACAAATACCTGGATAGACAGGTATTTGTTGTAATTATTAAAAGTTATTTAAGGTTAAACTTCACTTTAGTTTTAATAGCATCGGAAGAATTCCCGATCAGTGCTTCAAAGTCTCCCGGTTCAGCTACCCAATCGTGTTTTTGAGTATCAAAATAACTTAGAGCTGTTTTATCAATCGTGAAAGTCACTTCTTTTTGTTCTCCCGGATTCAGATATACTTTTTCAAAACCTTTCAGCTCTTTTGCTGGGCGTGGAACTGATGATTTTAAATCACTGATATAAAGCTGGGCCACTTCAGCACCTGCCTTTTTACCTGTATTTTTAACGGTTACTGTAAATGTAATTTTACCATCCTGTGAAATAGTAGTCTGGTCTGCTTTTGCTTTTCCGAATTCAAAAGTGGTATAACTCAATCCATGTCCAAAACTGAAAAGAGGTTTTATATTCTTCGTGTCATGCCAACGATACCCTACAAAAATGCCTTCATTGTAAGTAATATTGATAGGATTTTTCTGATCTTTTCCTTTTCCTGCAGCCAACTCATCCTTTTGTCCTGGATATTCTCCCAGCTGATGGGCGGAATTGTCTTCAAGTTTTACAGGGAAAGTAAACGGAAGCTTTCCTGATGGGTTGGCGTCTCCGGCTAAAATAGCAGCAATAGAATTTCCGGCTTCAGAACCCAGATACCAGGCTTGTACAACCGTTGGAACTTCTTTGATCCAAGGCATTGCTACAGCATTTCCGGAAACTAAAACAACGGCAAGGTTTTTATTCGCTTTAGCAAGAGCAGAAATCACGTGATCCTGATTGTATGGGAGTCCGTAGCTTTTCCTATCATTTCCTTCGCTGTCCTGGAAGTCTGCTTTATTCAGTCCGCCTACAAAAATGACATAATCTGATTTTTTAGCTAATTCTACAGCTTCGTTCAGTAGTTCTGCTTCAGAACGGGTATCTTTTAAATCCTGTCCGGATTTTACGCCATTGTATTCACCTCCGATATCGCCTACATAACCTCTTGCATACTGTACATCAGCTTGTTTTCCAAATCTGGTTTTGATTCCGTCCAGGGGAAGTGTTTCATATTTTACTTTTAATGAAGAAGAACCACCGCCAACAGTCATTATTTTGATGGCATTTTCTCCGATAACCGCTATTTTTTTAGCCTTATTAACATCAATAGGAAGAACATTTCCCTGATTTTTTAATAGAACAATTCCTTCTTCTCCGATTTCTTTAGCAACCGCTTTATGCTCTTCAGAAGCAATATTTCCGAAAGGCTTGTTGCGGTTCATCGTGGTTTTATAAGCAAGACGAAGTAATCTTGTTACTTTGTCATCCAGTTCTTTGGTGCCTACTTTTCCTGCTTTAATCAAATCAAGATAAGGCTTTGCCAGATAGTAATTGTCATAGGCATTTTTAGTACCTGCGGAAAGTCCGTTGGTCCATGATCCGAATTCAAGATCAAGTCCGTTATGGATAGCCTGTTCAGTATTGTTGACAGCTCCCCAGTCGGATACCACTACGCCTTTATAATTCCATTCTTTCTTTAAAATATCATTTAAAAGATATTGATTCTGGCTGGCATACTGGCCTTTGTACATATCATAAGCACCCATGATCGTCCATGAATCACCTTCTGTCACAGCTGCTTTGAAAGGAGGCAGATAAATCTCATACAACGCTCTGTCATCTACATTGACATTGCTGGTATGACGGAACATTTCCTGGTTATTCAGGGCAAAATGTTTTACAGAAGTGGCTACTCCGTTAGATTGTACTCCTTTAATATAAGGAACTACCATCTTTGAAGTCAGATAAGGATCTTCGCCCATGTATTCAAAATTTCTTCCGTTCAGTGGAGTTCTGTAAATATTAACTCCAGGCCCCAGAAGAATATCTTTTTTTCTGTAGCGGGCTTCTTCACCCAACGCTTTCCCATAGTTCCATGACATTTTTTTGTTCCAGGTTGCGGATAAAGCAGTCAGGGCAGGGTAGGCGATAATAGAGTCGTTGGTCCATCCGGCCTGATCCCATTCGTCCCACATTACCTCAGGACGAACCCCGTGAGGGCCATCTGTCGTCCAGAATTCAGGAATTCCTAACCTCGGAACACCCGGAGAACTGAATTTGGACTGTGCATGAAGCATGGCCACTTTTTCTTCCAGTGTCATTCTTGATAATGCATCCTGAATACGTTGTTCTACAGGTTTTGATTCATCTAAATAAGCGGGGATAGTACTACTTGTCTGAGCCATATAAGAAGCAGAAATAAAGGTGAGTAAACTTATAATGACGGTTTTCTTTAACATAATGCCTTTCTGTTTGATTAAAAACAAAAATAGACAAAATTTTTATTATCTCAAATTGAGAAAATAAAAAAATGGCAAATAAAAAACCGTCTACCCATTTGCAGACAGTTTATTATTAAATATTTTTAATTATTACGAGAAAAAATGAAGAGAAGTTGATGGGGAAACATATAAGTGAAAAGGCTAAAAGCGAAATTGCAAAATGATAAAAGACGAATGGAGCTACTCTCGTATACTTTCATTCAACACCTCGAATCTTACGCTCCTAACACAGTGTCTGACAATGCGGACGTATAGATATAGCGTGTAGTTTGTCCATTCCGAAGGAATCTCACTCAAACCCTCTTACTCTCCAATCCTCCAACTAGCATCCCGAAACTCGTATCCCGAATCCACTCTCAAACCCTCAAACTCTCCCACACTAAAACCCTCTCACTCATCAATCCCATCCTTTCACAGCACCTCCTTTGAAAATTTCTTTGGCTTTCTTTTCCACTTCTGGAGACTGATAGGCTTTTACAAAGTTTTTTACTTTCTGGCTGTTTTTATTATCAGGTCTGGCAACGACTACATTCACATAAGGTGAGTCTTTATCTTCCACGAGAATACCTTGTTTTTCCTGATCCAACCCTGCCTGTGCTGCAAAGTTATTATTGATAATACCCACAACAACATCTCTGTCTTCCAAAACTCTTGGGATCTGAGCCCCTTCAATTTCCATGATTTTCAGCTGTTTCGGGTTTTCTGTAATATCCGTTACTTTGGGCAGAAGTCCGACACCGTCTTTCAATTTCAAAAGACCACTTTTTTGCAGAAGAAGTAAAGAACGTCCTCCGTTGGTAGGATCATTGGGTATAACAATCGTATTGCCTTCCTGTAATTGGTTGATATTCGTAATCTTTTTGGAGTAGGCAACAATAGGATAAACAAATGTATTTCCTACAGGCACAAGGTTATATCCTCTCTGTTTTGATTGCTCTGTTAAATAAGGGATATGCTGAAAGGCATTGGCATCAATATCTCCGTTGGTCAATGCTTCATTGGGAACTACGTAGTCATTGAAAGGGATCAATTCCACTTCCAGATTGTATTTGTCTTTAGCTACTTTTTTGGCCACTTCGGCAATTTCTTGTTCCGGACCATATGTAATTCCTACGCGGATAAAGTTCGGGTCATCTTTTCTTCCCGAGCAGGCACTGAATAATAATATTCCTGCAGCCAATACACCAAAAATCTTTATTTTTTTCATTCTATTTTTTATTTAATTACTATTGAAGCAAAAGAGTAAAAAATGATCTTATCCATTCCCATATCCCGAAACTCGCACCCCGAATCTCAAACTCTCAAACACTCCCACTCTCAAACCCTCCAACTCAAAACTATCTGTGATCAAACTTTTTTGACAATCTGTCGCCCATAAACTGGATGATGAAAACCAAAAGAACAAGCAGAATCAAAACGGTGTTCATAATAACAATATCATATCCGATATATCCGTATTGGTAACCTACCTGTCCAAGTCCGCCAGCTCCTACAGCACCACCCATTGCAGAGTAACCTACTAAGGTAATCAAAGTGATAGTCGCATTATTGATTAATGAAGGAAGTGCTTCAGGAAGTAAAACTTTTCTGATAATCTGTAATGGAGAAGCGCCCAAAGCTCTGGCTGTTTCTATAAGACCATGAGGAACTTCAATAAGACTGTTCTCTACAAGTCTTGCAATAAAAGGGGCAGCTCCCACACTTAGAGGAACCAAAGCGGCATTCACTCCAATAGAAGTGCCTGCCAGAATTCTGGTGAAAGGAATCATCCATACAATCAGAATAATGAAAGGAATGGCACGGAAAATATTAACCAAAATAGATAATCCTCTATGGTAGGCTGCATTTTCCAGCAGTTGTCCTTTTCTGGTTAAAAATAACATGATTCCTACCGGAAGTCCAAGTACAAATCCAAAAAATCCGGATAAAAATGTCATGTAAACTGTTTCCCAGGTTCCTTTTGCCAAAAGGGCAATTACCGTATCACTAAGCATATCCTTTTACTGTATTTTGAATTTTATTTTGGTTGAAATAATAGATCGCCTGTTGGTTTTCTTCGGCTTCACCCTGAAGCTGCAAAAGTAGTTTACCAAAATTGGAATTTCCAAAATATTCTACATCTGCCTTTAACAATTTATAAGGGATTTTATATTGGCTGTATAGTGTTGAAAGAATCTGTTCAACACTGATATTTTCATTAAGTTCTATTTCGACCAGCGGAAATAAACCTTCTTTGGGTTCTTTCTGCAGTCTGCTGCTGAGTTCCTGTGGCAGGGTCATTTTGTCAGAATTGATGAACTGGCGGATGATCGGGTTTTCTTTATCCGAAATAATCTCGCTTAACGTTCCTTTTGTTAATAATTTTCCTTTATCGATCACGGCAACGTGGTTGCAGACCGATTTGATGACTTCCATTTCGTGGGTAATTAAAAGGATGGTAATTCCCAGTCTCTGATTGATATCTCTTAAAAGCTGCAGAATAGATTGCGTTGTTGCCGGATCCAGTGCGCTTGTTGCTTCATCACAAAGGAGAAGGTGAGGATCATTGGCCAGAGCCCTTGCAATGGCGACTCTCTGTTTCTGTCCTCCGGAAAGACTTTTGGGATAATCATTGGCTTTATCTTCAAGTCCTACAATCTTCAGGAGCTCGTTTACTTTTCTGTTGATTTCGTCCTTGCTGGTATGATCCAGTTCCAATGGAAGCGCTACATTATCAAAAACAGTTCTTGAAGAAAGAAGATTGAAATGCTGGAAGATCATTCCGATTTTTTTACGTTCCTCAGCCAGTTGTTTGGAGCTAAGTTTGGTGAAATCTTTTCCATTAATAATGATCTGTCCTTCATCCGGTCTTTCCAACAGATTAACGGTACGGATCAGAGTACTTTTTCCTGCACCTGAAAAACCGATAATTCCTACGATATCTCCTTTATCTATATTAAGACTCACCTTATCCAGTGCTTTGAAAGACTGTTTTTTCTGATGAAATGTTTTTGATATGTTTCTGATTTCTATCATTCTGATTTTATATACTTTTTAAATAGGCTGATATCTTCTGCCTGTTCTGTTTAAAAATCTCCTTACTCTTCTGATTTTGACCTTGGCCCTTTTTGAAAGTCTGAAATACTTGGTGACATTGGTTAGAAGTACTCCCAGCAATATGATGAACAAACCATACAGCTGACCTCCATTGATGCTTTGGTTGGCAACAATCCAGCCTGCAATCACTGTTACAATAGGGTTGATGTAGGTATGGGTGCTTACCAAAGCAGCGGGTTTTACGGACAGAAGCCAAATGTACGACAAATAAGCGACTATCGATCCAAAGAAGATCAAAAATAGAACCCCAAACCATGCCGATAACGGGACAGCAGAAACTGAAAAATCAGTCCATTCTTTTCTGAAAAAAGCGATGAGAAAAGAAGCTAATCCCGCTATGATAAGTTGTTGGGCAATATTCATAAAGGTAGATTGGGATGCCGGATTTTTCTTTGAATATAAAGAACCCAATACCCAGGCGATGGAGCTTAGTCCTAATACCACAAACGCAGTAATACGCAGGTTTCCATCTGCCAATGCATGAGCATTAGAATTTACGCTGCCTTTTAAAAACATAATCAATCCAGCAAAACCAATCACCAATCCTATCGGAATAAATTTATCCGAAAAATAATATTTCCAGTTCTTCTTATCGATAGCAATGAACCAGAATGGTCCTGTTGCAATAGAAATAGCCGCTTCAGAAGCGGTTACATATTGTTCTCCCCAGGCTACAAGCCCGGTTCCTCCTGTAAGAATAAGAATACCGGTTATGGCATTTTTCTTCCAGTTGATCAGAGAATTTGCTTTTTCTCCCTTAGAAAGAAGATAGCCTATCATCAGAATTCCGGCAACCAGAAATCTTAACCCCGAAAGAATGAATGGCGGAAAACCTTTTAAGCCAAATGAAATAGCTAAAAACGTAATTCCCCATATCACATAGATGTTTGTAAAAGCCAATGGAATTAACCATTTGTTTTTAGAATTGCTCATTTTTATTTTTTTAATGTTGTTGTGTTCAATGAAAAAAGGCTCTACCACGTGGTAAAGCCTTTGAAAATATATCTAAATAAAAGTAAGGTCAACCACAGTATTCTTGATGTATAGGCATACACATATCCTTCATCATATTTTTGATGGTATGTTTCTTCATTGAATTATATTTTAATTCTGCCTTCATTTTGTCTTATTTCCTGAATACGTTTGCAAATATATAATATAATTTTTATTAGTCCACTAAAAAAGTAGGCTTTTTAAATATTAAATTATCGTTAATGAATTAATTAGTTTTATTTCAGTGTTTTATGTATTTTTATTTTTTTCTTATTTAAAACTGTTTATCAATATTTTATGCTTTTAAATTCAAATGCTATAGAAATTGACTGGTAATTGGGGTTGTGGAAAACGTAAAATAAATTGGATTTTTTGAGAATTGTGTAAAGTTGGTTGTGGACTGTTTAAAAAATGATTTAAAATATGTTTCCGGAAACGGAGTTTTGCATTTATTAAACTAGTTAAATGCACAGGATTTCTGTTCACTGTAATTTAGCATCAAAATTAAAAGACATGGACAATAGAATTTTAGGTCTGCATCATATTACTGCTATTGCAGACAACGCGAAAAGAAATTTAGATTTTTATACCAAAGTTTTAGGCGTAAGACTGGTAAAGAAAACCGTAAATTTTGACGATCCGGGAACGTATCACTTCTATTTCGGAAATGAAAACGGAACTCCGGGAACCATTCTTACATTCTTTCCGTGGGAAGGAATAGGAAAAGGTACCAATGGAAGCGGAATGGCGACTCATATCGGATATTCTGTACCCAAAGGAAGCCTTGACTTCTGGAAAAATCATTTACAAAACCTTAATGTAACTACAGAAGAAGGCGAAATTTTTGGAGAAAAGATGATTTCTTTCAATGATCCGGATGGACTTCAGTTACAGCTGATAGAACCATTAGTTGAAGACAACAGAAAAGTATGGACAACAGATGATATTAAAGATGAAAATGCATTAAGAGGCTTTCATAATGTTACTTTAACCTTAAAAAAAGCAGACCCTACCATTAAAGTGCTGACCGATATTTTAGGGTATGATTTGCAGAAACAGGAGGGAGAAAGATACAGATTGGCAACTGATGCCATTGATACGGCTAATATTGTTGATATTATTGAAAATGATACCATTCCGGCAGGTAGAAATGCAGCGGGAACCAATCACCACATTGCATTCAGAGTAAAAGATGATAATGTGTTGATGGAATATCGTGAGAAAGCCTTATCCGCAGGACTAAGCATCACTCCAAAAATCAACAGAGATTATTTCTACTCACTGTATTTCCGTGAACCTGGGGGTGTTTTGTTTGAAATAGCAACCGATAATCCGGGATTCACTGTAGATGAGCCTTTGGAAGAGTTGGGAACCCACCTTAAACTTCCTGTTCAATACGAAGGAATGCGTGAGAAAATACAAGGAGTATTGCCGAACTTATCATAGATCATCGGTCATATTTTATAAAGATGCTAATTTTGAATAAAGATTTAAACATCCGGAATATAGACTTATTTTAGGTAATTGTAACAGGACGCTTAATCGGATCAACTTGTTGATTCCATTCTTAAGTCAACTTAAAATATGAAGGATTATTATTAAATCTTTGCGTTAAAAAACACGATTTAATACCAAAAAAATAAAAAATGGAAAGAACAGAAATAGTTTTAGAAGGAAGAAAAGGAGAGATTCAGCTTTTCTCAGATGATCATAAAGCAGGTAAAATGGATATATCAGTGATTGGAAAAAAACTGACTGTTTACCATACCGAAGTAAACCCGGAATATGAAGGAAAAGGGTTTGCCAAAATTTTACTGGAGAGACTGGTTTCCTACGCAAGAGAAAATGATTTGAAAATTCTGCCGCTATGTCCCTATGTTCACGCACAGTTCAAACGTCACCCGGAAGAATATAATGATGTGTGGTTGAAGGAAGAGCTGTAGGGAGTTTGAGAGTCGGGATGCGGGTTTTCGAGATTCGAGATTCGGGTTTTTGAGATTCGAGTTTGAGAGTCTGAAGGGAAGAGGGTTTGAGAATCTTGAGCTAAAAAACAGAAGATGAATAAAGTTATTCTCGAACTTATCAACTCGAACCCCGAAATCTCGAAATCTCGCATGTTATCATAATAACCAATTAACAATTTTATCACAATGAAACTTATCACAGGACTGCATCACGTAACGGCAATTACCGGCAATGCACAGGAAAATATAGACTTTTATACCGGAGTTTTGGGACTTCGTTTAGTCAAAAAAACGGTCAATTTTGATTATTCAGATGTTTATCATTTTTACTTCGGTGACGAATATGGAACACCGGGAACAATAATGACTACTTTTCCTTATGGTAAAGATCTGATCAATGGCAGACATGGTAAAGGAATGCTCAATACAACAGCTTTTTCAGTTTCTATCGATGCCCTGGATTATTGGATGAACCGTCTGGAACAATTCAATATTCCCTTCAAGCAGCCGCAGCAAAGGTTCTCTGATGAAGTTTTCATTTATCTTGAAGATTTTGACGGATTGGGATTGGAATTGGTTTTTAATGATAAAGACGAAAGAAAAGGATATTACAACGGCTATATTCCAAAAGATTATGCGATCAAAGGGATTCATCATGTAGAAATCTGGCAGGATGCTTATGAAAGAACAGTAGCACTTCTGACCACTCAGATGGATCATAAAGTGATCAAAGAAAGCCCTGACCGATTGAGATTGGGAACAGAAAATATGCCGGGGAAATATGTAGATTTGCTTTCTACCCCAAATGCCTTGAAAGGATTAGCAGGAAGAGGAACAGTTCACCACGTAGCTTTTGCCACTCCCGATGCAGAATCCCAGTTGGAAATGGTAAAACGATTAAATGCATACGGATTGGAGCATACAGAAGTGAAAGACAGAAAATATTTTACTTCCGTATATTTTAAAGAACCGGGAGGCGTTTTGTTTGAAATTGCTACTTCGGGCCCAGGGTTCGATGTAGATGAAGAAGCCGCATTTTTAGGAGAAGATCTGCAATTACCGCTACAGTTTGAAAAAAGAAGAGAACGTTTGAAAGAAGTTCTTCCTAAAATCGATTATCCAACAGAAAAATTCAGATAGAAATAATGAGTCATATTTTAAATATAAAAACAGCAGGAATACCCTTAAATCAGGCAGAAAAAGCTTTAATAATGATTCATGGACGCGGAGGAAGTGCTCAGGATATTCTGAGTTTGTCCCAGCATTTAAATGTAAAAGATTATGCACTGCTGGCTCCACAGGCTTTGAATCACACCTGGTATCCTTTTTCATTTATAGCTCCCGTAGAACAAAATGAACCGTGGTTATCATCTGCTATTGAAATGGTTGAAGAAACTGTAAAAGCAGCTGTTAATGCAGGAATTAAACCTGAAAACATTTACTTCTTCGGATTTTCCCAGGGAGCCTGTCTTACCCTTGAATTTTTAGCCCGAAACGCTCAGAAGTTCGGTGGAGCAGCAGCCATTATTGGTGGTGTGATTGGAGATAAAATCAACCGTGAAAATTATAATGGCGATTTTGCAGGAACTCCGGTTTTCCTGGGAACCAGCAATCCTGATTTTCATGTTCCGGTAGAAAGAGTATATGCTACAGCCAATATTTTAAGAGAAATGAATGCAGAGGTAACTGAAAAAGTATATGCCAATTTCGGACATTCTATTAACGAGGAAGAAATTGAAATTGCTAATTCAGTTATATTTAAATAAGTATTTTAACTTTGAATGTATTTATAATTTTTAATGATCTTTTAGGTGTTTAAGTGAAGTGGGGATTCATACGGAATGACAAAGTATGCGCATAATCTATCCATACAGATTGTCACTCCGTAGGAGTCTCAATAAATAAACATTCAATAGCGGCAGGCTTTAGCCCGCCTTTAAAAAAATAAATTTACCACTGGCTTTAGCCCAAACATAAATGATCAGAACCTGAAATCTAACTTCAAAAAACATGCACGAACAATTACTTTTAATATTAGGACTTTTATTACTCGTTATGCTGCTGGTCATGCTGGCACAGCGGATCAAAATAGCCTATCCTATCTTTCTGGTACTTGCCGGATTGGGGATCAGCCTTATTCCCGGAGTCCCTGTTTTAAAGCTGGATCCGGAGATTATATTTCTGATTTTCTTACCACCTCTTTTATACGAAGCAGCCTGGTACACTTCATGGAATGACTTCTGGAAATGGAAGCGTCCCATCAGTCTCTTGGCTTTCGGGTTGGTATTTCTGACTTCTTTAGTAGTTGCCTACACTTCACAAATGTTGATTCCGGGATTTACACTGGCATTAGGATTCTTATTGGGAGGAATTGTTTCGCCGCCGGATGCTGTAGCTGCCACAACAGTTTTAAAAGGATTAAAAGTTCCCAAACGTACGATTGCCATATTGGAAGGAGAAAGTTTGATTAATGATGCTTCTTCACTGATTGTTTTCAGATTTGCTTTGGCCGCTGTAATGACAGGTGCTTTCTCAATGCATGAAGCGACTGGACAGTTTTTTCTGGTAGCAGGTATGGGTGTTGTCGTAGGGATTGCAGGAGCTCATATTTTTTATGCTATTCACCGTTTTTTACCCACTACACCCGCTATTGATGCAGCACTTACGGTAATGACGCCATATATTTTATTTCTTTCTGCGGAACATTTTCATTTTTCTGGAGTGATGGCTGTCGTGAGCGGAGGGTTGTTTATGTCTTTCCGTGCTCATGAGATTTTCAAAACCGGAACTACCAGAATCAATATGACAGGAGTCTGGAACACCCTGATTTTTGTGATGAATGCTTTGGTTTTTGTATTGATTGGTCTTGAACTTCCGGATATAATCAATGGATTAGGGGACATTTCAGTAATGGAAGGTATTAAATATGGTTTGATTATAAGCCTGATCGTCATTGTGGTACGTCTTTTATGGATCTATCCAGTGGCTCATCTTCCAAGATGGTTTAGTGAAAAGGCCCGCCGTGATCCGAGTCCGGGATGGAAAAATCCTTTAATCATAGGTTGGGCAGGAATGAGAGGAGTGGTTTCCCTGGCAACAGCCTTGTCTATTCCGGTGATGATGAATTCACAAGCTGAGTTTCCGATGAGAAATCTGATTATTTTTATAACATTTGTGGTTATTTTTGTAACCTTGGTGTTTCAGGGACTTACCCTGCCTTTGATCATTAAATTAACCAAAATAGGAGAGATTGATCATATTTTGCCTTCTCACGAACAGCAGGCCGGAATTCAGATGAGACTGGATAAACTTGCCGTTCATAAACTTGATAATGAATACAATGAAGCGGTGAACAGCAATGGTCTGCTGGAGAACCTTAAAAAGGCGCTGGAAAGTGATATCAAACTTCACCAGAATCATCTCAATTCTATTGAAATGTGTACCAACAGACGAAATGATATGGCAGAATATCATAAAGTAATGCTGGATATATTTGCCTTACAGCGAAAAGAACTGTTTAAAATGAAACGTGAAAAACTTTTCAGTGATGATGAAATCCGAAAAGCAGAATCACAACTGGATTTAAACGAATTGAAAATTACAGGGAATAAGCATTTGTAGGAAGGTTCGGGATGCGTGATACGGGTTTGAGGGTAAGAGAGTTTGAGAGTGGGGTGTGAGGTTTCGACTTTCGGATACGAGTGGGTGAGTTTGAGGATGGGTGCGTTTGAAATTGTAAGAGTGTAAATTGCTACGGAATGGACAAACTAAGCACTTTATTTATCCACACACTATCTCATTCCGCAGGAATCCAAATCGTCATTTTACCCTTTACATAAACAATATAAACATTAAACTCTAAACCTTAAACCTTGAATTTTAAACTTTAAACACTGAACAACATGAAAACATTACATTTTTTAGTCATAGGAAAGAATCAGGAAATTCTGGATACTTTAAAAAGAATTATAGAAAACAATGAAGGCTGGACAGCAGAAATACAAAGTGATGAAAATTTCTGCTATGAATATGTAAAAGAAAATACGGTAGATATTGTTCTTTTAAGTTCCGGCTTAGAGGAGGATTTTGAGAAAGATATAAAAATATTCTGTGCCGGTTTGGATAAGGACGTTAAAGTAATCGATCATTACGGAGGAGGAAGTGGACTTTTAAAGAATGAAGTTTACAGTCTTTTTCCTAATTTGCAGGGATAAACCTGACATTATGTTCGAAAATATCATCAAAAATATTACGCGATTTATTTCAATCACTCCGGAAGAAGAAAAAACCTTTACAGATCTGCTTGTCTGCCAGTCGTTTCCAAAGAAAACGGTTTTGCTCAGAGAAGGAGAGATCTGCCAGTTTGAAGGGTATATTCACAAAGGATGTGTGAGAATGTATTGTTTGGATGATAATGGTTCTGAAGTAACATTACTGTTTGCCATTGAAGATTGGTGGATCAGTGATATTGCATCATTTCATGAACAGAAGCCTTCTAAGGTTTTTATTGAAACACTGGAAGACTCGGAAATCTATATGCTGAATCCCACAACAAAAGAAAAACTACTGCAGGAAGTTCCCAAATTTGAAAGAGTTTTCAGAATGCTGGTTCAGAGAAACCTGGCAACCCTGCAGAGCCGATTGGTCAATACGATTTCCAAAACCGCATCAGACAGGTATCTTGAGTTCATCAAAGTATATCCTTCAATCCCACAAAGAGTCGCACAATACTATATTGCTTCTTACCTTGGGGTTTCAAAAGAATTTGTAAGTACCATCAGAAAGCGTCTTGCTTCAAAGGAGAAATAGATCTTAGTTTTTTATACTTGCAGATTGCAGAGATTCGCATGGATTTATAGGTGTGAATATTCCTGTGAAATTATAGTCACCCATTTTATCGGAGATAAAATCCTTGCGCCTTAAAAATATTTAGCTTAAAAAACAACTTGCGTCTTTGCGTTTTCCAATTATTTTTTTGCTTATCATTCATATAGAGATTCCTACGTAATGACACAGTTGAAATAACGGTCTTACCCACACAGTTTGTTATTCCGTAGAAATCTAAATAGAGTTATTCTTTAAAATATTATATCAAATTAAATAGTTCCTAAGAGTAAAAAGACTTTTACACTTTCCAAAAAATAACAATCCATTATAGTTATACTGCCGGATACAAAAGTATCCGGCATTTTTTTTTGCTTCAAAGTCATTTATTAAACTAGTTAAATGTGCAGGGTTTCCGGTCTCTCTAAATTTGTCCTATCAAACAAGAACAAATAACAATCTGATATGGACAGAAAAGATTTTTTAAAGAAAGGATTATTGGGAACAGGAATGTTTGTAGCATCAGCTTCTTTGGTCAGCGCTATGAAAAATGATATCGATGAGATCGAACCATTAGAACCGATCGGATACAATCATCTTCCCAATACAGAATCAAAAATAAAAGAAAACTCAGTGATCCACAGAGCAGACTCAAGAGGGAAAGCGGATCACGGATGGCTGTTGAGCCAGCACACTTTCAGTTTTGCGAATTATTACAACCCTGAAAGAATGCACTTCGGAGTATTAAGAGTCCTGAATGATGATAAAGTGGAAGCAGGAAGAGGTTTTGGAACCCACCCTCACGACAATATGGAAATCATCAGTATTCCTTTGGAAGGTGATCTTGAACACAAAGACAGCATGGGAAATACAGCCGTGATCAGAAGCGGAGATATTCAGGTCATGAGTGCAGGAACCGGAATTATGCACAGCGAATTCAATAAAAACAGTGATCAACTGGTGAAATTCCTTCAAATCTGGATTTATCCGAAAAAAAGAAATGTGACGCCGAGATATGATCAGATTACATTAGATAAAACCAAAGGTCACAATCAATTTCAACAGATTCTTTCTCCCAATGCAGATGACGAAGGTGTATGGATTCATCAGGATGCATGGTTTCACCTGGGAACTTTTGATCAGAATAAAGAAACCCATTATCAAATCAGAAAAAAAGGAAACGGAATCTATGCTTTCATCCTTAAAGGAAGCGCAGAAATAGGTGGAGAGATCATAGAAGAACGTGATGGATTCGGAGTCTGGGATATTCAGGAAATTACGATCAAATCCCTTAAAGAAGGTACGAAAATCCTTTTGATGGAAGTACCGATGACACTATAAATAAAAAATTAAACAAAAAGAACAATTCTTAAATTTTAAATTATTATGAAAAAATTAATCCTATCATTTGCAGCTGGTTTATTATCATTAACAGCATCAGCTCAAAACCCTGGAAAATCATTATTAAATCCTACCAATCATGCCGTAGTGCTTATAGACCACGAAGGACAAATGGCTTTCGCCACCAAAAGCATCAGTATGGAAGAATTAAGAAATAATGTGGCACTGGTAGCGGGTGGATCAAAAATATTTAATGTGCCTACAGTGGTAACGACGGTGGCGGAAAAGTCATTCAGCGGACCTGTTTTCCCGGAAATTTCAGAAGTATATCCTCAAGCAACCAGTGGATATGTAGACAGAACCACTATGAATACATGGGAAGATGTTAATGCTCACAAAGCCATTACAGGAAAAAATAAAAAGAAACTGGTTTTTGCCGGATTATGGACAAGCGTATGTATCGTAGGCCCTGTATTATCAGCGATTGACGAAGGTTATGATGTTTACGTAGTAACCGATGCTTCAGGGGATATTTCTAAAGAAGCGCACGATCAGTCAATCACCCGTATGGTTCAGGCAGGAGCACATCCTATCACTTCTGTTCAGTATGTATTGGAATTGCAGAGAGATTGGGCAAGAAAAGAAACATACAAGCCGGTTAATGACCTGATGAAAAAACATGGTGGAGCTTACGGTATTGGAATTCAGTATGCTCAGGAAATGTTAAAACACTAATGGGGCTGTTTCGGCAGGCTGAAAGCCTGCCGAAACCTTCAAACTTAAATATTGAAATAATGAAACTACTGAATATACTTACACTTTCCACAGTTCTGGCAGCAGGAATTCTGAATGCTCAGAAAGCAGACATGATCATCACCAATGGAAAGATCACCACAATGGATGATAAAAATCCGGAAGCACAGGCTGTTGCCATCAAAGACCACAAAATCTTACAGGTGGGAACCAACGCTCAGATTTTAAAATTAAAAAATGGTAATACAAAAGTCATTGATGCCAAAGGAAATAGGGTGATTCCCGGATTGTTTGACAGCCATTTGCATGTGATTCGCGGAGGAAGGTTCTATAATACTGAACTTCGTTGGGATGGCGTGAAATCTTTAAAAAGAGCTTTGGAAATGTTGAAAGAACAAGCTCAGAGAACACCGAAAGGACAATGGGTAAGAGTAATCGGAGGATGGAATGAATATCAGTTTGAAGAAAAAAGACTTCCCACGCTGGCTGAAATTAATGAAGCTACAGGAAATGTGCCCACTTTTGTGATGTATCTCTATGGAAAAGCCTGGCTGAACAAAGCCGGATTAAAAGAACTGAATATCAATGGAGATACTCCCAATCCTGCACAAGGCTTAATTGAAAAAGACAATAACGGAGATCCTACAGGATTACTGGTGGCAGAGCCTAATGCATTTATTCTTTATTCAACATTGGCGAAACTGCCGGAGCTGAAAGAAGAAGAAAAAGTAAATTCTACCCTTCAATACATGACGGAACTGAACAGATTAGGAGTGACTGCCGTAATGGATGCAGGTGGAGGATTCCAGAATTTCCCGGACGACTACGGAACAACAGATCAGCTGAACAAACAGGGGAAAATTACCGTTCGACTTCCTTACTACTTATTTGCCCAGAAAAAAGGATCTGAACTAGCCGATTATACCAAATGGATTGGAATGGTAGAAATTGATGACCATGGTCACAATGATTTTAATGAAATCGATTATCATGTCAACGGAGGAGGAGAAAACCTCGTATCAGACGGAGCCGATTTTGAAAACTTTCTTTTCCCAAGACCGGAACTTCCGGCTACGATGGAAAAAAACATGAAAGACGTAGTAAGTCTTCTGGTAAAAAATAAATGGCCTTTCAGAATTCATGCAACCTATAATGAAAGTATCACCAGATTTTTAAATGTCATTGAAGAAGTCAACAAAGAAACTCCTTTGAACGGATTAGTATGGTTTATCGACCACGCAGAAACCGTTACCGAAGATAATATGAAAAGAATCAAAGCGTTGGGCGGAGGAATTGCAGTACAGCACAGAATGGCGTATCAGGGAGAAAGTTTCATCCACAGATATGGTAAAAAACCGGCTTTGGCATCTCCTCCGGTGAAAAAAATGCTCGAAATGGGAATTCCAGTGGGATTGGGAACAGACGGAACAAGAGTGGCAAGTTATAACCCATGGGTTGCTTTATACTGGATCACCACAGGAAAAACAATAGGAGGAACTCAGGTGATGGGTAAAGAAAATACGCTGGACAGAAAAACAGCTTTATCACTTTCTACTTACGGAGGATACGAACTCATTAAAGACTATCAGAAAGGAAAAATACAGAAAGGATACTTTGCAGATCTTACCATTTTGGATAAAGATTATTTTATGGTCAATGATGAAGACATCAAAAATATCACTTCAAAACTGACGATCGTAGACGGAAAAGTAGTGTACGGAGATGAAACCTACAAAACAGCAGCTCCAGCACCACTTCCAGTTATTCCAGACTGGTCACCGGTAAAATATTACGGAGGCTATCAGACAAAATAATTTTTTAAATCACAAAAGTCACGAAAGCTTCTAATCACTCAAGTATCAACCAACATTCCAACTGAAGGGGTGAAAATTCCCCTCCCTTGGAGGGGTGGCGAAAATTCAAAGAATTTTTGACGGGGTGGTTCTATACACAAAGAAATTACCACTATAAATACCCCCAATCATCCGTGTCAATCCGTGTAATCTGCGGTTAAAAAAACAAAAATCACCTTAAAAATTCATTCCAATCATGAAAAAGTTAATCCATATCATCACCAATACCAATCCGGGAAGAAAATTAACAGATGTTGCCCTTCTAGCTTTCAGAATCTTACTTTCCGTAGAATTAATCGTAGCACACGGATTAAAAAAAATAGGAGTAGGCGTTTCAGAAGCAGAACAGGTACCTAATCCATTGCATCTTCCTGAAGCTTTCAACAGCCTTTTTGCTGATGCTGCCAATCTGGTATTTCCGGTATTTGTAATCTTTGGTTTTTTCACAAGAATTGCTGTGTTGCCGATCTTAGCGGTGACGCTTACAGGATACTTTATTCTCCATTGGAACGATGCTTTATTGGTGAAAGACACTCCCTTTATGTACAGTTTATGTTATCTGTTTTTACTGTTTATGGGAGCGGGAAGATATTCACTGGATCATTATTTAACAAAGAAATCATTATGAAAAAACTGATTGCCATTGTACTGTTGCTGCAGATTTTTATTCCCATTCAGCTTTCTGCTCAGTTCAAGCTGATGAGGTTTGATGAAGATTATGCTTCCTATAAAGACTCTGCAAAAACTTTTTACAACTCCATAAAATATATACCGCTTGCAGAAAAAAGCAACAATTATCTTTCATTGGGGGGAGAGGCAAGACTGGAATTTGTAGACTTTAATAATGAAGATTGGGGAAGAATGGACATTGGAAGTAATCCTTTTCTGATTCAGAGATACAGTGTACATGCAGATCTGCATCTGGGTTCAAGAGTAAGAATTTTCGGGCAGGTGAGAAGTGCATGGGAAAACGGAAGAAAGAACGGTCCGAGACCTATTGATGAAGATCATTTGAATATCCAGAATCTCTTTATTGATGTTGATATTCTGAAAAATGATAAAGAAAAGTTGACCGTACGTGCCGGAAGACAGGAACTTGATTATGGAAGCGGAAGACTGATCTCAGTAAGAGAAGGTCCGAATTTAAGACTCTATTTTGATGGATTAAAATTCATGTACAAAAAAGGAAATTTCAGATCTGATGCCTTTATGATGGCTGCCAGTGAAATCAACCCGGGAGCTTTTGATAACAAGTCTTCAAAATCAATCAACCTTTGGGGAAGTTACAACACATGGATTATTCCCAGAAGCGGAAATCTGGAGCTCTATTATCTGGGAATTCATAGAAAAGATGTACGCTTTGAAGACGGACTTTCCGATGAGAACAGACATACTTTCGGGGGAAGATTCTGGAAATATGGAGGAGGTTTTATTTACAATTTTGAAGCCGCCTATCAGTTCGGGAATTTTAATAAAGGAAATATCAGCGCGTGGACGGCTTCTGCAGATATCGGATATATGTTTGAAAATGTAAAAGGAAAACCGACCATCAACCTTAGAAACGACTATATTTCAGGAGACAGCAATAAAGGAGACGGAACATTGGGAACATTCAACCCGCTGTACCCGAAAGGTGGGTATTTTGGATTTAATCCTCAGATCGGTCCGGTTAATTTAATTGATATTCATCCCTATGCAACCATTGATTTAGGTAAAAAAATAACCGTACAGGCAGACGTAGTTTTCAACTGGAGATATTCTATCCAGGACGGAATTTACAGACCCAGTGGAACATTGAACCTGGCGTCTTCCAACTCAAAAAAGAGATACATCGGAACCGCATTTTTAGGAAGTTTCAATTATAAGATCAATCCATTTTTAACCTTTAACACCGGAATACAATATTTCAATACCGGAGCCTTCATCAACGATGTAATCGACAACCACAAAGACGGACTTTTCATCAACTCCAGAATTGTATTTAAATTTTAAAAAAACACAGGGAATTTGAAAATATGAAAATGAGATCATCTGAAAATAAATTGAACAATTACCCCAGATCAATGCACCATTCCATTACAGAAACTACCTTTGAAAAACAAATAAAAATAGCCGGAGCGAAGCGACTCGCGCCTTAACAACATAAACCTTAAAAAAACTTTGCGCCCTTGCGTTATTCCAACAAACAAAAATTAAAACCCGCAACAAAAATAACCCGCAACTCGCATCCCGAACCCCGCAACAAACAACAAAAAATAAATCACATGAAAAATACACTAAAACAATCACTGGTAATTGCAGCTTTAGCATTATCTACCTTAAACTTTGCACAAACTACAACCACTGCTCCTGCAAAAACAACAGCCATCGGAACTTCCAAAACCTGGGGAACCGTAGACGGAATTTCCATGATAGGATTGGTACAGGGCCCATCGTCTGCCGACGCCCAGCTTCAGGTAGCCTGTGTTTTCGAATATACAGAAGGTGATATTTTCAGTCCTCAGGCATTACCCGCTAAATTGAACGGATTGGTTCACCTGGATGAGGCTTTAAAAGGAGAATTGACCAACCTTAGAAAAACAGGACAATTTCAGGGACATTCCTTGGAAACTATTTTAATTACACCGCCTGCAGGATCGATGTCCGCCAAGAAATTATTATTGATCGGTTTAGGTGACCGTAATAAATTCACCCCTGATTTAATGACTTCCGTAGGCGAAGTAGCAGCCCGTGAAGCCATGAGATTAGGTGTTACCAATTTTGCATTCGCCAGCGATTTGAAAGATGCCGGAATAGATTCTCCAACTGCTTTGGTAGCGGGAAATGTAGTAAGAGGAATCATACATGCCAACCGTTCTGAAAATTACCTGAAAGAACACAAATTATCTACCACAAAAAAAATAGAAAAAGTATACCTTCTGGCTGGTCCTGCCTTCTTTGAAACCGCAGGTGGAGGAATTTCCGATGCCATTTCAGAAGTAAAAAAGAAATAATGAACTAGTTTCATTACATTGTTGATCCGGCCCTCTTTTTTTAGAGGGCTTTTTGTATAAAAATGATTACGATTATATATCTAAAAAGCAATTTGTTAAACGCAAAGTTGAATATATATTCCCTTAAATTTTAAGAGAGCAAAGATAGAATCAATGAAATTGATTCCTTCCAAGCTTATGGATTATCCTTCTGCTTCATCAGCGACTTTAGCCGCATTTCTTTGCTCCCTCAAATAAATAATAGAATCAAATAACCTTTGGGTGAAAATATATTGTAAAACTTTACTCCTTTTATAGGACAAAACGTAATTTACTATTTCTCAACGCTAAGTCCTCAACATTTAACTAAATTTGAAAAGTCAAAAAAAATCCCGATTTTTGCACTCCTTCAATAAACCCGAGTTCATGAAATTATGTATTGCCGAGAAACCCAGTGTCGCCAGAGATATCGCCAAAGTATTGGGCGCTACCACGCCTAAACAAGGCTATATGGAAGGAAACGGCTATTGCGTAACATGGACGTTCGGACACCTTTGTACCCTGAAAGAACCGCACGACTACGGTCCACAGTTCAAATCCTGGAATCTCTTTTCACTGCCGATTATTCCCAACAGCTTTGGAATCAAGCTGATCCCTAATAAAGGCGTGGAAAATCAGTTTAAAGTCATTGAAAAATTAGTTGAAGAATGTGATGAGGTCATTAACTGTGGGGATGCCGGGCAGGAGGGAGAACTCATTCAGCGTTGGGTATTGCAGAAAGCAAAGTGCAACAAACCGATTCAGCGTTTATGGATTTCTTCACTAACGGAAGATGCGATTAAAGAAGGATTTGCGAACTTAAAGCCAGCAGAAGATTACAAAAACCTTTATCTGGCCGGAAATGCCAGAGCGATAGGAGATTGGTTGTTGGGAATCAATGCTACGAGGCTTTTTACCAAGAAATTTGGAGGAAATAAAGCGGTTCTTTCCATTGGAAGAGTGCAGACTCCTACATTGGCGATGCTGGTGCAGCGTCAGAAAGAAATCGATGCTTTTACCACGGAAGAATATTGGGAACTGAAAACCAAATACCGTGATGTCCTTTTCAGTGCAGCCATAGATCGTTTAAAGACGTTGGAACGTGCAGAAAAAGGATTGGAATATCTTAAGGTCAATCCTTTTGAGATCGTTTCTTTCGAAATTAAAGAAGGAAAAGAAAAAAATCCACGACTTTTCGATTTGACCGGACTTCAGGTAGAAGCCAATAAAAAATACGGTTATTCTGCGGAAAATACGTTGAATTACGTGCAAAGTCTGTATGAAAAGAAGCACGTAACCTATCCGCGTGTTGATACCACCTACTTATCAGACAGTTTATATCCGAAAATTGCAGGAATCCTTCAGAAAATGTATCCGTATCAGGATCTGATTGCTCCGTTACTCGAAGCTCCGATTCCAAAATCAAAGGCTGTTTTCGATGATACAAAAGTAACGGATCACCATGCCATCATTCCTACGGAAATTCCACCTTCTCAGAATCTGAGCAGGGAAGAAAAACTGATTTATGATCTGATTGCAAAGCGTTTTATTGCGGTATTCTATCCGGAATGTAAAATTTCCAATACTTTGGTGGAAGGTAAAGTAGGAACCATTCCTTTCAAAACCAGCGGAAGACAGGTTCTTGAAGCAGGATGGAGAGCTGTTTACGCCAAAGAACCGAAAGAGGAAACCACCGATAAGGAAAAAGAAAAAGAGGAAGAACAAACCATCCCTGAATTTACTGTAGGAGAAACCGGACCCCACGATCCGATGATTCACCAGGGAAAAACGACTCCTCCAAAACCTTACACTGAAGCAACACTGCTGAGAGCGATGGAAACTGCCGGAAAACAGGTAGAAGATGAAGAATTGCGTGAAATGCTGAAGAACAACGGGATCGGAAGACCATCCACCCGTGCCAACATTATCGAAACCCTTTTCAAAAGAAAATACATCGAGAAGAAAAGAAAAAATCTGATCGCTACGCAAACCGGAATCCAGCTGATCGATACCATCGAAGATGAGCTGTTAAAAAGCCCGGAATTGACCGGAGAATGGGAATCCAAACTTCGTAAAATTGAAAAAGGAGAGTATGAAGCTAATCTTTTCAAAGAAGAACTGATTCAGATGGTGACAGAACTCACTGAAAAAGTGGTGTACGGAAAAGGGAAAGTAATTACCCTCCAGGAAGAAGAAAAGGAAGAAGTGAAGGAGAAGAAAAAAAGAGAACCCGCACAGAAAAAAGAATTGCAGTCCTGGGAAGAAACGAAATGCCCAAAATGTAAAGAACACAATCTGATCAAAGGGAAAACCGCTGTAGGCTGCTCCGATTTCAAAAATTGTGGCTTTAAAATTACGTTCGAAATTTTCGGTAAAAAATTATCAGATAAACAACTTTTAGATTTGGTATTAAAAGGAAAAACTTCAAAATTAAAAGGCTTCTCCACCCACCCGGAAGCGATCAAAGAAGGTATTTTGACTTTAAGTGATGATTTCCAGGTACAATTTAGCTAATCAATAGCATATTTAATCCACATCGTCAATTACCATTCGAAAAAAACAAGTTAATTAGAATTATTAAGTGGAGAATACGGGATTCGAACCCATAGCCTTTTGACTGCCAGTCAAACGCGATATTTTTTTGTATATGCTACTTTTATTGGGAATGACAAAGTGTACGGATAAACTACGTGTTATATTTGTCATTCTGAAAGAATCCAGCTTTGCACTTTTCCAGCAATCATGTAACAATAATCCATTTTATCGGAGATAAAATCTTAGCGCCTTAAAAACATTTAGTTTGGAAAGAACTTGCGCCTTTGCGTTTTCCAACCCATCTATGCAAAGATTCCTACCTTTAGATTTGTCTATGAAATAAATGAGTAGATTTATAAAAGAGCAAAGCATTTAGTTACACTATAGATTCCTTAGAATATGATTCACATTCCGATAAAGAACTAAATGCTTTTTCATCAAAAGACTTAAATAGAAATTCGGGATTTAAAGCCCATTATAAGGTGTTAAGAATCAGATGAATTGCTCTTCCATTTATAAATTAAACCAAAAGTATGGAAAAAATTGTAATAGGTATTGATATTAGTGCCAAGACACTGGATATCTGTATTAAAAAGTGTGGTTCTTATTCTTTTTATGTTATTGCCAATGAAGCTAAGGCAATCAAAGTATTCTTCAAAATTTTTCAAAAACCAAAATCTGAGACTATAGTTTCCATGGAAAATACAGGAAGATATAATTGGGAATTATATCAGGTTCTGGAGTATTTTAATTTTAAAGTTTTTGTACTTAACCCCTTACACTTAAAGAAAAGCATAGGCTTAATAAGGGGTAAAAATGATAAAATTGATGCTAAAAGGATCTGTGAGTTCACAGAGAAACATGAAAAAGAGCTCATAGAATGGAAACCATGCTCTGATAACATAAAGAAAATTAAAGTGCTGTTTTCTGAGCGAAATTCTAAGATAAAGCTAAGAGCTTCTTTATTAAAACAAAGACATCTGTATTCACAACTTGAAAGTATAGGATATGATTCTAAATTTTTAAGAATGAATAAAAAGGAGATTGAAGTTTTAGAAAAGCATATAGATTTTTTAGAAAATGAAATAGAACAACTCATTGATAATGACTCAGATTTATACTCCAAGAAGCGATGTATACAAAGTATTCCAGGAGTAGGAAAAGTATTAAGCTGGATGATTATTGCCAAAACAGAAGGGTTTACAAAGATTAATAGCCCCAGAAAATTAGCTTGTTATGCAGGTGTGGTCCCCTTTGGCTATCAATCCGGAACATCAATAAAATTTAAACCTAAACTTTCTTATTATGCGGATAAATCATTGAAAACAGTACTCCATATGGCTGCAATGAGAGCTGTGAGACTAGAAAATGATTTAAAAATATATTATCACAGAAAAATAAGTGATGGTAAAAACAAAATGGCAGTTTTAAACGCTGTGAGAAACAAAATTATTCATAGAATTTTTGCAATGATCAGAACAGGGAAACTTTATGAAAAAAACTATAATAATTCTTTGTTTTTGTCATAGAAATCGGAATGACA
>NZ_QDFZ01000025.1:768-64243 GCF_003347605.1 Chryseobacterium sp. KLBC 52 | reverse complement strand
ATCTGGGTCAGCCACCCACGGATATTATATTGGTAATCTATCTGCTGAAGCGGAGAAGAAGCCGTAACTCCTCCTACTTTTTTATTCGTAACCTGGGAAATTTCATTATAGGTATTCTGAGCCAGGATTTCTTCAGCATTATTATCAATCTTATGTTTATGGGTAACCAAGCGGTTCTGACTGTCATAATCAAAGGTTTCTGTGATGACCCTTTCGGTATCCGTACTCAGTCTCTTATGCCTTGTTACAGTCTGTTTCGTGATTCCTGCAAAATCAAGTTTGGATTCTGTGCGGGTATAGCCTCCCAAATGATTCACAGAATGACTGCCAATAGCTCTTCCTTTCTGATCATAATAGGTATAATTCCTGGTCCAGTTGTCATCCTCAATATTCTTTACAAAACTCATTACAGGTAGTCCTTTGGTACTTCTTCCATCAGCTGTATGAGTGTCTGTCAATACTGGTTCTCCCTGAATTGTTGAAGGAAATGCCGGATTAAAACTGTAGGCAGGATAAGAGTCGTAATAATTAACCGACAAAATACTTTCAGGGGTAAAATAGACAGCGGTATAATAAATATTGATTCCATTCCTTACAAAACCTGTAGAATGGCGCGCATCATAAATAACCAAATCCTTGATCTGATCCTGTATTGTCGCCCTACTGTCATTTGAACTGAATATGCCTGTATAGGCAACTCTTCCCCACTGGTCATACTTGGTCATCAGCCATTTTCCAGATCCTTTCATATTGGCATCCTGGCTAAGCATCAGCCTGTCGGCTTTATCATATACCATAAACTCCCAGCCTTTGCCGGGAAGCTTTTTTTCCACAAGTCTTCCCCTGCCGTCATAACGGTACTGATAGCATAAGGTATTGAGTAGATCATCCGTAATAGACTTATGAACAGCCAGAGGAGGAATAACAAAAGCCAGCTGATCATATTCATTATAAACATAATAGGTATCCACATGTTCTGCAGGGCTCATGACTTTTCTTACTAATACAACCTGTCCTCTACCGTTTTTAAACTCTATGGTTTCATTATCATCCTCATCTTTGACAGAGTTTTTATACAATTGGTTGGGGGCATAAATGGTGGCAGGCGATAAGCTCACTACACTTTTTGTAGCTCCATCTACCCAGCTTGTGCTCGTGGTAAACTGATAGACTTCATTAAATCCGTTGGTGTCATAGCTAAACTTTACAGATTTTCCGTTCCAGTCATTACCTACCTGTTTCTGCTCCAGAATCCGATCCAATGGTGAGCTTTCCAAAACTTTTTCAGAATAGATCTTTTCATTACCGTAGGTTGTAGGATAAACACCCAAAGGTCCTGAATAATAGTTTCCATTGCTTGTGGAAAGTTGGGGAACAGGAAGATAATCTTTGACCTGTCTTCCGAACGCGTCATATTCAATATGAGTAACCACATCCCGTCCCAGTGGTGATGCAGCTATGTTAACAATCTGTTTTGCCCTTCCCAGTCCGTCAAAATACTGTACAGATTCTGAGGATTTTGTAGCTGTGGTACCATTATAATCCAGATACGTTTTGGTCTGAATATAGTTTTCATTGCTTGAAATCGTGGAAAGCTGGGCATAAGTTATATTGGATAAGAGCAACGCTCCTATTGGTATTATCAATTTTTTCATCAGTTTTAGTTTTTATAGTTGTATTTCATTTCCTTCAACACTTTGCCATTCACATCGATCACTTTCTGAAGTCTGTTAGCAGAGTCGTAAACATAGCTTTCCCTGATTCCGGATGGTGGTGTGATGCTTCTTACTCCTACTAAAGGATCATAAGTGTAAGTGGTAATCTGATAACCGGATAATGCAGCATTAGCTCTGAAGGTGTTCAATGCTGATAAGAAAGATGTTTCATCATTGTTAGGAGCTGCTAAAGCATCTGTGTTGGAAGCATTAACAATAGAATCTATTAATGACTGCTGGATGTCTGTTAATTTAGCTCCCTCAACCTTTGCAATGGGCTGGGTCTGGTTGTAACCCCAAACAATACAAACAGGAACTCCTTCTATTGTGGTATATTGGAGTAAATTTCCTTTTTCATCATACTTATCATAAGTCAATTCAGTAGAAACAACATTTTGTAGATCTGTAGAATTTACCTGGTAAGGCAATGCCAACCCTAAAGTTTTTGTGACTGCTTCAGTCTGACTGACAGGATACAAAGACTCTATTTTAGAAATTGTCACACCATTCTTTTGGGCTTCTGTCTCCAGTGGAATGCCAATCATATTTTTAGCTGTTAAATATTGATTGTTTTTTTCTTTAGCATACTTATATTTTGAGATATAAGTTCCTGCTCCTGACTCATTTTGGGTAACACTTGTTGGATAATCCTCCTGATTGTAGATAGTGTTTGTTGTTTTAACCACAGAATTCTGAATTCCGTTTTTGTAAAAATATGTTTTCTCTTCTCTTTGAATAGGTAATGTTGTTCCAAACTTTTCGAAACTTTTATAAGGGCTAGTGAGCATTACTCCCATGTTTAATTGATTATAAAGCGCTTGGTAACTACTGAAACCAAAAAGTTCCGAAACCATATTCTTTTCGTAATTGTCATAAAGCTTAACGGCATCATTTTTTTCAAATTCAGTTGTGGTATATTGCGTTGTAGTTTCTGAAATAATCTGGCCTGCTGCATTATAAACCTTTTCCGATACTTGCTGCCCTCTTAAATAATCAAGATTAGGAATAGGTACAACAGGTGGCACCGTAGATAAAATTCCATCATTTGGATAATCTATGGGAGATCTGAATGTATGAACAGTTTTACCTTTTCCATTGTCATCTTTATCTTTTTGTTCAACAGTTACATATTTATACCCCACATCGGAACCCTGTGTTTTCTGAACCGGTAGGATATTATAATCAGTGGTTACTTTAAAATCAGCACTATAGGTAATTGTAGGATTATAAAACTTATTTCTATAGGTGTAACTATCATCAAAGCTTGTGATCGGCTCCGGGAAGACAAGAGAACCGCTGCTTTTTTGTGGATCATTAATGTCTTTATAGTCATAAAAAAGTGCTTTGGTCGGTTCTGTAGAGGTCAGTGTATCAAAATATTTAATATTATTGATTCTTATTCCTCCACCTTTTTTAGTTAGGAAGCTATTAAATTGACGCTCTTTTGTGTAAGCTGTAAGATAATAGGTAATAGGCATCTGAGTAATACCCTTACTTCCTGTTAAGGATAAATAATAGGTTCCCGGTTCTAAAGTAATTGTTTCATAGTCATATTCTGTAATAGGTTCTCCGTTTGGTCCTAAGTTCTGGTTCATACACTGAGCGCCACTGTTGCTTATACATGACTGCCAGCTTAAGCCAAAGTTGGCAAGGGAAGCAGAGTAAGTATTGTCTGCGTTTTTTTTATAAATATAAAAATGCCAATTGGAATAAATTAAATTTCCAAGATCAAGATGAAGCTTGACTTTTTGTGGAGTCTGAACAGTAAAAAATTCTTCTTTTATGGATGAACTAAATGTATTTAAATCATAGGATACAAAAGTATTATCTATATCAACCCATTCCCCTGTTACAGATTCTGTTCCATTGGTATAGCTGTAAATATTCTCACCAAAATCAAATACTGCTTTTCCTTTTGCAGGGTATGTTAAAGATTTTAAAACGTCACTTCTATATGCATCATTTTCCCCTTTATAATATCCCCATTTATCTTTTTGAAGTATCCCTGAATTATTATAATAATCTAAGTTGTATTCCTGATTTTGTGTATTGGGTGCTGTCTTGGTAACTTTTACCAGCATCATTTTTTGCAACGTTTTCACCGGACCATTTTCAGGTTTTAAATTTGTATCCGAATACCCATAATCCAATACATATTTATCTACGTATTGTTGTGTATTTTGCCCAATATAATTTGATTGAACAGATTTTAGTTTATAAAGTTCTGTAGGCTCCATATAATTTGAATCCTGCCTTCCCTTTTCATAATTTAAATTAATTGTACCCTTTCCCCAGACATCAATGTTTGTTAACAACTTGGTATTGGTTGTATTATAAACATACTGTGTTTCAAAAGCTCCAGGCATACTCCCATCAGAGATTTCAGTGCTTCCACTGGTGTTGGAATACTGTACGTTTCCGGCAAGCCGCGTAATTGTAGTCGGAGTTTCTTCAAATTTAACAACAGAATTGAGATTATAATTAAAAGTGGCAAGAGTGTTATTATTCTGATCTTTGATATTTATAAGATTAAATGCAGCCCAATAATTTGCAATGTCCATACTTGGGTTAGGGTTACCTATACCACTTATAATACCTATTTTTACATTTGTAATAGATTTTTGAGACTTTTCCATCCCTTCAAAAGTGTATTTGATTCCTTTATCATCAACAATAGTAAAACTGGTAATTTCAGCTGGAGCAATATTATTAATGATGATCTGTAAATTATTTTTATCTAATTTTTCAGGTTTATAATTTCCATTATCATCTTTTATAATATAAAATCTTCCTGACTGTCCCATGAAATTGTATTGATATAGATCGTATTCTGTATCATACTTTCCCATGGCTGCTTCAAAACTATAATTATCAAGATCAATTGTTTGATCCTTTATCAATTTTGAAGTTGGATTATAAATTTCATTATAAATCCCATATTTTGTTTTTGGAGGAGAAGAGAATGGGATGGTTCTATTTTTCTCATCTGGGTTCCCTCCCCTAACTGTTCTTGAAATTGTCCCTCCTGCAATAAGGCTCCAACCTAATCCTGTTTCACTAGCTCTGTCATCGGGTTTAGCATTTAAGGGATGGTATTTAAGTTGTACAGCCATCACAACTTTAGAATTGATCGTTGGAATGCTGATTAAGGGAATATTTATATCAGGAACCCCTGTATAATAACTTACGGGAACTTCTTCAAATTTCATTAAATTGTTAGAAGTAGGTGCAGAAGCAAACATTTGGTTAATATCGCCAACATAACTTTTAGGATCACTTCCTCCTACTCCAGACTGTGCAAGAGTTGTATTGTGTAGTGAAGCTAGTAATAAAATTATAGCTATTCTATTTTTCTTCATAAATTAGTTTTTATTTCTTAATCAGTTTAGCATTCGCCGTTTTGTTATTATCTGTTTTTATCGTCACCAGATAAGCTCCCTGCACCAAAGCCTGGGTATTAATTTTAGTGACTCTGTTTTTGGTTTTTATGCTCTGAAGCTGTCTTCCACTCATATCATATAAGAGAATTTCTGCATCCTTAAAATCAAAACCTATTTCTACGTAAGCATAATCCGAAACTGGGTTTGGATAGATCTTGATATCATATTTTTCAATCAGCTGATCAACCTGTTTATCTCCCAGTTTTACAATCTTCCAGTTTTCTTTGCCCAATTCTTCAGCGCTGGTTCCGGCCAGAACAATAGAACCATCTCTGTTGAGTTTTAAATCGGAAAGCCTTTCTTCCTTCTTTCCGGATTCTCCTTTGACGTGTTTTCTCCACTGTTCATTTCCGTTTTGGTCAAGATAAAGCATCCAGAAAGTTTCGTCATCAGTTTCTATTCTTCCTTCTGCCTGCGTATAGCCCCCCAATAAAATTCCTTTCGAGGATTTATCATCTGCTGAATGAAGAACACTCATTCCCATCAGGATATCACGGTTTTTAAAATTGTAAGATTTCTGCCACTGCTCATCACCTCTTTCATTGAGAGCAATCAGCCAAAGATCTGTTCCTTCTTCCAGACCTACCGTTTTGTTTCCTGATCTTTCTGATCTGGATTCTCCCCCAATAATAAACCCAGTGGAAGTTAAAGCCAGGGTTCTCAAATGATCATCTCCTTTGCCTCCGAAGTTCTTTTCCCATTCTACTTTTCCGTTTTTATCGAGTTTTACGATCCAATAATCACCTTCTCCGAAATTTTCAGTTTGTTTCGAGTTTCGGGATACGGGATTCGGGTTTTGAACGTTTGACACAGAACCCGCATCTCGCATCTCGGAACCTTTTTCAGATCCCGAAACACGAACCTCGGAACTCCTTGAATACATTCCCAGCAATGCTCCTCCATCTTTCGTTGGAATCATCTTTTCCACTTCGTCTAAGCCTTTTCCACCTAAAATTAATTGGGAGAGTTCTTTTCCGTCTTTATCCAATTTTGTAATGAATACATCTTTGGAACCATAGCCTTTTGATGAATTTTGTACATTACCTGCAACAAAGAATCCTAAATCTGTCGTTTGAATGACAGCTCTTGCTTCTTCATCAGAAGAACTTCCCAAGGTTTTTTGCCATAGTTCATCTCCAAATTCATTGATTCTGATCAGCCAAATATCTGAACCGCCTTTGGAATCCTCTTTTTTATCCAATCCTTTTCCGGAATAAGATGTTCCGGCTAGTAAAAAACCTCCATCCTGAGTGGTAACAGTAGCTGACAGATAATCATGATTTTGTCCTGAGAAATATTTCTCCCAGACTTCCTGTCCCTGCTGGTTCAGTTTTACCAGGTGAAAATCGTAACCGTTGTTTTGCTTTTGACTGCTGGCTGCTTGCAGTTGGCTTTTAGAATGTATAGAACTTCCGGTAATAAGGTATTGCTGATCAATGGTTGTGGTGACCTGGCTTAGAAAATCCTGGGTAGAGGATTGGATGTCTTTCTGCCACACCACTTCCTGGGCAGATGCGCCCAAGACCGTGCATAAAGTGAATGCACCGAGATAGAATTTTTTCATTCTATGTTTTTTTGAGTTAGTAATTAGTTTCTTAAAACTTCGCGAATTTAACACTTTTTAAGATATGGAAATCATTTTTGTGTGGTATCCTGTAAATCATACTATTTTTAATTAAATTCTCTTTATTTATATCTGTTGTCATTCTATTATGGTGTAAAAATATCTATCCACTACGACAGAACCTGTCGTATTAAATTAAATTGATTTTAATTATTGACATAAAAAAACCACTCTTGCGAGTGGTCTGTTATTTTTGTTTTTATTTTACTGATAAATGACTTCATCATTCTTCTTGATCTGGTAGCTCTTTTTATGTGGAGTTAAGACATAGCTGTCTTTAATATAAGCTCCGCTTTTCCATATCTTTGCTTTTCCCTGCTTATCCAAAATAATGCTTTTTGCAGCTCCATCCGGAATAAAAACTTCAGCTTTAGTCATACTTTTATTGAAAATAACTGCCGTCATTGTAGTATAGCTTTTGTCTGAGTTTACTTCTTTGAGTTTTATCTTCTGATTGAAAGTTTGTATACAATTATTTCTTAATTGGGAATAGGTATATCCTGCGGAGCCGATACAACCGTGAACATCTCTGTCGCCTCCGAGAACAGGAGTATTTTTTTGTGCAAAAACGAATGAACCAAGGAACATGGCACTGAGTAAAATTATTTTTTTCATAGGTAAAATTTTTGTTTTCTGATGGATTAAAAATATCCCAAAAATGTGATATTAATTAATTTTTCTAAGGTACAAAAAAAAACCACTCTTGCGAGCGGTTTTTCTTTTTAAAACCGAATCTTACTGATAGATCACGATATTATCCTTTTTAAGCTGATATCCGTGCTTTTTGTAAGGAACCAATACATAGCCATCCTTTTTCCACGCTTTGGCTTTACCTCCTGCTCTGGTAAGGATAATGCTTCTTTCACCAGCATCTTTTACAAAAACCTCAGCTTGTTTCATGTCTTTACTGAAAATAACTGCAGCTATCGAAGTATAGCTGTCTTTCGGAGCTACTTCTGTCAACTTGATTTTCTGTTCAAAAGTTCTTATGCAGTCTTTCTTAATTTGAGAATAAGTATATCCTGCGGAACCAATACATCCATGTGCATCTTTGTCTCCACCTTTTATTGTTCCTTTTTGTGCAAATACTAAAGAACCCAGGAACATTGTGCTTAATAAAATTGTTTTTTTCATGTCGATTTGTATACTAATAATTACCCGAGGTATTATTAAAAATCGTGCCAAAAAAAACATCATAACACAATTTGGTGAATTACTTTCGGATATTACTTAGTCCAATTGATTTTTGAATGCTGAACATTGTCAGAGCTGGTTCCGATCATAATATCAAATTCACCTGATTCCCAGTCATATTTCAAATCGCCGTTATAGAATTTCAGATTTTCAGGAGTGATATCAAAAGTTATTTTTTTCGATTCTCCTTTTTTCAAAAATATTTTCTGGAAGCCTTTTAATTCTTTTACCGGTCTTGTAATACTTCCTACCATATCTCTGATATATAACTGAACCACTTCAGCTCCGTCATAGTTTCCTGTATTGGTTACTGTAACAGTTGCCTGAACAGTCTGATTTCCTTTCGCTGTAGTATTGGAAACAGTCATATCTGAGTAATTGAATTTCGTGTAGCTTAATCCGTATCCGAAAGCATATAAAGGAGTATTACACTCGTCCATATAGTTTGAGCGGAATCTTTCATAAGTACATTTATCTACTTTATCCTGGCTTAGCGGGCGACCTGTATTTTTAGCATTATAGTAGATTGGCACCTGTCCAAGGCTTCTTGGGAAAGTCATCGGAAGTTTTCCGGATGGGTTTACTTTTCCGAACAGAACATCTGCAATCGCATTTCCTGCTTCAGATCCGGCAAACCATGCATTCAAGATAGAATCCGGAGTATCTTTTACATTGGTTAAAGCCAATGGGCGACCTGTGAAAAGAACCATCGCGATTGGTTTTCCGGTTTTTTTTAATTCGTTGAGTAAGTCAACCTGCGACTGAGGAATGGTAATTTCTGTTCTTGAAGAAGATTCTCCACTCATTTCAGCAGATTCTCCGATAGCCAGAACAATCACATCTGCTTTGCTGGCAACCTCTACCGCTTCTTTTAATAATTCTTCTTTGGAACGATTGTCTCTGTCTGTTTTTTTACCATGAGCAGCATAAATTTCTTCTAATTTGGCATCATAGTCTATATTGGCTCCTTTTGCTGATAAAAACTTAACATCTTTTCCGTAGTTCGACTGTAATCCCTGCATCAAAGAAACTGAAGCTGCGTGTTTTGTAGCAACACTCCATGTTCCGGCCATATTCATTGAGTTATTCACCAATGGTCCGATTACAGCCACTGTTCCTGATTTTTTTAAAGGCAATACCTGATTGTCATTTTTCAATAACACCATGGATTGCGCCGCTGTATTTCTTGCTATATTACGGTTTTCCATATTATAGACTTCTTTTGCCGCTAACTTTGCATCTCCGTGCTTGTATGGATTATCAAATAAGCCAAGATCATATTTTGCTTCAAGAATTCTTCTTGCCGCCATATCAATTTCGGCTTGTGTCACTTTTCCTTCTGCCAGTGATTTTTTTAAAGTTGTTAAAAAACCTTCTCCCACCATATCCATATCAACTCCAGCTTTTAAAGCCAAAGCAGACACCTGCTGAAGGTCTCCCATACCGTGGTCTACCATTTCATTGATCCCGGTATAGTCTGTTACTACAAATCCTTTAAACTTCCATTGATTTCTCAATACTTCAGTCTGAAGCCATCTGTTACCTGTCGCAGGTACTCCATCCACTTCATTGAAAGAAGCCATTACTGAAGCTACCCCAGCATCTACTGCGGCTTTGTAAGGAGGGAAATATTCATTAAACATTCTTACATGGCTCATGTCAACGGTATTGTAATCTCTTCCGGATTCCCCTGCTCCATATAAGGCAAAGTGTTTCACGCAAGCTAAAATATTGGTTCCATTCGCAAGGTCTTTCCCCTGATAGCCATACACCATATTTTTAGAAATTTCACTTCCTAAATATGGGTCTTCACCAGAGCCTTCTGATACTCTACCCCATCTTGGCTCACGGGAAATATCTACCATTGGAGAGAATGTCCAGTTGATTCCGTCAGAAGCCGCTTCTCTGGCAGCTACTTTTGCTGACTGCTGGATAAGGTTCATATCCCATGAAGCAGCCAACCCTAGAGGAATCGGGAAAGTTGTTTCATACCCGTGGATCACATCCATCCCGAAAATCATAGGAATTTTCAGACGGCTTTTTTCTACAGCTACTTTCTGAACAGCTTTGATCTTATCTGCTCCTTTTATATTGAATAATCCGCCAACTAACCCCTGTTCTACTTTCTTTCCGATATCAGAGCTCTGTGCCTGTCCGGTAGTAAAATCTCCGGAAGTCGGAAGGTTCATCTGACCAATTTTTTCATCCAATGTCATTTTAGATAAAAGATTATCAACGAATGCCTTCTTTTTAGCCTGATACTGAGCCGTCTGATAAGACTGAACGGGCTTGGTTACCATTTCCTGAGCGGAAAATACAGGAGCCAATGCTAAGGTGGCGATTACAATTAACTTTTTCATAAATCTATCTTCTTAAATTATTGTTTATATTTTTTTGCTTTAATTCGATGAGTTTATCTTTCAATCATTGTGTATTTTGGGGTTATTTTTCTTTCTTTTTAGATAGCATCCATTCATACAAAGCAGGGTTTGAATAGGCAGAATCCCATGAATTATGATTGTCATTCGGAAAGATAACCAATTCAGCTGTAGGATTTACAGGATGCAGCTTTTGATAAAAATTAAAAGCATTGGCTGGCAATACAATATCATCCATCCCGCCATGAAAAATTTTCATATTCAGATCTTTAAACTGATGAATATTAGCGGTCATTACCTGATCTGTAGGGGCGCAGACTGAAGCCACCGCAGCAAACATTTCCGGATGTTCCATAGCTAGTTTCAAAGTTCCCCACCCTCCCATTGAAAGTCCTGTAAGATAAATGCGGGAGGCATCAATTTTATATTTCTTCTGAATTTCTTTGATCAGATTATATACGGTAACGGTATCCCACCATGTTCCTTCCGGACATTGAGGTGCCAGAATAGCTACAGGTTCTTTAATTAGATTTTTATAGGTAAATGGGCTGTGTGCTTTTACCAAATCAAGATTGGTTCCACGCTCTCCCGAGCCATGTAAAAAAACAATCAAAGGAACATTCCCTTTCGTATTTTTAGGGTAATCCAGAATGTAAGACATTTTCTCCTGTCTTTTAATTTCTTTATTGAGTTCCCCTTTTATTTCCTGCGCATTCATTGGTAATGAAAACGGCAGTAATAAAAGAGGGAGATGTTTCAGTTTTAGGTTCATATTGTTATTTAGGTTTTGGCTAAAGCCAGCGGATTGATTTTTTATTTAAACGGGCTCCCTTCGACTATGCTCAGGATAGTATCCCGTTCCTATTGAATTATTTTATTCCATATTTGGCTGACTGGAAACTTAGTTTTTTTAATCCCTGCTGAATTTCAGGAGCATTCATAAACAGTTTCCAAAGGAATCCTGATCTGTAGTTTTCAATCATGGGAGCTATGGTTCCCTGATCTATGGCCAGATATCTTGGCGTAAACCAATTGTTATAATTAATAGAAGTAGCATCATAAGGTCCTGCAGATCCTATAAATTCAGGTTTTTGAGTATACATGAATCTCAGGAAAGCCATTGATTCTTTAGGAGTGTACGGGAAACTGCTCAATGCAGCTGTGGGAGTGATTACTCCATTATCATTGCCTGGCATATGCGCTGTGTAGCCAGTAGTTCCGTCTTCATTTCTTGTATAACCGGCTGTAAGTCCCCAATAGTTTGGCCCGTAACCTTTCCATTGTTTTGGATTTTCAACACAGTATTTGTAATCGATGAGGGTTTGATTTTTATTGATGTCAAAGTAATTTTTAACAAGTTTATCGGATAATCCAGTCGGATCAAGCCCGATATATGAATATTGTGCCCAGAAAAGCGGTCCGCCATATTCTTCGGCATAGTTGTGTTTTACATACAGAGGTAGTCCGTATTTTGTTTTATCTGTAAGGTAAGTTCCGTTTCTGGTCCAGCCTTTATAGTAGGTTTCGGCATCAATAGAATAAGTAGGGGAAGATGCTGCTAAAATATAAGTGATCAGACATTCATTATATCCTTCAAGAGGAAAATTCATTTCCCATTGGTAATCCGGTGACCAGTGCCAGTAAAGTACTTTCTGACCTCCTTTTGTATACCAGTTCCATTGGATTCCTTTCCATAGCTCATCACATTTTGCAGCCAGAGCTTTTTCTTCTGCATTTCCGTTTTTAAAATATTCACGGACCATCAGTATTCCTGAGGTAAGAAATGCCGTTTCTACAAGATCTCCACCATTATCTTTTTTTCCGAAAGGAACCGTTTTCCCGGTTTCTCCATTAATCCAATGTGACCATGCTCCTTTGTGACGGTCTGCTTTTGCCAGAAAATCCATGATATGAGCAAGTCTTTTCACGGCTTCTTTTCTTGGAACAAATCCTCTTTCTACGCCTACCAGAATAGTTGCCAACCCGAATCCAGAGCCTCCTGTAGTGATCACGTGTTTATCATTATCAGGATAGACATTGTCTTCATGGTAACGCTCTCTTCCCAGCATCGAGTTGGGTTCTGCGTAATCCCAGAAGTACTTTAATGCATCTTTCTGTACTCTGTCCATTAGTTGTTCATCCGTGATATTGCTTTTTACGGCTTCAGTTTTTCCTGCCTCCTGTTTTGCAACGGGAGCATTTTTACAGGAATATACAAAGAATAAAGAGGTGATAGCTATTGATAATACGTTCCTTTTCATGAGATCTCTTTTTATTGGGTTTATTACTAAAAGAAGAGGAGAACTTTCATTCTCCTCTAATGTTTATGGTTTATTTTAATAGCCAGGGTTTTGAGCAGACAATCCACCGGCTTCCATTATGAAGTCCTGCGGAAGTGGGAATAATTCATGTTTTCCAACGATGAATTTTTTACCACCATCAGCAGCCATCGCTGCTTGTGCTTGTCCTGTTCTTACAAGATCAAACCATCTGTCATGCTCAAAAGCAAGCTCCAATCTTCTCTGTTTCCAGATATCTAATCTTACATCTGCCTGAGAAGTAGCAGGGGTACTTCCGATGTTAGCTCTGTTTCTTACCTGATTCAGGAAAGGAATAGCCGCAGATGTTTGTCCTAGTTCATTCATTGCTTCGGCTCTGATTAATAGCACTTCAGCATATCTCAGATAACGAATATTTACGTCTGTTGAAGCCTGATCTCTATAATTTGAAGAATAAGCTTTATAATTATAAAATTTATTTTCTGTATTTGGACCTACATAATATCCATCATATAAAGTCATATCTCTGTGGATAATCGTAGCATCTCTTCTTGAATCTGTTGCAGAGTATGCATCATACAAACCTTGGGTAGGAGTAGAGAATCCCCAGCCCCAGCCTGTAGTACCTCTGGCTCCCTGAACCTGGCTATACTGCTGAATTGCTCTTCCTGCTGTTCCCCCAGTCCCATTGATTTCAAAAACAGATTCAGCATTATTTTCTCCGGAAACTTTGTAAATATCCTGGAAATTAGGTGTTAATGAATACCCAGTAACCAAATTAGTCTCATCTACAGCCAGCTGCCATTTCTTCTGATATAAATACACTTTAGCTAAAAGCGCATGGGCAGCACCAACAGATGCTCTCCCTATATTACCTGCCCCATAGGCTGATTTATTAGGAAGAACGGCTATGGCATCCTTAAGGTCCTGTTCAATGAATGCATAAATTTCTTCCTTACTTTTTCTGGTAAGTGTCATTTGTTTATCTGCTTCAACTCCTGTTACAGGAACGTGGTCTACTAACGGGACACCTCCAAAAGATTTCACTAAAGTAAAATACATAAACGCTCTTAAAAACTTAGCTTCTCCAGTTAGTCTTGCACGCAATTGCGGATCAGCTTTATCTAACTGAGGAAGATATTTCAATGCCTGGTTGCATCTGTTTATCCCTTGATAATTGGAGGCAAACAGTTCTTTGAATGATGGAGTTGCTGCATTAAAATTCAGCGCATCCAGAACATCCTTATCAGAACCTGAATCACTTGGGCTGGATCCTTTATCCGCATCATCTGAAACGATAGATGTAACGCCAATCCACGCGAAAGTACTCATGTTCCAATCTAAGAACTTAGCATAAATAGCAGTTACCAAGCTATTGGCTCCTTCATTATTATTATATATTTCACCCAAAGCAGCTTCGGGAATTTTTTCTGTAGGAGACACATCAATAAAGTCATTGCTGCAACTCTGGTTAACAGCTCCTAAAATTAAAAATGCAGCTGCTATGATATATTTCTTATTCATTTTTTTAAAAATTTAGGTTAACACCAAATACAAAAGACCTCAATGTAGGATAAGCATCCAGCTCTATTCCCGCACGTTTGTAAGGATCACCTTCTGCTGTAGTATCTGCAGGATTATATCCTGATAATTCTGAAGAATACCCTGAATACTTCTGGAATACAATTGGATTAATTGCACTCACATAAAGCTTAATAGATCTCATATAATCCGTTACATTTTTAAATGTATACCCTACGGAAATATTATTAATTCTAAAATAATCTCCACTTTCCAAATAGAAATTAGAAGCTACAGGAATATTTGAAGGATTTACAGGGTTTGCTGCATTAGTGTTTGTAGGAGTCCAGAAATCATTCGCTACAGATGCTTCAACATTTTCTCCGCCATTTCTTTGTGCTTTCTTACCGTTGTATACTTTAAATCCAAAAGCTCCATAACCGCTCAAGGCAAAGTCCCAATTTTTATAAGACATTGAAAAATTAACACCTAATGTTGATTTTGGTATATAAGAATCGAAGAAACGTCTGTCTCCTCCATCCATAGTACCATTACCGTTCAAATCTTTAAATTTCAGGTTACCATTGGCATCATAACCATCAGTTTCATATAAATAAAAACTTCCCAATGCGTAACCTATTGCTGAAGCATTAAATAGTTTTGTATCGACTCCGTTGCCCAGGTTTCCTCCTATAATCTGAGAAACAGGTTTTGAAGTATCAATTCTAGCAAGTTTATTTTTATTGTAAGAATAATTAGCTCCAACAGAATAACTGAAATCTTCTCCCACTTTATCTGACCAGTTTAAGCTCACCTCAGCACCTCTATTAACAACGCTTCCCATATGTGAATAATTTACATCCGAAATACCTGTTGCAAGATAAGGTACCACTCCTAAAATAAGGTTATTAGTTTTTCTGTTATAAACGTCAAAACTTCCAGACAACCTCTTATCCAAGATCGCAAAATCTAATCCCAAAGAGGTTTCTTCTGTAACTTCCCATCCTAATTCCGGGTCATATCCTTGATTAACAGTTACGCCATTGCTTACAGGCGATGTTCCAAATCCGTAATTGTAGGTAGCTCCGGATGAAAGTGGTAAATAGTTTAATGGAACTTTCTGGTTACCCAATTTACCCCAGCCTCCTCTCAATTTTAAAAGATCAAAGAACCCATCCTGCATAAAGCTTTCTTCAGAGATGATCCATCCGGCACCAAATGATGGAAATGTCCCCCATCTGTGTCCTTCAGCAAACTGAGATGATCCGTCTCTTCTGATCGTTCCACTTAATAAATAACGGTTCATAAATTTATACTGAAGTCTTCCGAAATAAGAAATTGTGGTGTTTCTGTTCCCTTTTATAGATTCAATGGCTTTGGTCGTATTATCACTAAATAAATTACCATAATAATCTACACCATCCAGATTCCAGTAGTCTTGTGAAACGGGTACATTCTTTCTGTTGATCGTTAAGGTTTCAAGACCGTTGGCAACTGAAGCTTCCGTACCTGCTACAATTTCAATATCATGATTTCCTACTTTCTTGGTATAGGTTAAATAGTTATTAAGTACCCAATTATAATAGTTTTGATTTTTATTGGTTAATCTTGTCAGAGGCAAAGAAGTATCATATCCACTGTCAACCCTCATTGGATCGCTATCTAACCAGAATGCTTTTGAATTTACAAAATTGTAATATTTATAATTATTGTACTCACCACTAAACTGAGAAGTAAACTTCAAATCTTTATAAATATCAATATCCAGTTTTAAACCACCCTGCAATAAGAAATTTTTTCCCCTTTGATTATCATAAGCAAGCTGCATCACAGGGTTTCCAACATTATTAAATCGCCCTCCTTCATAATCGATATTTCCGTTAGTCTTGTTATAGATAGGCTGACCATATTTTCCATTCGGATAATATACAGGGACTAATGGCGATTGTTTATATGCATTTGTAAAAGCACCATACGATTTAGGAGTATCATTGGTAAAGGTAGCACTTAAAGTCTGCGCTAATCTGATACCTTTGGTAATCCTGAATTCGTTATTGGTTCTTACTGTAGTCCTGTTATAATTTGTTCCTTTAAGGATGGACTGCTCATCATAATTACTTAAACTTAAAAAGTATTTTGCAGCTTCAGAAGATCCGGAAATTGATAAGTTATGCTGGTTATAGATACCGGTTCTTGTAATTTCTTTGAACCAATCTGTGTTGTACGGCTGATTAGGATTCAGATAAGTACTTGTTTTACCTGCATTGTTATAGGTTGCAAATTCAGACCCATTGGCCATTTTGATCGTTTTTAAAGGACTTCTGAATCCAACCAATCCATCATAGGAAACACTTAACTTTCCTCTACCTGATTTTGTCGTAATGATGATTACCCCATTTGCAGCCCTGTTACCATAGATTGCCAATGCTGCCGCATCTTTCAATACATCATAGGTCAGAATATCATTAGAGTTGATATTGTTGATGTTATCGGCATACATTCCATCAACTACGTATAATGGAGTTCTCCCGCCTAACACTGTACCAAGTCCTCTGATCATTACTGTCGGAGTTGATCCCGGCGCATCAGAAGCAATAACCTGTACTCCAGCAGCTTTTCCCTGAATAGCCTGTGATGCATTCAATACTTTGGTTCTGGTTACTTCCTCAGCGCTGATAGAACTGATAGCTGTGGTATTATCCACTTTTTTACGGCTACCATATCCAATCATCACGACTTCGTCAATCTTCTGGACTTTAGCAGAATCCTGCGTAACCTGTGCATTCACGTTCATCCCGAAATACAACACGGCAATGAGACATGGATACTTTAAATTACTTTGTTTCATATAGTTTCAATTTTATTCAAATAAATCAAATTCATTTCTGTCTTTAAATAGTGGAGTTATTTAAAATCTCAAAAAAAGACATTAGCCAAAAATATAAAAAATATCGAACAATGTTAAATTATCTTAAATATTTAAACATCGCCCTTTTTTGTTACATCAAAAATGATAAATATTCACGTTTTATAATTTTATATTCAAAATTATTATCAATTTCCCGTTATTTCATGAATGTTAAATTAATATTTTGACCTTAAAAATTCACCAAATTCAGCACTCAATTTAATATTTTGTTAAATAGAGAATAGTAATTACCTTTGGTGCAGTTTTTGACAAAAGCATCTTAGAAATACATAATAAAAAGATCAATGAAAAAATATATCATTGCAGCCGCTCTTCTGATCGGGACCGGTGCTGTTATTACCACCAGTGTACAATCTTGCACGTCACTGGCTACATCAGACATGGGGCTTTCTATTATTAAAAGAATCCTGCTCAATGGTATTGATAAAGGAATGGGTATCTATGGAAACAAAGAAGCGTTTCTGCAGAACAATATGGTAGATAAAGCGCTTCCTAAAGAGTTGAGAGATATTAATTCTACGCTGGAGAAAATTGCCCCTTCACTCGTAGCTAAAGAAAGGGATTATATTGCTCAGGCAGCAGCTTATACCGTGAATACTTCAAAACCTATTTTGCAGGATGCGGTCAACAGTCTGAATGCCCAGGATGTAACGAGAATTATGCAGGGAACAACGGCGACACAGATTCTGAAGGAAAAAACATCCCAACAGCTGATTGCAGCCATCGCTCCTAAAGTAGATGAAAAACTGAATGAATATGGAATTGTAAAAACCATCAATACGGCGTTATCAGGAAGTAATTTTTTAGGCAGCCTTCTGGGCGGGAATAACAACACTGTCAATTCAGGAGGATTGAGTAAACTTGCTTCTGAACAGCTGGTCAATGGATTATTCAACATCATCGAAGATTATGAGCACCAGAACTCCAAGTCTCTGCTGGGACCATTTGGAAAATAGGAAAAATTTCGTTATATTTATATTATATTAACAATTGCAGATGGATATATTACAAGGAAATCAACACGCAAGCCCCGAAGATTTTTATCAGTCTTTGAAGGAGAAACTGGAGGATCATCATGATTTTCCGGAGGATTATTTATTTAAATTTATTATCCCTACAGACCAGGCAAAACTTACTGAAATTTACAGAGTTTTTGATGGTATTAAATTTACACTGGGAAACCGAGAAAGCAAAAATGGAAAATACACTGCCTGCAACATTAATGCATTTGTTTTGGATGCCAATCAGGTAGTGAATATTTATAAAGAAGTAGCAAAAATAGAAGGCGTTATTCTATTGTAAAAACAAAGGCCGTTTCATCATCATGAAGCGGTTTTTTATTATGTAAAACTTAAAACAGAATATGATGAACATCCAACTGATCCTATTTAGTATTATTTTGGTCACCTCTTCTACAAGTTGTATGCACAAAGATAACAGTCAAAATAATGCGACTGCTATATCCTCTGCAGTTCAGCAACAAAAGATTGAACGGATTCAATTAACAGAAAGGACGAGAGGATTCAGCAGAAACATAGTCTTCACCCCTTCTTCAAAAGAATCCAATATTAACGAAGAAATTACTACTACTAAAATATCTCCTGCGGAATGGCAGACGGTTTCCAGACTGGCTCAATCTATTGACTTATCCAAGATATCAGATCTTAAAGCTCCTACAGAGGGCAGGCATTCTGACCGGGCAATGATTGCATCCATTATCATTACCTCTAACGGAAAGGAATATACTTCTTCAGATTTTGATTCCGGACGCCCACCAAAAGAACTGGAAGCTTTATATAAGATTATCAATGGAACCAGCAAAACTGAAACCCCATAACATAAAAAAATCCGCTCTAAAAAGAACGGTTTTTTATGTATTAAGTTGATTGATCTACTTTTCAATAAAGAACTTTACGTTTTCAATAGGTCTTCCCAGCATGGCTACTGAGCCTTTTACAAGAATCGGTCTTTGTATCAGAGAGGGATTCTCAGAAAGAATTTTAATCCACTCTTCTTCAGAATAATTTTTATCTGCATAATTTTCAATATACAGTTTATCTGTCTTACGAATGATATGAAAAACACTTTGGTTCAGTTTTTTCAGCACCGTTCTTATTTCAAGAGGACTTAACGGATCATCAACAATATTAATGATCTCAAAAGGCACTCCGTTTTCGTCAAGATACTCCAGTACAGCATTTGACTTTGAACAGTTTCCGTTATGTAAAACTTTAACTACCATGATAGAATTATTCAAAAAATTAAACTTGATCTAAACAAATTTAAAAAGAATTACCCTGAGTATGTCTTAATGTTCTGATAAAAATATGTTAAAACAATCCGTGTAGTTCTGCTTCAATTTTTTCCAGAATAAATCCGAAATCTTCAGGTTTTTCAACGAAATCAAGATCATCCACTTCTACAATCAGAAGTTTTCCTTCTGTATAGTTGGAAATCCATTTCTCATATTTCTGATTCAGTTTTGAAAGATATTCAATGCTGATGGATGCTTCATATTCACGGCCTCTTTTGTAGATTTTTTTAACCAGGTTAGGAACATCTGATTTTAAATAGATTAAAAGATCCGGAGCGGATACAAAGGACTTCATCAAATCAAAAACTGATGAATAGTTATTGAAATCTCTGTCTGAAAGAAGATTCATATCATTCAGGTTTTCTGCAAAAATATGGGCATCTTCATAGATGGTACGATCCTGAATAATGTTTTTCCCACTTTCTCTGATTTCCTTCACCTGACGGAATCTGCTTCCCAGGAAATACACCTGTAATGCAAAACTCCATTTGCTCATATCAGAATAAAAATCCTCCAGATACGGGTTATGATCTACGTCTTCAAATTGTGCATCCCATCCGTAATGCTTGGAAAGCATCGTTGTCAAAGTTGTTTTTCCGGCTCCGATGTTTCCTGTAACTGCAATATGCATAATATTCTTTTCCTTGTATTTACAAATTAGTTGATAAGTTGTTCGATGGCCCCGGTCTCAACCTGAGAAATGTCTTCAATCAATTTCTGTAAAGTATTGTCTGAAGGTTTCTCTGCTGTATTCTCATCAGGTTTTTCTTCCGTTTTTTCTACTGGTTTTTCTGTAGATGGCTGCAGAGATTCCGGCTGAGCTTCGAGCTGTTTTTGCTGTTTGGCTTTCTTTACTTTTTCAAGGCTGTAAAGATAGAGTTTGTTCCCTTTGATTGCAAAATAAGAGAGGATGTTTTTATCCACAATTTGCGCTTCCTGGTCTTCGAAAATGGTTGTCATCCCTTTTTCAGGGACGTATTGTGAAATGAAATTACCGGCAACTACCAGGATCATATCGTTTTCTCTTCGAAAACGTTTTCCGTTTTCCAAAGGGGCTTCGAAAAGTTTTTCAAATTTCAGGCTATAAATCCTGATATGTTTTCTGGTTAAAATATAGACCTTATTTTCATAGACCAGCATATCCATTAAATCTTCAAAACTGATATCAAAAGGATATGAGTTGATGGTGGTATCATTTCTGAAATTATACTGTATCAGACGTTTTGTACTGTCATCCAGAAGCCATAGTTGCTGCAGATCTTCGGCATAAGCCATTCTGATAAAGCCAAATTTCTGTTTAAAATCCAATCTTTGAATCTCATTCATATTCTGGTCTACAAATTTCATTTCCTGAGCATTTTCAGAAAATAAAGGTACGTTCAGAGGATTTTGTACTGACTGAACTTTGTAAGGAACAGTAAGCATCATTTTCCCGATCTGCTTTCCTAAAGAATCGTATTTGGTAAAACTGAAATCTTTGTTTTTATAGATATACAGATTTCCATAGTCGTCAGCAAGCATATCTTTGGCTTCCTTTAGTTTCAATGTATCCAAAGGAAGAATATTCTGCGCTGAAGCCGTACAGAAAAGGAAAAAAAATAGTATGTTTAAAAACTTCACTCTGCTTTTTTAATGGGGTCAATTTACTGAAAAATTACTTTACTCAAAAGATGATTACACCAATAGAATTTTCTTTGCTGTTAATCAAAATTGAAAACAGACTGTTGCTGAAAAAAAAGAAGTCTCTATTCAATAAATACAATGATTTTATTGAAAAGCAACTTCATAAATTTTCTCCCAGTTTTTCCCTGTCACCAGCATATTTTCACCTTTAAAGGCAATTCCGTTCAGCACATGTTCGCTGTTTCCCTGATCGTTTTCTTTGGTTAATTTGGTAAAATCAAATTTACCTACCACATCTCCTGTAGCAGGATTGATCTTTAAAACTACAGGGTTGTGCCACACATTGGCATATATAAAGCCATCGTGATATTCAAGCTCATTGAGCTGATTATAAATTTCAGAATTCCCGCCAACAGCTATAGTTTTCACTACTTTAGAAGGATCATTGATATCCAGAAAATAAAGGTTTTTAGAGCCGTCTGTAGCCACCAGGTTTTTTCCGTCGTACGTCAGTCCCCATCCCTCTCCAATTATATTAGGCAAAGGAAATTTTGAAAGTTCTTCAAACGTATTTTTATCGTAAATAAAACCTATTTTATTTTTATAGGTTAACTGATAGATCTTATTTCCAACGATCGCACAGCCCTCGGAGAAAATTTCAGCAGGCTGTTTTTTTACAATTGCCGGAGTAGATGATCCTAAAGTATATTTTATAAGCTGGGAAGCATTCTCCATGCCATCACTTTCATACACTGTATTTCCTTCTACCAAAAAACCTTCAATAAAGTTTCTGGGATCGTGAGGATAATCTGCAACTATTTTATAGGAAATATTCTGCTCAGGAGTTTTTGTAAATACATTAATGGTAGCATCCTGATTTAATACTTCTCCATTTTTTGTTTTAATCCTGAAGACTACATCGTTATCTCCCAATGTAAAAAACTCCGGACTAACAGTTAAATCCGTTGTTTCTTTATCTCCGAAACTGATGGTTATGCTTTCTGCATTTTCCGTTACTTCTTTTGGAAGATCAAGCTTATCCCCAAAATGATAGCCTTTTTCTTCTTTTGAGTTATTGTAATTCGCCAGAGAATCCAGCATTTTCTCATTATTATTGCAGGAAGCCAACAAGAATATGGCTGCCAGACCAGCCATAATATTTTGCTTCATGAACTTTTTAATCATTTTCCAAAAGTACTAAAATTTAATCCTTAAAACGAAAATAACGCTCCCAAGGGAACGCTATTTTTTTTATCAATAAAATCAGATTATTTGATCTGAACTTCGTAAATCTTTGGCCAGTTCTTTCCGGTTACCAGCATATTATCTCCTTTGAAAGCAATTCCGTTCAGTACATCATCACTTCCCTTGGTATTCTGTTTTGCGATTTCAGTAAAGTCAAAAGTTCCCACGACTTCTCCATTGGCTGGATTGATCTTTAAAATGATCGGCTTCTGCCATACGTTGGCATAGATAAACCCGTTGTGGTATTCCAGTTCGTTCAACTGATCATATGCCTGAGAACTTCCTGCTACAGCGATATATTTAATCAGTTTTGAAGGATCGTTGACATCAAGGAAATATAAAAGTTTACTTCCATCAGAAGCAATCAGGCTTTTTCCGTCGTACGTTAATCCCCAACCTTCACCCAATACATTAGGATAAGCAAATTCTGAAAGCAGCTTTAATGAACTTTTATCATAAACATATCCTTTTTTGCTCTGCCATGTCAACTGGTATACTTTATCACCCACAATGGTACTACCTTCAGAAAAGTCTTCCTGAGCCTGTTTTGTAGAAGCCAGCGGAGTGGTTGTTCCCAACGTGTACTTGAGAATCTGTGAAGATCCGTTCTGCCCGTCACTTTCATAAATTGTATTTCCTTCAATCTGAAAACCCTGTACAAAGTTTTTAGGATCGTGAGGATATTCCGCTACAATCTGATAAGGAATATTTTTTTCAGGATTTTTTGCAAATACATTGATGGTTGCATCCTGATTAAGGACTTCACCTCCTTTTGTTTTAATATTGAAGGTAACAGCATTGTCTCCTAATGTGAAAAATTTAGGATCAATGGTTAAATCTGTTGTTTCTTTATCTCCAAAGCTGATCGTTACGCTTTCTGCATTTTCCGTTACCTCTTTCGGAAGCTCAAGCTTATCTCCAAAATGGTATCCCTTCGCCTCCATTGAAGTATTATAAGTGTTTAATGTATTAAGAATCTCTTTATCCTTATTACAAGACGCCAATAATAAAATCGCTGCGAAACCCGCTATTATACTTTTTTTCATTGAATTTCTAAATATTTCTCCAAAAATAGCAAATTTTATTCCGTATTGCCAATATTATCTACGGGTTCACCAAATTGTAATATATATCCGTTGTTGTCATATATTGCAAATTCTCTCATTCCCCATTCAAAAGTTTCAATTTCATAGCAGACTTTGGCTTTTGTTTTAAGATCTTCCCAAAGATCATCCACCTGATTTACATTGAAATAAAATGATCCTGAAAACCCGATGGACGTATTGTTTTCATGTTCATTAGGCTGGGAAAGCATAATGTATATGTCATCTTTTCGAAGAGAAGCCCATTGCCAGTCATCATTTCTTCCCATCAGGGTAAATCCGAGAATATTCATATAAAATGCAATGGTTTCATCGAGGTTTTCTGTCCATAAAACAGGCCGAAGTGCAGTAAATTGTGTCATGATTCCTGTAATTCGAAAGTATTTTTACGGATTTTCATATTCAGAGAAACCCATGTTTCCTGATCAATCCTGGCTTCGCTTTTAACGTATGGATCAAAAACAAAACCTACTTTTTTGTAACATTCAATTGCTCCGGTATTCCAGTCGTACACGTTCAGCTCTGCTGTTTCTTTATCAAAATGACTGAAGCCATATTTCAAAAGCTCCTGCATCACCTTCTTTCCATAACCTTTTCCTCTGTTATTTTCATCCCAGATCAAAATTCTTCCCAACAGGAATGTTTTTTCTTTCAGAAATATCTGGGCATGCCCGATTGTACTTCCTGTCTCATCTGTAATTTTAAAAAGAGTTCGGTTTTCATCTGATAAATCCTTTTCCAGCTGTTCTTCCGTGAGAGGAAAACGATATGCCGGGCCGGCAAACTGAAGAAGCATTCTTTCGTCTTTTATCTTTGAAATCAGTTGTGGAGCATCTTCTATCGTAAAAGAGTGTAATGTGATCATGATTTATTTTTCTAGAAATTCTTTTAAGCTTTGTCCCAAAATCGTATTCCAGCCCTTTACAAAACTCTCTCTTGAAAAGCCTTCTCCTAAGTCTTTAAAGTTTTCAATATCTTCATGGATCAGCTTTACTAAAGTTTGACCGTCTTCCGGCAGCAGTTCCCAGGTTACAATGGTTTTCAGTGTTGAAAAATCAGGATAAGACCATGTGTGCTTTAATTTCTCATTCGGGATTATTTCTAAAATCTCACCATGATGATGGTATTTGTTGGCTCCTCCGGGTTCAAAGAAATTAAATACCTGCCCTTCTTCCAATACAAAATCCTGGATATCAAAATACCAGGATTTCATTTCATTTTTATCGGTTAATGCTTTCCAGACTTTTTCAACCGGAGCATTGATGGTGTACTGAACAGTGATGGGTGTGCTCATATTATGGATTTAATATGTCTAAATGTACACAATTTTATCCATAATATTTAACCACAAAAGTCACAAAAGTTTTTATCTACTAAATTATTTAAGTTTAAATTTCTACTCATGAGAAGTACACATAAGCCTTTACAATTTCAGAATTTTCCTTTTGTGAACTTTTTATTCCTGCAAGTTCATTTTAACTTCTGTCCTTTTGTGACTTTTGTGGTTTATTTTGTAATTACCCATGTGAAAAACCTGTGATCTTGGCTTCATCAAAATCCAGCTGCATTTCAATGGTTCTCATCACATGATCATCAAATATCTTTTCTCTTTTCATTCTGTGCAGTTCGTTTCTCTGCGCCTGAATGATCTGCCGCAAGACATCTTTATTTTCATTGATAGCGGTTACATAATCCCCTGTGGAAGCCATACATTGGGCTTTGTCTGCCATCAGCATCATTTCATTTTCTAATTTGTGCTTTTGATGACGTACCAGACTGTTGGTTACGGCTAATTCCGAAAAGTCATTATCCAGTTTGTGTAAAGCTGTTTCCTTCAGTTTGCGCATAAGGATTACCTCCTGTTTTTCTTCCGGCAATTCACTTCCGGCATCCTGAATATTCAATAATTTCAAGATTGGGCTCAACAATAAGCCTTGCCCTACCAGGGTAATCAATATGATAACGAAAGTGACAAATAAAATAATATTCCTATGCGGAAATGCTTCTCCATTAGGTAAAAAAGCAGGAATTGACAAGGCGGCAGCCAGTGAAACCACTCCTCTCATTGCTGCAAAACTGATGATAAAAGGCTCTCTCCAATCAGGTTTGGGAACTTTTAGCCTTAATTCTTTAGAACAGACTCTTGGGAAATACATTAATGCATAACTATACAAAATTCTTGTTCCGATAATCGCTCCGCCAATCACCACACTGTAAAAAATACCTTCTGAAATGGTATATTCTTTCATTCCTTCCACTACAATCGGAAGCTCAAGACCAATCAGGATAAAGATGATGGTATTCATCAGGAATATCAAAACACTCCACACATTCCCGGACTGAATTCTGGAGGTATGACTTAAATAACAATGTGAGTTATAAGACATCAGCAAACCTCCGGCAACCACTGCCAATACTCCGGAAAAATGAAAATGTTCTGCTCCCACATACATAATGTAAGGAACGATAAGGGTAATAATGGTATCGATATTGGAATTGGTTGGAATAACCTTTAATAAAGCTCCAAACAGAAACCCAACCGCTACTCCTACGGCAATTCCACCGATGGCCATGGTAAAGAAATCCTGAACGGCATCTCTCCAGATAAACTGTCCTGAAATAACAGCTGCCAGAGCAAATTTAAATACAATTAAACTGGATGCATCGTTGATCAAACTCTCGCCTTCCAGAATATTGGTGATCTTTTTAGGGATTTTCATATGTTTCAGTACCGAAGTCGCAGCTACTGCATCCGGCGGAGAATTCACTCCTCCCAGCAAGAAACCCATAGCTACAGTAAGCCCCGGAATAATGGAAGATGAAAGATAAGCAACGACTATGGATGTTAAAAACACCAATCCGAAGGCCATTGAAAAAATCTGTTTTCTCCATTTATGAAAATCCTGCCATGAAGTAAACCATGCGGCCTCAAACAAAATAGGCGGAAGGAAAATAAGAAAGACAAGGTCAGGTTCTATTTCAATACGCGGCATTCCCGGCACGAAGCTTATCAGTAACCCTGCAATAACAAGGAAAATAGGATAAGCAACTTTTAATTTCTGGCCGATCATTACCAATATCATCACAGACAGCAGTACTGCAATGGATATTATAACATAGCTGTGAATCATTTTTAAATAAGTTTTTTTAAGTTTAAGTGTTATTTTTATGGGATATCAAATATTTATTATTTCCCAAACCTGATAGGTTTTTGAAACCTATCAGGTTTAGATATATTCGAAGTCTGTCATTAATCTATATCTAAGATCATAAAAGGTCAATCTAAAGCACAATATTATTCTTTGGAGTAATGGCTGGGGGAAGATCAGATTCATCCAGCATATCTCTCATATCAATTTCAATAGTACGGCTGATCTGAGTGATAGGAACATCATTGGGACTTCCTTCAAAAGGGTTTACCGAAGCTTCCCCTACGCTGTCCAATGTATGAAAGCACCACGTAACCAGTAAAGAAAACGGAATATTAAACCATAATGTCCAGCCTTCTACCATGGTTCCTTCCCCTAATTTATCGAACTCTTTCAATAATCCGAAAGGCACAAAAACAATAAAGAGCAGCAAAAGATAGGTGGTGATGGAAGAGAAGTTTCTTGGATAGGGAAAGTTCTTAATTCTTTCGGCTTTTCCCTGATCGTCAGTAAACTTTATCAGCTGCTGATTGATCTGTGTCCATTGAAAATCATTAAGTTCTCCTTTTTCATACGCTTCCGATAAGGCTTTACTCTGGCTGGCCATCAATTGGGTCGCTCTGTTCTTTTTGCTTACAATATACTGAAGTTCAGATTCGGAAAGGTATTTTTTCAATTCTTCATCCAGTTTGGACTGTCTCTCCGGAATATCATATTTTTTGGCATATTCATCAAACTGATCTGTTCCCATGTTTTCCCATGCTCGCGGTTCACGAAGCTGAAATCTCAATGCAGTAAGCCATGCATAATGACGAAGAAACATTTCTTTTACTTTACCCGGATCTTTGGAAAGCAGTGCATCTCTCAGAATATAGCCAAAACTACGGCTGTCATTGATAATTGCTCCGTAGATCTGTCTTGCTTCCCAGAGTCTGCTATAGCTGGCATTGTTTTTAAATCCAACGATAAAGGCAACTGCTGTTCCCATGATGGCAATCGGCTGCCAAGGAACAGAAAGAAACTTCCAGCCTAAAAAGTAGAGGACTGTAGGAATGGCTGATAGTACGACCAGAGCGTAAATACTTCTTCTGGTCCAGATAATGAACTCCCGGGCTCCGAATCTTTTTCCTGAATGCATAAGTGTTTATTTTATAGTGTTTAATATAATCTATTTTCAAATAATGGTTTTCTTCACAGCATTCAGTAACCGTTTTATTAGTTTTTAGTGAATGGGATATTATTATAAAAACCAATCTGAATCTGTCCGCGGTTTCTGTTCTCCTGAATCTGATTCATATAACCAGCTTCAATCCTCATGTTTTTGTTGATGACATATCCTAAGGCCCCATACACTCTGTTTCTGTCGAAAACCGGATTGTCAAAATGCAGAAAAATTTCATTGTAAACAGATGCGTAAAGGGTTTTCGGCAGCATTTCTTTTTGGGTAATCGGAATATTCAGTCCCAGCATGTAGCGGAATCTCATTCTGAAATCATCCTGAAGGAAACGCTCTTCCAGACGGTAACGGTGCTGAAGATAGAAACGTCCGAATTTCTGTTTGGTAATATACTGCTGGAAAATCCGGTGCTCAATATTTTCTTTTTTTTCACCGTTTACGTAAGGTTGGCTGAGAATGAAACCGTACCCCAATAAAACATTGTTATTGTTTTCTGTAAGATCATATCCGATCCCTGTACGGATCAGTAACTGTTCCAGGTCTCCAACCGCATCAAAATTACGGTACTGGATTTCATTGTGCCAGTTCAGTTTCTTGCTGATCTTATTATTTCCAAAATACATGTACCATGCTCCCAGATCGTTTTTTTGAGCAAATGTCAAAATGGATCCCAAACCTAATACTGTGAACGCCAACTTCGTAAAAACCTTTCTCATGTTTATCAATTACTATTATCTATCGTTTTAAACAAAATTAATATTTTAAATCAATAATAGCAAACAATATTTTGTAAGTTACTGTAAAGAAGTACGGATGCAATGGTCTGCATCCGTTTTTTTGTAAAAGATTATCCTGGAACCTGTTCGGTAAGAACATCTGTTTCATTCTGGTCAAAATAAGTACAGGTCATCGCATGAAGATCCATTGTCCAGCCATTGATTCCGTTTTCGGCACAGTCTTTACAGAAAGTCATGTAATCTGTTCCTCCCTGTTGATGAAGCTTCAGTCTTATTTTAAAATTTTCAAGATTTAAAGTATCGGAAACAACAAGAGGATCATATTTTGTTCCGGTCTGCACAGATTGATTTTCATTATTAAAGTATTCTGTATTTCCGTCTGAAACGTATGCTTTGTAGTGAGAGACACCTAATGCTTTTATAGCCTGGATATATTGCGGAAAATCGGCTCCGCTTTTTACTTTCTGGTGCTCTGCTTTGATGTTTTCAATTGTAAATTTCATCCCTTTGTATTTTCTGTTTTTAACTATAAATTATTGTTTTTCATAAACCAACCATTGGGTTCTGCTTATCAAAACAAAGGCTAATTTAATCAGAAAATATAGATTTCATTTAATTTTTAATGAAAACAGCTGTATGAATTATTCAAACCTGTCTTTTAAATAATTCATATCTGCAATTTTACTTTCTATGGCATATACCACTAAACCGGCAGTATTTTTGGCTCCGGTTTTCAATAGAAGGCTGTTGCGGTGACCTTCAACGGTTCTCGAGCTTATAAAAAGCTGATCTGCAATCTCAGAAGTGTTGTATTGTTTGCAGATGAGTTCCAATACTTCTTTTTCTCTTTTGGAAATATGATTGGCATCAAAAATACTGGAAATCTTTTTCTTAGGTTCTGTAAGGTTTTGATGTAAAGCTTCCATTACCTCGTTATTATAAAAGAAACCTTTACTGTGTACTTCACGGATTGCCGTGAGCAATTCAGCAGGACTTGAGTTTTTTTTAAGAAAGGAACAGGCTCCCGACTGTATCATATTGACAATGAATGCTTTTGTATTATAACTCGTTAATGCAATAATCCTGATCTGAGGATATTTGATGTGGATTTGTTTGGTTGCCTCTACTCCGTTAATTTCAGGCATATTAAGATCCATCAGGATTATATCAGGCAGTTCTTCAAGGGTTACAAGCTCATCCAGAAGCTCTTTCCCGTTGCTGAAATCACTTACCAGTTCAATATCTTTTTCTCTCTGTATCAACAATGAAATTCCCTGACGAAAGAGTGCTTCATCGTCTACGGTTATTACACGAATTATGTCCTTTTCCATCTTATCATGATTTAAAATGTAAATTCTACAGCGATTCCTTTATTGTTTTCACTTTCAATTTTCAGTGTTCCATTGATCAGTTCTACCCGGCTTCTGATATTTCTTAAGCCCAATCCCTCTTTCAACGTATTTTCATTAAGATTAAATCCCTTACCATCATCTTTGTAGAGACAGGTATTTTTTCCGTCTTTTCCCAAAAATTCTATATCAATATGCGTACTTTCCCCGTGTTTTATGGAATTGTTAATGAGCTCCTGAAGTATTCTAAAGATATGCAAATTTTTTTCTTCTTCCGCTTTTGCAAAGTATAAACTGTTGGAATAAGTAACCTGCAGGGTTTTGGACAGGTTTATTTCTGAGCACAATGCATCTATGGCAGCATGAAGTCCAAATTTTTCTAAAATCGGAGGAAGGAGATCATGCGAAATCTGTCTGGCACTTTCTGCCGTTTTATTGACCAGATGTATGATTTTATTTTTCAGATCGTTGTATTCTTCTCTTGTCAGATTATCAAAATCCAGGAGATGGATATTTAAAGAAACCACACTGAGTTTTGAGCTGATATCGTCATGCAGATCCTGGGCAATTCTCAGTCTTTCTTTTTCCTGAGCACTGATAATGGCATGGGTAAGATCTTTCTCATATCTGACCTCGAGCTCTTTTTTCTGAATAATATTTCTAGTTATTTTCTTATTGGAAAAATAATAAAATATAATCAGGGTGACGGCCAGTAAGGTAAATGCCAGAAAGGTATAAACGATAGTGGAAATAATTGTATTCTCATTCATTTTGTAATATCATAACAGTAATTACACATTTTTTTTGCGGGAAGACAGATAGTCTATCAGAATAAAAATCTGATACACAATAAACATAACAACATTGAAAACCCATATCTCTTTATGCAGTTTTCTGTTCATCACCGTATAGAGGTTTCCGGACAAAAATATTACAGTACTGCTTATCAGATAAAGTAAAAGTCCCAGGCTTATATAATTGTATTTCTTTTGGGTATCCAGTATATTATATAAATGAAATAATGCCAGAATTATGATTGAATAAGATGTGACAAAAATTTCAAAAAGATTAAAAACATAATACTTTTCGGGGTATATGATATACTGTATAACAAGAACTACAGGAATGATAATTAAAAGTGTACGTGCTGTTTTTTTCTGGTATTGTTCCGTTACAATTTCATGGAAGAATAACCCCAGTAACAAAAACTGGCCTATCAGATAATAATGTGAGAAAAACAGATTATTAATCTTCTGTGAATTCAATACATAGAAAACAATTTCACATAGTAATATCCAGGCCAGGTAGCTGATGAAGAATGTATAGGCTTTTCCTCCTCCGGAAAAGCCTATACAGTATACTGCCAGATTAATCAGCAGAATGCCTTTTCCTATTAACGACAATATTTCAATCCAGTGATCCAATGATCTCTAGTTTACAGATTCCACCATTTTGCAGCAGAACATACGCTTGGACAAGGGGTGGTCATATCATAGACGTAATCTCCATTATCATAGTTTACAATATCATTGTTATCTGCATCTACTCCTACCAGAAGAAATTTAAATTCGCCTTCATCGGTAATGGCATTATAACCCCGATATCTCGCAAATCCTTTGTCGTTAATAAAAATATCATGAACATCCTTTGCCGGGATAAGGTGAGCCCGGATAGATGTTCCATCGATAATTTTTGTATTCTGCCAATTGCTGATCCATTTTTTAGCATCATCTAATAAGACTGCATGTTTAGGTAATTCCATAGTTTTTCTCGTTTTAAATTATATAATAGGTTTAGAATAAGTTACTTCAGCTACACATTACAAGTTATGAAAAAAAACTAACCATACTGTGAAATACATTCATTTTAATTAACATAATATTCTTTTTTCAAAATTATAATAATAAAAACCACCAAAATTGCGTATTTCTACCTGTTTTTCAATTCGGCATTTAATACGCTGTTGTCACTTTGTATTTCTCGGTTACTTTGTGGTATCCTTTACAGAAAAACCTCATGAGCATATCAACAGTACGGGAAGCTTATGATCTTCTTTAAACATTAAAAAATCTGTACCATGAAAAAAATTATCTTTTTTGTAATCTTTGCTTTATTAAGCAATATTACAAGGACCAGTGCACAGACAACTACTGTAACTTTTGAAACTTCATCAGGCGGAAGCACAAGCTTTACCAGCAATGGATATACCTTCAATATTGTATCACAGGCCGGAACTTTCAGAATTCAGGGCAATTATCCAAACACCGGCTGGAACGGAACAGCTAATGATAACGTCTATATTGACAACACAGGAACAACCAATATCAATTCTCCGTCTTTTAGTGTTAAAAGCAGTTCTATGTTCACTGTATCCAAGTTTTGGGTCTTCCTGAGTAATACTGCTCTCAATCAGTCTACCTCATCAGGAACACTGATCATTACAGGAAAATTAGCAGGAGTCACAAAGTTTACCACCACAAAAACATCAGGTTTTAATACGACATTCAATGCAACAATGGGAACAACAGGTATCAACAACGGGTTCACCCTGATTGATCTGGCTACTTTAAATAATCAGAATAACAGCAATACTACCATTGATGAGCTTCAGCTGCAATCCACCGGTGGCTATGTCTATATGTGCCTGGATGCATTTACATGGACAAAAATTTCTACATTGGGAACTTCAGAAAATGACCTCAAAGGCAAAGCGAATATTTATCCGAATCCAACTACCGGTATCTTCTATATGGATGACATGAAGAAAAATGAAAAAGTTTTGTTATATGACCAATCTGGAAAAATTATGAAATCTGCAACAGCTGAAAAAGATAAAAGTAAGTTTGATATAAGTGAGTTTCCTGATGGTATCTACCTCATCACAACAGAGTCAGGAAGCTACAAAATCATTAAGAAGAAATAAAAATTCTATAAATACTCAAAAAACCGACAGGTAGCTGTCGGTTTTTGATTATTTTGAATTCAGATATAAATCTTATGGGTGTTGCTGCATTTTAGCAGGATCATCATAATTTACCATCCAGTTGATTCCGAATTTATCGCTGAACATTCCGAAATAGGCTCCCCAGAAAGTATCTGCCATAGGCATTGTTACTTGCCCGCCCGCAGAAAGACCACTAAATAATTTGTCTGCTTCTTCTTTAGATTCAGCGTTCACAGAAATAGAGAAGTTGTTTCCTGCTTTGAAGTTGGAAGACCACTCTCCTCCTGTATCGCTTCCCATCAAAATCGTTTCTTTAGAAATTGGAAGTGCAACATGCATGATTTTGTTTTTGTCTTCTTCAGGCATTTCTTTTCCTTCCATTGGAGGCATTTCTCCAAATGTGCCGACATAAGGATATTCTCCTCCGAAAACAGATTTATAAAAATCGAATGCTTCTCTGCAGTTTCCGTTGAACGTAAGGTAAACGTTTACTGTTGCCATAATTGTTTTGTTTTTTTAAGTTGAGTTTGTTTTTTATTGAGGTTTTTCAGATAGTACTTTTAATCTTGAAAGCCCTTTCTGATAATCTGTTCCAATAGCTTTCTCCATATTCACAAACAACTTCATCAAAGTAAACGGATAAGGAATCTGTGAGGTGAATCCCCACGTTGCCTTGCTTCCATTTCCTTCAGGAACTACTATTACATAAGCATTTGCCTCACTTTCATAAGGCGTAAGAAATCTGATTGCCGTGTCTATTCTTTTACCTGCTTCATCCACTTTTTCCAATTCCTGACAGCCTTTTCCTACCTGTTTATTATTACTGTCCCAGCAAACTTTTTCTCCGTGCTGGCCCGTAGTTCCCGTCCATTCTTTTTTCATAGCCGGATCAAGATCATTCCATGGACTCCATTGATCCATTGCTTTGAGGGTATTGGTATTCTGCCATACTCTTTCTACCGGTACATTAATAGAAATCGACCTTTCATATTGACAGTCACCCGGAATAAAAGCAGCCCAAACCAACAAAATGATTAATAGTGGGGCTAAAAGTAAAATAATTCTTTTCAATGTTCTCATCATCAATGTGTTTTTAATTATTATCTGTGTTGATCTATAAGTATCATATTTCCATCGGGGTCTTTCAGATAGATATGCTCAGGACCGGAGGTGGTTTCATCAGCTTCTTTTCCGATTTCCACTCCATTTTCTTTTAATCTCTTCTGAATTTCACGCACATCATCAAAAGAATCAAGGTTCTGTGCATTTTCATCCCATCCAGGATTGAAGGTAAGCATATTTCCATCAAACATTGCTTGAAAAAGGCCTATCAAAGTAGAACCGTTTTTCATGATCAGATAATTTTGTGCTTCCGTTCCCGCCATAGTGGTGAACCCAAGTTTTTCGTAAAAGTCTTTGGATTTCTGAAGATCTTTTACGCTTAAGCTAATTGAAAAAGCTCCTAATTTCATAGTTATTTATTTTTTTAATGCGAGTTTATGTCCCAAGAAAACCAGCCCCCAAACGAGAATTCCTAAAATCCAGAACCAGATTGGAGAAGGTAACGACGCCATCATGTAAATGGTCATTAACAGGAAAATAATTCCACAAATCACTGCAGCTGAACTTTTTCCGTTATTGGAAATTTTTGAAGCGGTAAATCCTGAGACAACCGCTGCCAGCGCGTAAGCCAGAATGATAAAAAACAGAGCCATAAAAGGGGCTTGCTCCACATACGTTTTCAAAGCCTCCATATCTCCTGCTGCAGCTTCTGCCGGAGGCGGATACAGTGTATGCCCTATTTTTTCTACCGCGGTAATACAAATGGATCCGGCAATAAGACCGGCCAATACCGCCAATATTCTTCTGAGCATGACTATTGGTTTTTTAATTCGGTTTTAAGTGCTATACTTCCATCATAGCTCTTCCAATCACCAGTAAGTTCAATATGCTGCTCTTCAATATTCTCTGTTTTCCTGTTCCATTTAAAGTGATAGATAAACTTCCCTGTAAAAAGTCCGGAATGTTTTCCTTTATTCTCTTCTGCCAGCTCATATTCCCCGTATACGGTTCCCTGTTTTTTGGAATCTTTATATTTTAAAATGGTAATTTTACCTTCAAATTTCGTATAATTGGTATCTACCAGAGAATATCCTGAAACGAAATATTCCTGATCATTTTTTTTATTCTGTTCAGAAATATTGATCTTCAGTTTCAGTTCCTGGCCTTTGTTTCCAATGGTTCCTATATAAGGTTTACTGTTATTCAGCCACGTATTTGAAATATCCGGCATCTGGCCCAATACAAAATTGGCGGCCAGCGTAAAAAGTAATAAAAGTTTTTTCATATTGTGTGATTGTTTAAACACCAAATTGTGCAAGATGATGGTTCAGATGTTTGGCAAACATATTATTCCACTCCTGGGAATTCAGTTTTCCGAAAGAAAAAGATTCTTTACCATCGAACGCATCTGCCCCCAACTGCTGTGTCTTTTGAATAAACCCGATCAGTCTTGTTTTTTCTTCGTGAAAATTCTTTCTCGTGGTAATCAAAAACTGCGGAGCGGTAGGAGAATCTCTTGGATATGCTTTTTCTCCCACTACTTTAGGTTTTACGAAAGTTTTTAGTATAAATTTTGCAATGGCTCCCGGTTTTTTATGTTTTTCCGGCTCATAAATCATTTCATAAGTAATACAGCAGTGTGCCAGCATCTGGTCTACGGTCATTTTTCCCCACAAACCGTGAGTATCCTCTACCAATCTGTTGATCCTATCTATATAGTTTTGAGCATCTTTTGCATCAAATACATTTTCCATATAATTTCTATTTTACTATAAACAAATATATCAGTTTTTTTGTTTGATTTTATAGTCGGTTGAAAAAATTGAGAAGTGCTTGTTATGAGATACGAGTTACGGGGTACGGGATTCGAGTTCGAAATTTTTCCGGCTATTTTTCGGGTTATTTTTTATGTATTTTTTTCCTGCTCTTGTTTTAATTCGTCGGGCATAGAAACTAATCATCAGTCAGCCCAGATACTACCAAAAGCAACCAGCAAACCAGCAAATCAGCATCCTATCAACCTCTAACTTAAAAACCAGCAACAAATTAACCAAAAACTACTCTATCTCTTCCCCAGAAGTGTCCTCAATTGTAATTTCCTGTGGTGCAGATTTTTTGAAAATAAACCATAGTTTGATCTTTAAAGCAATCCAGCCGATAATAGCATATATTACTAAAAGAATGCTTAAATGTTTCAGATATGGGAAGGTAAGTTCTACCGAACCTTTTTGAATCAATAAGATTTTAAAAGCCTGTAAAAAGGGAGTTAACGGAATAATATTCGCGATAAACTGTACGAAAGCGGGCATTGCATTCAAAGGCCATGTAAAACCACTGATAATGAAAGCCGGCGAAGCAATAACCATCAGGATTTGTGTAGCTTTCAAAGCATCCGGAATCAGAATACTGATGAATACGCCTAAAAATGAAACCGATCCAACAAATACGGCTGTCAGCAATATAAAATTGAATATTCCTTCCGGCATCGGAACATGAAAAATCATGTGCATAAAGTAGTAAATACCTACAATGAGAACAGAAAACACCCAGATTGGAATGACTTTTATCAACATGGTTGGGAAAGCCCATCTTTTCATTTTAAGATATTCTTTCACAAAAGATCCTCTTTCGAATTCAGCGGCAAAACTCACTGCCATTGCTAATAAAATAACCTGCTGTAACACTACTGCCAGCATTGCAGGCCACATAAAGATCAGATAGTTTCCGGTAGTATTGAAAAGGGTTATATAATTGGCTTTGAAAGGTTCGTATTGTGTTGCAGCTTTTACAGCGGGCATTCCTGCTTTCTGAAGAGCTTTGATGGAAGCTCCCGCAGAAAATGTTCCTATGGTCAGCTGAAGCGCTTTCGAGGCGAAGTTTGCTGTTAAAACGTTCCCCGTATTGATATACACATTCAGTTCAGGATATTTTTTCTGCAGCATATCTCCTTCAAATCTTGAGGGAATAATAACGACAGCAGCTGCCTCATGCCTGATCACCTCATCTTTAATACTGAGAGGTTCCTGCAGATATCTGATAATTTTGATGCTTTTATTATCATCCAGCATTTCCGTCAGTTGGTTGGATAAAGGTGTATTGTCTCTATCTACAACCAAAACAGGAGTATTTTCAACTTTTCCGCTTTTGTAGACAAACCCAAGCAAGGTGGCATAGAAAACCGGTGCCAAAAAGAACACCGTCCTTAAGGTAGAATTGCCGATAAAAAGTTTGAACTCTCGTTTTAAAAGACGGAAAAATTCTTTCATCTGTATATTTTTATAAGTGGAGAACGAAATGAAATTCAGGAAACTTCATCAGTTCTTTTCAATTTATTTCAGGATTACATTGGCATTGACTAAAATACTTTTAGCCTTATTCATGTCTTTGGGTTTTACTTTGATCTCATAGATCGCATCCTGTAACTGGTAATCAGGATAAGCAGTGGTGATATCAGCATACTTTGTCAACTGCTTAATGTATACGATATTTCCTGTCAGATTTTCTTTGTTATAGACTACCTGCATAGTGACCTCCTGCCCTTTTTTATATTTTGAAATAGCACTTTCCGGAATGGTAAATCTGAAATACGTACTTTCCGGGATATACCCGTTAAACAATGCAAAGCCAGCAGTTGCCAATTCTCCCGTATTTAAGCTGATGGTTTCAATTTCCATATCGTTGGTAGCAATGATATATCTTTCGGAGTAGGCTACGTTAGCTTCCTGCAAAGCTCCTTTGGCTTGTGAAGCCTGCCCTGCCGCCATTTCTATTTTTTCGAAACGGGTTCCTCTATTTACATCATCCAATTCCGCCACTACAGCATCATACTGAGCTTTTGCGCCTTGTAATTTTGCATAGATTTCGTCATGCGCCTGTGGGGACATTAAACTGTCGCGGAACATATTATTCGCTCTTTTGTAAGATTTCTGGGCAAATTCATATTGTTCTTTCAATCCTTTATATTTGGCCTGAAGCTGTTTCAACTGATCGGGTGTTGCTCCGTTTTTGGCCATTTGCTCCTGAGCTGAAGCAGCACTTACCGCACCTTGTGCCTGTGCTATTTTCGCTGAAACTTCTGGGACATCAAGCTGAGCCAGCGTATCTCCTTTTTTCACCGTCTGACCTTCAGAAACATATATTTTAAGAATCCTTCCGGTAACTTTAGGTGCAAAAGAGATGACATCCTTTTTGGTTTTCCCTTCAGGTTCTTTAATTTTTTCATTTTTTTTGTCACAGCTCCCTAAGAAAAACAGAGCAGCGAAGAGTATAGATATATTTTTATGCATCATGTAAATTTTTAAGGGATTAAATAAAATTTGGTGATATCCAGCTCCTGGGTAGATCTCATCAGTTCTATTCCCGCTCTTCTCTGGTTGAAAATGGCATTCTGATATTCGAGTTCCGCAACTTCAAGATCATTTTCGGCATCAATAAGCTGTGAAGATTTGCTCATTCCGTACCTGAATTCTTTTTCTGCCTGTACGAGTGCATTTTTTGCCAGCTCTTTTTCTTTGGCTTTCAAGGTGATCTGCGCGGAAGCAATATCATAATTGGTTTGATTATTGGCCAGATTCAAGGTCAGTTTTTTCAGAGCATCTTCTTTCTGGTTCTGTAGAACTTCTTTCCCAACTTTGGCAGTTTCTTCTGCGTGTTTTCCTTCTTTACCGTCGAAAATTTCCCATTTAAAGCCTACACCAGCTGTAATCAATGGAAATACGTTGATATTATTGGGTCTCCAGTCCAGCTTTTTCCCTTCATATCCAAGGATTGGAACTGCGGGAATAATATTTTCTGAGGACTTTATCCTGTTTCCGTACAATCCGATATAATAGGCAGAAGCCATCAGCTGTACTTTAGGAATCATCCACGTTCTTTCTGCTTTTATTTTATAGTCTGCCGCACTGATTCCATGTTCCAGTGCACGAATTTCTGCTCTCTGTTCAATCCCTTTTTCTGCAGCCAGCAACTCTACGGGAGATAAGACAGGATCTATCATTCTGAGCCTTTCTCTTTGAATCCCTGTTAAAATATAAAGCTGGGTAAGAAGAAGTTCTTTTTTCCCTTCATATTCTACCATTTTAGCATCCAAAGTAGCCTGCGCCAGCTCAATTTTCTTATGATCATAAGGCGTTATCAAACCATAACCAAGCGCTTTGTCCGCAGTTTTCCTGTTGATATCCAGTCTTTTTTTACTTTCATCCAGTACTTTTTTAGACTGATGAATTAAGGCTAATTGATCATACGCTTTAGAAATAGTGGCAATCACCTCATCTTTTGATTTTTCCAGAAGGATATCTTCAGACTTTTTCTTTTCTTCCACCGCTTTTTTCATGTACTTCACCTTTCCTCCTGAATACAGAAGCATTTTGGCATCTGCCTTGGCAATACCTGAAAATCCGGATACATTGAAATTATTGTTGAAAGTCCCTTCAGGAATATTGATAAAGGGAGCGAGATTGAATTCGGGAGACGTCAGTCTTGCTGTTCCGTTGAGATAGCCGGCTTTACCACTTAGTTCCAAGGTTGGAAGAAAGATATCTTTCAGTTTGTGTTCATCAAGATCGGTAAGTTTGTTTTGGGTAATCTGCATTTTGAGGTTCGAATCCCGAACCATAGCACTATCCAGAAGTTCTTTAAAATCCGGTGCAGACTGTGCCCAGCCACAAGCGGGGAAAGCAAAAAAACTAAACGTAAAAATCAATAAATTGTTTTTCATGGTTTATGTTTATAACAAATATAATGCAAAAATTGTTAAAATCCTTAAAGATAATTCAACAAGGTAGTGAATTTAAAGTAAGTTTAAAATACGTTTAAGTTTAAAGCCCTGCAAAATAAAGTTTTGCCCGAAGTGTTTAAATGTTAATTAAAACTTAAAAAAGTTTAAAAAAATAATTAACTCTACTTTTTTCATACAATTTTCCACCGCATATTTCTTAGAAAATAAAGAGGATAAAGCTATGTTTTATTTGAAAAACTAAGTTTGAATATTGGAAGATGATTCCCGTGGAGCGACAAACGGAGTGGAAAAATTTTGATAATATATAATCTGCTCTTTGTCAAACTGAGTGTAAGTTTAGGCTAAAGCCATAAGGAACTTAAATATTTTAATTAAATAGGCTAAAGCCCATTTCTATTGAGTACAATTGGACTTATTCTCTTTATATTCTAAATTTTGGAGGCTGGATTTCTGCGGAATGACAAACGTTGTGGATAGGCTTGGGGAATGAATAATCTGCTCAATCAGCAAAATCTGCGAGAGATCATATTCAATAGGAACGGACTTTAGTCCGTTTGGAAAAGGTGAAACGTCAATTGGCTTGAGCCGAAGCCTAAAGTACAAGCAGTGTTCGCAAAAGCATTGTTGATAGCTTTAAATTCGTTCGCAAGGGCGTTTCACTTAGCAAAGACATGACGAATTATCTTATCCTGAAAAAAACGAAAACTCCCCACATTGCTGTGAGGAGTTTTCTGTATCATTATAATAAGCTGATTTATCTTTGAACTGCTTTTTTCATCGCAGCATCAGGGCGTAAAATTCTGTAACGGACTTCAATGTCTTTCGGTACGTAGAATACCAATGGAAGTTTACTATTGTATCTTACAATTTCAGGTTTCAAGGTCACAAACTTTTTAGTCTGTTTTTTATCCAGACAACCCATCAGTGTTCCTGCCGTTTCCCCTTTAGATTCTACTTCATAATAGTTGTATCCCCATCCCTGAAGATCCTGGGTTTTCATTTCTCCCATTAAAAAATAGTTGTTACAGTCTAACATTTTTTCAGCCCCTACAAAAAGCTCAACTTTTAAGTCGTTTTCATTTTTTGCTATGGGAAGCTGAATATATACTTGCTTATAGCCTTCTTTTGCTTTCGGGAACATTTCAATCTGTAGTTTTTCAAACTTCTCTGCTTTCTTTTGTGCGAAAGCATTTACTCCAGCCATTAATACTAATCCTGTGATTAAAGTTTTAGAAAATTTCATCTTTTAATAATTTTTTTAATTGATACTATCTTAATTCCAAAAACCATTCCAAAATTAAACAATTGTTTGGTTTTTCGATTTAATTCTATTTTTATTAAAAATCCAGCAATAAAAAAACTGCAGTAAAAAAATTTACTGCAGTTTTCTATGTTGATCAGTTACTCTGAAATTGCGACGCTACTTCCTTTTGTATGGGCATTCATCTGCGGTGCGTAATAATTCTGCATCGTTGTAATTCCGTTGGAGAATTTTCCGGACGCATTAGCTACTACATCATATTCAAAGACATATTTTCCTTTTGGCATATATTGAATATAGAAATTGGTAGAGGCATCTTTGGTAGACTGATAATATCCCAGATTATTTTTCCATTGATATCCGGATAGTACATCTACAGGCTCAAATCCTGCAGCACGCATATCTTTAATATGAATAAACTCCATCGCTCTGTCTGTATTCAGAATCATCCTTACAGTTATCTTATCTCCTACTTTCAACGGTGTTTCAGAAGAGATTTTCTGAAGTTCTTCTCCGTTTACCGTTTTTACTTTTTTATAAAGCTCTTTCGTTACAGAAATATAGTTTTCTGAAGATTTGATTTTATCAAGGTCTTCATAATACTGCCAGAACAATCCACCCTGAACAATTCCGGGACCAGGTTTGGTAACGGTTACAGATGCTAAGTTTTTATCTATAGCTTCTGGCTTCAATGTCGATTTCACGTAGCCTGTAGCTTGTGTCTGAGGAATTAATTCTTTTCCACCCCAAACAATCGTTGCTTTATCACTTTCTGTTCCCGTCCATGATTTCCCTGAATTCAAAATGGTAAAGATCACCTCAGCTGTTCCTCTTGAACTTCCCCATGAGTTCACTTCTTTTTGGGTTACCAGCCAGATCTTCATGTCTTCAATAAAGTTTTGCTCGTTAGATTGTAATGTATTGAAAGCTTCCAATGCTCCGGCATGGTTAACTACTTTTGAGCCAAACCATCCCCAATCATTCAAGTTTTGTTTCCAATAAACCCCTTGTGTTTTAGTATCTGTAGAAGTTTCCTTAAGATATGTCATCAACTTTGCAGACACATCTTTCAGACCATAATCGTTCATCAATAGTGCAGCACGGTGAAGTCCAAAGAATGTAAAGTCAGTGATTTTAGCTGTCTTTGCTTTTTGTTTCACCAATGTTTTCAGGGTAACTCCTTTTCCTTTCAAAGGATATTGTTTTTCCCAGTAGTTTCTGGTATCAAGATAATCCATCGTCCAGTTGTTCCAGACATTTCCTTTTTTCGCATCAAAATATTTATTCACTTCATTATCCACATACTGGATCAATTTAGCTACAAGTACTTTCTGATCTGCGTTTTGATAATCTTTCACATTATCTTTTAACCAGGAATTAATTTTTCCTAAGTTTTTAAGGATATACAATGACGTTCCATAAGAACTTGGATAGCCAGGATACCATGAGAATCCACCGTCAGGATTCTGTAGTTTTTTGAAATCATCCCAATCCTGATTGATAGAATTTTTCATTGTATTGACATCAAATAACAATGCTAATTTCTGCATCTGCTCGCCTTCATTTTTGCTTTCCAATACCCAAGGTGTTTCTTCAAGCAACAACTGTTTCAACTCCTGATTTTTTTCAAGATTTGAATTCAATAATCCTTTGTTCTGATATTCTTCAAAAACTGTTTTCATTTTCGGGTTGGCTTTGAATATTTCCGAAGCCAGCACGTCTGCAAACCATTTATTAAAGATCACATCTGCAGAATTGTTCTGATCGTTTTTCAGACTTGGAAGCGCAAACATAATCTCCCAGATCGGATTGGTTGTGAGTTCTAACGTATTGGAAACATTAGAAGCTGTCGTAGATGTATTGTTTTTAAGATTATCCAGTACAAATGTTTTGGTTTCTCCTTCTTTTACAAAAACCGGAACAGCATCTGTTACCAGCATTCTGTTAGGTAATACAGCCACAGCCTGTTGTTCACCGTCAGAATAAGCTCCTGCTTTCGCAATCACTTTGAAAATAATTGAGGAAACATTGTCCGGAACTTTCAATTTCCATGTTAATGCACTGCTTCCGTTTTCATTTAAGTTGAAGATTAGTGCTCCTGAGGTGATTCCGAATTTCGAAGATATATTTTCATTGGTGAAGGCATCCAGAATCTGTAATTCCGCAGAACCACTTAGTTTTTTATCGGTAAGATTGGATAGTTTCGACTGTAGATTCAGTTCGTCACCTTCTCTCAGGAATCTAGGATAGTTTGGCGTTACAGAGAATTCTTTCTGTGTTACCATTTCTTTTTCCAAGGTAGCAGCCCTTGCATCTTTAGTGTGGGCAAGGAACATCAGTTTCCATTTTGTCAGTGCTTCCGGAGAAGTGAACTCGAAGCTTACATTTCCTTCGGCATCGGTTTTCAGATCCGGATAGAAGAATGCGGTTTCGTTGAGATTTTGACGGACTGCTACTTTATCTAATTTCTCCTCTACATTACCAGAACCATCTGCATATTTCTTTTTTTCTTCTTCTGTCAACTGTCTTCCTGAGTCAAGGAGATCAATCGCACTATCATTCAATACCACAGCTTCTTTTGCAACGGCAGCTCTTGCTGTTTTAAATTTCGCCCCAGCAATTGGTGACGGAGGTGGTGCATAAGCCGGAGCTTTCACTCCTTCCTGATTGCTAAATCCTACTATAGTTTCCCTTGAAATTGAATAATAATTTCCATCAAACCAGTTAAACTGAGGAACAGTTATATATCTGTCTTCGAAGTACTTTAATCTCTTCTGATAGTTTTGCTGCTGCAGATAATTTCTGATTCCATAAGAAGTAACGATTACAAATGGCGTATATAATTTTCTCCAGCTATAGGTGTTTGCAGCAAACTGATCCAGAGACATATCATACATATTCGCCAATACCTCAGCATTGATCTTTTCCTTGTCATTTCCAGTAACTTTTACCGTCCACTTTTCTTTAGCGTTAGGTTCAAGCTTATCTCTGAAGGTTACGGTTTCAATTTTTAAAGGTTTTTCTGTATCCTTTATTTTTAAAGAAACAGATTCTGTATTCACATCATTAAATGCTACCAGCTGAAACTGAAGATTCAGGTCTGAGACACTTTTATCTTTAGGAATTTCAGCCGTATATTCTAATACTCCATTTTTCATCTGATGAACTTCTGAAACCGTTTTTCCGGATCCGTCCTGCACAAAAACATTGATTAAAGCATCAGGAACTGCTGAGTAAACATACACTTTTGCTTTTTCCCCTCTTGACAATTCTTCTTTCGGAGCAATAACCGTAAGGAATGTTTTTTGAGTAGGCTTCAAAGCTGTTTTATCCCAAACACTGAAATACTGTGAAGTTTTGATCGTATCTTTTCCTTCTATATTGAAAAGTTCAAGTTCATAATCTCCTGTTTCCAGTTTTCCTAAATCGAGGTTGGTTAAAAGCTGAGCATTGTCAGCGGATGGCTGCTGCTGTCTTTCAATTACAACTTTTTCTGTTTTCCAGTTTTTGATCTCATCATTTTTATCAAAAAGATCATGTGGGAATTTGCTGATGAATTCTTCTTTTGAATATTTCGGAAGATTCTGAACATCAGATTTGAAATTATCTCTGAAAATCCTGTCCGGAGCAGTTAATTTTGATAGCTTAACCTGATAGTTTTTTTTAAGATTCTGATCATTATAATTTTTGGTTTCTACCTTCACTTTTACATTTTCATCTGTAAAAGTATTGCTGATATTTTCCGCCTGAATGTAATGAGAAACCGAAGCCACTTTTAATTGAGTATCGGCATTCTGCGTTTCTCCGTTGATGTCTGTAACGGATGCATTGATGGCATAATTGTCAATCTGTATTCCTTCCAGCTTTTCATCTTTTTTAAGTTCCAAACGAATTGTAAACTCTCCTTTTTCATTGGTTTTTGCTTCGCCTAAAATTGAATTTTCATTATCATCATTCTGTGGATACCAGCTGAAATATCTCCATCTGATATTTTGTTTTTTGATTTCATAATTCACTGTAGTATTGCTCAAAGGAACTCCCGAGAACATCACAGCTTTTCCTTTCAAATGAATTGTTTGGCCATACTTATACTCTTCTTTTACGGGATCAAAGGTGACTTCAAATTTCGGTCTTTTGTATTCTTCTACCCTGAAATTTTTGTATCCAGCACTTTCCCCTTCTATTCTCAGGTAAAAATTACCATTCAGTTTTCCTTTTGGAAGAATGAAACTTCCATGGTAAGAACCGAATTCATTGGTGGTAAAATCCTGTGAAGAAACCTCTTCATTATTGGTGTTCAACAGCGTGATTTTTTGTTTCAATCCTGAAAGAACAGATTCAACCTCCTTACTCATTCTGGTATTCACCACCTTGAAATAAACAGTCTGCCCGGGACGGTAAATTCCTCTGTCAATAAAAATCTGTGCTGTTGAACGGGTTTGTTTATTAGGATTATAATCTTCAGCATAGCCTCTGTTTCCATAGACCTGCATGATCTGGAAATCATTGGTTTTAGGCTGCTGGATCAGGAAAGTTCTGTAATATTCTTTACTATCTGTAGCAGGAAGCTTAAATACTCCGCTGGCATTGGTTGTTCCCTCAATTTTAGTTAATGTTTTATTGGAAACAAACTCATAAAATCGAAGACCTTCATTGGCTAAAGGCTTACCATTATCACTATTGACCAATTTCAACTCATCGGAAAGAGGGTTTCTGTCCTTTTTGGATTGATAAATAATCTGGTTTCCGGAAACCAGAAAATATAAATTCTGCCTCGAGTCTGTATCTTTCATGTCTGCTCCTGCAACCGTAAATTCCGCCACATACACTCCTGAAGGAAGCGGTTTCACTTCCAAAGAAGTTTTGTGACTCTGATAATCTTTAGGATCCGGCAGCTGGAATATTTCTTTCCTTACCAGATTCTTCTTTAGTTTGCTGAAAGTATCGGAATAGGAATCCTGAACATACCGAATTAACGAAGTAAAATCGTCTTTCACTTCATAAATATTCAGGGTAAATTCTGAAACATTCTGATACTGTGCAACCAAGTGAATCGGAAGATTATTCTGCGTCTGTGCTTCATATTTTAAAGTCAGATACGGATTGACAATCTGTGCTTCCTTGCTTTTAATATTCTCCAGGAAAAGAGATTTCGGGTATTTACTTTTAGCTTGTGCTGCTAATGCAAGAGCTTCTTTAGGCTTCTTCTGATTAGTAAGCTCATCCATGACATCTCCCATGATCATTACTTTATAATCTCCTTCTATATTAGAGTTCAAAAGATTCTGAAGCTGCTGAAGTTTATCCTTACAATGATTGAAGTTACAATTTTCCGTAAGCTTTTCTTTCATGAAATACAGCTTGGAATTTCCTGTATTCTGTTCGATCAGTTCATCATAAATTGCATTGATTGTTGTACGGTTTTCTGTCAGTTCATTTTTGGTGAAAATATTGTTTTCAGATAAAAACGCTATTTTCTTCACGGCATACCAATCCGATAATGTCGGAAAATAAACAAGGTCTCCTGCTTCTGAAAAGATATCTTTATACTTTTCCAGCGAGATCTTTTTCATTTCAGGTTTTTCTTTATCAAGTTCCTGAAAGTTTTTCGTCAGATAATTTTTGAAATCAAGTTTACTCCAGGTTTCAATCTGTGAAACATCCTGCGAATTGATATTGGTTCTTCCGTTTATTTTCCAGGAGTTCTGGTTGTAATAATCCATGAAAAAGCCATTCATTAAGACTTTGTATACCAGCTTTCCGTCTCCGCTTATTTTACCTTCTGCATCCTTAATTTTTTTGAAAAACTGAGAAGCAGCATCATTCTGATCATCGTCAACGGTTTGGTTTACAATACTGAATTCCGCTTTCAGAGAACGGATCAGCTCGAAGGCATTATTTTCTTTCATGGCTTGTTTTTGTATGTCTAAAATAATGGGAAGATTAGATTTATAAGCTCCTTTTACACTGTTATCAGCCACTTTTTTCCATTGGGTATCGTAATATTTCTGTGCGGATACCGTTGAAAAGCTTAGCATTACAAGCAAAAGCAGAAAAATCTTGGAAAATCTTTTCATATATATTAATTTTGATAAATGAACATCTTAAAAATACTGAAAAAAACCGTCATAGACAGCCAGCTTTATGTCTCTCTTATGGGAACTCTTTTTGCAGTATTTTTCATGAAAGAGCAAAACACATTCCGTTTCCCTACTTTTGCACTTATTTTCATCACTTATTTCAGTGGTTATCTGTATACTAAATACCAATATACCAGGCACTTTTTGAAAATACTTGTTCTTAATGCAACAGCAGGAATTGTCTGTGCTTTTCTAATCATTCATAATCATAATGAGATAAGACTTCTGAAATGGTTTATTATTGTAGTCCTGGGGCTGCTTTACAACAGTTTTTTTCTCGATGTATATATTCGTAAAATTCCTTTACTGAAAGTGTTCTACGTAGGATTAGTATGGGCATTGGTTAACTGCTGGCTTACGCTTCCGGAATTTAGCATGCCTATTTTTCTGATCAGTTTTTTCTTTATTACTGCACTGGTTCTACCTTTTGATATCCGTGATATGAACAGTGATACCGTAAAGACTTTCCCTATGCTTATAGGGGTGGAAAACACTAAATACATTGCCTATGGACTTGTTTTTATCAGCAACATCATCGGGATCTTCTATCTCGACTTCCATTATGCCCTGGCATTTTTTATGGCCAGCATTGTAACTTATTTTCTCATCTACTTCTCTGATAATAAAAGAGATGATGCTTATTTCTCATTCGGGGTGGAAACTTGTTCGGCACTTCCTTTTTTATTTTTAGTAATAATGGAGTATTTTTGACGAATGATTATCAAGAAGCTTTCCCTGTACAATTTCAAAAACCATTCTGAGAAAAAATTTGAGTTTTCCCCGCAGATCAACTGTTTCGTGGGTAATAATGGCGTGGGAAAGACCAATATTCTGGATGCGCTGCATTATTTATCAGTAGGAAAAAGCTTTCTGGGAAATACGGACCTCAACAATATTAAACAAGAGGAAGACTTTTTTACCATTGATGCTGAAATTCAGAATGAAGACAGCGAGGATATCATCAGAATCACCCAGCCTAAGGAAGCTAAAAAAGTGATCAAGAAGAATGATAAAAGCTACGACAGGCTTGCAGATCATATCGGATACCTGCCAAGTGTTATGATCTCACCTTACGATTCGAATCTTATTTCGGATTCCGGAGAAAGCAGACGTAAGTTTCTGGATGCGATGATCTCTCAGACAGATTCAGAATATCTTTTTGATCTCATCCAATATCAGAAAACCATTCAGCAGCGAAATGCTTTACTTAAATATTTTGCCAAAAACAGAACCTGGGACAAAGATTCTCTGGAAATTTATGATGACCCTATCACCAGATTTGGAACGAAAATATTTAAGAAAAGAAAAGAGTTTGTAGAACAGCTCAACCCAATTGTTCAGAATTTCTATCAGATTATTTCCGGTGGAAAAGAAACTGTATCGGTAATTTATGAATCTCATTTGCTGGAAGATTCTTTTGAAAGCCTTTTAAAAGACAGCCTTGAGAGAGACCGAATGCTTACTTACACGTCAAAAGGAATTCATAAGGATGATCTTCTTTTTGAAATGGATGATGTATTAATCAAGAAAATCGGATCGCAGGGACAGCAAAAATCTTTCCTGATCTCTTTAAAGCTGGCTCAGATGAGTCTTGTAAAAGAACTCACCAAAAAGACGCCTATTCTACTGCTCGATGATATTTTTGATAAGCTTGATGATACCAGAGTTTCTCAATTGATTGAATTGGTAAATAAAGAAAGTTTCGGACAGATTTTTATCACAGATACTCACAGAGAGCGTACGGAAAGTGTCGTGAAGAAAATTAACGAGGAAAGTATCATTTTTGAAATTTAGTCAATAAATATTTAAACCTATTTCTCAATATTATAGTATTTTTTATCTTAACTTATCATTCTAAACTCCATCCCAAATCTCGAAACCCGAATCACGCATCCCGAACCCCAACTATGAAGAAGAAAAAACGTGAATATCAATCCTCTGAACTGGTAAAATCTTTTGCCAGAATTTATGGTTTTGAACATAAACTAGTTGCTTTTGACATTAAAGATTTCCTTGAAGAATATCTTGATGAAAGTCTTTTCAGTGAAATCAGAAGTGTGAATATTGAAAATGAATGTATTATTATTAAAATTGATTCTCCTTTATTGAAACACGATTTTAAAATGCGGAAAAGTTTTTATCTCAAAAAATTCCAGGATAAATTCGGTGTTGAGAAATTTAACGATCTACAGATATTATAGGAGTAGAAGGCAAATTCATTTAAATAATTCACTAACGTTGAAATTATTTTATTTTATGCAAATTAATATGTATTTTTAATGCACATTAATCTATTTTTTACCATGAAAAAATCAATTGCATCAAAAAAACTGACAAGAAAAACTTTAAAAACAATACAGGGAGGTGGTACCGGAGAAATCTGCTGTGCCGTAAGCTGCGCCAATGAAAACGAATGTGCTTATTGGACAACACTGCCTACAAAATGCCCATTACTTCCTATTTGTCTTTAATTGCTATACCAATAGAAAAATGCTACCCGAGGGTAGCATTTTTTATGATATTAATGTTCTTCTGATTTATTAGAAATGGTACTGCTCATCAGATCGTCTGCTTTTTTGTCCAGACCAGAGCTAAGCGGTAGGAAGAATTTCAGCGGATGTTTCGTAAAGTATCTGAAAATCTCTTTATAGATCTCACTTACCTGTCCGAAATTCATTTTTCTTGACCTGAATGCCAGGAACATCGACAAACTGAAACTTACCAGGAAGTTGAAGAAACCAATCAGGAATACCGTTACAAAAGACATCCAGAATGTATAGGAATCTACAGAGAAATCTTTTCCATATAATCCTAAAGCAAAGTTTCCGGCTGCAAAGGTAATGTGTCTGATATCCAGATCCAGTCCGAAAAACATTCCGACCGGAGCCGTTGCTCCAAGGAAAACCCCAAACCAGAAATTGGAAATGATTCCCGGCCAGTTTTTTGCATAATATTTTGAAAGTCCTTTTGCGAATTTCTTTCCAAAAAAACTTCTGATGGAAAGGTTTTTGGTAATTCTTTCAGGAATCTGATAAAACACAGAATTGTTTCCGATATTTCCCGAAATAATTCCGGAAATAAAAAGGTAGAATCCGGCAATACTGGCATGCAGAATAGCTTTGGATTTAAAAGGATCAAGGTCTTTCAGCAGTTTATCTGAACGCTCTACAGCAAGGTTTTGGGAGAAAAACACATCCAATCCGTAAATAATAGCGAGAGCTATCGGAAAGGCAAGCAATACATTTCCTACAAAGGCAATGAACTGGCTTCTGAACAACTTGGATACCAAATGGGCAAACTCCGTATTATTTCTTTGGGCATTTCCTTCTTCTGATAATACTTTTGTCATCGTGGCAGCAGTCATAGCCGGCTGTTTTGTGGCAAGTGTAAAACCCATCAGATAAATCATCACAAATCCCATCGCATAATTCATTGAATACAGAAAGGCATGTGAAAAATCACTTCCCGGGATGTATCCATAGAGCATTTTAAGAACACAAAGGGCTCCTACAATAATACCACCACCACTCGCTTTGTAGAACATGGTCATATATTCTTTTCGGGTAGAAGTAATATAATGGGTTCCGGTTTCTGCCGTGTGATTGGTAATAAGGTGTGAGATCAACCTCGTACTGTCATTGATAAGATCTGAGATATTATTTTTGTGAGATTTATAATTCAGAATATTAAAAATCAACTGCTTGGATTTTATCTGAACATCTTCATCTGTATCAATAACCAATAACTGGGCAATTTCATATATTCTTTCAGTCTGCTGACGGATTTTTAACAGGGATTGATTAATCTTCCCGGAAATACCATATTTAGCGGAATTTTTAAAAGCAATATTCACAAACTCCTGGCATTGTTCTGCGTAGATTTTGATCTGCTTATATCGGCTGTCTTTTGAATGCAGCTGTAATTCCGGATCTTTAACCAGATCATCAGCCAATGTTTCCAGCTCATTCTGAAGGGCAAGAAACGGATTGTCCAAATTTCTGTATTGAGGGGCCATTCTAACTACTTCCACTTCCATCGCCATTCCCGTTACCCTCCAGGAAAGGATGTTCATAGAGAAAATAAGTTCCTTTTTAACATTAGGACGGATAATAAAATCCGAAGCTCCCAACATATTCAAAAATTCATTGATCTCATTTTCAGGAAGGTTATGCAGATATTTCAAATCCTTTTTCGGCCTCATACTGACGTTATCGATCATGTACCATACCGTATTCTCATTTTCAACGGGCGGCAGAACCTTGTTCAGTATTCTTTTTTTAAGCTCCGGGAAGAAGGCATTTTCTGAAAGAATATTCGCTTCCGTCAGGGAAAGGTTGAAAGGTCTTCCTCTAAAAATATTGTGAATATAATATTTAAAGTTTTCAGCAAAATTAGGATTGCTTCTGAAAAAATTGAGCACATCTGTAAAGTCGGCCTCTTTTATCGTCTCTAAAAACTCTGCAAAAGGTTCTAAAGAATGCGTTTCGTTCTTAAAAGAAAAGTATTTTTTAAGAACTGACTCAAAATTTGTGCTGGAATTAAAGAATTTCATTAGTACAAAGATACTATTTCAAACTCACATTCCTCATCTGTCTCATAATCCAATTATGTTTCTTTCTCAGATAAGGAGATGGATTTTTAGGATCATACTTTTTTGGATTAGGTAATACAGCGGCAATCCAGGCTGCATCGGAGACACTTAAATCTTTGGATGATTTACCAAAATAATATTGTGCAGCTGCTTCTACGCCAAATACACCTTGTCCCATTTCTATGGAATTCAGGTATCTTTCAAGGATAATATCTTTAGTCCATACTTTTTCAATAATGAAAGTATACACTGCTTCCAGTCCTTTTCTCACCCAGCTTCTGCCCTGCCAAAGAAACACATTCTTCGCTGTTTGCTGGGAAATGGTACTTCCTCCTCTTATTTTTTTGCCTTTCTCATTATACTTCATAGCTTTTTCGATGGCTGTATAATCGAAGCCGTCATGATCAAAAAATTTCTGATCTTCAGAAGCAATTACGGCTTTTTTCACATTACTTCCCATTTCGTCATAGGAAATATAATCCCTATGCAGTTTTCCATATTCAAAAAGTCCTCCTATCTGCGTAAGAGTAATGGGTGGATTAAAGAATCTACCCCAGATGATAAAAACGACATTCAAAACAAGAATGATGAAGATAAGCTGTTTAATTTTTTTCCACATAACTTGATAAAAAGGAAAGGCAAAAATAAGCAAATAGTATGAGTTACTGCAATTCTTTCATGTAAGTAAGCTGATAATCGGGTAAAAGTTCAGGATGAAAGATTTTTATATAATCTTTAAGGATTAAATCAGCTCTCACCACACCGCTTTCAAAGAAATCATTCGCTTTCAGTTTTTCCTTTCCGGCAATGGTATAGATTTTTCCTTTATTGAATACATCCAGCTTTCCATAGAAAGGATTCATGCCCAGCATTTCTTTTTTCGAAGTATGGCTTCCTGCATTTACCCAGTACTGTACTCCTCCTGCTTTGGCGTATACTTCCTCAAAGCTCATTGTTAAAGCTTTTTCATCTTTATTATCCTTCATGATATAATTGGCGTTGGCATCCAAAATATAATGAGCCACAGAAGTATTTCCCCCTGGAAGATACCAGACGTCTCCATACATTTCATTAGCAAGTACCACAGGTTTTCCTTTTGCTTTTGATGCAAGCTGTTTCAGATCACTGTAATTTTTCTCCACTTCCTGATATTTAGCTTCAGCTTCTTTTTCTTTTCCTAAAAACTCTCCGAAAAGTTTGATATAAGCCGTTTTTTCCAAAGGTTTCTGTTCCATGTATTCATCCAGAAATATTACCTGAATGCCATTATTCTTTAAAAGCTCATAAGTATTGTCAAAACTGGCAATATGATTGGTAAAAATAGCATCCGGCTTCATAGAGATGATCTTTTCCACATCATATTTCTGTTCGCTTCCTACATTCTGGATCTTTCCTTCTTTGATCAGATTCTGAATTTTATCTGAAAAAATATATTCCGGACTGGAAACTCCTATGATTACATTTTCTGCCCCAAGCTCTGAAATATACCCTGCCATACTAGCATTCAGCAGGATTATTTTCTTGAAAGGAGTTTGATTCTGCTTAAAATTATAAGTGAAATTCCCCGATTTCAACTCCAGGTTTCCGTCCTGTTCCTTGTATTGGGTACGATTTGAGATATTTGTCCAATCTGAGGACGAAATTTTTGATTCTCTTTTACAGGCAATTAGCGAAAATACCGTAAATAAAAGTAAAATTTTCTTTTTCATGTTTCAAAGAACGGAAAAAAGTGGTATATTTGCAACCGTTAAACAACAAGATAACAAACGGCCTCGTGGCGCAACTGAATAGCGCATCTGATTACGGCTCAGAAGGTTACAGGTTTGAATCCTGTCGAGGTCACCAAAAGGCGCCAACTAAAGAAAGTTGGCGCCTTTTTTTTCACTTTAGTTTTCTTATAACTTATGCATTTAGAGCCTAATGTAATGATAAGCAATACTCGTTTCTTTCTATTTTTGAATTGATTATTTGATTCAACTGTTAGAAAAAGACAGAAAATTGTATCTGCCTTTCTTCTATGTGTCTAAGATTTTTTTCATAATCCATCTTAAAAACAGAATTTTAAGATTTCCCAATAATTTTTGCCTTTTCTTTCATAATCCCAAAGTAAGAGTTGGTAAAAGCCGATAGACTTTTATAACCAATCATAAAAGCGATCTGACTTAAAGTGTATTGTCCTGTATTAATAAGTTCAATACTTTTTAAAATACGAATCAGCTGGACATATTTTTGGATAGTAATACCTGTTTCCCACTTAAATATACGCTGAAGGCTTCTTACAGACATTAAGGATATATCAGCTAAATCATCTATACTTACCTGATCTGTATAATTCTTATTAATATAATTACATACAGGCAGTAATCTTGGATCAGCGGGAATCGGGATCTGTAAACCTACTTTCTCTGTACAGAAATGAGGAAGGCTATTCAATAAAGCTGTCAGGAAATATCCCTGCTCTTCATCTTCTTCCAATAATTTATTCCATTTTGAAGCATATTGCAACATTTCTCTCAAAACCGGAGGCGCTGCAAAAACATGCACTTTATTATAAAAATCATTATCAAAAACGGTTTTGAATAAGATAACCATGAGATTAACTGTACTGGCTTCCGACTGGGTATGATGTTTTTTGCCTGTAGGAATCCAAATTAAGTGATTTTGTGGAACCAGATAGATTTTATTTTCAATGTGAAAATACTGATACCCTTCTTCAACATAAGTCAGCTGATATCTTTGATGAGCATGATCATAGTCATCATGTGTCCAGTCTTTCTCATACCACACATAAGCATCGATAGTAATTTCATCATCAAACTCCCCTTTTCTTTTTTCTAATAACCCACATTTCATTTTGGCGTTTTATATAATAATTCTGGCAAATTTAATAAAAATACCAATTGTAAATTTGTATCATACAATAGATGCACGTCTTATCTTTCTATAATGAGATAAATTTATAGTACACATTTACTGTTTCATTCAGCAGAAAAAAAAGAATTTCTCAAAGGTAGAGTCACAGTAAACATATTCATTATCTGGAAACCCATCTGTTGAAATTCAGGCTATCTTTGAGATAGATTAATAGTAAAAATAACATTCAATAAATAAAAATAATATTATGAAAAAAGTTTTTGTTGCGGGAGCCACCGGATGGGCGGGTTCTGAAATTAGCAGAGCAATAGTAAATAATGACGAAATGATATTAACAGGTGGACTTTCTTTATCTCAAGACGGAAAAAATCTGTCAGAAATTCTGTCATTAAAATCGGATAAAAATATACCATTGTTTCAATCTATCGAAGATGCAATAGAAAATGTAGAGTTTGATATTCTTGTAGATTTTACCAAACCGGAGATAGCGAAGCATAATATCCACACTGCTTTACAAAAAGGCAAAAAAGTCATCATTGGAACTTCAGGACTAACTGATAAAGATTATGAAGAAATCGAACGTATAGCCAATGAAAATAATACTTCTGTTCTTGCTGCCGGGAACTTTGCGCTAACTGTTGTTTTATTGCAAAAGTTTGCTGAAATGGCAGCACAATATATCCCCCATTATGAGATCATTGACTATGCGGATGCTAACAAAATTGATGCACCAAGCGGAACAGTGGCAGAATTGGCTTATCGTCTTTCTAAAGTTCAAAAGCCTGAACTATCTGTAGCAATAGATGATACCATCGGAAATAAAGAAACAAGAGGTGCAACAATAAACGGCATACAGGTTCATGCTGTTCGCCTGCCCGGCCACACGCTCGCCGTTGAAACGATCTTTGGACTCAAAGGAGAAAAATTAATACTAAGACATGATTCCGGAGAAAGTGCGGAGCCCTATGTAAAAGGAGTATTACTTGCCATCAAAAATATTGATACTTTCAAAGGTTTACGAAGAGGATTAGACTCAATAATGGCATTTTAACAATATGTCAATGTCTAGTATTTCGGGTGTTTAAAATTATATTGTAAAAAGCTTGTTTAATTGGATTCAAAGGAACTAAATCATCGAGAAAAGTGTTTGAGTATACGCTCGTCCTGGTTACAAACAACAAAATGGCACCACTTTAAGATCAGTGGCGCCATTTTTTTATTCTTGGTTCCCATTAACCGGATATTTAGGGACTAATAACTGACTACAGCTCTGTACAAAGGAGCAGAGATTGAATCATAACCCATCTTTATGATAAAATATCTACTGATTATACAGCCTGAGGATCTCTACCAATTCGGGTATGGATCGTATTTTCAGCTTCTCAAACAACCTGATTTTGTATGTACTGATCGTTGATGAATGAAGATTCAGCTGATTAGAAATTTCTTTGAGGGGAAGACCTTCTGCAAGCTTATTGGCAATTTGCAATTCACGGTCTGACAGCGCTTCAAAGGGAGAACTTTTGGGTGTACCATGTAATGATTCTAAAAAAATCGCTTCTTTTATATTCTCACTTACATATCGGCCCTTACTGAGCATTGCCGTTAAAGCAGTCTCAATTACTTCAGTAGAGCTTAGCTTGCTTAGATAGCCGCCAGCACCCATTTTCAGATAACGCATTCCATACAACTCTTCATCCTGTGAAGAAAATATGAGCACTTTTAATGCAGGTTGATGAATTTTTATGTAATCTATTGCTTCCTGAACTGTACCATTAGGCATGTTAACGTCCATAATGGCCAGATCAAATTCTTCTTTCAGTATTAATTTGTACAGCGATTTATAATCCTCTACTTCTGAAATTATGGCATCAGGTCTGAGGCGTTTAATCGTCTGTATCAAACCCATCCGGACGATACCATGATCGTCTGCTACAACAATGCGAATGTTTACTTTTAAACCCATCATTCTATAAATTTACGTAAAAAAAGGGAAACTGTCGTACCTTTATTTTCAGTGGAAATGATTTGGATGTTTCCCTTAAGCAAGGATATAAAATTTTTTACAATTTTCAAACTTAATCCCACTCCTTTCTCGCCTACAGTTCCCAGAAATATGGGATTACCATAAGTGTAGATCTCAGGTAAATACTTTTCATTGATTCCCGTTCCGGAATCAATTATAGAAAGTACCACCTGGTCACCTTCTGTAATTTCCTGTAAATAAATATCTTGCCCCGGAAAGGAATATTTTACCGCATTGTTGAAAATTTTGTCTAAAACATATTCAAGCAACAGGCGATCACTTGTAAGAAATACATTTTCATCTCCTTTGAAATGAAAATTGATATTTTTTTCTTTTAACTGAGCAGCATATTTTTCTTCCAAATAGTGAAATAGATCCATCACCATGATTTTCTCAGGTTTAATCTTAAATTCCCCGTATTGTGTTTTTAGCCACGTACTACTGTCCTGAATAGTTTGAAGATTCTTCTGGGCATCCCGTTTTATCTGTGGTAACAACTTAAAAAAATCTTCCTCACTTAAAGTCTTTTGCTCAAGTTCTTCTGTAATCCACAGAAAGGTTCCCAACAATTCTTTTGAGTCATGAGACAATATTGAGATCAATCCGTTCTTGAAATTGATTTCGTTTTCCAGTCTTTCGATTTTTAATTGGAGTTCGTTGATAAAATCATTCATAAATTAAGTATCACGGTTTTAGAAGCTGTTTGATTTTTTTGAAAGAAGGGAGAAAGGGTTATATTGTTTAAATACAACTAAAAACATATCGTTCAGACCTTTCTTCCAGAAGGTAGCAAGTTAAAAAAAATATCATATTAGTTTAAAAAAAAACAAATGGGATTTACCTGAAATAATACAGGTTCTGTTTTATCTCACAAAAACGGCTGTGTCAGACTTCAGGGAATTTTTGTCTCTGGCAGACTGTTTACAGGTATTATCGAAAATATAGAAAGGGTGAAATATAGAACTGTATCAATAGATTACTCATCACAAACAGCTGAATAATGCAAGATAAAAATGGCAGCGTGAAGTGGCAATCATTGATAGCCATACTACCAAAATACATCTACAGGCACTGAAAATATAAGGGATTGATGAAGGAAAAATCATCAAAGGAAGAAAATGTACCGATAGAGATACTTCAGAATTTTTTTTGGACAGTTTTGTGTTTTTCCGCCAATTGCATGGGGAAACCTCAGCCATAAAATGCTGTCACAACATATACTCAAAAAACGAATGTCTGGAAGGTATACACTCTATTATATGATTATATGATTATATGCCGATGCAGGAATTTTTCATCAGCATATAAAAGTAAAATTGGTCATCTTCGCAGCCAATCACCCTATTTTTTTGGATGCAGTTACTTTATCAATATTGTGTTTCTCCGGCCATTGAATATTGTCCATGAGGAGGAGTCATTTCAGAAAGTATGGCTAAATGGCCGTAAAGCTATAATAAACATTGACAGAGTAAGTGGTATTTTCCTGCCCTACCAAACTTTGGGCACCCGCAGGAGATATAGTGTATCTTACGTTCAGTGCACGGTCCAGAACCGGTGTTCCGTTAAAGAGTATTTTTTGAGGAGTTTTGGATAAGGGAACATTGACAGAGCTCCCATCCATACCAATTTGTAAAATATTTGAATTGATGCTGGTCTGCAGACCGCCTTTCTTAAAATAATTTTCGTCCGACTTTACATAGAGCTCAAAATTTTCGTTATTGGATAACGTGATTTGGTTCGGAATCATTTGTGACTGACCATCGGTGTAGTGGGCAGCGGTATTAAAATTGAAGTTGACGTTGCGTCCGGAACTGGGAATGGTGATCTCCGACAAAGGAAGCACCTTCAACTGAACAGCCGTATTTTGCAAGCTGTTAATGGAGTTATCTGTACTGCTGGCATTGAAGTTCAATTCAAATGTATAGGTTCCGGCTTCAAAAAAAAAGTTTTTAAAATCTTCCGCAGACACATAAAGCTGAGGAATAAAGCTGTTTCTGTTTCCTGCTGCAACACTGAAATTAGCAGGAGAAAAATTCTGAAAATCAGAAGATAAGGCTTTGGTCGTGAGTGAAGATCCGTTACTGCCCAATTTAATGCTTGCTATATTTCTGGTTCCCGGAACACCTTTAGATGAGGTAAACTGAACATTTGTGGCAGCTTTCGCCCAAAAATTAAAATCAACCGTATTGGCTATTTCTGTACTTCCCAAATCCCACACCCGCGTGCTTGTACTGCGGTAGTCGTTCAAAGACGATATTTCTATGTATTTTGTTAAAGAGTTTGCCACCCATTTTATAGCCGAAGGAATAACTAAAACTGTTTTAAAATTACGTGGTGTGAAGTCATTATAGTTCTGAGTTATATCCATGGAGTAATTTCCTGCCCGGAAGGCATTGGCACTAAATTGAGAGGCAGGAATTTTAAATATAAAATTGATATTTCCCCGGTTGAATCCTCCACCGAGACTGATGGATGGCGGTTCAAACCATTTTACAGCACTTGTACTGAACGACTGAAAACCTGGAAGATAACCTGAAAATCCGGTAGACGGCATCTGCCCGCCCATACTTTCCAACTGCCACAGAAGCGCGGAACCGGGTAAAGTAAGTGAGGAAGAAGAGTGCGTAAAATTGGGCCCGGAAACAGAGGTAAATGTAGGAGCTGTTGGGAGCAATCCCAAAAAGGCATAATCCCAGTTGGTTCTGTTGGCGTTCGTCATTACCCTTGTAGGTACTGAAGTAAATTCGCTCCTGTTAAAAATATTACTTTCAGGAACGGACAGATACACATCCTGAGCTTTCGTAGCTGCAGAACCGCACAACACGGTAAAAACTCCTATTAGAAAAGGCCTCATCTTTTTCATACTTTTAAATTTAAAACTTTTTCACCTTAATGGTAGTGTCTTTCTTCTTGTATTCAAAAACCACAATTTTTGAATACCCTTCTTTTGTCACCTGAATAGTTTGGGTAGGTTGCACATAGCTGTATTTGTCATTTTCAATATAAAGGGTGTATTTTCCATCTTTCAGGAAAAATTCAAATTCATTTTTTTGATTAACCACAGCAGTATAGATCATACCCTCTTCACTTTTTGCATACACTACAATTCCTGTTACATCCGTTTCCAAAACATCGTATGCTTGCCTGATCTCTGTCAATTTCCCACTTACCCTGATATTTTTTACCAAGCCTACTTTACGGTTAATATTGGCATGAACCATGATGACAGGATCCATCATCAACCGGGCACCTGCACTTTCGTTCATTTTCAGTGTATAAGTCCCTTCAGGCACATTCTGAAAAACTACTTTTCCATTCTTATCTGTTATCGCTACATAATTGTCCAGCTTTACAATTTCATTAGCAAGTACCGATTCGCCGGATTCCAGAAGTCCATTAAAATTTTTATCTTCAAAGAACTGGAAAGCCACTTTATAATTTCCGAGCGCTGTTGCCGTGGTAAAATATTTTTTAATTCCTGCTCTGAACTGGTAATAACTTCCACTGGTTGCATATTCAGCTGTTGATTTATAACCGGAAAGATTAAAATACCCTGTGGTAGACCAGGAAGGTGAAATCTTATATTCCAGATTACCGGTGATATTGCTGTTTAAATTTTTATAAAGTTCCGAATAGAAAGTCCCCGCTGAAAAAGATCCGGTCAGATTATGATTAAACATCTGAAAATTATAGGAGGCATACACATTATAGTTGGCAAATTTACGGTTTACATCATAATAAGAATTTAAATCAAAGACACTGATGGCATTCCATTGGGCTGTTCCGTTGAGGGAGAATGACTTATATCTGTAAGATAAAGTTGTTTTCAAACTGTTGAACCAGTCTGGTTGATCATTCTCTTTTGAATAAGAATATTCAGCCGTCAGGTTCAATCCGTGGGCACCTAATGTGGTACTGATGTTGGCTTCCAAACGGTAAGAAAAAAGTTCCTGTGATGTATAAAAATTTGCTGTTTTTTGTTTTTCAACTTTTGGAGAAAGTAGGAAATTCCACTTCTTTAAAGAAAACTGATATCCTAGTCCCAAAGCTTCTGTACTGTTGAAATAATAACGCAAATTAGAGGTATTCCCAGGTTGGATGGGTTCACTCTGGAAACTCAGGAACTCGGGTTCTACCTGTGAATTCTGGTATTGTATAAAAGCACGCTGAGCACCAGAAAATTGGCGGCCGATGCGCTGATTTGAGAAAAAAGATCCCCGTTTGATCCCTGCATAACTTTTGGTGGCAAAGGAATTGAAAGATTGTATATCCCATTTGCCTATTTTTCCTTCATAATTGGCTCCCATTGAAGCTCCTGTGTTTTCGTCTTTATTCGAAAGGCCTTTTTCGTTGCTCAGACCCAACTCCGTGCGGATGATGTGTTTTTCGTTAATTAACAATGATGTTACAGCGTTCGCTACCTGAGTATCTACGTTAAATCGCGGATCATGATCAAATATATAGGATACTTTTCCATTGAAAGATTTAGCATTTCCAAAAGCATATTTTCCACCTGCCATGGTAGACCCTTCTGTTTGCTGGAAATAGGTACCGTACAGATTATAATTATTTTCCAGTGCAAGAACTTCAACCTGATTATTGTTACCAAATCTGGTAGAAATTTTCCCACCTCTTCCGAAAACCGGGTAATCGTAATCACTGCTGTTAACATTTCCCAAGCGCAATACCGTATTTTTTCTTTCCAGCTCCAGCCAGGTATCATACACGTTATAAAGGCCGTCTTCAAAATAGTAATCTGCACCGATATTGAAGCGTGATTTTAAATTCTCAGTCACCCGGAATGCTGTGTTTCCCCTCAATTGAAGAAAATTGAAACCTGAACTGTTTTCATTATAGCTCATTTCCGCAAAATTACTTCCACTCACCGCTTCGTTTCCACGGGCAATTTGTCTGTTGTGCGATAAAATGACTAAATAGAGCGTATTGCTTCCCACAATTTTATTATCAAGCAGATCTGTGACGATTGCATTAATATTAAATTCCGGATAAAGTGTATTCTGTTTTCGAACGGCAATTTTAATTTCAAGCGTTTGTTTTTCTAAACCTTCCAGAGATACGGTTTGTTGTTTTGGCAAAATTTCCAGACCATCAGGAATTGACTGCAAATCAATCTTAACGGTTCGTTTACTGTACCCCTGGTTTTCTACAGTCAGCAGGATTGAAGATTGAGGCAAAGCCGGGTTAATGAAATTTTCGTAGGTGGCCGTATAAATTGCGATGTTTTTGTTTTCGCCCTTAGCAACGACGAACGAGGTGCTTTCAGTTCTGGTGACCGTTGGAGTGGCATACGAAACCTGGAATTGGATCTTATTGGATCTCAGTTTCATAAAATCCAGGTTGGCGATCAGTTTCACAGGAAGATTTTTAGACTGACCCGCGCCTAAGGTAAAGTCATTTTTGGGATAGAAAAGCAATCCCGGATAGTTTTCCTGAGGGATGATATTCTGAATTATTATCTCTTCAGAACTTTTATTCTCAATGACAAGGAAATTAGTAAAAGTAGAACCCTTCTCAACAGTTACACTGTCATTTTCAAAATGGATTTGTATATCCTTCTTTTCCTGTGCAAAGGCCCACGAAAAATGCAGAAGAACAAATACGAAAAATAAGATTGTTCTTCTTAGTACTGAGATTGATATTCCATTTTGTGGTTTCAAAGCTTAATTTTAAAATTTAAAGTTTTTTTCTCCTACACGTAAATCATTGGATTCTGCCATTTTGACGATAACCACGCCAAGGAAGTTCCCTGAAATGTTCTCTGGTAATGAAAACTGAACAACCTGATTGGTATCCGGAAGCATGGAGATGGAAATTGGAGGTAATTTTATTTCTTTACCACTGTCTGTATTGGTGAGTTCAAACTCAACGGTGGCATCATTGATGGTGTTTCCATCATTATGAATGCTTACAGCAACCTTTCTATTTGCCGCATTCTCATTTTTCACTTCTGAAATATTGGTGATATCCAGACTTTTCACATGGTTTCCCGGTGGAGTGTAAAAGATATGAAGTCCCACCTCAAATAAGGTGATAATACCAATACCATTCTGAACACGTGCCTTATCTGCCTGCTGAGGAAGCTGGGTGAAAAACAACATACTGTTCGTCACGGCAGACTGTGATGCGTTTGCCGGAATCTGCATGGTTACCACAATTTCCTTTGTACTTTTGGCAGGAACTGTTACGGCGTTTTCTAAGGTGGATACCCAGGAGGCATTGGAAGTTTTTGAACTGCCTGCTTCAAGATAAACCTTATTTCCGTCTTCCTCTCTAACCCAATCTTTATAGTTGAGGTTAAAAACATAATCCTTATCCGAGCTGTTTTGAAGCGTGACTGTTTTTGTTACTTTTTCTCCTGGATTACCTGTGAAAAACAAGCGTGTAGGCGACATAGAGATGCTTTGTGCCAGAAGTGAAGAAGATCCTGTAAGGATAAAGAAAATGAAAAGGTGAATAAACTTGTGCATGGTGTAAATAGTTTAATAATAAAGATTCTCAAAACTACTGAAAACGTAGCAAAATAAGCCTTTACAAACTAAAAATTTTATTATAAAGCAGTCGCGGTATAAGTTACTGTTTGTGTATAAGTTCCGGCTGGCTTCCCTAAAATATCAGAAGATGAAGATTTTGCAGCTGGAATAGTGTAGTCCAGGTTTAGGGTTAATGCGCTTCCCAGCGGGGCATTGGTAACTAAATTCTGATCTGTTGCAGATAAAACTACAGTATTTTTTGTTCCTCCCATTGATCCGGCAGCTGTAGCTGCTTTGATCGTCAAAACATTCACAGGAATTAAGTTCGTTCCATTCATAAAATTAGCACCTCCTGCTTTTACTTTAACATTAAAGTTCTTTGTAGAAGTAACTTTCAAAGAGTTCGCTTTGGTAATGGTCTGATCAGAGTTGTAGTCAGCTGCAGTAACATAGTTGAAGTCAACCGTATTACCTATAGCAGTACTTCCTGCGTCGATAGAGATTACGTCATTCAGGGTAATGTTTACGGTTGTAGTTGCAGTTGTATTTTGAGCTTGAACATTGCTAGTTCC
>NZ_QDFZ01000025.1:0-751 GCF_003347605.1 Chryseobacterium sp. KLBC 52 | reverse complement strand
GATTACGATTTGCTTTTTCATGATGGTAATATTTTATTGTTATTTTTTACTTAATTGTTATCTTTTGTATACTGCAAATTTATAATGGTGCTAAAATTTTCTTTGTAATGGAAAAAGGAAGTTCACGTAGTAAAATCACTACACGGTTTATTCATATGATTAATAGAAAAACCCTCAACACTTTACAGGTACTGAGGGCATGTATATTGATGTGTTTTTTTATTATAAAGCAGTCGCTGTATAAGTTACTGTTTGTGTATAAGTTCCCGCTGGCTTCCCTAAAATATCAGATGATGATGATTTTGCAGCTGGAATAGTGTAGTCCAGGTTCAGTGTTAATGCACTTCCCAGCGGGGCATTGGTGACTAAATTCTGATCTGTTGCAGATAAAACCACAGTATTTTTTGTTCCACCCATAGATCCGGCAGCTGTAGCTGCTTTAATCGTCAAAACATTCACAGGGATTAAGTTCGTTCCATTCATAAAATTAGCACCTCCTGCTTTTACTTTAACATTAAAATTCTTTGTGGAAGTAACTTTCAAAGAGTTCGCTTTGGTAATAGTCTGATCAGAGTTGTAGTCTGCTGCAGTAGCATAATTGAAGTCAACCGTATTACCAATGGCAGTACTTCCTGCGTCGATAGAGATTACGTCATTCAGGGTAATGTTTACGGTTGTAGTTGCGGTCGTATTTTGAGCTTGAACATTGCTAGTTCCCAATATGATGGCTCCAAAAGTTAAGGCTGTGATT
>NZ_QDFZ01000024.1 GCF_003347605.1 Chryseobacterium sp. KLBC 52 | reverse complement strand
TGACTAGTCCTGAAAATCTGATACAGATTATAGTACAAAAATAAATAATTAAACCAGAGTAATTTTACTATTGCTTTGGTTTTTGTTTTTATAGGTTTTCATTTTAATTTGTGACTGTTTATGCATTTGGTTTGGAGTTAGATAATGATTTGAAAAATGTGGGCGTAAATTATTGTAGATTTCGATAGATTCATTTACTATCTTTTTCCTTAAATTGTTGTTTATATCATGTTTATCAATATCAAACTCATGCTTTAAAATACCATTTATTCTCTCTGCTACTGCATTTTGATAAGGATCAGAGTTTTGTGTCATACTACATTTTAATTGATGTTTCTGTAAAAGTCTTTGATACTCATTCGAGCAGTATTGTAAACCACGATCGGAATGATGGATTAAAGATTCTCTCATACCTTTATACTTCTTTAGAGCTCTTTTTAAAGCTATAATACTACTCTGTGTATTTAAATTGTCTGCAACAAAGTGTCCCATTATTTTCTTAGAATACGCATCAGTTATTAAACTTAAATAGCTTGGATTTTTTCGGTTCCCTATATAAGTAATATCTGCAACCCATACCTGGTTGGGCTTTGTTATCTGATAGTCAAGGAGCAGGTTCTTATGCTTTCTAAAACGATGATGAGAGTTGGTTGTAATGTGATAGCTTTTGCGAGGTTCAATCAATAAATGATTAGCTTTTAAGATGGCAAAGAATTTATCTCTCCCTACCTTAATGGAGCTTAAGGATCTCTGTAAAATAAAATATAATTTCCTGCCTCCTAACCGGGGCATCTTAACACGAAGATTCTCTACCAGCTTTACTACCTCTGAAGCTTTATCTTTACAAACTTTCGTACGCTTGATACTTCTATAATAGATTTGTCTATTTAACCCTAACAATCCACAAGTAAAAATCAAAGTTTCTTTTTCTTTACTGCGGAAGTAATCGATTGTTCGGGTGGTGAGTTTTTTCGAATATCAATGTGATATTCTTTCTCAGCCAGATCAATCATCATATCAAAAAATATGGACTTCTTATCTGCAATATAAGCCTGCTTTTCTAAAAAAGCCTTTTGCTTTTCAAGAAGCCTTACCTGGGCTTCTAATTCCATAATACGTTGTTCAGGTGTTTTTTCCATGGCATAAGGTCTTTGGTTTTCCCAATCAAAGTTACCATATTTTCTCAGCCAATTTAAAATAGTACCATGAGATTGAATACCATATTTCTTACGACAACTAGTAATAGTGGATGCTCCACATTCAACTTCTTTCACGATTTGAAGTTTTAAACTTAAACTGTAATCCTTCTGTGTGCGTTTAATGTACGTGGATCTTAATGTTTCTTCCATAACGATTCTTTTTTGTGTATCGCTATTTCAGGACGAGACATAAAGAACATAAAAAAAGAGGCAAATTACTGCCTCCTTTTTTATGATAATTATGCCAGTCTATCCTTTATGATAAGGACAGGCAGAAACTGTACCGGAATGTCCGTCAGTACTAAAGAATTGTTCTTCAATAATCTTTCTCTGGTTCTCAGGAATATCCTGGATCTTACGAAGAGTGTTGACCTGGATGTGAGGCCAGCTTGTAGTTCCTCCATCGTTCCCGAAATCAAATTCAAAGAATACGATTTGCTCATATTGAAGCTGGAGAATCTCTTTTCCATCCTCAAGTACTGTTTCTATCCACATATCCATATCCACTTCAACAGTCGGAACAAAACGGTTGACAAACGGGACATTCAAAACACCTCCCTGCGCTCCGGTTTTCATTTTGGAAGACATTCTCACATGAACATGATTGCTGACGTGTTGACCTCTTAATGTATCTCTTAATCTCAAATCAGGGCGTACAGAGTAAGGATACAAATCATCAGCCAGTATTCTCTGGGTATAAATTTTGTTTGAACCCTCATCATTCTTGTCGTCTAGAGTTTGATGAACCCACTCTGGTGCTGGTTGATCAAGATCAATGATTTCCTGAGGAGTTACTCCTGCATTACCCATGGTACGTGAAATGGAAAGATGATTGGTTTCCCATGCCTCTTTACCGTAAGGAAACTGGGGAGAACCTTCAATTAAATAGTACGTTTTTTTATCTTTATTTTGAGGAATGATATCTCCAAGCAAAGTAATGGTACTTCCATGAGGAATAACACCGCTTCTTGAGATAGAGTAGTCAGGGATAAAATAAGGACCATCAAGCCCTGCTCCCGGCTTTATTTCCTGTGCCGGAATAATTTCATAATAAGGCTGTCCCGGCTGTAGCTGGCTTTGAAGAACATATTGAGGATTGGCTTCTCCGTCCGGTGTTATCCTTAGCAAAGGCTCATCTCTATACTCGCCGGTATATCCGTATTTAGCATCCTCTGTTGAAATGGCATGAATACCACGGTCTCTTTCAATAGATTCTTTTGTAGCTGCATGGTTATAGACATCACTCAGCCATAGGTACATTCCGTTTTCTTCGTGGATAGGTGTATATTTCAGGGCCTCCTGTTCTGGTATAGCATTTACACTTTTAATGCTTTGTTCGTATTTAACTGCTCCGCAGAAAAGTTCACTGGCACCACCACGGTTACGTACTCCTCCGGGAACTATGGAAAATGTCAGTTTCTCAATATATTCTTCACTGGTAAAAGCGAATTTTCCAGGTATCGTCCCCGGATTGGTTCCGGGTGAAGGCATGATCGTAGTATGTACTCCGCTTGCTAATGATGATTTTGGAATATCTTTATTGTAATTGACATTATAGCTTACCCAGGTGCCATCCAGTGCAGCCAGAACTCCATAATCAACATTGTTTTCAATGGCCTGCAGGTTGTCTTCTCTGAACGGTCTCACCGGATCATCAATAAGAAGTTTTGAATATCCGTCCATTACTTCAGCCAGATTAACTTCCTTCTGACCCGGCATTTTGCGGAATAACTGTTCCCCTCCTGCTTCCGGACTTTCTTTTTTTCTTTTAAGCATGATATATCGTTTTTATGGTTATAAATTAATGTATTCGAAAGTTGGACCTGCATTGGTTTGGGCATCCAATGGTTGTTTCATCAGATTAACAGCCTGCTCTTTCAAAGCATACATATACATTATGGATTTTTCCAGTTCTCTGTGATTTCCTTCCACAGCGCTTTGTATGGCATCTAATAAACGTCTGTAGGTTTTATTGAACTCAACAGCCTGTGTATGTAATGCTTCGTTTTCTTGGTAGTCTGCCATTTTCGGATTAGGTTTCATGGGATAGGCTGCATTCCAGTCTACAGGAAGATCTTTTCCTGTAGGTGGTGTCGTTACAGGCATCATTCCGTTTTCATCCATGAAAGGCTCATAGTTGCCTCCCAGATAGAAATGCTCGTGAAAAACTTCTTTGAATCTGAAATAATGTGCCAGTTCAACCCCTTCTTCAAACTGGGACGGGTCAACATCAAAAATAGAATCATCAGCACCTTCACCTTGCCCTTTGATTTCCTGGAAAACAGCAATTACTCCGGCCAAAGCCTCTACAGAATGTAATTTTCCTCCACTTCCATAATATTGTTCAGGACGGATCTGTTTTTTTGAATCTCCTGTAAAAATCCCACCTGTATTTAATTCTTCAAAAGTCTTCGGAAGTTTTCCATGCTCTTTGTAATAAGCAATGATTTGGAAAACAACAATATAGAAGAACAATACATCATAGTATTCACCAATGGTATGTACGTTTTCCATGATGAAAGCTTTCATATTTTCAAGCGTCCAGAAGTTGTTTTCCAGCACTGCCGTTCTTTGGGAATATAATGCAGAAGTGTTAGCTTCGTGATCATATTTCGGAGCTTTTACCAAAGGTTGGCTTGGACTTTCAATGGCTATAAATGTGGCAATGCTGTTGCTTGAAAATGTTTCCAACCCTACATAGAAATCAACGTTCATCGGTAATTTCATGGGATAAGTAGGGTAGTTTTCCTGTTTGTTGACAGAAGGCTGAATGTCGATAGCATTCAGAACATTACAAACCATAATCAGGTGGAGCATTTCTTCTACAGCCACACTTCTTATAATTTGTGAAGCCAGCGCATTAGTTCCATCCTTGATTGAGTACAAAGCCGTAAGGTAGGGAGGAATTGTAGAATGTTCAATAAGAATGGCCGTCTGCAATAGGTCTTGTAGAACCGGTTTATAATCAATTTCTGTTATCCCCTTTTTAAATTCTGAAACTCCAGAGCCAAACTCAGATTCCAGATAAGTATCAAAATCTTTGATCTGATCATTAAGCAGGAGATTCGTTAAAGTTTTACTGTGATGTTTTAACCCTTCTATCCAGTCTTCTTTGCTAAGTGTGGAATCAAATAATAAAGAAGGTAGTGAAACACTTTCAGTAACAACGGCATTTCTCGCTGCCATTCTGCCTGCTGTTAATAACGTTTCCTGTGGTTGAACAGTTTTATTGATAAGTCTTTGTCTCATGTTGTTATTTTTTTAGTTGAATTTCAAGATCAGCAAGAATAGATTCTACCGAACGGATCGTGAATGCTGATAAGGTTAAAGTAGGATTTGAAGTTCCCAGAGTAGTCATATTTCCAGCGCCTACCACATATAAATTCGGGTGATCCCAGGCTTTACAATAGCTGTTGGTTACTGAATCTTCTGCTGTAGCACCCATTCTGTGAGTACCTACGATGTGGCCAGCTCCGTTATAAGAATATCTTTCTCCGTTGTACATCACAGAATTTTTGTCTTCCACAGTATACTTTGTGAAATCCTTAATGTTTAATCTTTTAAACATTTGATCCGAAGCTTTTTTTGCCTGCTCCATCGCTTTCATTTCATACTCTGTCAGTTCATAATGAATGACAGGCCGCGGAATTCCAAGGACATCCAGATACTCATCATTAATGGTTACTCTGTTATTTGGATTCGGAAGTTGTTCAATCTCAAAATGGAATAATACCTGCTTTGAAAGTCTGTCAGTGAGGAGTTTTCTTAATTCTGTTCCAAAACGTTTATCTTTGATGAAGTAGGCTACATCAGAGCCTGGAGAGAATGCAGGCCATCCCCATCCCCAGTTGTCGAGTGGAGAGATCCATGCTGAAAATTCACCTCTGAAATTTCCGTCGCGGAAAGACGAAATGTTTGTGGTAGAACCAGGACCCCTGTAAGGATAAACCGGTTCAGGGAAAAGTCCCCACGTAAGCATCACCATATGGTCCATAAGATTTCTTCCTACCTGATCACTGCTGTTGGCTGCAGTCTTTACACCATCCGGAGTTGTATATTTGGAATTCAATAAAATTTTTGGATTTTCAAAAGCATTGGCCGCCAGAATAACGATGGCATCCGAAGTATCAATAGATTCTTCAACAAAATCAGTTTTTTCTTTTGAGGTATATCTTCTCAGATGGACTTTTGAAATTTTATGATTATCATTTTGATCTATACTTAATCTGTAAACAACACTCTGTGCCTGAATCTGCATGTATGGATTACGCGTAAGGTTTTCATTATCATTAAGTTTGTATAAAGCTTTTTTCAATGTTTTTAAAGCATTGTACTTCGCCTGAACGGGGCAGATTGGAACACAGGAGGCATTTCCTTCACAGCGCTCACCCATGTAAGGATTCCACACAGAACCAAGAGCTTTGTATTCTTCTTTTTCGGAGCTGTCTAAAACCAGTTGATATCCAGAATCTTTAGGTTCTGCTTTAATAATTTTTGTTTTTCCATATTTCGGATTGGGGATGGAATTTCTTCCCTGTGGAGAGGGCACCATCATCAATGGTATTTCTCCGGAACTTAGCTTTACACTTGTTCCTTTAAGCCCATCAATAATCTTATGATCCATATAACTCTGAGGGATTTCTTCCATTGGGAATACATAGTTTCCATAATATTCTGCCGTTTTCTCGGTAATTGGATATTCCTGCCTTGAAACATCTCCGGAAACTCCGATTTCGAATTCCGCCATTTCATAATAAGGCCTTAAGTCTTCATAACTTATCGGCCAGTTCACGGGTGTTTTTTCATCAGAATTTGGTTTTGGAATGGTGATGCCGTATTTTTCTGTAAGTTTAAAATCGTTGGGAAGCATTCTTGGAGTAGTTCCCAGCCAGTGAAGAGTTGTTCCTCCGCCTACTCTTATGGCATCACTTGCAAAGGGCATGGGCCCAAATTGCACCAGATAACCTTTTTTATCCGGATACGGCTGAACAATGTGTTCCATATCCAGAACGTTGGGAGAAGGAGCCTGCTTTAAGTTCGGATAAGGAGAGTTGGGAACTTTGGCTTCCTCTCTGTAAAAAGTACGGATATATTCATTGTAAGTGGTCATTGAGGACACGGAATCCAGTTCAATACCAGCTTTCAGGCCTGCCTCATACATCAGGATTGATATTTCCTTGATATTATCCGTTTTCCCCGCATCGGCACGATGAATCATTTTTCCTTTGGTTACATCAAACACATGATCAGACAATAGCTTTGCGATCAATGATCCTGCGATCCCCGTTCCTACGATGATCACATCTTTTTTGTTAGGAGTATGGCTCATGACTTGCTGTTTACAGGTTTAATATTCCATGATTTATATCCCGGCTGTTTGGCCCCCGGAGGATGAGAGTTCATCAGATTCCATACAAGACCTTCCTTGTAAGAAAGATCATTGATATAGGCTCCTTCCCAGGTTCCCAAATACCACATGGTGATTATTTTTCCGGCAATGTCATTCATTCCCGGGTTACCGATAATTTCAGATTGAATAGCCTTTTTTAATTCCTCTTCACCGGAAGAATTTTCAAGAATATTTTTAGAAACGGTAAGGAATTCTACGAAAGTGGCGGCTTCAAGGCTTTTTAAAACATAGGTGTAGTAGGTTTCTGCCAGACCTGTGGACTGCAGTTCGTTGACCGTAAATCCGGCAAGCGCTTCCGAGATAGACATAAACACGTCGAAATAATAATCGTCGACGTTGAGAATTTTGTTAATAATATTCATTTCGTAAAAATTTGGGTTAGATATCTTCAACTCCTTTTAAGGGGAGGTTATCATGCCGATCGATCTATAGTTGCCGGATTCTTCAGATAACACCTCTTTTTTAGAAATGATTGAATGTATTTCAAGCGATCCATAGTTATCAATTTTGTTTATCCGAAATTAATCAGAACTCAGCAGATGAGATTCAGTATTTCTACGTAATTTGTGTTTATGCAATTTTAATTTTTTGTAAAAAATCCTTTATATTAGGGCGTTTCAAGAGGTTTTATTTTCACATAGTTTAGAATTATTTTAAATAATGTGGTATTGAATAGAGAATTAGATTTTAATGTCGGAAAAGTCAATACTTTAAAAAATAATAATAATTTGATGATCAGAATGTAACGAAAGCGAAACGGCAAATGTCTAATCTTTATAAATGACTTTTAGCCCAATAACTTGCAACAATAAACCCAATTATCACTGACCATGAAACGACTTATCTTAACTTTATTATGCTCTGCTTCCTCTATTTTGCCTGCACAAGGATTTAATAACAAAAAAGAAAAAGCTATTCCTTCCAAAAATTTGAATGAACAAACAATTCATCAGTCTATTCAAAAGGAAACAGATAAGATATTCAATAAATTGGTGAATATCAGACGGGATTTTCATGAAAACCCGGAGCTGTCAGGGAAGGAGAAGCGAACACAGGAAAAAATTAAGAAGTATCTGTTGGATCTTGGAATAGAAGTTCAAACAGAGAGTTACGGACATAGTGTTGTAGGGATTCTGAAGGGTGGCAAAAAAGGGAAAAAGATTGCCTGGAGATCAGATATGGATGCCCTTCCGAATGATTATCCCGATCCCGAAACTTTCAAATCAAAAATAAAAGGAGTTCAACATGGTTGCGGCCATGATATTCATATGGCGATTGGATTAGGAATTGCAGAGGTTCTTGCAAAAAATAAACAATCATTAAAAGGGACAGTCTATTTTGTATTCCAGCCTGAAGAGGAAACCTTCAAAGGAGCAAAAGAAATGCTTCATAATGGATTACTTTCCAGAATAAATCCCGATGAAATCTACGGATTGCATGTGACAGCTACACCCGTCGGGCAAATTATGGTAAAGTCCAATGAAATGTTTGCTTATCAGAAAAAGATAAGAATTCAGCTAAAAAACGGATTATCAGAAGATGAACTTAACAGCTTGGGAAAAAAGATCAGCAATTCATTATTCCGGACTTCTCACGGAGGCAAACCCTGGGAATTACAATCTATCGTAGATCCTAAAATCGGACTGACAAATCCTGATACTATTTTCAAAGACTATCTGTTCACTGACGGAAAATTCAACATGTATTCCAAAAACAACGAGTCTTTTCTTGAAACGTATCTGTATGAGACAAATGTTTCTCATTTGGAAAAAATAATTCCTACAATTCAAAAAGTGATTGAAGACAACGGGTATAAAGACCAGTTTCTTTCCGTTTCATTTGTTCAGGAAAATCCAACGATCATCAATGATGAAAGGTTGACCCGTTCAGCAACAGAAATACTTCAGAATCTGTATGGTAAAAATGCAATTGCTCCGGATTATGGCCAGGTTCCGTTTTTTAATGATGACTTTTCTTATTTTCAAGAAAAAATCCCTGGAGTGTACTTCTTCCTGGGTGGTTCCAATTTTGAAAAAGATGTGATCGCCATGAATCATTCTCCCAATTTTCAGGTGGATGAAGAAAGTATCAGAACGGGAGTTAAAAGTTTTTCATCCTTAATCGTTGAACGTCTTAACAGAAATTAATTTTTCACCGCAATGGCATCAATCTCGAACAACATTCCAGGTAAAGCCAACTGATTTACCGGAATAAGGGTACTGGTAGGCAAGTATGAACTTTTCCATACTTTTTTCGCTTCTTCTGCCCATATTTCAAGTTTTTCCTGGTTGTGGTCAACAATAAGTAAGGTGATTTTAACGATATTTTCAAATGTCATTGAATGGTTCTGTAAAACGATTTGTAAATTTTTCAAAGCATCCTGAACCTGAGTTTTGAAGTCATTTGCCAGTACATGATGTTCACCTACGCCGCCACTCTGTCCCGAGATAAAACACATCCTGGATGGAGATTCCACAGAAATGCTGTGAGAAAAACCATAAGGGCTGGGGTTGAATAGTTCTATAGGATTAATCAGTCCGGGTTGTTTATTATTGTCCATAATCTGTCATTTAATAGAGTAAAAATGAGCGAAAAAAATATAAAAAGTCTTTACATATGTTGAGAAAAATATTTTTTTAATTCTGTAAATATGGCTTGCGTTTATCATTAGATTCTGATATAAAAAATGCTGTTCACAGGAACAGCATTTTTTTAATTTTTTACTCTACAACAATACTTTCAATGCCTTTTTGCAATGCCGTATCCTGGATAACCGGAACAGAAAGTCCTTCTGCTCGCACAACAGAAATATCTGTCATTCCCATAAAACCAAGAGTTTGTTTTAAGTAAGGAACTACAAAGTCATAAGCTTGTCTTTCTCCTTCAGAATACACTCCGCCACTGGAAAAGGCAAGATATACTTTCTTATTTTTTACCAATCCTTCGGGACCATTTTCGCTATAGCTGAATGTTTTTCCTGCTCTGGCGATATGATCAAGCCATGATTTCAATGTGGACGTGATACTGAAGTTGTAAAGAGGAGCTTCAATAATGATAATGTCAGCCTCCTGCAATTCATTAATTACGGTATCTGAAAGTTTTATTGTTTCCAACTGTTCAGAAGTACGGTTTTCAGCTGGAGTAAAAAATGCATTGATGTGCGCTTCTTCCAAATGCGGAAAAAGAGGATTGGTTAAATCACGTTTTTTTAAAATACGGTCCGGATATTTGTCCGTAATTTTTTCTACTACAGCATTTCCCAGTTTCTTGCTGACTGACGATTCTCTTCTTGGACTTGAAGTGATATGAAGTACTCGTTTCATTTTTTATTTTTTTTAAAATTGATGTTTCAAAATTATTTATATTTACTAATAAAAAGATAGTAGTTACCAAAAGGTTAGTAATAACATTTTGGTTAGTAACAAGAGAAAACAGAGACTATGGAAGAAGAAAAAATAGTGTATTCCAGACCGCAATGCAGTACTCATCTATCTGCCACAGAGGATGCCTTGTATGTCTTGGGTGGCAGATGGACCATCCGGGTGATGATTGCCATTTTGGGGGGTCATACACGCTTCAATGAACTCCAAAGAACCATCAGTGGCATTTCAGCAAGAGTATTATCCAGTGAATTGAAAAAACTGGAGGTTAATCATTTGGTTGAAAGAACCGTTGTCACAGACCAGAAGCCGGTGTTGGTAGAATATGTTCCCACAGAATACAGCGAGTCATTGAAAGATGTGATTGCAGCACTGGCAGATTGGGGCGCAAAACATAAAAAGAAAATTACAGCCTGATAAGTGGATAGAAGAGTGGTGTCGAAATTAAAAATACTGCGTTTTTGTGGTATTTGATAAGTTGTAGCATTGCCTGCACTTTAAGTATTTTTACTCAAATTAATAATAACAAGATGATCATAAGCGAAGATTTATTATTTTCTCACGAAGCTACTCTGGAAAATTATGAAGCAGGGGATGTTGTTTTTCTGGAAGGTACCGCAGCAAAATACTATTTCCAGATCAGACATGGCACTGTGAAACTCAATACTTTTCTGGAAGATGGAAAAGAGTTTGTTCATGGATTTCCCTTTGATGGACATTGCATTGGTGAAAGCTATTTATTTACCGATCATCATTATGCCATTAACGCTATTGCCGTTACCCACTGTGAAATTATTAAAATTTCCAAAAACAAAATTCTCGAAATACTGCTGGAAAAACCTGAATTAATGCTTGAGATTAATAAATACATGGCGGACAGAATGCATTTCAGATTTATGATTTCCAGCTTTCTGGCTATTTCAGATCCTATTGTAAAGCTCATGAAACTTTTTGATCATATTAAAAAATATTTCGGATTTGAAGAGCCCTATTCATTCCTGGTGCCTTACACCAGACAGCAAATAGCAACCTTAACCGGTCTTCGGGTAGAGACGGTGATCCGATATGTCAAGAAAATGGAAGAGCAGAAAATGGTTAAAATTGAAAGCACTAAAATTTATTATTAGCTTTCAGAAATTCATTTTAAGGTTTCTTATTAGGAAGCTGTTTAAACTTTTATTTTTTTGAAATAGTAAGATTGCATTAAGAGGTTTAGAATATTAAGATAATCTGCGCTTAAAGCTTAAAAATCAGAATGATTTATCTTAACTATACTTTATTTCTTAAGTTCATTCTTAATGGTTTATTTTTTAAATACTGTCGATATAAAACTATTTCTATTTTAAAATTAAAACAGGCTGAGAGGTGTTCTGGTAAATTCCTTCGGAAATACTTCTGCTTGCCAGATAATACAAAAAGCTGTGCTTACCGGGTAGCGCTATAATAAGGTCTGCCTGATCTGATACAGCAAAGTTCAGGATGCCCTTGATAATATTCTCATCATGAGAATAATGAATACTGCTCGGAATTTCCGTTAAGTGTTCGCGGATATAATCTTCCAGTTCCTTTTTTTGGTTCTCGTCCTCTTTTTCGCGGGTATTGATATTTAAAAATGAAAGACGAACATCTTGTTTATGAATAACAGATTTGTGATGAAACAGTCTTTCCAATCTTTTAATACCCTTGATATCACAAGGAATAAATATATTCTTAACAGGAGTGTAATGATAGCTGTGAGGTACAATCAGGGTTTTTACAGGACTTGTTCTGGCAATGCTTATAATATTCTCAGAAACAAAACTCTCAGTGGAAGAAGTCTGATCATCGCTTCCCAGAATAATCAGTTCTACAGACGGCTGGTTTTTTAAAAGTTCATTAATACTTCTGGTAAGAGTCCAATCACTTAAAACTCTGGAAACTTTAACTTCAGGTGACTTTTCCGTGATAATACTGCTTAGCTGATCGAATAACAATTCTGTCCTTTGCAATAGATTATTGACACTTTCTTCGTTCACAAACGAATGGCCTTCTGCGATATGCAGATAATCAAATTCAGATTCTCCTGCTGTTTTGAGTAGGATAATATTTTGATATTCGTAGGCTTTTGCCCAATCTGCAGCAATTCTTACTGCATTTTCTGTAGTTGATGTAAAATCAACAGGTACAAGGATGGTTCTCATAGTGCAATATGTTTTGGTCCTGATTCTTCCAGGTTGGCTGTCATTTTTTTTACCAGAAGCAATGCTTTAATGATCTCTTCTTCATGAATGTCATCAGCTGCTTTTTTATAAAGATCCAATGCCCAGGGATAAACAGTTTCTACAATTTGTTTACCTTTCGGGGTCAAAAAGATCTGCTTATTTCTCCGGTCGTTTTTATCCGCGATCCGTTCAACAAGATCTCGTTTTACAAGACTGTTGATGAGATAGGTAATGCTAGACTTGTCTTTGCTTACCTTATTTCCTATTTCCTGCTGGTTGATGCCGCTATTTCGTGAAAGCAATCCCAGGATTTCAATCAGCTCAAAAGACAAATCCGGATCATATTCATTAACAATAGTCTGAATTTTCTGCCGAAGACGGCTTTTCATTTCACTCATTGCAAGGCCAAGCTCCAGAGCAAGTTCCGATATGTTATTCTGTTTTACGGGCATACTTTTATAATGATATAGAAGGCTAAAGCGCATGGTCAAAGGATTTTTAGCATGACTTACCCTAACAAATATACGAAAAATTAGTTTTAATTGAAACTAATTAATTGTGAAATATTACATTGGAAATAAAGGAAAAGTAAATCTACAGGAACAGGTTTTGCACTCTTAAATGTAGAAGTAAAAGGTATTAATTTAAAAATCTTGCTCCGTCAACAGGATTAAGACGATGGCTTTATTGCGATTTGCTTTTTGGAAAGAATTCTCAGAAAAATATAGAAAGGAACTTCATGAAAGTAATCTTGGGAATGATTTCCTAAAACAACATGAAAGAATTACCTTGTTATATGCTGCTAAATACGATGAGCATTGTCATGCGATTATTTTGAAAAAATACCTTGAAAGCCTACAACAGATATAAAAAAAGCAGAGATTAATTCTCTGCTTTTTCTTTTTTAACGGCCTGATGCATAATAAGAATGATCCCCAAAAGGAAACAAGCAATGATCAGATAGCGCCAGGAAAGACCTTTTTGATCCGTTACAGTTCCACTTACTGAGATGATAAAACTTGTTACAGAAGTGATCACATATACCAATCCTCCCATCAGCCCACCGGCAGTCCCTGCGTTTTTCGGAAAGTAAAGCATACTTGTTGTAAAAAAAGAGGTAAATAAAATTCCGGAACAGATATGAATAAAAAAGGCAAATGGAATCATAATGAAAAGACTTTCTGCAAAATAGCTGGTAGTGATCAACCCTCCAATCAGAATCAGCTGAAGAAGGATAGGCTGCAATATTCTTGGTTTAAAATCCAGAGTCAGCCTGCGTTTTCCTATAAAACCTCCAATCATCCACGAAAATCCTAAGATTAACGTACAGTATCCAATCACTACAGGCGTAAAATGAAAAGTGTTTTCAATAATAAACGGTCCGGTAATATTAAATAGCATTACGATAGAGTAGCTCAGCCCCAAAATGAAAATACCCAGCATAAAAATCCTGTTCTTAAGCATCATTTTGTAAAGGCTTATATTTTCTGAAAGATCCAGCTTCTTTTTCTGGGGAAGACTTTCTCCACTAAAAAACCATTCAAAAAGAAACAGAAATCCCGCATAAGCTGCCAGGAAGTAGAAATTTGCATGCCAGTTGAAAATTTTCTCAAGATATCCTCCAAGGAAAGGCGCTAAAATAGGACCACAAGACCAGACAATGGTAAAATAACTCAAATAATGCTTTACCCTTTCCGCATCGTAAATATCCACAAAAATAGCACGCGTTGCTACAACAAGTACTGAAACCGCAGCTCCCTGAAGAATACGAAGCAGACAGATCAGTAAAATACTGTTGGTCATCGTAATTAAAATGCTGGTCAGAATCAGCAGGAATAATGCTATTAATTTGGGACGGTATCGACCAATGCTATCCAGAATCCCTCCTACAAACAATTGGGAAATTCCGTAGCTCAACAGATATGAAGTCAGGGTAATCTGAATATCCTTTTCCGAAACCATCATTTCTTTGGCCATAGAAGGGAACGATGGTAAATAAATATCCGTGACAAACCCGGAAAGCGGGATAGACACGAAAGCCATAATGGTAATTAATCTGATTCGTTGCTCAGATGCTTCTCTCAACATATTCATTCATTTTTTACATTGCAAAAATAAGTCAAGAAATACAAAACCGGATTTTAAAAGACAAAGTAAAAATTACAAAAATCAAATATTAGGATAGGTTCTTGAATTTTAAGGGTGAAGTCTGAGCATGCTTTTTAAAGAAATTATTAAAATGAGCAGGCTGGTCAAACCCTAAAGTATATCCTATCTGGGCAATATCCCAATTGGTATACTTCAACAGGTTTTTGGATTCTTCAAACATCTTTTCTTTAATAATCTGTGTTGTAGTAAGGTTCGTTACAGATTTCACAGAAGAATTCAAATGATTGACATGAACATTCAGATGCTCGGCAAAATCAGAAGGTGTTTTTAAGGCCAGCGGATAAGCAGGAGAGTCCAAAGGAAACTGTTTGTTGAGCAATTCATCGAATAATTTGTATAAACGTACATTTGCAGGAAGCTCATGGGGATTGATGTCTTCCACGCGGTTTTCCAATGCCAGGTGCATTACAGAAGCAAGATTGCTTTTGATGCTGCTGCAACGGAAAGGATATGAAGAGTTATTCATACGGTAAATCTGGTCGAAATAAAGAGTAGCCAGCTGGGCTTGTTCTTCCGTCAGGAAAATAACCGGCTTGCTCCATTCCTTGAACATCGAAGTTTTTTTAAACAGGTTAAATTCTGAATTTCCGTTAAAAAACTCCTGATTAAACAAACAGAAATATCCTTCCTGTACATCACTTTCGCACTCCCATGAATACGGGATACTGGGAGAAGGGAAAAATAAAGCAGGACCATCTATATACAGTTGATGCGCACCATAATGAATAGTTCCTTTTCCAATGATAAAGCTTATTTTATAATAATCACGACGGTTGTAAGGACTTTTGAAGCTACAATATCTCCTCATGGAAATATTGAAATGGGATTTTCCGGTTTCAAAATTCTCAGAATCAAATATTTTAATCTGATCTTTACGGATGCGTCTGTAATAATCTTCTATCGTTTCCAGCTGATCACTCATAGGTAAAAATTATAAAAATCAAAGATAGGGAAACTATTGCTTGCTTAAAATAATTTTAAATGAGATAATAGAAATAGTAATCATAGCTTTGCTCAATATTATCAATACTAAGGTAACTAACCATTTATTATAAACTATCTGTGCACATCTGTGAAATCTGCGGGCGAAAATAATTAAATTAACTTTTATTAATTTCCATTTCCAAAATATGCGATGGCAGTTGAAAAGGGCCAGTCTTTGAGCTTTCTACAGCTATAAAACCAGATTCTTTTAAAAAGCCTGAAAGCAGATCATGATCCAATATATTGATCCATATAATATCCGTAAAGCTTACTGCTGATCTGCATTTTTTCCAAAGAGACTGTCTTGCTTCCGGAGAATCAAACTCTGAAAGAATTACAAAGCTGATTTCTGTAGCTCTTTTCCCTTCAGGGATTCCCGGGTGTAAAGAACCGCTTTTTATAATGCTGTATCCGATTGGCTTTTGATCAGCATAGGTCATAATCAGCTGGTTGGAGAGATCATTCAGATCGTTGATCATCTTTCTCGGATCTATTTCGTGCTGAATATATTTTTTGATGTCTTCCTCACTTACAAACTCTTTATGCAAGGTATAAACGGAAGAATCGATAATGGTTATAAGATCAGAAATTCCCTCTTCAGAACCCACTGTAAATTTTGAAATGATATCCATGAAATTTTTTTATTCAAAATTATAAGATTAATCCATTCAAAAAGGATACAGTTCGCTAAAATATAATCGGTACAGAAAGGTATTTTTGTAAATTTGTTCAGTACAGTGTTGTGTTATGATGAAACCTTATAAGTACGAAATTTTTACGGATGAAATAGAGAAGCAGATCTACAGTGGAGTTTTACAGGAAAATGAAAGACTTCCTTCCGTTCGTGATATCAAAGAAAAATACAAACTGAGTACAAGTTCCGTACAAAGTGGATTTGAATACCTTATAATCAAAGGGTTGATCAGAAGTTATCCGCGGTCTGGCTATTTTGTCACAGGAATTCAGGAGGAGAATATTCCGGAAATAAAAACCAAGTTTCCGGCTGTAGTAAGGGATAAGGCATTTACAAAAAATATCATGCTTACTTCCAAAAGAACTTCAGAATTCAGTTCTTTCAATAGTGCAGCGCCGGGAGATCTTCTCATTCCGCAAAAGCTAATTCTCAGAACAATGCAGGAAGTCATTCGTGAGAAAGGAGCATCACTGCTCAGGTATTATCCTTCAAACGGACTGGAGCTATTAAGAAAACATATTGCAAAACAAATGGGAGCTTATGGCTGCATCTTAAATCCGGACGAAATAATTATCACTGATGGTGCTCTGCAGGCCCTTACAATTGCTTTGAAATCGGTTACAAAAGCAGGAGATGTAGTGGCAGTTGAGAGTCCATGTGTATTTTCAGTATTGGAAGTGCTTGCTCATCTGGAGCTCAAGGTTATTGAGGTTCCTGTACATTATAAAACAGGCTTTGATACTGAATATTTTCAAAAGATCTGCAAGGAAAATAAGATCAGTGCTCTCGTAACGACTCCCAATTTTCATAATCCCACAGGTGTTGTAATGAATGATGGAGCAAAAAAAGAAATTCTGAGTATTGCAGAAACTCATCAGTTCTGTATTATTGAGAATGATATGTATTCCGATCTTTATTTTGAAGACGAAAGACCCAAGAGTATAAAGAGCTTTGATAAAAAAGGTATCGTGATGATGTATTCGTCATTTTCAAAGACATTGGCTCCAGGGATTCGTTTAGGCTGGCTATATGCCGGAAATTTTTATGCAAAATCCGAGAGAGTACGATTTGCGTTAGGGCGCACAGTTTCTCCCATTTACCAGGAACTGGTTCTGAAACTGCTGCAGGGAAGCAGTTATGAAAGACACCTTCGTGTATTCCGGAAAAAACTCAGTCAGCAGGCTGTTCAGATAGTGGATATTGTAAGAAAATCCTTTCCTGAAGGTTCTTATTTTCACAGACCGCGAGGAGGTTACAGTATTTGGGGGCAGCTTCCAGAGAATACGGATATGAAAAGATTTTATCAGTATTGTGAAGAACATCAGATTTTGTTTACTCCCGGACATACCTTTTCGTTCAATGATAACTACCAGTCTCATTTCAGGATTATTTTTGCCGAAAGAATTACCTCTGAAAGCATTATTTTGTTAAAAAATGCAGGCAGGAAAGCAAAAGAACTGCAGTTTTGAACCATTAAAAATAAGTAAGTAGGATAAATAAATCAAATGGCTTTTCAATAAGCTTTTTTAAGAGAAGCTTGTTTGCTGTTTTTTTTGATTCTTATTGATTCTGAGTGGTTTATTTAAAAATTGATTACTTCTGCACATAAACCCCAGATACGTGGCTGATTTTCTATAATAATTTGATTTTATTTTAAAAATTAAATTGAATTTAAGAAAGACTCAGAAAAAATGATTAAATCAACTATTTTTTTTCGACACAATTAGGCTGGAATCACCATAAAACCTATATTTGCAGCCTAAATTTTTAAATAAATGAAAGAACTAATTGAAAAAATCAACGCAGAATTTGAAGCGTTCACAACTGAGGCAAACCAACAAGCGGAAAAAGGAAACAAAGCAGCTGGTACAAGAGCTCGTAAAGCAGCTTTAGAACTAAGCAAATTGTTCAAAGAATTCAGAAAAGTTTCTGTAGAAGAAGCTAAGAAATAATTCACCTTTAGCCGGCTTTTGAAGCCGGTTTTTTTATGCCTTAATAAAAGATATTTTAATATTAAATGTTCCAAGTTTTAAAATGGATTTTGCTAAAATTAAATATTTAATGTTAAATACTATTAAAGTATATTAAACTTCTGTTCTTCTAAGTGCTTCCAGGTCTATATTTGTGCTATTAATTAAAACTAATACAACACACAGCCATGAAGTCCTTTTATCTTCTGTTCATTTTCTTTTTCGGTTTTTTTTCCGCACAGAAATTAAGAGTAGTGGATTCCCAAAATGGAAACCCTATTCCCAATGCACGAATTATCCTGCAGGATCAGATCATTTACACCAATGAAGATGGTTTTGCTCCAGTAAACTCAGATGCTGTCAATTTTGAAGTCTCTGCTTCGGGTTTTCAAAAACAGAAAATATCCGTATTCAACTTTCAGGTAAAACTTAAACCTGTTTATAAAGATATTGGTGAGATCAAAATCATCGATGTAGACATCAAAAAAATATTTGAAGACATCAATAAAAATTATCATAAAAAATATTATGATGATCCTTCTCTTTATGACGTTGTATACAAGGAAAAAGGTTTTGATAACGATAAACTCTACTTTCTGGTCATTGCAGAAGCTAAGTTTTGGAGTAAAAATAACCAATATAATTTTAAAGATGGTTTACGTAAAAACTATGATGAAATCCTCCAGATGCAGCTGAATAACGTTAAATATCTGAAAAAAGTAAATACTGACAGTATTTTCACGGGAAAAACCAACGAGTTTTCTCATGAATATCTTGGAAACCTCTTCCTGAATTATGAACTTTACAGAACACTCCAGCATTTAAGAATGAAGGATTGTAAATATAACGGAAGGTTGATTTTTGAGGAAGGTGATGAACAGTTGATTACCTTTAAAATAGAGTCGGGAAGGGGAATTCAGATGAAAGGAGAATTTAAATATAATAAAGCAGACAAAGTGATTACTTATTTTGAAACGCATTATTATCAGACAGATTTTCCTGCCATGAAGAAAATGACAACAGATGGAAGAGAATTTCAGTACAAACTTGGGGATGCCGCACTGATTTTTGATTTTTATAAGAAAGACGGTCTCTATGTACCTGCATTAACGAAGTTGGAAGGAGACGGTTTTACCGTTTTTTATAAAGATGAGACCCATGTAAGGAAATTCAGCCGTGAAATTATCTATACTACTTTTACCAAAACCGATAAGAAAGGACTTTATCCGAAGGTTGATTTTAATATCAGTATCTGGAATAATGTTCCTGTAAAAGAAGAGAAAGCCGGGACAACACTGCTCTCCAAAGAAGAACAGGCGTTTCTCAATGAAAAATAAAGTGTCATTTCTAAAGGCTACAAGACTATCATATTGATGGTCTTTTTTTATTAATTATAGCTGTTTTCGGAATTTTATTATTTCTTTTGGATGAAAACATTGATTATATAATTGAAAAGCCTCTTTTTTAGGCTTAATTTTTCAGTATCTCCCTAATTTCTTTTATCTTTAAACCAATCAATAAATAGTATGAGGATAAATAGATTTTTTGCAGTGCCTGCAGTAATGCTGGCTGCTCAGTTTTCATGGGCTCAGGTAAAGGTTGACCCAAAAGAAAGGCTTAACCCTATCGTAAAAAGTTTTGTAGATGAAGTAAATAATAATTCCCAGCTGGAAAATCTGGCTTCCGAACTGTTGGATGGGATCGGGCCGCGCCTTGTAGGAACTCCCGAAATGCTGGCTGCAAACGAATGGAGTGCCAATAAACTTCGTTCCTGGGGAGTAGATGCCAATCTTCAACAATTCGGAACATGGAAAGGATGGCAAAGAGGAACCACGCATGTTGATATGACGTACCCGCGCATAAAATCTCTTTCTGCAACACAACTGGCATGGAGTCCGGCTACTAAAAAAGCAATTGAGGCAGAAGTGATTATTCTTCCAAAAGTGTCTTCGAAAGCTGAATTTGATCAATGGCTTCCTTCTGTGAAAGGGAAAATTGTATTGATGGCACAGTATCAGAAGATAGGACGTTCTGATGAGCAGATTAAAGAATTTGCCACTCCTGAATTGTATGAGAAGCTGAAAGCTGAAAAAGATCAGGCGACCAAAGATTTTGCAGCGTATATAAAGAACATCGGATATGACAATAACACGCTTCCGGAAGCGTTGGAAAAGGCCGGAGCGGCAGGTATTGCCATTTCAAACTGGACCGGTATTATGGGAGCTAACAGAATATTTGGAGCGAAAACAACCAAAATTCCAATGATCGATATCGATGTGGAAGACTATGGAATGCTTTACAGAATGGCAGAAAAAGGAACTCAGCCTAAAATCAAAATTGATGCTCAGTCAAAAGTGCTTCCTGAAGCCAAAAGTTTTAATACAATCGGAATGATCAAAGGAAAGGAAAAGCCTGATGAATATGTGATTCTTTCGGCTCATCTTGACTCATGGGATGGAGCTCAGGGAGCTACAGATAATGGGACCGGAACAATTACCATGCTGGAAACCATGAGAATTCTGAAAAAGTATTATCCTAATAACAAGAGAACTATCGTTATCGGACTATGGGGAAGTGAGGAGCAGGGATTAAACGGCTCAAGAGGTTTTGTAGCCGATAATCCTCAGATTATTAAAGGTGTACAGGCTGCCTTTAATCAGGATAACGGAACAGGGCGCGTTGTCAATATCAGCGGGCAGGGATTTGTAAAGGCTTATGATTACGTAGGAAGATGGCTTGATGGCGTTCCAAAAGCAGTACGAGGGCATATTAAAACTGACTTTCCGGGAATGCCTGGCGGAGGAGGTTCTGATCACGCTTCGTTCGTGGCAGCAGGAGTACCGGGAATTTCTTTAGGTTCTCTGAACTGGGGCTATTTTGGATATACCTGGCATACAACGAAAGATACTTATGACAAGATCGTTTTTGATGAGGTTAAAAATAATGTGATTTTAACTGCCGCATTAGCTTATATGGCATCCGAAGATCCTGAATTCAGCAACCGTGAAAAAAGAGTAATGCCTCAGGATGAAAAAGGAGAGACTGTAAAATGGCCGGAAGTAAAAGAGCCTAGAAGAAGCTCTAAAGATTATAAATAGTTTTCTCTATTCGAAGCAATAAAAAAATGATATGATATTCTGATATCATATTCATCTTTGCCGTTATTGGCTAATAACATATATGTAATAATTAATGTTTTAGCCAATGATGGCATTTTTTATTATGAATTTTCTACAACATAAGATGTTGCGGGAATCTAAACCAAGGTAAGCAAGGGATAGATTAAGTATTCTTAATATGAATTATATATTTTAAATAGGATAATAAAAAGTATATTATTTTAATCAGGAATGAATTTCATAATAAATCTATAGAGAACGTGAGTTGATTAAATATTGAATAAACTTTTCCATTTTGCAACGGTATTGCGACTCAACTTAAAATGCAGCGCAAGCTGCGTATTATTAAGATAATTCTTTTTTTGATATTCAAGAATTTTATAAATCGTTTCTTTATTGTAAGAGCGGTGTGACTGATTAGCCTTAAGGTTTTGGCTATAACTAAATATTATTTTATTAATTTCTATCACATCGAACGACGACAGATTTTTCTTCGCTAAAATTTTTGCACACGCATGTTTTTTCTCAGGATATTTCAGATCGACAAGATCACTGTAAATTTTTTTGTAATCAGGCGTCATTGAGGGAGATTGTTTATAATGATCCATTTGTAATGATGTTGATTTTATCAATTTATAGTCATTTTGGAGTTGTATCTGAAGACCAATAAATACCAGAGTTCATAAACTAACTAAAGAGGCGTCTCAACCAATCATAAGAATGCTTTCAATTTATGAAAATAATAAAGTAAACTGCTTTCGGACTTTACAATAGCTTTATTCTTTAATGCTGCTTATGGCTCTAGTATCTGGTCTTGATATCAACTGTTTTTTTAAGCTAATAAAAAGTATATTATGTTTGTGTTTTCCTGTAAAAGTATACTTTCTGTTCTATATGCTGCAAAATTTTAGATACATCATTTATACAGCTTTTTTTTCAATAGTAAAAAACTTAAAAAATCTACCATTAATACAGGGTAATTGCTTTTTAAACTAATGTGGGGAGTATTTACTTGAAACCATGTGTGTTTCATTTTGATGTATGTGTGATGTATGTATTATTTAATACATCGCAAGCCTTATTTTATACTTTTACGGCGAAACAAAAAGCAGTATGGAAAAAAAAATTGTATTAACCTTGTTAGTGTTATATTCTATCGGGATCTATTCCCAGGTCGGGATTAATACTATCAGCACTAAAATTACTCTGGATATAGCAGGAAATCCTACACAACCAGCTATAACGGACATTTGTATGGTATCAGAAATTACGGAGGCCCGGCTTAAAACAGAAAAGTATGCTTCTGCGGAACAGGGATCTTTTGTTCTTGTTACTAACGCTGATATTGCTCCTCCGGTCAGATCAAGAATGTAGCTTCTTCAGGTTGCTTTTTCTTGATGTTAAAGTATAGACAAGCCTGAGTGATGGAAATTTCGAAACTACCAGTTTTACCTTTATTAATATCTCTTCTAATGAAAAATTAGAACTCTGAATTCATTTCGATGGTTCTGCTGCTTGTACTGCACAGTCCGATTGATTGTTAAGGAGTTTTGATAAGTCATTAGTATGACTTTTAAACATACATAAACAATGAAAAATATAATTATAATTTTACTAGGTACTCTACTGATTTCTTCGTGTGCTGTAAATAACCCTCAAAAAGATATTCCATATATACCGGCAAGGAAATATTTTGTTAAAAAAACATTTGATAATAAAGATTTTACTGAAAAAATAATTACTTCACAGGACGAGTTTGATCAGCTTTTTGGAACTGCAACAACAATGGGTGCTAATGGAAAACCAACCCCTATTGATTTTTCAAACGAAAATGTTCTTGCTCTCATTTATCCCAGAACCAATCTGGAAGTGAAAATCACCCCTGTAAGTCTTCAGGAAAATGAACAGAATATTGTGTATTCTTATAAAGTGCTTGAGGGTGCTCCACACGGTTTTATGACTATTCCCAACACCCTTATTATTATTCCCAAAGCCAATTCAAAAAAAATAATTTTTCATAAAATAAAATAATAATAAGGGGAAATATCTCCGTATCAATTCAATATAGTATTGACAAAACCATATTTGAATATCCAATATGATCAGAGCGACTATAAAAAGAATATTCCAATTTTTAATGCTGGTATTTGCCTGTCTGTCTGTTTTCACTGTCTTATTTTCACAAAATTATACTCCAGGACAAATAGATAATGCATTAATCACTAAATCAGAAAATCTCAGAATAAGAGGACAAAAAAATGAGTTAATTGTTTTAAATCAAAAATATATTACTATTTCAAAAAATCAGAATTATCTGAAAGGGGAGATTTTAGGTTATATCAATATTGCCAATATGTATGCAACCATAGGTGACTATAAAAATTCTTTTTATTATTTACAGAAAGCTGAGAAAAAAATCAAAAAAATTAAGAATGCTTATTTATCTGCAAAACTTTACCAGGAATATGGACAAGTGAATTATGTTATTGGTTTATACATAAAAGCGCTGAAATATAATGCTCAGGCTATTTATTATGCTAAGATGATTTCCGGCCAGAAAGAAAAGGAAATATTATCTGGCATTTATGCAAACAGGGCAGATTTTCTGCATAATATTAAACAGGATGACTCGTCACTTATTTATTTGCATAAAGCATTGAAAATAAAATCAAGTCCTGTAATCAATTCATTAATAGCAGATTATTATATGGTCTATGAAAAAAATACGGATTCTTCTTCCTGTTATTTGAATAATGCCTTAACGTTATTGCATAAAATGAATTACTGGAATATTCAAAGAGGGCAGACCTATTACTATTATGGTAATTTTCTTAATAAAAACAAAGAACATGAAAAAGCGTTACTGTATTATAAAAAATCTGTTGCCATTCTGGAAAAAACCGGGAGAGTGTATAATATTCCTCAGCTTTATAAAAAAATTTCAAGTACTTACGGGGTGTTAAATGATGAAGCGGAAGAAAAAGAATATCTTGAAAAGTATACTAAACTAAAAGATAGTTTGAACCGGGTCTCCAACGAAAGTGTAAACACATCAATTGATGAAATTATAAAAGAAAAAGAATCAGAAAATATTTCAAAGAAGACTATATTTTTAGTCTATAATATTGTAGTATTTTGTCTTATTGTAGTTTTATTCTTTGTTTATAGCCATTATCAAAAGAATAAAAATATTATAAAGCAGAAGGAATTGGAAACAGATGTGTTAAAGGAAAAGCTCAATCACTCTTGTGATTTTATAATCGATCTTGCTAAAAAAAATGATCCTAATTTTCTCAATAAATTTCAGGAAGTCTATCCGGACTTTGTTAGGGAATTGCTTACCATCAACTCTAATTTGTCAAAATCTGATTTAACTTTTTGTGCAATGATATGGTTGGGGTTTTCATCAAAAGAGATTGCACAATATACTTTTGTGGAACACCGTTCTGTTCAGAATAAAAAGCACAGACTGAGAAAAAAAATAAATATTTCTTCAGATGTTGATCTGTATCTGTTCTTTAAAAATTTATCTGATGAATAGACTGAGAAATCAAAATGAGATAAGCATACATGCTTTTTAAAATTTAAAATATTACGGTTTAAAGCCTTTTAGAGTCTGTTTTTTTAAATGAAGTATTTTTGATGTAGATGGTTGTTTGTTGTAAAAATGGTACGATACTATAGTTTTGCATAAAATTTTATAAAATACAATATTCATGATGAAAAAGAAAGTTTTCCTGATCACAAGCATTTTTTGTTCCCTGTACTATCATTCTCAAGTGGGAATTAATACGGCTACTCCTATGAAAGACATGCATGTTAACGGTTCTTTACAGGTTGTAAATGAACTCAATGTGGGAGGAACGGCTTCTACTGCTGGTTCAGCTGGAATTGCCGGGCAGGTACTTAAGTCTAATGGACCAGGTACTGCTCCTTCATGGGAGTCTATTGCCGGTGTTCCCGGTTCTACAGGAACTGTTATTGCTGTAGACGGTAAGTTTTTGGTCGCCCAGGAAATCATAGTACAAATGACTAATGATTTTACGGTTACAGCTGGTTCCAATGGTGGTATTCCGGTTGCTATAGGTAGTTTAAATAATGAAATTGTAGATAATGAAAATCTGTATACAGGTTCACCATCCACTAATTCATTTAGAGTTTCTGCTGATGGAGTATATCAGATAATGATGAATGCACAGTTGTCAACAACTAATGATGGTGCTCAACCCTCAATTCCTGTGCTAGGCATATGGGACGATACAATTGGTAGCTGGGTGGCGCGTGTTAATGATGTTTATTGGGCAGGATCATCAACTGCAGCCGGAGGTGGACCAAAGCAAACCTATACTCTTATTACCTCGATTCCTATGTTAGCTTCTCATACCTATTCTTTCAGAATGTATAATACAGTGGATGTAACCATCAGATATTTAAGCTCAGGTGCTACAGGATCTGGTCCTGTTACCCAAATGTCTTTAAGAAGATTAAAGTAGAAAGATGGTAGTGTTTAATGATTTATTTCAATTCCTACCTAAAAAACAGACTAATTTTTTAGTCTGTTTTTTAGTGTTTCTATTTTTCATGTATTAATTTTTTACATGAACTTAAATGAATGATAGAGTATATGGGTATTAAAATGATATAATTAGGATGCAAATATTAAGTTGATCTCTCTTAGTTATTTTTATCCGTATACTTTGCGATCCACTTATACAGCGTGGTTTTTGGGATCTTATAATCATTTATTATTTCCAGCTTTGTTTTTTTTCCTGTTTCAATTTGTTCCAGGATAAATTCTATAATTTCCTTAGTGTAGATATTTTTTCTGAATTCGGGTAAAGAAGATTCTTTTTTCCGGGAGGCATTGGTGGAGATTTCCTTTTTAGGAGGAGAAAAGAGTATAAGATGCTGTGAGTAGGCGCGGAAAAAGTCATATTCTAACAGTTTACTCCATCTTAATAACTTGTCAGTTGTCAGATCTTTTTCAAGAAACATTTGTTCAATTTCAGATTCGGTACATTTCATAAAGCTGCATGCTCTTTGCATGTCCAGTGCTTCCTCCTGAAACTTAGCTTTAATAGTACTGCCAATATGTATTTGTTTAAAGTTCAAGATAAATGGTATTATATGATTAAATTTTATTTTCGCACAAATTATAAAGCCTTAGGCCTTCGTTGGGTTGATCTCAAAAAAGACCTGAATGACGCTGATATTATCATAGTACAGACATACAATATTAATTCCTACCTGAGAAGAGAAAAATAAGACTAAAATCTCTTCATCATTTTTGTCTGGTTCAAATTTAGCAATGATTATTTTCCTGTAATCAATTGGTCATACAGCATAAATACATCATTTTCTTATGATCAAAAAAAACTCCCGAAGAACGGGAGTAGCAACTTTGATCAGTAATATAGATCTCTTTAAAATCAAAAATGAAAACTGATTTTTTTATTAAAATTTTTTTTAAAAATTATTTTTTGTAGCATGTATAAAAAGTTTTAAGCGGCAAGAAACTTTTTTTGCTCTGGTTTATAAAACAAACTGTATCAATCAATATTCTTGTGATAAAGTTAGATTTGATATTTCATTTAAGCAAAATTTTACATACATCAATAGTACATCAATGGTACATCATTTGGCCTTTTTTAACATATTGATAGGTTTTTTGGGGTATAAAAAACTTTTTTTGATAGAGAAAAAGAAGTTTTATCAGGCTTTAACTAATTTATTTTATTATTCATAGCATTCTAATTAATCAATATATGATGGTTATAACAATGATATGTTTTTTGTTTTAACGAAAATTAGCAAAGATTTTGTAATTATATATTTTTTTTGTTTAGTTTTATGGAAACGAAATTGTAATGTGTAATGGGGTAAAAAAGTAACCTTATCCCGCCAAACCGTTTTAATGAATTATGATTGATGGCGTTTTTGTCACTTCAAAAACTTATAACCATTCTTATTAAATTTATTATGCAAACACTTAAGCTTACTCAGTTTTCAAAAATATTGCTAAGCATCCTGATGTATCTTTCATTGTCCGGTTTATTTTACTCTCAGACATACACCACTCAATATATAGATAGTATGCTGTTGAAAGTTAATGAAGATCTAAGAGTAAGTGGTAGAAAGAAAGAAGTGATTGATCTTAATAACAAATTCTGCAATATTAGTAAAAAGCAGGATTATAAAAGAGGTGTGGTACTTTCGTACATTAATCTGGGTAATATTTATGCCACCGTCGGAATGTATGACAAAGCGTTCCAGTACCTGCAGTATGCTGAAGAAAATGTTGAAGGAATTGATGATGATTATCTGCATGCAAAATTATATCAGGAGTATGGTCAGGCTAATTATGTAATAGGTCTATATAAAAAGGCAATTCAGTATAATTCACGGTCAATTTATTATGGAGAGCAAATAAAGAATAAGCACGAGCGGGAAATTTTATCGGTAGTATATGCGAACAGAGCTGACTTTTTAAGAGAAACCAATTCGGCTGATTCATCTTTAATTTATCTACATAAAGCCTTAGATGTAAAACCTACACCGGTTATCAATTCCACGATTGCTAACCATTATATGCTTTTTGATAAAAATGAGGATTCGGCTCAGGTGTATTTCAACAGAGCATTTTCACTTTTAAAGAAAAGAGATTATCTGGATCCTCAAAGGGCTCTTACTTATTTTTATTACGGGAATTTTTTATCTGAAAAGAAGGATTATACCTCGGCACTATACTACTATATCGAATCAGTAGAAATACTCAAAAAAACCCAGAGAATTTATCAGGTCCCTGTATTATATCAAACGATTGCTAAGACCTATAAAAATTTGCATAATGCCTCAAAAGAAAAAGATTATCTGGAGAGATATGCTCAATTAAATGATAGTCTGGAAAAGGTATGGGATGAATCCATAAATAGTTCTGTCGATAAAATGGCCAGGCAGAAAGAGAAAGATGACAGAGAAAAAAAGAATTCAACCCTATTGTATAACGCTATCGTTTTTGCCTTGCTGGGAATTATTATTGTTGTGTATTATGTATACAATAAAAGAATTGCTAAAAAACGTAAAATTATTGAGGAAAAAGAAGTGGAAACAGAATTTTTAATGAAAAAGATATCTGTTAGTGATGATACACTTATGTCTTTAGCCAAGAAAAATGAACCGTTATTTTTTAATGAATACCAAAGTGCTTATCCTGAATTGATTGAAAGGCTTTTGAAGATTAATCCCAACCTGTCCACCAATGAACTTTCTTTTTGTGCAATGATACAGCTGGGCTTTTCTTCCAAAGAAATTGCTCAATATGGATTCATGCAGCACAGATCCGTACAGACAAAGAAAAACAGATTACGAAAAAAATTACAGATTCCATCCGACGTGGATATATATTTTTTCTTACAAAATTTAAATTCAAAATAATACTTTTAACTGTACCTACGGGTATCCTTACAGCAGCTTATATGAAAATAAAAAGGCTTCCATGAAAAGAAGCCTTTGTGTTATAATTTAAATATGAACTTTCAGTTGTGAAAAGGTAGAAATTGCCGGTTCATACAGAGGTTCAGCCAGTTTTCCAAACCCATATTTGCAGAAAATAAATGATAATTCATTGGATCTTGCTGAATCATAATCGGTTTGTGTATCACCAATGTATACGGTGTCTTTGGTGGATAGCTGATTTCTTTCCATGAGAAGTTGTATGTTTTCAGATTTGTTTTTTTGGGTCCGACCATGGGACTCAAAATCAGTAAACAGAGTATTGAATTGATAATAATCTAAAAATGATTCAATATAACCATCCTGACAGTTGCTGACTATGAAAAGTGAATAAGTGTGGGACAGGTTTTTTAAAGTATCTGCTACACCATCATATAAAACCCCACCTTTTAAGTGAAGTCTTTTATTTTCTTCTGCTACAATTTCAGAAAGGATTTCCCTGGCCTGCAGATCTGAAATGCCGGGAGTAATATCTTTTATAATATCATGAGCTAAAAGTCCCATGTATTGATTCATATCTTCAGGTTTTAATTCTTTTTGGAGCAACTTATGGCTGCCTAACACCTCATTCCATATATTGATGATTGTTGCTCTGGAATCCCATAATGTTCCGTCCAGATCGAAAATTAAATTTTTTGTATTCAAAATGACTGATTTGTGGTTTTTAAATAAAGTTACAATTGAAAATTACAAAATCATGCTCAGCTGTACTCTTTTTCTTGCCTCATCTACTTCCGTTACTTTTACTCGAACGTGCTGATGAAGTTTTACGACCTCATTGACGTCCGATACAAATCCTTCTTTCAGCTGGGAAATATGAACCAATCCGCTTTCTTTGATTCCAAGATCTACGAAACACCCAAAAGCGGTAATATTATTTACGATTCCCGGAAGAATCATACCTGCCTTTAAATCTTTGATGCTTTTAACATTTGGATCGAATTCAAATACTTTTGCTGCTTTTCTTGGATCTAGTCCTGGCTTTTCAAGTTCTTTTAAAATATCCTTAATTCCTAAGATTCCGACTTCACCTGTACTATAGTTATCTGGTTTTATGAGGGCTATTTTTTCTTTATTGGCAATCAGTTCAGTGGTTTTAATACCCAGATCTTTTGCCATTTTCTCTACGATTCCGTACGCTTCCGGATGAACAGCAGAATTATCCAGTGGGTTTTTAGCATTGGTAATTCTTACAAAAGCGGCAGCCTGCTGATAAGCTTTTTCTCCAAGTCGGGGAACTTTTTTAAGCTGTTTTCTGTCTTCAAATGCTCCGTTTTCAGTACGGTAGTTTACAATGTTTTCTGCCATTTTTTCTCCGATTCCGGAAACATAACTTAATAGTGATTTGCTGGCAGTATTTAAATTAATTCCTACGGAGTTTACACATCTCATCACAGTGGAATCCAGCTCATTTTTCAGCTGAGTTTGGTCTACGTCATGTTGATACTGTCCAACCCCAATGGATTTCGCATCAATTTTCACCAATTCCGCCAATGGATCAGAAAGCCTTCTTCCGATAGAAACCGCTCCACGCACCGTTACATCGTACGACGGGAATTCATCTCTTGCAATTTTACTTGCAGAATAAACGGATGCTCCTGCTTCTGAAACTACAAAAACCTGCAAAGGTTTATCAAAAGCAATTTTTTTAATGAAGAATTCTGTTTCACGGCTTGCTGTTCCATTACCAATAGAAATTGCTTCGATATTATAAGCATTTACCATAGAACGTATTTTTTTCATAGCCATTCCGCTTTCATTCTGTGGAGCGTGAGGATAGAGGGTTTCATTGTGTAACAAATCTCCTTTTTCATCCAGGCATACTACTTTACATCCGTTTCGGTATCCCGGATCTATTGCCAGAATTCTTTTCTCTCCTAAAGGTGGGGCAAGAAGGAGCTGGCTTAAGTTTTCAGAGAAAATTTCAATGGCTTTTTTGTCTGCTTTTTCTTTAGCTTCCTGTAAGGCTTCATTGGAAATAGCAGGTTCCAGAAGTCTTTTATAACTATCTTTTATGGCCAGTGCAATTTGTTCAGAACACTCATTATTGGATTTGATAATAGCCTTTTCAATAAAATCAATGGCTTCTTCCTTGTCTATTCCTACATTTGTTTTTACAAAACCTTCTGCTTCCGCTCTCAGCATTGCCAGAAGTCTGTGAGAAGGTGTTCTGCTAAGGCTTTCTTCCCATTCAAAATATTGGGAGAATTTCTGGGCTTCTTCTTCGTCTTTTTTAGCTTTTACAACCTTGGAGTTAACTACTGCTTTGCGTTGAAATAGTCTGCGAAGGTTCTTACGGACATACATATTTTCATTGATCCATTCTGCCATGATATCCCTCGCTCCCTGCAGGGCTTCTTCTTCTGAACTAACTTCATTATTAATGTATTTTGAAGCCAGAGAAAGGATGTCATTACTTTTCTGGCTCATAATGATTTTGGCTAAAGGTTCCAGTCCTTTTTCCTTGGCAGTATCAGCTTTGGTTTTCTTACGTTTTTTAAAAGGCAGATAAAGGTCTTCCAGCTCCTGGATGTCAAAGCTCTCTTCTATTCTCTGTTGAAGTTCGGGAGTTAATGCACTTTGTTCTGCTATCGATTTTAAGATAGATTCTTTTCTTTTAACAATTTCATCAAATTGCTTACTGATTTTTGAGATCTGCTCGATTTGCGTTTCATCAAGGTTCCCCGTTCTGTCTTTTCGGTAACGGGAAATAAAAGGAATGGTGCAGTCTTCAGATAATAATTGTAAAGTATTGTTGATGCTCTTTTCAGAAATATTGAGATGTTTCTGTATAAATTCTACGGTCGTCATTGTTCTGTTTTCGGATAGCTAAAATAGGGTTTTGGAATGAGAAATAACAAATGACGAATGGATTAATCTCTTAATTTTTTACTATTATATTATTCTTCTCCATTCACTTTTTGTTTTTGAATTAACTCTATTTTAATTGAATAAGAATTAATATTTAAATATACAGTTGTTCTCATTTCTCTTTTGTACTATTTTGCTATCTATGCTGAATTAAAAACCTAATAACTTATTGATATTAAATATGAAAAAAATATCTATCCTATTCATCTCCTGTTTATCTGTAGTATCTTGTATGTATACTGATTATGAAGAACCTGAAAAATGTAACTGTGTGATACAGGAATATGAGCGAACTATAACCTTTAAAAATGATCATGATGGAACTTATACAGATTTTGCAGATACAGGATGGGTAGCTAAAGGAGATTCACAGAAAGATAATTCCGTTGACTGTTCCAGAAACGGGACGCAAAGGAATAATGAATTCTCAAGCAGTTATGATTCTCAATACAGATGGGATGTATATCGCAAATGGATGTATGATTGTAAATAATTTGGAGATTTTTATATTTCTTGATATATGTTAAGATAATGCTACGCAGGTTTTTCTATTTTTGTACCCGAAAACAACAAAATTTCAATAAACTTTTTTAAAACAGTTCAATATGAAAAAAATTAGCGTAATTGCATTAGTAGGAGTAGGATTGCTTTTGGCATCATGTGATAAAGGAAAAACAGCAGAAACTGCAGCTACGGCTCAGGAACAAACTGTAGCAGAGAGCAAAGGAGAAACACTGGCAGTAGATACAGTAGGTTCAGTAGTAAACTGGAAAGCTTTCCACAAAGGAGGAATGGCACCTCGTTGGGGAACACTTACAGTGAAGTCTGGAGATATCAGTGTTGATGGAGGACAAGTTGCAGCAGGAAACTTTGTGATTGATATGAACTCTATCAAAGTAGATCCGGCTTCAGTAACAGAAAAAGATAAAAAACCAGCTGATCTTGAGGCGCACTTAAAAAATCCTGATTTCTTTGATGTAGCGAAAAACCCTACTTCAGATTTCAAAATTACAAGTGTTACAGATTTGAAAGAAGCACCAAAAGATGCTGTAGCAGGAGCTAATAAAACGGTAAGCGGAAACCTTACTTTATCAGGAAAAACAATGAATGTTACGTTCCCTGCAAAAGTAGAGGTGGCTGAAAATTCAGCAGCGATTCAGGCTAAATTTACTGTAAACAGAGCTGATTGGGGACTTAAATTCGGTACTTCTGAAGCAGATCCGGCAGAATGGATGATCAGTAAAGATATCGAGATTGCAATCGATGTAAAAGCTAAAAAATAAGTTATTTAAACTTTCAAACTTACAAGAGCTGTCTTCACGAAGACAGCTCTTTTTATTTAAAAATCTTTTTTGCTCAAATGGAAAAGAAAATTAATTGACAATCTTGGAGTTCTGAATTCTTACACAATATTCACTTCCCAGATATAAAGGATTTCCGTGCTTCTCAGACCAGAATCCATCCAGTACGTCTTTACTCAGGCAGCGGTATACAGCCACTCCTTTATAAATTTTATGATCTTCCCCTTCGTAGTGGAAGTTGATGACTAAAATATGGTCTTTATAAAATCCTGTCCCGTTTTGCTGATGGTCACCAATTATCCATTGGGCAATAATGCGGTTGTTTTCATCAATAGTTAAGGTCAATATTCCATGATAAGAGGGTTGGGAAGATTCTTCCTGATTACTCCCCTCGATTGAATAGCTTCCTGCAAGATCCTGTACCGTCATTGATTTATTTTTAAGAAGGACAAATGTAAAAAATCTTATTCTGATAAGACTAACAACATCGTAAATGGATCTAAATTTAAAAGTTGTTCCATGTACAAATTAAGCTTTACTTTTGCTGCAAATTAATTTTAGAATGATTTCTTTTCTCCTTATAGCCAATCTGATTACATTTGGTGTCTTTGGTTTTGATAAATGGCAGGCGCAAAAACATCAATGGAGAATTTCTGAGAACACTCTTTTATTATTCTCTCTTTTAGGTGGAATTTTAGGAGCGGCTTCCGGAATGGTTCTATTCAATCATAAAGTTTCCAAAAAATCTTTTCTCATGAAATTTATATTGGTTGTATTGATAGACCTGGTTGCGTTTTATCGATTGATAAGGCATTGATATTAAAACTGTTAAAAGTTTTAATATTATGTCGGTTGTTGTGTTTTTTTTATATTTTTACGATACTAATAACAAATAAACAAACAACATGAGAAATCTTAGAAAAATTTCCAGAATTGAAATGAAATCAGTTCAGGGAGGAATTGTTAAAGGAATGGTAAAATGCAAAGATGCAGATACATGTGCCGTAAGATGGGGATGGGCGACCGGATTCTCCAGCAATTGTGCAGAATTTGACATCATATGCGGTGAACCACCTGTGATAGATCCATGCGAAATACAAGCTTGTGTATAAATAACTTAAAGAGTGTTTTTCGGACACTCTTTTTTATTGTCTTGTAAATAAGTATTTTAAACAAATTATTAAATATTTGGATAACTAAATATTTTTTCATTAAAAATCACTACTTTTGCACCCGTAAAAATCTTTTATGCAAAACATTAGAAATATTGCGATTATCGCACACGTTGACCACGGAAAGACGACTTTGGTTGACAAGATCATTCACGCTACCAACATTTTCAGAGAAAATCAGGAGAGTGGGGAGTTAATTATGGATAACAACGATCTTGAAAGAGAAAGAGGGATCACCATCTTATCCAAGAATATTTCTGTTACTTATAAAGACACAAAAATTAACGTAATTGATACTCCTGGTCACGCCGATTTTGGTGGAGAAGTTGAAAGAGTATTAAAAATGGCTGATGGGGTTATTTTGTTGGTGGATGCGTTCGAAGGACCAATGCCACAAACAAGATTCGTACTTCAGAAAGCATTGGAATTAGGATTGAGACCATTAGTGGTTATCAATAAAGTAGATAAACCAAACTGCCGTCCGGATGAAGTTCATGATAAAGTATTTGATTTGTTCTTCAACCTTGATGCTACTGAAGAACAATTGGATTTCCCTACATTCTATGGATCTTCAAAACAAGGATGGTTCAACACTTCATTAGAGCAAACTGAAGATATCTTGCCACTATTAGATGGTATTTTACAATATGTTCCTGAACCGAAAGTAACAGAAGGAAATCTTCAGATGCAGATTACTTCTCTTGACTTCTCTTCTTTCTTAGGAAGAATTGCAATAGGGAAAGTAACAAGAGGTGAGATCAAAGAATCTCAATGGATCGGTCTTGCTCAGGCAGATGGAAAAATTGTAAAAGGAAAAGTAAAAGAACTTTACGTTTTCGAAGGATTAGGAAAGAAAAAAGTAACTGAAGTACAAGCTGGAGATATCTGTGCTGTAGTAGGTTTTGATGCTTTCCAGATCGGTGATTCTTTCGTTGATCTTGAAAACCCTGAGCCATTGGAAAGAACGGCAATTGATGAGCCTACGCTGAACATGACGTTCTCTATCAACAACTCACCTTTCTTTGGTAAAGATGGTAAATATGTTACTTCTAACCACCTGAAAGAAAGATTAACAAAAGAATTAGAGAAAAACCTTGCCTTAAGAGTTCAGCAAACTGATGATGCAAACACTTTCTTAGTATTCGGTAGAGGTATTCTTCACTTATCAGTTTTGATCGAAACAATGAGAAGAGAAGGATACGAAATGACTATTGGTCAGCCTCAGGTTATCTTCAGAGAAATTGACGGTGAGAAATGCGAGCCTTATGAATCTTTGGTTGTTGACGTTCCTGAAGAATTTGCTTCAAGAGTTATCGACTTGGCAACTCAGAGAAAAGGGGACCTTCACATTATGGAAACTAAAGGTGAAATGCAGCATATGGAATTCGAAATTCCTTCAAGAGGTTTGATCGGATTACGTTCTCAGATGTTGACAGCTACTGCTGGTGAAGCTATCATGGCACACCGTTTCACAGAATACAAGCCTTTCAAAGGTGCAATTCCAGGAAGAAACAATGGTGTTTTGATCAGCAAAACTACAGGTCCTGCTACAGAATATTCTATTGCTAAACTACAGGATAGAGGTAAGTTCTTCGTTGATCCGGGTGAGGAAATCTACACAGGAATGATCATCGGTGAACAAAACAAACCTGGTGACCTAGTAGTAAACATTGTTGAAGCAAAACAATTGAACAACATGAGAGCTTCAGGAAAAGATAAAGATACTGGTGTTGCACCAAAAATCTTATTCTCTCTGGAAGAATGTATGGAATACATCCAGGGTGATGAAGCGATTGAGGTAACTCCAAACTTCATCAGAATGAGAAAGAAAATCCTTTCTGAAGAAGAGAGAAAAAGAGTTGAAAGAGGAGCGAAAGCATAATCTAAAATTCTTAAAATATAATAAAGCCTCGATTTTCGGGGCTTTTTTTCTATGCCAACCCATTAAAATGCTTATTTTGGCATAATAATCTCTGAGAAATAAAAAATAAATTTAAAGTAGTTTTGTGACTATGAGAATGAATAAATTAAAACTTATCGTTTTATTGGGCGTTTTTGCATCTTACACCACCTCATGTTCCGTTCAGAACAATGTTGTAAAAACACCTTCCACAAAGAATCCGACAAAACCAACCAACAATACAAATCCTCCAAAAGTAAATCCGGTAGCGACGAAACCTGCAACAGGAACAGCGGCTTCAACGGAAGAAAATTTCAGAACCAATCTTCCGGAAATCAAAAGAGAATTCCGTGGAGCATGGATTGCCAGTGTTGCCAATATCAACTGGCCATCAAGAAATGATCTTACAGTAGATCAGCAGAAAGCAGAAGCAATCAGCATGCTTGATATGCTGAAAGACAACAATTTCAATGCTGCTATTTTTCAGATCAGACCTTCAGCAGATGCTCTTTATACAAGTAATATTGAGCCATGGTCTTACTTTCTGACCGGAGAAACAGGAACTGCACCATATCCAAACTATGATCCGCTTCAATTTTGGATTGAAGAAGCTCATAAAAGAGGTCTGGAGCTCCATGTCTGGTTAAACCCTTACCGTGCTCATCATACCAACGGAGGTGCGGTAAATAAGCTGTCAATGGTCAATAAATTATCTGATATTGTTGTAAGGCTAAAGAATGGAATGTACTGGTTTGATCCTGCTAATCCGAAAACACAAGGTCATGTGTCCAATGTGGTGAAAGATATTGTAAAAAGATACGATATTGATGCTGTACATTTCGACGATTATTTCTATCCTTATGCTACTTACAACAAAGGTGCGGATTTTCCGGATAATGCAAGCTGGAATGCCTATGTAAGCAGTGGCGGAACCTTATCAAGAGCAGATTGGAGAAGAGATAACGTAAATAAATTTGTAGAGCGTATTTATAAAGAAATTCACGCAGAAAAAAATAATGTAAGATTCGGGATCAGCCCGTTCGGTATATGGAAACCCGGATATCCTGCAGGAATTGTAGGATCTTCTCAATATGATGAACTGTATGCAGATGCTAAATTGTGGTTAAATAAAGGCTGGGTAGATTATTTCTCACCACAGCTGTACTGGCCTATAGATTCCAAAGGGCAGAGTTTTGAAGGGCTGTTAAGCTGGTGGCAGTCTGAAAATACCATGAACCGTCACTTATGGCCTGGATTGAATACTGTTGAAATAAAAGTATCAGACCGTCCGGCTGAAATCAAAAACCAGATTGCAATTTCCAGAAATATCCTTAAAAATGATGCTGGAGAAATTCACTGGAGCATTGCCGGCTTGACCAAAAATGCCAATATGCTTCCCGCTCTGAAAAACGGACCTTACAGTGAAAAAGCATTAGTGCCGAAATCTCCATGGATTAAAGCTGTTCCCTTGCAGACTCCTACTTTGTTTATTGCTGATAACGGAAGCTTTGCTCAGACAAGCTGGAGTACAAAAAATGCTGCAGATGTATTTCTATGGGTGCTTTTTACTCAATATAACGGAGTATGGCAAACAGAAATCTTAACGCTGGATACCCTTTCTAAAGACATTCCTAAACTTAAGGACGGCAAAAAACTGAATGCTGTGGCTATCAAAGCCATCGACAGATTAGGAAATGAGAGTGATTATACAGCAAGAAGAATTAAATAGTTAAGGTAAAACCTGCTAAAGAGGTCATTGTGAACTTTTATGTGAAGCAATTTCAGTAATAAATGTAAGAAACCGGTTCCCAGACAGAGCCGGTTTTATTTTAGAATAACTATAAATTATTAATTTAAGTCACTGAATGTCAGTTGGGTTTTAAAGGCGGTTTGAAATTTTTATACAGAATAATAACCTTATCGGAACTGTTTTTGCATGATTCATCCCATAATCACCAAAATATAACATTATGAATACTAAAAGACTTTCCGACAACATGGAAAAGGCACTCAGTGACCAGATGAACAAAGAAATTCACGCATCACACGTTTTTTTATCGTACGGAATTTGGGCTGATGATAAAGGCTATCAGGGTATTGCCAATTTCCTTTACCGCCATGCTCAGGAAGAAAGAAATCACTCAATCAAATTTATGGAATATATTCTGAACAGAGGCGGAAAGCCAAAGGTAGAAGCTATTCCTGCTCCTCCGGCAGATCCGGAAAACCTTACTGCTTGTTTTGACGGTGTTTTTAAGCATGAAGTTGATAATACCACCGCTATCTACAGAATTGCAGACCTTTCTATGGAAGAGAAAGACTGGGCAACATGGAATTTCATGCAGTGGTTTGTTCAGGAACAGATTGAAGAAGAAACATTGGCTCAGAATTTAATTGATAAATTAAAAATTGCCGGTGGTGACAGAGCTACAGATGAATCTTTATTTACTTTAGATAAAACTTTACAGGAAGCACCGAATGATGTTCCGCTGGCTCAGAGTGCTACTGGAGATAATCCATAAAACACCCGGTGAAACCAAACCATTTGAAAATCTGTCAGAATACTGGCAGATTTTTTTATTATGAAACTCCCTCAAAAATCACTATCTTTGCACACTCGTAATTCAAGGTTCTGAGTTCAATGTTTAAAGTTGAAGATTCCTTGAGTTGCTCCTAAACCTTAAACTTTGAATTTTACAATATGAAATGTGGAATCGTAGGCTTACCGAATGTAGGTAAATCAACTCTTTTTAACTGTCTGAGCAATGCAAAAGCTCAATCAGCAAACTATCCTTTCTGTACTATTGAACCGAACCTTGGAACGGTTTCTGTACCGGATCAGAGATTGTTTGAACTGGAGAAAATCGTAAAACCTGAAAGAGTTTTACCCGCTGTAGTTGAAATTGTTGATATTGCAGGTCTTGTAAAAGGTGCTAGTAAAGGAGAAGGATTGGGGAACCAGTTCTTGGCTAATATCCGTGAGTGTGAAGCGATTATTCATGTTTTAAGATGTTTTGATAATGGAAATATCGTTCACGTAGAAGGTTCAGTAGACCCATTAAGAGATAAAGAAATTATTGATATAGAGCTTCAGCTGAAAGACCTTGAAACCGTAGGAAAAGCAGTTGAAAAAGCTAAAAAATTCATCAAATCTGGGAAGAAAGAAGATATTCTTACTTACGAAACCCTTCAGAATTTGCAGAAATTTCTTGAGGATGGTAAAAATGCAAGAGAATTTGCTACTGATGATTTCACGAAATCAATTATTGGAGAAGTTCAGTTGTTGACAAATAAACCGGTTCTTTACGTTTGTAACGTAGATGAGAATTCTATCAAAAACGGGAATGAGTGGATTGCCAAGATTGAAGAAATGGCTAAAGGCGAAGGTGCTGAAGTAGTAGTACTGGCAGCACAGATCGAAGCTGATATCAATGAGCTTGAAACATTCGAAGAAAGAGAAATTTTCCTTGATGAGCTAGGACTTACCGAACCAGGTGTAAACCGTTTGATCAGAAAAGCTTATGATCTTTTAAAACTTCAGACGTATTTCACAGCCGGAGTAAAAGAAGTAAGAGCCTGGACTATCGGACAGGGATGGACGGCTCCACAAGCTGCGGGAGTAATCCACACAGACTTTGAAAAAGGATTTATCCGTGCTGAAGTAATCAAGTATAATGATTATGTAAATTACGGTTCTGAAGTAAAGGTAAAAGAAGCAGGAAAACTTTCTGTAGAAGGTAAAGAATATATTGTACAGGATGGTGACATCATGCACTTCAGATTCAACGTATAAGAAAAGTATTAAAGTTAGTTATATTAAAAAAGCGCTTCCATGTATTTGGGAGCGTTTTTTGCTTAAAATTAATAATGTAGGCTGCCTGTTTATATTTTGATGGTTGGAACAGGTACTAAAAATTACTGCTCCCTGAAGTAGAGAGCAGTATTTTTATTTTTAAAGTGGAATACCAATATCAAACCGGCATTTTGGCTCGATACAGGATGGAGAGAAAACTACACAGTTATTGACGATATCTGTACATTTTAACTGTGCCTGTCCAGTTCGGCACTCCGGTTCATAGCATGAAGGATGAATCTGTGCGCAAATACCTTGATGGCTGCATATCATCACACCTCCTTTAATGGTTTTCAACTCTTTTTTATTGAGTTTTTTACCATTATTTACATGTTGATTTCTCATTCGTTAAAGTTTTTATGGTCTAGTTTTTTATTGGCTACAATTCAATACCAGGCTGGCATTGTAATTCTGCACATGCGAAAGAATATTTCTTACAAGTCAGGTCTGGAAGAAGACACATTTCTTTTCCTCCAGTGATTACTCTCAATTGTTTTTTGTTCAGTTTTTTTCCGTGATTTAAATTTTTGTTTTCCATTGGTTTGATTTTTAATGGGTTAGTTTTAACGAAAATAATAAAAATAAATGAGTTATATCACTATGTATAGAAAAAATGGAAAAATTATACTGCATTATCTTTAATATTTGTGATAAATTTTAAATAAAATAAGCTATTACATTGAAATTTTAAACAATTTAGTATAGGTGCTTTTTGAAATTAAAAGAGTTTTAAATTCTGGTGAGCAATCTGTAATCATTTCAAAAAAGGTTGATTGATAAGTTCGTATATTTGAATTTTACAAATCATCTGCGATGGAAAAAGTAGCCCATACCTCACTGGAAGATTTTTATAAAGAGATGGCTGCCAAACTGGGCAAAGATCTTGAAAGTATTTTCCCAAAAGGACTTCACAAAGACATTGGTCATTTTAATGTTTTTGATATTGCCCAAACGATAGAAAGAGCAAGAACTACTTCTGAAATGCCTTATAACAGAAGGAAATACTATAAAATAAGCTTTATAAAGGGAAGAAATAGAGCAGAATACGCAGACAAAATTATTTCAATACAACATAAGGCGTTATTGTTTGCAACCCCTAAAGTTCCCTATCACTGGGTTCCTGAAGACCCGGATCAGTCCGGAAGTTTCTGTGTATTTACGGAAGACTTCTTCATTAAGGATAAATCTTATTACCATCTGGAAGATCTTCCTATTTTTCAGCCAGGTGGAGTTCCTGTTTTTGAAATTGATGACGAGCTTGCAGAAGAGATCGAAAGCCTCTTTAAGAAGATCAAAAAAGAAATAGATTCAGATTATGTATTTAAATATGATCTGATCAGAAACTATGTGTTGGAGCTGATTCACTATGGGCAGAAATTACAGCCGGTATCCAAAATATCAGCATCCAATGATGCTTCTATGAGAGTGGTTTCTTTATTTATAGAGCTGCTGGAGAGACAGTTTCCTATTGAATCATGGGAACAGAGACTTCAACTGAAAACCGCAAAAGATTATGCAGACAGGTTGGCTGTTCATGTCAATTACTTAAACAAAAGATTAAAGGAAAGCACCGGAAAGACAACCACAGAATTTATTTCCGACCGGGTTATTCAGGAAGCTAAAATACTTTTAAAACAGACGAAATGGAATGTTTCAGAAATATCTTACGCTCTGGGATTTGAGGAGATTGCCCACTTTTCCAATTTCTTTAAAAGGAAAACTACGTTTACCCCATTGGAATTTCGTTCCTGATTTGAATTTTGCAAATTTCAGATTGATTCAGGCAAACCCTTCGGTCTGAAAATATCCCAACTTTGTACCATCAAAATAATCAAAATACAATGAACACAAAAACAAATATTGCACTGGTAACCGGAGGAAGCCGTGGATTAGGGAAAAACTCAGCACTTAAAATTGCTCAAAAGGGATTAGATGTTATTATTACCTACAGAAGCAATAAAGAAGAAGCAGAAGCTGTTGTCAATGAGATCAAATCAATGGGAAGGAATGCTGTTGCATTTCAGCTTGACACAAAAGATATTAAGAGCTTTGATGCTTTTGTGAAAAACGTAACAGATCACTTGCAGCAAAATACGGGAAGCACTCATATTGACTACCTGATTAATAATGCAGGAACAGCCCTATATTCGCCGATTACAGAAGTAACGGAAGAACAATTGGACGATGTGGTAGACATTCATTTTAAAGGAGTATTTTTCCTGACTCAAAAATTGCTGCCATTCATCAATGATGGAGGAGGGATTATTAATGTCTCTTCAGGGTTGGCGAGATTTGCGACACCGGGATCTTCTATTTATGGGTCGATTAAAGCAGGAGTAGAAATGCTGACGAAATACATGGCTAAAGAATTAGGTTCAAGAAAAATCAAAGCCAATGTCGTAGCGCCGGGAGCTATTGAAACAGATTTTGGCGGCGGAAGAGTAAGGGATAATGAAGAGATCAATGCCATGGTAGCAGGTGCTACAGCACTCGGAAGAGTAGGTCTTCCGGATGATATTGGTGGAGTAGTGGCGTTCCTGTGTACGGAAGATGCAAGATGGATCACTGGACAAAGAATTGAAGTTTCAGGAGGAATGTTCCTATAGAACTTTAAAGGGTCAAAAAGCGAAATTTTTAATTTCCTTTTTGGCCTTTTTCACTATCTTTAACCTGAGATCAGTCAATATGGTTAAAGAATTTTTTGATCAGTATCCGTACATTTTGTTGGGACTTGAGGCCCTTTATCTTCTCGGGGTTACCTTCCTTGCGGGTAAGATCATTATAGATACCAGAAATACAAGCAAAACACTGGCTTATCTGCTGCTTATTATTTTTCTTCCGATAGTTGGAATCATTATTTATTTTGTTTTTGGAGTCAACTTCAGCAAGAATCAATTTTATACCTTCAAAGTAGAACGGAATGAGCAGATATATCAAAAAGTACATCAATATATTGAAGAAACGCATCATAAAACACTGAATGCTCATCAGGAAGAATTACAGAATTTTTTGCTCACTGTTAATTTTCTTTACAGTGCCGGAAATGCACCCATTTCTCAGGGAAATCATACGGAAGTCCTGATCAATGGTGAGGCCAAATTTGAAAAAGTCTTTGAAGTGCTTGAAAAAGCAGTTCATCATATCCATCTGGAATATTATATTTATGATAATGACGAGGTCGGGAACAGGCTTGCTGATCTGTTGATGAGAAAAGCAAAGCAAGGTGTTAAAATACGTTTTCTCTATGACGATCTGGGAAGTGGAAAATTAGGCCGGAAGTTTTTGAGAAAGTTACAGGAAGCGGGAGTGGAAGTATCTCCGGTCAACAAAATTACTTTCAGACTTCTTGCCAACAGAGTGAATTACAGAGATCACAGGAAGATCATCATTGTAGATGGTACTGAGGTTTTTACAGGGGGCATCAATGTTTCAGATAAATACATCAATCCTAATCCAGAACAGTACTGGAGGGATGTTCATCTTTATATTAAAGGAGAAGCTGCAGTTTATTTTCAGTTTCTGTTTTTTAGCAACTGGGTTTTTGCCACTGAAAAGCTCCCCGAAATCTCAACATCGTATTTCGATTATAAAAAAACAGAACCAGGACGTTCTCTCGTGCAGGTTGCTGCAAGCGGACCTGATACCAGACCTTCCATTATGTTGAGTACGAGCTCAGCAATTCTTTCTGCCCAAAAAAGAATCTATATTGTGACGCCTTATTTTATCCCTGTTGAAACGGTATTGAATGCCATAAAACAAGCTGGTCTTTCAGGACTTGATGTTAGGCTTATGGTACCAAAATCAGGAGATTCTGTGATAGTAAATGCCGCGGCCTATTCCTATTATGAAGAACTTCTGGAAAACAAAGTGAGAGTATTCTTTTACAAAAAAGGATTTATTCATGCCAAAACAATGATTGTTGATGACCATTTTTCGTCTGTAGGCACTGCGAATATGGATGTCAGAAGTCAGGAACTTAATTTTGAGGTGAATACATTAATCTTTGATCCTGAAATTAACCAGAAGCTTAAAAACCTTTTTATTGAGGATATGAATGATTGTGAAGAAATCTTCCTTGATACATGGAAAAAAAGGTCAAAATTCAAAGTTTTTTTTGAACATCTGGCCAGACTGCTTTCTCCATTAATTTAAAATTCATCTGTGAATAGAAAATAAAAACTCCGGAAACATTTCCGGAGTTTTATATATCATTTCTTTACCTCTTTGTTTTTAATCAGGAAGTATTAAATCTTTGATAAATTCTCAAGAGCCTTTTCCAGGGTTTCCTGCTTCTTGGCAAAGCACAACCTGATCACATTTTCATTCAGCTTGTTTTTATAAAATGAAGAGAAAGGAACGCTGGCCACCTTATGATTGATGGTAAGTTCTGAAGCAAAATCAAAATCATTTTTATCTGAAATCTTATCGTATTTCACTGCCTGAAAATAAGTTCCTTCACAATCCAGAAGCTCAAACGAAGTACCTGCAAGACCTTTTCTCAGAAAGTCTCTTTTTTCCTGGAAAAACTGATTCAGATAAGTATAATGCTCCTCATTTTTCATATATTCTGCCAGAGCCAGCTGAATAGGAGTATTTACACAGAATACATTGAATTGATGAACCTTTCTGAATTCATCCGTTAAGATTTTAGGTGCTGCGCAATAGCCTACTTTCCATCCGGTAACATGGAAAAGTTTCCCAAAAGAGGCTACAAGAAGGCTTCTTTCTTTCAATTCCGGGTATTTACAGATGCTTAAATGCTGTTTTCCATCAAAAACAATATTTTCATACACTTCATCACTCAAAATAAGAATGGAAGTACCTTTTACCAGGTTAATAAGTTCTTGTAAGTCATTTTCTTTCAGGATTTTTCCTGAAGGATTGTTAGGATTATTAAGAATGATCATCCTGGTTTTTTCACTGACAAGATTCTTTACTTCCGCCCATTTGATTTCATAATCCGGAGCTTTCATTTCAAATCGTTTTACAATACCTCCGAAAAGCTCTACAGTAGGTTCATAGCAATCATACGCAGGTTCAAAAATAATCACTTCATCATCTTTTTTAATAAATGATGCAATAGCCGTGAAAATTGCCTGAGTGCCACCTGCAGTAACTGTTATTTCAGAATCCGGATGGTAAACTGCCTGATGGCTGTTTTCAATTTTTCGTGCAATTTCTTCCTTTAAGCCAATCATTCCGCCAAGAGGTGCATACTGGTTAAAGCCTTTTTTAATAAAATGATCTACATGATTTAATAATTCTGAATCTGGCATAAAATCAGGAAAACCCTGAGACAGATTGATGGCTTCATTTTCATTGGCAAGCTGAGTCATCTGGCTGAAAATAGTAGTTCCTACATTGGAAAGTTTTGATAAAGGAAGTTGTATCATAAAAACAGTTTTGTGGATCGAATTTAAGGAAATAATTAAAACAGTCTGAACTTAGGGAGATAAAAATTAGAAAATTGCAGGTTTATTGAGAATGATGGAAAATTGTAAAATAAAACAGCCAGTTTCAGAATATAAAATAAACCTAAACATTTGTTTAAATTGTATTTTGAAAATTATGCTGCTTTTACAAAATAGCTTCATCATATTCAGATTCTGCTTTACTCCAAAAGTATATTTTCAGAACAGAGGTTAAAACTAAAATATTTTTACTAAAACAAATCGTTTTTCTATTCAATCTTTTTAAATGAGTTCTGAGATTCAGGTTTTTTCTCTCTATGCCATTCGTTCCATACTTTTGGATGCTATGGATTTCTTTTGGAATAAGGTATTTATAATTTCTTAGTTTATCCGTGAAGATTTTTTCAGGTTTAGCGCTGATTAAAGTTTTGACAACTGAATTCAATGTTTTGTTATTTCTTTTTCCAATATAAAATCCGGCGACCTCTTTACTTTGTTTATTAATGGCATACACCAGCCAGATCGTATTAGCTTTCTTTCTGACAAAAATTCTCATCTCATCCAATTCATAGGTTTGGTAAAATTTTATTGTTGGCCGAATAATTTTGTTTGCAATGGTCAGAATTCTTTTTAGTAGTGTGGTTGCAGAAATTTTCAGTATTCTTGCAGTACTGCGAATTCCTAAACCTTCTTTTGTCAGGAGAATAATTTTTTGATTGGTATTTTTTTCATAAGCGTTATACGTATAATTCAGAATGTTAATTGTTTTACAGGATTTACACTGATATCGTTGTTTCCCCCGACTTGTTTTCCCATATTTTATAAATCCGGAGTTCTCACCAACACATTTGGAACATTCATAAGTTTTAATCATCATTGAAGTGCTTTTTATTGGCAAAAATAAAACAGGCAATCCTATAGATTACCTGCTTTTAAATTATTTTATTTATAATTATCTTGGTCAGAGTCCATTAATATTGGAAACCAACATATTTGGAACATTACCAACGGATCTACAACACCCCATCTTCCAATATCTGACATATACATCCTGGCACCATAATCATTCCAGCCGGTTTCCTTTTGTAGTTCTTTACCGTTGTACTGGTAATTGTAAGGTGGGTTGCCGCCTACATTATTATATTCTAAATGCTTTAATCCAAAAGGGTAGTAGTTATTTTCTTCAAGAGCTTCTGCGCTGCCACTGGCATTTTCAAGTAGTATTCAAAAATTAGAGTATTGAAAACCAATACTCTAATTTATTACCAACATGTTTGGAACATTACCTATTTTTTCTATTTTATTCGTGATTTTATATATCAAAATATAAACTTTTGTAATAGAAAGATAGATCCCAAAAAATTACTAGCTATAAAAACAGCTATTATGCAAACTATTATAGTACCTTTTTTATTCTTTTCTTCAGATAATTTATCAAATTGTTTACTATATTCTTTCCAAATATCTGTATGAATAAATGCAAAATAATGTAGTATAGAAAGAAATACTAAAGGAATCAATAAAATTATAAATATAGTATTAGTACTAAATTTTGTATGAGTTATAATAGCATAATAGTTTAAAATTGTTCCAAAAAACCAAAGTTCAAGGGCTAGTAATGCTATTCCTGCTTTAAAATCACTCCAAAACTCACCCCCAACTTTGTCAGAAGTATATATTATTGATTTATAAATCTTATAAAAGATATAATAATATGCTTTTTTTATTTTTTCCGTAATTATATAGAGTATTGAAATTCAATACTCTATTATATTTATTAATACATTTTAAGAATATATTTTTGTAAATAATAAGCTGATCCAAAAAAATTAATTAGTATAAAAATAGCTATTATCCAAACTACTATAGTACCTTTTCTATTTTTTTCCTCAGGTAACTTATCAAATTGTTTGTTATATTCTTTCCACATATCTGTATGGATGAAACTAAAATAATTGATTACAAACAATATGATTAGCGGAATTAGTATTATAGGGCTTGTAATAGATATATCAAGTTTTTCATTAATTATGATAGAGTAATAATTCAAAAATGATCCTAAAAACAAAAGCTCAAGAGCCAGTAGTGCTATCCCGGCTTTAAAATCAGTCCAAAACTCACCACCAACCATTTCAGAAGTATATATTATTGATTTATATATTTTATAAAAAATATAATAATACGCTTTTTTTATTTTCTTCATAATTTTTGTTTATTTTGGTTCATGAGCTCCAAAAACATTTATTCTATAAGGTCCTGCCTGATTAAACCCTTCATCTAATTTTGTTTGCATAATATTACCATCATTAAAAATACCAGGCCAGCCTCCCGGGTAAAAACCATCTACGCCGAAATACACTGTACTAAGAGAAGCTCCAATTGATCCGCCCCAGTTACCTGCGGCACCAAATCCTGTATTTAATAAAAATTTTCCTGGAGAAATTTCCCCAGTTGTGACCCCAATAAGATCAACAGTAAAACCTAAAGCAAAAGAAGCATGACCTACTGTTTTAGCGACCCTTGCTATTTTAGAAACAGGTATTGTTGCATCAGTCATCGGCATCTTACCAAATTGGCTTAAGTTTCTGCCTGTTAACTGATAATTTCCAGCAATTCCTCTCCTTATACCTTGTGAATACATGTTATGAGAGTCAATAACTCCTGCAGTTCCACTCAAAACTCCTGCAGTTCCAAAAAACCAGTTTCCTTTTCCTGCAAGGCTATACCAATTATTTGATGCACTCTCTCCTAGTTTCATCATATGTCCCACCATTTCCTGAGCTGTATTGGCATCCCCTTCAGCACCTCCTGTCCACCAGCTCATATAGCCGTTTTTGGAAATAGTTGTATAGATTCCTCTTTTAGCCCATTCATTTCGAATTCCATCTAATAAGGAATAATCCATTGAGCCACCTCCTCCTGTCCAATGTGTATCATTATATACTCCTCCAAAGGAATAATCTTGCTGTCCTGAAAATGCCATGATGTTTGCCCGGGTTCCTTTTCCGCCACTGGCATAATAGGATAACATCCCATTTCCAAAACCCATAGAGCCGGGATCTTTTTCTGCCGGCGACATGGCTCTTCTTCCATCCGGGTCTATAAAGCTTATTGGGTTATTCAAAGCATATGTATATGGTGAGAATCTTCTTGATGTCTCTGCCAATGGGTCTATAACACCCCATCTTCCAATATCTGACATATACATCCTGGCACCGTAGTCACTCCAGCCGGTTTCCTTTTGCAGTTCTTTCCCGTTATACTGATAATTGTAGGCAGGATTTCCAGTTAAAAAGTTATAGCCCCGATGCTTTAAACCAAAAGGATAATAATTGTTTTCTTCAAGAACTTCTGCGCTGCCAGCTGAGGATCTGGAGTAGCTTATCCGTACATTTCCTAAGTGATCTGTTTTTTACCAACATATCTGAAACACCAAGTATGATCTTCAATATTTTAGATAGCCTATTTTCTCTTTTCTTCCGTTCTGGCTATTCACAATATTATCTCAACTTTATATTTTTACTAATGTTTTTAAAATTAGAGTATTGAAAACCAATACTCTAATTTATTACCAACACGTTTGGAACATTACCGGTTTAAAATGTATTCTGTTTTTTGACGCAAAGATATTATTGCTGTTCTTTTGATTACAGGAAGCAAAGAAAGAATCAACAAGTTGATTTTATGAAGCTGATGTAATAGCTTCAGGAATATAATTATTGACTTATCCCTTTAATTAATCCTCAATAGTCAGTTTCATAGTATAAAATAAATTTAAACATTTGTTTAAATTTTTCTTTTAAGTTAATGGAAAGATACTTACATTTGTTAGACAACAACCATAAAAACAATGACAATGAAGATTAAGAAGACAGAATTTCCTGAAAAATCTATTTTATCTCCGGAAAAAAAAGATTTCAATTATATCGATAGTTTTGAAGGAGAATTTGCGGATGGTGGCCGGAATATTGATATCTCAGAAGTAGGAAGAGCATTCTTTACAAGCGGGCCAAAATGGGGAAAGAAAATGTTTGCTTTCAGGAATAAAGCAGTGGGAATATTCGGGCTGAAGACCGGATCTGAAGCTGAAACAAGGCAAAAGGAAAAGGATTTTAAATGTGAAGTAGGAGAACGTGTGGGGCTTTTTAAGGTGTTTGATAAAACCAGCAACGAAATTGTTCTGGGAGAAGATGATAAGCACCTGGATTTCAGAGTATCTCTTTTAGTTGAAAAGAGTAAGGTGCATTCTGATGAAAATTCACTTACCATTTCTACTACCGTAAAGTATCATAACTGGCTGGGTGTGCTTTATTTTCTACCTGTACGACCTTTCCATAAGCTGATTGTTCCGGCTATGCTGAAAAATATGATCCGGCAGCTGCAAAAGAAGAAATTGCGTACCGTGTAAATATTGATATAAAATGACCATCCTCATCACAGGATGGTCATTGTTTTTAAGGGATAAAATTTAATAATAACTCAATATCCCGGTTGTTTAATTTATGATCCCTGAGATCTGTGATAAAAACAGGTTGAAAAGAATAAAATTATAGATAATGTGAGGAAACTAAATAAATTTTTCACATGATAATGATAATTTCGTAAATATATAATTTGATTAAGAATAATACAATATTTATAGTACAATATTGAAAAAAAACAAGATGAAAAAATTCGGATAATTTTGGACAATTTTGTACTTTTGTATGTTTGCTGAAATCATATATGTCACAAGAAATAAATCCAACCTACTCCGAAGATAATATCAGAACCCTCGATTGGCAGGAACACATCCGTTTGCGCCCCGGTATGTACATCGGGAAGCTCGGTGACGGTTCTTCCGCCGATGACGGTATTTATATCCTGTTAAAAGAAATCCTTGATAACTCTATTGATGAGTTCAGGATGAGATCAGGGAAAAGAATTGAAATAAAACTGGACGATGGCAAAGTTACCATTCGTGACTTTGGACGTGGTATTCCGCTGGGGAAAGTTGTAGATGCCGTCTCAAAAATGAATACCGGAGGTAAGTACGACAGTAAAGCGTTTAAAAAATCGGTAGGTTTGAACGGGGTCGGTACCAAAGCGGTAAATGCCCTTTCAGATTACTTCAGAGTTCGTTCTTTCCGCGACGGAAAAATGAAAGTTGCTGAATTCTCCCGTGGGATGATCACAGAAAACTTTGATGAGAAAGAAACTTCAGACAGAAACGGTACTGAAATTTCTTTTATTCCTGACGGAGAAATCTTCCTGCACTTCAAGTACAGAAAAGAGTATATCGAAAGAATGCTCCGAAACTATGCTTACCTGAATCCGGGACTTAAAATTCTTTTCAACGGAGAAACCTATTATTCTGAAAACGGTCTTAAAGATTTGTTGGAAGAAGAGCTGGAAAGCGATATCCTTTATCCGATCGTCCATTTAAAGGATGATGATATTGAGGTAGCCATTACCCATTCTGACAAATCACAGACAGAAACCTATTTCTCATTCGTGAACGGACAGAATACCACGCAGGGAGGAACACACCTTAATGCATTCCGTGAAGCGTATGTGAAAACAATTCGTGAATTTTTCAATAAAAGTTTTGATGCTTCCGATATCAGAAAGTCTATCATTGCAGCCATTTCGATCAATGTAGAAGAACCGGTTTTCGAATCTCAGACCAAAACAAAATTAGGATCTAATGACATGGGACCGAACGGACCTACCGTAAGAACATTCATTATTGATTTCCTGAAGAGTAAACTGGATAATTTCCTGCACAAAAATCCGGAAATAGCAGAAGCAATTCAAAGAAAAATATTAATTTCCGAAAGAGAAAGAAAAGAGCTTTCAGGAATTCAGAAACTGGCCAGGGAAAGAGCAAAAAAAGTATCTCTTCACAATAAAAAACTTCGTGACTGCAGGCAGCATTATAACGATCAGAAAGCCGAAAGGAAAGGAGATACGCAGATCTTCATTACCGAAGGAGATTCTGCATCCGGATCTATCACAAAATCCAGAGATGTAGAAACTCAGGCTGTATTTTCACTGAAAGGAAAACCGCTGAACTGTTATGGTCTTACCAAAAAAGTGGTATATGAAAACGAAGAATTTAACCTTCTTCAGGCCGCTTTAAATATTGAAGAAAGTCTGGAAGACCTGAGATACAATCAGGTAATTATTGCTACTGATGCCGATGTGGATGGAATGCACATCCGCTTGCTGATGATTACTTTCTTCCTGCAGTTCTTCCCGGATCTGATTAAAAACGGACATCTGTATATCCTTCAGACTCCGTTATTCAGAGTAAGGAATAAAAAAGAAACAAGATATTGCTATACAGAAACAGAAAGAATAAAAGCATTAAACGAACTGGGGAAAAATCCTGAAATCACACGATTTAAAGGATTGGGAGAAATTTCTCCGGACGAATTTAAGCATTTCATTGGTAAAGATATCCGTTTAGAACCTGTAGTAGTGGGAAAAGACCAGACGATTGATCAACTTCTGGAATTCTACATGGGGAAAAATACACCGGACAGACAAACCTTTATCTTAGAAAACCTGGTAGTAGAAGATGATACTGATATTGATAAAAAAGAAATACTGAATGAAGTAGAAAATTAAAAAAAACGTATAACTTAAAAGACTGGTTGTAAGGGCCATTGCAGACTGAAAAAAAGCACAATTTTGGATGAAGTAGGAAATTATAATACTTACACAGCCAAAAAAATAAAATGAGACTAAGTAACCGTAATAAAACATCAATTTATAACTCTCTGAGTACACTGCTTTTGATGACAGCAGTGTTTGGTATAACTGTATTCGCTGCTAATGAATACAGGTTTCATGCAATGGGGAAAGAAAGTTATTTATTAATTATTGTTCCTGTTTTGCTGCTGATTATCTTTTATATCAGTGGAAGACAGATTTTTGAATACGACAGTGACGGGGAAGCTTTGAATTTTAAAAACAGGAATATTATTCCCTTTTTAAACAAACCTCTTCACGACGAATTTCCAAAATATAAACTGATAAAATATGATGTGGTCAGTATTCTCTTTTTCAAAAGGTTATACATTACCGTTTCCAGTAAAAATAATGGATCTACCATACTCAAATACCAGATATCTTATTTGGGTAACAAAGAAATAAACGATTTAAAACTCTCTCTGAATAAAGTTGTGAAAACTAATAAAGAGAAAAAAGATAAAATAGATGACGACAGAAGAATATTCGCATGAGGGTGAAAGCTTAAAAAAAGTTTCCGGGCTGTATAAAGACTGGTTTCTTGATTATGCTTCCTATGTAATTCTGGATAGAGCGATCCCTTCAATATATGATGGTTTAAAACCCGTTCAACGAAGAATTATGCATTCCATGAGGGAGCTGGAAGACGGCCGTTATAATAAGGTGGCCAATATCGTGGGGAATACCATGAAATACCACCCACACGGTGATGCTTCCATTACAGATGCCATGGTACAAATCGGGCAGAAAGAGCTGCTAATAGATACTCAGGGAAACTGGGGAAATATTTATACAGGTGACTCTGCAGCTGCTGCGAGATATATTGAAGCAAGACTGACCCCTTTTGCCCTTGAAGTAGTCTTTAATCCTAAAACTACAGACTGGACAAAGTCTTATGACGGAAGAAACAATGAACCTATTGATTTGCCGGTAAAATTTCCCTTGCTTCTTGCACAGGGAGTAGAAGGTATTGGAGTAGGACTTTCCACAAAAATCCTTCCTCATAACTTTAATGAACTTATTAACGCATCTGTAGCCTACTTAAAAGGTAAGAAATTTGAACTGTATCCGGACTTTTTAACAGCCGGTTATCTTGACGTTTCCGAATACAACGACGGGCACAGAGGAGGAAAAGTAAGAGCAAGAGCCAAAATTACCCAAACGGATAAGCATACATTAGTAATTTCTGAACTTCCTTACTCCAAAACAACAACGGATCTTATTGACTCTATTCTAAAAGCCAATGAGAAAGGAAAGATCAAAATCAAAAAAATTGAGGACAATACTTCAGATAAAGTAGAAATCCTGATTCATATTCATAATGATGTTTCACCGGATAAGACCATTGACGCGCTGTATGCATTTACAGACTGTCAGGTGACCATTTCTCCGAATGCCTGTGTGATTGTAGGTGATAAGCCAATGTTTCTTACGGTATCCGATATTTTAAAAACGAATACAGATCATACCGTTTCATTACTGAAGAAAGAATTGGAAATTGAACTCCATGAGCTTCAGGAAAGCTGGCATTTCTCTTCACTGGAAAGAATTTTCATAGAGAACAGAATTTACCACGATATTGAAGAAGTAAAAACCTGGGAAGATGTATTGAAAACCATTGATGCAGGATTAAAACCGCATACCAAACATCTTTTAAGAGCCGTTACAGAAGAAGATATCTTAAAACTGACAGAGATCAGAATCAAGAGGATTTCAAGATTCGACTTAGATAAATTTAAAGAAAATATTGCTTCGCTGGAAGGTAAAATAGAACAGGTAAAATACAATCTGTCTAACCTGATTGCTTATGCTATCGATTACTATTTAAATATTCAGAAAAAATACGGTAAAGACAAACAAAGAAAAACTGAGCTTAGAATCTTTGATACGATTGATGCAACAAAAGTAGCCGTAGCCAATGAAAAATTCTATGCGAATTTCGAAGAAGGTTTCATCGGAACATCTCTGAAGAAAGACCAGTATTTGTTCGACTGTTCTGACATTGATGATATCATCACATTCAGAAAAGACGGAAGTATGAAGGTGGTAAAAGTGGAAGCAAAAACTTTCATTGGTAAAGATATTCTTCATGTTGCCGTTTGGAAGAAAAACGACAAGAGAACCGTGTATAATATGATCTATCGCGAAGGAAGGGAAGGACCATACTATATGAAACGTTTCTCTGTAACCGGAGTAACCCGAAATACAGATTATCCGTTAGCTTCAGATAAAAAAGGATCTGAAACATTATATTTCTCAGCCAATCCTAATGGTGAGGCAGAAACAGTTACTGTATTGTTAAAGCCAAATCCAAGAATCAGAAAGAACAAAATGGAGATCAATTTCTCCGATCTTGCCATTAAAGGGCGTGATTCCAAAGGAAATCTGGTGACCAAGTATGCTGTAAAGAAAGTAGATATGAAGGAAGAAGGCGTTTCTACGCTCGCTCCTAGAAAAATCTGGTTTGATGATACGGTAAGAAGACTGAATGCTGATGTAAGAGGTACATTACTGGGAAGTTTCAAGGGAGATGATAAAATCCTGACCATCAATACAAACGGTGAAGTAAAACTGGTGTCTTTTGACTTGGGTAACCGTTTTGATGATGAATACCTGGTGTTGGAGAAATGGAGACCTGCGCAGCCGATTACCTGTATTTATTACGACGGAGAAAAAGATATTTATTTCATTAAGAGATTCTTACTGGAAAACACAGTGAATGTACAGACTTTCATGCCTTCTGAACACCCGAAATCATTCATCGAAAATGTAATTGTTGCCAACGATGTTACTGCAGAAATTATTTTTGCAAAAGATAAAGGAAAAGAACGCGATCCGGAAACTATTAATATTGATGAATTCATAGCAGTAAAAGGTATAAAAGCTATTGGAAACCAGTTTACGAAATTCAAAGTAAAAGCTATCAATATTACCATTCCTGAGCCTGTAGAAGAAGAACCTGAAGTATACGAAGATCCGGAACCAACAGGCGAAACGGATGAAGACGGAGGAATGATTGGGGATTTGTTCCGGGATGACGTAAATAATGAAAATGAATAGACTAAACTAAACATGTCTGTTCAGATATAACATAAAAAGAACACAATGGATATAGTTGTTATCATTATCATTGCAGCCACATGTATTTTTAGTTACATGGGGTTTAACAATACAGCATTATTTGAAAAATATAAATTCAATGTCGGAGCGATCGCGAATCGTAAAGAATATGTAAGACTCATTAGTTCTGCGTTTTTGCATGCAGACTTTATGCACTTATTTTTTAATATGCTTTCCCTGTATTTTTTCCAGGGAGTAGTTATTAGTTTCTTTGGAGAAATAGGATTTCTGATTCTATATTTTGGATCAATGATTCTGGGGAATTTATTCAGTTTACAGATTTATAAAAACCAACCTTGGTATTCGGCAATTGGTGCGTCAGGTGCGGTTTCGGGAATCATTTTTGCTTCCATAGCCATGGCTCCGAATGAAATCAGTGTCAACTTCTTACCAGGATGGTTATTTGGAACACTGTATTTTGGGTACTCAGTATATATGATGCTGAATCCTAAGCAATGGGATAATCTGGGGCATGCTGCTCACCTTGGAGGAGCATTTTTCGGATTGGTTTACTCTATTGTAATGCATCCGCAGCTTGCCATGAGCAATATTCTTTTCTTAGGAATCATGTCACTTCCGTTAATTTATTTAGGATATGAAATTTTTGTAAGGAAGCGAATAGGATAAAAGACTATTTTTTAATCAAAATATCAAAACCAATGAACACATCAGAGTTAAACAGTTTCATCGTGATACTTATCTATGGTTCATTGGTTTTACTTTCTCTGCTGAAGCTGGCCAATCCTTTACGGGTAAATCATAAAGCCAATTTCTGGTTCGGAATATTTCTCTTTCTGTGGTCTACCTTTTGGCTGGATGAAGTGCTGTTTCTCATCACCGGTTCAATAGTGGAATTTCATTCCCTGTTTTGGGTAAGATTTATTCAGTTTTTTACCCCTATCGTTTTTTACTTTAGTGTACTTTTTTACACCAATCCTTCCTTTACTTTTAAACCTACAGATGTTAAGTTTTTAATCCTTCCTGTAGCTTTTCTGGTTTGTCTTGTATTGACCAAATTAGGATATGCAAAACCATTTGAATATATCAGTATTATTCTGATCCTGATTCAGGCTCTCTTCTATACGGCACTTTCCTATATTACCATCAGGAAACATCAGAAAAAGATTCAGCAATTTTCTTCCAATACCGAAGGAATCAATCTGAACTGGCTGGAATATATTATTCTGGTGCTCCTTATTGTGAATATCATCTACGTGATTTATAATCTGTTCTATGATCCGAAATCACTGAATTTCTTTATCAATGCCGTCTTTTTATCCGTTATTTACTGGGTAGGATATTATTCTATGAAACAGAAGGAGATTTATCCTTTAGAAGAAAAGCAGAGACAGGAACTGATCTCTATGGATGAAGATTCCGATCCGGAAGAAGTTAAAAGAAAACTGATCTCTGATGAAGAATTAGCAAAGATTAAAACATCACTGGAAGGGATTATGGAACTTCAAAAGCCTTATCTTGACAGCGAACTTAACCTTATCAAACTTGCCGAAATGCTGTCCGTTTCTACCCATCATTTGTCTTACGTCATTAATACAGGCTTTGGAAAAAATTTCTTCCAATATGTGAATGAATACAGAGTAAACTACGCCAAAAGACTTCTGAAAGAACCCAACAGCAAATTATCAATTTTGGGGATTGCTTACGAATCAGGGTTCAATTCTAAAACTTCTTTTAATACAACCTTTAAAAAAGTGACCGGACAAACTCCTTCTGAGTTCAAAAAATAAGTTCCGGTTTATAAACTTTTACTTTTTTATGTTTCTAATCGATTGATTTGTAGTTGCTTGATTGTTTTTGATTTTGTGAGTTAAAATCGGTTCGGTCAGATAATCCGGAACATTTAAGCTTACCTTTCACCATAGTTTTGTACCCTAAAATGTAAACTTATGGATACCCAAGAATCATATGCTGTTGTCACGGGAGCCAGTCAGGGACTCGGAAAATCATTCGCTGAACATCTGGCGAAACAAAAAATCAATGTCATCCTTATAAGCCTTCCTGACCAGAATCTCAAAGAATTTTCTGAATATCTCAAAAGGGTGTATGAAGTAAAAGTTCATTACTACGAAACAGATCTTTCAGTGCATGAAAATGTAATGAAACTTACAGAATGGCTCAACAGTTCTTTTAATATTCATATTCTGATTAATAATGCAGGACTTGGCGGAACAAAGAAATTTACGGAAGCTTCTTCGGATTATATCAACACCATTTTACAGGTGAATGTCGCAGCCACTTCACTGATTACCCATCAGTTGCTTCCCAACCTTTTGAAACAACCCAAAGCCTATATCCTGAATGTTTCAAGTATGGCAGCCTTTTCACCCATCGGTTTTAAAACGGTATATCCAGCTTCTAAAAGCTTTATTCATTCATTTTCAAGAGGACTGTATGAAGAACTGAAAGATACCAATGTTTTTGTAAGTGTTGTGAATCCGGGAGCCATGAAAACCAATAAGGATGTTTGTGAAAGAATAGAAAAACAAGGTTTTATGGGAAGATTAACCCTTTTAAATCCTGACAAAGTGGCTTCCTACTGCATCCGGCAATTGTTTAAAAAAGATTCCGTTATTATGGTGAACCCAATCAGCTGGCTGGTGATGAAAATTGTACCCATATGGATTAAACTGCCCTTAATGACCCAGGCTATAAAAAGAGAAATCGAAGCATGAAAAAAGTGTGTGTAACCGGAGCAACAGGGCTTCTGGGAACTAATGTTATCCTTAAATTATTACAAAATGATTATTCTGTTATTGCTCTGGTGCGCCAGAAAAGCAGCTGGCTGGGCGAAGAAAACAAAAATCTGAAGCTTGTGGAAGCAGACCTTTCATCCGATATCTCAGTACATCTTATCAATATTGACTGTATCATTCATATTGCTGCGGAAACACGCCAGAATCTCATCCGTTATGATGAATACAGAAAAGTGAATTACGAAGTAGTTGTGAATCTGTTTACCCAGGCAGAATTGATGGGTGTAAAGAAGTTTTTATTTGTAAGTACAGCCAATACCTTAGGATTTGGAACTACAGCCTTTTGGGGAAGTGAAAAAGCACCACAGCTTTATCCTTTCACCCATTCATTCTATGCGCAAAGTAAGCTGGCCGCTGAAGACTATCTTTTAAAAAACGGTAAGAATACGGACGTTATCATTGTTAATCCCACCTTTATGATCGGAGCATATGACAGCAAGCCAAGTTCCGGAAAAATCATCTTCTGGGCCTGGAAAAAGAAACTGGTTTTCTATCCGAAAGGAGGGAAGAATTTTGTACATGTGGAAGATGCAGCCAAAGGAATAGCAAAGGTTGTTGAAAAAGGAAAGAATGGAGAAAAATATCTTCTAGCGAATGAAAACTTAAGCTACATAGAGTTTTTTAAGAAAGTAAACCGGATTACCAGGCAAAACCCAATTATGATCCCTATTCCCAACAAACTTTTGAGTTTCCTTGGATTAATAGGTGATGGTTTAAGAAAATTAAAAATTAAAACGGATCTGAGTTCTGCCAATATGAAAGCCCTTCAGATTAATAATTATTATTCTCATCAGAAATCAATAGAGGAGTTGGGAGCTCAATACCAGCCGATTGATAAAGCGATCGAAGAGGCTGTTCAGTATTTTATTGAAAATCCTGTTGGGAATAAAAAAACCAGCTCCTAAAAGCTGGTTTTATCAAATTATCTTGTGATTTTCTGAGTTACATTTTTATTGGAAATAACGCAGGTTTTGCTACAGTTATTAGTACTTGAAATATTAACCTGTACCAATGCCGGCAATGATCTGTATTCTTCCTTGTTGTAAGGCGCTTCAGTACCATTGCTTCCGCCTCCTTTAATATCATACTGAACCTGGGCTACTCCTGTGAATCCCATTGCAGGTTTGAAAGAAAGCGCCCCGGTAGCGGGAAAATAGGTCCATGTTCCCTGGCTGTTGGTATAAACACCTCCTGTGATATTCGGAATCACAGCTCCGTTGTTATCCAGAAAACGGAACGAATTAAAATCAAGGTTGTTATACGAAAGTGTTGGCGGGTTTTGTCCACTTGCTGACGAATAAGCCGCATCATTAAGCAAAGGGTAGTAGATTGACTTTATCCCCGGGCAGCCTGCAAACAAATCATCCGTTACTTCAGCAGCATAAGGTCTTGTAACCCCTAAGTTTTTCAATAAATGGATATTTTTGGCAGCTCCGGTAGAAGCGGCAAATCCAATTCTGAAAGTAGAAGGTGCTGATGTATCCAGAGTTCTTACCGTACTGTTGGAGATGGTAGTCTCTGTATATTTCAGAGAAGTAGGATAGTAATAATTATCAATCACTTTTTCTTTTACCGTTCCGTGCTGTATTTCCAGGGTTATATTGTAACCGCCGGCAGGATTGGGAACTAATGTAATGTATGCTTTACGGAACCTTGCATCATTTTCATTTTGAGGAATTGTTGTTCCGCCACTTTCAATGCTGAATTGCTGAAGAGTCGTATTTTTAATGCCAATATACTTTCCTGTTGCCGCATCCAGATAAGCAGATCTGTTACTGCTGGAAGGTGATGCATTGGTCGCTATGCTGTAAAGCAATGGATAGCCATTATATCCTGCAGGCTCAGCTGAAGACAGATATTGGTTTCCACGCTTTCCTCTTAAAGAAACATTGCTTCGCCCATCGGCTAGGCCTACTCCAAATATCCCATTTCTAACCCTTTCACCCTGGTTAAAACTTGTTTTAAAATTTCCGAATTCATCCAGACCTATTCCCAGATAGGCTCCTCTCAGTCCTTCCGTAGATTCTCCTCCGCGTACAAAGCTATATCCTAATCCTCCACCAAAATATCCGAGATTAAGCTGGTTTTTAGGGATAGATCCATCAACCAGGAATATAGAAATTCCGTCTCCTCCGTTAGTATTTCCACCATAAATCGCGAATTCAAACTCGAACTTGATTCCCTGGTCACTTTTGAAAATTTTATCGGCAAGTATTACTCCTCCTGAAATATTATTGACACTTCGGGTCAGCCTTAGTCCATCTGTGGTAAAGGTTGCATCGTTCTGAACACCGCTGGTAGCTACCTTATAAGCTTCCTGGGGCTGCAATCCCTGAGTAAAGTTTACAAAATACGGATATCCGGTTCCCTGTTCGTTCTGTGCATGAATGCTTTGAGAAAAAATAAACAAGGGAAATGCAAACAGTAATCTTTTATATCGTAAAATTGAGCTGCTTTTTATCATCACTCAATTATTTAACAACGAAAACAATATTGATAAAAGAACAGTCCGTTGCTGCAGCTTTTACATCATAAGTCATTACCCCGTCATCAGAAATAGAAATATTACTGAATACATTAGGATCAGCATCCGTTACATAATAGTAAAGATCTTTACTGGACGGGAAAAAAGGAATTGAAGCGGGAGCACTGGTACTCTTTGCTTTTGGAGAGCCAAATTGGGTTTTATACAAAGTATATAAATCTTTGGTTCGTCCAGTGGCTGTGGTGGAAGTGTCAAAAGAAACACTAGGCATATAAAACATTTTTACTGCATTATTGCTAATACAAAGCCAATCAGGTTTGGTAGGAGTTCCGATATTCTGACTCAGACATTTTTTGTCGGTATCATAGATCAGAAGTGAGTTGGCCGGATTCGCAATTGCATCTCTTTTGGCTGTGGTCAACCTGGGTATAAGCATTCCTTTATTGGGGCTGTAAACATCCAGAATCGCACTTTGATCAGGTGTGGATATGTTAATCCCAACTTGAGCGAAAGTAAACGAGCTAGCTAAAACGATTGGTAGAAATAATTTTTTAATCATGATGTCTTAATAATTTTTTATCTGTGTGTATGTTTTTTTAGAAAAGAATGGTTGCAGGCTTAATTCTACAAAGGCAATAGTTACCACTGACAAATTCATTAAAACAATGAATTGTTGTGTTCAAATAATAGCCCAATGAGACCTTTTGTTCAAAAGCTCATCAACAGATACAGCCAGGATATTTATAAAGAAATATCTTATGCCTACCTGGGCAGTCGGTCGAAAAAATAAATTGATTATGTAGCCGTATAAGCTCTTAAATAAGTAAGATTCATATTCCCTCGTGTTTTTTGCAAATATACAAAGAAATATTCAGGTGTTTGTGTTTATAGAATTAATTCTAAACTTTTGTTAATAATTAACATATTTTGGTTTAAATTTTTACATAATTTATAAATCAGTAAGATTGTTTTTATTATGCAAATCTTTCCATTCTATTAAGAAATCTTAAAAAAAAGATGCTGTTGACGTGTAGAAATTTTAAAATAAAAGAAAATATTATTCTTTTTAATATAAAGGGTTGAAAAAGAGACTATTTTGAAAAATTATTCAATGCATCATTCAGAGTGCCTACAAAATTGACATGTTTTGTTTTATTGCTTTCAAAAATAAAATCCTTCATGCTCTTACTTTCATATTTACTGAAATCACCTACAATAGCTAATCCTATACGATAGTTTGAGAACTTTTGAAGAATCTCTCCGGCCATTTTTGTTTTTAAATCAAAGAATTCAGAGGTGATGTTTTTTTCATGAAGAATAACTTTATCAAACCCTTCATAATAGATATTCCCCATAAGATCCAGTCCGTCCTGTGCAGACCGGATAATGATGTCTTCAGAAATAATTTCTGCAATTTTTATAGTGTTGATTTCGTGTGATTTGATGAACATGGTATGGGTAATTATTTATTTCTTTCCATAAATGAATCTATCGTTTTCAGATAAATCCTTTAATAATTGAGCGTTAGAAAAATCCAGATATAATTCCAGCGTTTCAGGACCCAGTTTCTGATTGATTTCTAAAAACAGCAGTCCTCCTTCTTTCAGATTCTTTTTGGCATCTTCCGCAATTTTTCTGTAAAAGATTAAGGCATCTGAAGTAGGAGAGAAGAGAGCCATTTTAGGTTCAAATTCTTTCACGGAATCTGCAATTTCAATCTCTTCTTCAATTCCTATGTAAGGCGGATTTGAAATGATGATATCATAGTTTTCAGCCAGTTCAATATTGAGATAATCAGCATGGATGAATTGGATCTTCAATTGATGATATTCTGCATTTTTTTTGGCTGTTTTCAAAGCTTTTTCGGAAAAATCAATGGATGAAACTTCCGCTTCCGGGAAATGTTTCTTTAAAACCAGAGGAATAATCCCGCTTCCGGTTCCTATATCCAAAATCTTTAAACCTTGAACATTAAACTTTGAATCTTTAATCTCCCTGATGGCCATCTCCAGCAGTTCTTCCGTTTCTGGGCGGGGAATCAGAACATTTTCATCCACAAAGAATTTCATTCCGTAAAATTCTGTTTCACCCAATATCTGCTGATAAGGCCGTCCGGTTTTAAGTTCCGAAACAAGATGATCAAGTTTTTCTTCATCATCAATCAGAAGTTCCTGCTCAGAGAACCTTCTCTGCTGAAACGGATCAAAACCTACGATCTGCTGAATGAATAAAGACGATAAAAACATACTTTCCGACTCTGTATAAAGGTCGGAAAGCTCTGTCCTGAAATATTTTTTAAATGCTGAAATTGTCATTTATCTTGTAAAAACCAGTTTTGTATCCGTAGACTTCTCTTCATCAATTCTGTATCCTTCATAGTTGAATGCTTTTACATCCTCCAGGGTTTTAGCGTTGGTTTCTGCACAGAATCTCACCACAAGGCCTCTGGCATGTTTGGTATACACAACAATAGTCTTCAGTTTTCCGTCTTTTAATTCATAGAAATCAAAATCAATTACGGTATGGTTCAGTTTCTTTCTGTCAATTACTTTCCCATACTCATTGCTGGCAAGGTGAAGCAGGATTTCTCCTTTTTTCATCTCAGAATTCAATTGCTCCGTAATCTTTTCTCTCCAGAATTCATACAGGTTTTTGTATTGCTCAAATTCAAAAGGACGACCCATTTCCAGCCTGTAAAGCATCACTTTATCAGAGGGTTTCAGTAAACCGTAAAGTCCTGAAAGCATTCTGTAGTTTTTCTGCAGGTAATCTACAGCATTTTTATCCAGTGTTTTGGCATCCAGTCCTCTGTAAACCTCTCCTGTAAAGGCAAACATTGCGGGAGCAGATTCTTTCGCTGTAGGTTTGGATTTCCATTTTTGATTTCTTTCCCAGTTTTCATCAGCAAGCTTAGGGGATATTTCCATCAGCTCGGAAAGATATTTTGGCGATTTTTCTTTTAAATAAGATTGTATCAATGCTGCTTCTTCAATGAATCTTGGAGTAGAAGATTTCAACAGATCTGTTGAATTTTCCACGTTCATTAATTTGGCAGGAGATGTTATAATTTTCATAATGTTAAAATACAGATAAGTGTTTAATATCAATAAAATTCATCATCATCATGGCAATAAAATCAATCATAAAATGACAGATGATCAGAACTTTAATATTTGAATAACGTTTATAAAATACAGCAAATACGATTCCGATAAAGAAAGGTCCGAGAACCTGGCTTATGGTACCGTAAGTACTATGCAAAATTCCAAATAAGACCGATGAAATAACAATTGCAACGGTGGGGTTGTTGTAGATTTTTTCAAGCCTGGACTGTACATAGCCCCGCATCAGGAATTCCTCTACAATAGCAGCTGTAAGGCATGTAAAAATAACTAAAAAATAGTTATTTCTAAAAATGGGGACAAGGTTGAGAAGTTTAGTGCTTATTTTTTCCTCTATAAAAAACAGGATGACAGCATTCAGAATCCCTCCGCCAATCAAACAGATAAAATATAAGCTCAGTACAGCTTTGATATAAAATGCAGCTGAATATTTTTTCTCTTCTTTTAAGAAAAAAACGCTTTTCTCAATACAGAAACTGTATAGAAATACAATGATAAGAATGATCCATAGTATAATTCTACTGAGGAAAAAATTGGTTACTGTGATTCCTTTTACTCCTGTTAATGCGGTAACAGCAGGAAAAGAGTACAGCATCGCTGCAGCTAAAATAACAAAAGTGAGTAAAATTCCTACAGCATATTTCCCGGTAAGACTCATAATCCAATACCTAAACCTTGAACTTTAAACTTTGAATTAAACGATTCCTTTTCCCTGGCGGATAATCTCCGGTTCTCCTGAAGTAAGGTCTACAATGGTGGAAGCCACATTATCCCCATATCCTGAATCAATCACAATATCTACCAGGTGATCATATTTTTCTGCAATAAGTTCAGGATCGGTAGAATATTCGATAATTTCATCATCATCTTTAATAGAAGTAGATGCAATCGGGTGACCCAGTTTTTCAACAATAAGTTGTGGAATTGGATGGTCAGGAACACGGATACCAATAGTTTTATGCCCTTTATAAGCTAAAGGTAAACTTTTATTGGCTTCGAGAATGAAAGTAAACGGTCCGGGAAGATGACTTTTCAGAAATCTGAAAACGGAGGTATCGATAGGTCTTGTAAAGTCTGAAAGATGGCTGAGATCATTACAGATAATTGAGAATTTTGACTTCTCAAGCTTCATTTTTTTGAGCTGAGCCAGCTTTTCCATGGCTTTTATATCAAAAATATTACAGCCTAAAGCATAAATCGTATCAGAAGGATAGATAATCAGCCCGCCGTTGTTTAAAGTTTTAATAACCTCATTCACAAGATTTTCCTGTGGGTTGTCCGGATAAATTTTTAATATTTTTGCCATAAAACAAAGATACAAATAATAAAATAGTTTTCATAAAAGTCCTTTATTTAAAAGAAAAATTAGGATTTGTAAAAAATATTCGTACCTTTGCAATCCAATATCGCGGGATGGAGCAGTAGGTAGCTCGTCGGGCTCATAACCCGAAGGTCATCGGTTCGAGTCCG
>NZ_QDFZ01000023.1 GCF_003347605.1 Chryseobacterium sp. KLBC 52 | reverse complement strand
CAGATAAAAAATCCTGTAAAGTTTAAATTCACCATCAACGACCTGGGGAATAATCAATACGAAGCGGTATTGAATGCTACTATGGAAAGCGGATGGCACATTTACTCTAAAGATCTACCGGAAGATACCGGAATTCCGACCGAGTATAAAGTAACAGGAAAGAATATCGAGTTGATCGGAAAATTTACCGAAGTAGGTAAAAAGCATGAAGAATTTTCTGAAGCGTTTGGAGGAACAATTGTTTTCTACTCCAATTCTGCAGGATTTAAGCAGAAATTTAAATTAAAAGATCCGACAAAACCCGCAGATGTCACTTCTGAGATTACGTATCAGACCTGTGACGACAGAGTTTGTCTCGCTCCCAATACTTTAGAATTCAATCAAAAAGTTACGCCAAAAGGAGTAACGGAAGAGGCTACGACCGAGGAAACTGCAGGTCCTGCAAAAGACTCTGTAAAAATAACGGAGACGGTAACTGAAAATCCTGCAAAAACAGAAGCTACGATCACAGAAACTTCAAAACTGGATCCCAAGCAGCTGAAAATTGAAAGTATTAATTTCAAAAAACCATTGACGGATTGTGGTACCGCCTCTACCAAGGTGGATGAAAATTACTGGACGTATCTATTCTTAGGATTTATCGGAGGATTAATTGCTTTGCTTACGCCATGCGTTTTCCCGATGATTCCACTTACCGTTTCATTCTTTACAAAAGGAAGTAAGGACAAAGCAAAAGGGAAAAGGGATGCTCTTATTTATGGGTTTTTCATTCTTCTTATCTTCGTTTTACTAAGTATTCCTTTCCATATTATTGATGGAATCGCCGGAAATATCTTCAACGAGATTTCGACCAGTGTATGGCTGAATATTGCGTTCTTTATCATATTCATCTTCTTTGCCGGAAGTTTCTTCGGGTATTATGATATTACTTTACCAAGTTCTATTGCCAACAAATCTTCCAAAGCAGAAGAGGCAGGAGGAATTATCGGTATTTTCTTTATGGCATTGACCCTGGTAATTGTTTCTTTCTCATGTACAGGACCTATTTTAGGAAGTTTACTGGGAAGCGCAGTAACAGGTTCATCCAACGTTCCGATGCTGTTGACTTTTGCGTTGGCAGGATTCGGGCTGGCATGGGCAATTATTTTTGGATTGCTGGCATTATTCCCGCAGGCATTACAAAGTCTTCCGAAATCCGGAGGATGGATGAATACGGTAAAAGTTGTTTTAGGATTCGTAGAACTGGCATTAGCATTGAAATTCTTGTCTAAAGCAGATCTTGTATCCAAAACATTCTTCTTAAAAAGAGAACTTTTCATTGCGATCTGGATTATTATCGCCTTAGGATTAGCCATCTATTTATTAGGATTGATCAGATTCCCTCATGATGATGAAAAGCCTAAAACCTCTGTCACCAGAAAAATATTAGGGGTATTGGGAATTGGTTTTGTGATCTATCTGGTTCAAGGGTTAATCCCATCAGACCGTCCAAAACTTCAGTTATTAAGTGGAATTTTACCTCCAATGAACGTAAGCTATTTCCATAATGAAAAAGACGGGATTTTAGGAATGCATCCGGAACACGACTACTTCAAAGCAGTGGAACGGGCCAAAAAAGAAGACAAACCCATCCTGGTCGACTTCACAGGTTACGGGTGTGAAAACTGTAGAAAAATGGAGGAATTTGTATGGAGCGATCCGGATATCTTATCGATTCTTCAGAACGATGTAGTACTGGCTTCTCTCTATGTAGACGACAAAGAAGAACTTCCTGAGGATCAGAAAACCAAAATCGACCTTGGAGACGGACAAATCAAAAAAGTAAATACAATTGGAGACAGATGGAGTTTATTCCAGCAGGTGAACTTCAATAATAACTCTCAACCTCACTATGCTTTAATCACTCCGGACGGAAAAGTCATCAACGCTCCTGTTTCAGGATATATGTCTAAAGAGGATTTCAAAAAATTCCTGGAATGCGGAGTGAATTATTACAAAAAAAATAAAAATTCTAAATAAAAAAAGTATGAAAAAGTTAATCATCTTATCGTTAATCATTTTTGGAGCATGTTTTTATGCTCAGGGAATTAAATTTGAAGAAACCAGCCTTTCTTTGGCTAAAGCTAAAGCTAAGAAAGAAAATAAACTTATCTTTATTGATGCCTACACTTCATGGTGTGCACCATGTAAATTAATGGCAAAAAATGTTTTTCCATCTTCCAATGTAGGAAATTATTATAATGATAATTTTATTAATGTAAAAATTGATATGGAAAAAGGAGAGGGAATTCAACTGAAAAAAAAATATAAGATCGATTCTTATCCAACATACCTGTTTATTGATAGTACAGGTAAAGAAATATTCAGAGATTCAGGCTCACACGATGAAAATGGTTTTATTCAAGTCGGAAAGAATGCACAGGATCCTAATAAAAATATTTCGACACTCAAAGAGAAATTTGAGAAAGGAGAAAATAACCCGGACTTTTTGAAAAATCTGATAAATTTAACTGTTAGGTCGGATCAAGATTTTGCATTTAAGGTTTTTGAAAGGTATTTCAGTTCTAAAAATCAGATAGATAAAGCTGATGTTAAATTATTAACATCAAATATCATTGGTACAGCATCTCAACTGTATAATTTTTTCCAGGAAAAAAAATCAATTATCCTAAAAGCTATTTCGGAAGAAGAGTATAATGCTATAGATAAAAAAATTAAAACAAACACTCTTTTCTATCGTTTTCAACATGATCCAAATAAATTTACTGATGATAGCTATCTGGCTGAAGCCAGCAAGTTTTTAAGTAAAGAAGAAGCGCAAAAGGAATTATTGAAATGTAAGGCTTATAACGCTCTGTCACAAAAAGATATTGCGACTTTCGAAGCATTAATGCTTGAAGCTTATAAAGAATATTCTACAGCCAGCGATGAAGACCTTACCAGAGCAGCATGGTATTTTTCTGAAAATGTAAATACAAAATCTTCTTTGGAAAAAGCGATTTTATGGGCACAAGAATCTGTAAGGAAAAATAAAAACTATTATAATGTCGATACTCTGGCCCGTTTGTATCAAAAAGTTGGAGATGACGTTCAGGCAAAAAAATGGAGAGAAGAAGCTGATCAACTTAAAATGTCTGAAAAATAATGAAAAATAAAGGGATCAATTCGATATGAAATTAATATCCTATAGAATCCTCGGTTACAATTTATCACTCGCTTTCCGGCATTAGTATTTTCGCCGGCGTGGAAAAAACAATATAAATCAATCACATGTCTGCAGTTATTATTACTTAATAGCTGCAGATTTTTTTTGAGGGATTATTTATACAAAATCAGCCGTCGAATGCAAACTATTTCTGTTCGCTTTTATCCGGTGTATTCATATAAAAATCAATCAGAAAAAATTAAAAAAAAAGAAGGAAAAAGAAGGAAAAAAATTTTAATACGACGAGTTTTGTCGCTGTGCGCCAGTACCTTTGCATTAGAGATAAGATAAAGAATCCCGGGAAATTAATTGTCTTAGCCAACCCAATTTTAACCTTAAAATACCTTTTAAATTATGTGTAAAAAACAACTAATAATCATTTTTCTCCTTTTATTTTGCATTTCCTATGCGCAGAATGAATTTACGACCATCTGGAAACCCAATGCAAACGGCATTATCGATCATTCAATAAGGTTCGGCGGCACAGGAACCGATTACACCATTCACTGGGAAGAAGTAGGATATCCTGAGCATAACGGGATGTTTGATTATGTAACCTCTAGCAGCAATGAACCTCTACTCATCTATTTTGGGCCATCATTCCATCCGGATCCTCTGCAGGCCACTTACGAATTAAAAGTATTCAGCGGTAACGGATCATTTTATGGGTTCAGGGCCAATACCGAAATCATGCCTCCGGGTGGAAATCAGGAACTCATAGAACTCAGCCAGTGGGGAAATACGACATGGCTTCAGCAATTCGACAGAGCATTCGCCAACTGTCCCAATCTTAACATAACAGCTGCAGATACTCCTGATTTAACACAGGTAACCAGTTTATCACAAATGTTCCTTAACTGTTCATCTTTAACAGGCCATACTTCATTTTCTTACTGGAATCCATTCCATATTACGGACATGAGCGGTATGTTCAGCGGAGCAACGCTGTTTAATCAGAATATCGGAAACTGGGATACCTCAAAAGTAACCAATTTCAGCAGCATGTTTTCCTCTGCATCTTCTTTTAATCAGGATATTTCTGCCTGGAGTACAATATCCGGAACCGATTTCTCCTCCATGTTTGCAGATGCCACAGCTTTCAACCAGCCGTTAAATTCGTGGAATACAGAAAATGCAACTAATTTCCGCTATACATTCTATAACGCAGCAGCATTTAATCAGCCACTTGATAACTGGAATACAGGTAAAGTGACAGATTTTGAGCACATGTTTGAAAATGCAGTATCATTCAATCAGCCCATTGGAAACTGGGATGTAAGTAAGATTGATTATTTCGCCGGATTTAATATGTTTGCAGGTGCTTCACATTTTGACCAGGATATTTCTTCATGGAATATGAAGCTTCAGAACTTCAGCGGGAATTCAATCTATTTTGGATTAAAAAATGTTGGCATATCGTGTACGAATTACAGCAATTTTCTCATCGCTCTGAATAATAATCCTACCTGGGCGAATTCCACAATAACGTCCGGAACTATAGATGCAACAGGTTTGGTTTATTCTACTCCGCAAGCGATGCTGGCAAGAGCCCAACTGATCAATAAAGGGTTTAATATTATTGGAGATTCCTATATTTCCGGCTGTTTTCTGTCAACAAGAGAGGTTTACCCAAAAACGAAAACTTCTGCGTATCCTAATCCAACGACAGGAGTGATTAACGTGGAATCCTCAGTAGACGAAAATGTTTATTTATATGACAATAACGGTAACCTCATTAAAAATATATTGTTTAGAAAAGGGAAAAATACCATCGATCTTACTGAATATCCTTCAGGAGACTATATCTTTAAAGGTGATACTTTTTTCCATAAAATCACCAAGCAATAACAAGTCAGCCGAAAGGTTAGCTAGTTAAATTTAGCTCCAAAGTCATTGTACTTTGGAGCTTTTTACTTGTAAAATCGAAAAATGTTAACGAAATTGCACAAACTATATAACCAGCTACGAACGAGAATTAAATGACAGAGAAGTTTCCGACAATCAACAGCACGCTTTCACCTGATAGACTTGGTCAACTTATTCAAGAAAAATATGGACTCACCGAAAAAACGGAATGCAGCATCTTTCGGCTTGCAATGAATCATTTATACATCGTTCATGATGGCGAAAACAAATACGTTTTTAGAGTGTATACCCATCACTGGCGAACTGAATTAGAAATTCACGAAGAATTAAGACTTCTTACTCATCTGAAAGTGGCAGACCGACAAGTTGCTTTTCCCATAGCAGATCAATCAAACAAGTTTATCCAGGAAATTGAAGCTCCGGAAGGAATAAGATTTGGTGTTTTATTTTCATATGCTAAAGGTATAAAGACAGCAAAATTTTCACCCGAAACAAGCTTTCTGATTGGAAAAGCATTAGCTAAAGTTCAACAATCAACAGAAAATGTCGAACTGAAGAGAATGTCTTACAATGCTCAAAACCTGCTAAAGAACCCTGTTGCAAAGACAAAAAAATTCTATAGTAAAAACACGACCGAAATTGAATTTTTAGAAAACCTTTCTGATTTTTTAACGCTAAAGTTGGAAAATGCAGACCAACAGAAAATGAGGTATGGAACGGTTCATTTAGACGTTTGGTTTGATAATTTACATATTGATAACGAAGAAGAAATCACATTCTTTGACTTTGATTTTTGCGGGAACGGTTATTTATGTTTTGATATCTCTTACTTTCTATTTCAGTTATTTACAACCCATTTGCACCAAGAAGAGTATGAGGCAAAAGCAGATCATTTCATAAGAGGCTATGAAACTGTCACTAAAATTAGTCATGAAGAGAAACAGTTTTTACCTTACGCATGTCTGGCCATTATGAACTATTATATAAGTGTTCAGTGCGACAGATTTGAATATTGGACCAATATTTTCCTGAATGAAGATCATTTAAAAAGAATGGTGGGGAATCTCAAGCGATGGATTGCTTATCATAAAATTGAGGTAAAATAATGACAGAAAAATGTATACAATCAATTATCATTTTACAAAACTATACAGCATGATAAGATGTTTGACAATTATTATATCAGCCTTATTCTCATTAACAACTTACGGACAAACAAAAATGCGCTCTATTGATGAATTAATAAACGATAAAGATCCAGGTTGGATTCTTGTAAAAGAATGGATAGACACCGCAAAAAATAAAGTGGAAATATTGCCCGTGGATAGCAACAAAGCAAAAGATGCCTTATATAAAACCCAAGTTACAACCAGATCTCCAATGGGTTCAATTGTATACATGACAGGAGGACTTTTGATTGATAATGGCTGGATAAGAATTCTTGGCTCAGGCAGTGATAAGGTAAGCAGATCATTGCCGGAATGGAATAGAGGAAAAACATTTGAGGATTATGGACAGCCAATTCCATATCTATTAATTGCTGACGATGTAATAGGTGGTATTTTCATGCTTAATGGTGGTGGACTTGGAAACGATTTAGGAAAAGTGTATTATTTGGCACCCGATAATTTGAAATATGAACCTCTTGACCTTACTTACACCGAATTTCTGAATTTTTGCTTTAATAAAAATCTGGATGAATTTTATAAAGAATACAGATGGGAAAATTGGAAAAAAGATGTATCAAAACTTAAAGGCGACCAGGTATTTAGCTTTTTCCCTTACTTATGGACGGAACAAGGTAAGGATATTAATAAAATATCAAAGAAGGAAGTTCCAATTGAAGAAAGTTACAAACTAATGCTTGAATTTAGAAAGAAGCTTGGCTTTGATACAGAGAATAAATAATAGAGCTTTTAAATTTCATCCAAAATATATCAAAAACGATCCCATAATGTATACGATCAAATGCTGGCTTTCTTATCTTAAATAAATATTGTAAATATGGATACAAAACCGATTAGTTCTCCCAATCAAAGAAAATATAATGCTGTACTACGTTTCCTGCATTTGTTTGTCATTTCTTATGGGTATCTTTTTATCTTCACTTCTCAGTTTTCACCTTTAGCAGGAATACATAAGAGTGGAGTCTTGTGGTTGTGTAAAAATATTTTTCAGCAAACCCAGGTAGAATATATTACAATGACTGGTAGCGGCGATACTACATTAGATTATTGGGTAGTGCTTGTCAATATTGGCTTAGCAGTAGTGGCTGCATTCGTTATACTTCTTGCAGATAAAAAACAGCGGACATTTAAAGATCTTCATTGGTTTACAGTAGTAGTAGTACGTTATTATGTAGCTATGATAATGCTTTCGTACGGTTTTGCAAAACTACATGATGGACAGTTTCCTCCTAACTCAATTGGCAGACTGGAAGAAAAAGTTGGAGATATGTCACCAATGGGTATGGTATGGACTATGATGGGAGCTTCCACGGGGTATACATTTGTTTCCGGATTGTTGGAAGTTATGGGTGGACTTTTGCTTCTTTTCAGGAGAACCAAAACTTTTGGTGCGCTTTTTTCCATGACAGTGATGATCAATGTAGCTCTGTTGAATTTTTTCTATGATGTGCCGGTTAAAATATTTTCCAGTCATATTGTATTACTTTGTCTCTTCATTGTAAGCGGTGATGCAATGGCTTTATATCGTTTTTTTATCTTGCATCAGCCATCGCAATTACGTCTTCAAAGAAGAACATTCAACAAAAAGTGGAAGAGTATTACAGTTATTGGATTCAAATGGCTTGTAATAGCTTTTTTCATATTGAGCTCTTCATCAGCACTATTCTATACACCTCCGGCCGCTCCGATGGAGGGCGCGTATATTGTGGATCAATTTATCATAAACAACCAGGAAATACCATGCAACGATTCCATTGGCTGGAAAAAAATATTGATAAATTCTCCAAGCCGGACAAAAGTAATATTGAACAATGACAGTACTAAAGCGTTTAAGAGCATTGTAGACACTGAAAATAAGACACTTATGCTTCGCAAAGTGGATCAACAAGACCTGTATGCTTATCTTCATTACAATATTCAAAAAGATAGTATCATTTTTACAGGAAATAAGGGTCGTGATTCTTTAAAGATAAAAGCAATAAGAAAGAAAAAGGAAGATTATCCATTAAACAAGAGGAGTTTTCATTGGATTAATGAATATCCGTTTAACAGGTAAGAGATTTATGTAAAAGCATTTTTTAAGATCACGTTTCAATTTAAAACAGACTAAAATTTTATCTAAAAAAAGATTCATCAATTCATCCAAAACTTAGGATGAATTTTTTTTATGATCTCTTAACAATCCAGTCATCAAAATAAATTTTATATTCGTAGCATAAATGGCTTTGTAAAAATTATATCAATTAAACTGAGCCTGAAAACAGACGTAACCATCTAAAATTTAAGAATTAAATACAGAAAAAATGAGAAACACTATTTATGCTTTGTTGTTATTATTTTTATTCACAAGCATTAATGCTCAGGAATACTCAAAATTAATAATTGAAGCCGATCAATTATATAGAGCAAAAGATTATAAAATGTCTACGGATGTATATGGTAAAGCTTTTAAAATCGAAAGCGAAAATCCAAGTCACTTATATAATGGTGCATGTTCATCTTCTTTAGCAGGAAATACAAATCAAGCATTTAAATGGCTGAACCTATCCATAGAAAAAGGCTGGACCAATCTGAAGCACCTAAAATCCGATACTGATCTCGAAAATTTACATCCAAAAAAAGAGTGGGGGAAAACCGTTGAAAAGTTAGAGAAAAAAATAGCGGCCATAGAAGCAAATTATGACAAACCCCTGCAGGCTGAATTATTGGCAATTCTTGAGGAAGACCAAAAATACAGAATGCAAATGAATGACACTCAGAAAAAATTCGGTCCAAATTCTAAAGAAATGAATGAACTTTGGAAAATCACCAATCAGAAAGACTCCATTAACTTACTAAAAATAAAAAAAATATTAGATGAAAAAGGCTGGGTGGGTAAAGACAAAGTAGGTGCACAAGCCAATAGCGCATTATTTCTTGTCATTCAGCATTCAGATCTTGAAACGCAGAAAAAATATCTGCCGATGATGAAAGAAGCGGTAACAAAAGGAAATGCAAGTCCGGGTTCTTTAGCTTTGTTAATTGACAGAATAGAAATCCGGGAAGGCAGAAAACAAATCTACGGCAGTCAGATAGGAATCAATCAAAGCAATAATACTTACTATGTTTTACCTTTAACTGATCCTGACAATGTAGATAAAAGAAGAACAGAAGTTGGCTTAGGTCCAATCTCTGATTATGTTAAAAATTGGGATTTAGTTTGGGACGCTGAAAAATATAAAAGAGAATTACCCAAATTAGAAAAATTAAATAAATAAAAAAGCTGCTTGCAACAGCTTTCAAAAATGTCGGATTAAGGCTTAATGTAAAGATTCCTTAATCCGGCATTTTATTTTGTAGACTGTAAGAGTAAGAGATCAATTGTGGCACTAACAAACTTCCGGATTTAGGAAAAGCAATTGCAGAAGAGATTAAAACGTGGGATAGAGTTTATTATACTTGAAAATCTGATGTAATAATCAAAAGTGTAAAATAATGAAATCTAACATGTTCTGTGAATTTTTGAAACTCAAATAATATACAATTTAACATAATATAAATTATAGGACTTTTATTATAATTCGGAAATAGAGTCATTAACCGCCTGAGAATCTCTTATTCTGCAATTTTCCCAGCCAATTAACTCTGTAACGGTTTCTAAGAAATATTCCTGGATCATAAACGATCCAGAAACACTTCTAGTTTTTCCTCATTTTCAATTTCCTGAAATACATTTCATGATGTGTACTGTAGACTGTCGGATTATTCTGATCAGGATCTGTTGCACACACAAAAAAATGATCAGGATATCCATAAGAATAAAATATACAGATAAAATCCATCTCTTTTCCTTGTACGATTTTTTTTACTTCATATTCCTCTGTAAGTCTATCCAGCTCTTCATAATCCGTTGAGTTTTCTTTAAAGGGCGTGAAAATCCAATCTAAAAAAAATATTGACCGTACGGCAATTCATGGTCAGAAAAAAGATGTTTCTTCAAAACCCCAGTAATTGCACTTTGGTTACTATTCACTTTTTAACAAAGGAAAATATTTATGGCTCAATGGTTTAAAAGAAATTTGTAGGGAAAATTAACCCTTGTCAAGGTTCAGAACCTTGACAAGGGTCTCTTGCGGCCTCTCGATCTTTAATCATTATTTGCTCCTTTATATTATGTTAAATTAATCAAAGGAAATACAAAATCTTGTCACATGGCAGTTTTTCTTCTCTAAAAACAGAATACCTTTATCCTGACCAAAAAATAAAATAATATGAAACCTAAAATGATCTGGGCCAATCTGGCCGTAACCGACCTTGAACGTACACAGAAATTCTATACTGAGCTGGGATTCAGACCCAATAATCCACACAGTTCCAATGAGCTGGTAAGTTTTTTTCTGGCTGGAAATGAATTGATTGTTCACTTTTTCTTAAAAAATGTCATAGAAAACAACCTTAAAAGCATGAAATTTGGAGATCCGCAAAGTTCCAACGAAATTATATTCACCCTTTCTGCAGAAAGCAAAAACCAGGTGGATGAATGGGCTGAAGATGTAAAAAATGCTGGTGGAACCATTGTTTCAGTGCCTGAGAATTTTGGAGAAAACTACTACGGTTTTGTATTTGCAGATCCGGATGGACACAAGTTCAATGTATTTTTTATGTAGACTTTCAAAATATTTTTCCCTATATTTGACATTCAACAGATCAATATGAACCGCTCGAACTGTCTGCCTCCTCCGGCACCTTAATATTTTCAATTTAATTTGAAGCGTACTCATGTCGTTAACGTATTAACGACCGGGTTTGTCGTGCTTCACATTCTAAAAAAAATATTAATTCAAAATTTTACAGTTCATTCTCTAATGAAAAAATCATATTTATTATTACATCTGGCCGTCATTCTGGCCGGATTTACAGGTGTATTCGGGAAATTGATCACTCTTAACGAAGGTTTGCTGGTCTGGTACAGGCTCCTCTTCTCCTCTATTATTTTGTTCTTTATTGTAAGGCTCTTGAAAATCCCCACGGATATTCCTTTCCGGGGAAAAATTCAGATTTCAAAAGCCGGCTTACTGCTTACGTTACACTGGCTTCTTTTTTATGCCAGTATAAAATATGCCAATATATCCATTGGTGTGGTATGCTACTGCCTGACAAGTTTTTTCACAGCCGTATTCAAACCTGTTCTTGATAAAGAGAAATTCAAGCTTTCTGAATTACTTCTGAGTACGCTGACCATTGTAGGAATCAGCTTAATATTTCATTTTGATACTTCCTATCAGCTTGGGATTATATTAGGTGTCTTTTCATCCGCATTCGGGGCTTTGTATACAATTTATAACAAACGGCTGGTGAGTCATTTTGATACCAAGGTCATCAACTATTATCAGATGATTGCCGGTACTTTATGCTGGGGAGCTTTTTTGCCCGTATATCTCCTCTATTTTCAGTCAGATAGCATAGTTCCTGACTTAAAAAACACGGTCTATTTGGGCGTTTTATCACTTTTTTGTACCGTTGGCTTATATGTGATGTTCGCAGAGGTTTTGAAGAAAATTCCGGCATTTACCGTCAACTTAACATACAATCTGGAGCCCGTGTATGCTATTATTATGGCGTTCTTATTTTTCGGAGAAAGTAAAGAAGTCAATCTTTCGTTTTATATAGGATTGGTGTTTATTATTGCTTCTGTGGTTTTGCAGACGGTAATTTCTATTAAGAAAACAAAATAAAAATCAAAGCTTTTTAAACCAAAACCGGACACTTAAACTAACTTAAGTGTCCGGTTTTTATATCTTAGTTTTAAATAACTATCCATTCAACCCAAGGCTATTATACAGCTGCACCTGCCATATTCCCAGCACTTCTTTGAGCATCACAAAAGTAAATGCTGCATTATAACTGTTAGGAAATACAGTAATTTCGGTATCTATAATATCTGAAGCTTGTGGAACTGGGTTTAATCCAAATGTCTGAAACAAAGCCATAGACCTTTTCATATGAAAACCGGAAGTAACCAGGTATACATCAGACGGAGCCATCTGCTGTAAGATCTTGCTGGAGTATTTTGCATTTTCATAGGTATTCATGCTTTTATCTTCTTTAATGATATCAGCATCTGATACTCCCATCTTTTTAAAATTTTCACTGAATAATTCTGCTTCACTTTTGTGGCCTCTACCTTTTCCGGAAATCAGGATTTTACAAGGCAGATTATTGGTCTTATAGTCATGATACAGCTGATAAGCCGTTACCATTCTGGAATAAGACATGGTATGCAGCTTTTCTGTGTGTTCAAAATCTACAACGCCACCACCCAATACAACAATAACGGGATTTTGAGGAGCTTTATTTTTACTCAACATTGTACTCACATAATTTTTCTGAAGATACCTGGAAGTCAGTTTTCCCAGAAAGCCATTTCCTATAAAAATGATTATTAACACGGCAAAAAAGCCAATCCCTAATCTCAGATTTTTGCGTTTGTTTTTTCTTTTGAGCAGAGCAATGATAACTACTGCAAGAAATACTAAGAAATAAGGTTCTGTAAAAAGTTGAACAACACGGAATAAAAGGTCTAATAAAAATTTCATTTTTCGAATACTATTGATTAATACCGGAAGGCATAGAAACCTCAAAGATAAGGCAATTTCCTGAGTATAGCTTTCCACAGCCATAGAACACTAAAAATGAGCAGGATAATTTCATCTCATTTTTCTTTCCGTTTATACAATTATTTTATACATTTGCAACCATCAAACAACACACTTTTTAGTGTGTTAACAAAAAAGACAAAGTACCTACCCCAGTGAAAAAGCAGAATAGAATTACCGTTTTTATGACTGTACTCCATATATTTTTGGACAGACATTTTTGTAAAGCAAAAAACAAAAACTCTTCCTCCAATATAAAGAAACGTTTTCTCCTTTAAACGGGCGAAAATCAACAATATTTTCTTCTGCAAATCAAACAGATCCCCCAAGTTATCGTATAAACATCTGCTTAATCATCAAAATCTGCAAGCGACTCTCCCGGCAGGTTCACTAACTATCATTAGCTTTAAAACAAAGCAAATCAATGCTTTAAAACATAATCCTTACATCAAAGTAAGATATTTCACTGATTGATTACCGGAATCTGTGTATTAAAAAATCGTAAACAGATTTAGTCTTAAAATTAATATTGCCTCAATGCAATATGGTTTTGAATAGGATACATTTGTCTTGTAACTTTAATACAATCAATGAAATGTCAACAGTTCTCAAAACATTTGTAGCTTATCTTAAAAGACCTGCTCTTTATCCTGAACTGGGCAGAAAAATCATTAAAAATACGGTAAGCAGAAGAAGTCCGTTCAAAGGAAAAGCAAAAACAAATGCCTGGGCTGCCTCTATAGCAGTTTCCCAAGAAGAAGCCGTTTCCAGACTTTTTTCGATGAATACAGATCATTTCAGATCTACCTATGCTGATATCCTGGAAAAGGCCAGCTTAAAAGAAAAAGAATGTCCTATTACAATGGGTGGACCTGGCGCTCTGGAGCTCATTTATTACGCCTGCGAATTTACCAAAGCACAAAACGTTCTGGAAACAGGTGTGGCTTATGGATGGTCTTCTTTGGCCATATTACTTTCGCTTCAACAAAGAAATGGTACACTCTATAGCTCAGATATGCCTTATCTTGCTCAGGATGGTGATCAGTATGTAGGATATGTTGTTCCTGAAAACCTTAAAAAGTATTGGCAGCTATTCCGTTTTGCAGACAGAGAATCATTACCTAAAATTTTTAAAAAGGTTTCCTCTTTTGATGTTTTCCACTATGATTCTGATAAAAGTTACCACGGAAGAATGTGGGCTTACCATCAGATTTATAAAAGACTGAAGCCTGGTGCCGTCTTTATTAGTGATGATATTGGTGACAATTCTGCTTATCAGGATTTTTGTATCAAAAAAAACATTAACACTTCTGTTGTAGAATATAATGGAAAATATATCGGTATTTTTGTAAAATAAATAAAATATCATAAAAAACTAGCCATTGATAAATTCTTAAACCATTAAGAATAGATAAGTAATTAAGAATATTAAGAGAATATCTAAAGACATGCTTGAAGCACAACCCTTCATTCATATTTATTTGAATCTTAACTTTACTTAAAGCCTTAAGTCTTCCTTAATGGTTTTAAAAAAAAGTAATCTCCCGCAGATCAAACAGATCTCACAGATTATAATTCTAAAAAAGATCTGCGTAATCTCCAAAATCTGCGAGAAACTATCATCCGCTTTATCAGGCAAGTTCACTTGACCATCCTTAGCCACCTTAAAGTATAAATCCTTCAATTGAAAACTTTGCGTTTAATTCAATAATAATAAAATCTCCCGCAGATCAAGCAGATATCGCAGATTATAACTCTAAAAAAATCAGCGAGAAAACTATCATCCGCTTCATCAGGCAAGTTCACTTGCCCATCCTTTGCCTCCTTAAAATATAAAAAACCTTCATGTGAAAACTTTGCGTTAAAAACACAAAAAATAAAATAAAAAATTTGAACCATTAAGAATAGATAAGTAATTAAGAATATTAAGAGAATATTTAAAGACATTCTTGAAATACAACCCTTCATTCAAATTTATTTGAATTAAAGCCTTAAGTCCTCCTTAATGGTTCAAAAAAATAATCTCCCGCAGATCAAGCAGATATCGCAGATTATAATTCTAAAAACATCTGCGTAATCTCCAAAATCTGCGAGAAACTATCATCCGCTTTATCAGGCAAGTTCACTTGCCCATCCTTAGCCTCCTTAAAATATAAAATCCTTTATTTGAAAACTTTGCGTTAAAAACACAAAAATTAGAATAAAGAATTTGAACCATTAAGAATAGATAAGTAATTAAGAATATTAAGAGAATATTTAAAGACATTTGAAAAATAAATAATTCAACGTAAAATACTTGCGTAGGTAAACAATATATTTTTTTGTAGTCAAAGACTACTTAATGAATTTAAAAAGAGATATATTTAAGGCAATAGCACATCTTACAAAACTATCTATAATGACGTTGATGACCTCTTAACTCATCAAACCTTAAACTTATCTTAAAATCCCACTCCCCAACTCCTTATTATCAATATTTTTCATACATTCACATGATTTTATAAAAGCATATTGAAAACTCTTATTTGATACTATTTTCAATCATTAAATTGAAAATACATCAATTAATAGCAATAAAACAAGCATAGTTTTCAATTAAAAGCACAATCAGAGATATGTTGAAAAATTTTAGAACCGTTCGTTTATTACTTCTTCTTCCGCTTACATTTTTCGTGTTCGGTTTCCGCCCTCCTCTCAATGAAGAAGAAAAGATGCAGATCATCATGGTCAATACAAAGAATATTTTGTCTTATCTGCATTACAGCCCCAAACCTATTAATGATGCGTATTCAAAAGAAGTGTATAAGCAGTATTTTGAATCAATAGATCCTACAAAAACCTATTTCCTGCAATCTGACATGGATGAGTTTCGTAAATATGAAACCAAACTGGACGATTATCTGAACACCGGAGATTTGACTTTTTATAAACTGACAGTCGATAAATTGTATCAAAGGATTGATGAAATTGATAAAATGACGAAGGATATCTTCAGTAAACCCATTAATCTGGAAGAGGATGAAATACTGACTTTGGAGCCTAAACTGAAAAATGCACCTGCCAACAAGCAGCAGCAGTACAATGAATGGAGGAAATATGTGAAATACAATATTCTGCAGGAAATAGAATCCATGAACAGGAAAAGCGAAGAAAAGAAGAAGGAAGATTCTAACAATAAAGAAAACACCAGTAAGCCTGAAGTGCTGAGCCAGGATGAAAAGATAAAAAAAGCGACAGAAAATGTGAAAGATCTTCTGGAAGAAAAATTTATCAGATTCAGGAAAAGACAAAAAATGGATTGGTTTACCGTATACATCAATGCTTATACTCATATTTTTGATCCGCATACCAATTATTATTCGCCGCAGGGAAAGAAAGATTTTGATATGGACTTCAAAGGAAAAATCATCGGGATAGGCGCAGTGATCCAGGAGAAGAAAGGAAACCTCTATATCGGTACATTATCCATTGGAGCTCCGGCATGGAAGACCAAGCAGCTGACTGAAGGTGATAAGATCTTAAAAATAAAATCTACTCCGGATACTGATCCTGTAAACGTTGTGGATATGCTTTCCAGCGAAGCCATCAAATTAATCAGAGGAGAAAAAGGAACACCAATCACTTTAACCGTACAGAAAAAAGACGGAACGATTCAGGATGTCACCATCATCCGTGAAGAAATATCGATTGAAGATACCTTTGCTAAAAGTATTATTATCAACGCATCCGATAAAAAATACGGACTTATTAATTTACCTAAGTTCAATGCAGATTTTGAAGATAAAGACGGTAGAAATGCTTCTGATGATATTAAAAAAGAAATCATCAAACTTAAAGAACAAAATATCCAGGGAATTGTGTTGGATCTTAGAGGCAACTCTGGAGGTTCTTTAACGGAAGTTGGTGATATTATGGGGCTTTTCATGGAGGCAGGCCCTTATGTGCAGGTGAAAGACGGAAATGGAAAGATTACCACTTTAAAAAATAAAAATGAAGCTCCCATCTGGAACGGTCCGCTGGTGATTCTGCAGAATGAATTGTCTGCTTCTGCTGCGGAAATTTTAGCCGGTGTGATGCAGGATTACGGAAGAGCAGTTATCATGGGCTCTCCTGTTTCGTATGGAAAAGGAACGGTACAGGTATTTGTAGATTTGAACAGGTTCTTAAGTACTGAGGAAGATTTTGGTTCCATAAAACTAACCATTCAGAAATATTACAGAATCACCGGAGAGTCTACCCAGAGAAAAGGAGTAAGCTCAGATATTCAGATGAAAGATATCTTTTCTTACGCAGACATTGGTGAAAAATATGATGACTATGCATTAGCCTGGGATAAAATACCGGGAACAAGCTTCAACAGACAAAACTTTTTCAATATTCAGGCTGTACAGAAAGTAAGTGCAGAGAGAATTGCTAAAAACGATAATTATAAACTCTTACTTGAATACGCCCAATGGAGAGAAAATCTAGGTAAGGAAAAAACGGTGCCTTTGAGCATTCAAAAATACAGCGACCTGATGAAGCAGAGAAAAGCTCAGGATGATAAATTCAAAGGATTAAAAACATTAGAAAGCGGTCTTACATTTACCATGTATCCAAAGGATATTGAAAGAGAGAAAAATGATGCAGCATTCAAAAATAAATCGGAGGTATGGATTAAAAATCTGCAAAAAGACCTCTATCTGCAGGAAGCAATAAATATCGTTGAAGATCTGGAAGTAAGATCTTAAGCATACTTTCGTGTTCTCCTATAAAAATTCAAAGCTCAACAATGTATTCCCTTATATTGTTGAGCTTTTTTCATTATAATCAAAATTTATTACAAAATATTTGCGTAGCTAAATAACTACACATATATTTGTAGTCAAATAACTACACGATGAATTTAAGAAGAGATGTATTTCAGGCGATAGCAGATCCTACAAGACGATCTATTTTGATATTGGTAGCGACACAGTCGATGACAGCAGGAGCCATTGCCTCCAATTTTGCTACGGCAAGACCCACTGTTTCAAAGCATCTCCAGATCCTTACAGAATGTGAACTGCTTCGATCTGAACAAAACGGCAGAGAAATTATCTATCACCTAAATCCCAATAAAATGAAAGAAATAGCCGATTTTATAGAACCCTTCCGCAACATGTGGGACGAGAAATTCAACAAGCTGGAAAGTGTGATGAAGGCCTTCCAAAACATGAGTAAGAAATAATATGAGATAAAAGATGAAAGACGAATAGATGAGAGACAATGGATGTCAAAGTTTAAATTGTGAACATCAATATCAATAGTGAATTTTGCTTTGCAAGTGAATCGTCAATGAGCAGTGAAAGGATAACAACATTAAACTTTAAGCCTTAAACCTTGAACTCTCCTACTTTAACACAAAATAATCCGGATCTCGCATCCCGAACCCTCAAACTCTAATACTCTACTACCCTCAAACTCAAGAAAAACCCAAAATATGGAACTTAAAACAAAAATCCAGGCAGAAGACGGAAAACAGGAACTCTTCATCATCAGAGAATTTGACCTTCCTGTAGAACTTCTTTTCAAAGCGTATACAGAAGCTGAACTGTTTGAACAATGGATGGGAACGAAAGTGACCCAATTCGAAAACAAACAACATGGATGTTACCGCTTTGAAACCTCAAACCCTCAGGGCGATGTGGTTTTCAGTGCCAATGGAACGATTCATGACATTGTTCAGAATGAGAAAATTATAAGAACTTTCCAGATGGAAAACACTCCTTTTCCGGCTCAGATGGAATTTTTAGAATTTGAAAAATTAACGGATACCACCAGCAAAATCACGATCCAAACCATTTATAAATCTGTAGACTTCAGAGATCAGCACCTGAAAATGCCTTTTGCACAGGGTATCAATATGGCGCATAATCGTCTGCAGGAGATATTAGGTAGCAGGTAGCAGATAATAGGTTATAGGAAATATTAAATCAAAAATACGGGATACGGGTTTCGAGGTGCGGGGTGCGAGGTTTATAAACTACCCTGAATAACTCGCATCCCGAAACCCAAAACTCTCCCACTCTAATACCCTCAAACCCTCTAACCTAAACACCCCGAATCTCGCATCCCGAAACCCGAAACTCTCCCACTCTAATACCCTCAAACCCTCTGACCTAAAATAACCCTCAAACATACCACACAATGAATCCAAAAGTTAATTTTTTCTTCGAAAATGCCGGACAATGGCAGGAAGAATTTGAAAAGTTAAGAGCTATTGCCCTTAGTACTGATCTTGTAGAAGATTTAAAATGGGGCTGCCCCTGTTATACTTATGAAGGGAAAAATATTTTCCTGATCCATGGTTTTAAAGAATATTGTGCGCTTCTCTTCTTTAAAGGAGCTTTGATGAAAGATCCTGACAATATCCTTATTCAGCAGTCTAAAAATGTACAGGCTGCAAGGCAGATTCGTTTTACCGAAGTAGCGCAGATTAATGATCTGGAAGAAGTTCTTCGTTCTTATATGTTTCAAGCTGTTGAAATAGAAGAATCGGGTGCTAAAGTGGAAATGAAGAAAACAAAGGAGTTTGAAATGGCTGAAGAGTTTCAGGAGAAGCTGAATCAAGATCCTGCATTACAAGACGCTTTTAAAGCATTAACTCCCGGAAGACAAAGAGCTTATCTACTCCACTTTTCTTCTGCCAAACAGTCCAAAACCCGTGAAGCGCGCATTGAAAAATGCATTCCACAAATCATGGAAGGAATAGGATTAAACGACTAATGACATAAAAAAAACAATCATGAACACACCACAACCATCACAAAAAAGAACAAAAATCATCTATTGGTTATTCACCCTTTGGATGGCTTTGGGAATGGTTTCAACAGCCATTGTCCAACTGATGAAAAACAAAGATGAACTGGCCAATTTTACCAATCTCGGCTACCCTTCTTATCTGATGACCATCATCGGAGTCTGGAAAATTCTGGGCATTATTGCCATCTTAATTCCTAAGGGTCTGCTTTTAAAAGAATGGGCTTATGCAGGCTTTTTCTTTGTCATGTCAGGCGCTGTAATTTCCCATCTTATCGTTGGTGACACAGCAGGACGAACTTTTCCGGCACTATTATTATTAGTACTGGTTCTTATTTCCTGGTATTTCAGACCAGCAGAAAGAAAAATCACGATTACTGATTAATAATTTTAATATTAAAAGTCTTTGAAACCTTTATTTTTGAAACATTAAGATTGTATTAAGTTGTTAAGAATATTACGGTGAGCTTCGCTTTAAGCTTAAAAGTAAAAATTTTATCGAAGATAAAATCTTTGCGTCTTAAACACTCCCTTATTAACAAAACCTGCGCCTTTGCGATATCCAACAATACAACAAAACAAAATTTGACATGAAAAATAAACTAACCCAGGAACAAATCAACGAGCTTTTGAAAACACTAAAAGCCCGTTTTGAAAAAAACATGAACCGTCATAAAGATCTGAAATGGGAAAAAATCCAGCAAAAACTGGAAGCCCATCCCGAAAAGATCCGGTCTTTATACGAAATGGAAACTACAGAAGGTGAACCTGACGTGGTAGATTATAATAAAAAAACAGACGAATATTCCTTCGTTGACTGTTCTCCTGAAAGCCCCAAACGCCGAAGCTTATGCTATGATTATCCTGCCTGGGAGGCCAGAAAAGCCAACAAACCGGAAAGCAATGTCATTGATACCGTTTCTGAAATGGGCATTAAACTTTTGACAGAGGAAGAATACCGCCAACTTCAGGAATTGGGAAAATTTGACCAGAAGACTTCAAGCTGGATCAAAACACCACCACAGATCCGTGAACTTGGAGGCGCTATTTTCTGTGACAGACGATACAATACCGTATTTACTTATCACAACGGTGCAGATTCTTATTACGCCGCAAGAGGCTTTAGAGGTTTATTAAAAGTATAAAGGACAATTATTAGCTGGGATCTCTCAACCAGGGAGATTCCACACTCCAGAAAATAATATTAACGCCAAGATAGTTTTCAGCATATGCTGTAAATTCTTCTTTGGTAAAAGGTTTCTTCGTTTTCGGGTTTTTATAAGTCAGCGTCGGCTCCTGAACAGCCATGGCAACCAGAGAAAGCTTTCCTTTGTACTGATTAAAAAAAGGATAAGAATTTTTCATTTGTGCTTTTTTATCCGGAACAATATCAGGTCCACCCAATCCGATCTTATTTTTATAAGCAAAATCGAAGAGTCTGGACATATATTGGTGATCATTTTCCCATTCACACGGAAAGAAATTGACATATTGCAATACGTAAGACTGGTGGAAAGCAGATCTTGCAAATTGTAAATTTTCCAATTCAGCCTGAAAATAACGGTCGCAGCTAAAGCCTGTTGTGTCTTTTTTCATATCAATATCTATCGCTGTTTCCGGAAGATTAATCCCCTGGATTTTTCCATCAAATTGCTTTGCCAGCTCTCCTATCAGTTTCTGAAATCTCATTCGGACCGCCGGATTCCATTGCTGGGTAGCCCAACCATTTCCAACAGGTTTATTTTCGCCCGGATTATCATACTGAGGAACCAATCCTCCTGTATATTCTTTATCTTTCAACACATACTCAGGAATATATTTTGCCTGTGGCTCAAAAAACCTGTCCTGAAGCTGGATAAATAGTTTTTTGTTGAGGCTCGTCAGGTAACTCAGATCTTTCTCAATAACAGAAAAATCATATACATCTTTTGATATTTCCAAAGCCTTCCAGTTATAAACAATCTGTACTCCGCCAATATCTTTGCGGGTTATCATCTTTTCAATTCTATGCAGATCTCCTGAGGAAGTATAAATATAATTCTGAGGAGCCTGTCCCGGCACAAAATATATACCTAAAATAAATAATCCTAAACTCAGCACCTGAGCAATCTTTTTCATTAACAATCAATTTTAAAAAGTAAATCATTTTCCGTGCCTAAAAACTTTAGATATTTTTAATAGCATTAAAATAGTATTTCATTATGAGCAATATTTTAAACATTGTTCTCCAATTAGATTAAAGTATAATTAACAGATCGCTCCTCTGGAGCTTTATTATTACGGAAACTTCATTTTTTCTATTAATAGTATATCCCAATGGGAACAATTCAACTCCAATAGGAGCTAACTGTTAATAGAACGTATTGGTTTTAAAATTATAGCTCCGGAGGAGCGACCTGTTAATTCGTACCGTAAGTATTGGTAATTTCAATGTATTTCTTTAATTGATATTTTTCCTTAAATCCATTTTATGAAATATTAATTTTCACCAAAAAATCATTATCTCTTCATATCCTATTTTTAATATACAAATACTATTATTATTTTAGCAGAATAGAAATTTGATTTTTAACAATTAAGGATATGAAAAAATTAATCTTATTGGGCGCTGTATCAGCTTTTTTAATCAATTGTAATAAGAAAACTGAAGCACCGGCTCCCAAAGTGGAAGCAGATACCATTGCTGTGGAAGAACCTGTAATAGATACTCTTGGACCAAAATCGTTCTGTTATATCGGGGCTACAGGAAAAGACAGTGTTTTTGCTTCTATTGATGACAATTTAGGAACAATCACCGGAAAATTCTCTTATAAAAACAGCGAAAAAGACAGTTCAAAAGGAGATGTAACGGGTTTCAAATCCGGAGATACCCTGAAACTAACTTATGAATTCAGCTCTGAAGGTAAAAAGAGCAAAAGAGACATCTACTTCCTTCAAAAGGATAATGTTTTAACGGAAGGTATTGGTGATCATAAGGAAGAAGACGGACAAACCAAATATGCCGACGAGAAAAAAATCAGCTATAAAGACGGACAGAAGCTAACTCCTGCAGATTGTAAGGTCGTAAGTGAAGCTTTGAAAAAATAATTTGTTATAAAACAAAAAAGCTGTCTCAAAAGTCCACTAGTGGATTTTTGTCATTCTGACGAAGGAAGAATCTCTATGACAAACAACTACATGAGATTCTTCACTACATTTTATTTCGTTCAGAATGACACTTTTGAGACAGCTTTCATTTTATGCTAATTCTGTTCAATCATTTCAATAAAACGGTTCACAGCTTCATCTCCTGTACTCCACGAAGTAATAAGACGAATGGCTGAAAAATTTTCATCTACTTTTTTCCAGACATAGAATTCAAAATTTTCAGACAATACCTCAATAAGATCATTACTTAGAATAGGAAAAATCTGGTTGGTATAGGTATCGGAAAGAAAAGCAGTTCCTTTTTCCTGCAAAGCCTTTTTAATTTTCATCGCCTGCTGATTGGCATGTTGTGCCAGATCGAAATACAGATTGTCTTTCATGAGTTCCATAAACTGAATTCCCAACAGTCTTCCTTTTGCCAGTAACGCTCCTTTTTGTTTGATATTAAAAGCAAAATCTTCCTGTAGCACAGGATTATTTATTACGATTGCTTCTCCTATCAAAGCTCCGTTTTTAGTTCCTCCAAGATAGAAAATATCAGTCAGAGCAGCTACTTTTTCCAGGGTCAGATCACTGATCTCCGCTGTCAGCCCATGCCCAAGTCTTGCCCCATCCATAAAGAGATATAATTTATTTTCCTTACAAAATACGGAGAGTTCTTCCAGTTCTTTTGCCTGGTAGATTGTTCCCAGCTCTGTAGAATTGGAAATATAAACCAATTTGGGCATTACCTGATGTGGCACATTACTGTGTCCCTCTAAAATTGGAACAATATCCGAAGGCTTTATTTTTCCATCTGCCGTTTCAATGCTCAATATTTTATGGCCTGTAGCTTCAATAGCTCCCGTTTCATTATTCAGGATATGCCCGGGAGCAGCAGAAATAACACACTGATAAGGTTTTAGAATGGCAGAAATAACAATTAAGTTAGCCTGGGTTCCACCTGAAACCAAAAAGACTTCCGAATCCGGGTTATTGATTTTTTCTTTAATTAATGCTTTCGCTTTTAATGAATACTCATCTTCTCCATAGCCAGCCTGCTGTACAAGATTATGCTGTGAAAGTGCCTGTAAAATATTAGGATGACAGCCTTCAGAATAATCGTTTTTGAATGAAAATTTCATAGAGTAAAAGTAAAAAAAGTTAAAATACCAAGAGTCAACTTTTCATTTTATTTTGTTAGATTTGTACTGAAAATCATCTAACATTTTGAAAACAACCCTAACAGAAGAGAATTACCTGAAAGCTTTGTTTCATTTAGTTGACAATGAAGGAAAGGTTACGATTAATGAGCTCAGCAAATTTTTAAATGTAAAAATGCCGAGTGTCAATAACATGATGAAGAAATTTGCGGAAAAAAAGTGGGTCATTTATGAAACCTACAAACCCTTAATCGTTACAGAAAGCGGAAGACGTGAAGCTGCCCTGGTCGTTCGTAAACACCGGCTTACCGAGATGTTCCTGGTTAAGAAAATGAATTTCGGCTGGGAAAACGTTCATGAGATTGCAGAACAGCTTGAGCATGTGCATTCTCAAATCTTCTTTGATAAAATGGACGAAATTCTGGATCATCCTAAATTCGATCCTCATGGAGAACCTATCCCTGATAAAGATGGTAATATCATTGCTCAGGATCTGCAAAAATTAAGCAGTTGTGAACCGGGAGAGACTGTCACCTTTGCCTCTGTTACCCTTTCCGACGATGCTTTCCTTACCTATCTGAATGACAGGAAATTGCTGCTCAACACCAAGGTAAAAATTGTAAAAATAGAAAGTTTTGATAAATCCATGACGATAGAGATTGAGGGAAAAACAGAAATTTTAAGCAAAAAAGCGACTGAGAAAATACTGGTTAAGAAATAAAGCATAATTAAGATAAATCATTCTGATTTTAAGCTTACAGCGAAATGTTACTTACTGCTCGATCCCAAATAAACCTCAAAGGTTTTTGAAACCTGTTAGGTTTGCTTTAATTCATCAAAAAATTTAAACTATTAAGGAAGATTTAAGAAAAAAAGTACCGTTAAGATAAATCATTCTGATTTTAAGCTTACAGCGAAACGTTACTTACTGCTCTATCCCAAATAAACCTAACAGGTTTTTGAAACCTGTTAGGTTTGCTTTAATTCATCAAAAAATTTAAACCATTAAGGAAGATTTAAGAAATAAAGTACCGTTAAGATAAATCATTCTGATTTTAAGCTTACAGCGAAAAGTTACTTACTGCCCTATCCCAAATAAACCTAACAGGTTTTTGAAACCTTTTAGGTTTGATACTCATACAAATCTGCATTTATTATCTTCCTCAAACTGTTAAAAAACGGTTAAACTCTCCTTCTCTAAATAGCCGAAAATTTATTTTTACCTAGGTTTGCAAAACTTTCTACAGGCTTTGTCTTTCCGACAAATACCCAATCTTTAATTATTACTTAAAAAAATTATGAAAAAAAGCATTCCGTTTTTTATTATTTCGATGTTGCTAAGTCCATTGGCAACGGCTCAAACCACTCAGGTAAGAGATTTTGTTATTGAACCACAGATTCAACCCAATTTTTATATTTATAAAACTTTCGGAGTATTCGGAGGGAAAGAATATTCTACCAATGCGGTTTATCTGGTGACAAAAAAAGGAGTTGTTTTGTTTGATGTTCCCTGGCAGAAAACACAGTATCAAAGTCTTTTAGATACTATTCAGAAAAGACATAACCTTCCAGTTATTGCGGTATTTGCCACTCATTCGCATGAAGACAGAGCCGGAGATTTAAGCTTTTATAATAAGAAAGGCATCAAAACCTACGCTACAGCGAAAACCAACGAGCTTTTGAAGAAAGATGGAAAAGCAACTTCTACTGAGCTTATTAAAACAGGAAAGCCATATCGCATTGGTGGAGAGGAATTTATAGTTGACTTTCTTGGGGAAGGACATACTGCTGATAATGTAGTGGTTTGGTTTCCGAAATATAAAATACTGGACGGAGGATGTCTTGTCAAGAGCAAAGCAGCCGTTGATCTTGGCTACACGGGAGAAGCCAACGTTGCCCAATGGCCACAAACCATGACAAAACTTAAAAACAAATATTCACAAGCGACCTTGATCATCCCTGGACACGATGAATGGAAAGGAGGCGGACACGTAGAACACACCCTTGATCTTCTGAATAAAAAATAAATTTAAAGAGCCCTGGCGAATGCCAGGGCTCTTTAAATTTAAAACCATCATTTTAATGTTGTATATTTTCTAAAAGTTGTGATATTTTTTCAATTTCTTCCATTGTATTGAAGTAATGAGGGGATAAACGGATTGCATGATCTACATTTCTAGAGGTAAAATCAATTAATGCATCCTGTCTGCGGTTTTCCTTAAAAAACACGTTATGATCACTCAAAGCTTTATGAATCTTTTCAACCTTTCCATCTGTCTGGCAAAAAGTCACAATACTGCTTAGCCTGTTTCCTTTATCAAGTACTTTGAAACCATTATTCTGCAGATTAATTCTTAAAGTATCGGTCAATTTCCGGTTGTAATTCTCAATTTGATCCATTCCAATCGCATTGGCATAGCGTAAAGCCTCTGCGAATCCAGCTAAAGCAACATAAGGTCTTTCAAAAAGCTCAAATCTTTTAGCAGTATCATGGAGCTGAAAATCATCAAATAATGTCCATTGAGCACCAAAACTATCTAAAAACAGAGGATACATTTTCTGGTTTAATATTTTATCTGAAACGTATAAAAATCCAGTTCCTCTGGGCCCTCGCATAAATTTCCTTCCGGTTGCCGTCAGAAAATCACAATGGATTTTTTCTACATCCACCACAATCTGTCCTACTGACTGACAGGCATCCACAAGATACAGAACATCATACTGTTTACATAACTTCCCCACTCCTTCTACATTCTGAATTAAACCGGAATTGGTAGGAATGTGAGTAACAGCAATTAATTTAGGGTTATGTTTTTTGATCAGATTTTCAAAATCTTCAAGATCCAATTCATGGTCAGGAAGATTGGCCACTCTGATGATTTCAATACGATATCTTTTCTGCAACGAAATAAACGCAATCTGATTAGAGATATAATCATCATTGGTGGTGATGATACAATCTCCTTCTTTAAAATCAATACTGGATAAAGCTTTTGCATATCCATCTGTAGAACTGCTTACAAATGCAATATGGGAAGGTTTTGTATTAATCAATTTTGCAGTCTCTTCATAAAACTGATTGATGATATCAGGGTTTTGCACCGCCGCTGCATATCCTCCCAATTCCTGTTCTTCATATAAAAACTTAATGGTAGTCTCCACAACCGATTTAGGCATTAATGAAGCCCCTGCACTGTTTAAAAATATCTTATCCGAACATCCCGGAGTTTCCTGTCTTATAACCTCTAAATTCATTTTATCAATCCTTACAACAAATGTACTTTTAATTTTTGCTAAATAGGCCTATAAAAAATCCCGAATTTTCATCCGGGACTCTATTTTTTATTCAATGATTTTAATCTAAAACACTCCAACCTCTTTTTGGGTTTGTGTTTGTGGAAACTTCCTGCTCATTAACGATAATATTTTCTTTTCTCTGACCGATATAATCCAGCTCGCTCAGTTTAGAGAAGATAATTTCAAGGCTTCTCAACATCTGTTGAATATAAAGCAATGGTTCACCACAATTATGGTGGTCATAGTTTGTTTCTGCTACAATAGACAACTGGTTCAGTAAAGTATGAGGGGCAATTTCACTCCATTCCAAACTGTAGTTCAGCATTTCCTCCAATTCTGCAGGAACAAGAAGCTGGGTTGAATTGTATAAATGAAGCGCCAGTCTCGCAAAAGACTCAATTAAAAATACTGGCGGCTGCCAAGGCGTAATATTTCTGAACTGGAAATACATATCTCCAAAAGTATTCACCATAGTAGTACACAAGAACTTAACGTTTTGTGCCAATGCGGTATTCTGATTTTTATGGGATGCTTTCTGAATGATTTTAAAAGCATACTGCTGAAGATTTCCGATAGACTTCGCATAGCTGCTGTAATAATCCACCAAAGCCGGATGACTCTGTACAGAAGTACAAGGTGGAATAAAGTTGGAGTCCACCTGAGCAATATTTCCTTTTAAATCTACCTTACCGATGATAAGATAATTTCCTCCGGAATAGCTGCTGTTTAAAGACGTTACAGGAAGCAGTTCAATATGGTGATTCGGCTGTGCACTCGGGTGGCGTGGCGGAATTTCCTCAGGATCAATATCTCCAAAAGGTACTTTATCAAAAGGATTTACAGAGATCAAAATATAATATTCACCATCAGCCTGCTCTTCATTCATTGATTTCGCCAATGATTTCACGCTGATTCTTCGGTCCGTAAGTTCAATACGGTACCCTGCCATTGTCACAGCGCTGCAACGCTTGATGACCAACTGTACATCATTGGTTGCCGTGTTGTGAACATCAAAAATGGTACGGTCTGTAAACTCATTGGAAATAGGTAGAAGCCCGTAGTTATATGTAGTAATTCCAAGGGAATTGGAATCTCTAATGGTATCAATTAAGAAATTATCCTGATCATTAAGGTGTCTCTGGGAAACTTTCATCCCATCCACCCAATTGATGGCAAAATGTTTAATAGGCTGTATCATGTTTAATACTTTTTAATTTTTTGTGTTTATGATTTTCTTGTGACTCCCTCCTCTTCATGCTGAATAACTCTCTTACAAATCACCACTTCATTTTCAGAAATGTTGTTTGTCGTAATGTCGTGGTCGAAATCTATATATTTTCTAAAGCTGAAAAACGATTTTTTGGTGTAGAAGATCCAGTAATAAGGTTCATTTCCTTCGTCAGAAAGATGAATAATGGAACCTGGATTTTTGTGGTTGTAATCATCTACTACTCTATAGAACCAATCTCCGAAAGTAACCCCTGTAGGAAGTGTTTTCGCTTTAATTCTGAAACGGTTGGTATCTTCCAGTTTCTTGCTCAGTTCAACATTCAGTACCATTAGTCTGTCAAAATCTGCCCCTTCAAAATCTGGCAGCTTCTGCTCCGGTGAATATCTCCATGTTTTATAAATATCAAAAGGAATGCTGATAAACTGGATATAGCAGTAATAAAATACCATCGGAACCACAAAGATCACCATACTTGTTGCCGCCATCACAGCGTATCCTGTGCCTTTGCTCATCCAGTTGAAGATCAGGGTGAAAAGATATCCGCCCAAAGCAATACACGTCAATGAAAGGATAGATTCAAACAAAATACTCATTGCCAGAGAATCAATATGCTTTTTGAAATATTTATGCAGCAGATTCACATGAATAATCCCAAAAATAAGGTAGATCACCTGTGCAATAAGATACCAGTACGGATTAAAAAGATTTCCTGCAAATCCAAAAACGCCCGGGATAGCCAGACATAAGCTGCAAAGGAGTACATATATAATAATAACTTTAATTTTGATCGCAGGTTTATTTCTCCTGATTACACCGAGTATAACCATCATAATAATTGCGATTAAAGGCATTAAGATATACCTTAAAAAAATACCTTTTACTGAAGAAATTTCCATTTGTTTCTTTTCGAATTTATACTTTGTTGGTAGTTGTAAATATAATAAAATAATTTAGAGGAATGTAGAGTATCCAAGGCGGCTGGCATTTCTTCCATCGTCTTCAAGACTGAATGAATATTCCTCTTTTTCTGTAACAAAATTCTCTTCCACATCCACTGTTACAGGAAGAAAATAGTCATACAGTGACTGAAGCACATTTCTGAACGGACTTCCCGGAATATACTTCTTCATATCCCCATAAGGAATAGGGCCAATGTTCACCACCCAGTTTCGCTGCCCGTCCATATGAGGACCGCTTGGAATATAGGTGACTCCCAATCTTGAATTTCCCAATAACATGGAATCATCATTTTTCTCAATTCCGTCAATAATATTAGGTGAAAAAGTTACTTGTACCGGTACCTGCAGAAAAGCAGTCATACATCTTTCAAACCATCTTTTGTCTCCTCTGATCTGATGGAAAAAAGGTAAAATATGCATAAAAATATAGGCACTCTGCTTGTCCAGCATTTTGATCATGGGCCAAAGCTCACTTACTGTTTCCAGCAAAGAATCTGTACTGCTGGTGATATCAAATTCTGATTCTTTAAGCAAAGCACTGATTTCCGTAAAAAATACTTCCAGCTCAAAAGGTCGGAAAAACTTACGGGCATCATCCTCTACCCTTTTCTGTTTACGGATTTCCCTTACCACAGTATCAACATTCTTTCTGGAAGCTCCCAGAGACGGCGGATGAAATAATCCTTCCGGAAGATAGTCGTAAATACCTTCTCTGTAACTCTCTATAGTAAAAACTTCCTCGTCAAATCCTAAATAACTGCTTGAAATACTTTTTATATCCTTCAGGTAAGCCCTGTCGTTCACGCCGACACGCTCAATGAATATATTGCTTACCGCACGATGGTATTTCAAGAGGTTTACAGCCACAGCTTCAGCCTTAAAGTCTGTCTGCAGCTTATTGTAATGCATATCTACAATATTATTCTCATACATAGTGTTTCCTCTGATTATGACTTGTAAAGATAATATATCTCATAAGTTTGAAAAAATATTTTTACAACAATTTTATCCTAAAAGTAGTAATTTATTGACACTAATAGGAATATTTTTCTACAAATTCCGTGAAAATACGGTAAATAGCCTATTTATTTGCTTTTTTAAATTTAAAATTAACTATTCAGAATCAATCGATTAAAGGGTTTTAATTTATAGTTTAAAGTTCAAGGTTTAAAGTTGTGATTCACGTTTTAAATTGTAATCTGTATTGTTCTCTGCTGTCCCTTTATTACCGGAAAAATTCAAGCCGTCAAACCTACTGTAATTGCTTCTTTTATTTAAATTAAATTTTATTAATATCATCATATGGAATAAATTCAGGATAAAGCATGCTCATTCCGAAAGCGGGCCGTATCTTTGCAGACTGAAAATTGTTATTTAAAATGAAAAGTATTTATTCTAAAATTCTGATTTTAGCATTCATGGCCTCTTCACTTTATTCTTATGCGTGGGGATTAACGGGACACAGAGTGATTGCAGACATTGCACAAAACCACCTTTCCCGCAAAGCAAGAAGAGAGATTAAAAAGATCATGGGAAAAGAACGTCTCGCTTACTGGGCAAACTGGCCGGATTTTATCAAATCGGATACCACAGGTGCATGGAAGCAGGCTTCATCATGGCATTATGTAAACATTGATCCGATGACTGATTTTAAAGCATTTGAACAAAATTTAAAAGCACAGGCAGGACCAAGCCTTTATACACAGGTAAACACATTGTCAAGTCAGATCAAAGACAAAAACACTTCTGAAAAAGACAGAAAAATTGCTTTAATCTTCCTTATCCACATTATGGGAGATCTTGCACAGCCTCTACACGTAGGAAGAGCTGAAGACTTAGGCGGAAACAAAATCAATGTTACCTATTTCGGGGAAAAAACCAATTTACACTCTGTTTGGGATGGAAAGTTAGTAGATTCTCAAAAATACAGCTATACTGAATATTCTAAACTTCTGGATATCAAATCTAACGAAGAAGTGGCACAGATCCAATCCGGAACCCTGGAAGACTGGTTGTATGATTCTCATAAAATCGCCAACAAAATCTATGCACAGACTCCAAACGATTCTAAATTAGCTTACGACTATCAGTACAAGTTTAATGAAACAATGGAAAGACAGCTTCTATACGGTGGATTAAGACTGGCAAAAATATTGAATGAGCTTTTCTAAGTAGATTTCGAATTGCGGGTTGCGGGTTTTTAACCCAAAACCATTTACAATATAGCTCTTAGAGATAAAAACGGGACTTCGGTTTCGTTTTTTTTTGTTCAAAGTTTAAGGTTTAAGGTTTAAGGTTTAAGGTTTAAGGTTTAAGGAAATTACGGGATTCTAAGTAGTGTTTTCATTATTAATTTAAATTTTATCCCGTCATCAAGAAAAAGATCAAACTACTCATTATCAGATAATTAAATTTATTTAAAATAATACTAATACCTTCTGCATTATTCATTGTACAAAAAATATTGCACCTTGTGTAACCTTTTTACCTTTTCATACGTATATATTATAGTAACTCTTTTTTGAGGATAAAATAAATGAGACAATTAAAAATCACTAAGCAGGTTACCAACAGGGAAACTGCTTCATTAGACAAGTATTTGCAGGAAATTGGTAAAGTGGAACTGATCACTGCGGACGAGGAAGTAGAATTGGCACAAAGAATACGTGCAGGCGACAGAGCCGCACTTGAGAAATTAATCAAAGCCAACCTTCGTTTCGTAGTATCTGTATCTAAACAATACCAAAATCAAGGTCTTTCTTTACCCGATTTGATCAATGAAGGTAACTTAGGATTAATGAAAGCGGCAAAAAGGTACGATGAAACTAGAGGTTTCAAATTTATCTCTTATGCAGTATGGTGGATCCGTCAATCAATCTTACAGGCATTGGCTGAACAGTCAAGAATTGTAAGATTACCGTTGAACAAAATTGGATCGATCAACAAAATCAATAAAGCATACGCTCACCTTGAGCAGGAAAATGAAAGACCACCTTCTCCGGAAGAATTGGCTGAAGTTCTTGACATGAGCGAGGAAGATATCAAAGAATCTATGAAAAACTCCGGAAGACACCTGTCTATGGATGCGCCTTTGGTAGAAGGTGAAGATTCTAATCTTTATGATGTATTACGTTCAGGAGAATCTCCAAGTCCTGATAAAGATCTGATGCTGGAATCTCTACAAATTGAGATTGAAAGAGCATTGAATACTTTGACGCCAAGAGAGGCTGATCTGGTAAGATTGTACTTCGGACTGAACGGAAAACACCCAATGACTTTAGAGGAAATTGGTGAAACTTTCGATCTTACAAGAGAGAGAGTTCGTCAGATCAAAGAAAAAGCAATTAAGAGACTAAAACACAATACCAGAAGCAAGATCCTTAAATCTTACCTGGGTAAATAATTTTAGCGTAAAAAATTTTATAGGCGGAGTCTGGTTTCAGGCTCCGTTTTTTTATGGATGTAACATTTTTCAAGGTTTGTTCAACTAATTAAAATCATATCCTTTGATCACCTGTATTAGCATTGAAATGATTAATTTTAGTTGCTTTGGATATGATGCTGATCTTCAACCAAAACAAAACATACTATGAAAAAAATATTTTTCGCTTCTATTCTGGCTTTATCTCTAATTTCCTGCAGCGAAAACAAATCGAAGCAGGCACCTGTAGTAGAAAATGCAGTTGACAATGCTGAATCTTCAGTTTCAGGAGCTATTAAGAAAAACACCAGATACTCCTCACGTGAGGGAAACCTTGTTCATGAAATCTATCAGGAACTTATAAAAAATGACAAAGCTTTACAGGATCTTGATACGAGAATAGACAATATTCAAAAGGAAGCTGAAACCTCCATTTCGGAATATGATGATATTATCGGTAAATCGGAAACATATTATAATGATGCAACGGCACTATCAAATTCGGTAACCGATTCTGTTACAAAGAAGCAAATTGAAAAAGAGATAAAAGCAAGTGCTGAAAAATATAATGTAAAAACACAGACGATCAAAGACCTCATCGCAAAAATAAAAGCAAACAGGACCACACTTCATGATCAATATCTTGTATTCAAAATCAGAAAAACACTTCCTGAAATTGAAAAATATCAAAAGGCTCACCCTCTGAAAACAGATAGTCTCAATCAATTTATCAACAAGCAGAATACATTGCTGCAAGAACTGAAAAATTTAAAATAAAAACCATCACACTTCATGAAATATACTACCCAATGGCTTACCGATAAAAGCCGAGTAAAAGACCTCGTAGACTTTTTTATTACCCATAAAACAGATTCTTATATTTCTCATGGCGAAATGATGTCCGGCAGAGCCATAGACTCTCACCATTGGAATCCTGATCTTGAACTGATCCTGACAGAACAGTTGATCACCGATTTTAATTCTGACGGCAGTTCCAAACTGAATATTCTGATCGCAGAAAATGAAGGTGGAGAAATTGTCGGTATGATGGTTTTCAACGTCATCAACAGTCCTTTTAAAAAATACGCCATTCTGGAGGATATGCTCCTGGATCAATCTGTAAGAGGTCAGTCCCTGGGAAGTACCCTTTTGGAGAAAGCCATTCATGAATCTAAAAACTGGAATATCAGTTTTATTTTATTGGAAAGCGGAGTCAACAACCATGGCGCTCACAACTTTTTCAGTAAATATGGTTTTAAAAAAGTATCGGAGAGTTATATTTTAACGTTATAGAGTAATCAAACAGAATCTTTCGCAACGTTGTGAAAATCTGCAAAAAACAATATCCATGAAAACTATTTCAATCATCGGAGCCGGAATAGGAGGACTTACCCTCGGAAATGTACTGAAACAGCATCAGTATGATTTTACGATCTATGAATCTGCTCCCGAAATAAAACCCGTAGGAGCCGGAATTATGATGGCCGTCAATGCCATGCAGGTTTTTGACCGTTTGGGTTTAAAAGAAAAGATTGAAAATGCAGGTAATAAGATCCATAGAATCGTTATCGCCAATGAGTCTTTGCAGACCATCTCCAAAACAGAAATTCTGGAATTGGAAAAGCAGTATAATTCCTGTAATGTTGCCATTCACCGGGCTGAACTTCAGAAAATTCTGGCAGAAAACCTTTCGTCTGATTGTATCAAATTAAATCATTCATTACAAAAAATAAGAAAAGAGGAAAACTATATTTTAGATTTTGACAATGGAACCCGGATTGAAAGTACCATTGTTTTTGGTGCAGACGGCATAAAATCTCCTATCCGTAATCAGATCCTGAAAATGGGTATCATAAGAAACTCCGGGCAGAAATGCTGGCGTGGACTGGTAGATTTTGATCTTCCGGAAAAACATCATCAGGAAGCTTTTGAAATGTGGGGCAAAGGAAAACGTTTCGGTTTTGTAAAAATTTCTGATAGAAAAGTATACTGGTATGCCTGTATCAATGAAAAAAGCTTCGGGAGATATCTTGAAATTGCAGAGATTTTTAATGATTTTGATCCTTTGGTCTTACAACTTATTGAAGCTACAGCAAACGAAGATATTATTTGTAATACAATTTCCGACCTCGCTCCTATTCCCAAATGGTATTCTGAAAATCTATGCCTGATTGGTGATGCTGCTCACGCCACAACTCCCAATATGGGACAAGGTGCCTGCCAGGCCATTGAAGACGCTTATATCATTGGGAAATTGCTGGAAAGTCATCAGGATTTCAATACTATTTTCAAAAAGTTTCAAAGTACCAGAAGGAAAAAGGTTGATTATATCGTTCATACAAGCCGTACCATCGGAAAGGTTTCTCAATGGGAAAAAGGGAATTCCCTACGTAACTTTCTGTTGGGTTTAATTCCGGAAAGCATAAATCAGAAAATGGCAAAAAAAATCATTGAACTGGAAATGTAGTTCATTATTATAAAAATTGATAAAAATTTAAAAATCATCAACAATTTATTAATAACAACTAAAACTTAAAAACATGAAAAAAATCTTTTATGTATTGCTCCTGCTCATAGGAGTACATACAGCACGAGCACAGGAAGTCCCGGTACTGGACAGAGCTTTATTCTTTGGTAACCCGGAAATTGCCGGAGGACAGCTGAGTCCCGATGGGAAATGGATTTCCTTTACAAAAGAATATGAAGGGATTATGAATATCTGGGTAAAAAAAATTGATGAACCTTTTGAAAAAGCACGTCCTTTAACAAACAGCAAACGCCCGTTGAATGGATATTTCTGGACAGAAGACGGAAAATATATTCTGTATGTAAAAGATAATAACGGTGATGAAAACATGAATATTTTTGCAGTAGATCCTATGGCAAAAGTAACAAAAGGAGTTCCGGAATCAAGGAATATTACACCGCTTAAAGACGTAACTGCCAGTATCTACATGGCAAGCAGAAAAGATCCCGATTTGCTGATGATCGGATTGAATAACCGCGATAAAGCATGGCACGATCTGTATTCGGTGAAAATTTCTACAGGAGAACTGAAAAAGATTTACGAAAATACAGACCGTATCACAAGCTACGACTTTGACTGGGATGAAAAATTGAGAGTTCTTTCCAAAACGGATGATAAAGGAACGACACAGTTTTTTTATAAAGAAGGTGATAAACTGACTCCTATTTACGAAACACTGGTTACAGAAAGTGCTTATATCTCCAACTGGAACGAAGACAATTCTAAGTTTTATCTGGTAACCAATAAAGGAGATCTTGATAAATCTGCACTATTCCTGATGGATCCGAAAACAAAACAGATTACAAAAATAGAAAGTGATCCTAAAGATAAAGTAGATTTTGGAGGACTGTTCCTAGACAGAAATACAAGAAAAATGATCTACACTTCTTACACCGGAGATAAAACAGAATATTACTGGAAAGATAAAGCCTGGGAAGCTAACTACAAATTCCTGCAAAGTAAATTCCCTGGAAGAGAGGTTGGTTTTGCAAGTTCTACCAATGATTATTCTAAGTTCCTTGTTTCTGTAGGAGGAGATAAATATGCTTCAGAAGCCTATTTCTTTGATGCCAAGACAAAACAGCTGATATTCCAGTATACACCAAGAACAGAACTGAAAAAAGTTGAAAAGTATCTGGCAGCAATGACTCCTATCAGCTACAAAAGCAGTGACGGACTTGAAATTCCGGCTTACCTGACTTTACCTGTAGGTTCATCTGGCAAGAATATTCCTGTTGTTGTTTTGGTTCATGGAGGCCCGAAAGGTCCAAGAGATTATTGGGGATATAACTCAACCGTACAGTTTTTAGCTAACAGAGGGTATGCCGTGCTTCAGCCTAACTTCAGAGCAAGTGGCGGTTATGGTAAAAAGTTCCAGAATGGTGGAGATCTTCAGTGGGGAAAACTGATGCAGGATGATATTACCTGGGGCGTAAAATATCTGATCGATCAGGGAATTGCAGATAAAAATAAAGTAGTCATCATGGGAGGAAGCTATGGTGGATATGCAACGCTGGCCGGGCTGGCTTTCACTCCGGATGTATATGCTGCAGGAGTAGATATCGTAGGACCAAGTAACTTATTTACTTTACTGGATTCAGTTCCTGCTTACTGGGAAGCTGCCCGGGCATTCCTTTATGGGATGGTAGGTGATCCAAAAACGGAAGAAGGTAAAAAACGTATGCATGATGCAAGTCCCCTATTCAGTGTAGATAAAATCAACAAACCTTTACTGATTGTTCAGGGAGCTAATGATCCAAGAGTAAAGCAGGCTGAAGCAGATCAGATTGTCATCGCTCTTCGTGATAAAGGAAAAAAGGTAAACTACATTCTTGCTGATGATGAGGGCCATGGATTCCGTAAACCTGTGAACAATATGGCGATGTATGCTGAAATCGAAAAATTCCTTGCTGAAGTAATCGGAGGAAGATATCAGAAAGAAATGCCTGAAAATGTGGCAAAACGTCTGAAGGAAATGACGGTTGATATTTCAAAAGTTACTTATACACCAGCAAAGACTGAAAAAGCAGCAGGAGCTTCTAAATAAAAGCATTTGCATCAATTACATAAAGCCATCTCGTGAAAATGAGGTGGTTTTTGTTTTTAGCTAAATTATTAACATTTTTCTTATTAAAATTATACTCATCAATTACATAAAACCAACACATTACATTTGAATATTAATAATAAAAATTACTATTATGAATGTAAAAGAAAAAGAAAAATTGAAAAGCTAGTTAAAAAGCAATTGTCTCAATTTATTACTCTTAAAAGACTTACTAAAAAGAATAATAGATTGGTGAATCCGGTAAGTTTCCTAAGGAAAGTAACTTTAGCAAAGGAGTTTGCATCTAAATGTACATATCAAAATTATGACTTTGAAGATGGCAAAGCTTACTTTGACAAAGAAGTTTCCAAAGCCTGTAAAGTAATTATTGATCATTACTTATAAATAAATGTAAAAGTAATAAGTATGCAGATATAAAGACACTTTGCAGGGTAGTATTTAAAACGCAAAGGTTTCATTTTTAATCTGTAGTATTTTAAGAGAGCAAAGCCAGAATCAATTTCATTGATTCTTTCTAAGCAAATGTATAACTTATAGCTTCATCAGCGACAAAGTCGCAGCTCATTGCCTCCTAAAATTAAGCATTAGAATACTCTATTCTTTGCGTCCATAAAAAGTTTCCCTACGACATGTATCTGATCAAGAAAAGCTGCCTCAATAAGAGACAGCTTTTTACTATAGTCTGATTTTATTTAGTAGGTTAAAGTAACACCTGCACCCCAGCCCATTTCATTATCATAATTTCCTGAAAGAGACAGCCATTTCTGAACGATATATCTCAATCCTGTTGAGAACTCACCATCTGAATTGACACTGAAATTTCCTCTCAGCCTTCTGGAAAGCGGTATATCTTCTCGGCTAAGTTCCAATAACACTTTTCCGTTTTGATCAACACTTGCGTCAGCAGTAATCAGCATTGGCAATACATACTGCATACCAACAATGAATGCAAATCTATTTTTCGAAGCCTTCTGCTGTCCGAACCAGGTCTTTTTCCCATGAAAATCCATTCCCAGATCTTCTGCCATCTGTCTCTCCATGATCTCATGATTTTTCTGAACCCTGATTCCTGCATAAGGTAATGCCCATTGAAATTTTCCTAAGAAACGCCCTACCTTTGCACTTCCTTCAAAATGATCAAAATTCCAGTTGGAATGAAACTCATTCAGATTGGCCCATCTCGGTCCGAACATCGTCATTGTTTCTGCGTGGATCTTATTACTTGCAACATCCAGCATCGCCATGGAACTGGTCATTTTATTATCCTGTATAAAGTTTTTCCAGGCCAGTTTTCTGTTCGGAAGCTGAGGATTGGGTTTTGAGTTTTCATAACTGAAGATTCTTCCCATTCCAGCCATCATATGATATAGAATATGACAGTGGAAAAACCAGTCGCCATCCTGATTCGCAGCAAATTCTATTGTTACGGTTTCCATCGGCATGATATCCACAACGTTTTTCAATGGAGAATACTCTCCTTTTGAATTAATTAATCTGAAATCGTGACCATGAAGGTGCATCGGGTGACGCATCATAGAATTATTATACATCTTGATTCTAAGAACCTCTCCTTTTTTAATCAGAATTTTATCTGTTTCTGTAACCGTTTTATTATCCAGTGTCCACAGATAATGATTCATATTCCCCTCAAGCGTAAATTTCATTTCACGAATGCTGTCTGTGGGAAGAATGGTTTTCTCAGGAGATTTCAAAATATTGTAAGACAGTCTTTTGATTGTTTTCTCTTCTTTCATCTCCATTCCTGAGTGTTGAGAATGATCTTCTTTCTTATCATCTTTCGTCTTCACACCCATCATTTCATTGATATGCTTCGCTGTAGTTTTCCTTTGATTTTCAGACAATTCCGGATACATCACTTCATTCATATCCATCATTTGATTTCCCATCGTCATATTCATCGGCTTCATATTTCCGCTCATTTCCATCATACCATTCATCATTTTCATTCCTTCAAAAAGCATTAATCTTGGAAGATTGGGCGCTTCAACCTTTTCACCTGAACCCAGCCAGAGAGAAGCGTGCCCTATCCTGTCTTCAGAAGTCGCCCTGAACTCAAAGCTTTTGTTTTCAGGAATGGTCACTTCAATATCATAAGTTTCAGAAACTCCTACAATCAGACGGTCGACTTCTATTGGAACAACATCATTTCCGTCATTTCCCACTACTTTTATCTTTCCTCCACCATAGTTCAGCCAGAAATAGGTAGATGAACCTCCATTGGCAACTCTCAGTCTTACTTTATCACCAGCTTTTACATTAGAATAATCTGAACTTGGTGCACCATTGATTAAGAATTTATCGTAATAAACATCACTTACATCCATGGCTTCCATTCTTTTCCATTCATTCAGGGCTTTTGTTCCTAAATTCCCGGACTTAATGGCTTCCCAGTAACTCTGTACCGCATTTTTCTTTACCGCATACCAGTCTGTATTGGCCATATGAAGCCTTCTTGCAATCTGCATCGGATCATCATCACTCCAATCTCCAAGTAATACCGGAATTTCAGCATTGTATATTGTTTTCGGCTCACCTTCTCTTTTTTTGAAAACCAGAATACCGTTCATCCCAATCTGTTCCTGAAGGGCTTCATGAGAATGGTACCAGTACGTTCCATTTTGCGAGATTCTGAATTTATATAAATGCGTCTCGCCCGGTTTTACAGGCTTGGTCGTAAGATAGGGAACACCGTCATGCTCATTGGGAAGGATCACTCCGTGCCAGTGCAGCCCTGTATTTTCTTTAAGCATATTGTGCAGATAGATCTCTGCAGTATCTCCTTCGGTAAAATATAAAGTCGGAGCCTGAAGTTTACCATTGATTGCAATGGCTCTTCTGTTTTTTCCTGTAAAATTGACGATAGTATCTTTTACATACAGATCATAACGAATCGTTTTTCCTCCAAAAGTAATCTTTCCATTTTCTGAATTACGTTTTAAAATAGATTTTTCTTCTTTAGGATTTTCAGCCTGTGTATGGGACTGAGCTTCTTTTTCTACCAGCTCCATTCCACATTTAGGACATTTTCCCGGCTTGTCCGAAACTATTTCCGGATGCATAGTGCAGGTATAGGTAGTTTGAGCTTGAGTTAAAGCCTGATTTTTTACCGGCAATACCTTTTTTACCTCTGGCTTAACAGAAGATTTTATAATCTTAGTTTTCTCAGCAACTTTTGCTTTACTAACTTTATTTATTTTAGTTTCTGTGGGTTTTGTTTTCGACTCTGTTTTAGGGACAGGTTTCGTTTCCGGTTTTGCAACTACTTTGGGTTTTATGATAACGGTCTTTTTTACCAGGGTCATTCCGCATTTGGGACAGTCTCCAGGTTTTGAAGACACTACTTCCGGATGCATCGGACAAGTATAATACGTTTTTGTAGTTTGTGCAAAAGTAAAAACAGTGAATAACAGCATCAGAAACATTACAAGCTTTTTCATAATATTTCGAACTTTTTGCAAGTTGTACAGCTTAAAGTTAAAGATAACCTAAAACCATACAACTTATTGTTTTAAAGAATAATACAGCAATTATTTAATTTCTGACTTTACACTTCCGCAAGAAAGCATAGACTTCCCATAGTATGGGTTAGCGATTTGTTTTTCATCGCTTAGCCAGCTTCCGTCTGCCATTGGGCAATATTGAACGTAGACTGGTTTTTCAGAAAGTTTGAATTGTTTGGTCAAGGCGATCATATTATCCGAAAGATTGAAAAAGGTTTCCCTTTGTGCTGCAATAGTTCGGGAATCAGAAATTACAGAAGCGTCTTTTCTTAAAACATTAAGATTTCCCTCAGAAACTACTTTATAATCAATGGCTGAAGCTGTCTTGATAAATTCTGTTGCGGCTTTTGAAGTTTTATCCGCATCATCCGAAGCTAATGCTGACTTGATAGCAATATAATTCTGATACAGTTTAGAAACCTGCGCATCCTTTTTAGATTGTGCAGATAATGACACGATTGAGAATAAAGATAGGGCTGCTGTGATAATATATTTTTTCATTGTTTTAAATTTTAGAATTAATTTTTAATAAAGAATAATGGATCACGCATCGGTAAATGCGTCAGAACATGTCGTCCCATAGCAGTACATGTTTATACCGGAAACGACTGACGGATTCTAAATTCTAAAATTACAATGATTGATGTAGATAGGGACCGGCCGGAATTCAGGCGGCGCATTAATCTGAATTTGAGTAAATTTGGTTGCAGAAAACGATTTGTCAATAACAGTGAACTGATGTTTCACCGGAATTTCTGAAACTGCACTTAAGAAATCCACATTCAGATAATCTGATTTCTGTGAATCGTCTACTTTTACGATTTTGATCTCCGTTTTGCAGCATCCTTTTTTTTCCTTAACGCCGCATTTAGCACAGATATCATCCGCTTTCTGGCTTACAGAAACAAATTCTTTCATACAATAATGAATGCTAAAAGCTGCTCCGGAAGAAAACCCGAAGTAGAAAATAGAAAACACTATGGCAAGAATCTTTTTCATTGGTAAGACAAAGTTAAAAATATATCTGAAACCGTTGTTATAGAATTTGGTAATGTTGTTATAAAATTCGGGTAAACAAAAAAGCCTCCGGATTCTCGGAAGCTTTCTGCTATTTTATTTTTAATCGTAACTATAGTTTGAATTCCAGTTTCACATTAAAGAAACGTCCTGTAAGACGTACCGGAACAGGATACATATAATTGCTGTTATAGTCTGTGATCCATTGGTTGGCAACCGTATTATTGATATTAAATGCATTGAAAACCTGAACACCTAACGTCAGTTCCTCAAAATTACCCCAGAAACCGGATCTCTTATTTTTTTCTTTCGGATCAATAAAGACCTTTGTTAATCCTAAGTCTACTCTTTTATAAGAAGGCAGCGTCTGCTGATAATTATAAGCTGAACCAAAATCTGGTTGTCCGTTGCTGTTAAACATTACAGGAGCTCCCGTAGGCAATCCCATAGCATACACTAAGGTAAGGTTCACACGCATACTCGGAAAGCTTGGCATATAATCCTGATAGAACATCGCAAACCTCAACCTCTGATCTGTAGGTCTTGGAATATCTCCTCTGCCATCTATATTTTCATACACTCTGGCATAACTCGCAGATAGCCAAGAATCTACACCTGGAACAAATTCCCCGAATAATCTGGTATCAATACCATACGCATATCCTTTGGAATTATTCTGCCCTGAGTAACGGATTCTTACATTATCCATATAATACGGGATCAGGTTATCCAATTTTTTATAATAAAGTTCCGTAGTAAGCTTGAATGGTCTGTCGTACATCTGGAACTCATAATCATTGGCAAGAATGACCTGGATAGAACGCTGCGATTTTATATTAGAGTTAAAATTACCATCCAAATCCTTGATTTCTTTATAGAAAGGAGCCTGGTAGTAGATTCCCCCTGAAATTTTGAACAACATATCGCTGTCCCAATCAGGCTTTATCGCAAACTGAGCTCTTGGAGAAAATATTATTTCTTTATTAAAACTCCAGTTCGCTACACGTACTCCCGCATTCACGAATACTTTACTGGCTCCCCAATAAAACTTCTGTGAATACTGTGCATAGGCAGAAAGTCTTGTTGGTTCGATATTATTTTGTCCGGCAATATAATAAGCAAGCTTAAGATCTCCTGTAGTTCCGGTTCTCGGGTCAATGACTTCGGGTCTTGGAATGCTGTATCCTGCAGAATCTACCAATTTCCATTCGTTGGTAAGATCTTTCAGATTTTCTTTTTCATATTTAAATCCAACCTCAAAGTCTGTATTGACATTGGGGGAGAATTTTGCTCTGAACTGCGTCCCATATGTTCTTACAAACAAGTCATTTCTGGCATGTTCTATCTGCCCTCCAACATCGAAAGACGTTACAGGTTGCTGCGTAACAGGATCAAAAGTCTGAAGCTCGTAGGCTGACTGTATTGTGTAATACTCTCTTTCTCTGTTCTGATAAGCAAAGGCATCCAGGGTAAGCTTCCATTTGTCTGCAGGCTTATAGTTCATGGAAAATGTACCCATCATATTTTTATACTGGTCATTTTCCTGTCCTCCATAGCCAATATTTACGGTTATAGGCTGCTGAAGGCTTCCGAATGTAACACTTTTTGCCCTTGGGATCATTTCATAATCATTCTTGGAATAATATCCGATGAATGACATCGTGAATTTATCACTGACATGATAGTTCAGATAAGACTGAAAATCCCAATAGGTTGGATTAAAGTCTGTATCTTCTTTTAAGGTATTAAGAACAAGATTGGTGTTTCTGTATCTACCGGAAAATAAGGCTGTAAATTTTTTATTTTTTGAAGCCAGACCTGTTGTAAGCCTGCCTCCGATTAAACTTGCCTCCCCTGAAACTTCAAATTTTTCAGGCTCACGGTAATAGATATTTAAAGCAGAAGACATTTTATCACCATATTTGGCTTCAAATCCTCCTGCAGAGAAATTCACTGTGGAAACCATATCCGGGTTAATGATACTCATCCCTTCCTGCTGAGAGTTTCTGATCAGGAAAGGTCTGTAGATTTCAATATCATTAATGTAGATAAGGTTCTCATCATAGTTTCCACCACGAACCATATATTGTGAAGACAGCTCGGTGTTGGAGTTTACGGAAGGTAGTGTTTTAAGCAATCCTTCAATTCCTCCATTAATAGAAGCTACTGATTTCGCTTCTTTCGCTGAAATTCTTACGTTGGTAAGGTCATTGGTTCTTCCTGTTGCTTTTTTCTGGAAGACAACTTCCTCTATATCGGTTACTTTAGTAGTCGCTGTATCTTTTTTCCTTTGTTGGGAGAAAAACAGTACAGGGACCATAAGGCTTAGCGGTAAAACTAGTTTTTTCAAAAGAAATGTTTTAGAATTTCTAAAATTAATGTTTTTTTAACAATTACAAAATCGATTCTCTAATTCTTGTCAATTTTTGTAACAAATCTTCTAATAAATCTAATCTTAACATGTTGGCACCATCAGATAATGCCGTTTCCGGTGTAGGATGCGTTTCGATGAAAATTCCGTCTGCTCCTACGGCAATTCCTGCTTTGGCAACGGTTTCAATAAGATCTGGTCTTCCTCCTGTAACGCCTGAACTTTGGTTAGGTTGTTGTAAAGAGTGTGTAACATCCAAAATCACTGGAGCGTATTCTCTCATCGTAGGAATTCCTCTGTAGTCTACGATCAGATCTGTATATCCGAAAGAATTTCCTCTTTCAATAATCGCTACTTTCTCGTTATTGGAATCTGTAATTTTCTGAACCGCAAACTTCATCGCTTCCGGAGAAAGGAACTGCCCTTTTTTCAAAGTCACACATTTTCCTGTTTGGGCTGCAGCCACCAGTAGATCGGTCTGACGTACAAGGAATGCAGGAATCTGTAAAACATCTACATATTGTGCTGCTAATGCCGCATGCTCATTTTCATGAATATCGGTTGTGGTAGGAATATTGAAGGTCTCTCCTACTTTTCTAAGGATTTCAAGAGATTTCTCTTCACCAATGGTTGTGAAAGAATCTACACGGCTTCTGTTAGCCTTTTTGAAGCTTCCTTTGAAGATATAAGGAATATTGTATTTATCGGTAATGCTGATTACTTTTTCAGCAATTCTTAATGCCATATCTTCCCCCTCAATAATACAAGGTCCGGCAATAAGGAAAAAGTTTTTTGAATCTTTGTGCGAAATATTATCTAAATACTGAATCATTTTTGTTGTAATTAAAAAGTTCAGTAAAAATACTGAGAAAGTTTCACAAATGGAAATTATTTGATTGCTTTAACAGGCTATGGCTGCAATAGTTTTTGGCTTTTGGATTTCCGATTATTTATTGATAGATGCTTCGACAGGCTCAGCATGACAACGCTAATACTAGCTGTGATATTAAAGTGAAAACCAGAATAAGAAGCAGAGTAATCAAAAAACTACTGAATCTCTAATTATTAACTCGTAGATGCTTCGACAGGCTCAGCATGACAACGCTAATACTAGCTGTTATATTAAAGTGAAAACCAGAGCAAGAAGCAGAGTAATCAAAAGACTTCTGAATCTATGATTCTTAAAGTAATAGATGCTTCGACAAGCTCAGCATGACAGCTCTAATACTATCTGTTATATTAACATGAAAAATATAATAGCTAATGATTTATCCAATTATCCAAAAAGCATCGGTTAATGCTACATTAAAAGTTAATTTATAACGGTGTCATGCTGAGCCTGTCGAAGCATCTGCAATAATATATTTAGAATTTCTTCAAAACCTTCTCAAACATATTCACACTCCTGCTGGTAAACTGATCTTTTAGACTTTTCCTCCCCTGCACTTTTCCCAAGATAAAATCTGTGTAAATCTGAGAAATCTGTGGGAAACTCTACATAGCTACAAAGATAGGTTTTGGCTGAAGCCAATGGCTTTCACTTTTATGGATAAACTATTGAATCTAAAATTATTAAAGTGATAGATGCTTCAACAAGCTCAGCATGACAGCTCTAATACTATCTGTTTTAACATGAAAAATATAATAGCTAATGATTTATCCAATTATCCAAAAAGCATCGGGTTAATGCTACATTAAAAGTTAATTTATAACGGTGTCATGCTGAGCCTGTCGAAGCATCTGCAATAATATATTTAGAATTTCTTCAGAATCTTCTCAAACGTATTCACGTTCCTGCTGGTAAACTGATCTTTTAGGCTTTTTTTACCCAGCACTTTTCCGAAAGTTGAATCTAAGGTATTTCCTTTCGGAATCTGCCAATAAAATATATCATTAACGATTGCAGCCTTTTCATTTTCTACCTGACCTGCTTTCTGAAACTCTTCCATTAAAACCTTATCCACTCCCGGAATTCCGACAAAACCATAAATATGAAGTTCGTCTTTTTTTTCAAAAGGAATACTGTTCCAGAAAACTTCTGTTTCTTCCTGAGATTTTACAAACAAAAAGGCTTCATAAGAAAAATGTTCCGACATCGCTTTTTCCAGAATGGTTTTTAATTCTGTCGTATTTTTATCTGAAGAAAAAACAATATTTCCGGAAGCCAGTATTGAACTCACTTCTTTCATCCCTGCATCTTTAAAAACCTGGCATACATCCGCCATTTTCATATTGGTTCCTTTTACGTTGACGCCACGGAGAAAAGCACAGTATTTCATCTTTTTCAGGTATTAGGTTTGTTTTGAGTTTGAGGGTTTGAGAGTATTAGAGTGAAAGAGTTATTATAAAACTTTTTTTCTGAATACTTTCAATTTCTAAATATTTTAATCTTTTAATCAACCCTAATGTACAAATTATAGTCTGTACCGGAAGGTTTCAGGTGGTAAATTTTTTCTAAAATTTTGTTGTCACTTTTCAGATGATCTTTAACTCTGAACTCTTTTAAAAGTCTATAATGAGTTTTATAGTATTCTGAATTGGCATTCTTTTCTTCGTATAAATTCTGATAAGAAAGAAGATATTTCGGTTTTCTGTTTTTTACCGTGTTGATCCAGTAATTAACCTTGTCCTTTTTAATTTCCTCCTGAATCTGTTTATCAACCAATCCAACCTCATCGATTGTTTTTAATCCTGAAAAATAAGGCACATAACCTGCGGGTTCCAATAAGATCCACTGGTTTTTGTCTTTTTCATATTGATTTAAAAAGGTACCAATTGTTCTGCGGTAGTTCCATTCTCCGTTTCCTGTTGCAATACAGTGAACTGTCTGGAAGACAAGCATTGGGAAGATATAGAATATCACAAGCAATGACAACCATAGGTTTCTCTTCTCTTTCTGTTCCAGTACAAAAATAAGAACGGGAACGAAAAGTAAAAGCTGTGGCACCCAGTAATACCAGTCGAACAAGCTTTTCTGAGAAATAAAAATAATTTGTTTTGCCCATCCGAAAAGAAAAATCATCCATAAAAAATAGTTTCTCTTTTCTCTTTGTCTGATCAGGTAAATAAAGCAAAGCAATTCAAAAATCAATACTACAATCGTCATAGGATTAAAATCTCCCGGAACTTTCAGCATTCCCCAGAAGTTTCCGAAACTTTTAAAGAAATACCCAATATGCTGCTGGATGGTAAAATTTTCACTGTACAGCAGTTTTTTTGCAGTAATGGTATTGTTCACCAGTTCGCCAAAGTAGAACCAGTTGAAAGCCACTGTAGCTAAGACTCCTAGCGCTCCGCCAAAAATATAATTCCATCTGATTTTTCTGTTCCAGAATAGATCTACAAGAAATACAATTCCGAGGAAAATTACTGTATCAATTCTCGTAAACATAATTAATACAGGAAGGAATGTCACAACCCATTTTTTCCCTTTATGGAAGCCGTAATACAGCAATGCAATCTCCAGAAAAAACAATATTCCGTATTCCATTCCAAGGATTGAAATTTTAATGGAGGGCGGCAAAATCCCGATCAGAAATATAAAGATGGCTTTATGCCATGGATTTTTTAAAACCAGATGAGACAGCCATAACGTTCCTATGGTAAACAGTAGAGAATTAAAAATCAAAAGAGGTTCAATAAAGTTTTCTTTTCCAAAAACTAGATTGAAAATATAGGATACAAATACATACAGATGTGTGGTGGAGGCAGAAATCTTGGTGTCTCCATTGAAGCCAATGACTCCATAATCCAACAGATTCTGGGCAACCCTCCAGGTGATAAATGCATCTTCCTGAATGTAGTGCGTTAATAAAAATAGAAGTTTAAAAAGAACCGTAGCAATGACGGCATAGATTGGGAATTTGCTATTTTGTGTTTCGGACATTATGTATTTTTACTTTCACAAATATAACCTTAATATTCAGGATTGCCAATAATAAAAAAACGGAACCGAAGTTCCGTTTTAAAGTATTTTTATTTTGTCGCTTTAATAATCGCGTTGGTAATCTGACTTTCCTTTTCTTTTGAATACGTAGAATCATAAGGTTCCATGACATCAAATAAGTACTGATAGAATGGCGTGATCTGCTGAACATTTTCAGACTCTTTCATCGCCTTATCTCTTCCCATTTCCTGTAGATCTTTGATAAATACATTGAACTTCTTGTCAATCGGCTCTATGGATTTTACCAGATAAGCATATGCTTTTTCTTTCTGTCCAATCTTGGTGTAAGCATCTGTTACTGCAGAAACCACAAGAGAGTATTCCATAGGTTTTGTTCTCATCTGTCTTCTCAGGTAGCTTTGATCCGCTTTGGAAAGACTTAAATAATAATCATACTCTTCGAAGATTCCTTTCTTAAGTACCTCAGCAATCTGAAGACCTTTCTGCTCCTGACCAGCGATAATATATCCTGAAACAATTGAACTTAAAGAACGAGGATCATTATATTTCTCTGCCGGAATTTCTTTCGCTGCAAGATCCAGAATTTCTAATGCTTTAGCTTTCTGTCCGCTTAACGCCAGGGCTGAAGCCGCTCTGCTTGCTGACATTCTATAGCTGATGATATTGGAAGTAGCTGTTTCATCAAAGTGAGCATTTAAATTCTTAAAGTTCCCCCATCTGAAGTTTTTCACTACATTATAAAGAGAATTGGCATCCACTCTTCCCATATCTCCATCAGCGCTCGGAGGTGTCTGGATAGGAATTAATCTGTAACTGAATCCATCAAACTGAAGGTAATCATTCAGATAGAAAATATTCTCACTGTCGTAAATACCTCCTGATGAGAAGTTGATCGGACGCTTCCAGTCGAAGTTCGCTAAAAGATCCATCAAAATCAGGTTGTTCTTATAAAGCGTGTTTCCTTTGTAAGTAATCATGATCTGATTGGCTACGTTTGGAAGATCTTCTTTGTTGATGATTCCTGCTTTTAAAGCATTTTCTTTATTCACAGGAAGGATGAATTTGTTTACCGGAAGGATATTGTATTTTTCAAATTTCTCTTCTCCGAAGTACATTTTTAATAACTCATCTTTTTCAGGAGATTTGAACTTAATGAATTCAATTGCTTGTTTCAACGTTAAAGAATCCTGAGTAAGATATTTTCTGAACGACTGGAATTCTGTTTCCGGAGCTCCCTGCTCTTTCAGCATAGAGAAAACACCTTCCCAATCTTCCTTCTTCATCATATAGATCTGATCGTTTACCCCATCTCTGTAATCTTCATGTGTTAGCTGGCTAGGGATTCCCATCGCATTGTAAGTTCTTCTTTTGATCTGGTCAAGGTTCCAAGGAGTTGAAGCCAGGGTAAAGTTAACCACCTTCACATCATCCCTGAACTGTTCCGTCTCCTGAATAGCCCAAACTGGGTAAGTATCGTTATCTCCGTAAACGAAAAGGATATCGTTTTTCGGTAATGATTTTAAAACGGAATATGCATAATCATACGCTGTATATCGGTTGCTTCTGTCGTGAACATTGTAGTTCTGGAAGCCCATCATGAAAGGTACTCCTAATAAAACTACTCCTAAAGCAATGTTAGCTCCGTTTGATTTTATTTTAGACTGTAAGAACCATAGGATGGCTCCTGCCCCCAATCCGATCCAGATCGCAAATGCATAGAAAGAACCTACCATCGCATAATCTCTTTCTCTCGGTTCAAAAGGTTTTACTCCAGTGTAGAAGATAATCCCTACACTTGTTAGAATAAATAAAGATAACAGGGCATAGAATCTTCCGAAGTCTCTGTTCAATTGGAAAAAGAATCCGATCAAACCTAAAATTAATGGAAGGAAGAAGAATTTTACCGTACTCTCATTCTTGAATTTAGCAGGCATTTTATCCTGATTTCCCACCGTAGCATTATCAATAAAAGGAATACCGGAAATCCAGTTTCCTTTTGTGCTTTCCATATTTCCTTCAAGATCATTCTGTCTTCCTACGAAGTTCCACATCAGATATCTTACAAAGTAATATCCGTTCTGGAAAGTAATAAAGTAATCCATATTCTGAAGGAATGAAGGCTTCTGAACATTGATCAGGTTATAAGGTTTTACTTTCAGATAATCTGAAGCAGTAATGGATTTGTCTTCATATTTAACTCTCAGTTCATCAAAAATCTGCTTAGCCTGCGGATTGTCTGCCACATCTTCATTACTATAGTTGAATGTAAAATCAGGAGCACCATACATAGAAATATAGTTCGCCATTACATCCTTGTCCTCATTAAACATTCTTGGCATTAAGCTTACCTGAGACTTGTTGAATACATAATTGAAACGGTCTCCGGTTTTTCTGTAGGTTCCGGTTTTTTCGTCTTTTTCGTAAATTTCTCCGGTTTTCTGTGTCTTAAAGCTTCCGTCTTCGTTTTTCTCAATTCCGTTAGCATCAAGGAAAGCCGTGTAGTTTTGTCCGTAAATCGTTGGCCAGTCACCATACTGCTCTCTGTTATAATAATCCAGCATACCAATTGCTGTATCCGGATCATTAAGGTTCATCGGCGGATTAGCATTCGCTCTGATAGGAATAACCATCCAGCAGGAGAACCCGATCATCATGAAAACTACAGATAATGCAGCCGTCTGATAAATGTTCCTTTTTGCCTTTCTTGCATATTTGATTAAGAAGTAGCAGATCGCTACCATTAAAATAAACGCTGCAATTGTTCCTGAATGGAAAGGAAGTCCAAGACCATTTACGAAGAAAATCTCAAGTCTTCCGAACATCGTCATAATTAAAGGGAAGATAATTTTGAAAACGATAATCAAAATTCCCAGTGTAATAAGGTTTGCCCAGATAAAGTTTTTCCAGGTAAACTTATAATTTCTAGCATAGTATACCAGACATACTGCAGGAATAGCAAGCATACACATCATGTGTACTCCCACAGAAAGTCCTAAAACGAAGAAAATAAGAATAATCCATCTTTCACTGTCTCCCGCCTGATATTCATTCTCCCATTTGGTGATTAACCAGACCAAAAGCGCGATAAACATTGAAGCCATAGAGTAAACCTCTCCTTCTACTGCCGAAAACCAGAATGTATCTGAGAACGTAAAGCAAAGTGCTCCTACTGCTCCTGCAAATAAAATAGAGATTTCCTGATGTTTTGTAATTTCTTCAAAATCTTTGTTTAAAAGTCTTCTCACAAAATGGGTGATCGTCCAAAACAAAAATAAAATAGTCAGCGCACTGAACAATGCAGACATCGCGTTGATCACGATAGAATAGTTTTCGCCTTTCCCTAATGCAAAAATGGCTGCCACGGCACCCACTATCTGGAATAAAGCAGCTCCGGGAGCATGCGTTACTTCAAGTTTTACTGCAGAAGAAATGTACTCGCCACAATCCCAGAAACTGAAATTGGGTTCTATGGTGGACAAGTACGTGAAAAAAGCAATGACGAAAATCACCCATCCTGAAACGGTGTTCCATTGCCTAAAAGTCCAATTTTTCATAGTATTAAATCAATTATGCGAAAATAAGGCTTTTATCTTATTTTATGCGGGTTTTAACAAAATTTAAAAATTTTGGCGTAGTATTTGCGATTATACTCGTGTCAAAACTGAAAATACTAAAATATTTTTTTACAAACTATGCCCTAGAAATCAAACAAAAGTTTAGTAATTATTTATTTTTTTGTATTTTTGCAGTCAGATTTTTATTGAAAATAACAAATAATGAGTAATGTTTACGATAATATTCTTGGCCTGATAGGACACACTCCGATGGTGAAGCTAAATACTGTTACAAAAGATATTCCAGCAACCGTTTACGCCAAGTTAGAATCATATAATCCTGGACATTCCACCAAAGACCGAATCGCACTTCATATTATAGAAAACGCAGAGAAAAAAGGCCTTTTAAAGGAAGATTCTGTAGTTGTAGAAACTACTTCCGGTAATACCGGGTTTTCTATTGCGATGGTGTGTATCATTAAGGGATATAAATGTATTCTTGCAGTAAGTGATAAAACAAAACCTGAAAAAATTGCTTATCTGAAAGCATTGGGAGCCACGGTGTATATATGCCCGGCCAATGTACCGGCAGATGATCCGAGATCATATTATGAAGTAGCTAAAAGAATCGCTCAGGAAACACCTAATTCTATTTACATCAATCAATATTTTAATGAGCTTAATATTGATGCACATTATCAGACAACAGGTCCCGAGATCTGGGAACAGACGGAAGGTAAGATTACTCACCTTTTTGCCTGCACCGGAACGGGTGGCACGCTGTCGGGTTCTGCGAAGTTTCTGAAAGAAAAAAATCCGGATATCAAGATTATCGGAGTAGACGCAGATGGTTCTATCCTGAAAAGCTATCACGAGACAGGAGAAATCCACAAAGAAGATGTACATCCTTATCAGATTGAAGGAATGGGTAAAAACCTTATCCCTTCTGCCCTGCTTTTCGACAAAGTAGATGAGTTTGTAAGGGTAAATGATGAAATGTCCGCGTACAGAACCCGTGAAATCGCTTTGAAAGAAGCTATTATGGGAGGTTATACTACCGGAGCTGTAACCCAGGGATTGATGCAGTATGCCCAGTCTCATGAGCTTACAGAAAATGATATAGTTGTTTTAATATATCCTGACCACGGTTCCAGATATATCACAAAAGTATACAGTGATAAATGGATGGCCGAACAAGGATTTGTCAACAACTGTGTTCACAATTACGACGAAGTTTTCAAAACGGAGTTTATCAAATAAGAACGAATAAAATCACGATACAAATAAAGCCTTTTGCGTGTTCAGACAAAAAAGGCTTTTTTACTTAAAAATTACGATACAATGTTGGATATTTTTGAAAGAATAAAAGAAAATCCAGGACCACTTGGACAATTTGCAGATTATGGTGAAGGCTATTTTATTTTCCCGAGATTAGAGGGACCTATCGGCCCTAGAATGCAGTTTCAGGGGAGAGAAGTAATTTTCTGGAGTGCCAATGATTATTTAGGATTGTGTAATAATCCTGAAGTAATAGAAGCGGATGCAAAAGCGGCTGCAGAATACGGGATGTTTTATCCAATGGGAGCAAGAGCAATGTCTGGAGAAACAGATCAGCACCTTCAGCTGGAAAGAGAACTGGCGGACTTCGTAAAAAAAGAATCAGCTTATCTATTGAATTTCGGTTATCAGGGAATGGTTTCTACCATTGATGCTTTGGTAAGCAGAAATGATGTTATTGTTTATGATATGGATTCTCATGCCTGCATCGTGGATGGAGTAAGACTTCATTCCGGTAAAAGATTTACCTACAAGCACAATGATATGGCAAGTCTTGAGAAAAACCTTCAGAGAGCAACCAAGGTAGCTGAAGAAACAGGAGGAGGTATTCTTGTGATTACGGAAGGTGTTTTCGGAATGAGAGGACAACAGGGAAAAATTAAAGAGATCTGCGATCTTAAATCTAAATACCAGTTCAGACTTTTAGTAGATGATGCTCATGGTTTCGGAACACTTGGAACAACAGGGGCAGGTGTAGGTGAAGAGCAGGATTGTAACGATCAGATTGATGTATACTTCTCTACTTTTGCTAAATCTATGGCAGGTTTCGGAGCATTCCTTGCGGGTGACAAAGAAATCATCAGATATCTGAAATTCAACTTAAGATCACAAATCTTTGCAAAATCTCTTACGATGCCAATGGTAATCGGAGGATTAAAAAGACTGGAGCTATTGAGATCAAGACCTGAGATCAAGGCTAAACTTTGGGAGAATGTTTACAAACTACAGAACGGACTTACAGAAAGAGGATTCAATATTGGAGACACCAATACTTGTGTAACTCCGGTAATGATGCAGGGAACTCCTGTAGAAGCTACTCTATTGGTAAAAGATTTAAGAGAAAATTACGGTATCTTTACCTCTGTGGTGGTATATCCGGTCATTCCGAAGGGAATGATTCTTTTAAGGCTTATTCCTACCGCTTCTCATACCGATGCAGAGATCAATGAAACTCTGGCAGCGTTTGAAGCAATTCATGATAAATTAGTAGGTGGCTACTACAAAGAGCAGGAACAAAAATTACTGCAGGAACAAGGATTAAGTTTTAAACCGATTTAATATCTTAAAAATAAAAGAAAGCCACTGATTGATTCAGTGGTTTTTTTGTTTAATAACTATAAAGCACATGAAACTTAGAGGTTACACATTGGGAATTTTATCAGCCGTTTCCTATGGTCTGATTCCTATTTTTATCCTGCCTGTTAAACAGGCACACTTTTCAATGGATATTACATTGTTTTACAGATTTTTCTTTTCTGCTCTAATGGTGGGAGGATATCTGCTGTATTCTAAGGAAAGTTTTAAAATCAATAAAAAAGAAGCCTTAATTCTGGCCATCCTTGGAATTTGCTATGCCCTTTCTTCGGAGTTTCTGTTTTTAGGATATGATTTTCTCACGCCGGGAATTGCCTCTACCGTTTTATTTATTTATCCGATTATTGTAGCACTCATCATGCTTTTCTTTTACAAAGAGAGATTGACCAGGCTATCGGGGGCGTCTTTACTTCTTGCTTTCGCGGGAGTTATTGTTTTATGTTTGAAGGGAAACGGACTGGAAATCAATTTTGCAGGATTGGGAATCGTAATGCTCAGCTCACTATTCTATGCTTTATATATGGTGATCGTCAACAAATCAAATATAAAGGTTTCAGGATTTAAGCTTACGTTTTATTCTATGCTTTTCACCTCCATGTTCTTTATGACCAAAGCTTTGATGGCCAATGAATCTTTTGCTATTCCTTCAACAGCAGTTTTTATTAACTTCCTTATTTTCGCATTTCTGACTACGGTTATTTCCAGCTTATGTCTTGTATTTGCTATCAAATATATCGGATCTACTCCTGTTGCCATTTTAGGAGCTTTGGAACCTGTAGTTGCTGTACTGATCAGTGTTTTGATGTTTCACGAAAAATTTACACCCAATTTGCTCATCGGGATTACTTTAATTCTTTTCGGAGTTACTCTTAATGTAATCGGAGATCAAAAGAAAATAGGACATATTTAAAACAGATTAATATGCTGATATAAAGCATCATCATATGATTAATTCCACCTGATCTCTTTTATATCAGCATTCATTTATCGTAAAGGAAGTCTAAAAAAACAGATTTGCAGTGAAAGGAATATAATATCTGAACTTAAGAAATCATCTATAAGAAAAATATTTGAAAAAATAAATACATCACTTTATGGCATAACCAAATTTATCTGATTATATTGCATTGGTCTATTAACAGGTGTTTCCCCCACTGAATAGATCCATGTATATACTTTTAAAAACCGATGAAAGAATTGCAAAAACTTACCAAAGACCAATTATACAAACAGCTCAAAGAAAAATCAGAAGATCTATATAGCATTGTTCATGAAGCCCTGGAAAACAATTTTTTCAATGAAAGCTATTTAGACGAGGAAAGCCTTGCTGAATTTCTCGAAATGCTGGATGATGAAACAGCAGAAAAGATCAAAGATGCTTCTCTGTATATCAACAATGAGGATAACGCCCCTGAAATTGTTCTGATAGAAAATGAAGACAACATTTCTCTTGAATTAATTACCACTGAAGATGAAGGATACAAAATAATTCTTATAGAAGGTGATCTTCAGCTATCCAAAAAACTGTTTGTGGAAGATTATATTGTTCTCATTGTTACAGGTAATATACAGGCTGAAAATATTATCGTCAACGGGTCATTATATTGCTCCGGAAATGTTACCTCAAAAGTATTGTTTGGGGCTTCGGGGAATGATAATGAAACCTATATCGGAGGAAGCATTATGACTTCTCTTATTGCAGAAAACGGACATTACACTGTAGCTGAAGGAAATATTTATTCCAGATACTTAATCAGTTTTCATAATGAAATAACAGGGAAAACCGGAAAGTTTATCGAAAATATAAGCCTTGAAAAACCAGGTGAAATCGGATTGCTGAAAGCTGAAATTCTGGATGAAGACGGATATTTTGACGAAGATGCTTTTTTGACATTTATTGACAGCTATTCTCCGGATGCTTTGTTTAATAAACCTTCTAATTTGTTCTAAAATAATTTATTGTTTTTATGAATTGGCAATAAGAAGAATCAAGAAAATCGAATAGTAATAAAATGCAATATCTCTAAAGACTTTTCTTCACTGTTTATAATCAGGAGAAAAAATTTTTTTCTAAAAAAACTTTAGAATAACTTTGCAAAAAATTTCTGTTGAAAGACCTGCTTCTTATTACTCCGCCTTTTACCCAACTTAATACTCCTTATCCTGCAACAGCTTATATAAAAGGGTTTTTAAATACCAAGAATATTTCAAGCTATCAGGTAGATTTGGGGATCGATGTTATTTTGGAATTATTTTCAAAGGATGGAATCCAGAAGATTTTCAGTAAAGAAATTGACCTTCATAGCACCTCTGAAAACTCTCAGAGAATCTATGCCTTAAGAGAGGAATATTTAAAAACAATAGATCAGGTCATTACTTTTTTACAGGATAAGACTCCTACACTGGCAAGACAGATCTGCAGCATGAACTTTCTTCCCGAAGCTTCCCGTTTCAACCAGCTGGATGATATGGAATTTGCTTTTGGAAATATGGGACTTCAGGATAAAGCCAAACATCTGGCTACTTTGTATCTGGAAGATATTTCAGACTATATTGTAGAAAATATTGATGCTGATTTTGGCTTCAGCAGATATGCGGAACGCCTTGGAAAAAGTGCTAATTCTTTTGATGAATTATATTCTAAACTATCTGGTGAACCTACATTCATAGATGAGTTCACTTTAAAAATTCTTCAGGAAAAAATTGAAACTGTTCAGCCAAAGCTTGTTTGTTTTTCCATCCCGTTTCCTGGTAATCTGTATTCCGGATTCAAATGTGCCCAATGGATCAAAAAGCATTATCCTCACATTAAAATTGCTATGGGAGGAGGATTTCCCAATACGGAATTAAGAGAAGTCAAAGATCAGAGGGTATTCGAATTTTTTGATTTTATTACTTTAGATGATGGTGAACTTCCTCTGGAACTTCTTTACCAGAATTTAGAAACTGCATCTGAAGACGGAGAATTTAAAAGAACTTTTCTTCTCGAAAATAAAGAAGTTGTCTACAAGAACAATTCTAAAAGACACGACTTCAAACAGTCTGAAATAGGAACTCCTGATTATACAGATTTAAAACTTGATCAGTATATTTCCGTTATCGAAATTGCCAATCCGATGCACAGTTTATGGAGTGACGGACGATGGAACAAACTGACGATGGCACACGGATGCTACTGGGGAAAATGTACATTCTGTGATATTTCTTTAGACTATATTAAAATCTACGAACCTATTTCTGCCAAAATTCTGGTAGACCGAATTGAAGAATTAATCCGTACAACCGGCGAAACAGGATTCCATTTTGTAGATGAAGCAGCACCACCTGCCTTAATGAGGGAGGTTGCTCTGGAAATTCTCAGAAGAAATCTTGTGGTTACATGGTGGACCAATATCCGCTTTGAAAAAAGCTTCACCCGTGATCTCTGCTATCTTCTGAAACTTTCAGGATGTGTTGCCGTTTCCGGTGGCCTGGAAGTGGCCAGTGACCGATTGCTGAAGTTAATTGATAAAGGAGTTTCTGTGGATCAGGTAGCGAATGTAACACGAAATTTTACCGAAGCCGGAATTATGGTTCATGCTTATCTGATGTATGGCTACCCTACCCAAACCGTTCAGGAAACAGTAGATTCTCTGGAAATGATTCGGCAGATGTTCGAGATGGGAATTCTTCAAAGTGGTTTCTGGCATCAGTTTGCCATGACAGCCCATTCACCTGTAGGAATCAACCCTGAAGATTTTGGAGTGGTTCCGGTAAAGCAGGAAATTTTGTTTGCCAATAATGATATTGACTTTAAAGATAAAACCGGAATCGATCACAATAAGTTCAGCTTCGGATTAAAAAAATCTCTGTTTAATTATATGCATGGAGTCAATTTCGAACTGCCGCTTCAGGAATGGTTTGATTTTAAAATTCCAAGGACTACCATTCACCCGGATTATATTCATGACTGCCTTTTGGAAGATGAACAGTTCAGTCTGAAAGCAAATTCAAAAGTTGTCTTTTTGACCAAAAATGTAATCGCTGAGAATCGCGTAAAAAATAAAAAGAAATATTCTGGTACGTATACGTTGCTTACATTCCACTTAAAAACCAATATTGTGAAGGTGGAGCTGGAACAGGAAAAGGCAGAATGGCTGATGAATGTATTGGAAGAAAATGCTATTGAAAATTCTAAAAAACCTACAGTTCAACAACTTAAGAATCAATTTGAAGAAAATTTCGATGATTTTGAGTTATTCTGGTTCTCAAAACCGATACAGCAATTGAAGGAAAATGGGGTGATTTTAAGTTTATAAAAACTTCTACTTTTTTCTCAGGGATTTTTAAAATTGGTGAATTTTCTATGAATTGTTAATTTTCTGTATGAATAAAACCTGTTTCGATTGAATGATAACCTCTCGCTGATTTTGCAGATTAAGCTGATTTGGATTTGAGAGGATAAGACATTCCATTTTCACATTCAGAAGAGATTAATCCAAATTTCTAGCTGCCATAGATAAACCGGCAAAATATTCCCCTCCTCCGGAGGGGTGGCAAAACATTCAAAGAATTTTTGACGGGGTGGTTTAGAGTTTTGGCTAAAGCCGGATGAATTTGATCCATAATAAAAAAACGGGCTAAAGCCCGTTCCTATTGATAAAATCTGTATTACATTAATTAGGGGTCTCTTTTGAAACAGTACCTACGTTTACTTTTTCCTGTATTTTGATAAAATTGGGATCCATAATGGCCATGCGTTCTGCAAGTGCTTTGTAAGTCGGAAACTTCAGGATAGAAGCTCTGCCCGACATTTCCCTATAGATTGTAAAAGACTTTCCACCCGCTGTTTTCAGCTGTTTTGTTGTGGTGATATATCTTCCGATAAGTTTACTTTTAGCATCATAGATTTCAATATCAATAGGTGTTTTGTCCATAATGGTATCTTCCGAACCAAAACTTACCGGCAGATTGGTAAAATACCCTACAGGAACGCCATTACTAAGGATCTCTCCTACTTTATTGACCTCAATATTCATTTTATCAATTTTCTTTCGGATGGCATATGCATCTTTCGTCTTGGTATCCAGTTTTCTCTTGGGTACATTGGAGAAAAGCTCATCAAGATTTTTGACATTGATTCCTTTGTTATCAATGATTTTAAGATCTTTAACTGAAGTAAAGACAGCCGATTTTTCTTCTCCGGAAAATGCAGAAGGTGATGAATAATCAATTTCGATAGTTTTATCCCTGTTGTAGACTCTGTTGACACTGATATAGCTGTCACGAACGGAATCAACGATGCTTTTATCAATAAATTTTATCGTATAGAGCGGAGTCTCTTTTAAATCCATAAAAGTATATTCGCTGGATTTGTTGGAGAGCTTAGCTACCGGAATACCGTCAAGATTAATAATTCCTCTCTTGGTTTTAATATTCTGAGCATGGAGGAAAATACCCAGAACTGTAAAGAATATGATTATGCCTTTCTTCATACCATCAGACTTTTACATCAATAAAAAAAAGTGTAACACAAAGTTACACTTTCTTGAAAATATATTTAGCTTTTCATTTAATTATTCACAAAGGATAATTCCTTTATTATGATTAAATTCTACAACACCGCTTTTGATAGCATAAGCAAAAACAGAGTCTTTTCCAGTTTCTTTAGTGAAGTTTTTAGCATAAGCCTCATCAATAGAATTAGCAAAAAGCTTTACATCACCACCGATTAAAGAAGAAACAATTCCTGCGTGGTTTTTCATGATGTGAAATTCACCATTTTTTCCAGGCAATAATACTGAGTCTACTTCTCCTTCAAAAACTACGTATTCTGGTGTTAAAATTTTTATATTCATAGAAACAAATTTGAAATTTGATGTTTGAAATTTGAAATTACTCATCGAATTTCAAATTTCAAATCTCAAATTGTTAATAATTTATGCGTTTTCAGCTAACATTTTTTGTCCTGCTTCGATAGCTTCTTCGATGGTTCCTTTCAAGTTGAAAGCTGCTTCTGGTAAGTGATCTAATTCACCATCCATAATCATGTTGAATCCTTTGATTGTATCTTTGATGTCTACCAATGATCCTGGGATACCTGTAAACTGCTCTGCTACGTGGAAAGGCTGAGATAAGAATCTCTGAACTTTTCTTGCACGGTATACAACAGCTTTATCTTCTTCAGAAAGTTCTTCCATACCAAGGATTGCAATGATATCCTGAAGTGCTTTATATCTTTGAAGAATTTCTTTTACTCTTTGAGCACAGTTGTAGTGATCGTGACCGATAACTTCCGGAGCAAGGATTCTTGAAGTAGACGCTAGTGGATCTACCGCTGGATAGATACCTAATGAAGCAATCTTTCTGTCAAGTACTGTAGTTGCATCCAAGTGAGCAAACGTAGTTGCAGGAGCCGGGTCAGTTAAGTCATCCGCAGGTACGTATACCGCTTGTACTGAAGTAATTGAACCATTTTTAGTAGAAGTAATTCTTTCCTGCATCGCACCCATTTCAGAAGCTAGCGTTGGTTGGTAACCTACTGCTGATGGCATACGACCAAGAAGTGCAGATACCTCAGAACCAGCCTGTGTAAAACGGAAGATGTTGTCTACGAAGAAAAGTACGTCTCTACCTTGTCCGCTTTCTCCACCATCTCTGTAGTACTCAGCTAATGTAAGACCAGAAAGTGCTACTCTAGCTCTTGCACCTGGCGGCTCGTTCATCTGTCCGAAAACGAATGCAGCTTTTGAATCTTTCATAGCTTCTAAGTCTACTTTAGAAAGATCCCAACCTCCGTTTTCCATAGAGTGCATGAAATCATCACCATACTTGATAATACCTGATTCCAACATCTCTCTCAAAAGGTCATTTCCTTCTCTCGTTCTTTCACCTACTCCGGCGAATACAGAAAGACCTCCGTGTCCTTTTGCAATATTGTTAATCAACTCCTGGATCAATACTGTTTTACCTACACCGGCACCACCGAACAATCCAATTTTACCTCCTTTTGCGTAAGGCTCAACTAGGTCGATTACTTTAATACCTGTAAATAAAACTTCTGCTGAAGTTGATAATTGATCAAATTTTGGAGCTGGTCTGTGAATTGGAAGACCACCATCCTTAGAAATATCTTGAAGTCCATCGATAGCATCACCAACAACGTTGAATAGTCTTCCGTTTACCGCCTCTCCGATAGGCATCATAATAGGATTTCCGTATCCAATTACGTCCTGCCCTCTTTTAAGACCGTCAGTAGCGTCCATTGCGATACATCTTACTGTATCTTCGCCAATATGTTGTTCTACCTCTAAAACTACTTTTTCACCGTTTTCTTTTGTAATTTCTAACGCGTCATAGATTGCTGGAACAGCTTCCACATCTGTGAAGACAACGTCGATTACCGGACCAATAATTTGAGAAATTTTACCTTTAATTTGGTTTGCCATTGCTAAATTTTTTCTTGGTGCAAATATAGTGATTCTTCATAAACCCGCAATTGGTAAAAAAAAGATTTTTATCATGCTTTTGAAGAGATGAATGAGTTTGTCATTTACTAGGTAAAATTCAATATTTATCATTATATTTAACAGCAAATTTGCAATTCATCAATTTGTTGTTATTATAATATTATATATTGCAGAATATTTTCAAAATTTTTCATTTTCAAATTTTCAGGTTCCCTCCGCTACATTAAAAATAAAGGTTTTATATTTGCAATCAAAATTTTTCCGTTTTGAAAGTTTTCAAGAATTTTACAGATTACTCCTCACAGAAGCCATTAGCATTGTCTTTAGGAATGTTTGACGGGGTACATCTAGGGCACAAGAGTATTATCGATGAACTGACTAAAATAGGTACAGAAAATAATCTGGAAACAGCAATCCTTACTTTCTGGCCGCATCCAAGATTTGTTTTTAATCCTAATGAAGATTTAAAACTCCTGAATACACTGGAAGAAAAGAAACAGCTGGTGGAGAAATATGGCATTGATAATTTGTTCCTGAAAGAGTTTGATGAAGAATTCAGAAATCTGACCGGAGAAGAATTCGTACGTCAGATTTTAGTTGATAAACTGAATGTAAAATATCTTATTATAGGATACGATCATTCTTTCGGAAAAAATAAAAGCGGAAATTTTGAGCTTCTTCAGAAATTATCAAAAGAACTTGATTTTGAGGTAGAACAGATGGAAGCGATTAATATTCATGAAAATAATATCAGTTCCACGAAAGTGCGTAATGCGCTTTTAGCAGGAAATGTTAAAGAGGCCAACGAAATGCTGGGATACTTCTACTCTGTTTCCGGAACTGTAGTTCATGGAAAAAAGATTGGAAGAACCATCGGATATCCAACAGCTAATATTGATACGGAATCTATCAAGCTTTTACCTAAAAAAGGAGCTTATATTGTAGAAGTATTTGTAAAAGGCAACCAGTATAAAGGAATGCTGAGCGTGGGAACCAATCCTACGGTAAACGGTGAAAAACTAACTGTGGAAGTTTATATCCTTGATTTTGATGATGATATTTATGAAGAAAAGATTACGGTAAGTTTCAGGGATTTTCTTCATGATGAAATCAAATTTGAAGGTCTTGACAAGTTGATTGAAAGACTGGATGAGGATAAAAGATTAACACAAATATATGAATTCAAGGAGTAATAATTTTGACTTTCTAAGGCTTGTTTTTGCAAGCTTTGTTGTCATTTCCCATTCCTATGCTCTTTCAGGAGCTGCTCATGGTGATCTACTGTCACAGCTTACCAGCGGCCAGATGGAATTTTCTTATCTGGGAGTTCATGGTTTTTTTATTATCTCCGGATATCTGATTTTTAAAAGTCTGCTTCGTTGCAAAAGTCTTCCCGATTTTTACTGGAAAAGACTTTTACGACTTTTTCCGGCACTCTTAGTGGTACTTTTTCTTACTGTTTTATTAGCACCTGCAGTCTATGAAAGTTCTGTTCCTTATTTACAGAACAAATCTGTATACACATATATTCCTCAAAATATAACACTATTCTTCCGTCAGAAAGGTATCGACGGTGTTTTCGAAAACAATCCTTACAAACATAGTATCAATGGAAGTTTGTGGACTATATGCTACGAATTCAGCATGTATGTCATGGTTTCACTACTTTTCTTTATCCGGGAAAAAACATTTGTGAAAACGGTCATCATTCTTCTATTTATATCAAGTTATCTCTTAAGTCTTTTTCATCCCTATTTCCTTCACGGACTATTCATGAAAATGGAACTGGGAAGTAATCACTTTTATAATCTGATGTGCTTTTTCGTTGGAGGAATGATCATGACTTATCTGAATACCAATAAAAGAACAGAAAACATTCTTATTATACTGTCTTTCGCTGTTCTTATTGCCAGTGTTTATTTAAATATTAATCAGTATACCTGCTACATTACCCTGCCTCTGCTGGTTATTCTTCTTGGGAAAAGCTCTACCCGATATCTTAATAAAGTTGGAGAGACTATCGGAGATACTTCTTACGGTATTTATATTTATTCTTTCCCTATACAACAGACGCTGATGTATTTCGTTAAACTGGATACAGCGATGTTATTTATACTTTCATTACCGCTATCTATTCTATTTGGATATGCTTCCTGGCATCTGATTGAAAAGAAAGCATTAGAATATAAAGATTTATTAAAAAGTAAGGCTATTCTCACCGAATAGCCTTTATGATTATTTCAATACTTTTAAGTAGATTTTCTGGGTTTCATTGTTCAGTTTCACATTCGGGAACTGCTTGTCATAATCAATGAAGATGTCTCCTTTTTCATCCGCTTTTCCGTTTCCATCCGAATCCCAGCTTATCGTTACATAGTATTTTGCAGGACCTGCGGGTTTTGGATTGATCTTGCTTTCAGCATCTTCAGGTATTGGTAGATTGATGGTGAAAGGTATTGATTTCTGTTCATATTCCTGTTCTGTAATTAAAGTAGCTGGAGCATCAGCCAGTTTTTCGTCCATTCCATATAAACTCACTTTCAGTCGGGCATTTTTAATGGTAAATGCGTCTGTTCCTGAAAATTCTAATTTAAGAGTTTCGGGAGATTTTTCAGAGGCTGATACAGCAGAAGTGCTTTTTTCGGTAGTGTTCTTATTTATCGGCTTGGTGCAGCCTGACAGCATCAATGTTCCGGCTGCTGCGAATAATAAAAGGTGATTTCTCATTTGTTATTTATTTTATTAACGTTAAATATGTTATTTCACCGGTAATAGATAACAAATTCCGTACCTCAAACTTATTTTATTTACTATAAAGAATTGACTTCATTCTGAGCTTTTTTTGTCAGAGATTTAAAAACCAGGTCATAGGATTGGTCAATAAGCTTAAAAATCAGATCTCTTTTCAGGCCATCTACTGCTACGGAATTCCAGTGGGTTTTGTTCATATGATAAGCGCCCGTGATCTGAGGATATTGCTCACGAAGTTCTGCACTCCATTCAGGATCGGTTTTTACATTAATTACTAATGGCTGTCTTTCAAGTCCCATCAGTAAAAACATTTTGGTATCTACTTTCAGTACAAGTGTTTCATTATCAAACGGAAAACTTTCCGTAACTCCTTTTTTGGCAAGGCAATAGTCTAAAATATCGTTGGCATCCATATTCAATATGAGTAATGAGTGATGAGTAATGGGGTAATGATTAAATTAATTCTTTAATCTTTGAATCAAATTTAGTAAATTTAAGAAAGAAATAATCTCACAAAATCGCAATTATTATGAAAGCTCTGGTAATAGGTGCTACAGGTGCCACAGGAAAAGATCTTGTCAATCAGTTATTGAATGACAAAGAGTTTGATGAAGTGGATATTTTTGTCAGAAAACCTGTCGATATTCAGAATAATAAGCTGAAAGTTCATGTGGTGAATTTTGAAAAACCGGAGGAATGGAAAGAGATGGTGAAAGGGGATGTTGCATTTTCGTGTCTGGGAACTACTTTAAAAGATGCCGGAAGCAAAGAAGCCCAAAAGAAAGTAGATTTTGATTATCAGTATGAATTTGCAAAAGCGGCGAAAGAGAATGAAGTGGAAGATTATATTCTGGTATCAGCTTACGGAGCCAATCCACAGTCTAAAATTTTCTATTCCAAAATGAAGGGCGAACTGGAAGAAGCTGTAAAACAACTGCATTTCAATAAGATCACTATTTTTAAACCGGGAATGCTTGAACGAAAAGATTCTGAAAGAACCGGAGAAGTATTGGGAAGCCGCATTATTAAATTTGCCAATAAACTTGGGCTGTTAGAAAGTCAAAAACCTCTGCCAACAGATATTTTAGCAAAGGCGATGATTAATTCTTCAAAAATAAAAAGTAATGGCTACTCTAGTATCAAACTGGGGAATATTTTCTGTTTTGCGGAGAAAAGCAATGGATAATGATTCAACTGATTTTCTGTTTTGTTGCATCAATAATTGGCTTGATCCATTTATAATCCGGTAGTTTTTTAAGTTTCAAAATTAATTCATGGGGAATATTTTCAGTTCCGATCAATGTTCCTGCAATTTGTCCGGCAATTGAAGCATTAGTATCTGTATCTCCTCCCGAACTGATAATTTGTTTCAACATTTCTTCCAGACCTAAATCAATAATTTTGGTTGAACAATAAATTGCGAAAGGAACTGAATTAACAACATAGCCATTATTACCCAATTTTGATATTTCTGAAATTGAAGAATTATTTTCTGTTGAATTAATTTCGATTAACCTGTCTCTTACATTGGTATCAGGAATTTCCGGAATGATAATATCAAAAAGATTATTTTTCCCATTCCAATCCGAATTGAGGATTGCTTTTATAGAAAGAAAAACAGCCAAAGCTCCAGAAAAGGCTTCATCATTTCTGTGTGTTACCTTACAAGCATCGTAAACATCTTGTCTTGTAATATCTGAGAAAAAAGCAAAAGGAGCAATTCTCATCGCTCCTCCGTTTCCTGCGGCAAACTCTCCAATTCTACCAGCCTGACTCCAATGAATACCAGCTTCTGTATCTAAAATTGCCTTAAGTGTAGAAGCTCCAATTCCTGTTAATTTATGGCTTCTGTAATATTTTAAAAATTTATTGATAAGATTTTCAGGAGTAAAGCTGCCTTCAGACAAAACTTCACAAGTTGCCAAAGTCATTTGTGTATCATCCGTAATACTCCAAACTCTTTGCTTTATATTCTTTTTTCCTAGATAATAAATCTGTGAATCATCGGTTTCAACTTCATTTTCATAGCTGCTTCCCCACGCATCTCCAATTGCTCCGCTAACAATGCAAGCTTCAAACCGATCCGGAAAATCCATATAATAATTTATTATTTCAGATACTTTGTGATCGCCTGATCAGTAGGCTTTGTAGTACTTACGAAAGAGTCGATCAGTTTTCCGTTTTCGTCTATCAGGAATTTGGTGAAGTTCCAAAGGATGCTTGTATTCTTTACTCCGTTCAATTCCTGTTCAGTTAGGTATTTAAAGATAGGAGCTGTATCATCACCTTTTACAGAAACTTTAGCTGCCATCGGGAATGTTACCCCATAATTTTTCTGGCAGAAAGCACCAATTTCAGTATTGGTTCCAGGTTCCTGTCCACCGAAGTTGTTTGCAGGGAAACCTACCACTACCAATTTATCTTTATATTGTTCGTATACCTTTTCGAGATCCGCGTATTGTGGGGTAAATCCACATTCTGAAGCGGTATTGACAATCAGAATTTTCTTTCCTTTAAAATCTGCAAAATTGATTTCTTTGCCATCAAGACTTTCTACTTTGAAGTCATATATTGTTTTTCCCATAAGTTCTGTGGTTTTAGCTTTAGAAATTTCACTTTTCTGGTTGGTGCAGCTTTGCAGAAATGCCATGAAAGAAAGCAGCAGTAAAAAAATCTTTTTCATTTCTTATAATTTTGTGCAGCGAACTGCCATTGAATTAAAATTTAAAAATATTGGCCGGGAAAACTTTATTGATGTCTACCTTGTTTAATAACATCACATAATCTCCGTCTTTTTTAGCACTTGAAGATTCAATTCTGAAAGGCATGATCAGGTTTCCAACTTTTTTAAAATCAGAATAGATCAGCGTTTCATCTTTTTTCACTTCTTTGATCAGCATATACGTTTTTGTATCAAAATAATACATATTCTTATTGACATTTTTGGTAAGCTCTACCTTATGACAGTAGATCTCTCCTACTTTTTCTTTTCCAAGATATTTGGCGTCAAATCCTTTGTTTTCCCAATCAATGAAGTCATTATCAAAACTTTCCGGCACATATTCAGGGTATTCCTGAAGCTTGTTGGCCGCATAATTCATTGCATACCCTTTGGAACCGTCAAAACCTTCAATAGCACTTTCTTTTCCTCCGGTCGTAATCAATGTTTTAGTAAGATTTGGACGCTGTTGAAAAATTCTTATCGGATATTCATCTTTAATTCCCAGAATTACTTTTCCCTGAAGCAATACTGAGTTTAATAATTTCCAATTGGTTAACCCTCCGGATAATTCAATGTTTTTGTCAATAATTTCCTTTGCGGTCTGTCCGAATATCACATGCGAAAATATCAGTCCAAATACTAATAATAACTTCTTCATTAATTTTATTTATAAATTCAAATATAGGGGGATTTATGTAAAATTGCAAAAACACGACAAATCTAAAAGGCCAATTTGTTTTGTTGGTTCTTCTGATTTTAAATTAACTTTCGTGCTTTTTCAAGATCTTCCGGAGTATCAATGCCTACTCCTACGAAATTGGTTTCTATCATTTTGATTTTCATTCCATATTCAAGATAGCGGATACATTCAATCTTTTCTGATATTTCCAATGGTTTCATAGCCAGCTTTGAAAACTGCAACAGCGCTTCTTTTCTGAAGGCATAAACACCGATATGTTTAAAATAACTTACATCATAAGAAACTTCTCTGTGAAAAGGAATTACAGAACGGCTGAAATACAAGGCAAAACCATTGTTATCAGTAATCACTTTTACGTTATTCGGATTTTCAATTTCTTCTTTTTCATGCAGTTGTATTTTCAAGGAAGCTAAAGATATTTCCTGCTGGTCGTCATGTTTAAAAACTTCAATCAGCTGACGTAAAGGTTCTAACTTAAGGAAAGGTTCATCTCCCTGAACATTAATGACGATATCACAGTCTATATTCTGTACTGCTTCAGCAATACGGTCGCTTCCGGTCTCGTGTTGTCCTGTCATTACGGCTTTTCCTCCGTTTTTTACGATTTCATCAAGAATAATTTCAGAGTCTGTGGCGACAAATACTTCATCAAACAGTCCGGTTTCCACTACATTCTGATAGGTTGTAGTAATCACGGTTTTTTCTCCTAAAATCTGCATTAGTTTCCCTGGAAAACGGCTTGCTTCATAACGGGCAGGGATGACAGCGATTATTTTCATTCAATACAATATTAAGTAATTCTTTTTAAATCAGGAGGTTTCATTCCGGCATTTATAAAAGTCCGGATACACCTTTTATCCTGAGATCAAATGTAGTGAAAAGTATTTTATTTCCTCTACAAAACAGAGATTTCGGAGTTTAAAAAGAGAGTTTTACGCCTACCATATTGTATTCCCATTGGCGGGATGCCGTGAAGTTGAGATTATATTTTGTCTTCCCTATAGTTCCTTCTGATGAAGTATATCTGCTTTTTGAGATGGTTTTTCCTATAAAATATCCCATTAATAGGGCTAGCGGATAGTCTGAAGCCCAGTGAACTTTACTCTGCATCATTTGAAAGCATAATGCTCCTGCCAGTGTATATCCTACAGGCTTGATCCATTTGGCATCCGGATAGTTATCTGCAATGACTGTGATTCCAGCCATGAAGGTGGTTAAATGCCCCGACGGCATGGCATCGTAATTCGAGGTGTTTTTACTGAATGCGGAGAAACTTGGAAACGGATTCCATGCGCCTCCTTTGTGTCCGTATTCTTCGGCAATAAACGGACTTTCTCTTCCGGTAATTCTTTTAAGGGTCTGGGTGAAAACTCCGGAAAGAATTAAACTTTCCATCAAACCGCTCGCTGTAGCCTGTGCTCTGTAATCATTTTTAATCAATCCATAGGTACCGAAACCAATTCCTAGCAATACTAATGTGGAACCATTTCCTATCAGGTACAGTGCAGATCCTACATCTTTAGGGATTTTAAAAACGCCTCCTACTTTGTGGTAGTTATTGTCCTTATCCATTCCCCATTTTTCTGCAAGCTCTCTTGAGTTGTCAATCAGTTTCTGATCAAATGGCAGAAGAATCAACGTAGCGGCAACAGCACCTCCCAGATAATAAGCATGATCTTTGGCTACGAAATCTTTATTGGTGTTGATAAAGTTTCGGGGTAATTTGGTTACAAAATCCAATAATTTAGGTTTGGGATAGGTGCGGACAGATCCGTCTTTTAAGGTGTAGGTTTGTACTTTTGGTAATTCAAGTTCCTTGGGAAGCTCTTTTACCTTCAAGGTATCAACCTCTTGTGAGCATACCAGTATTGAAACTGGTAAGAGTAGAAATCTCAGTTTTTTCATCGTGTAATTTTCGACTTTATTATATTCAGGTGTGTAAAAGTCTCAAAGATAATTCCTTGTTATGTGTCGTACAAAGAGATTATTTAACTTTTAATATTTATTTAATTTTTTGATTAATAAACGCAGCTTCAATGCAAATGTTTGATCAGAAAAATAATTCAATACATGCAGGAAATGTAAAGAAAAGAATAGAAAAGTCCGAACCCGAAACTTTTTAACATCATCCGTGTTGAAAAAACACGTATTTTGTTTCAAAAAAGGATTTCCAAGGAAGTTTCATGGTTTTATAGGGTGTGTAAAACGCTTCGACTCCGCTCAGCGTGACATTGCTAATACTAAAAGATATATTTTAACGATGCCATGCCGGACAGAGTCGAAGCATTTATATTTTATGTAAAGATTACTTTAATTTGTTCAAAGCACTTTCCAGTTTTGGAAGCATTACTTTGATCTCATCTACAGCCAATCCTCCTACAGAAGCACGGAACCAAGGTTCTGATTTTTCCTCTCCGAAAGCTGAGAATGGTACTAATGCCACTCCTGCTTCATTGATTAAGTAGAATACCAGGTCTGAAGAGTTTTCAAGTACAGCTCCGTCTGGTTTTGTTTTCCCGATATAATCTAATTTAATAGTAAGATAAAGAGCTCCCATTGGTTCAATACTGTCAACAGCAAGTCCTTTTCCTTTTAAATCCTGAACTCCGTTGTGAAGTACTTTTAAGCTGTTTTCAAGTTTAGCTTTAAAATCATTCACGAAAGTATCTACATTCTCTGAATTTTCATAGAATTTAGCCGTTGCTTCCTGCTCTGGTTTTGGTGCCCATGCTCCAACGTGAGTAAGAAGTGCCTTCATTTTATCCAGGATATGAGCTGGTCCGAATCCCCATCCAACACGTACTCCTGTTGCTGCAAGGCATTTTGAAATACCGTCGATATAGATGGTGTAGTCTTTCATTTCAGGGAAAAGAGAAACCGGATCTACGTGCTCAGCACCGAATGTAAGGCAAGAGTAGATCTGGTCATACATTAAGTATAACGGTTTTTCGTCTGCTCCTCTTTTTTTGTTTTCAGCAATGACCAGTTCACAGATTTCTGAAAGCTGTTCTTTTGTAAACATGGTTCCCGTAGGGTTCAATGGAGAACACAAAGCTAATAACACCGCTCCATCCAAATGAGGTCTTAAATCATCAGCAGTCGGAAGGAAATTGGTTTCAGGTTTTGTTTTCACTTCTACGGCGTTGGCTGAAGTAAGGTAAGCATAGTGATTGTTGTTCCATGATGGTGTAGGATATACTACTTTATCTCCTTCATCTACGATGGTTTTGTACACAGCATAGATCAAAGGTCTTGATCCTGCAGTAATCAGGATATCTTCGGGAGAATAGTCAAGATTCCATCTTTTTTTAAGGTCTTTGGAAACTTCTTTTCTTAAAGATAAAAGTCCGTTGGCAGGCGGATAGTTCGTCAGATTATTCTGATATGCTTTCTGAATCTCTTCCTTCAGCAATGCCGGAATAGGATAGATATTAGAATTCAGATCACCAATAGTAAGATTGGCAATTTCCGCTCCTTTTGCTTTTAAATCATTTACTTCGTTACCAATTTTTACAATTTCAGAACCGATCAGGTTCGCTGCTAATTTTGAAACTTTCACTTTTTCTTATTTTAAATTTATATTATCGTTCTCCATTGATTCTCTCATCTATTTGATCTACGGGTGTTTGTGCATCAAAAAGGATCATTACTTCTTTTGCTTTTTTTGCCGTATTGGAATTCGGATATTTTTTAATCATCCTGTTGAATTCCGCTCTGTTTTCATCGTTTAGTTTTCCGGTTCCTTTGTCCTGTTCTCTTTCATAGGTGGGTGTATTATCCATTCCTAAAAGATAATCGGACAAATAGTAGTTATAGTCTTGTTTTACAGTCTTTATCAGCTTGCTTTCAGGATATTTATTCATGAAATTCTCCCAGAAAATCAATCTGTTTCCTAATTGTTCCCAGCTGATTATCAATCCTGCATCTGCTGCATAATTGGTTTCACTCTCTTTATCCGTTTGTGAAATATAAGCTTCATAATCCGGAGTCACTTTATTTTTAAAAAGAGAGGAATAATATCCCGGAATGGTCCATATTTCAGTCATTCCTTCTCCCACTTCCCTGAATTCAAGACCAGCTTTTTTCAGTTCTGAGGCTATTTTTTTAACGTTATCCGGAAAATTGTACTGATCCTTCTCGTAATTATAATAATTTACATATTTATCCAAAACATCAGTATGAAGATTCATCAGACATCCGGTATACTTCCCTCTTATTTTTAAATAATCTTCGTATACTCTGTCATTCTGTTCCGGACTGTTAGCTGCCATCTCTTTTTCGATTTTCGTACGATACCATTGAAGAGACGTGATATAATCCTCCGTTTTGTTAGCGGATGAACAAGCGGTGTCTATGGGTTTGTACTGATCTTCTTCGGATTCAGTTTTGGTAATCGAATCGTTTACCGGTTTTACTTCTGAAACTGCAGTTTCCTTTTTACAGGAAACTACAGCTGCAGATAGTATGCATATTGCTATAATTCTTTTTATCATCTGCTGTATTTCAGCGCATTAATCCAGTTTCAAATCTGTTTTAACGGCTCCAATTTTAGCTTCCAATGATTTTAATTTGTCTCTGAAATCAGCTTCTGAAGTAATGGAATCCTTCACTGAAACATAGAACTTGATTTTAGGTTCTGTTCCTGAAGGTCTTACGCATACTTTTGTTCCATCCTGTGTGTAATAGATCAAAACGTTAGACTTCGGAATATCATTCATTACTTTTTTCTCGTTCGTAGAAATGGTAAGGCTTGTCTGTTCTTTAAAGTCTTTCACTTCTTCTACTAATGAACCTGCCAATTCTTTTGGAGGATTTTCACGGAAGTCTTTCATCATATTCTGAATTTCTTCAGCGCCTTCTTTTCCTTTTCTAACGATATTGATTAATCCTTCATAATACATTCCAAGATCTTCGTAGATTTCGATCATGTATTGGTACATAGTTTTTCCGTTGGCTTTGCACCATGCAGCAATTTCACAAGCTACAAGGATACTTCCGCAAGAGTCTTTATCACGTACAAAATCTCCGGTCATGAATCCGAAACTCTCCTCACCACCGCACACAAATTTCTGCGTTCCTTCTGCTTCACGGATCATTTTTCCGATCCATTTGAATCCGGTAAGACCTACTTTGCATTCTACCCCAAATTTCTGTGCAATATCAAAGAAGATATCTGAAGTTACGATGGTAGAACCTATGAACTCTTTTCCGGTAATTTTCCCTTGTTTTCTCCACTCATTCAGAATGTAATACGTAAGAATTGTATTGGTTTGGTTACCGTTCAATAATTGCATTTCACCATCAAGGTTTCTTACTGCAATTCCTAGTCTGTCTCCATCCGGATCTGTTCCGATCACGATGTCTGCATTGGTAATTCTTGCCAGATCCATTGCCATTTCCAAAGCTGCAGGTTCCTCCGGGTTTGGAGAATCTACGGTAGGGAAATTTCCGCTTGGGATCATCTGTTCTCTTACAAGATCTACTTTTTTGAATCCTGCTTTTTCTAAAGCTTTCGGGATTGTAGTATACGTTGTTCCGTGGATAGAGGTGAAAACAATATTTAAATTTTCTTTTCCAACATTCTGATACGTAGAGTTTTCAATACACGCATCGATATACACATCGTCCTGCTCCTCTCCGATCCATTCGATCAGATCATCATTTCCGTTGAATTTAATTTCTTCGAATTTTACAGAATATACTTCATTGATAATCGCTTCATCATTAGGTGGAACAATTTGTGCTCCATCATTCCAGTATACTTTATAACCGTTATATTCCGGCGGGTTGTGAGAAGCTGTTAAAACAATTCCTCCATTACATTTTTTATCACGTACCGTGAATGACAATTCCGGAGTCGGTCTGTGATCTTTGAAAAGTAAAACTTTAATTCCGTTAGCTGTCAAAACATCTGCTACCAGTTTCCCGAATTCTTTTGAGTTGTTACGAACATCATAAGCGATAGCCACTTTAATCTCTTCTCCTTTGAACTGCTGAAGCATATAATTGGCCAATCCCTGAGTAGCCTGCCCTAATGTATATTTATTCAAGCGGTTGGTTCCTACTCCCATTATCCCACGCATACCTCCTGTACCGAATTCCAGTTCTCTGTAGAAAGAATCTTCCAGATCAGGGGAATTGCTGTCAATCAGTAATTGTACAGCATCTCTCGTTTCCTTATCGAAGGTATCACTTAACCAAAGTTTCGCTTTTTCTAGTGTATTCATATTTATAAGTTGTTCTTTTATAGTTTGTAAAGTTCCTAGTTTCTAGTTTAAATAATGCTGTTTTTTAATCCAGCTTTTTGTTTTCGACTTTCGTCGTTTTATCAATTTTGAACGCTCTGATCGGATCGTTGTAATAAATAAATTTTGCAGTGTTCTGAATATGCCCTTTTAAAGAATCTTTTACATTTACTTCTGCGTAATTTCCGTTTTTAGAATCAATATTCAAATTGGTAATTTTCCAGTAAGGAGCAATTAAACTTGCTGTATCTGAAATCTTTATAAGAGCATCTTTAGACAATCCCAGAAAGTTGGCGCGGCTTCTGTTGTGCATTTCCACTTCTGCTCTTCTGGTATTCACAGATCCCATGAAGCTTGCATTATTTTTCATAGTAAGCCTGAAATTGTCTGTTTTGATTTCACTTGAGATATTCACTTCCACAGAATCAGAAACAGCAACTTTTTCCAGATTATATTTGGAATAAATCGTTACATTGTAAAAATCTACCCCTTTTGTCCCTCTTTTTTCTTTAATAAAAAGGGTTTTATCTTTTACATCCACATCCAGATTGCTCGCTACATTCGGATAGGTTTCTATTTCTACAAAATTTTTCGGACCTCTGGCATAAAATACACGGAATTTACCTTCCAGATCAAGGTTAACGAATTCCGAAACATCCACATCTTTCTTTTCAATATTCCCTTTTGGAGAAACTTTTCCACAGGAAACGACTGCCACCAGCATCAATGTGTATACAACTTTTTTCATATTTAATTTTAAATATTCTATATTATAATCGTGACGATCTTTACTGAAAATCTCTGAAAGCTTTTTTCAGGTCTCTCACAGGACTTTCAATATTATTTTGAACAAAAATAGGATTAAAATTTCTAAAAATCTTTGTCTTTTGACAATAAAATACCTGATAATTTTCAATTTTTTACTTTTCAGGAGAGGCTATTTCTTATTATCAATTCCTTTTACTTTTTTATAAAACCATGTTTTAGGACTTCCCGCCATTGAAAATAAAAGAAGATAATTTTTACTTACATTGGAAATTTTCATCGGGGTTATATTTTCATCGTCATTATACTTCATTTTCAACAGTTTATTTTCTATCTGGTAAGTTCCATTGTTCCCCATTGAAGTGAAAGTTTTATCCTGATAAAAGGTCAGAATTCCTGTTCCGTATCTGGAATTATTTGTTTTGCTTTTCAGTGTATCTGTCTGGTGAATTTCTCCATCATAAATATTGATAAACTCCCACGAACCAGAGAGTTTGTTGGATGAACAGGAAATTATCAGGAATAAAAGAAGATAAAAAAGGATTGATTTGAGTTGAAACATTGAGATTAAAAGTTTTTATAAAATTACAAAAAAGCACCCTGTTGACAGAGTGCTTTTATTTATTAAGATGAAGTTATTATTAATTGTGGTTATTAAAAACCACTAATTACACAAATTTTATACACTAATATCCACTAATTTTATTCACCAATATCACAAACACCTATAGTGTCATTTGTGAAGCATTCGTGCCATTAGTGTTTAAAGATTATATCACTTCATCAATATTATAATTCTTATGCTCACGGTTGGTTCTTATGATCATTTCTCCCAAGAATCCTGCGATAAAGAGAAGGGTTCCCATAATCATCATGGTTAATGCAATAAAGAACCAAGGGTTATTGGTAATCAAATGTCCGTAAATTCCTCTTGCCACATCAATCAGTTTAGAAATTCCCAGCCAAAGTGCGGAAAGAAAACCAACAATAAACATTAAAGTTCCCACAGCTCCGAAGAAATGCATTGGTCTTCCTCCAAAACGGCTTACAAACCAAAGCGTTATCAAATCCAGAAAACCTCTTACAAATCTTTCGGTCCCGAATTTTGAAGTTCCGTAAGGTCTTGCCTGGTGCTGTACTTCTTTTTCCGTGATTCTTCTGAAACCAGCGTTGGCCGCCAATACCGGAATATAACGGTGCATATCCCCGTAAACATCCACAGATTTTACCACCTGTTTTTTGTAGGCTTTCAAACCACAGTTAAAATCGTGAAGATAAACTCCGGAAACTTTTCTTGCTGCCGCATTGAATAGTTTTGACGGAATGTTTTTCGTCATCACATTATCAAAACGCTTCTTTTTCCAACCGGAAACGATATCATAATTATCATGAATCACCATATTATACAATTCCGGAATTTCTTCCGGGAAATCCTGTAAATCGGCATCCATTGTGATGACGACATCTCCGTTTGTTCTTTCAAAAGCGGCATGAAGCGCCTGTGATTTTCCATAATTTCTGGAAAATTTAATAGCGTGGATCTGAGGATACTGAACTTTCATATTCTCAATAATACTCCACGACAAATCCGTACTTCCATCGTCTACGAACCAGATTTCATAAGATAAATTGCTGGTTGTGCATACTTTATCAATTCTTGAAAAAAGCTCTTCCAGAGAATCTTCTTCGTTCAGTAACGGAATAACTATAGATAAATTCATTTAATTTTAATAAAAATTAGGCTTGATTGGTTTCTTCGGGCTGATGTATCGTTCTTGTTCTGAAAAACGCTCCGAAAAACACCGACAAAACTACGTAAAATATAAGAATTGCTGCAAAATATCCTGAAAAATGACTTGCGGTAAGCATATCTTTTCCTTTAACCGCCTCTGGCGTGAAGCTTTGCAGTCTTTCTTTGTATTTCTGATCCAGCTCATCAATATCCTTCTGATGCTTGAGAATTTTTCTTGCAGAAGTGTATTCTGTATCCAGTTCTGATTTTTGTCTCTGAACATATTGATAGTTCAAAAGGCTTTTTGCGGCAGGATCAACGAAGGTTAAAAATGCATAAATACTGAAGATGGAAAGAATCCCTCCGATGAACATCGGAACGAACGCTCTCTTAAAAGCTTCTTTGAATTTTACGACTCTATGGTTGTTCCAAAACGATTTTACAGACCAGAATGCAGCTCCGGCATATAAAAGAGGCAAAACAAAAGCATTGGCTTTCAAAGAGATATCAAAATAATTGATTCCTGAGAAAAAAGTATATACTACAAAGAAAACGATCATTGTAGCGATAAAAAGTATAATTCCTAGTGTTGATGGACTTTTCGTCATATTTAAATTTTTAAAAAAAAGTTGAAAATTTTTCCCTCTAAATGTCAGGCGTTTAGCTTTACCACTGCATTTTTTCAACTAATTTTCTTTGATAAAGTTTTGAAGTTTATAAAATATTCCTACCTTTGCAACGGCAAGTCCTAAACAACCAGCTCCTGAGAATCCTCCAGGGTGGGAACGCAGCAAAGGTAATCGGTCGTAGCGGTGTGATTTAGGTAGCTTGCCATTTTTTTTTGTTTTAAAGTAAGAAGAGAGGTAATTTGATAATTATCTTTTTTTGTTTTTAATACCTTACGCATCATTTTCATTTTTCTAATTTTCAGATTACCTCCGGTTCAGTTATTGATTAAAATTCGAACGTCTCTCCTAATTTTGGTAAAATAAGTTCTACATTTTTATCAGCAAAATGTTGTAGTGCACTTTCATGATTGATTTCGATTGCAGGGAAAGTATCAAAGTGGCATCCGATTACTTTCGGTGTTTTTAATAGCTCTGCTGCTGCAAAAGAAGCTTTTCTAGGACACATAGTGTAGTGGCTTCCGATGGGAAGAATAGAAAGATCGATGTTTCCGTATAGTCTCGGGAACAGCTCCATATCAGCCATTACTCCTGTATCACCTGCCAAATAGATGTTCTTACCTTCAGGAAGTCTGAAAATATATCCTACAGGAACGCCTCCATAGCTTCCATCCGGGAAAGAACTTGTGTGGTGAGCCGGAACCATGGAAATTTTAAGATCGTCGATTTTTGCCGATCCTCCTAAGTTCACATCGTCTTTATTTTTAGCCTGCTGGAAATAACCGCATACTTCAGGAACTCCAATGATGGTAGCATCCGGATGATGCTGTAATACTTCTGCTACATCGGCGATATGATCACCATGTGCATGAGTCAACAGAATGTAGTCGATTTTTTGAGCAGCGATATCAAAACCTGATTCTGCTTTTTTGTAGTTGTAAAAAGGGTCGCTCAGAATTGTTTTGTCCTTGTACGTGAACAGGAAACAATTTTGCCCTAGGAATTGTATTTTCATTTTAAATTTAATTTCAATTATTATTAAACACAAATGACTCAAATAATTTCACAAAGAGCACATGAGATTAGTGATATTCGTGAAAGCATTCGTGCCATCTGTGTTTTCTTTAATTTATTTTTTCGCCGGGAATTTATCTTCAATCAATCTTAAATTAATCCCATGTTCCAGATATGCTTTACAACCGTCTAAAACTGTGGTAAAACCTCCTGTATTGTCATTAATTACTTTAAGCAGATCTTCACCCGTTTGGCTGAATCCATAGCTTTTAATGATAACAAGAGTTCCTTTTTCCATGGTTTTGAATTCATAGTCTACGTTGGTTGAATGCTCTCCCCACTCTGTTCTGATCAGCTGATTGGGAATGATCTCGTGAACTTTCACTACGTTTTTTACTCCGTACATTTCCCATTCCCAGGTAACGGTCTTGCCTTCTTCCAATTTTCCGGTGGATTTGGTAAACCAGAAATTCGTAGTTTTTTCAGGATTGATGAATGCTTCAAAAACATCTTCAACCGGTTTTCTGATAAGCATTTGAGCTTCAACATAGACATTAGAACTCATGATATACTATTTTGGATTAGTTAAATAAATTAAGTCCGGCAGCTGTAAGAATCGCCATTACAAAAGTCATGATCCCTACCTGCTTCAAATATTGATCTAATTCTTTCGGTTCTTTTACAGATAATATCTTTCTTCTTAGTTTTGATAGTGGAAACAACAGAATCATTACGATGAAGACATAATAGTTTTGCTGTTGCATAAATCCATTCATTCCTAAAAATACAAGAATAAGCAATAATGGCAGCTGCAACAGAACCATTTCATAGATCATCGCATTTTTGAATCCGATTCTCAATGCAAAGCTGTTTTTCCCAGATAGTCTATCACTTTCGATATCTCTCATATTGTTCAGGTTAAGAACAGCCATACTCATCATTCCAACTGCTGTTCCGGGTAATAATATATCCCAGCTGAAAGTTTTTGTGAATAAAAAATAGCTTCCACATACAGAAACCAGTCCAAAAAAGATAAACACGAAGATGTCTCCCAATCCCATGTATCCGTAAGGTTTTTTACCTACCGTATATCCAATTGCAGCAAGAATGCATGCTACTCCCAATCCTATGAAGATATAGAATTCATTCATATAATTTGGAATGAAGGCTACATATAGCAAAGCAATGGTAGCAATGAAAGATAATGCTGCGAAAAGGATTACTGCATTCTTCATTTGTTTTGCAGTAATTTTGCCTGATGCTACAGCTCTTGCTTCTGCTTCATTGATTCTTTTGGCATCGGTTCCTTTTACTCCATCCCCATAATCATTCGCATAATTTGATAAAATCTGGTATAAAAGCGTAACCAAAAGAGCGAGCGCAAGGATTTTCCAGTCCCAGACTCCTCCCTCTCCATAAAGTCTCCATTTTGCAATGAAAGCCCCCATAATTATTCCGCTTAGGGAAAGCGGTAAAGTTCTTAGCCTTGCGGCTTTTATCCAATGTGTCATAAATTTATAAGTAATAGGTAATGGGTAATGGGTAATAAGTAATGAAAAATATTGCTCATTACTTATTACTCATCACTCATGTTATGATATCCATTGATCTTCTCCGAAGTTGGGCTTTCTTTTTTCAAGGAAAGCATTTCTTCCTTCCTGAGCCTCTTCTGTCATATAAGCAAGACGGGTAGCTTCTCCCGCAAAAACCTGCTGTCCTACCATACCGTCGTCTGTAAGGTTCATGGCAAATTTCAGCATTCTGATAGAAGTTGGAGATTTGGCTAATATTTCCTGTGCCCATTCGTAAGCAGTGTCTTCTAATTCTGCATGAGGAACTACTTTATTGACCATTCCCATTTCGAAAGCTTCCTGAGCAGAATAATTTCTTCCTAAAAAGAAAATTTCACGGGCTTTTTTCTGTCCTACCATTTTAGCAAGGTAAGCCGAACCATAACCACCATCAAAACTGGTAACATCAGCATCTGTCTGCTTGAAAATAGCATGTTCTTCACTTGCCAAAGTAAGGTCACATACTACGTGAAGTGAGTGTCCTCCACCAACTGCCCATCCCGGAACCACGGCGATTACTACTTTCGGCATGAAACGGATCAGACGCTGAACTTCAAGGATGTTCAAACGGTGTCTTCCATCTTCTCCTACATACCCCTGGTGTCCTCTGGCTTTTTGATCCCCTCCGCTGCAGAATGCCCAGCCACCGTCTTTAGGACTTGGCCCTTCTCCTGAAAGTAATACAACCCCTATTGAAGGATCTTCATAGGCATCATAAAAAGCATCGTATAATTCTGAAGTTGTTTTAGGTCTGAAAGCATTACGCACCTCAGGTCTGTTGAAAGCAATTCTTGCTACTCCGTTAGATTTTTTATAGGTAATATCTTCGTATTCCTTGGCGGTTTTCCACTCGATCATCTTAGAAAAATTTTTCTCAAAGATACGGAATTACAGAGAAATTCTCAGGTTGAAATTTAAGGTTCATCTCTATAAAAAACAGAAATTCTGAATGCATGAATCCGGTATGAAGAATTTTCGACAGAAACTGCATAGGAGGACCGGTAACAAATTAAACCTAACAGGTTTTAAAAACCTGTTAGGTTTATAGAATTTCACTCAAAATCCCCCCCAAAAAAAACTCTTACATAAAAGATAAAATCCGGATAAGAGGCTCGTCAGCACTTTTTGTTTACTGACTAGTCCTGAAAAAGGTTGACTAGTTTAATATTTCAAATATACTTAAATCAGAGTAGGAATTTTCCTATTCTGATTTTGTTTTTTGTATGTTTTTAATTTCACGTTATTTTTCATATGCACTTGGCTAGGGATGTTATAATTTAGGGAAAAATGAGGTCTTAAATTATTATAATAATAAATTGATTGATCAAGCTGCTGTGAGAGATTCTTAAAGTTTTCAAAAGTATCAATCAATCCAAACTCATATTTCAGAATGCCGTTTACCCTCTCTGCTACAGCATTCTCATAAGGATCCGAGTTCTCGGTCATACTGATAAGAATATCACTTTTCCTTAACGTTTCAGTATATTCTTTACTACAATACTGCAATCCTCTGTCTGAATGATGAATTAAAGAATGTTTATACACCCTGTTCTTTATGGCTTGTTTTAATGCTTTCAATGTGGAGGCAGTCTGTAAATTATCACTTAGTTCATATCCTACAATTTTCTTTGAATAGGCATCGGTAATCAAATGAAGATAATAATTTTTCTCTTTAGTCTTCAGATAGGTAATATCTGCAACCCAAACTTTTTCTGAACATTTCAACTCCTTTTCTTTAATAATATTCGGGTATTTCTTCATCCAATGTCTGGAATTGGTTGTTTTAAAATAACTGTGTCTTCTGGGAATTAAAAGATAATTCGATCTTAAAAGTTGAAATAGCCGATCTCTTCCTATACGAAGATCCTCTTTTGAAAAATCATTTTTAAGTAATACATAAAGTTTTCGAGTCCCTATTTTAGGCATCTTCTTACGAATTGATAATACCAGTTCTATAATCCTTTTTTGATTATTGATAGAATCAGGCTGTTTCTTCCTTTTATAATAAGCTTGTTTACTGTATCCAAACAATCGGCAGATATCTTCCAGTGAAAGATTTGTATACGGCCTTATTTCCTGGATTGATTGGAACCAGACTTTTTTACAATTTCAATCTTCAACTCACGCTCTGCGATTTCTATAAATCTCTTAAACACTTTGAGCTCTTCTTCCTTTTTGGATAAAGCAGCTTCAAGCTCTTTAATCTTTTGTTTCTGTGGATCTTTCATAGGTCTGCCTTTACTTAATTGTTTTTCATAAGTAAAGTTACCATATTTTATTAACCAACTTGAAATGCATGAATTACCCCGAATATTGTATCGAGTTTGCAATTGGGATTTTGTATATAATCCCCGTTCATATTCAGAGACAACTTGTCGTTTGAATGCCTCACTGTATTCTTGGACAGGGGACGATGTTTTTTTTAGATTCATAAGGGTGACTAATTTTATGGTTTTTTAGTCAACCTTTTTCAGGACGAGACA
>NZ_QDFZ01000022.1 GCF_003347605.1 Chryseobacterium sp. KLBC 52 | reverse complement strand
TGACTAGTCCTGAAAATCTGATACAGATTATAGTACAAAAATAAATAATTAAACCAGAGTAATTTTACTATTGCTTTGGTTTTTGTTTTTATAGGTTTTCATTTTAATTTGTGACTGTTTATGCATTTGGTTTGGAGTTAGATAATGATTTGAAAAATGTGGGCGTAAATTATTGTAGATTTCGATAGATTCATTTACTATCTTTTTCCTTAAATTGTTGTTTATATCATGTTTATCAATATCAAACTCATGCTTTAAAATACCATTTATTCTCTCTGCTACTGCATTTTGATAAGGATCAGAGTTTTGTGTCATACTACATTTTAATTGATGTTTCTGTAAAAGTCTTTGATACTCATTCGAGCAGTATTGTAAACCACGATCGGAATGATGGATTAAAGATTCTCTCATACCTTTATACTTCTTTAGAGCTCTTTTTAAAGCTATAATACTACTCTGTGTATTTAAATTGTCTGCAACAAAGTGTCCCATTATTTTCTTAGAATACGCATCAGTTATTAAACTTAAATAGCTTGGATTTTTTCGGTTCCCTATATAAGTAATATCTGCAACCCATACCTGGTTGGGCTTTGTTATCTGATAGTCAAGGAGCAGGTTCTTATGCTTTCTAAAACGATGATGAGAGTTGGTTGTAATGTGATAGCTTTTGCGAGGTTCAATCAATAAATGATTAGCTTTTAAGATGGCAAAGAATTTATCTCTCCCTACCTTAATGGAGCTTAAGGATCTCTGTAAAATAAAATATAATTTCCTGCCTCCTAACCGGGGCATCTTAACACGAAGATTCTCTACCAGCTTTACTACCTCTGAAGCTTTATCTTTACAAACTTTCGTACGCTTGATACTTCTATAATAGATTTGTCTATTTAACCCTAACAATCCACAAGTAAAAATCAAAGTTTCTTTTTCTTTACTGCGGAAGTAATCGATTGTTCGGGTGGTGAGTTTTTTCGAATATCAATGTGATATTCTTTCTCAGCCAGATCAATCATCATATCAAAAAATATGGACTTCTTATCTGCAATATAAGCCTGCTTTTCTAAAAAAGCCTTTTGCTTTTCAAGAAGCCTTACCTGGGCTTCTAATTCCATAATACGTTGTTCAGGTGTTTTTTCCATGGCATAAGGTCTTTGGTTTTCCCAATCAAAGTTACCATATTTTCTCAGCCAATTTAAAATAGTACCATGAGATTGAATACCATATTTCTTACGACAACTAGTAATAGTGGATGCTCCACATTCAACTTCTTTCACGATTTGAAGTTTTAAACTTAAACTGTAATCCTTCTGTGTGCGTTTAATGTACGTGGATCTTAATGTTTCTTCCATAACGATTCTTTTTTGTGTATCGCTATTTCAGGACGAGACACTGTTGATAAATAAAAAGAGGGTTTTCCAATGGAAAATCCTCTTTTTTATAATTTTTATATTCACATTTATCCAATCAATTCTTCCAGTTGATTCAGTCCCATTTTAAATCCTTCTTCAAATCCCATATCCATAAGCTTTTTCATAATTTCAGGAGAATGGTAATGGATATTGATGGTTACTTTAGTACCTTCTTCCACTCCGGTAAAGCCGATCAGCCATTTTGACCTTGGAAAATCTTCATTGACATTCCCTTTTTCATCGGAAAAGGCACTCATCCAGTCCAGGCTTCTGTGTTCTGTAATTTCTCCGTATTGAGTCTGAGAATACATAGGTCCTTTTTCTCCGTTTGGTCCTACCATGGTATACATCCAGATGCCTCCTTCTTTGAAATCCTGACTTACCGTTTCACATCTCCATGGTTTTGGTCCCCACCATTGATCCAATAGTTCGGCTTCTGTAAAATACTTCCACACTGTTGAAACATCAGCTTTATAAATCTTCATGACATAAGCGCTGGACGCATCAAAATCTTTGTTGAAAATGATATTAGATTCCATAAATATTTATTTTTAATAAAGTTAGCACTTTATTTATTGAAAGGGAGTTTTCATATGACAACTAAAAGAAAATTCATAAATAATTGTTAAAAAACACTCTTTTAAGAAAAAAAAAACAATTTTTTGGCTCGTTTTTTGTTTAGGTACTCTTAAAACAATTAATTTTAACATTCATTTTTCCAAAACCTATATAATTAAATAATGAATAACAAATTCATCCCAATAATTTCAGTGTTTATGACAATCTCACTGATTGTCTTCGTAACGCTCCAATTTTATTGGTTGAAAGGCTATTACGGCGTACTGGAACAGGATTTTTCAAATAAAGTGTATGCGGTTTTGGAAAGTACTTCAAAAAGTATTGAAGAGATAGAAGCGGACAAATACCTGAACCAGGATTATAAAGATTTCAGAAAAAATATTCTGGCAAACAGCAAACAACCGTCTTTAACTACAATCCAGCAAGTGGAAGACTCTGGCACGCAAAGACAGATTATTTACGCCAAAAATATTATTGAAAAAACGCAGCTTCCCATTTCTCAAAAAGGAGATTCTATTAAGCTGACAACATTATATACGGACGAAGCTGCCTATAAAATAAAAAGGGATACCACCAATCGCGAACTTCTTACCACAGACATCAATCAGGAGATTGAAACGGGAGATTACTCCATGAAAGAGTTTGTGAAAGTATATGGAAATAACCTTCCTATTACTAAAAGAGTGGATCCGAAAACATTGGACTCTGTTATTGCCAAAGAACTTAAAATACGAGGCATTACGGCCAAGTTCGGCTATGGAGTCCTGGATCGTAATAATAAACTTACCAGTATTGCCAATAAAGCTTACAAAGAAAAGAAAGACAGCAATACTTACAGCTTTCCTCTTTTTGCCGATAAGAAGAATACGTTATACAGCCTTGCCCTGGTATTTCCTAAAAAAGAATATTCTCTGGCGATGAACAACTGGCCGATGTTGTTAGGAACATTCCTTTCTCTCCTTACCATTCTTGGGATTTACATTATTTCCATCAATTATATGATGAGGCAGAAAAAGCTTGCTGAAGTGAAAACAGACTTCATCAACAACATGTCCCACGAGTTTAAAACACCACTGGCAACCATTTCTGTAGCCACAGACTCTTTGGCCAATGATAAAATTGCCACCAATCCGGATAAGGTAAAATACTATTCCGAACTGATCAAGCAGGAGAACTTAAGGATGAAAAAGCAGGTGGAAAATGTACTAAACATGTCCAAGCTTGAAAGAAATGAAGTAGAATTATTTTTGAAAGAGACTAACGTAAGGGAGCTCATCAAAAAGACAACAGAATCTTTCAATCTGATTGTACAGCAAAGAAACGGAACGCTTACGCAGAAGTTCACTGCCACTCAGTATAATTTTAAAATAGATGAATTCCACATCTCCAATATGTTGGTCAATTTACTGGACAATGCCAATAAATATTCTCCGGAAGCACCGGAAATACATGTGGAAACAAGAAATGAAGGACAATGGTATGTGATTGAAATTTCCGATAAAGGAATGGGAATGGATACCCAGAATAAAACCAAAATTTTCGAAAAATTCTTCAGGGAAGAAACCGGAAATATTCACAACGTAAAAGGACAGGGATTAGGTCTTTCTTACGTGAAGAAAATTGTAGAACTGCACAAAGGACAGATTATCGTAGACTCTCATAAAGGAAAAGGAAGTACGTTTACGATAAAACTGCCAATGAGCTAGAAAATAAATGATAGATGATAATCGATGAATGAAAAAACTTCTCCTTCACATCAATTATCAATGATCATTCATCAATTATAAAAAGTGTAACCAAATATCAAAATATAGAAGATAGAGTGAGGAAGTTCATTCTTAATTGTTAATTTTTAATTATTAAAATTATGAGCAACAGAATATTATTAGTAGAGGACGATCAGAGTTTCGGGGCAGTGCTTAAAGATTATTTGACCATCAATAATTTTGAAGTGACTCTTGCCACTGACGGGGAGCAGGGACTTAAAGAATTTACAGAAAATGAATTCGATATCTGCATATTTGACGTAATGATGCCTAAAAAAGATGGATTTTCATTAGCGGAAGACGTAAAAAAGATTGATAAAAATACACCTATCATTTTCCTTACTGCAAGAAACATGAGAGAAGATATCCTGAAGGGATATCAGCTGGGTGCAGATGATTATATTACAAAGCCATTTGATACTGAGCTACTTTTATACAAAATAAAAGCAATTCTTCAGAGAAGTTCTACTTTGGAAAATGAAGAACAGGAGCAGTTTAAAATCAGCAATATTTTCTTCGACTCTATGTTGAGACAGCTGAAAGTTGGTGATAAAGAATATAAACTTTCTCCTAAAGAAAATGAATTATTAAAACTTCTTTGCATCCACAGAAACGATTTCATGCCGAGAGATCTTGCTTTAAGAAAGATCTGGAAAAAGGAAAATTATTTTACAGCAAGAAGTATGGACGTTTATATTGCTAAGCTTCGTAAGTTATTAAAAGACGACGAAGGATTGGAAATTATCAACGTTCATGGAGAAGGATTTAGACTTTTGGTAAAAAATTAATCTAAAAATCAAATTATAAGTATAAAATTAGCAAAACAATTGAAATGTTTTGCTAATTTTGTTTCATACCCATGGATATGAAGAATACATTTATAGGTTTGATCACCATATCACTCTTAGCTACATCTTGTAAAAAAGATGAAAGAGCTACTTACTTAAAAGAAGAAGCCAACGCTGGCCAGCCCAACGTAGCTCTCAATACCACCTCAAAAACGGCTCTGATGGAACAGGCAGGCATCCAGTCCAACGCTACTCCTGCTCCTATGGCTACCGCTCCGGGAATGAATCCTCCACACGGGCAACCGGGACACCGATGCGATATTCCGGTAGGACAACCTTTAAATGGTCAACCTGCTGCAGCTACTCCCGCTACACAAAATGTAAACGTGAGCGGAGGCAATACCATCCAGATTGATCCGAATGCCGTATCACCAGGAAAAATCACCCTTGATAATAACGGGAAACAGGTAAAAACCGCTCCGGGAATGAACCCTCCGCACGGACAGCCCGGACATCGTTGTGATATTGCCGTAGGTCAGCCCTTAAACAGTAAACCCGCTCCTGCACCACAGCCAGCACAAAATGTAGTTCAGCCTTCCCAAAGTCCGGCTCCTGCACCTGCTGCACAGAATCTGGCGATGGGCGAAAAACCCAAACTGAATCCGGCACACGGGGAACCTTGGCACAGCTGCTCTCTAAAAGTTGGTGATCCTTTGCCATAAATTTTGTATTTTTGCAGAAATGAAGCTGTTTCACATACTTGCCATAGTGTTTTGCCTGGGAGTCTTTCTGATTCCTAAGGACGATTTCTATGCGCAGGGAATGCAGGAAACATGCTGTAAAGCAGAGTCTTCCAAAAAAATGGACTGCTGTAAAAATCATTCTTCAAAAAAGGACAGCAACCATGATAAAACAAAATCATGTAAAGATGACTGCTGCTCATCATGTGTTGCCTGTTATACTTTTATTGAAACCCCTTTCTCAAAAAATCTACGTTTGGAACTGTCTTATTACAAAGCGAATAAGAATCCTCAGTTCCAATATTCAGATCCTTATCTTTCTGACCGTTTAAAAGAAATCTGGCAGCCGCCCAAGATAGGTTAATTAAAATATCCAGGGTTCATTATGTTCTATAGTGAACTGTTTTTTAATTAATTTAAACTTTTAAACAAAATGAAATTATATATTTCCAGGTTGATACTTGGTGCATTATTCCTATTTACACAATATATATCTGCTCAGACACTTTCAAAAAATCAGTTCAAGGTAAAGGGGAACTGTGAAATGTGCAAAACAAGAATTGAAAGTGCTGCAAAAAAAGCGGGTGCAAAAACGGCAGTTTACTCCATTGATCTTCAAACGTTAACCTTTGAAACAGACAAAGCATCCGCTGATGATATTCTGAAGAAGGTAGCTGAAGCAGGTCATGATAATGAGAAATTCAAAGCGCCTGATACAACCTATGAAGGACTTCCGGGATGTTGTCATTACGACAGAGATCTCCAGCCTTCACAGTCAGAAACCAACCATGAGCACCATGCAGAGGCTACTATTTCCGCTAAAAAAGAGAATGAATTCTATGTAAGAGGAAACTGTGCTTCTTGCAAAGCCAGAATTGAAAAAGCATCCAAAGATGCCGGAGCCAATACTGCGGAATGGAATGCAGAGAAACAAACGGTTACTTTAAATTTTGATCCTTCAAAAACCTCATCGGATAAGATTTTAAAAGCAATTGCTGATGCAGGACATGATAATGAAAAATACAAAGCTTCTGATGCAGTTTACAACGGACTTCCGGGATGTTGCTTATATGACAGAGACTTTACTTTTGGTGAACCCAATCCAAAAGTGCATTACGAGGAAGCAACAAAGCATGAAGATCATAAAGACAATGAGACTTCACCAGCTAAAGAGGATCATTCTCAACATGAAAAAAACATTGACGGAGTTGTTGTAACAGGTTCTAAGGCAGCCACAGCTTTAAGCAAGAAAGAAGCCGGACTTGTTTTTAATATTGATAAAAAAGAGCTTTTAAAGGCTGCTTGCTGTAATCTTTCTGAGAGCTTCGAAACCAATGCAACGGTAGATGTTTCTTTCAGTAATGCGGTTACCGGAACAAAACAGTTGAAAATGCTTGGTCTGGATCAAAAATATACCAGCTTAACGAAGGAACAACTACCTGAAATCAGAGGATTGGCTTCTGCCTATGGATTAAATTTTATCCCGGGAAGATGGATTGAAAGCATCCAGCTTACCAAAGGAGGAAGTACCGTAACGAACGGTTATGAGAGTATCACAGGACAGATCAATACTGAGCTTTTAAAGAATGCCAAGACACCTGAAACGTCGCTGAACCTTTTTTCTGACTTCAACGGCAGAGCAGAAATCAATATTACCAATGTTTCTCCGATCAACGATAAATGGTCACAAACTTTCCTTCTGCATGGAAACGGAACGTTTGGAAATACGGATATGAACCATGACGGTTTTCTGGACAGACCAAAAGGAACACAGATCAATGCAGCATATTTACTGAATTATAATGATCTTGAAAAGTCGGGATTCGGGTCTCACTTTGGAATTAATTTTATCAGAGATGAAAGAACGGCAGGACAGATTGGTTTTGATAAAAAACTGGGTCAGGATAAGCAACCTTTTTATGGGGTAGGAATCGACATTTCAAGATTTCAGGTCTGGAATAAAACAGGGTATGTTTTTAAAGGAAAACCTTACCAGAGTATCGGATGGATGAACCAGTATGTGTATCACCAACAGGACAGCTTTTTCGGATTGAGAAATTATGCGGGACAACAGCATACTTATTATTCCAATTTAATTTTTGAAAGCATCATCGGAAATACCAACCACAAGTATAAGGCTGGAGCAAGTTTCTTGTATGACGGTTATAAAGAAACGTATTTGCTGGATGATATGAGAAGAAATGAAATTGTACCCGGAATTTTTGCTGAATATACTTTAACAGGTTTAAAATATACTTTAGTAGCAGGTTCAAGAGTAGATTTTCACAATCTTGCAGGAACTCAGTTTACACCAAGACTTAATTTCAAGTATGATTTCACCCCTCAGACTATTTTAAGACTTTCTGCGGGAAGAGGATTCAGAACAGCGAATGTATTTGCGGAAAGCCAGCAGTATTTTGCTTCCAACAGAGCAATTAATATTTTGCCTAACGGAGGAAATATTTATGGATTAAGACCTGAAATCGCATGGAATTATGGCGCGAGTTTACAACAGGAATTCAAATTATTTGGAAGAAAATCAAGCATTGTTGCTGACTTCTTCAGAACAGATTTCCAGGATCAGGTATTGGTAGATCTGGATCAATCTCCTCAACAGCTGACCTTCTATAATCTGGATGGAAAGTCTTTTGCGAATTCATTCCAGACTCAATGGGATTTCATGCCTGTCAAAAATCTTGAAGTAAGACTGGCTTATAAATATTATGATGTGCAGGCTGATTATATCGGCGGAAGAAGAGAAGTTCCTTTTATGGCGAAGCACAGAGGTTTTGTGAATCTGGCCTATTCGACCAATAAAAATGATAATGGCGGATTCTGGAGTTTTGATACGACTTTAAACTGGGTTGGAAAACAAAGACTTCCTGATACTTCAACGAATCCGGCAGAGTTTCAACTGCCAACGTATTCGGAATCGTATGTAGTTCTTAATGCTCAAATCTCAAGAAATTTCAATAAAAAAATCAGAGCTTATGTAGGAGGAGAAAACCTAACTTCTTACTATCAGAAAAATGCGATTGTAGATTTTAAAAATCCTTTCGGAAGCTATTTTGACGGAGGAATGGTATACGCTCCGATTATGAAAGCGAACTTCTATGTAGGACTGGATGTGACGTTTTAAAAGCTGGAGGCTGGAAGAATAATGCTGAGTGTACCTACAATCAAGTAAAGTTTTATCTTATTGAGGATAATAGCTGAATACATAAAAACCTTATAGGTTTCAGAAACCTATAAGGTTTGATTTTTACCACAATCAAGTAAAATTCGCCACTCACAGCGGGGAAAATATAAAAGTTTTGAAAACCACCAGTAACTCCCCTCTTCCAGCCTCAAGCTTCCTTACCAATAAAAATTCCGCTTCAATGAAGCGGAATTTTTATTTATCTTCCAAAGTCGTCCTGTACTCTTACGATATCATCTTCATCTGACGGATTGGATGCATCGGTATGCTGCCAGATTTCAGCTACAATTCCCCAGCCTGCAAGACCAATTAATCTGTGTCTTTCGCCCTGCTGAAGTTTCACCTGATCTTTCGGGCCGTATTCTCCCAACTCTCCTTCTTCATCGGTATTGCTTCTTTTGATTCCTACCGTTCCTTCTACAACCTGCCAGATTTCAGCTCTTCTGTGGTGGTATTGCCAGCTTAATCTTGCTTCCGGAGCTACGATAAGAATTTTCGGGCTCAGCTTTCCTCCTATTCTCAGGTTGTCTACATCAATCCCATCGAAATATTGGTTAGCAAAATCCTGTGCCTGTGTTTCATCAATCACAAAGAAACCTCCCCACGGCCTTGTATCATCTTTTGCTGCGATGTTAAAACCTTGTCCTTGCAACATGCTCTCTACTCTATCGAATATTTCTTTTTTTTCTGTACTCATACAGCTATATTTTTAATTTAAAATTTATTTATTTGATTCTTCTTTTGACATTGAATATGGAAAGTCTTTTTCCTGTGAACCCCTTTCCTTGTTGGGCTTGCTATCCATTTTAAAGTCTAAAACGGCTCCCTTCATCAGTTCTTTATGGCTCAGCCAGTTTTTGGAATAAGACTGTTGGTTTACATTCAATGATTTTACATATAGATTTTCTACGTTGTTTTCCGGAGCTTTTATTTCAATTTTCTTACCATTCTCCAAATGGATGGTAGCTTCTTTAAATAATGGTGCCCCCAACACATATTGATCCGTTGCTGGCGTCACCGGATAAAAACCTAGAGCTGAGAAAATATACCACGCAGAAGTCTGCCCGTTATCTTCATCACCGCAATATCCATCCGGAGTTGCATGATACAATTTATTCATCACCTGTCTCGCCCAATATTGAGTTTTGTAAGGAGCTCCTGCATAGTTGTACAGATAAATCATGTGCTGGATAGGCTGGTTTCCGTGGGCGTACTGTCCCATGTTCATAATCTGCATTTCTCTGATTTCGTGGATCACGCCTCCGTAATAACTGTCATCAAAAACCGGAGGCAATGAGAATACTTCATCTAATTTGGCTTCAAATTTCTTTTTTCCGCCCATCAATTCTGCCAGACCGTCAATATCCTGGAAAACCGACCATGTATAATGCCAGCTGTTTCCTTCCGTGAAAGCATCTCCCCATTTGAAAGGATTGAAAGGTTTCTGGAAGTTACCATCTTTATTTTTACCACGCATTAAGCCTGTTTCCTTATCAAATACATTTTTGTAATTATAGGCTCTTTTCTTATAGATATCAATTTCTGAAGCAGGTTTTCCTAATGCTTTTCCTAACTGATAGATTGAAAAATCATCGTAAGCGTATTCTAATGTTCTTGCTGCATTTTCATTGATCTTTACATCGTAAGGAACATAGCCTAATTCATTATAATACTTTACTCCCGCGCGGCCCACAGCTTCTATAGGACCTTCATTGTTTGCTCCGTGCTTTACAGCCTGCCACAGCGCTTCTGTATCATATCCGCGAAGTCCTTTGATGTAAGCATCTGCCACTACGGATGCAGAATTATTTCCAATCATAATATCAGAATATCCCGGACTGCTCCACTCTGGTAAGAAACCTCCTTCTTTGTAAGCATTGGCCAGTCCTTCCTGCATTTCCACATTAATGCTTGGATACACAAGATTCAGGAAAGGATATAGAGCTCGGAAAGTATCCCAGAAACCTGTTCCTGCAAACATTCTTCCGTCAACAATTTTTCCATTGTAAGGACTCCAGTGTTTTATTTTGTTCTGGGCATCTATTTCATATAACTTTTGTGGGAAGAATAAAGTTCTGTATAGAGAAGAATAAAAGGTTCTCATCTGTTGATCAGTCCCTCCTTTTACTTCTATTTTTCCTAAAGTTTTGTTCCAGATATTTTTAGCATCGGTTTTTACCTGTTCAAAATTTCTGTTTCCGATTTCTCTTTTCAGATTCAGTTCTGCCTGTTCAAAGCTGATGAATGAAGAAGCTACTTTTGCGTAAACCGTTTCTTTATTTTTAAGCTTAAATCCTACTACAGCTCCGGTGTGATCACTGGTAATTTCTAACTGATCATTTACCAGTTTATCGTCTTTCCAGGTTTTTGTCAGTTCAAAATCTTTATCAAACTGAATGACAAAGTAGTTTTTAAAATTCTCATATTTCCCAGTAGAATATCTCGTTGTATATCCCAGGATTTTTCTTTCTTTTGGTAAAATCTTGATATAAGAACCTTTGTTTAATGCATCAACAACGACATAAGCGCTGTCTGTCTTTGGAAAATCAAATTTAAAATAAGAAGCTCTTTCTGTAGGAGTGAACTCTGTAGTAACATTGATATCCGCCAGATAAACACTATAAAAGTAAGGCGTGGTCACCTCAGCTTTATGGCTGAACCAGCTTGCTCTTTCGTCTTCTTTAAATTTCACTTTTCCAACTCCCGGCATGATGGCAAAAGCGCCATAATCGTTCATCCATGGAGAAGGTTGGTGGGTTTGTTTAAATCCTTTTATTTTATCTGCATCGTAGGTATATGCCCATCCATCGCCCATTTTACCAGTTTGTGGTGTCCATATATTCATTCCCCAAGGAAGTCCGACTGCCGGATAGGTATTTCCATTGGATAATGAAGGTTTGGATTGGGTTCCCATCAAAGGATTAACATAGTCTACGGCAGATACGTTCTGACCTAACGCCCAGGCCTGTAATAACAGTAAGCAAGTAGAAAATATAAACTTCATTGTATCTTTTCGTTTGTTAATTTATATACGCTTTTTTAATGCATAGCTGGCAGCTCCAAGAATGGCCGCATCTTCAAATATGGCCGAAATTTTAACCTGCAAGTTAATATTATTCTTTGTTAAATTCTGAATAAATCTTTGCTCAAAATGAGGATAAGCTTTGGCAATATTTCCTCCTATAACTAAAACTTCCGGTTTGTAAGAATCTACATATCTGACAATAAACTCAGAAAAAGAGTCTGCATACTCATCAAACATTCGGGTCTGTATTTCTGCAGGTTTGTCCAGAAGATCTTTAGTTCCTGAAATTTCTTCTCCGGTGAGTTCTTTATAATAATTCACAAACCAGCGTGTCGCCAGATAGTCTTCACTGATGGAATCTCTGAAGGGCGAATCCCATAAGTCTTCATCACTAGCAAATTCTCCATTGAAGAAAGTAGTTCCCAATCCTGTTCCAAGAGTGACCCCAAATATTCTGTTGAATCCCTGGGCACAGCCTCCATATACTTCACCTTCCATAAATGCAGCCGCATCATTTACAAAATGAATCTGATCCTGAGAAATGTCCAGCCTTTTTGCCAGTTCTTCTTTGATATTGACCTGATAGATATCAATAAATTTTCCCTGCTGCATCAGTGATATTCCGTTATCATAATCGAAAGGTCCCGGCATTGCAACACCAATTAAAAGATCTTCTTTTACCAGATCATGAGCCGCTTTTTCAATGGCGGAAACCCATGCACTGAAAATAACTTCTTTGTTTTCGAAAGCATCTACATGTTCTCTTACATAGGTTGATGAAATGATTTCACGTTTTTCCGGATCTACCTGAGCCAGCGTGATGTGCGACCCTCCAATATCTATTCCTACTATATTCTGCATTATTTTTTATTTTAAATTCAAGACATCCCTGTGACTGAAAAAACAGACAAACAGAAGTACACCTCTGTCTGCCTGCTTTGTATTTCAGACTCTATTTTTATTCGTTATGATAACTATTTCATTATCTAACTTTTACTTCACAATAATTTTACCGGTTGATAGTACTTTACTGTTCGCAGATGTAATTTTGTAAATATAAGTACCACTGATTAAATCCTGCGTATTCACTGCATTATTATTTTGATTAATATTCTGTTTTTTGAACAATTTTCCTGAAACATCATACAATGCCACTTCAGTTGCCGAATTGTCGCTAATGGCAAAATGAATGTCATTTCCTCGTTTCACAGGATTTGGATAGACTGCACTGTTCTCTTTTACGGATTCGATATCTTTCACGGCAAGAGATGAAGCACAGGCAACATCTGTTCTCCAATTGGCATCTGTCATACTGATCAGGGTTGCAAAATGAGTGTTTGCAGTAGCATCTAAAGCTCCTAAACCACTTCCTTCATCCATTTTCCAGTTGGCTTCAAGACCGGTAGAGTTGGCAGGAACATTACAGCTGTTGCTCAGAATTTCCTGTGGTGTTAACGCTTTTTTCCAAACTCTGAATTCATCAAGGAAACCATTGATTGTACGGGAATTGTCGTAGTTTCTTCCCAGATAAAGAATTCCGTTTGCTGTAAAGTTACCCGTTACTGCAAAAGTAGCATCAAGGTTACCATTCACATAAATTTTCATGGCTGTTCCATCATAAGTAGCTGCTATATGATACCATGTATTGGTGTTGAATGCTGTATTGGTATTCAATTTCACCTGTGATGAACCAAAGCTCAAAATGAATTGAAGCTTATTATTCGCGAGGTTTCCGTCTCCGAAACGAAGCATCGCCGAATTATTATCCCCTACTTCCACTCCTAACACTGATGAAATGTAAGGGAAAGCTGTTTTGAAAGCATTTACTTTTACCCAGCCTTCAAAGGTCACCGCGTTTCCACTCAGGTTAAATTGTCCTGCATTAAGATAATGCGTGCTTCCGTTGAAAGCAAGAGATCTTGCACCCGGGCTTGTAACCGGAGCGAAACCACTGTTGAATGATCCTTCTCCTGAATAGGTACTTGTAGTTCCTCCTGCACATGAGGCTTGTACCTTCCATACATAGGCGGTATTAGGGCTAAGATTTTGTAATGAATAAGAATTGGTGCTAACATTCTGGATTTCAGTCCAGGTTGTAGCAGCAGCAGTTTTATACTGCAGGGTATATGAAGTTGCATTTCCGGCATCCCATGATAGCTGGGCCGTATTACCAAGGAAACTTCCGGAAGTCAATCCTGATGGCGTAGTGCAGCCACTTCCGGAGTTAAACCTTGGTGCAAAAATATAAGTACTTGTTAATGTCGGTGAGCAGTTAGACTGGATTCTCCAATCGTAATTGGTATTCAGAGTAAGATTGTTGATGACAATATTATTTCCTGAATAATTGCTGGCTACGTTCGTCCATACCGTTGAATTAGCGGGTTTGTAATCAATATTATAAGACTGGGATGCATTGGAAGTCCAGTTCAGTTGCGCTGAAGTTCCTGTCACATTGGAAATATCAAGTCCCAATGGCGGATCACAGGTTTGCCCCTGAGACCATGAGTATAATTGACCGCTTAACGATGTATTTTCATTATAAAGAATATTGGATCCAGTACTCAGATAGCTGGCAACATTGGTTCCTGGCAGATCGTACCACATAAATATACCATATTGGTCATTCTTTGTGCTGGTCGCTAAGCTTGCCAGTGTAGTGGCAGATGTAGAGCTTGGATTGGAATTTTGTATCCAGGTTGCCGCTGCAGAGATTTTAGATTTATCAAGAGGAGGAACAACAGGTGCATTGTAAGTACTGTACATAGCATTCCATGTATAATTGATATAATTTCCTGCTAAATCTCCATTATACGTTTGTCTGCTTGTAGCCGGACCATAGTAGTAAAATGTAATCAGTTTATCCGGCATTGCCGCTTTCAGCTCCTGTAAAAGCATGACAAAAGAGCTGTTATTAGGCTGTCCCGTTCCGTTATTTCCGTATCCTGCATATTCGTCATCAAGGTCTACTCCATCCAGACCGTAAGTGTAAACGGTATGAGCAACCTGTAGAGCAAAATCTTTAGCTGCCTCACGGTTAGGAAAATTAGAAATTCCTGCTCCCTGATGATTTCCTAAAAGGTCAAGCAATACTTTTATTCCCTTTTGCTGTAAAGGTTTTACGTAGGTATTAACATCGTTCAGAACTTTAGTAACGTTGTTATTGTTTGATATATAAGCACGGTTTTTGGAAACATCATAGTTGATATTCGCTGCAAAAATAATGGCTACATCAAAAAGCTGTCTGTTGGTATTCTGCAAAGTATAGGAACCTGCATTCAGCATATTGTTGTTGTTCACTTCCACATAGCAGACTCCCAAAGGATCAAGCTGCTGTGCTTTGAGCAACGGAGCACACTGAAGCATCAGGGCCATTAAGGGAATAAAAAAGGATTTTTTTCTCATAGTATATCAATTTTGTAGTAGGAAAAGCATTGGGCCGAAGCCCAATGACTGGGTTTGTTATTTTACAATTAGTTTTTCAGATTGTTTTAAGCTTCCATCATGAGATTCAAACTGAACGATATAATTTCCTGCTGGAATTCTGCTCAATTCATATTGATTGTCTCCGGAGTTCAGTGATTTTGTATCTACGATTCTTCCGTTAAAATCATAAACCGTCAATTTCCCTTTGCTGTATTCATCGGGAACAGAAACTGTCAATGATGAAGATTTGCTTACCGGATTAGGATATAGTTTTATTTGAGTTTTAATATTTACCTGTCCTTCACTTATTGCCTTTTGGCTCGAAGCATTTCTTGCCAATAGTGAACTTCCCGTTGCACATGGCAGATCTGTTCCCCAATTAGAAGAGTCTACGCCTGTCAACGTTAAACTCACTCCGTTTCCGGAAGTATCCTGAACTGTAGAACCACTTCCTTCGTTAAACTTCCAATAAGCAGCCAGTGAAGTTGCCGGAACAGATACATTACACATATTCTGACTGATTTCTGTCTGACTCAATGCACGCTTCCATACTCTTACCTCATCTATTTTCCCATTGAAGTTTCTTGATGTGTTGTATAAATATCCCACGTTGAATGCACCTGTTGAATTCACACTTCCGGTTTGTGCTTTCGTTGCATCCAGAGTACCGTTGATGTAAATTTTCATATTGGATCCATCGTAAGTAGCTGCCACGTGATACCATGTATTGGCATTCAACGCCGTTGCAGAAGCCAGTTTTTGCTGTACGTTATTAATGCTTACTACAAACTGAAGTTTATTATTCGCCAGACCGGCATCTCCTAATCTTAAGAATGCAGAATTGCTGTCACTTACCTCTGTTCCCATGATAGAAGAAATATATGGAGACGCTGATTTGAATGACGAAGGTTTGATCCATCCTTCAAAAGATAGTGCGGAACCGCTTAGATTCATACTTCCAGCTGCTCCTGATTCAGTGCTTCCATCTAAAGACAATGCATAAGAACCCGTAGGCGTTGTTCCTGAAGTACTTGTAAATCTTGGTGCAAACATATAGGCACTTTTCACGCTGCAGTTGGTTCTGATTCTCCAATCGTATTCAGTATTGGCTGTTAATCCGGAAATAGTTACAGAAGTAGAACTTGTTGCAGATACTGCACTCGTCCATGTTGTTGAAGAAGCTGGCTTATAATCAACATCGTAGGTATTGGTTCCAACGGCTGACCAGTTCAGTTTTGCGTTTGTTCCTGTAAGGTTACTTGTGTATAATCCGATAGGGGCATCACAATTGGTTCCCTGTGTCCAGGATTGTAAAGTACCGCTTAAAACTGTTGGTTCCCCGTATAAGGTCTGAGTTCCCGCTGAAAGCTGTGCCGTTTCATTCGTTCCATGTAAATCATACCACATGAATACTCCGTAACCTCCATTTTTAGTTTGGGTGGCCAGACTGGTGGTTGTAGAGTTAGACGTATTTCCCATCCAAACGGCTGCAGGAGAAATTTGTGCTTTGGTAAGAGGTGGTACATTGGGAGCAGAGAATGTTCCGTACATGGCATTCCAGCTGTAGTTGACGTTATCTCCTACTCTGGCGCCATTCCAGGAAAGTCTTGAAGCGGCAGGGCCATAATAATAGAACGAAATAATTTTATTCGGTAATAAGGCTCTGAGCTCCTGAACAAGCATTACAAAGGAACTGTCATTGGGCTGCCCTGTTCCGTTGTTTCCGTATTCTGAGTATTCATCATCAAAATCAATTCCATCAAGACCGTAGGTATTCACTGTATTGGCCAACTGTAATGCAAAGTCTTTTGCAGCTTCACGGGTAGGAAAATTACAGATTCCAGCTCCCTGGTGATTTCCCAAAATAGTCAGCACTACTTTCATTCCTTTTTGCTGAAGTGGCTTTATGTAAGTATCTGCATTGGTAAGAACCTTGGTAACATTGTTATTGGAATACAGATAAGCTCTTCCACGGCTGGTATCATAATTAATATTAGCCGCAAAAATATTCACCACATTAAACAGGTAGCTGTTTGATGTCTGCAGTTTGTACGCTCCTGCATTCAGGAGGTTGTTGTTATTCACTTCCACATAGCAAATTCCGGTAGGACTAAGCTGCTGCGCGTTAATCAGAGAACCAGACTGAAGCATCATGCCAATCAGTGCGGTAAAGATGGATTTTTTTTTCATTGTATAATTTTTTTAAGGTGTTTTTGGTGTGTGAATTTTATATAGCATTCCCCTGACACCTTCTTTTTCGGGAAGGAATCTCAGATGAATAAGCGATATAAAAGGGTGGGCTATGTCAGTAGCTCAGGGTTTTCATTAAAGGTTTTCCATAACAATTCGCCAAACAGGGTATTGGCCCATGCAAACCATTCTCTGGTGAACTTTTTGGAGTCGTCTTTATGGAAGGATTCATGCATAAAGCCTGTTCCTCCGTGCGTTTTCTGTAAGGTATCTATACACCATCTGATCTCACTTTTTTCTTTGGTAGTGAGTGCCTTCATTATGATACTCATTGGCCAGATCATGTCAAGTCCGATATGCGGACCTCCTATTCCTTCTGCCAGCTTACCTTTGAAGAAGAATGGGTTGTTTTCAGACCACACAAATTTTCTTGTATTCAAATATACAGGGTCATCAGCTTTCACCGCATCCAGATAAGGCAATCCTAGCAAGCTTGGACAGTTCGCATCATCCATCAGGTTGTAGCTTCCGAAGCCATTTACTTCAAAAGCATAGATTTTTCCAAATTCAGGATGATTGTAAATTCCGTATTTTTTGATGGCTGCATCTACCTCATCAGCAAGGCTGTTCAGTTGTTGAGCCAACGTTTTTTCATTTTTAATTTGGGAAACCATTTCTGCAGCCTGACGTAAGCTTACCACCGCAAATAAGTTGGAAGGGATGAGGAATCCGTAAATCGTAGCATCATCACTTGGACGGAACATAGAGCTGATCAATCCCACAGGTTTCGTTGGATAACCATATCCTCCCATAGGAACTCCATCTGTAGCCCAAGCTGTGGTACGTTCAAATTTGTAAGGTCCAAGATCATGTTTTCTCTGTTGTTCTGTGAAAGTCTGCAGGGTAAGTTTAATTCCCTTCAGCCAGTTGGCATCAAAAGGTTTTGTATCTCCTGTTGTTTTCCAGAAGTGATAGGCCAGACGGATAGGATAGCAAAGCGAGTCGATTTCCCATTTTCTTTCATGCGTTCCCGGCTTCATATCGGTGTGGTCATACTCTTTCCATTTACTGATCTTCTGATCATCATTGTAGAAAGCATTCGCATAAGGATCTTTAAGGATGAAAGTAGTCTGTTTGTGGATTACTCCTGAGATCAGCTTATGCAGTTTTTCATCTTTTTTAGAGAACTGCAGATAAGGGAAAACCTGTGCGGAACTGTCACGAAGCCACATGGCATCAATATCCCCAGTGATCACATAGGTATCCGGTGTTCCGCCGGTTTCCGTATAGTAAACAGTAGTATCTAATGTATTCGGGAAACAATTTTCAAAAAGCCAGCTCAGCTCTTTGTTTTTTACTTTCTTTTTAAACACTGCAATAGCACTTTCTACGGATTCGCTGGTAAAATGTCTTTTATCTTTAGGAACACGGACAACAGGAAAGTCATCCAGTACTAAATTCTTAGCAAAAACATTTTGAGTAAACAGCAATCCGGCTCCTGCCAGTGCACTTGTTTTAATAAAATTTCTCCTTTCCATTGATACTTTGTTTCGTTTATTTTTATGAGTCTTATTTTACAGGTTTACTTCCCATTACGAATCTCAATTCGCCACCGTTCATGATATCGTTGTGGTTCAGTTCCCAGCTTTTGTATTCTTTTCCGTTCAGGAACATTTTCTGTACATAGATATTCTTGTCAGATATTTTGTCTGCAATCACGGTGAATGTTTTCCCATTCTCAAGCTTTAAAGAAGCTTTCGGGAATTGTGGTGCTCCGATGGCATAAACAGGTTTCCCCGGTGTTACAGGATAGAATCCTAATGATGAGAAGATATACCATGCTGACATTTGACCGCAGTCTTCATTGTTAACAATTCCATCAGGTTTTGCCGCATACATATTGTCACGGATATATTTTACCATTTTCTGAGTCTTATAAGGACTTCCTGCATAATTGTACAGGTATGGAACATGATGACCAGGCTCATCCCCGAATCCTAAAGATCCGATGAATCCTGAAATGTCAACATGCTGTTCTCCTTCCATATGAAGCGCTTCTGTAAAGGTTTTATCCAGTTTTTCTTCAAATCCTTTTTTGCCGCCATACAGATTCATCATTTCATCAATCTGATGCGGAACAAAGAAATCATACGCCCAGATATTTCCAGAAACCCAGTGTGGCTGCAGTTTTTTCCAATCGTTAAGGGTAAAATCTGCTAAGAATTTCCCGTCTTTCTGTCTTGGCCAGAAGTGATTATTTTCTTTATTGAAGGTATTCAGGAAGTTCATAGAACGTTTTTTATACACTTCCGATTCTTCTTTTTTACCTAATTTTTCAGCAAGCTGCTGGATACACCAGTCATCATATGAGTATTCTAATGTTGCGGAAACAGAAGCTCCGTTTTCTGATGGAGTGTAGCCTAACTTGATATAATCATTAAGACCTCCGCCACCATCACTGCTGCTCATTTTATCTGTTAAAGAAGCATCTTTCATCGCAGCAAATGCCTTTTCTGCATCAATACCAGGAACTCCTTTTGAAATGGCATCCCAAATTACCGAAGCACTGTGATAGCCTAACATACAGAAATTATCATATCCACAAAGCTCCCAGATTGGCATGTGATCTTTACGATCTGTATATCTGCTGATCAGGGAATTGGCAAATTCTTTTGTATGTTTCTGATCCATAATGGTCAGTAATGGATGTGTCGCTCTGAATCCGTCCCAGTAAGAATAAGTACTGTAGTTGGTAAACCATTTGGTATTCATGTTTTCCTGTGCTGCAACATAGTCTCCATTCACGTCCATGTATAAATTGGGTGCAATGAATGTATGGTAAACTCCGGTATAGAAAATTTTTCTCTGGCTATCGGTTCCTCCTGTTACCTGGAATCTTCCGATCAGATCTCTCCAGGTCTTTTGAGCAGTTTCTTTTGCTTTGGCAAAGTCAACATTTGTTGCTTCTGTATCAAAATTTTCCTGTGCATTTTCTGTACTTACCGGAGATAAAGAAACTTTTACTTCAATGCTTTCCTGATCTTCTGTTGAAAATCTTACAAAAGCTTTAGCATCTTTGGCAAGGGCAATTTTTTCATCGTTTTTGATTTTTCCGTCAGCATAAACGCCGTAAGACTTAAACGGTTTGGAAAACTCCATCACGAAGTAAGCAAATCGTTTACCTCCCCAGCCATTGCTGTAGCAGTACCCTTTGATTTTATTATTGCCTTCCACACTTACTAAAGTATGGTAGATGTTTCCGAAGATTTTATTAGTAGGATCAATAATGATATTGGCTTCACTACTTTTCGGGAAAGTATATTTATGAAATCCGACTCTTGGGGAAGCAGTAAGTTCTGCTTTAATTCCATAGCTGTCCAGCATTACAGAATAATATCCCGGAGACGCAACTTCTTTATCATGCGTAAATTTTGAACGGTAGCCTGTCTCAGGATTTTCTTCAGATCCCGGAACCATTTTCACCTGTCCTACGGTAGGCATTACCAGAATATCTCCAAGGTCTGCCCATCCTGTTCCACTCAAGTGGTTATGACTGAATCCCATGATCGTTTTACTGCTGTAGTGGTATCCGGAACACCAGTCCCAGTCGCCACTTTTGGTATTCTGATCCGGACTCAGCTGTATCATCCCGAATGGCGTGGTTGCCCCGGGAAACGTATGCCCATGTCCTCCAGTTCCTATAAAAGGATCTACCCAGGATAAAACATCGTTTTTATTTTGCTGGGCACTGGCTACAGAAATCAGGGTGGTAAAAAAGCAGATTAACAGTTCTTTTTTCATGATAAGAGAGGTATCGGAGATTGTTTTTGTTTAAAAGTTGGTTTAAAAATAGGAAAACCATTATAAAATTCCCAGTAAAAGGGAAAATTAAGATGATTAACCTATTTTTCCTAAACTTTATATTACTGTATTAAATTGAATTCTTTTTCATAAAATCAATGATTTCTGAAATATATCCAAAGGCAATTGCAACTACGGTATCAGCAGCACCGTAATATACTGTTACTTTGTCTCCTTCAGTCAATGCTGCACAAGGGAAAACCACATTCGGTACATCTCCTGTCAGTTCATACAATTCTGCTGGTGCCAGCAGATAAGGTTTCGTTCTGTACAATACTTTTGTGGGATCTTCAAGATCAAGCAAAGCTGCTCCCATTGAATATCTGAATCCTCTGCAGGTATTGATCACACCATGATAGAAAAGCAGCCATCCTTCTTCTGTTTTGATAGGAACCGGCCCACCTCCGATTTTTGTGCACTGCCATGCACTGTCTTCGAAAGGTGTCACTTTCATCACACAACGGTGTTCCCCCCAGTATTTCATATCAGGACTATAGCTGATATAAATATCACCGAAAGGCGTATGTCCGTTATCACTTGGACGGCTCAGCATCGCATATTTACCATTGATTTTTTCAGGAAACAAAACTCCGTTTCTGTTGAATGGAAGAAAGGCATTTTCACACTGAAAAAATTCTTTAAAATCAAAAGTATATCCAATTCCGATGGTAGGACCATTGTATCCGTTGCACCAAGTGATCCAATAGCGGTCTTCTATGAAGGTTACGCGGGGATCATATTTATAATCGGATTCAATCATATCCGTATTTCCTGCCTGCATTTCAATAGGGTCATGATTGATGTCCCAATTGATTCCATCTTTACTGAAACCAGCAAAAATATTCATCTGTACGGCCTTGTTGTCGCAACGGAATACTCCGGCAAATCCATCCTCAAAAGGAATCACGGCACTGTTGAATATACTGTTGGATGTTGGTATCGCGTATCTGTTAATGATCGGGTTCTCGGAAAACCTCCACATGATATCATTGCAACCTTCCGGGCGATCCTGCCAAGGGATCATTACTGATTGAGTTGTCATAAAGTATTTTTTACTTTTTATTTTAATTGTTTTAGTATTTGGTAAACATTCTTAATGTTATTTTAAACCTAACAGGTTTTAAAAACCTGTTAGGTTTAGTACCATTATTTATTTATAGATTCTTCTCTCTGATTTTCTGAATAAGGGAAAGGAACAAACAGGGTAACAAGGAATGCAGGAACGGTAGCGATCAATACCCAGATAAAGAACATTTTGTATCCGATCCAGTCACTGATCATTCCACTGAACATTCCGGGAATCATTACGCCAAGATTCATGATTCCTGTTGCAAATGCGTAATGAGCTGTTTTGTGTTTTCCGGGCGCAATCTGCTGCATCATGTAGAGCATAAGCCCCACAAAACCAAATCCGTAGCCGAAATACTCCACTACTACAGCAATTCCTACGGGCAAAAGATCTGCAGGCTGATAATAAGCCAGTAATGCATAGACCACAAATGGAATATTGAATGCACAACACAGCCATATCAAAGATTTTTTCAGTCCACGGGCTGAGATAAAGTACCCTGCCAGTACGGATCCTAAGATGAATGCTGCAGAACCGTATGTTCCGTAAATAAGTCCGATATCTGAAGTAGATAATCCTAATCCTCCTGATGTTCTTGGAGCTTTAAAAAATAAAGGCGCAATTTTGATGGCAAATCCTTCTGCAAAACGGTACAGAATAATGAAGAGAATACACCACAGAATTTTCTTTTTGGTGAAGAAAGAGGTAATGACTTCCCATAGTTCCTGGCGAACATTTCCGGCAGTCTTTTCATCTTTCTGTTCTTCTTTATTTTCTTTCGGCAGAATGAAATAATGATAAATTGCGAGGGCAAAAAACAGTAATGCATAGATCACCATAATGATCATCCAGGCATGCGTAACGCCTTTTGTCTTTTCTAAAACACCTGCAAAATAAACAAGTGCTCCACTGCTGATGATCTTGGCAAGATTGTAAAAAGCGCCCTGCCATCCGATATATTTTGCCTGCTCTTTATTGGTTAAAAAGCCAATATACGTTCCGTCTGCTACCACATCATGAGTAGCTCCACAAAATGCCACTACGGCAAAAAGGGCAATACTGTATTTGAAAAAATCATGCATTGGCAGACTTAAGGCTACTAATGCAAACAGAATTCCTATGGCAAACTGAGTAAAAACAACGAAGAATTTTTTGGTTTTATAAATCTCCAGAAACGGGCTCCAAAGAGGTTTTAATGTCCAAGAGAACATGATAAGGGCAGTCCAGAAAGTGATCTGCGAGTCCGAAACACCCATATCTTTATACATGATTCCTGAAACCGCATTAATGGTTACAAAGGGTACTCCCATTGCAAAATATAATGTGGAAATCCAGAGAATTGGCTGAATCCGACGGGTTCCGGAGTTGTTTTTTCCCATATTTAAAAATAAGATTCTAAATAAAAGAGAACATCTCAAACATTCATTCAGGCTAAAAAACGAAACTATAAATTTTTTGGAGATTCTACTCTATTCTCCCGCTTCAATGAATGTATCAAATAACAATCTGATCTTGAGATGTCTCTTTATTAATGAGTGATTCTGAATATTTTTTATTTCTTATCCCACCAAAGTTTTGTACCTCCGGTGTCAGGCCCGTTCAGCATTTGAGCTGCCTGCTGATAATTGTATAATGACGTTTTGGTATCAATAGTGAAAGGAATTCTTCTGATCATTGCTTCTGTACTGATGGCTCCGCCACTATCATTTTTTCTTACCTTGAAAAGAACCGGATATCCTGTTCTTCTCTGCTCAGCCCATGCTTCTGGTCCGTTTGGATAAAGAGAAAGCCATTTTTGGGTAATAATTCTTTCTAATTTTCTTTCGTTGGTATCCCCGTTATTCCATGCAATCGTGATAGTACTTAACTGAGGGTTTCCAACAAGTACGTTATTGTCTGCATTTTTCGGATCAAGATAAGGTGCTTCAGTAGAAGTATTATCGGCAAGATAAGCAGCAACATTCGCACTTTTCCCCCATTCTCCGAAAGACTGCTGAACTCCGGTTGTATAATTGGTTTGAATATCACCCGCTCCTGCATAGCCTCTCAAAGCAGCTTCAGCTCTAAGGAACCATGTTTCTGCAGCAGTGAATAATTTCATTTTACCATCTGTACCAGAAAAATAATCTCCGCTGGCAGATTTTGCCTGTGGCTGCGAAAATCCTCCATACGTTGATTTACCATTTAATAAATCAATTCCCTGGCGTATTCCTATATATTTTCCTTGTAAACCCGGATCAGATGCCGGAATAGCATATGCCGGAAGTCTCGGATCATTATATCCGTTCATATAAGCCATTAAAGGTGCTCCGATTAAACAGTCTCCCCATGAGTAAATGATAAAACTCAATTCTGACTGTCCTACACTGATTAATGCGTTATCTGCATTGTCAGTAATCAATCCTGCAGGTGAAGCCAAAGCCTCTTCTGCATATTGCTTAGATTTTGCAGGATCAGCGTAGCTCATTCTCATAGCCAGTCTCAGCTTTAGTGAGTTGGCAAATTTTGCCCATTGCGCCATATTTCCGCCATATACTAAATCTGCTTTCTTCAATGCCGATTTATCTTCTACATTCTGTGTTGCTGACATGGCAATTACTTTCTGTAGATCTGTAATGGCTGCAGTAAGATCAGCAATAAAATAGTTGTAGGCTTCCTGTTGAGAATCAAAATCCGTAACTCCGTTAGGGTTTGGCTTTTCATATTTGCTATAAACTACAGGCCCGTGACTGTCTGAAACTCTTGCAGCTGTAATAACTTTCAGGATTTTTTTCACAGCAAATGTTCCTGTAAAATCTACTCCTTTATAGATTTCCTTAGCCGTATTATCAATAATAAGAGAGTAATTGAAAATGTCCTGCTGTCTGGCAATAATTCTATTATTCCATCCATCCATCATTGAATAGGTAAGATTATTTACTCCTCCATTAAATGGTGTTGCTGTACTGAACATTCCACTGTACATATCTGCACTAAGGTTAGGATATAGCTGATAATCAGACTGTAATCCTCTTTGCATAGATTTCATCGGATCAACAACCGCAATAAAATCAGCGTAAAAATTTTCAGGACCTCCTGCCTTTTCCTGGTTATACTGTTCAAAGTCATTAGTACATCCTGAAGCTGAGAACAATAGTACAGCTCCGAATGCCAATATTTTAATATGATTGATTTTCATTTTCTTAATTGTAAAAGTTAGAAGTTAGCTTTTAATGATAATCCAATAGATCGGGTAACCGGTAATCCGAATGAATCTACCCCAACTCCACCAGGCGTATTTCCTGATACCTGTTCAGGATCAAACGGTGCTTTTTTGTAGAAGAAAAATAAGTTGGTTCCTACTAAACTTACCGTTGCATTTCTCATATATTTAGATTGAATATCAAAAGTATATGAAATAGAAGCCTGGCGTAAACGTATTGTTGTTGCGCTATACAGATAAGCTTCATCAATACCTTTTCCAAACCCTTCTGTTGTTCCTACTGCTTTATAATAATCTTTTGCATCAGTTAAACCTGTATAAGCCTGTCCTGCATTTGGAGTTCCAGGTGCATACACTGCATTTGGGATAGATACACCGCCTGCATCTCTTGCATCCGCTGTAGACTGACTAACTCCATAGATATCGTTTGCTTTTTCAGTAAGAGACAATACTTTACCTCCGAATTTACCATCAATAAGGAAAGAGATTCCCAGCTTACCAATATTAAAGGAGTTATTGAATCCCATGATAAACTTAGGGTTCGGATTACCCAGATAAGAAGGAGTACCTTCTGCTAATGGGATTCCTTTCTCATTCACTAAAATACGTCCCTGATCATCTCTTTTGAACTTGATTCCGTAAAGATCACCAAAAGATCCTCCTAATTTCAGTTTTGTATATTCACCTCCTCCTGTTAATGAGAAAAGTTGGTTTTCTGATATAGGTAAACTTGGTGGAAACAATTCAACAATTTTGTTTTTGTTGGCAGAAGCATTTAATGTAGTTGTCCATCCAAATTTTTCTGAACTGAATACCTTATAGGATAATGAAGATTCAAAACCTGTATTTCGGATTTTCCCTGCATTAATATAATATGATCCGGGAGCTATCCCTCCGAAATAAGAATCTATTTTTGTTTCTAACAATTGATTACTCGTATTGGAGTTGTAGTAAGTAATATCAAAACTTAATTTGTTACTAAACATCCTTAGCTCTGTTCCAACTTCAAAAGTTTTATTAAATTCAGGTTTCGGAAACAGGTCTTTATACTTAGGATCAGTAATGAATGAACTCTTTGGAAACACAAGTGTTCCGGCGTCTACCCCAAAGGTATATCCTTTATTATATTCAATCATTGCATTGGAGATATTGGTAGGCAATCCTAATCCTACCGTTGCATACGATCCTCTTACTTTCCAGAAACTAATAACTTCCGGCAGTTTGAAAACAGAAGATAATACAGCATTGGCTCCAACAGATTCATAGTCAAAACCTGTTCTTCCGGTTAAGGCCAAACTGGAATCCCAGTCATTTCTAAAAGTCATGTCTACATAAAACATGTTTTTATAACCTACTGTAGCACTGGCAAAGACAGATTGCACCTGCTTCTTCATATTGGTATAAATATTGTGATATCCATCACCAGGGGATCTTTTTTTACCCCATTCAAGATTACTCACAGTGAAAAGGTTGGGGTTTGTCAGATAAGCATTATCAATCTGTCCTATTTTATTTCTGGTGGTATTGATACTTCCTCCTAACGTAAAATCTAAAGAGAAAGATTCACTTATTTTAGGACTACCGATAAGCAATACGTCCCCGTATGTAGAAGAGTTTTCATATGTATTTTTAAGGATTCTTCCATTAATCCCTTCATTAACAGCCAGTAAAGTAGGTGCTGAAAAAGCAGCAATATCACGCTGACTGTCTGAAATATTCCAGCTATAATTCCCTCTCACTCTTGCAGTTAACCAGGGATTGATCTGGTAAGACAATGAAAGTGCTCCATAGGTATTTTTATTGCTTACAGTAACAGGATTACGGTTTAAAATCCAATAAGGGTTCTGTGTTGGCGGGTTTCCTTTAAAACTTCCATCCGGATTTACTTCCCACCAGTTTTGAGCGGGTAAAAACCTTTCTTTATTTAAATAAGTGTAATTATCAGGACCATACTGATCAAAATCTACTCCTCTTGGCAGCCAATACAAACTTGTCAAGGGAGAAAAAGACGCTCCGGGAGTCTGTCTGTTCTTACTTTCCTGTAATGATCCGATGAAATTGGCATCTAGTGTTAATTTATCATCCAGAAACTTACTTGAATTTCTGAAAGATACATTGTACTGATCAAAATATGACATAGGAACCACTCCTTTGTTGGTGGTGTTCCCGATAGAGAAATAGCTTGTTGATTTTTCATTTCCTGACTGGAATGAAAGACTGTTTACCCATGTAGTTCCTGTCTGCAGAAAATCTTTAAGGTAATCCTTGGAAACTCCTTTTGCTCCCCAGCTTTCTGTTGACTGTCCCGGCTGTGATCCCGATACAGCAGGGTCATAAGACAGATAACTGTGCTGCAGTTTGGGAAGACTATATGCTCTGTCTATAGTAAGGCTGGAACTGTAAGTAATTGAGCTTTTCCCTGCACGTCCTTTTTTAGTTGTAATCAGAATAGCTCCATTCCCTCCGGCAGAACCGTACAATGCAGATGCAGAAGCTCCTTTCAGGAAGTTGATGCTTTCAATATCATCAGGATTGATGGAGCTCAGTACATCTCCCGGATCCGGCATATTGGAATACTGTCCGATATCTGCAGATTTTCCAGTTCCGTTGATAATAGGAATACCATCAATCACATACAGTGGCTGTGCACTGTTGACAGACTTATCTCCTCTCATGACCACCCTTACGGAGCTACCTACACCATTGGTTCTGTTGATCTGTACGTTGGAAACTTTTCCATTGATCGAATTTAATAGATTGGGAGTTTTCACTTCTGTAAGCTCATCTCCACCAATCTGCTGACTGGAATACGTCAAAGAGCGGGCCTGCCTTTTTATCCCCAAAGAGGTGACCACGACCTCCTCAATACTGGTTGTCTTCGTAGTGTCGGCCGCTTTTTTCTCCTGTGCATTTGCAGTAAGTGAAAAAACGAACAGAACGGGTATAACTGCTTTTCTCATAAGGTATAGATTCGTTAGATTTAATTGAGAATCAGTGACATTACTTTATTTTTTAATACAAAAAAAATTATTGTTTTTTCAGCAAAATTTTGCCGTTTATGTATTAAATAATTTAAAGTTTTGTTAAGATTTAATTCACATTCACAAATCTAAATTTTGTTGCCAGTCTGATATAATACTATTTTATCATAAAACGATATTATTTTTTCAGCAATCAAATTTAAAAGCAATTAACACCTTAAATATCAACAAAATACAACACTTCCCAAACAATTAAAAAAAGGGGATTTATTCAGGTATTTTGACAAAATAAAAGTAGATCTCCGGACGGAATTATAGGACGCCAGATAAGATATAAAACAGAAAAATGTAAATTTTTAATACGTATTATTCAATCTTTTTAACACCTTTAAACTGCTCTTTAAATTCAGTTGGAGTTGTCTTTTTGATAGACTTAAATACCTTGTTGAAATTGGCAATATTATTAAATCCGGCTTCAAAAGCAATTTCAAAGACCGTAAGATTCTTTTCCATCAACCAGCGCGCAGCATAACTGATTCTAATTTCATTAAGATAATTAACAAAAGTTTTCCCGGTTCTTTTTTTGATAAATCTGTTAAACGTCACATTGCTCATATTCACCAATGATGCTACATTATCCAGCGTTATTTTGTTCTCAAAATTTTTATGAACAAAATCATGAACAACCTTCATTTTATCATTATCCGCAAAAGACTCAAGCTCAATACTATATGAGGATAAAAGTGTTTTATTTTCTGCTACAGCCAGTTCATTCAGAATTTTCATAATTTCTATAAAAGATTCAAAACTGTTCATCTTGGAAAGATTGAGAAACGAATCTTTTAGTTTCTCGGCCGTTTCTGTAGAAAAAAGAATTCCTCTGATGGAGTCTTTCATCAGATTATTGATAGGTTTCAGGATATTTTTCTCCATCAGTGACTGTTGAAAGAAATCCTGATTGAATTGTATAGTGATTTCATGGGTCTTTCTGTTCTTACATCTGTAATTCGCCCAGCAATGTGGTAAATTGGGTCCTACCAGCACCAGTTCTATATTTCCGATCTCTCCGGTATGGTCTCCGATCATTCTTCGGTAGCCTTTCCCTTTGTAGATAAAATTGATTTCAATTTCAGGATGATAGTGGTACGGAAAGTCGAATGAAGCTTTAATCCTGTCAAACACGAGAAAACTATCCTCAGGAGATAGTGGAGTTATTTCTCTCAGAATATTTTCTAATTCGCTCATACAGGCTGTTATGAAAAAAGGTTAATACTATTAGGTCACAATACAAATCTTTGTAAAAATGATAAAATAATATCAATGTAAAAACATATTTCCGATTTATTTTATTTCAATTTTATATATCAAACATAAGAAATCATAGGTTCAATAATTTAATACAGCTCAAATCGCGCTTTTTTGTATCTTTAAACTAAAGTTAAAGGATGTCGCAACAGCTTATTTTTGAAGATCATTATAAAAGACTCGGACTGGAAGTATTCTCAGAAGAAAATCTGGAGAATTTCAATGGAAATCGGTTCAGTACAGACATTAAAGTATTTTTTATTCCTTCAGGATACGAACTTACGGTAGACTTTACTCATTATAAAACCAAGAAACCTTCACTTTTCTTCCTCACCAACCAGCATCTGACCCTCCAAAAAGGAAAAGATGAGTCTATCCTCCTTTTCTACAACCGTGATTTCTACTGCATCCAGATCCATGATAAAGAAGTGGCTTGCGACGGACTTCTCTTCCATAATGTATTTGAAATTCCTTTTGTAGAGCTTGATGATTCAGAAACCTCTCTTATAAAAAGTTTGTTCCGGAATATTCAGGATGAACTTGAATGGAAAGATTCTTCCGCAGAGGAAATGATCAGAACCTATGTAAAACAGATTATCATCAGGGCTACCCGTAAGTGGAAGAAACAAAATCTGGATAATGACACGCTCAGAATACCAGGCAGTGAACTTGATATTTTCCGGGATTTCAGCAGACATCTGGAAATTCATTTCAGAGAGAAGCATAATGTAGCAGAATATGCTGAGCTGCTTCATATAGCTCCGAAAACGTTAACCCATAAATTTAAAAATTTAAATCTGGACTCACCCAATCAGTTTATCATCAACAGAATCTTATTAGAAGCAAAAAGGTTACTGTTTTATACGGATAAACCTGTGAAAGAAATTGCTTACGATCTTGGCTATGAAGACCCTGCCTATTTCAATCGTCTTTTCACCAACAAAACAGGAAGCACACCTGCTAATTTCAAAAAAAATTACTCTACGGGAAAAAAGTACAATATTTAAGTCATTTTATCTATTGAATACTCCCCGCCACAGATATACCTTTGTAACATCAAAATCAAACAACAATACTAAATACAAAAACAAACATTATGAGACGTAACGCAACAGCCGTTTGGAACGGTACCATTAAAGAAGGAAAAGGACATTTAACAACTCAGAGTACAACTTTAAACCAGACTCAATATTCTTTCAACAGCCGTTTTGCGGATGGTGTAGGTACGAATCCTGAAGAATTACTGGCAGCAGCCCACGCAGGATGCTTCACGATGAAACTGGATGCAGAATTATCTCAGGCAGGTTACAACCCTGAAGAATTAAAAACAACTTCTGTAATTACCCTTGATCCCAATATCGGAAAGATTACAAAATCTGAACTGACTCTTACCGCTAAAGTTCCGGGAATCTCAGAAGAAGAGTTCCAGAAATTTGCGAAAATTGCAGAAGAAGGATGCCCTGTAAGCGCAGCATTCAACTTTGAAATTACATTGAATGCTACTTTGGAAAGCTAAGAATCAAAGCATGCATATCAACATCAATAGGAACGGGCTTTAGCCCGTTTTCTTGTTTAAAAATAATTCCATTGGCTTTAGCCAAAACTTAAAACCCTAATATCTGAAAAAGTTAATCTTTCAAATAAATATACCGAATGGTATATTTTTGTATATTTGCATCATATTTAAACATTTATAATGTCTAAGGCAGAAAAAACGAAACAGCATATTATCGAGAAAACAGCAACCCTTTTTAATACCAAGGGTTATATCTCCACATCGCTGTCCGACATTACCCTGGCAACTGGTCTTACAAAAGGCAGCATCTATGGAAATTTTGAAAACAAAGATGAAGTAGCAATTGAAGTTTACAAATACAATTCCGGATTATTGAGCAAGACACTTAGCCGTTCTTTTGGTGATGAGTATCCAACTTCAGTGGATAAGCTTCATGCTTTTGTAGATTTTTACCGAAAAAACTGGAAGTTTGTTTTTGCAAACGGCGGCTGTCCATTGATGAATGCTGCAACAGAAGCTGATGACTCTTTTCCGGCTTTAAAAACTCAGGTTAAAAGATCTTTTGAACAATGGATGACCAAAATATCAAATGCCATTGCAGAAGGACAAAGTAAAGGGGAAATTGATAAAAAAGTCAATGCCGGGCAATATGCTTCCCTATTCATCATGCTTATTGAAGGCGGAATTCTGCTCTCAAAAACAATGGGTGACCAAAGTTTTCTAAACCACGCTTTAGATAAAGTCAGTGATATGATTGATCATGAACTCAATATTCTTCCATCATAAATAATACCATATGGAAACAAAAAAAGTGGCTATTGTAGGATACAACAGAATTCCTTTTGCCAGAATGAATACTGCTTATTCAGAGCAGGGTAATCAGGATCTTCTTCTTGCTTCTCTCAACGGATTAATAGATCGTTATCATTTGAAAGGAAAACGACTCGGAGAAGTTGCGGGTGGCGCAGTGATTAAACACATTTCGGAAAGCAACCTCATCAGAGAAACGGTGATGAATACCACTCTTGACCCTGCAACACCTGCTTGTGATCTTCAACAGGCATGTGATACAGGAATTGAAGCCGCTATTTATATCGGAAATAAAATTGCCCTGGGCCAGATAGATTGCGGCATTGCCTGCGGTGTGGAAGCGATGAGCAACATTCCATTTGAATCTTCGCCAAGATTAAGAAAAGCACTTCTACAAGCGAATAAAGAAAAATCAGCGTTTGGAAAAATAAAACAACTGCTAAGCCCGAAACTGAAAGACTGGATGCCGATTCCATATAAAGGACAGGAACCTAAAACCGGTCTGGTTATGGGTGAACATACAGAAATTACCGCCAAATATTACAAGATTTCCAGAGAAGAACAGGATGAACTAGCCTTAAAAAGCCACCAGAATATGGCAAAAGCTTATGATGAAGGATTTTTTGATGATATGATTACTCCGGCCTTTGGTCTAGATAAAGATAATAACCTGAGACATGATAGTAGTATTGAGAAGCTTTCACAACTGAAACCCGCTTTTGATAAACAGAACGGAACTTTAACGGCAGGAAATTCAACACCATTTACGGATGGTGCTTCCTCAGTTTTGCTGGCCAGTGAAGAATGGGCAAAAGCCAATAACCTTCCTGTTTTAGCCTATATCAGTTTTTCTGAACTCGCGGGAATAGAATATGTGGAAAATAAACAGGATTTACTTCTTGCTCCTGTTTTTGCAGCAGAGAGAATGCTTAAAAAAGCAGGCATGAGTTTGTCAGACTTTGATTATTATGAAATTCACGAAGCATTTGCCGCACAAGTTTTAGCGACTATAAAAATCTGGGAAAATGAGGAGCTTGCGCAAAAATTCGGATTGGAAAAAGCTCTCGGAAAAATAGACAGAAGTAAACTGAATGTAAAAGGAGGAAGCCTTGCCGCCGCCCATCCTTTTGCAGCAACAGGTGGAAGAATTATCGCAACCCTGGCAAAACTTCTCCATGAAAAAGGAAGTGGAAAAGGGTTTATATCCATCTGTGCAGCACGTGGACAAGGAGTAACCATGATTTTAGAAAGATAATAGTTTAAAATACATTCAAAAGAACAGATTCTTTTATTATGCACTAAATAATATGATGGAATATTCGTCTGCAGAGAAAGAAAATTGATAATATTGCAGTGGAAAAATTAGCTGATAAAAGAAGTAATTAAAATGAAACATGGGTAAACAAGGTTTATCTCATGAAAGTCTAATCTATTTAAAAATAGTAACTACATATGAAGAGAGTTGTCATTACAGGATTAGGTGCTGTGACACCTTTAGGGAATAATGTTGAAGATTTTTGGCAAAACAGTATTAAAGGAGTTAGCGGAGCTGGACTCATTACCCATTTCGATACGGAAAAATTTAAAGTTCATTTTGCCTGTGAGGTAAAAGACTTTGATCCTAAAGTATATCTGAATCATAATGAAATCAAGAGAAGTGATTTGTTTACACAATATGCCATGTATGCCTCATCAGAAGCCATTCAGGATTCCGGACTGGAACTTGAAAAAATGGATCCTTTTGATACAGGAGTGATCTGGGGAACAGGACAGGGAGGAATGTGGACTTTTGAAAAAGAAGTAATGGATTTCGCTGCCGGAGACGGAACGCCCCGTTTCAATCCGTTCTTTGTACCGAAGTTTATTGCCAATATGGCTTCGGGAATGATTTCCATGAAATATGGGCTTCAGGGAATCAATTATACAACGGTTTCTGCGTGTGCTACAGGAAATACAGCATTGATGGATGCCTTCAACTATATCCGCCTTGGAAAAGCCAAAGTAATCATCAGCGGTGGTTCCGAAGCAGCTATTACTCCGGCATCCATTGGAGGATTCTCTATTATGAAAGCCATGTCTACAAGAAATGATGACTTTGCTAGCGCGAGCCGTCCTTATGATGCAGACAGAGATGGTTTTGTAATGGGTGAAGGTGCAGGAGCTCTGGTACTTGAAGAATATGAACACGCTGTTGCCAGAGGAGCAAAAATCTATGCAGAATTGGCCGGAGCCGCCATGACGGCAGATGCTTATCATATGACAGCACCCCATCCGGAAGGAGCAGGAGCCATCAAAGCAATGCAACTGGCCGTGAAAGAAGCAGGAGCGAATATGGAAGATATTGATTATATTAACCCTCATGCTACTTCAACACCATTAGGAGATATGATTGAATTAACAGCCATTAATAAAGCATTTAAAGGAAGTAAAAACCTTGATATCAGTGCCACTAAATCCATGACCGGGCACTTATTGGGGGCTGCCGGAGCGGTGGAAGCCATTCTTTCAATCAAGGCTATTCAGAATGGAATTATTCCTCCAACAATCAATCTTCACAGTATTGATGAGAATATTCCTCAGGATATCAATATTGTTTTCGGAGAAGCAAAAGAAAAAAACATCAATTTTGCGTTGAGTAATGCCTTTGGATTCGGAGGACACAATGCAACTGTTGTTTTCAAGAAATTTTCTTAATCTTTAAAACAGATTCTTCCTTAACCAAGAGGAGAAATACCGGAAGATCTTTAATAAAAATATTGACAGTCCCTGTGTTTTTAAAGCACAGGGATTTTTTATGTATGAAAGTTTTTGTAAGTTAGTTCCCCTACAACATATTTTATGAAGAAACTTTTCTATGCACTATTGATGCTCATTTCAAATTGTATTTATTCTCAGAATAATTTTGAAATTGACCTCCGTTCAGATTCATACATTAATGACAGCCTTATGCTGGGAGCTCCTTCGACGAGAAAAGGATTTGGAGACCTTTATACTTTTAAAATACAGACGAACAACAATATTTCTGATTTTGGAAAAAAGCTCAGGATGGCTCATTCCATTTATTATTTTAAAATTCAAAAGGAAAATATTGTCCATGGTTTTATAGAATACCCTCAACCAGTAGCTTTTGGTTATATGGGAAAGAACGGTAAAGCGGGTTATAGTACAAAAGTATTTTTCTTAGAAGGAGGAAAATATAAAATTGATTTACCCAAAGACTTTAATAATGTAGAACTTAATATAGACTCCCCTACCAACAGAGAATATAAGATTTTACAAAAATCATTGGAACCGTTTTATATAAAATCAAAAAATCCCTATCAAAGTGATAGCTTGATCAATATAGACAAAAAACAGGAATTTTTAGGAGAATACATCAGGAAAAATCCCAATTCGTATGTTGCATTATGGGAAATTGTGAATGATTATACTCTTAACGATTACCATCCTGCTTATTTGAAAAACTTAAATTTATTTTCCGCAAAATTTAAACAAAACGTATTATACAAAGGTGTTGAAGCCCGTTTAAACGCAGAACAATCTACATCCATTGGACAAAAAATACCTGACATTTATTTTGAAAAGGGGAATAAACTGACTTCGGAAGATTTTAAGAAATATAAATTAACCTTTATTGATTATTGGTCAACGACTTGCGCCCCTTGCATAAAAGGTATGCCTGAAATTGTGAATCTGTATCATGAATATAAAGGTCAAAATGTAAACTTCATTACAATTACAGACGAGCAAAAACCCAATAGAATGGAGGTTGCCAGGAATATTTTAAAGAAAAATAATGCGGATTGGATGAACTTTTTTGATGTAAACAAAGACTTCCAAAAAAAAGTGAATGCTACAAGCTATCCTCTTCATTTCATCATCGATGAAAACGGAAAAATAATTGCACGAATCAGCAATAGCATTGAGGAAGCCAGAGCTGTTATTAAAGAATTTCTACAATAATTCTTCAAAAGAAAAAAGCAGTCAAAACTGACTGCTTCAAACATAACGAATTATATACCCCTTATAAAGAGATTGACTTGTAACTATTGAGCATCCGGGATAAAAAAATCATCGGCATTTTCAGCAATCGGAATATAGAGTCTCTCCCATTCTTTGCTTTTCACCATATCCCAGCTGTGACCAGTTCCTTTAAGGTCTTCTGCAAGAAGAACCACTCCCGGTTTAATCATAAAAGTAGAACCATCTGTTACTTTAAATCTTATATTGCCCTTGATGGTAATCACATATTGTCTTCTGGGAGCCGGATGTGCATTTTTTTCCCATTCCTCCGTTTTATTGCTCATCCAGAATGTTGTGGTATTCATATGTTTAAGAGTGGGGATTTTCCCTTTCTCAAAAGTACATGATCCGTCAGGATTGTTGATTAGTCTTATAGCAGGAATAAACTCAGTGGAGGTCTCCGAAGTGACACTTACATTTTTATGGTTTTTGTGTTGTGCATTCATAAATCCTACAGTACTTACTACTAAAACAAGGCTTAAGCCCTTAATGATATTTTTCATTATAAATTTAATTTTTTATTTTTAATTATAAACAGTATCATAAACCAGCATTCTTTCAAAGAATGGTTTATATTTCTGAACCAAAGCAAGATGCTCAGGAAGTTTTCCATATGCTTCAAGTTCTTCCAGGCTATCGAACTCCATACAAGCATTATAAGTAAATGTGCTGTCTAAAACACTTCTCGGGCTGGAAGCTGCCGGTTTTCCGTAACGGAGATTCTTCTGATAAGGAAGCTTTTTAAGGCCTTCAAAAAAATTTTCAAATTCTTTTACCTCAGGCCCGGAAAGGTCTTTTCTAAGCCAGAACAACAAATAATGGAAGTACACTTTTTTCTTTTTTTTAGGATTAAACATGGGTAAAGCAGACGCAAACATATTTCCTGAGATCAGCAGCAAAGCAGAAGCCTGGACTGAGCGGAATAAAAATTTTCTTCTTTCCATTGTTATTTATTTTAATTAAAATCTATTCTGTATTTAAGGACAAACTGCCATTTCCGGTCTGAAACTACGGCATTGTTTGAAGGGTCATTGATATAAACAGGTCTGTTCTGAGCGTCAAAGGTTAAACGGGAAGACATTCCGTTCATCAGCAGAGATATTCCTGCATCATAGATCACAGCATTATCATGAAGTCCTTTCAGATCTGACAGCTGCACTCCTACAGCAGGCTGAAGCTGCAGGTTTTTCTTTTCTTTATCCAGATAAGGCAGGGTTCCTCCCAGTTGTACATAATAGGTATTCCCGGTTCCGATAACAGGCATTGCATTTCCTGCTCCATTCAGACTTGCTTGTGTAGCATCTACAGAAGTAGCAGGATTATTCGTTCCTACATACCGGATATAATTAGGCCCATAGTCGTTATGCATTGCCATTCCATATGCACTTATTGACGTTCCTTTTTCTTTATTCAGTGGTGCATCATAAAATAAATCTACTGCAAAGCTTTTCATATCATCATTCACTACATTTTTACAGGCATCCAGATGCCATAATGCATTGTGAATGTAATCAAATCCTGCACCGAGGCTCAATACATTCTTTTTTCCTATATAGGTTCCGGAATTAAAAGGTGTAGAAATATTCTCTTTATCTAAAAAAGCATATCTGAAATATCCTGAAAAGTCTTTTCCGGGGGAGTTTTTACTAAAGGAAGCTACATTCAGTTTCGGATCAGAAGTTGCCATGGTATAAGGATCAGCCACTACCAGACGGTAATCAAATCTTCCGAGCTGTCCTTTAATATAGGCACTCAATTCCCTTACGGTATAATCTGTTGTTCCCGCATTGGAGGTTGCGTAAGCCGGCAGGTCGTATAACAGCGTATTCAAAGGTCCTGTAGTAAATCTTGAGAGTCCGCGCCATGTAGAACGTCCTGCACCAAAAGCAATTTTATCATTAAAAGCATATTCAGCGTAGGCATCCAGAAGGTCAAAATAATTACTTCCTTTTGCATTGACATTCACGTTGGTAGTTCCTCCCTGCAATACAAACATCAGCTTTTCTGTAGGCTTATAAGTCATTTTTACACGAACTCTTCGAAGTGAAAGGTCAGACAGATCCGATTTTGCTTCGTTATTGACAAGGCTTCCAGGGTTAAGCTGGGTATATCTGGCCCACAATTCTGCATATCCGCTAAAGGAAATATATCTTGAGTGATCTTCATTGAAATAATGAGTCAATCCGGGATTATTAAAATCATTTTTTTTCTGGGCTTCTAATTTCTCCATAAGTCCTAATAAGGAAAACAACGCAATTGCTGTTTTGAAAGAGGTAGTCTTCATATTTTTCTATTCTTATCTTTTGTTGATTTCAACGGGACAAAATTAGATTGCTAAAAGGCCGACAGGTATTAGAAATCTATTAGAAACCTTATAGAAAACTATTAAAAGGGGGAATGTTTTCTGATAAAAGAAAAATATAAAATACCTTTGTACAGTGCTTTGGGAATAAATGAAAGTCAGGCTTTTAAAATCAAAAAAACGTTTGAAAAACCAACACCCCTATTCATCGTATTTCTTTATGAAAATTTTAATTGTAGAAGATAATTCACGCGTTTCAAGCCTTTTGAAAAGGGGGCTGGAGAGCCAGCAATATCAGGTTTATATTTCGGAAGATGCAGAAGATGCGATTGTCCTGCTGAATAAAATAACATTTGATCTGGCCATTATGGATATTATGCTCCCGAAAATGAGTGGTATTGATCTGTCCAAACTGATCAAACAGCAATATCCTGACCTTCCCATCATCATGCTTACCGCTCTTGGAACGATTGATGAAAAAATTGAAGGATTTGACGCCGGAGCAGATGACTATATGGTGAAACCTTTTGAGATCCGGGAGCTCTATGTGAGAATCAAAGCTATTCTGCAGAGGAGATCAAATAAAAATAAAGAAGCTTATCTGACCGAACTCGAATATCATGACCTGAAGATCGATAAGAAATTCAACAGAGTTTTCAGAAACGGAGCGGAAATAGAACTTACTCCCAAAGAATTTAAACTCCTGGTATTTCTGGTAAGCAATGCCGAAAGAATTCTTACCCGTGAAGAAATTGCCGAAAATGTATGGGGGAATCATTTCGACACCGGAACCAACTATATTGATGTCTATATTGCTTATTTACGGAAAAAGATTGATAAAAATTTTGATCATAAACTGATTCACACCAAACCCGGAGTAGGATTTATTTTTGCTTCACAATTATGAAAATAGCAACCCGAACAGCACTCATTTATTCCATCCTTACGGCAGGCATCTTATTTTTGTTTGCTTACGTTCTTTATTTTGTTTCTGAAAAAAACAGAGAAGATGAATTCAATGACCGGCTGGGATACAAAGTGATCTGGCGTTCAGAATTTATATTTGATGCCAGAATCAGTGATGAAAAAATCCGTGAACTCCACCAGCGTAACCAAAAACTTCTGAATGAAGCAGACATCAGCGTTTATAACAGCAAAAAAGAGCTTACCTTCACAGATCTTCCTCCTCTCAAAAGCAATGAAAAATATCTGGATAAAATGATCAGATCCGATAAAAACAGAATATTCTGGCAGCGGGGTGATCGTCAGTATATTGCCATTCAACTCTCCTCCAACGGAGAAAAATATTATATCATCGGAAGCGCAGTTGATGTTACGGGAAAAGCCCATATTTCTGAGTTTAAAAAAGATATTATCATCATCTACATCAGCTCCATTGTTATCATTTTTATTATAGGATTTCTTTTTTCCTATTATACGCTTAAGCCTTTAAAGGATATCATTCTCCAGATCCGTGATATTTCAGAGCACAACCTTAATAAACGGCTGGATATTCCCAAGGCAAAAGATGAGATTTATGAACTCACGGAAACTTTTAATTCTACCTTCAACAGGCTTGAAAAATCCTTCAACAATCATAAGCAATTCGTGACCACTATTTCTCATGAATTCCGGACTCCTCTTTCTACCTTAATTGCAGAACTTGAGCTTGCCAAGGAACTTAACGTTACCTTGGATGACTATAAGCTTTCTATTGACAATGCTCTGCAGGATGCCAATGACGCTTCGGAGTTGTCATCTGCCTTGTTAGATTTTGCCAGAGCCAGCTATGATGTATCACAGATCAGTTTTACCAATCTACGTCTGGATGAGATTTTAGCAGAAGCCAAGCTTGCATTGCTGCAGAAAAATGCCGGCTTCAAAATCGGGATCAATTATATGAGCAATGCCTCAGATGATGATGAAAACAATTATGATTTTTATGGTAATCCTTACCTGCTGCAGGTTGCTTTTTCGAACTTAATAGAGAATGCCTGTAAATATTCGGCAGACAAAAGCTGTCATATTGAGATAGAAACTAAAACAGAACATATAAAAATCCGTTTTGTTGATCATGGCATCGGTATTTCAGAGAAAGATCTTTCAAGAATTTTTGATCTTTTTTACCGCGGTTCCAATAAAAGTTTCGAAAAAGGAAACGGAATAGGTCTTTCCATTGTAAAAAGAATTGTAGAAATACACGAAGGAAAATTGACCATAGATTCTGAAGTGTCAAAAGGAAGTGTATTTATTGTAGAATTCCCCTCCAAAAATTAAAAAGCAGTCAAAAAATGACTGCTTTAATTTTATGCTTTCAACCATTCTGAGGAAGAAAGATAATTCTGATCGGGATAATAAATGAACAGACAGTTCTTCCCTTTAATCGTATTGATTATAGACTGCGTCAGTTCTCTTGGGACGGCAGGGCATCCCCAGCTTCTTCCAATTCTTTTGTGCATCGCAGCAAATGCATCACTTACATAATCCGCACCATGCATTACAATTGCTCTTCTGTATGCAGCATCATTAAAGCCCTTATCCATTCCCAATAATTTCAGAGAGTATCCGTTATCACCCTGATAGGTTGCATCCGTGATATAAAATCCAAGGCTGCTCTGCAGCGAACTTTCCTTGTTAGAAAAATTCGTCGCAAATTCTTCGCCTGTATTTTTTCCGTGTGCTACTAATGAGTTGAACAGAACTTTTTTGTCTTCAAGGTCAATGATCCAAAGTCTTTTGGTGTTAGAAGACATAGAAAAATCGCAGATAGTCAATAAATGCGAGTCTTGGGTAAGCAATCCTGCTTTTTTTAAATTTTCATAACCAGTTAATGCTTTTGAGAACACTTCATAGTTCAGTTCATGTTCCGGGTCAAAGGCAATAGATTGGTACAGTGCTTCTGATGCAGACACAGCTGTTGTGCTTTTCTCAGATTTCGTTTCAGCTACTTTTTCAGTTTTCTTTGTTGTTACATTCTCACTTTTCGCCGCTACTTTTGGGGAAATGTAGAATGAAGTCGTAACCATGTACACAAGGCCTAATACACTATAAATTCCTTTCATTCAATACTATATAAATCCAAATTAGTGGGGCAAAATTATAAAAACATAATTACCAAAGGGTTATAACTCTAAAAAGTTTAACGCTATTTAAGAAACTTTAACGTCCTGATTTTGTGAATTAAAGCATTTATTTTTGAGAATCCGGAACAAATTCTAGGCTTACAGAATTCATACAATATCTCAATCCTGTGGGCTTTGGGCCGTCATCAAAAACGTGTCCCAGATGGGAATCGCATCTTTTGCAAAGTACTTCTACTCTATCCATTCCATACGACTGATCTCTTACATAGTACACGCCTTCTTTATCTGCTTCAAAGAAACTTGGCCATCCACAGCTGCTGGAAAATTTTGAGGTGGAACGGAACAGATGATTTCCACACACGGCACAGTAATACTCACCTACCTCATCAAATTCATTATATTTTCCTGTAAAAGCTCTTTCTGTAGCTGCTTCTCTGGCAATGGCGTAGAGGTCCGGAGCAAGGAATTTTTTCCATTCTTCATTGGAAACATTGAGTTTGGTAGTATCTGTTCTGGAATAGTATGGATTGTTTTTTGCTTCTGTATTTTCCATAGGAAGGGTTTTAATAGGTTCGTATTTCTGCGTACATGCCTGCAGAATAATTAATAAGGCTACTGAAATTAAAAATTTCATCGTAAATTTTAATTCTTTAACCACGAATGGTTTCATAACCAAATTTAGTAAATTTGAGAATATGAATGACGAAGCAAAAAGAAAACAACTCAGAAAATATAAAGCATTTGCCACCGGATTATTTGTCCTGATGGCAGTTATTTTCATTGTTACCACTATTTTACAGAAGTCTAATCACTCTCATTGGATTGGCTATGTACGGGCTTTTGCCGAAGCGGCAATGGTAGGTGCGCTTGCGGACTGGTTTGCGGTAACGGCATTGTTCCGTCATCCTCTGGGGCTTCCTATTCCCCATACCAACCTGATTGAGAACAGTAAACAGAGACTGGGAGATAACCTTGGAAATTTTGTAGTGGGTAACTTCCTTTCTCCTCAGAATATACGTCCTTACATCCAAAAGCTTAAAGTTTCCAATTTTGTCGGAGAATGGCTGGGGAAGGAAAAAAGCCAGGAGATTTTGATTAAAAATCTTTCCGATATTGTTCTTGATATTCTTAATAAACTTGATGATTCTACGGTAAGCCAGTTTATCAGCAAAAAGGTTTCTGAAATGACGGATGATATCAAGCTTAATAAAGTGGTGGGAAACGGAATTGGTTACATATTGGAAAAAAATGACCATCAGAGAATTATCACCAATCTTTCAAAACAGATCAAAGAATACATCATTGAAAACGATGAAATGATTCAGGAACGGGTAAAAAAAGGCAGTTATTCATTCATTCCATCTTTTGTAGATACTAAAATTGCAGATAAAATTGCTGACGGACTTTCTGATTTTTTCAAGGAAATAGAAGAAGATCCCCAACATGAAGTAAGAACATTAATTACCCAGAAAATTCATGAATTCTCTGTTGACCTGAAAGAAGATCCAAAGTGGGATGAAGAGTTTAAAACCATTAAAAACGGGCTTCTGAAAAATGACAAACTGGATGAGTATTCCAATGACATCTGGGTTTCCATCAAAAAAACGCTGATGAAGGAACTTCAGGAGGAAAATTCAGCGTTGAAAAACTATCTTACTAAAAATCTGAATGAGTTTGCCCAGAATTTAAAAACCGATGAAAACCTTCAGAATAAAATTGATCATTGGGTTCGGGTGACGGCTTATAAATATATTCTTAAAAACACTCATCAATTCGGAAACCTCATCAGTACTACCGTTGGAAACTGGCAGGGAAAAGAACTCAGTGAAAAGCTGGAACTGGAAGTAGGAAAAGACCTGCAGTTTATCCGGGTGAACGGAACGCTGGTCGGCGGGCTGGTAGGTCTGATCATCTACACCATCGCACACTTCTTCATTTAAAAAAACTAAAATCCACGATAACTCAACCATGAAAAAAATTTTCAGTGTCTTCTTTTTCTTTTTCCTCACATTTTTTCTCAGTCAGAAAGTTGAATTAAAGAAAGTAACTGATTCTTCCCAGACTTTTACCGGAGAGATCAACGGAGTACCTATTACCATGGAACTCAACTATTCAGGTATTGTAGACTGTGATCAGTATCAGCATTATGTGGATGGATGGTACTATTATGACAAATACAAAAAGAAAATCCCGCTTACCGGAATATATGACTATTATGGAAATTTGTCGCTGTATAACTTTGGAGCAAAACAAAAGCAGAATTCGAAACTTTTGAAAGAACAGATCACTTCTCTTCAGAAAGTAGAACAGACAGATGAAATAGCCCAGAAATTAGCCCCAAAGGAATCTATTATATTTGATCAATCAACTCTTAAAAATAATCCAATTCCCGGACATTTTTATCTGGATAAAAAAATTCAGCCTGCAAAGTTATTTACTGGCAATGCGATGATCTACCGTCTCAACAATTATCTGTTTTTACCGAATAATAAAAAGATCAACACCTACGATTTCATTAATAAAGCAGGTGGAAATGAACTGATTTCCTATTCTTCAGGAGAAAATGGAAACAGGGTTCTGCTTTATTTTGAGCAAATATCAAATTTTAATGCCTGTGGGCAATGTGGCGCAAGCGACGGAGAAAAAGGCTACAGAGTCCTTTATTTCACCAAAGACTGGAACTATAAAAACTATGAGGAATTCCTGATTGAAAGCTGCTGGGAAAATATCTACGATGTCTCCAAAACAAGATCCAAAGACAGGCAAACGATTCAATATAAAATAGCCAAATCCGAAAGCACTCCTGCCCATACACTTACCGTAGATTTAAAAAATGCATCCGTAGTAAAGTCAAAATAAAAAAGAGAGTCATCAAAACTCTCTTTCTATTTTTATCTCGGTAATCTGCTTGCTCTTTTCAGAAGTTCCTTGTTGATTTCGTTGATCAGTTCCGGACCTTCATAAATAAATCCTGTATACAGCTGAACCAGCGTAGCTCCTGCATCCAGCTTCTCCATCGCATCTTTAGCAGAGTGGATTCCTCCTACTCCAATAATTGGAAACGCTCTGTTGCTTTTATCAGCAAGGTATTTGATCATTTTGGTACTTCTCTCACGGATAGGTTTTCCGCTTAATCCACCATTTCCGATCTGTTCTAAAACTTCCGGAGAGGTTTTCAGCCCTTCTCTGTTTACTGATGTATTGGACACTACAATACCATCAATCTTTGTTTCTGCAATCAGCTCTATGATTTCATCCAATTGATTGTTATTCAGATCCGGTGCAATTTTCAGTAATATAGGCTTCTGTACAGATTTTGACTGGTTTATTTTTTTCACTTCTGTAATCAGCTCTCTCAGATAGTCTACGTCTTCCAGCTTGGCGTGGCTTCCAACATTCGGGCAGCTTACATTCAGAACAAAGTAATCTACATGAGGATGAAGACCTTCAAAGCAGTCTAAGTAATCCTGAGTATAATTTTCCGGGCTTGTATCTGTATTTTTTCCGATGTTTCCACCGATAATTATTTTCCCTTTGTTGGATTTTAATTTTTCAATAGCCGCTTGAAGACCGTCATTGTTGAATCCCATTCTGTTGATGATTCCACCATCTTCAATAAGACGAAATAATCTTTTCTTAGGATTTCCAGCCTGAGCTCTTGGCGTTACCGTTCCGATTTCTACAAATCCGAAACCAAGATCTCCCAATTCGTTAAATAACACTGCATTTTTATCGAAACCGGCAGCCAGTCCTACAGGATTTTTAAATTTCAATCCAAAGACTTCTCTTTCCAGACGTTTGTCTTCAATAGGTTTTGGTAAAAACAGTTTGGTAAGAAATCCAAAATTTTTAAGCATTGAAAATGTAAAATGATGAACTTCTTCAGGATCAAATTTGAAAAGGATCGGACGAATGAGCGATTTGTACATTGAAAAAAAGTTTTACAAAATTACTCATTTTAAAATTAATGTTGGATTGATGTATGATATTTTATCGAAATATCTCATATACAGCATCTATAAGATATAAATATTGGTGAGATCATTTTTTTAAACGCTACGATCGCAAAGAAATATTACCATCCTGAAAACATTTTGGTTCGCAAGGGCGTTTCACTAAGCAAAGTACACGCAATCAGCCTTTGCTGAACGAAGTGCCCTTGCGATCGGAAATAAAAGTAATTTATCAATAACTTTGCGAGCATTGCGTTAAAACAATAGGTACAGAGAAATCTGTGTTATCTGTTAAATGGAATGGGATACTTAGAAATCCCATCCTTGTCAAGGTTTAAAACCTTGACAAGGATATTTAAAATCTTAAGGTTTTAATGAAGAGTACGCACTCAGATCAAATTTCAGAATATCCCCTACTCTTTTGAATTCCTCATCTATAGTAGCATTTACGGTAATTCTTTCGTTAGAAACAGGATGATTGAAAATCAATTGATGGGCATGAAGTGTCATTTTATTGATCTCAAATGTTTGAAGCCACAATTTGTTTTGCTTGTTGCAGCCATGTTTCCGGCAACCTAAAATAGGATGGAGAATATGTTTAAAATGCTTTCTCAACTGATGAAATCTTCCGGTTTCAGGAATTGCTTCTACTAAAGAATATCTCGAAGTCTGGTGTTTTAAAAAAGGTAAATCTATTTCTGAAGTCTGCAAACGACGATAGTTTGTAACGGCGTTTTGTTTAACTTCATTTTCATTAACCAAATCATAATCAATGGTTTCTTCTTCTTTTGTCCAGCCCCGAAGAATGGCCAGATATTTTTTCTCCACTTCCCGTGATGCAAATTGCTCACTCATGGTTCTAAGGGTATCTTTATCTAAAGTAAACAGCAAAACGCCCGAAGTTTTTCGGTCTAAACGGTGTACAGGATATACTTTTTGCCCAATCTGTTTCTTCAATTCCTGAATAGCATAAGTATCGGCTTCTCCCGCATAGAATGATTTATGAACCAGTAATCCGCTGGGTTTGTTGATGGCAATAAGATGCTCGTCGCGATAAAGAATTTCTAACATCCGGCAAAAGTAAAGATTTTCGACTGATATTATATGCTGCCATCTTTGTAAACCTAACAGGTTTTGAAAACCTGTTAGGTTTAGACATTCCTTTATCAATAGCCCCGATCTGAGAGAAAATCCCGCAGTGAGGCGGCGGCGCGAAGCAGAGCCGCCGAGCGAGGAATTGTAACGGAGAGCGGGTTCCCGGCTCCTTAAAAATTAAATTGTAAATATTTGTCTGTTTATGAATGCTTTTTTTATTGAATCTCATGATTTTGGATCCAAATTGCTATTTTTGCATTTCAGACGTAAAAAAATTATGGCAAAGCAAGAAGATGTTTTCAAGAAAGTGATTTCTCACGCTAAAGAATATGGTTTTATTTTCCCATCAAGTGAGATCTATGATGGTTTATCCGCTGTTTATGATTATGGACAGAACGGTGCCGAACTAAAAAATAATATCAAACAATATTGGTGGAAAGCTATGGTACAGCTTAACGAAAATATTGTCGGCATTGATTCGGCGATCCTTATGCACCCAACAACATGGAAGGCATCGGGCCACGTAGACGCTTTCAACGATCCATTGATTGATAATAAAGATTCCAAGAAACGTTTCAGAGCAGACGTTTTGGTGGAAGATTATTGTGCTAAAATTGAAGATAAAGAGAATAAAGAAATCGAAAAAGCAGCGAAAAGATTCGGTGATGCTTTCGATAAAGATCAGTTTGTGGCTACAAATCCAAAAATTCTGGAATACAGAGCCAAAAGAGAGGCTATTCTTTCAAGACTGGCAAAATCTCTGGAAAATGAAGACCTTGCTGATGTAAAAGCTTTGATTGAAGAGCTTGAAATTGCAGATCCTGATACAGGTTCTAAAAACTGGACGGAAGTAAGACAATTCAACCTGATGTTCGGAACAAAACTGGGAGCTTCTGCTGACAGTGCGATGGATCTTTATTTGAGACCTGAAACGGCTCAGGGTATTTTCGTTAACTTCTTAAACGTACAGAAAACTTCACGTCACAAGCTTCCTTTCGGTATTGCTCAGATTGGTAAGGCTTTCAGAAATGAGATTGTTGCAAGACAGTTTATTTTCAGAATGCGTGAATTTGAACAGATGGAAATGCAGTTCTTTGTAGCTCCGGGAACAGAACTTGAATTCTACGAGCAGTGGAAACAAAAACGTCTGAACTGGCACAGAGCATTAGGTTTGGGAGATGAGAACTACAGATTCCACGATCACGAAAAGCTTGCTCACTATGCGAATGCTGCGGCTGATATTGAGTTTAACTTCCCATTCGGATTTAAAGAACTGGAAGGTATTCACTCAAGAACGGATTTCGACTTAAAAGCGCATGAAGAATTCTCAGGAAGAAAACTTCAGTTCTTTGATCCTGAGAGAAACGAAAACTATGTTCCTTATGTAGTGGAAACTTCTGTAGGTTTAGACAGATTATTCCTTTCCATATTCTCTCATTGTTTAAGAGACGAAACGTTAGAAGATGGTTCAGAAAGAACAGTTTTATCATTACCTCCGGCATTGGCACCAATTAAAGCAGCTATTCTTCCATTGATGAAGAAAGACGGTTTAGCAGAATATGCAGAAAAGATCTTCAATGATCTGAAATACGATTTCAACTTATTCTACGAAGAAAAAGATGCGATTGGAAAGCGTTACAGAAGACAGGATGCCATTGGTACTCCATACTGTATCACTGTGGATCATGACTCTTTAGTGGATCACACCGTAACCATCAGAGACAGAGACACGATGCAGCAGGAAAGAGTTCCTGTTTCAGAGTTGAGAAGAATCATTGATGAGAAAACAAACTTCAGAAATTTACTTTCTCAATTATAGTTTAAAAGCCCTGTTTTTCAGGGCTTTTTTATTTTTCATACATTCCGGATCAACCTACCACAAAAATGATTATTTTTAGCAGACTAAAAAACTAAACTAATAATAACCATGAAAAAACTGATGCTTTCATCACTGGCTGTGGCAGTGCTCTCAGGCTGTGTATCTAATGATAATCCGGCCGACCACAGAGACAACAGCAATAATTCTCATAACAATAATAACGGTCCTCTTCATCTCTTAAAAAAAGCAACTGATATCAATCCGGGAGGTCAGCCCTATGTGGTTGAGTTCAAATATAATGGCGATAAACTTGTAGAAACTTATAATGCTCTGGATGATGATAGAGTTGTTTATACTTACAGTGGAGATTATATTGCTAAAACAGAAGAGTTCATTGGGGGCACACTGGTTCTGATGAGAGAATTCACTTATTCTAATGGAAGGCTTTCAACGGAGAAAATTACTGATAAAGAGCAAGGAACGCTTATCTATACCAAAATCTATCAGTATCTCAGTGATACCCATGTTCAGTTTGATGAGTATAAAAGCGGAACTTATAATCCTACGACAGGAACATATTCCAATCTTGTATTTGCACAGGTGGATGTTAATTTAACGAATGCAGGAAATGTGGCTTCAGCCAAATATACTTATAACGGAGTTACCTACAATATTACGAATACTTATGACACTTTCAATAATCCTATGAAAGGGATTAAAGGTTTTGTAAAGATCAATTTATTTGATGTGAGTGATGGTCAGATAGGTTATAATAATCTATTGAATCAAACCGAGAGTTATTCAGGTTCATCCAATGGAACCAACAAAATCACTGCAGTTTACACGCTTAACGGAGATAACTATCCTACCAAAGCTGTTACTACTTATGAAAGTTCAGGTTATGGGACAAGTACTCATAACTGGCTTTATGAATACTATTAATTATTTTATACTTTAGATAGCAAGTCCTGGAATTATTTTCAGGGCTTTTTTATTTTTCGCAACATATGGGTTAATTGATTACTTTTATCCCTCAAATTTTAACCATGAAAAAAATAACGCTGATGATGTTTGGGCTGATCCAGACATTTGCTTTTTCCCAAACTCAGGACCTGACAACACTCGCTGCAGGCGATCACGTAGGAATGAATGCTCTATTTGATGATAAAGATAATTTGTACGGCTACGTTTCTCTGTATTCTTACGGTAAATCCAGTGATAAGACCAAAAAGTTTGAATATGTTATCCTGGACAAAAACCTCAACCCTGTTGCCAATAAGGAATTTGAAGGAGATATCACCGCTGCGTCTTATTTGGGATATGTTGATTTTAAAGGTCAGATTATCTTAAAGCCATCCATGATGGATTATTCTCTTGTGAAAAGCAAAGAAGTATTTACCCCGGTTTCTATGGTAATCGATCCGAAAACCAACTCTATTACCCGAAAAATATATTATGATTATCTGGAAAACGGCACTTTCAAAGAGATCAACGAACCGAAGAGCTGGAAAGAACAGCGTAAGGAAAACCGTGATGAGAAAAAAGAGAAAGGCTACAACTACGTTTCTGCGGTAGGAGAACTGAAAGAAGGTGGTTATTTTGCTGTTGAATACAAAGACTACGGGAAGTACGAAAACAGCAACAGCCTCATGAGGTTTGATGAAAACAAAAAGGAAATCTGGAGATACAAATACAACACAGACGGAAGTAAAAAACTGTACACCACTTTATCCGTTCTGGAAAGAGACGAAAACTATATGTACTGCATCCTGAAGAAAGTGAATGACAAGCAGAAAACATTCAATCTGATGGTTCTTGACATGAAAACCGGAAAAGAGACATCCAACAAACCTATTACCGGATTATCTGAGGATACAATAGACAATATTGAATCCTTCTACTCCAACTACAGAAAGCTTGATAATGATAAAACTTTTGATGACAAAGTAGTTGTATTGGGAAGAAACTATGATGATTCGGAATCAGTAGGATTTGCAAGAATGATCCTTAACAAATCTGATTTTTCGGTAGATATGAAAGCAATCAATTATGAGCCCAATATCTCTGCTTTTCTTCCAAAGGTCAACAAATATGGAATGGTAGAAAGCGGTTATATGCTTCAGACCAAAGATATGTACTTTATGAACGATGGAAGTGTGGGTATTTTGTCCGAAAAATACAAACCGGCAGGGCAATACAACGCTCCGAAAACCACGGACCTTGTGTATATCTACACGGATAAAGATTTCAAAGTGAAAAATGTTCAGGTTTTTGAAAAGGAAAAATCAAAATGGGTCAACAGTGATTATCTCTTCTCACAATACCTCAACGGTGGGAAAGACGTAGTATTTTTCTATCGTGATTATCAAAAAGACGAGGTAACCAGGCAGAAAAGATGGAATTTGTTTATCAATACCATTATTGATGGAAAATTCAAGCAGGAGGTTATTCCGATTTCTGAAAAAGACAATTATGCCGTTACGCCGTATGTAGGAAAAGAAGGCTACATCCTGCTTCGTGAGTATAATGAAAAAGAAAAATTCAATAAGATCCGTTTGGAGAAATTAAATTATTAATACAAAAAGAACCCTGACTAAACATCAGGGTTTTATTTTAGGTTTTTGGCTACAGCCAATAGAAAAATCAGTTTACCTTTGCTATCGACTCGCTGGCCTGATAAAAGTCTGCGATATTCTTTATTTCATCAAGGCTTAAGTTCCACATAAAGTTCAGAAACTGCTGGTAACTCTCGCTTTGATTTTTGGGTTCTATCCTGTCCAGATATCGGTTCAGGTTATAGTTTTTTCTTGCTTCATATATTTTGGAAAAGCACCTTCCCAACCAGCTTTTATAATACTTTTCTTCTTCTTCATCCTGTAAAAACTGCATGGCAGCATAGATTCCCAGTCCATAATCTTCAGAATGGAAATAATTGGGTAAAATCTCCATCCTCGCTGTTTTCCTTAATGTTAAAAACAGATCTGAGGGTTTTTCCGGACCAGCAGGAGTTGTAAGCTCTGCAAAAGTCTTTTTAAGCACTTCTAGTCTTCTGGAAACTTCAGGATGAGAAGCAAGAGAATCTTTGTTCAGCTTTTCTTTATAGAAATTATAATTGTACAAAGAGAAATCTTCCTTCTTCATCCATTTTTCATTGAATGCCTGCCTGGGAAGATTAAATATTTTTTTATACGTTTCTACCTTCAATTCTCTTGGAGAGATCGTATCAAAATCCTGCAATCTCTGAAGAGCGTTGACAAATTCTGCTTTCTTGAAATCACTGTTTTTAAAGATGACGTACCCCAGAGAATCCGCCTGCATTTCGTTTTGCCTCCTTTCTATTCCTTTCTTGTAGGCCGTATTTTTAAAAATATCGAAAGCTTTTTGATTCTGGACCTGGCTTCTGCTTGTTGTAGTAGATTTTATATTCTGTACCACCACTTTATCCTGTTTATCCTGTTCGATAATTTTCAAAAAAGTCTTCAGGGAATGCTCCTCGATTTTATGTCCCAGCTCATGGGCAATCACCGCGGCAATCTGTTCCTCATTATTCAGCCAGCTGTAAAGCCCCATGTTGATCACAAAGGTTCCATCAGCAAGACAATAAGCATTGGGTGTGTTGTCTTTTGCAATCAGAATTTTCAGGTCCTGAGGAATGGTAGGATTATTCTTTTTAAGACGCAGAATCATAGATTGTATACTGGTTTCAAATTCAGATTTAAAGATAAAATCCTTATTCTTCACCTGCTTTTCAAAATCAGTTCCGAATTCTTTATAAATTTTGGATAATTCCGAGCCTGTTTTCCCGGAATATTGGGACTTTAACCTCTTTACAGTTGCTTCATTATTTCCTTCGAAATGCTTTAAAAATGCTTTTCTCTGGATATAATCTGCAGTATCTATGGGGTTATAAATCTGGGCTATTCCCATGATTGAAAATAGGACGTACCCCAATACAAAAAGTTTTCTGGTCATAGTTTTCATCAATAAGAACAAAAATAACTTATTTGCTCATTCATTTTCAATTTTATAGCCAAATTATTCTAAATTTGTTAAAGACCCATTCATGAAAAAATGAGAATACTAAAGTATATGATAGGTGGAGCTGTAGCAGGTGCAGCGGCGGCTTATTTTTTTGGATATGATTATTTATTTAGTGGTATTTCCAAAACCTACCTTAAAGGAAAGTCAAGCGCGTACATTGACGACGGAGATCTTTTCCCCAGCAACCCTATTGCAACAGAAGAGCCAAGGCTCTGGGAAGAGGATGCTGACTACAACAAAACAGACTTACCTAAATATTTAGTTGACAACTTAAAACATTCCAGAACAGCAGCTTTAGTGGTGATAAGGAATGGAAAAATTCTTCATGAACAATACTGGGGCGGCTATAACCAGCTATCACAAACCAATTCTTTTTCTATGGCGAAGGCAGTTACTGTGATGCTTTTGGGAAAAGCACTGGAAGAAGGAATTATTCCGAGTATAAATGAAAAATTCTCCGATTTTTATTCTGAATTTAAAAACAAGCCCTTCGGAAATCAGGTTACCCTTAAAAATTTAGCTCAAATGGAAGCCGGGCTTGACTGGAATGAAGACTACAACAATCCTTTTCTTCCCAATGCCAAAGCCTATTATGGAAAAAGCCTTGTAAAAGCTGTATTCACAAGAAAATTCAAAGAAGAACCAGGAGTCAGATTTGAATATCAAAGCGGTTCTACCCAACTTCTTGGTTTCGCCCTGCGTAAAGCTCTTGATAAGCCATTGGCAACTTATTTATCAGAAAAGTTCTGGGCTCCTTTGGGAATGGAGCAAAATGCTAAATGGACTACAGATGATTATGGAATGGAAAAAACCTATTGCTGTATTCATTCCAATGCAAGAGATTTTGCCAGGCTGGGGCAGTTATTTCTGGATGATGGAAAAGCGGGAGATCAGCAAATCCTTAATCAAGATTTCATTGAACAGATGAGAACTCCTACAGAAAAATCTGAAAACATTTATGGAATGGGACTTTGGATTAATCATGACAACCCTATCAAACATTACTATTTCCTGGGATTACAGGGTCAATATATCATTATGGTTCCGGAGCACAATATGGTTATTGTAAAAACCGGAAGTTATTTCAACAACCCTAAAAATGACAGAGGAAGACCTGATCAGGTAAAATTCCTTGTTAATGAAATTGTACAATTATTCCAATAAAAACGATGGAAAAATACAGTCCTAAAATTGATGCCTATATTGAAAAATCACAGGATTTCGCAAAACCTATCCTGCATTACATCCGTGAAACCGTTCATGAATTCTGTCCTGATGCCGAAGAAACCATGAAGTGGAGCTTTCCCCATTTTATCTATAAAGGGAAAAATCTTTGTGCTATGGCTTCTTTCAAACAGCACTGTAATTTTGGATTCTGGCTGGAAAAGGAAATGAAAACCATGCAGGAGATCACTCAGGATATTGAGAAAAATTCGATGTTCAGTTTAGGAAAAATTACGCAGGTCGGAGATCTTCCTTCCAAACCTCAGCTGAAAAAAGCAATTAAAGAAGCGATGGAGCTTACGGATATGGGCGTTACCATGAAAAAAGCAGCTCCTTCAAAAGTAGAAATGGAGATTCCTGATGATTTTCAGAATGCCTTAAATGCCCAGCCAAAAGCAAAAGATTTTTTCGAAAAAGCTTCACCCTCTTTCAGAAAAGAGTATATTGCATGGGTTTCCGAAGCTAAAACAGAAGCTACCAGAAATAAGAGACTGGAACAGTCTTTGGAATGGATTGCTGAAGGTAAAAGCCGCAACTGGAAGTACCAGAAAAAATAAAAAACACACACAATGAAGAAAAAAATTATTCTCTTTTTCTTCCTTATTATTTCAATTTTTACACTCGCTCAATCATTTGATTTTGAGGGACAATACAAGTATGCCCGCATACTTTCTTCTAAAAATCCTGACAGCTCAGAAATTATTCTGAATAAGATCATTGATTCTGCCCAGAGAAGAAACCACCAGGAATTTCTTGCAAAGGCTTATTATTTGAAGTCTTTCAACAGCTATTTAAAATCAGATGCTGAAAAAAGTCTTGATTTTGCAGATAAGGCGCTTAAAATAGCTACAAAAAGCAATTACAGCATTGGGAAGGCACTGGCGTACAGAATGCAGGGAACTCAGTATGCAAAGCTCGGATTGCTTAAAGAATCTTCTACAAGTCTTAGAAATGCGCTGGCAGAAGTAAAAACCAATAATACGGAAGAAGGACATGAACTGAAAGGCATGATCTTTAATTCTTTTTTGATTCTTCTCAATAAAGATCAGTATAAAGAGAAGGCGTTTTATTCTAAAAGTGCCATTCAGGAATTTCAGAAGCTAAAAAATACTGCCAGGCGAAATGAATTGCTGATTTCTGCTTACACCAATATGGGTTATAATTTATCTGAAGTAAAAAAATTCAGGGCAGCCAAATATTATTTTGCCAATGCTCTTTCATTAGTGGGAGAAAGTAATTATTATCTTCAGGCCAACATTCTTAATGATATCGGATTTTCTTTTTCAAAACAGAATGAACCAGACAGTGCAGTGCTGTACTTTCAGAAGTCTCTGGCCATTGTAGATCAGTATGGTTTCAACGAAAAAAAGATTGAGGTGACCAAGAACCTTGAAGAAGCATATGCCCAGCTCCACGACGATTCTAATACCGAAAAATATAAAATTGAAAACCTTACCTTAAAAGACAGCATTGCTTACAACAAAGCCATGGCCGTCAACAAAACTTTATCCAAAAAAGAGGAAAGCTTTCATCAACAGCTCAACAAAAGCCACAGCATTTCAAAAGGGCTTATTATTGTCTGTCTTACTCTGATTATTGTTTTAGGAGCCGTTATTTTCAATACCCTTCGACTGCGAAAAATACATAAAGAAGCAGTTGCTAAAATTTACAAAGATGGGATTTCACCTGTTGTTTATGAGGAAGATCCACAGGAAGCTTCTGAAGATATTCAGACAAAAAACACCTCTACCCCGATAGAAATAAAAATTTCGCCTGAAGTAGAGGAAAACATACTAAACGGATTAAGAATTTTTGAAGAAAACCTTGAGTTTAACAACAAAAACATCTCTCGTTACAATCTTGCAAACACGTTGAATATCAACACAAAATACCTTTCAACGGTTATTAAGAAACATAAAAAATTCAATTTCAATCAGTACATTAATCATCTAAGGATCAATTATATTGTCACCCAGTTGAAAAACGAACCTCAATATAGAAAATATAAGATCAATCATCTTGCTGAAATCACGGGATATTCCTCTCACAGTGCCTTTTCCCTTGAGTTCAAAAAGATCACAGGGCTGCATCCTTCGGCTTTTATTAAAACCCTTGATGAGATCTCCTGATTACTGTTCTGCTATGGTAAGATTATTATAACCTCCCGTATTATTAAGCGAGAAATTTGCAACGTTTGAGTTATTTAAATTAAACCAGATGTAAGGCATCAGCCTCTGTCCTGCCGTCATATAGAATGAAGCGGTACAGTTACTTCCGGCATCAATATTTCCGACACTGTTTGAGGACATGGTATTGGCACATTTCACTGTATTGACAATATTGGTGGCAGCCAATCCTGTTGTACTATCATAAAGCTGCCAGATGGCTTCTATCTGAATAGGATTTAAAGGATCTGTAGTATAATTAATGGCCAGCGGAGCCAGGTCCGTGGTGAACGTGGCTACATAAATTCCGTTTCTGGGTGCTGTAAAAATACCCGTTCCGGCATTGAAAGTCGTGCCGGAGTTACTTTCAAAGGTTTTACTCCAGTCTACCAGATAATTACTCGCCCTGTTCTGCAAACCGGCAGTTACCGTTGGTGTGGCTGGGGTTGCAAGCTTCACGTTATTCGTTGTTTTAGCTGCAATCACAATTACTTTATTACTGGCAGGCTGTGCTGTCAGCAAAGGAAGCCATTCATTCCCGTTGGAATATTCCACTCCGTTGTTGTATCGTACTGCTCCTTCATCTGCTGCAACAGCTGTTAAAGTAGAAGTTCCAAAACCAATCGCTCCGTTTCCGGAATTTCTGGCGTCTACTTTTACGGCCGGGCTCAAAGTTCCTACTCCTAGTTTGCCTGCATTATTTACAAGAATATCATTAGCCTGCTGAGCTGGAGTAAATATTGATCCGGAAGAAGGATTATCTTTCTGCCCGTCAATATGTAAAATGCCTTGCGGGTTTGGAGTATTGATTCCAATTTGTGAAAATGCACACTGGAAACTTAAAGTCATTAAAATCAGTAAACAATTCTTTTTCATCATGTATCTTTTTATAATCCGAAAATACTTAAAGAAGTTAGCGTAGAATCTGTGTCCAGTGTTTTTGAACTTCCCAGTTTCTGATTCAGGCTTACGGTAATATTATCTCCCTGATTCAGGTTAAAAATCCCGGAACAGTTTCCTGCAACACGATTTCCGATGGTGTTGTTTCCAGGGTAACTTCCTACACATTTGAATACCTTATTGGTTGAAGAAGAGGCTGAATTAGTCTGGATAAGCGTTTCATACCTTGAATCATTCGTAATGCTTCCGGAAGCCAGTGAAAAGGTAAATGACACGATATACACCCCCGTTTTTGAAGCGGTAAAAGTTCCTGTAGCTGCATTAAAACTGCTATTCACATCTGTTTTCTTAGTCCAGTCGGTAATCGTAGACTGCACTCCATCGCTAAAGTCTTGTGTAGAAGCATTTTCTGCATCCACAAAATCATTGGGAGCTTTATGAGCCAATGCAACCCAAGTTGTTCCGTTAGAATAGCTCAGATCCTGAGTTCCGGAATTATACCTCATCGCTCCGGCCTTTGCAGCAGAAGCAGCCTGTGAAGTTCCTCCGATTCCTATTGCATTTAAACGTTCTCCTGATCTCAGGTCAAACCTTGCTTTGGGAGATTTTGTTCCTATCCCTACATTTCCAGATTGGGTAATGACAACATCATCGTAGTAGCTGGAAGGTATAGAAACAGTGGTATTTTTTTGCCCGTCTATATGGACAGTTGCTTCCGGAGAAGACATATTGATTCCTATCTGTGCTTTCATCCCTATGCCACAGCAAATGACCAAAGCCAGTCCTAATATTTTTCTCATATTCAAATGTGTTATTGTTCTAAAATAGAAAGATTTACAAAGCCATATTCATTGCTTGCAGAAGATGTATCTGTTCTCAGGCTCAGGTTTCCGTTATAAACAGACTGATAGATATAGGGTTGAAGCGTATCTCCTTTATTCAGCTGAACTCCGGCAACACACGATCCCGCCACCTGTGCCTGTTTTGAAATATTCGAGTAAGATTTCACGCATTTCTTTACCGTAGTGTTTCCATTCACAACATATCTTGCTTCTGAAAAATAGCCTGAAACGATAGGAATTCTTACAAAGTCATAGGTAAAAGAAATAAGATACACTCCGGTTCTTGGCGCTGTAAAAACACCTGTCCCGGGAGTAAAATTTCCTGTTGGATCGGAAACTTCCGTCCATCCCGCAACACCTGTAGAAACCTGATAAGGAATTTTTATCGCAAAGTTGGCGGCCTGAAGATTGGCAACAACTACCGCTTTGGTAGGGGAAGAAATAAGGTCCTGCCATATCACACCATCAGAATACTGCATTTTTCCACCATTCAGCGGATTATATCTTACAGCACCTCCACCTGCCGCTGAAGCGGTCTGGCTGGTCTCTCCTATTCCGATTGAGTTGTCTGAATTTGATGCTGAACGTGTGTCTATTTTAGCAGCTGGCGTTAAGGTTCCAATCCCTATTTCTCCGGCAGAAGTGACAGCAACATCATTGGCTATTTGGATAGAAGATGGAGCTCCGGATGAGGGATTATCTTTTGCTCCATCTACATGGAAAGTGGTTTGAGGGTTTGAGGTATTAATACCTACCTGCGCTTTTGAATAACTTATCGAGAAGCACAAAGGAAACAGTATTCCCTTCATCAAAATACTTAGATTTTTCATGTAATTTGTGGTTTTAAAACGTGTACAATTCTTGGCCAAAGATAAATGTAAAAGCAGATCTCCTGCAATAGCCCCACATTCACCACAAACACATAATCAACTGAAAAACAATAAAATAACACAATATTTTACATTACCAAAATACGGAATTTTACTATTTAAAATAAAATCAAAACTTTATTTCAATAGAAATTTTTAAGGAATCTATGTTTTTTGAAGAAAAATATTATTTCAGAAAAAATTGAATGTCATTAATAAGTTCATCGTATGATCTATTATCTTCCGATTTCAATATTGCTCCTGTTTCAAGTTCCTCAATAATGATATCATAGCCATTGGTTTTATAATAGTTGTATGCTGAAATATAGATGAGAACATTACCCTTCTTCAGTCCTAAAGCTGTAGTATCTGCATCCCAATAATCCACAAATTCATACCCGGAAAGATCTTCCAGCGCAAATTTGTGTACTAAATTATTGATCTCAGGTATTTTATTTTCCATTCAATAAGAAATAATAAAAGGAGAAAAATAAGCAGAATTTTTGAATTAAAATAACGTCAATGAAATCTAAAATTGATATAAAAGATATTATGTTACTATCCGATGCCTTGGCAGCCCAATCTCATGTGCCTGTGGATAAGGCTTCCTATGAGTCATACTTACATCTTCCTTAATCTGTTGATGAATATCATATTGTCTTTCTCTATCATAAGAGTAACGCGGATCGGGAATCATCGGCATTTTTGCCATTTTATGGATGGTAATTGTGGGAAAATGATAATCTACTTCTACTGTTCCCAAAAGTAAATAGCATCCTCCTCCCTGAAAACCATATTGTTTCAGACTGTCCGGAAAATGTGCGGTATCAAAATAATCTCCATTTGCGTCAATCCAGGTTCCGAAATACATTTCTCCTTTCTTCGTTGGGACATGCTTTCTGGCAATCAGATAAGCCAACATTTTCACTTGCTTTTTATGAAATTTCAATAAATCTTTTACAAACACAGAACCTCTGTATCGGGTCTGTAACAAATCGAAAGGGCTACATGAAACAGGAAAGCCAATGAGTTCAATTTCATCAAAAGCATCTTCAAACGGTTCTCTTTTTAACTGCGGAAGTTTAAACTCCTGAACGGGTTCTTCAATCAGCATAAGCCCTCTTTGTTCCGGTTTAAAATTGACCAATAACAGCCTGGCTTCAACCAAAAGTTCATTTTTAGGTTTCCCCGTAAACCTGAATGCTCCAATAAAAATTAAGATCTGGATTGTTTCAATACCGATCGGAATACGTTTAATAAAATCTTCCAGTGATTTGTAATCTCCATTTCTTTCGCGTTCCTCCACAATTCCGTGGGCAATTCTTGTTTCTAATCCTTCCAAAAGCATCAACCCCAGATAAATATCTGTTCCTAGGAGCGTTGTCTGATATTCACTGGTATTCACACACGGAGTCTGAATATTTCCTCCTGACATTTTTGCTTCATGGATATAGACTTCGGTGCGGTAAAATCCACCTTGGTTGTTAATCACAGAAACCATAAACTCCAACGGGTAATATACTTTCAGATAAAGACTTTGGTAACTTTCCACGGCATAAGAAGCGGAGTGAGCTTTGCAGAAAGAATACCCTGCAAAAGACTCAATTTGTCTGTAGGCTTCGGCTGTCATTAGCTCCGAATGACCTTTCTTTTTACATGATGCAAAAAAATTAGCTTTTACCTCCTGAAGCTTTTTGATTGATCTTCCTTTTCCACTCATTGCCCTACGTAAAATATCACCGTCTGCAAGAGACAGCCCTCCAAAATACTGGGCAATTTTGATCACATCTTCCTGATATACCATAATACCATACGTTTCTTTTAGATTTTCCTCAAAAACAGAATGAAAATATTCAAACTGATCCGGATGATTATGCCTGAAAATGTATTCCCGCATCATACCACTTTGTGCTACTCCAGGTCTGATAATAGAAGAAGCAGCAACCAATATTCTGTAATTATCACATTTTAATCTTCTTAAAAGCCCACGCATGGCGGGAGATTCTATGTAAAAGCAGCCGATCGTTTTTCCTATTGCCAAATATTCATTGGCTTTTTCTTCATCTTTGGAAATGCTTGTATCACGAATGTCAACATCAATCCCTCTTGTTTTTTTAATAAGATCTACGGTATCCTTTATTGTTCCCAGACCTCTTTGAGACAGAATATCAAATTTCTCTAATTTAACATCTTCTGCCACATTCATATCAAATTGAACAATTGGAAATCCCTTCGGTGGCATTTCGAGGACTGAATAGTTTGTAATAGGTTCTTCCGAGATTAAAATTCCGCAGGCATGCATACTCCTTTGATTGGGAAACCTTTCCATCAGCCTGACGTATTTATGGATCGTTTTTACAACAGAATTCGTTTCGTGAACTTCCATTGGCTTTTTCGTCAGTTCATCCAACTCATCTTTAGGCAGCCCAAAAGCTTTCCCGACCTCTCTGAATCTGGATTTATATTTGAATTCAACGTTTGTTCCACAAAAAGCAACGTGATCCTTCCCATATCTGTTAAAGATATATTCCAAAATTGTATCCCTGTTCTGCCAGCTCCAGTCGATATCAAAATCGGGAGGACTTTTCCTGTTAAGGTTGAGAAATCTTTCAAAATAAAGGTCAAGCTCCAAAGGACATATATCTGTAATACCGATACAATAACTGACAATGGAGTTGGCTCCGCTTCCACGTCCTACATGCATAAACCCCATTCTGTTACTGTATCTTACAATATCCCAGGTAATGAGGAAATAAGAGCAGAAGTTGAGTTCATCAATTACTTTCAGTTCTTTTTCTATTCTGATTTTTGCTATTTCATGATCTTTACCATAACGCTTTTCAAGTCCTAAATAAGCTAACCTTTTTAAAAGTTTAACGTCAGAGTCTTTGGACTTAGTATAGTATTGTTTGTTCTTAACTTTTTCAAAATCAAATTCAAAGCTGCAGGCTTCCAGCAAATTTCTGGTATTCTTTATCACCTCAGGATACCTTTGAAAAGTGCTGATGATTAAATCTTCGGATATAAAATATTCCGATTTCCCGCAAATATCCTGTTCATTCAGTTTCGACAACAGGGTATTATTATCAATAGCCCTTAAAATTCTATGAAGATTATATTCTTTTTTAGTGCTGAATGTAACCGGATGAAGAACCACCATTTTCGGAATCAACCTTTTAAATTCCGGGCGGATCAATAGGTTCAGTTCTTCTTCCCGGATTCCAATACACTCATTATCTTTTAGCGTTAAAGGGATATTATCTATCGGATAAACAATAAAAACATTTTTAAATACAGGAGCTGTTTCAGAAAGTTCCCCTCCATAGCAATTGTGATCTGTCAACATTTTATTAACTTCACCAATCCCGGAGAACTCTTTTGCCACAGCAATATAAAGCAGCCTGTTTTCTTTTCTGACCTCAATTCCGGCAATAGGTTTAATGCCTGCCTTTTCACATTCTTTCTTAAAATCATAAATAGCAGTAATCGTATTGATATCTGTTAATACCAACTCTTTAATACCCAAAGAATGTGCCTGCTGTACCAATTCTTCTACGGATAATGTTCCATAACGAAGGCTGTGGAAAGAATGACAATTAATAAACATGTTGAAAGATTTAAAATTATTTTCCGAAGTCAAAACCGGAGGCACGCCCTACCGCATCAGACCCGAAGCGGTTTTTGATATAATCCATTGTCTGGTATAGGCTCATCTGTTCTTCTGTATCTTCAAACAGATTCATCTGATGGTTGCCATGCACGAGTCCGGTAAAACGTAATCCTACCAATCTCAGTCTCATTCTTCTTGTATATACCTGGTTGAATAGTTCCAATGCCACTCTTGAAAGCGTATGATCAGCTGAAGTATAAGCTACCTTATGCTGTTTGGTTTCCGTATCGAAATTAGCATAGCGGATTTTTACTGCCACAGTTGAAGTAAGCCATTTTTCTTGTCTCAGTTGATAAGCCAATTGCTCTGCCATTCCCGATATCAGCCGTTTTAATTCGATAATATCCATAGTATCGTTGGTAAAGGTTCTCTCGGTTGAGATAGACTTTCTTTCGGAATAGGGAACAACAGGATTTTCATCAATCCCATTGGCTTTTTTCCAAAGTTCTTTTCCGTTGAGTCCGATCATTTGCTGCAGAACAAGTACCGGCATTTCAGATAAGGTATGAATGGTCCGGATTCCAATTCTTGACAACAACTGAAAGGTTTTATCTCCCACCATTGGAATTTTTTTGATGGATAAAGGATTTAAAAATGGCTGCACTTCCAGCTCCTTGATTTCCATTCTCCCTACAGGTTTAGCTTCTCCGGTTCCAATTTTTGAAACAGTTTTATTGGTTGACAGCGCAAAACTTATCGGAAGTCCTGTTTCTTTGGTAATTGCCTCAGCAATTTCTTTGGTCCATTGATAACAGCCAAAAAACTTATCCATTCCCGATAAATCCAGATAAAATTCATCAATGCTTGCTTTCTCCATTAACGGAACTTTCTCCTGAATAATTTCGGTTACAGTATGTGATAAATTGGAATACATTTCGTGATCGCCTCTAATGACTTTTGCATCAGGACAAAGTCTCAGCGCCATACGAATAGGCATTGCAGAGCGAACCCCAAATTTTCTGGCTTCATAAGAACATGAGGCTACCACTCCACGGTCTCCACCTCCTATGATGAGAGGAATACCTTGAAGCTGCGAGTTATTACGCCTCTCGCAGGATACGAAAAATGTATCAAGGTCCATATGTACAATTGCACGATTCACGTTACAAATTTAGTTACGTTTTTAAACAAAATTCGTATTTTTGTTGTTACAATTTGTAACAATGTCAATTTTTTCAGATAACATACGCTTTTTAAGAGGTAAAAAAGAAAAAACTCAACAAGAGTTAGCGGATACTTTGAAACTTACCCGTTCCAGATACGTTTCTTATGAAGATGGCAGATCGGAGCCGCCTATCGAAATACTCATCAAAATCTCTAAGTTTTTCAATCTCAGTATTGACCTTCTTGTATCTGTTGACATCAGAAAGTACCCGTTGGAAGATATTCTGAAGCTTCCTGACAATCGGATTGTGTTACCTGTTGTTGTGGATCAACTAGGAAACAACAGTATCGAAATCGTCCCGCAGAAAGCATCAATGGGCTATTTATCCGGCTACAGTGATCCCGAATACATTGAAAGTCTGCAAAGAATCTCACTTCCTTTTTTAACCAACGGAAAATATAGAGCTTTTCCAGCTCAGGGAGACTCAATGCCTCCTTTTAAAGACGGCTCTTATATTATCGGAAAGTATCTTGAAAATATTGATGACCTGAAACCGAATAAAAGTTATGTTTTTGTGACTTTGAATGATGGTATTTCTTATAAAAGATTGATCTCCAGAAATAAGAAATCTATAACTGTTGCTGCTGACAACTCATTTTACCAACCTTATGATATTCCTTTGGGAGAAGTTGTAGAAATATGGCAATATGCCTCAGGAATTTTTCCTGAAGATTTTGATTCCACCAATTTTGAAAATTATAATTTTAAAGAGGTGTTCTCAGAGCTGAGAAATACTATTACGGAATTAGAAAATAAAGTTTTTAATACAAAAAATCAAACAATCTAGTTGATTCTTAATGAATAAAATTCCATAATACGACATGTTTTGTCGCATTAGCGCAATAATTTTGTTTTCAAAAACATAAATTATGATATAGATTAAATCATCCTTAACCGTTCTTCCTCAAGGTCGAGCTGATAGAGCTGATGGCGGATAATTTCTTCATTAACGGAAATATCTTTATTCAATTCTGAAAGAAACTGTCTCTGGCTTTCCAGCATTTCAAAAAAGATATCTTTGGTCTTTTCATTCATCCATTCAGTATTATTGTTCTGGATTTTTTCCTCCCATTGTTTCAGCATTCTTTCTAATCCTGCATGGCTGTTCAGTTCAGTTTCATGTTTGGTTTTAAGAAAATGATAAACATGCTGTTTCAGTTGATGTTTTATTTCTTCTCTGGCCTTTTTATCTTTCTCTTCATCTGTAAAATCATCAAATACATGCCCATATTTGATGAAGTAGGGCAAGGTAAGTCCCTGTACAAGCAATGTAAGAAGAATTACGACGAAAGTAATGAAGAGGATAAGATTTCTATTGGGAAAAGGAAGCCCGTTTTCAAGGGTAATCGGAATTGCCAATGCGGCAGCTAATGAGACAACACCTCTCATCCCCGTCCATCCAAGCATCAAAGGCATCAACAGGCGTCTTCTTGCAGAAGAAGCACGGGGAGCAACACTTGGCCGGAAGATCAATGTAGCCAGCATCGCAGCATAAGAACTTATGATTCTGGCGGCAATCAGAATACCGGTTACTAATACTCCATATTGAATGGCTGTTCCTAAAGGAATACCTTCCCATCTCAGTCCGCCTACAATTTCAGGAAGTTCAAGCCCTATAATTAAGAAAACAATACCATTCAGGATAAATACGAAGCTCTGCCATACACTATAGCCCATAATACGGCTGGTACTATTGAGAAATATCAAGCGTTTACCTGACATATACAGACCTCCGCAAACAACGGCTAAAACTCCTGATGCATGAAATTGTTCTGCTATCCAATACATCAGATAAGGTTCAATAATCGTTAATGCAATATCCGAAGAAGCTTCTGTAGGAAGCCGTTTGTGAGCCTGTACAAAAAACCATGCGAGTACTAGCCCGATTCCTGATCCTCCAATCATCATCCATAAAAAATCAAGCGAAGCTTCCTGCCATACAAATTGTCCGGTTCCTACAGCAATCAAAGCAAAACGGAATATAATTAATGAAGAAGCATCATTCAATAAACTTTCTCCCTCCAGAATAGCAGAGGTAGTGGAGGGTATTTTTACAAATTTCATGATCGCTCCTGTACTCACTGCATCAGGTGGAGAAACGATACCACCCAGCAAAAACCCGAGGGCCAGTGTAAATCCGGGAATAAAGTAATTGGCCGTTACTGCCACTGCCAGCGCTGTAAAAAAGACAACTAAAAAGGCAAAGCTTCCGATAATACGCCACCATCGTTTCATTTCTTTAAAGGAAATTGACCATGCGGCCTCAAATAAAAGGGGAGGTAAAAAAATAAAAAAGATAAGATCCGGATTGATCTTTACAACCGGAAGACCCGGTACAAAACTAACAAGCAGCCCGAATACAACGAGTAAAATAGGATAAGCAATTTTTAACTTTGCAGCCCACATGTTGAGCAGTACAATGGCTGCAATCATGGCCAGTAAGAAAGGTAAGATGGTATGCATTTACTATTGTGTTTTATCCATCATATTTACTACTTCTATTTGATTTTTAAAAATTTAAAAGCAATTTTTATTATTTTTCATGTATAGATTAATTTAAATATCCCAAAACAAGCTTAGGCATTATGTTTTTAACCTCGGATTGAATGTTATAGAATTTTAAACAAAATTTAAATAAAAACACGTCAAGTTTCGTCGCATCTGCGCTATACTTTTGTCCTATAACAAAATAAGAAATATGGACAAAGTAACCTTAGAAAGAATTCAGAAACTTCACCCGTTGGTAAGAGATGAAGTGAAGGAAATTATACAGGAATGTGATGAAGCTCTTACCGGAAAAGCCAAGATACGAATCACTCAGGGATTAAGGTCTTTTGAAGAGCAGGAAAAGCTTTATGCCATTGGAAGAATTACTTCAGGAAAAAAAGTAACCAATGCCAAGGCGGGACAAAGTATTCACAATTATGGATTTGCTGTAGATATCTGTCTGATGATTGACGGAAAAACAGCAAGTTGGGATACTGCAAAAGATTGGGATAATGATCAAGTAGCAGACTGGTACGAATGTGTAAAAATCTTTGCCCGCTACGGCTGGGACTGGGGTGGAAACTGGAAAACATTTAAAGATCTTCCCCACTTCGAAAAAAAGATGATTCCCTCTAAAAAAGGCCCTGTAAAAACCAGTTGGAGAACGCTTTTGAAGATGCCAAAAGACCAGCAGAATTACGTTATTTTTTAGTGTCATTTATTTGAAATTAAATATAATACGACACGTTCTGTCGCTTCCCCAGACTACCTTTGCTTTGTAAGAAAACAACAAAAAAAGCAATGAAATCTCAGTATGGAATCTCAATATTTTCTAACCAATTAATGGGGTTCTGTAGATTTAAGATTGCATGTGTCCTTTTAACAAACCATTAAAAATATCACATGAAAAAGACAACCATTCTTTCTTTGGACGGAGGTGGAATAAGGGGAATCGTTACCTGCATTATTCTGCGTTACATAGAAGAACAGCTCCAGTATTATGATAAGCCTGCCGCCAAGCTCGGAGATTATTTTGATCTGGTAGCGGGCAGCAGCACCGGAGGTCTGATTGCTTCTATTATTCTCTCTCCTGATGAAACCCGAAAAGCAAAGTATTCCATTCAAAAAGGGTTGGAATTATATGCTGAAAAGGGCGGCGACATTTTCCAGGTTTCCTTTTGGGAAAAACTGGTTAATCCATTCGGATTATTGAATGAAAGAATTTCCCAGGAAGCTCTTGAAAAAAACTTAAATGATTTCTTTGGAAATTTAGAATTAAAAGAATTAATAAAACCTTGTTTAATAACCAGTTATGATATAGAAAACAGAAGAGCAAAGCTTTTCAATTCATGGAAAGCCGGCCTCAGCACAGACAATTTCTATGTAAGAGATATCTGCAGAGCGACTTCAGCGGCTCCTACGTATTTCAGTCCTGTTCAGATTAAATCCATGTATGGCCAGATTTTCAGCTTAATTGATGGAGGAATGTTTGCTAATAATCCTGCGCTTTGTGCTTATGCAGAAGCAAGAAAGATTCCTTTTGCGGAAGTTTTAAAAAATCATCAGAAAGCCAATCATCCAAGTGTAAACGATATGATAATGGTTTCTATCGGGACAGGAATTGAAGCAAGACCTTATTCTTTTAAAAGACTGCAAAAAGCAGGAAAAATTGGCTGGGTTAATCCAATCGTCGATATTTTAATGTCTGCCAACGCAGAAACAGTGGATTATCAGTTGGAACAGATGTTTCAGACTCTGGGACTTAGAAATCAAAAAAATTATTACCGTTTGAACCCTTCCCTGAAAAATGCGTCTCCCGCTATGGATAATGTAAGAAGATCCAATATCGAGAATCTGATACAAGCGGGATTGAGCTATATTGATGACAACAGAGAAACTTTGAACCAAATTGTTCAGAAGCTCATCAAAAATAAAATATAAGCTTTTTACCTTATAAATACCTTATATAAGCTACTAAGATTATATTTAAAAATTAAAAAATCTTTTTTAAACACGTCAAGTTTTGTCGTTCCGCTCCATTACCTTTGGAGTATCAAAAAAGACACAGAACAACAATCCTAAAAAACTTTTAAAAAGCCATTGAATTCAACATTTCCCTATGCTGAACAGCCTGAAATATGTTCAAAAAATTATAACCAACACCTTATTACACAAAACATGGAAACACCAGATCACAATACAGATATACTCTTCGATGAAGACCTCTATACGATAGAATGGAGCGATATCGAAAATGCTGAGATGGATTATGAAAACTATCTCAATGACATTGAAAACTTTTTCAGAGAAGATTTTGAAAAAGGAATACCTGAAGAAGATATTTTTTAATTAAAAATTAATACACGACAAGTTCTGGCGCTGTTCAACATTACTTTTGAAATCTCTATAATACCCGTACAGCAATCTCATTAAATAATCTCAACACCTTTGAATTCACCATTCACAAAATGCTGAACAGCCAGAACTATGTCTTAAAAATAAAGTACAAAAGTGAACCTGTTCTTTACAAGGACAGATCACAGCAATCAATTTATTAACCAATCACACAATGTTTTATGAAAACAAAAGAAGAACTCAAGCTCTATTTTGAAAATGGAGATATCCCAAAACAGGAAGATTTTTGGGAATGGCAAAACTCTTATTGGCATAAAGATGAGAAAATCGATATGGCAAAAATCGCAGGTCTGGAAAATGGATTACCTCGTTTTAATGACTTTTATGCGGAGATCGATGAAACCGGAAATGCTTCTCTGGCTCATTTACAAGTCAAAAGAGTATTTATTAAAGCAGGAACATTATCCATTCCTGATAGGTTTCTCCTTAATACAGGAATATCAGAAATATCAATTCCTGACAGCGTTACTACCATTGGAAAAGATGCCTTCGGCAATAACCTTATTAAATCAGTACATCTTCCCGCTCAGGTTAAAACCATCTATGATAATGCATTTTCTAACAATCAGATCACAACATTATCCTTATCTGAAGGGCTTATAGAAATTAAAAATTCAGCTTTTAGCTATAACAAAATCAGCTCTTTGTCTATTCCCTCTTCGGTTGCCATGATTGGTTCCAAAGCATTTAGCAACAATCCTGATTTACGGTATGTAAGGCTGGAGCACTCAACCCTATATTACGCTGATGCTTTTGATGCCCAAACAACAGTTGTGGGTGGAAGTTTAATCATTGACATGTAAATAACATTATGAAAACAAAACAAGAATTAAAACTCTATTTCGAAAACGGAGATATCCCAAAACAGGAAGATTTTTGGGAATGGCAGGACGCTTACTGGCATAAGGATGAGAAAATTGACATGCGCAAGATTGCAGGTCTGGAGAATGGTACATTCAACATACTCTATGCTGAAATAGATGCTGATAAAAATGCTTCATTAGCTTTCTTTTCAAAGAGAAAAATTGTGATAAAAGAAGGAACACTCACTATTCCCCAAAATTTCACCGCAGGTCTGCAGGTAACTGATGTAGAAATCCCGGACTCTGTAACAAGTATCCAGGAAAGAGCATTTAGTAACGGAGGCTTAACGACCATTACAATTCCTCCAAAGGTAACCGAAATTCCCAATTGGGCTTTTTATAATAACAGATTGGTGTCTTTAGTTATTCCGGACAGCATTATCAACATTGGAATACAGGCATTCACAGCCAATCAGCTGACACAGCTCCGCCTTCCTAAAGGAATAACAGTTATCTCACAAGGTGCCTTCTCTGTCAATAAACTCACATCTGTTGAGATTCCCAATGGAGTAACGGAAATTCAATCTGATGCCTTTGTCAGTAATCAGCTCACCTCAGTGATTATTCCCGATAGTGTTCTCAAGATTGAAAACAATGCTTTCAGAGATAACCAGCTTACAAAAGTAACATTAGGACCTGATACAACCTATACCCCTTATTCTTTTGACAGTACTGTGGAAATCGTGGGAGGAAAACAGATCAATTAAAACTTTAGAAAAATGAAAACAAAACAAGAATTAAAAAAATATTTCGAAAACGGAGATATTCCGGTACAGGAAGAATTCTGGGAGTGGCATGATTCATACTGGCACAAAGACGAAAAGATTCCTGCAGATCAATTAGATTATGATCTGTCTAAAAAAGCAGAGGCAAATGCATCCAATATAAACCCGCAGAATGCTCAGCTTTGGAAAGAGAAAATTGAAACTCAAACATCTATTCAGGCTCCCCAGTTAAATGGAAATGTCTTAACGGTATTTTATACAGGAGAGAATGGTGTTCAGCAAAGTAAATCTGTAGATTTAAGCAGTTTGGTAACCCGTGATATCAGCATTGAAAACGCAGTATATGATGCCTCTCAAAATATGATTACCATTACCCAGAATGACGGATCGGCTTTTCACATCAACCTCTCGGAATTCAGCATTATTCCTACGACCAATGCTGATGGAAGTGTAACATTATCACAGGAAGGACAGGAAAAAGTTACAGTAAAAAAAGTAGCTGTAACTGGCAGTTACAATGACCTTTCCGATAAGCCAACTTTTAGCGGGAATGATAACTTACAGAATGTCATCGACAGAGGTAACGGAACAACCAAGCCTATCATTTTCCAGCCAAGCCAGGGCAGAGCAGCTGAAATAAACTTCAGTCCTACCACTTATTCATTTTGGTTTGGAAATTTGAATGCGGATCATACCGGAGCTTACGGGTTAGGAATTGGTTATAATACATTATCAAAATTAACTACAGGTTCAAATAACGTAGCACTAGGTTCTTATTCTTTAACTGAAGCCACCACAGGAAGATGGAATACTGCAACGGGCGTTTCAAGCGGAACTAAACTTACAACCGGGAATTTCAATGCTTTTTTCGGAACACAGGCAGGAACTGAGACAACAACAGGAAACGGAAATACGTACATCGGCGATGAGGCAGGAAACAAAAATATTGCCGGAACCAATAATACCGCACTTGGCCTGGGAGCCGCTTATTCCTTAACTAATGGAACCCAGAATACTTTTTTAGGTGCTTTTGCCGGAAATATTCATGGTAAAGCAACAGGTTCAGGAGCATGGGGTTACAATACTTTCATTGGATATAATGCCGCATCTACTACTCATGCTATGGGAGTTTGGGGTGACAACAATGTTGTAATCGGCTGTAATGCCCCGTTAGGAGGTTCAACCTTCAACAAACTGGTGATTGAATCCAATCCGGTAGCAAGACGCCATGATTTTGTAACACCTTTAATTGGTGGAGACTTTGCCGCAAGAACCCTTGATTTTGATGCTGTTGTCTCTGCAAGAAGAACGCCTTTAGCTGACAACACTTATACAAAAGTTGCAGTTCTGAATGCCGGTAATGTATTTGGATATAAAAACCTTTCCGACTTCCAGAACTACATTCCCCTCACAGGCACAGAAGTAAACAATCCTGTTTCCGGTCATATCCAATTTGAAAATGCCGAAGCACCGGAAATAGAATCCCTTCTTTATAAACTCAATACTCAGGATGGAATTAAAAACCAGATTGGTTTCTTTCCAAGTGGAGTTTTGATTACATCAGGCAGTGTAGATAATTCTATACAATCGAATTTGGATGTCAGTAAAGATTACGGTGTACTGGCAACAGCTTATGGTGCAAAACTTAGCTTAAGCAATGCAGGAGCCTCTTTAACAAGCTTTACCGATCATTCTGATGGAAAAGGAATTATGGTAAGTAATTATCCTGATGAACCTGTTATGATAGAGCACCAGGTATCAAATGCCAGAGGATTAAGTTCTAAAACTTATTTCGGAGATAATGCACAGGAAAATGATTATATCCAGAAACAATATGCAGATAAACAGCATTCCTATAGCACTAAAGAAGAGCTGACAGGAGGAAAATGGATCAACGGAAAGCCTGTTTATAAAAAAACACTATATCTGGATCAGATTCCGAGAACAGGTGAAATTGATCTGAAGGCCGAATTCCCGGATCTTGAAACCATTATCTCCAACGAAATGTTTACAGAATGGTATGATCTTAAAACCGCATTTGCCGGGAATCAATGGAGAACAAAAGTTTACATCACGATCGAAAGAGAAAGAGCTATTATAGAACTTTTAGGTACACCTGATTATGATTATTCTGTGATCAACTCGTTTACTTTAACCCTTGAATACACCAAAAAATAAGTACAAAATGCCAACAAACAATACATCAACAGCAAAATCCGCATTCACCGTCGGAAAATCCTTAATAGGAGAAGGAATTATTAACTATAAAGAAACAAACTCTATGAATACAACCAATAACGCATCACAATCACTTTTCAGATTTGTAAGTCTTAGAAACCCGCAATTAACAGAAATTAAAGATAAAAACTTAGGATTTATCCACAGACCAAAAGGAGTAACCGGTGTTTTTGATACTGCTGTAGCAGGAAGACCTGCCAAAACCTTAAAATTTGCAGCCATGAAAAGAGCTGCCGGCGAATTTAACAATGCTGGGTTCGAAAGCGAAAAGAAAATCGAGGAAGGAGCATTTAAAGATCTTCTTGTGATTGGAAGAAAGCTTTCTAAAAAAGAAACATTAGAAAGTACCGACTGGGCTTTCGTTACAGATTATTACAAAAGCCTTATTAACACCAACAGACAGCTGAACGCAGAAGGAATTGCAATATTTTCACAGCTTTGGAATAATTATATTCATCAGATTGTTACCCAGGGCGATTTCTATATCAAGGAGGCAATCAGCCACGTTCTAATGGCTATTCAGCTTGGTTTTGCAAGCAATCAGGATCTTACGGATCAGGAGATCATCAAAATTAATGGAGAAAAACCATTGGAAAAAGCATTGGATGGGAAAATTATATTGCCTTCCGTCCTGTTTTCAGAAGATATTGAAAACGTTTCTTCAGTGGCTTCAAGAAGTGCTGAAGGTTCTGAACCAGTTTTGGGTGCAAGAACGATTCAAAGACTAGAATCTGAAGCAAGAGCATCTTTTGTATCCAGCAAAGCGATCCACAGAAAAGAATCTTTGAACAAACTGAATTCTGAACTGGAAAAACTTCAGAAAAAATTCCATAAATCCAGACATCAGGCATACCAGGATGAGTATTCCAAATATATGGCAGAAAACAAAGAGCGTTTAGAACTGTATGACAGAAAGCTGGCTGAAATAGACAGTAAAATTACTCCGGACATGTCTGAGGAAGAAAAAGAACGTCTTTACAGCACTTTGAAAGAGTATGAAGTGGCTCCGTTTGTATTTACGTACAAAAATGAAATTAATTTAGAAGATTTACAGGCAAAGCTTTCTCCGGAATCTTTCGACCTTTTTGTAGAACTCTTCGGCGAATCTACAACCAGCCTAACTTCTGTGGCGGAAGATACAGACAGTCTTCAGATCCTTTCACATGACACCTTAAGAATAGGAGCCCAGACCATTATTCTTGATGATGAGATAGAAAGCTACACTGATGCTTTACTTGTTGTAAGAAACAATATTTCTTCTTCTATGGAGACCGCTCTTCAAAACAGCCCTCTCCCGGAACAGCAGTATGCCAATATTGGTGGAGCTTCAGTGCCTCTTATCCAAAATACAGCCAGAACACCAATGGCATACAGCTTATATGCGCACAGTGCTTACAGGGTCTCTGGTAGCAGAGGATTTGTTAATTTTTCTTTTGAAGTTGAAGATGTGTCATGGAGCGTTGCCAATGCTAAAATTACAGCCACAACAGATGCAGCCGGAACCTTCGAGGAAAACTACAGCAATATTCCTGTGGTAGATAATAAGATTACTTTACCTGCGGCCTTGGTAGACCGATTCAGAACCAGCTTTAGTTTCAAAATAGAAATCATTTTTGATAACGGAAGCCAGGCGTATGGGGAAATTGCCACACAATACCTGAAAGAAGACTTAAACCTTACCGGAATGCTGACTTTGAAGCGTGCTGCAGTGGAAAACCCGGGTACACCTGAACCAGGCACCACCCAAAAACGTAAAAATTTCGGGATCAAAAGATTGGGAGTAGCAGATTATATGAAAGTAGTGCAAAGTGTTCATGCTTACGTTCCTGGAGAAGTTTCCAATATTGAGAACGTTATGGCCAGCGAATTGAGACACAAATCTTCCGTTTCCAGAGAATATTCTGAAGTAACAGACACAACTTCCAAATCTCAGGAAACAGAGAAGATGTCAGACACTTCCAAAACTTCAAGAACAGATATGCAAACTGAAGTTGCCAAAGAAATTGAGAAGCAGCAAAGTATTTCTGCATACACCAGATTCAGCTATGGAAATGACAGTGCTATGAAGTTTGAAATTGGGGCAGACTATGCCAATAATACTGCACAGCACGATAGTACAAGACAAGCCGTAATGAAATCTCAGGAAATTACAGAAAGAGCAATGGAAAGAGTTCTTACTAAAATTTCAGAAGAAAGAGTACAGAAAATCATCAAGGAATATACAGAAACCAATGTTCATGAATATGACAACAGAGGAAAAGTAACCAACACTGATAACGCTGAAGCAGCACAACCTAAGCACATTACCGGAGTTTACAGATGGATCGACAAGAAAATGAAAAACCAGATCTACAACTATGGTAAACGTACGATGTTTGAATTTATGGTTCCTGAACCTTCAAGATTACACCGTCTGGCTCTTACTGTTGCCAAAGCTCAGGTACTTAAGGCTCCTGTAGATCCAAGAAAGGCACCAGAACCATGGTTAATGGCAGATCCAAAATCTGCAACGATTGTACAGATCCAGCATTGGGCTCAGGAATACGGAGTAACTTTAGAGGCATTCCCGGAAGCAACCAAACAAGTAATTCATACTGCTTCCAGCGTTCCTCAGACAAATGATGATTTTGGAATTGATCATACACAATTTACCATCCCAGACAATTATGCTGGTAAAAATGCAAGTTTCGCCTGCAGATCAACAAGAAACAGAGGTGGTGGATGGTCAGGGTCACGTTATTCTGAAGTGATGTTCTCTAACTTAAAAGGAGATATGATTGGCCGTTCTGAACGTGGTGGAGACCTTAATTTTGACGATGGATCATCTGGTTTCAATATTACAGGTAATATAACTTTCCAGGTGAAAGGACACAACGTAAGAAGTTATACCATCAAAGTAGTGGTAAACTGTGAACTGAGCGATGCCTTTATCAACAAGTGGAAAACAGACAGTTTCAACGATATTATTAAAGCCTACGAAGCTGCTTATGCCAAATTCCAGGAAGATCAGGCAAGATTAGACGCAGAGCAAAAAGAAAAAGAAGCTCAGCTTAAAGAAAGACAGGATACTTTCTACCGATATATGGAACATGATGTCTTAAAGCACAACTGTATCGCTTATTTATTACAGGATTACCTTTATACATTAGGCCAGGAAACAACCAACGGTGCCGATGAGAAAACAACCATGGATAATTTCCAGGTATACCTGAATGAAAATCTGGACAGATATACAGCCCTTGCCAAGTTTATGGAACAGGCATTTGAATGGGAAATTATGGATTATACCTTCTACCCATATTATTGGGCCAACCGTAAGAGCTGGCAGGAATTCTACATCAGCGAAAGTATGGATCCATTGTTCAGAAGTTTCTTGCAGGCAGGTATGGCAAGAATTATCGTTACCGTAAAACCAGGTTTCGAAGCAGCCGTTCAGTTCTTCCTTGAAACAGGAATCATCTGGAATGGCGGTTCTGTTCCGGTAATCGGAGATCCAATGTACATGAGTATCGTGGACGAAATGAGACAGCCAACCGGAGAACCTCAGGGTAAATACTGGATTACCAGAATCCCTACTACCCTAACGATTCTTCAGGATAAATCCACAGGACTTCCAGTAAATCAGCCATTACCGATTTTCCCGGAAAATGATCCTAAGAATTGTGAAAATCCATCAGAACTGGAGTTTGAAACAAGCTTCAGATTGGATGAAGATGCACAATTACAGCATGGAGATAAGGAAACAAGCACCTTAGATTAAACTATTCAATGAAATGGTGGCATAAAGCCGCCATTTCTTTTTAAACACTTAACACTTATAAAATGAAATCAATAAAAGCATTAGGAACTCATGACATAGCTTCATTAAAGATGCCTAAAATCACCAAAATAAGTGGCTTGGGACTTTCGCCTGAAAATAAATATGGTCATTTAAATGGAAGTGGCCTTACCTATTACCACAAATTTTTAGCTTATGGAGATATAAATAAATTGGTGGAAGAATATAATGATCCCAAATTTCTAAAAGATCATAACGATACTGATCTATTAATATTTTACTTACTTGGAAGCAAAAATGAATTATATATTACCATTACCGGGAGATCAAAAGATTACAATAAATTATTAAGCTCTCAACAACAATTTAAATATGAAGGATTTAAGGATCATATAACATTTAAAGAATATGTTATCAATAATATCATTAATGACAGACAACAAGGATTTTCTTTTTCTCACGATGAAATTTCAACAGCTATTGATGATGCGATATCAGATTATCAATTTATTATAAGCGAACAAAATACTAAGCAGGAATCCAGATTCGCCATTCCAAGCCAGGTTTTAAAAAACAAAGTAAATTTAAAAGAGCAAGGTACTATAAAGGCTTTACAGGAAGTAAACAGAACCATTGCCAAAATGAGAGCGGAAGAAAAACATGCCTATAATGAGTGGATCATTTCTAAAGCAGATCCCTACAATTATTTTGGAATTCACTTGAACAATAATAAAGATATTTCTCTAAAAGACCTGAAACAGCTCATTGCCCAACTGAAAGATTATAAAAAGAATATGGGGGAGCTTAAAGACGGAAGAATCACCAATATTGAAGATATGAATTCCTTTGTAGAGCAAAATCTTACTGCTGGGGGAAGTATGTTCAAATGGTTCATTGATACTCCTTTCTTCAGTTTGGATATGGAAACCAGGAAAAAATACATCGAAATGTATTGTGGAGAAGAATCAGCTTTCCCAAGATTCAGTATTTCAGGAGGAATCTCTAATGGAGATATTGTTGCCGCATTATTTAAAACCTGTTCTAATAAGCAGGAGCTTTTTGATATTATAATCTGTTTAGAGCAAGATGGAAAACTCTTTCATTTGCTTAATAACTTAAAATTTCAGGCATTTTCCCAAGTATGTACTATTATCACAGGGGTCTATATGACTTACATTAAAAAGGGAGAGATGTACAAAAAGTATGCAGATTCCCTTGAATTTGGCAGACAGATTTTATTTGATAACAGAACTTTCGGGAATCGTAATATTGAAGAATTTGATACAAAACACAACAAATTAAAATTCACAACAGATCTCAATCTTTTTATAAAAGTTGGAAAAATGAGTCTTGCTGCTCCTTTTCTATCAAATATGACAAGAGAAGATTTGCAAAAACCTATTTCCTGTAATCCTCTTGATATTATAAGCATCACTCCTGTAGAAGATATTGAAAAATATAAACTGAAAAAAGGTGAAATCTATTTACTTCCTGCTTGTTTTGTGTATCTCCTATATAATGAAGAAACATGGGAAACCAATATACTTGCCGCAGAAGTTACGATACAGCTAGCATTCTGTCTTCTGGGTGTAGGAGAAATTATGGCAGCAATAGAAGCAGGAAGCACTATTGGTGTGGCTTATTCTGCAGCGGGTGTAGTAATAGACGCTGGCTTTGGAGCTACATTGTTTAAAGAATTTAAAAAAGACCATCCTGTAATTACAAAATACATCCATTATGCAATGTGGGCACGTTTAGCAACCGATTTCATTAATGTAAAAGGATTATCACAAGAACTCAGAGCTTCCATGAATGCAAAGAAAATTAATTTTGAGCCCTATGAAGCAACAATAGATGGAGTAAGAGTTGTAAAAGGAACAAAAAAAACATATCAACCGCTTTCTATTGGATTGCTTAGTGTTATTCCACCTGCTATTCCAGCACTTTATGTAGCACAAGGAGGACGGAAGCTGTTATTTTATTTACAAGGAATAAAGGAATCAATAACAGATGTTACCATTTTCTTTAAAGGAGCTGAAATTTTTTCAGGTAGTAAATCTGCTGCGAAAGAATTTATGGATGCCGCGGTAGTAGTTTATAAAAATGAAGGGCAAGCAGCCATGGAAAATTTCTTCTTTGCAAAACAAGCTTCCGAAAGAACAAGAATTTTACATTCCCAGTTACCACCAGGAGATATACATGTAGGGAATTTAATTAAAAAGAAAAATGGAGAAGGATATTTCTATGAACTTCACGAATTAAATCCTACATTACATTACAAGAAAAATTGGACCGTATATGATAAAATAAAAGAAGATCAATTCTTATGTGATGTATATATAGTAAAAGATAATGGTAAAAACTTATATTCAGGTGACTTCTTTATTCCTCCAGCTCTAAATGCAACTTTAAGGGCTAATAAAGCAGACCTTTCTGACATTAGCCTGGGGAAAACGATGTATGATGACGGTTTTGTTTCACTACAGATGGACCTTGGAAAGGAGTTTGACGGAATCTATGGTCTTTACCAAAAGAATTCTGCTTATGCTGCATATGGAGGAGAATCTGTAAATTTAACCCGATTTAAAAAAGCCATGCAAGGAAAACCTATTACAAAAGATAATATTATAGAGGCCGTAAAACAAATTACACCTTATAAATGGGCAAAAGAAAAAGGCTTTGATAAGATTGAATTGAAAACTCCTATGAATGAATTTAATGATCTTTTAGGGGATATTAATAAATTAGAAGAACTAAAAGTAATATATCACAAATAACCATTATTATGAAAGAAGAAAAAATAGATAAAATCATAATTTCTTTGAAAGATGTAAAAAAAAATGGATTGTATAATCCAGATGGAACCTATGTAGGCTTTGATATACGCACGGAGGACTATAAAGAAAATCCTGAATGGAATGAATTTGATTTCAAAAAAGAAGTTTTTGAAGAACTTTTAGGAGAAGACTTTGGGAAGAAAGACTTTTACTATGAACCCAACACATGGGAATTTGTTGTTGATGCACTCGAAAATAAAATTAGAGATGTGCTGAAAACAATGAAGAAAGTACCGGAAGAGCATACCAAAAATCCTATGGAATATCTGAAAACTTATAAAAACGAGCACTTTGACCCGATGACAAATCGTTCTGTTTTTTATGAGGATGTTAAAGAATTTCTTGGTGAATTATATCATTATAATATTCGGGAAAATGTCAGAGATAAAAATTTATATTATTTCCAGCTTTTTTATAATCATCTAAAAAGTAGTTTCGAGGAAGGTTACCCTTTATATATTACAGTAGCTCCTATTGAAGACCAAGAAAACATATCTCTTTAAAAAAGATATATTAAAATAAAACACGACACGTTTTGTCGCATGAACCGCATATATTTGTCTTATAAAACTTTACCATGAAACGCAGCGCTGCTGCACCCTAAAAATAGAGAAATGAAGAAAGATTTTTATCTGACAAGATATGCCTTAATAATTAAAAGATTAGAAAGTTCTCCGGCTACCTATTCACAGCTGGAGGACTATCTTTTAAACTCTTTTGAATTCCAGGATGCAGGAATCAAGAGCTACTCTATCCGTACCCTGCAGAGGGATATCCGGGAGATTTCCGATCTTTTCAACCTTTCTATCCACAACAAAAAAAAGGGCGACAACCGGTATTATATTGAAAGCCGCCCCATTATGGAAGTGGATGAATACAACCAAAAGTTACTCGAATCTTTTCAGGTGAGTAACGCGATGAATACCCACCCTGATTTTTCAGATTTTATCTTTTTTGAAAGTAGAAAACCTACCGGTGTAGAACATTTTTATGATCTGTTCTTCGCCATCAGAAATAAAAGAGTGGTAAGTTTTGAGCACTACAATTACAAGAACAAACTGATGACCTCCAGAAAAGTGCACCCTTTGGCTTTAAAAGAATCTAAAGACCGATGGTATCTTATTGCTATTGATACCAAAGACAAAGTTTTAAAATCATTCGGGCTGGACAGAATTAATTATCTGGATGTAGCCAAAAATCAGTTCAGGGAAAAGTACAAATACAACTTCAGAGAGCATTTCAAAAATGCATTTGGGGTAATGAACCTGGCAGAACAGAAACCACAGAACATTGTATTAAAATGCAGCCGCCATCAGGGAGAATACATCAGAAGTTTTCCTCTTCATCAGTCGCAGAAAGAAACCAAAGAGACTCCCGAAGAGATCTATTTTGAGTTCTTTCTCCACCCTACTTATGATTTCATGCAGGAAATTCTTTCTTTTGGAAAAGAAGTTACTGTTCTGGAACCGAAAGGTTTAGTTGATGACATCCGCAATCATTTGCAGGAATCTTTAAACCGTTATCTTGAAAACTGATCATAGAGAAAGTATTTCATATTTTTTGTTATATTTACATAAATATACCCTTATTGAAAACTTTATTCATTGGCATCTGTTGCTTTATCTCTTCCTTTTTTCTTGCTCAGCAGAAAGAAGAGTTCAGACTTGTAAAGAGCTACTATAACCAACACAGAAATATGTTGAATAAGGAGTTCAAAAAGAAATTTGATGCCGAACCCAATACGGTAAAAAAAGCTGCAATAAAAGGGGACTTCCTTTTTTTTATGAAAAAAATGGATAGCATTGAAAACAATGCCCTGATCGGGGCTTTATTAAAAGTCAGAAATCTGGAAGACCTTCAAACCATCAAAAGTCCTCGCTTTACCTCATCTGAAAAGTTTGCAGATGCTGAAAAGATTGCAGATTATCCCGGAGGTATCAATTCTTTGAGACAGGAAGTAGCCAATCTGCTCTATGTTGATGGCGTCTATTCTCAGGAAAAATTGATAAAGACGGATGTGGATTTTATTGTTGAGAAAGATGGAACAGTCAGTAATGTTCATGCGCAGGGAGATAATTTCACCTTCAACAGACAGGCAGAAATAGCTTTATATTCTCTCGCAGAAAAGTTTTCCCCGGCAATGCTGAAAGGTGACCCTACTACTTACCGCTTTACACTTCCCTTAACTTTAACGATAACGGATTAATGTTTACCGACGAATATTATATGAAAATGGCGCTGCAGGAAGCAGAAGCCGCTTTAGAAAAAGATGAGGTTCCTATCGGATGTGTGGTAGTCTCCAACAACAGAATTATTGCAAGAGCCCACAACCTCACCGAAACATTAAATGATGTGACCGCCCATGCTGAAATGCAGGCCATCACCTCAGCAGCCAACTTCCTGGGAGGAAAATATCTGAAAGACTGCACGCTTTATGTAACCATGGAACCCTGTGTGATGTGCTCAGGTGCACTTTCCTGGTCTCAGATCTCGAAAGTAGTGATTGGAGCGCGGGATGAACAAAGAGGTTTTATCAATAAACATCTTTCTCTCCATCCGAAAACAGAAGTGATTACAGGAATTATGGAAACCGAATGTTCTTCTATCGTTAAAGAATTTTTTAAAAGTAAAAGATAACCCGGAGTCATTCGAAAAAATCAAATGTATTTGGGTTGAAATAATAACATATAAAAAGCCAGAGGATAAATTTCTCTGGCTTTTGTTTTTATAAATGTTACAATTCTTTCTAGTCCGTTTTCAAAATACAATATCTCACCAGATCAAAATATTCTCCGTCCTTTTTCACTTCCTTTATCAGAACAGCCTCTTTCTCCATTCCTATTTTCTCCATAATTCTCCCCGAAGCGGGATTGTGAAGGAAATGAGTAGCAAAAATTTTGTTAAACTTCACTTCATTAAAACCAAAATCTACTATTGCTTTTGCAGCTTCCGTAACGTAGCCTTTATTCCAGTAAGGAATTCCTATCCAGTAGCCAAGTTCGGCTTTATCATCATCCCTGTCATGAAGCCCGATAGCTCCTATGATCTGATTTTCTTTATTCCGGACCGCAAACGTATATCCGGTATGGTTATCAAAAGCTTCTTTTGACATTTTCACCCAGGATCGGGCGTCATTTTCCATGTAGGGATAAGGAATATTGGAGGTCAGATCAGAAAAAATCCTATGCTGAAGAAGTTCAACAATAAAAGGGATATCCTTTTCTTGCAGTGGTGAAAGAATCAGTCTTTCGGTTTGTAGTACGGGAAATTTTTCCATTATGTTAATAGTAAGATTGAGAAACTAAAGTATCAGCTGGATTCAACCTCAACCATAATTATTTAAATTTATAAATCTTTCCCCAGAAAATAAAGACCTTTCAGGGTGTGAAGCCTGTCCATCACATGGATCTTATCCGTCAGAGGTTTGTAGACATGGGAAACACCTCCTGTTGCTACTACAAAACAATCATCATTTACTTCCTCATTGATGCGGGTTACAAAACCTTCTACCATGCCAAGAAAGCCATATACCATCCCACTCTGCATACAGGTTACCGTATCCAGTCCCAAAACAGATTTAGGCTTCTTCAGTTCGATATCCGGAAGTTGTGCAGTCTGGTTGATCAGTGAATTCAGAGACGTTACAATTCCCGGAGCGATAATTACCCCTAAAGTTTCTCCTGTTTCAGCCACACAGCTTGCGGTAAGGGCTGTTCCGAAGTCTATGACAATTTTCTTTCTGTTCGGGTACAGATTGTGTGCAGCTACCAGATTTGCATATATATCAGTTCCCATCTGCTTGGATTTTGCCTGCACTCCGGAAGGGGTATTCCGGTCCACAATGACAGGATTTTTTCCATGAATTTTTTTGATCCCTGAGCTCATTACTTTGGTAAGCTGAGGTACTACCGATCCGATAATTACCTTATCAATCTCTTTGGGATCAATTTTATAGGTCTGATATAGCATCAGCATCTGTACATAAAGTTCATCTGCCGTTCTGTAAGGCTTTGTATTGATTACCCACGAAATATCACAATTATCACCATTGAAAAGACCAAATCTGATATTGCTGTTTCCTACATTTATTACAATTGAATTCATTGACATATTTTTCAGAAGAAATTCATGATATATAATTGAAATTTCCGCTTAATTTTGAGGCAATAAATTTAATAATTTTAAGAAAAAGAACCTGTCATTATCAAACTAAATTACAATGACTCACTTATTTTTTCTTTCCTGAGAACAAATCTGTATATTTAATTTCACAATACAATTATTCAAAACATATCATGAAAAAACTGATCATCGGTACTTTACTATGCCTCAGCGTCTCCATTTTTGCACAATCCGGGAATTCAATGGCAAGCATTTTACAAAAAATAAAGAGTCAGTCAAAAATTGACACTAAGGATAGAATGGTGTATGATCTGATGGATGAGTTTTATCAAAAAAATCTTCAGGCAGATAGTGATGAAATGACTCCCGAGTTTACACAAAAATTTCAAAAAGCAGTTTCTGATCCGGATACCAAAAATATACATCTGCTTTATCTTTTTCTGATGTATCAGCAGCATATCAGCCAGGCAGTAGCAGAAGGAAAAAGTCCCAATCCTGTGTTTCAGATAGAAACTATGCATCTTCTGGAAAGTGAAACAAAAGAAGTATATGGAAAACTCCCGGCAATCATTCACATTTTTAAAGCAGAGGCCTTAGATAGCGGCTCAAAAAAAGAGGAAGCACAAATTACGATTGCAAACGGCTTAAAAGAATATCCGGATTCTATTCCTTTAAAAGTTTACAGTTATTTAAATACCAAAGATGAAACCTTAAGGCAGGATCTTATCAAAAATCATCCGTATCACTGGATGGTGCAGCAATTTGGAATAAAATAAAAAACCCACAGACTAGACTGCACCCAAAAGTTTAGACAAAATTAAACAATATTATTATATGAAAGAGTTCGGTACTGTACCGGACTCTTTCCTTTTAGATTAAGTCTTATCCTGTCGTTATTGTAATACTTGATATACTTCTTTATTTCTTTTTTGAGCTCATCAATGGTTTTAAATTTCTTAGTATAGAACATTTCAGATTTTAAAGTTCCAAAGAAGTTTTCTATTACTGCATTATCCAGACAGTTTCCTTTGCGGGACATACTTTGGATAATGCCTTTTTCTTTTAACAGGTGCTGATAGGCTTTCATCTGATATTGCCAGCCTTGATCAGAGTGGATAATGAGGTTTTCAGTATTTTTAATTTTTCTGAATCCTTTTTTGAGCATATTCACAACCTGCGCAAAGGCAGGCCTTTCTGAGAGATCGTAACTGATAATCTCGCCATTGTAAAGGTCAATTATCGGCGAAAGATACAATTTACTGCCCGAAACGTTAAATTCTGT